>NZ_JAGQCV010000021.1 GCF_024346375.1 Synechococcus sp. ATX 2A4 | reverse complement strand
CAGGGGAAATGGCTCGAAAGAGCAGAAAGCAGGCCGATTCTTACTGGATCTGCACCGAGACAGGCCACCGCAAACATTTGGGGGGCCCAGGTGTCGCTTGCAGCCTTGTTGCCCAGAGCTTCCCTAGGCAACAACTTTGAACAAGTGTTCGTGATGCCGTGTCATGCGTCACAACTGCTTGACGAATTGGCGTCAGGTTGCACTCAGCCCCACCCGCCCTAGCCTCCAGAAACCGCCTGCCTGACACTGGAATCTCCTGCCAGCCCCACCGCCAGCCCTGCTGCCAACCCCGATGCCAGCCTTACCGCCAGCGTCAGGGAAGTTACCAGCCCCTTGATCGATCCTTCCGCTGCTTCCGCCTCTACCCAGGAAGCCGCCGAGGCGCTCGCGGCCTGGCTGATTCAACACCAGCTCGCGGTGGCCTTCACCACCTACCGCGCCAACCGCCTGCTCCTGCTCGGCACCGGCCAGGACGGGGCGCTGCGCTTGCACGAGCGGCTGTTTGATCGGCCGATGGGCCTCACCCTCGACGGCGATTGTCTCTGGATGGCGGGCCGCTGCCAGATCTGGCGCTTCGACAACCTGCTCGCCCCCGGCCACACCCATGAGGGCGGCGACCGCCTTTACGTGCCCGCCGCCAGCTTCACCACCGGCGATGTGAACGCCCATGAGCTGGTGATCGGCGCCGATGGCGTGCCGATCTTCGTGAACACCGCCTTCAGCTGCCTGGCCACCCTGGAGCGCGGCTGCAGCTTCAAGCCGGTGTGGCAGCCGCCCTTCATCACCAGCCTTGCCGCCGACGACCGCTGCCATCTCAATGGTGTGGCCGTGCAGGACGGCATCCCCACCTGGGCCACCGCCTGCGGCGGCAGCGATGCCCCCGCCGGCTGGCGCAACGACCGCGGCGGTGGTGGCGTGGTGATCCACATCCCCAGCAACGCAGTGGTGGCCCATGGCCTCTCCATGCCGCACTCGCCCCGCTGGCACCAGGGCCGGCTCTGGCTGCTCAACTCCGGCAGCGGCGAGCTCGGCTGGATCGAGGACGGCCGCTTCCAGCCCCTCTGCTTCGTGCCTGGCTTCGCCCGGGGCCTGGCCTTCGTGGCTGGCTGCGCGGTGGTGGGCCTCTCCAAGCTGCGCTCGCCCCAGTTCCATGGCCTCGCCCTCGATCAGCGCCTGGCCGAGCTGAACCAACCCGGCGGTTGCTGCGGCCTGCGGGTGATCGATCTGGCCAGCGGCGCCGTGCTGCACAGCCTGGAGCTGGCCGAACCGATCGATGAGCTGTTCGATGTGGTGCTGCTGCCAGGCGTGCGCCAGCCGCGCGCCATCGGCCTGCAGGGCGAAACGATCGACTGCCTGGTGAAGCTGCCCGATCGCGACACCCTCACCCTCGTGCGGCCCACCGCCCCCAGCGGCACACCGCACCAGGCCCCGGCTCCGCGCCCCTTCGGGTTGCCGCAACCCACGGCGATCGAACCGCTGGCGATTCGCTACCAGCGGGTGTTTCAGCTCACCCCCGCCACCCTGGCGCCCTATGCCGCCCTCACCTTTCCCTCGCTGGCGCCGCAATCAGCCGCCACGGCCCGCATCAGCGGCGAACTGCTGGGGCTCTCCGCCATGGCCGATGGGGCGATGGTGGGCCTGGCGGTGGCTGAACGGCTGCCGGATGGCAGCGCCAGGGTGCTGTCGTTGAAGGTGGAGGAGGCCTGGCGGCGACAGGGCATCGGTACAGGCCTGCTGCGCCATCTGCTGCTCTTCCTCGCCAACGAACAGATCGGCCGGGTGAGCGTGCGCTACCAGGCCACCGCCCTCACCAGCGCCGCCCTTGAGCCGCTGCTGCTCCGGCTCGGCTGGAGTGCGCCGCACACCGACTTCGCCCTGCTGGAGGGCAATGCTGCGCGGCTGGCTGCCGCCCCCTGGGCCGATCGCCATCCGCTCAGCCCGCCGTACCGGCTGCAGAGCTGGCTGGAGCTGGCCGCCGCTCCCATCGCCTGCCAACAGCTGCAGCAGCTGGCCCGCCAGCTCGGCGCCCCGCCGGAGCTGCTGCCGCCGCTCGATCTTCACGGCATCGAACCCGGTGTTTCGCTTGCCTTGCTCCACGACGAGGCGCTGGTGGGCTGGGTGATCGCCCATCGCGTGGCGCCCACCACGCTGCGCTACTCCAGCCTGTTCGTGGCGGAGCCGCACCGCGGCAGGGCCCGCGGACCGGCGTTGCTGGCAGAGGCCTTCCGCCGCCAGCAGCAACAGGGCATTCCCGAGGCCCGCGCCGCCATCGCCAGCGGCAACACCGCCATGCTGCGCTTCCTGCGCCGCCATCTCGCTTCTCACCTCTCGGCCGTGGGGGCGTCCCGGAGCAGTGAGCGGCGGCTGCCGCCGCCACCGTCTTCACCAGGCTCTCAGCGGGCCTGGCGCGCAGAAGCAGCCAGTTCAGGCTCTGCGGATCGCATGGATGATGGCCGCTGAGCCCAGCCCCGCGGCTCGTCATCGCGATCCAGTGCACCTCAGCCACTGCACCACACCGCTGGCTTCCCCCCCGTGAGCCCCCCACCCTTGCTGCTGGTAGCGGCCACCCGGCTGGAGGAGGACGCCTTCTGGGCCGATTCCCTCCTGGGACGCTCCCTGGCCCGTCCCATCCACGCCGGCTACGACCTCCCATCTGGCGGCGATCGATCCTGAGCCAGTCAGACCACTCTGGCTAGGCTGACCAGGTCAATCTGGTTTGGTCTGATGCCTCGACCCAGCTCAGGCGCCGTCGTGAATGTTCAGGAGGCCAAAACCCATCTCTCCGCGCTGCTGGTGCGGGTGGCCGCCGGCGAGGAGATCGTGCTGGCCCGCAATGGGAAACCCTGTGCCCGCCTTGTTCCCCTCAGCCCGTCACCGCCGCGCCGGTTGGGATTCTTGGCCGGAACGGTCGATGAGAGCTTCTTCGATGACCTGCCCGAGAGCGAGCTGGCCGCCTGGGGCGCATGAAGCTGCTGCTCGACACCCACATCCTGCTCTGGGCCGTGCTGGAGCCCGGCAAGCTCAACCAGGGCCTGCGTGAAGCCCTGGAAAACCCAGAAACCCAGCTGCTGATCAGCGCCGCCTCCGCCTGGGAGATCGCCACCAAGTGGCGGCTGGGCAAGCTGCCGGGTGCCGGTGTGGTGGTGGACACCTTTCAACGGGCCATCGATGGCCTGGGCGCGCTCGAGTGCCCCATCCTCAGAGGCGAAAGCCTGTTGGCCGGCAGCTGGGATGTGCCGCACCGCGATCCGTTCGACCGGGTCCTGGCGGCTCAGGCCTCGCTGCGCGACCTGACCCTGGCCACCACCGATGCGGCTTTCCACCAGTTTGAAGGCCTGCGCCTCTTCGGGGGCTGAGCGGGCGGGGATCGCAGGATCTGGAGGCAGCCAGCATCGATGCCGCTTTCTCCCCTGAGCTGGAGAGCGCGGTGGCGGCCTTGATCGCTGGCGCCACCGAGGCCTCGGCCTGATGGCGGCTCAAGGGGGCTACCTGCTCGACACCAGTGTGCTGCCACTGTCCCCTCAGGTCCTGGTCACAGCAGCGCAGCAAGCGGGTTTCGCTTTGCTGGCGATCACCCCCGACCATGCCGCCGCCACGGCGCTCCTGCCTCCCCACCACAAGGACCTGTTGGATCGCCTCCTGATCGCCCAGGCCCGTTCAGCAGGGGTGCTGCTGCTCAGCACCGATCGCGCCCTCAAGCGCTACGGACCGACTGTGATGCTCCTCGGAGAACGGACAAGTCCATAGGCGCTGAACCCGCCGCCGCCGCGCCAGCCCCCATCGCCCTCAGACGGATCGGCCGATCCGTTCTTCCACGTGCGTGATCAAAGCAGCCACCTCTGCGTTACAGGCCTCACGATCGAGATGTTGCGGGTCCGGGTCTTCGTCGTAGCGGAGTTGAACGGCAACGTCGGTGAAGGGACTCAATGACTGGAACGCGGTGATATCCGCACCGATAGCGCGCAACTGCTTCATCAAGAGCACCAGATCATGGGTGAAGGGAACATCCTTTTCGCCGAGGCCATAAAGCCAAGCTTTTAGAGCTTTCTCGATCGCTTGCTGCAACTGAAATCCCCAGATCACCTCTTCGAAGATCTCGATGTCGGTCATCGCTGCAGCCGCTTTCCAATCCCGTTTGGAGATCCGCAGCATGGCCAGCGCCTCAGGATTAGCCACCGAGAAGTCGTCCTTCACGGTAGGCATGGCTGATGACATGGCTGTGGAGGTTGATGCTCCTGGAAACCTGGCTGCGGGAGTAAAGAAGCAGATCCACTGGCTGCACAGGTCCGCTCAATCGCCAGCGCAGCCGATCAAGCATGCGGTAGCGATCATGGCTCGCCAGCCAGTCATCGGTCACGGTGATCAGCAGGTCGATGTCGGAATCGGGCCGGGCCGTGCCGCGTGCCCAGGAGCCAAACAAGCGCACTTCAGCGCCGGGAATCACGGCCTGGATCTCACGGGCCATGACGGCGAGCCGATCCTCGATCGAGGCCGCCGGGGTGGTGGTGGTTGGGGTGCTGGTGGTGAACGCCTGAGCCATGGGGCCATTCTGGCCCGGCTCGGCCAATCCTTGGGGGGGGAGGCCAGGGAGCTGGAGAGGAAGCCAGGTCGCCAGTCCAAACCAGAACTGGGCTGACCCGGTCAGGACGTCGTCCTCGGCCCCTTCCATCCAGCGCCGGGCCAAGCCGATCGCCAGCATCCCTGCCCCTTTCGCCCAGCGTAGCCAGGACGCAGGACTGGCCTGCCCCGCCTCCGCTGAGCTCGCCGGCTGGTTGATCCAGCACCAGCTCTCGCTCGCCTTCACCACCTACCGCGCCAACCGCCTGCTGTTCCTTGGTGTGGGTGCAGCCGGTGAACTCAAGCGGCATGAGCGGCTGTTCGATCGGCCGATGGGGCTCTACGCCCACGACGAAGCCCTGTGGATGACGGCCCGCCGCCCGATCTGCCACCTCAACGACCTCGCCCTCCAGGATCACCGCACGGCAGCTTGGACAGGTTCCTTGCCCGGCAGGCCATGTCACGCCAACCTCAATAGGGTGGCTGGCGATCTCCCTCATGATTTTTGCCTGAGCTTCGGTTGCCCGGCTTAGTTCAAACCGGATTGAGGCCCGCCCGTCAGGGCGAAGGGTTTCCACACACTTGGAAAGGACTGCGATATGCCCACCTGGGATGGATTTTTCAGCACCGATTTTCTGGCCCCGATCAACTGGGTTGAGGGGATCCTCCCGAACGAGAATTCCTCGGCCGTCATCGACAGCACCGGTGCGGGCGCTTCCCCCGATCCCACCCTGTTGGCAGGGCAATCCGCCTCGGTCTTCTTGCTCGAGCAGAGCGCGCGCATCTTCACGGTTCAGGGCACCCTGACGGTCAACGCCGGGGCGACCCTTTCCGGTGTGGGCATCCTGATCATCGCGAACACCGGCACGGTCAGCGTGTCGGGCAACGGTCTGACCGTGGCGGGCGGGACCCTGAACAATTTCGGCACCCTTGGCAGCACGCTGCAGGTCTCTGGCGGGGCTGTCAACAATGCGGGCGTGATCACCGGGGCTGTGACCGTTTCGGGCGGCAGCCTGACGCTGAACCCAGACAGCAATCTGTCGGACAGCGCGCTTCTGACCGTGAACACGGGCGGCATGGTGAACGTGGATGCCTTCGATGTCATCGGCAGGCTGGCGGGCGATGGCGGCACGGTTCAGATCAGCAATGGCAATGGTCTGAATATCATCGGGGCGGCGAACACCGCGTTCTCCGGCATCATCTCGGGGGAAGGCTTCCTGCAGTTCGAGGGCACCGGCACCCGGATCCTGTCAGGCGACAACACCTACAGCGGCGGAACCTTCATTGACGGCGGCACGTTGCAGGTGGGCGCGGGCGGCGGTGCGGGCACGCTGGGCAGCGGGGCGGTGGTCAACAACGGGGCGCTGGTGTTCGACAGGTCGGACTTAAACTTTTCGCCAACGCGATTTCGGGCACAGGCGCGCTGACGGTGACGGGGGGGGGATACCCTCATTCTTACGGGCACCAACAGCTACAGCGGCACGACGACCATCAATGCGAACGGCACCTTGCAGGTGGGTGCGGGGGGCAGCACGGGCACGCTGGGCAGCGGCGCGGTGGTCAACAACGGGGCGCTGGTGTTCTCCCCCAGCGGCGACATCACCGTCGCCAACATAATCTCGGGCACCGGCTCCTTCGGCAAGTTCGGTGCCCGCACCCTGGAGCTCTCCGGCGCCAACACCTTTACCGGCGACACGCGGGTCAACGTCGGCGTTTTGAACGTCACCGGTTCCATCGCCTCGCAAAACGTCTCGGTCTTCAACAGCGGCAGCCTGCGGGTGGGTGGTGGCGCAGCGATTTCCGACACCGCCACGGTGACCCTGTTCAACAGCGGCAACCTCAACCTGACCGGCAGCGAGCGGATCGGCGCGCTGGTCAGCGCATCCGGCACAAACACGGTCACGCTGGGCGCGAATACCCGCACCACGGGCGACGCGGGGAATCACACGTTTGCGGGCGTCATCAGCGGCGTGGGCGGCGGGCTCACCAAGCAGGGCGCGGGCACCTTCACGCTGACGGGCACCAACACCTATACCGGGCAAACGACGGTTTCACTGGGCACGCTGATCGCCGCGACCAACGGCGCACTCGGCACCACGGCGGCGGGGACGGTCGTCGCCCCAGGAGCGACGCTGGCCTTGCAGGGCGGCATCACCGTGGCCGAGGGGATCGCCCTATCCGGCTCGGGCGTGGCGAACGGAGGAGCGATCCGCAACATTGCCGGCGTCAACACCCTCACTGGCGCCATCACGCTGAACGGGGCCGCCGAGATCCAGGCCGACGCCGACAGGTTGAACATCAACGGCACCGTGACCGGCGGCATCCACAACCTCACGCTCGAAACCGCAGGCACTTCGACCATCGCTGTGAACGGGGCGATCACCGGCAGTGGCGCGCTGACAAAGACCGGCGCAGGCGTTCTGACTCTGACGGGCGCGAACACCTTCAGCGGTGCGACCGCAGTGAATGGCGGCACTCTGCAAGTGTCGGCCGGCAACGGTCTGTCGGCGACCGGCCTTCTGACGGTCAACAACCCGGGCCGTGTCCGCTTCGACGTTTTCGACACCGTCGGCGGGCTGGCCGGAACCGGCAGCGTTCGTATCGGCAATGGCAACGCGCTGACGCTCGCACCCGCGGCGGGCACGCGCACCTTCTCTGGGGTCATCGCAAACGCTGATCCGGGTGTCGGCGGAGCCTTGACCAAGACCGACGCCGGGATCCAGGTCCTGTCGGGCGCCAACACCTATACCGGCACCACCACGGTGAACGCCGGTCTGCTGGATGTGACCGGATCGCTCGCTTCGCTGAGCACCATCGTGAACGGCGGCAGCCTGCGGGTTAACGGCTTCGCGCTGGCCGACACCGCCACGGTCACGCTGAACGGCAGCGGCAACCTGACGCTGACCGCGTCAGAGACCATCGGCGCACTGGACTCGGCTGCGACAACCGCGACGGTCACGCTGGGGGGCGCCACGCTGACCACCGGCAATGCCGCGGGTCAGTTCTTTGAGGGTGTCATCAGCGGCGCGGGCGGCCTGAGAAAGCAGGGCACCGGCACGCTGAGCTTGTCGGGCGCCAACGCCTACACCGGCACCACCACGGTGAACGCCGGTGTACTGGATGTGTCCGGATCGCTCGCTTCGCTGAGCACCATCGTGAACGGCGGCAGCCTGCGGGTTGACGGCTTCGCGCTGGCCGACACCGCCGCGGTCACGCTGAACGGCAGCGGCAACCTGAACGTGGCCGGGTCGGAGACCATCGGCGCGCTGGCCTCGGCTGCGACAACCGCGACGGTGACGCTGGGGGGCGCCACGCTGACCACCGGCAATGCCGCGGGCCAGCTCTTTGCGGGCGTGTTGAGCGGCACCGGAGGCCTGAAGAAGCAGGGCACCGGCGCGCTGACGCTGGCGGGCAACAACACCTACACCGGCACCACCACGATCAGCGCGGGCTCCTTGGTGATCGGCAATGGCGGCACCACAGGCACGCTGGGTAACGGCGCCGTCACCAACAATGGCAGCCTTTCATTCGATCGGTCCAATGACCTGACGGTTGCCAACGTCATTTCGGGGACCGGGGGTTTCGGCAAGTTCGGGGCCGGCACCCTCACGCTGTCCGGCGACAACACCTTTACCGGCGGCACGGATGTCCGCGTTGGCGTGCTGAACGTCACGGGCTCGCTGGCGTCGCAGAACATATCTGTCGGTCTCGAAGCCAGCCTGCGGGTGGACGGCGAAGCGATCTCGAACAACGCCAGAGTGACACTGAGCAACTTCGGCAACCTGACTTTGACCGGGTCGGAGACCATTGGCACGCTGCTCTCCGACTCGGTCCTTCGCACGGTCAATCTGGCCGGCAACCAGCTGACCCTGGCCGCCCAGACTGCCGGCCTGGGGACCACGACCTTCATCGGCAGTGCCGGGATCGACCGGCTGAGCGTCAACCTCGCCCCCACCCTGGCGACTTTCACTCTGGCCGGGGTGACGTTCACCAACTGGACCGAAGGCACCGACAGCGTCACCGTCAGCGGCAACGCGCTGGCGAACACCCTCACCGGCAATGCCGGGAACAACGTGCTCAACGGCCTCGCCGGCAACGACACCCTCATCGGCGGTGCCGGTAACGACACCATGCTCGGCGGCGCCGGCAATGACATCTATGTCGTCGATTCGTCCGGCGATCGGGTGCTTGAAACCACCACCATCAACTGAGGTGGACTGGTTTTTCTGGACAGGGCCCATCGTTAACCTCTGAGGCGGGGCACCGTCCCTGAATGGGGCTCCCATCGATGAGCAAACGCCGTACCCACAGCCCCGAGTTCAAGGCCAAGGTCGCCATGGAGGCGATCAGCGGCCGTAAGACATTGCAGGAGATCGCCGCCGATCACGCGGTGCATCCGATCCAGGTGAGCCAGTGGAAGAAACAGCTGCTGGAAGGTGCAAGCGAGCTGTTCACGCGAGGGAAGAAGACGCAGGCTAAGGACGAGAGCCAGGCCAAGGAGGCCGAGCTGTTCCAGCAGATCGGCAAGCTCCAGATGGAGCTGGAGTGGCTCAAAAAAAAATCACAGCTGCTGTGATGTCCATGAACTGCGCAAGCTGGTCGATCACGACCACCCTGAGCTCAGCGTCAGCCGCCAGTGCGAACTGCTGGGCCTGGCTCGATCCACGCTCTACTACCGGCCCACTCCGGTGCGTGAATCGACGTTGCGGCTCATGGCCAGGATTGACGCTCTCTACCTGGAGGACCCCTGCAGCGGTAGTCGCCGGATGGTGGACTATCTGGCCAGAGAAGGAATTCCGATCAGCCGCGACCGCATGCGAAACCTCATGCGGCGCATGGGTTTACGGGCGATCTACCAGAAGCCTCGCACCACGATTCCAGGCGATCCATCCGAGCGCTTCCCCTGCCTGGTGGATCTCAAACAGGTCACGGCCTTGGATCAGGTGTGGGCAACCGATATCACCTACATCCCACTGCAGAAAGGGTTTCTCTACCTGGTGGCGATCGTGGATCTCTTCTCCAGGAATATTCTCAGCTGGAAGCTCTCCAACAGCCTTGACACGGAGTTCTGTCTGGAGGCTTTGGAGATGGCCTTCTCTGGTGGCCGTAGGCCAGAAATCTTCCACTCCGATCAAGGCTGTCAATTCACCTCTGGTGACTTTGTGGCGCGACTCAAGGAAGAGGAGATCAAAGTCAGCTGGTCAGGCAGAAAGCGCTGCTACGACAACATCCTGGTGGAGAGGCTGTGGCGGACGGTTAAATATGAGGAGGTGTATCTGCGTGCCTACAGCGATGGCTGGGATGCAGAGATCAGCCTGGCCCGCTTCCTGTGGAGATACTGCCATGTAAGGCCACACAGCTCTTTGGGAGGCAAAACTCCCAATGCGGTCTACACTGAGGCCGAACCTTGTAACTCCCGTCCGGGGTTAACGATGTCAGGGGCCCAGGCTGTCCAATAAAAGGCACCCACCTCAAACAGCACCATCGATGCTGGCGGCATCGACACCGTCCAGAGTTCAGTGACCTTCAACCTTGACGCCACTGCCAGGGTGCGGTTTGTCGAAAATCTCACCCTCACCGGCACCGCCAACATCAACGGCATCGGCAATGCGCTCGCCAACGTCCTGAGCGGCAACGCTGGCAACAATGTGCTCAGAGGCGGTGCCGGCAATGGCACCCTCATCGGTGGTCTCGGTGCCGACACCTTCCGTTTTGATGCCCCACTCAACGCCACCACCAATCGCGACACCATCACCGATTTCTCCATCGCCCAAGGTGATCGCATCGAACTCGAAAACAGTGTGTTCACCGCACTTCCCACCACCGGCACACTCGCCCCCGCCGCCTTCCGCAGCGGCGCCACAGCCACCACTGCCGCCCACCGCATCCTCTACAACAGCGCCACCGGCTTGCTCACCTACGACAGCGATGGCAACGGCGCTAACCCGGCCATCGCCTTTGCCACACTCAGCCCAGGACTCGCGCTCTCCTCTGCCAATTTCATCGTCTTCTGAGCAACACAACAGACGCCATACCCCTACATCCACCAACAGTCACGTAATGCGTGACAATTCAGGACGCCAGAACTGACATGGATCAGCATCACTCAGCCCGAATAACAGCTGTTGCCATCGCCCACTACATTGCATGCAATTTGATGTTAACCTTCAATAATTAAGCTCTTAGCCTTTAGCCCAGTGACACCCCGCTCCGCACTCCGGCCGTGACGCCTCTCAACGCTCCGGTGGAAGCCCCTGGCGCCGGTGGCTCCCTGGCGGGCGCAGCTGCCGAGCAAGGCCAGATCCCTTCAGCCCCGGCGGTTCCCGTCAACTACGAGCACTCCCTCAACTTCGCGGCCCTGCTCAGCCACCACGCCCTCTCCCTGGTGCTCACCACCTACCAGGCCGGCCGGGTGCTCACCATCGGCACCACGCCAACGCCGGATGGCGGCCCGCAGCTCCAGATCGGTTTTGCCCATTTCCCCCAGGCGATGGGCCTGGCACGCACCCCCACCGGCCTGGCGGTCGGCAGCCGTGATGCCATCTGGACCCTCCCCGCCAGCCGTGAGATCGCCCCGCGCCTCAAGCCTGAGAACAGCCACGACATCGCCTTTCTCGCCCGCTCCTCCCACCACAGCGGCCCGATCATGGGCCATGACCTCGCCTGGTGCGGCGATCAGCTCTGGGGCGTCAACACCCTCTTCAACTGCCTCTGCACCTTCGAGGCGCCCTGGAGTTTCGTACCTCGCTGGCATCCTCCCTTCATCAGCGCCATCACACCCGGCGATCGCTGCCATCTCAACGGTCTGGCCGTCGCAGAGAACGGCACCAGCCCCGCCTACGTCACCGCCCTGGGCAGCAGCGATGAGGAAAACGGCTGGCGAGAGCACAAGCGCCAGGGCGGCTGCCTGATCGATCTGGCCAGCGGTGAGCTGCTGCTGCGCGGCCTCTCCATGCCCCATTCCCCCCGCCTGCACAACGGCCAGCTCTACCTGCTCGATTCCGGCCACGGCCAGCTGCTGCGCGTGGATCCGCGCACCGGCAGCCCCACCACCATCTGCGAACTGCCGGGCTTCACACGCGGGCTGGAGTGCTTCGGGGATCTCGCCCTGGTGGGGCTCTCGCGCATCCGCGAAACCGCGGTGTTCGGGGGGCTGCCCCTGCAGGAGCGCAACGAACAACTTCGCTGTGGCGTGGCCATCGTGCAGCTCAGCACCGGCAACCGCATCGCCCATCTCTGGTTCAACAGCGGGGTGGAGGAAATCTTCGCGATCGCCTGCCTGCCGGGCTACCGCAACCCCGCCCTGATCGGCCCGGACCCGAGCACCGACGCCAGTCAGACGGTCTGGATGGTGCCGGCCACAGCGTCATCGAACACCACGCAAGCCAACAACACCCAGCAGCCACGACCGGGCTGAACAAACCAGCCGCCGCAGAAAGCCAGCTTCCGCGTCCCAACATCACCGTTCTTCACTCTTCTAACCATGGCAACACCCAGGCTTGTTAAAGATATCTTCGCTGGATCCAGCAGCTCCTCTCTCCTCAATCTGACGGCGGTCGGCGACATCCTCTTCTTCTTTGCCAACGACGGCAGCAATGGCGTTGAGCTGTGGAAGAGCGATGGCACTCCGGAAGGCACCGTGCTCGTTAAAGACATCCGCACAGGGTCCTATGGCTCCTATGCCGACAATCTGACGGCGATCGGCGACACCCTCTTCTTTAGCGCCAACGACGGCAGCAATGGCTATGAGCTGTGGAAGAGCGATGGCACTCCGGAAGGCACCGTGCTCGTTAAAGACATCCGCACAGGGTCCTATGGCTCCTCTCCCAGCAATCTGACGGCGATCGGCGACACCCTCTTCTTTCGCGCCAACGACGGCAGCAATGGCACTGAGCTGTGGAAGAGCGATGGCACTCCGGAAGGCACCGTGCTCGTTAAAGACATCCTCACAGGGTCCGCTAACTCCTATCCCAAGAATCTAACGGCGATCGGCGACACCCTCTTCTTTAGCGCCAACGACGGTAGCAATGGCGAAGAGCTGTGGAAGAGCGATGGCACTCCGGAAGGCACCGTGCTCGTTAAAGACATCCTCACAGGGTCCGCTAACTCCTATCCCAAGAATCTAACGGCGATCGGCGACACCCTCTTCTTTCGCGCCAACGACGGCAGCAATGGCACTGAGCTGTGGAAGAGCGATGGCACTCCGGAAGGCACCGTGCTCGTTAAAGACATCCTCACAGGGTCCCTTGGCTCCTCTCCCAGCAATCTGACGGCGATCGGCGACACCCTCTTCTTTAGCGCCTTCGACAGCACCAGTGGCCGTGAGCTGTGGAAGAGCGATGGCACTCCGGAAGGCACCGTGCTCGTTAAAGACATCCTCACAGGGTCCCTTGGCTCCTCTCCCAGCAATCTGACGGCGATCGGCGACACCCTCTTCTTTAGCGCCAACGACGGCAGCAATGGCACTGAGCTGTGGAAGAGCGATGGCACTCCGGAAGGCACCGTGCTCGTTAAAGACATCCGCACAGGGTCCAGCAGCTCCTCTCTCATCAATCTGACGGCGATCGGCGACACCCTCTTCTTTAGCGCCAACGACGGCAACAATGGCTTTGAGCTGTGGAAGAGCGATGGCACTCCGGAAGGCACCGTGCTCGTTGCAGACATCAGCACAGGGCCCAGTGGCTCCTATCCCTCCTCTCTGACCTTGGTCGGCAACACCCTCTTCTTCTCAGCCAACGACGGCAACAGTGGCCAGGAACTGTGGAGTTTACTGATCAACGACGACTTCATTGATGCACTCGCACTCGATGGAGTGAGTGGTTCCACGACTGGCTCCAACCGCGACGCAACGGCGCAAGTAGGTGAGTTCAACGACCCTGGTTTCAGCCAATCGCCCCCATTTAATTCCATTTGGTATTTCATTGAGAACCCCTTCCTATCTGACGTCACAATCAATACATTTGGCAGTGGTTTTGATACCACCCTGGAAGTGTTTACAGGTGCTGACGTCACTTCTCTCACGCCAGTCATCGCCAACGACGACACTTCCAGCCTGCAGTCGCAGGTTGCCTTCAGCGCTGCCGCCAACCAGCGCTATTACATCCGCGTGGATGGGTTTGCCGGCAATACCGGGGACGTCACCCTCAACTGGGGGCTCTCCAACATCACCCGGCAAGTCAAAGACATCCGCACAGGGTCCCTTGGCTCCTCTCCCAGCAATCTGACGGCGATCGGCGACACCCTCTTCTTTAGCGCCTTCGACAGCACCAGTGGCCGTGAGCTGTGGAAGAGCGATGGCACTCCGGAAGGCACCGTGCTCGTTAAAGACATCCGCACAGGGTCCAGCAGTTCCTATCCCAGCTTTCTGACGGCGATCGGCGACACCCTCTTCTTTAGCGCCTTCGACAGCACCAGTGGCGTTGAGCTGTGGAAGAGCGATGGCACTCCGGAAGGCACCGTGCTCGTTAATGACATCCGCACAGGGTCCAATGGCTCCTATGCCAGCAATCTGACGGCGATCGGCGACACCCTCTTCTTCCAAGCCAACGACGGCAGCAATGGCATTGAGCTGTGGAAGAGCGATGGCACTCCGGAAGGCACCGTGCTCGTTAAAGACATCCGCACAGGGTCCAGCAGCTCCTCTCCCAGCTTTCTGACGGCGATCGGCGACACCCTCTTCTTTAGCGCCTTCGACGGCAGCAATGGCTATGAGCTGTGGAAGAGCGATGGCACTCCGGAAGGCACCGTGCTCGTTAAAGACATCCGCACAGGGTCCGCTAACTCCACTCCCAGCAATCTGACGGCGATCGGCGACACCCTCTTCTTTAGCGCCAACGACGGCAGCAATGGCATTGAGCTGTGGAAGAGCGATGGCACTCCGGAAGGCACCGTGCTCGTTAAAGACATCCTCACAGGGTCCAGCAGCTCCTATCCCAGCTTTCTGACGGCGATCGGCGACACCCTCTTCTTTAGCGCCTTCGACAGCACCAGTGGCCGTGAGCTGTGGAAGAGCGATGGCACTCCGGAAGGCACCGTGCTCGTTAAAGACATCCGCAAAGGGTCAAGCAGCTCCTATCCCAGCTTTCTGACGGCGATCGGCGACACCCTCTTCTTTAGCGCCAACGACGGTAGCAATGGCGATGAGCTGTGGAAGAGCGATGGCACTCCGGAAGGCACCGTGCTCGTTAAAGACATCCGCACAGGGTCCGCTAACTCCACTCCCAGCAATCTGACGGCGATCGGCGACACCCTCTTCTTTAGCGCCAACGACGGCACCAGTGGCCGTGAGCTGTGGAAGAGCGATGGCACTCCGGAAGGCACCGTGCTCGTTGCAGACATCAGCACAGGGTCCAGCAGCTCCTATCCCTCCTCTCTGACCTTGGTCGGCAACACCCTCTTCTTCTCAGCCAACGACAACAACACGGGCACTGAGATCTGGAGCCGTCTGGTCAACGACGACTTCACCGATGCCCTTGCGCTCGAAGGTTCCGTTGGCTCCACCACTGGCAACAATCGTGACGCCACTGCAGAGAGCATGGAATTCAGCGCTCCTGCTTTTTCCTCTCCAGCGCCGTTCAATTCCGTCTGGTATTCCTTCAATAATCCCTTTGCCGCGATCGCCACGATCGATACCTTCGGCAGTTCCTTCAACACCACTCTCGAGGTCTTCACCGGCACGTCCGTTTCCTCCCTCACGCCCGTAGCCGCAAACGACGATGCCTCCGGCCTGCAGTCGCAGGTTTCCTTCAGTGCGGCCGCCAACCAGACCTACTTCATCCGCGTTGATGGATCGGGCAGCGCCACCGGTGATTTCACCCTCAACTGGGATTTCCTCGCCACTGATCCCCTCACCCTCACCGGCACCAACGCCAGTGAAACCCTCCGCGGCGGGACCGCCGCCGATCGAATCACCGGCCTCGGCGGCAATGACACCCTCGATGGTGGTGCTGGTGATGACACCCTCATCGGCGGTGCCGGTAACGACACCATGCTCGGCGGCGCCGGCAATGACACCTATGTCTTTGATGCCGACACCCAGCTCGGCACTGACACCCTTATCGAAACTGCCGGCGCGGCCGGCGGCATCGATACCCTTGCCTTCAATGCCACCACCACGCGTGGTGTTGTCCTTGATCTACAACTCGCCACCCTTCAGACCGTCAACCCCAACCTCAGGCTTCAGCTCAACGGGGGCGATCGCTTTGAAGCCATCAATGGCGGCACCCAGAGCGACAGCCTACGCGGCAACGCCCTCAACAACACCCTCCGCGGCTTTGGCGGCAACGACCGCTTAGAAGGCAGGGCCGGCAATGACACCCTCCTCGGTGGCGACGGCGACGACATCTACCTCTTTGATGCCGACACCCAGCTCGGCACCGACACCCTCATCGAAACTGCCGGCGCGGCCGGCGGCATCGATACCCTTGCCTTCAATGCCACCACCGCGCGTGGTGTTGTCCTTGATCTACAACTCGCCACCCTTCAGACGGTTAACCCCAACCTCAGGCTTCAGCTCAACGCCGCCGATCGCTTTGAAAACATCAATGGCGGCCTCCTCAACGACAGCCTCCGCGGTAACGCCCTCAACAACACCCTCCGCGGCTTTGGCGGCAACGACCGCCTGGAAGGCAGAGCCGGCAATGACACCCTCCTCGGTGGCGATGGAGACGACCTCTATCTCTTTGATGCCGACACCCAGCTCGGCACTGACACCCTCATCGAAACTGCCGGCGCGGCCGGCGGCATCGATA
>NZ_JAGQCV010000020.1 GCF_024346375.1 Synechococcus sp. ATX 2A4 | reverse complement strand
GAGTACCACTGCTGCATCAGGTGGATACGCAGCATGGTGGCAAGCGGATAGGCCGGACGGCCGCCCTTGGAGCTGGTTTTCGGGTAGTAGGGCTCGATCAGATCGATGAGCGCCTTCCAGGGCACAAAACCGCCTCCATCTCAGAGAGAAAACGCTCACGTTTGGTGCGCTTTTTGGCTGTGGACTGCTCGTAGTCCCCGAATCCAAGCTGCTTTCCACCCATGAACCCAGTCCTTACCTGCGATCACAAGGCCATTGTCCCGTGAATAGGCTGACTTTTCCAGAGTCTCCCTAGGAGGATGCCGTTGGCGAGGTTGCTTTTAAGTGAAGAGAGCACAATGAACGACCTAAATCTTATGAAAGTAGCCCCTGCGGAACTGGCTTGGGGAAAGGCCAGCTCTTTTTCGGAAACTCTTCGAAAAGTGGCTGGGGCTTGAAAAGCCACAAGCCCTTGAGATCGCATGGATAGAAATCGTTGCTTGTTTCAGTAGGAGCATGGCGCGTGTGATTCGTCGCTGGATCACATACTGATGGGGGCTGATACCCATGGATTGCTTAAAAGCGTGAGCAAAGTGATACTGACTAAGTTGCACCGTATTGGCAAGATCTGCCAAATTTAGCTCCTGGTTAAGATTATCGCCGATGAATTCAACCACATGCTTCAGGTCGCGCGGTGAGAGTCCGCCAGTGAAAGGCTTGAATGGCTTTGTGCGCGTTGAGTAGCGGCTGAGCAGATGGACCGCCAGTGCATTGCCCATAGTTTGCGCATAGATATGGCAACCACCGGAGTTGGTTTTCAGCTCGGTGCGCAGCGCAGCTCGCATGTGCTGAATCAGAGGGTCTTTCACTACTGTGATTGGGCCTCAATTTCCTGTTTCGAAACGACGCCATCACCGTTCTCATCGGCTATATTGAAGGCCCGGCCATACATGCCGAAGCGTCGAATCCTGGGCGCCCGGCCAAGGCCTTGGTCTGCGTTGAGATTGACGAAGGTCTTGAATTCAGCGTAATCGAGCTGGTTGTCCTGATTCGCGTCAGCCTTGAGGAAATTTGCCTGGGCTTGGGCGCGCTGGGATGTGGCTGTTGCCGGCAATGCGAGCGCAATCCACAGCGCAGTTGCCAATGCAAGACGGGTGGAGAAAGACTGTTTGGTGTTCACGGTTGTAACTCCCATTGGATTGGGTGATGTTGGTCATTGGATGCCGGCATGAAGCCGATGGAGAATGATCGTAGGCTGCCGTAACAATGCAGCTGATGAAGACAGACGCATCGATGATGGTTCTCCATTCGATCTCACACGATTACGCGGAATGTTGTCCAGCACCTGGAGGTCCAAACAGGATGGAAAGCCGCTGCTTCCAGCCGGACTTTGAATCTCTGAACTCAGCGAGCATGGACACCCACTCCCCAAAAACGATCTTGAAAGGATTGTTACTTCTGGCTTGGCCGGCAAGTCCGTAGTGGAGCGTTTCATTGGCTGGCTGCTCCGTAAAGGTGCCGAAGAGCCGGTCAAAAACAATCAGTGTTCCACCAAAATTCTTGTCGAGGCAGGATTCGTTGCAAGCATGGTGAAGCCGGTGATGGGCCGGACTGTTCAAGATCCATTCAAGGAACCCAAGGCGAGGCAACAACTCGGAATGGATGAAGAACTGGTAGCCAAGGCTTAGTCCAAGAATGATCACAATGGCGATCGGGTGGAACCCCATAAGAGCCAGCGGGACATAAAAGAGAAAGTGACCTGACAATCCCGCTGTCCATCCAAGCCGAATGCCAGCTGTCAGATTTATCCGGGTGGAGGAGTGGTGAACTGCGTGCGTCGCCCACAACCAGCGCACATGGTGGGAGGCGCGGTGATGCCAATAATAGACAAACTCCATGATCACAAAGAATGTTATCCAGGCCAGTGGCGATGACAAATCAATGTCGAAAAGCCGATGGTTGTAGGCCAGAAAGAGGGGCACCGAGACGATCGCGGCCTCCATCGTCCGGATGATCTGGTGGCCGAATGCGATGACGAAGGAAGCTGCGGTTTCATCGATGTCATGGGTGTCGACACGGGCGAGGCGGCTGGCGGTGTACTCCAGTGCCATGAGCGCGACGAAGAAGGCGAGTAACAGTGGCCCCAACTCAGTGCGGGCGGCCGTAATCGGACTGGGATCAAACATGGGGTTTTCCTGGTGGTGCGGTGTGGTCTCAGGCGTGGCTGGCCAGCGGTGGCCAGTGAGGCACTGGCTGGCGTGGCATCGTTGCCACCGCCATGACCCCGGAGGCCCGTCTCATCCGCGTCGCCGTTGGGCCGTCAACGCAGCTTGTGGCTGCGGATTGCGATCCGAAGCACGGACCTGCGAGGCGGCCAGGGCGCGACTTGGCAAGGCCGCCCATGTCCATGGCGATGGCGAGGATGCCGCTCAAGGCACCGGACGTGATCATCCTTTTCATGGGAATGACGTGGGTGTTGCTGGAGGACAGGAGCAACCCGTTGGTTGCCACACAAAAAAGGTAAGGGGCCTACTTGACTGTGGTTTTTCCGTCCTGATTCGTTTTGAGGACATTTGTGGTCAGACCTTGTCAGTTTGTGCATGAGCCACACCAACGCCTGCCGAGCGGCTACAGATGGAGCACCTTGACGAGCATGGGTATGGGCGCACAGCGAACCAAGATCCTTGTCGTCGATGATGATGACGACATCCGAGGGCTCCTCATCGGCGTCCTGACCGAGGAGGGGTTTCATGCCAGGGGCGTTCCCGATGCGGGAAGCATGGACGCCGCTATCGCGCTCGAGCG
The DNA here is from genome assembly GCF_024346375.1 of Synechococcus sp. ATX 2A4. Taxonomy (GTDB): domain Bacteria; phylum Cyanobacteriota; class Cyanobacteriia; order PCC-6307; family Cyanobiaceae; genus MW101C3. The sequence goes on along the minus strand of NZ_JAGQCV010000020.1, from coordinate 26,347 downwards.
ACCCGACCTCATCGTCCTCGATCTGATGCTCCCCGGTGAGGACGGCCTGTCGATCTGTCGGCGACTGCGCTCGGCCTCGTCCATTCCCGTGATTATGCTTACGGCCAGAAGTGCCGAAGTCGATCGCATCGTCGGACTCGAACTTGGTGCCGACGACTATGTGACGAAGCCGTTCTCAAAACGGGAACTGGCGGCCCGGATTCGATCCGTGTTGCGCCGTGGCGGGCCGACGGCGGGTCGCAACCCGCCCCAGGAGGTCCTCCAGTTCAATCAATACACTGTCAATGTGAATGCGCGACGTCTATCGGATCCATCAGGACGTGAAATTGCACTGACCAGCGCTGAATTTGATTTGCTTGTCTGCTTCGTCCAATCACCCCAGCGTGTGCTTTCGAGGGATCTGCTTCTCGACAAGGTCCATCAACGCCGTGGGGATCCATTTGATCGGTCCATCGATACCTTGGTGTCGCGGCTGCGGAAAAAGATCGAAGTGGCCAGCGATAACGAACGACTCATCGCCACGATCCGAAGTCATGGCTATCTGTTCACGCCAACGGTGCAGGTCGTGCCGGAATGAAAACCTCACTTGTTGTTCGCATTGGCTTGACCATTGTGGTCACACTGCTCACAATTTCCGTGATTGCCGCGGCCTATGTGTTGCGGCGGTCGCACATCAACGCGCAGGCAACGATCCCCTCTCCGGCCAAGGTGGCGGCGATGGCTGATCTCCTCGACGGGCTCTCCGACGAGGCTCGGGCGAGGATCCTGCCGGCGCTGTCGACTCCCTACCTCGAAGTCACGCTCGAACCCCATCCGGGGCACGCGCTCAGCCTTGCGGCACTGCAAGACCGGCCACTGAGAGACCTAGAAGATTCCTACCGAGCCGCGATGCCGACCCGTGCCATCGGGCTGGATGTCTGGCGACCAAGGAGGCCGATGGGCGGCATCCCACTGCTCTTGCGCAGCGCCGATGCGAGACTCGTTCTGAGCACCACATTGCACCGCAACACGCTGCTTGTTCTGCGATCCCGGCAGCTGTTTCCGGTGACCAATCTCGGATTACCCCTTGGCTTTGGCGCTGGGCTGTTGGGTACGATCTTCGCAACGCTGATGCTGGTGTTCCTTTTGCGTCAGATCCGCCCGCTGGAAGAGCTGGCGCGTGCCGTCGACAGCGTTGATCTTAATGCAGACCCCCATCCGATCCGGGAAGTCAGATCATCGGCGCCTGAAATCCGCGCCCTCGTTGGAGCCTTCAACCGGCAACAGGAGCGGCTGTCGCGGCTGTTGAAGTCGCGCCTTGCCCTTGTCGGCGGCCTCCAGCACGATGTCAGGACATTTGCCACCAAGGTACGCCTGCGATTGGAGAACGCGCCGACCTCCCTCAGTTTGGACCATGCCATCTCGGACCTCGACGACATGGTTCGCCTTCTGGATGATGCTCTGCTCGCCACCCAAGGTACCGAGACAGCGACGGATGATGTGCTCGAACTGGTCGACATCAACGCATTGCTTGGCCTGGAACTTGACGCTCGACTGGATCAGTGCGTCACTCTCGACGTGGTCGAGGACGGCCAGTCGCCTCGGCTCTACGTCCTTGGGAACCGCCTCGCCCTGCGTCGGGTATTTGCAAACCTGATCGACAACGCGATTAAGCACGGTCACCAGGCGCGGATCGGTGTGGCCAGGAAGCCTTTTGATCGGGTCGTCGTGACCATTGATGACTGCGGGCCCGGCATTCCAGCGGAGATGCGTGAGTGGGTTCGCGAGCCGTTCGTACGGCTTGAGCGTTCGCGGGCGCGAACGACCGGCGGCTCAGGGCTTGGACTCGCCATTGTCAGTAACCTCCTTACCCGTCACCATGGGCACTTCACGATTTCGGACGGACCTGATGGCGGTGCAAGGATCACCGTGGATCTGCCGCAGTTCCGGGCTGATCGGGCTTGATGCACATGGTGGTCGGGCGCCATCAGCTGCCAGCACGCCCATGGCACTCCAGCACCTCGCTTCATCTGGCTCAGATTTCGCCTGCCTTCAACCCACTGGACTTGACGTGTAGCCCGAATACTCAACCAGTCCTCATGAGAACTTCCCTACCGGTCTGACTTTGGCAGGAGAAGCCCTATGAAATGCAAGAGCCACACGCCTGATGAGATCCTCCCCAAGCTGCGCACCGCTGAGCAGCTCCTCAACCAGGTCCTGCCGAGGTGGCCTGGATTTACTGGACTGGGCCCATTGTTATTCCTAGAGGTGAGGACCTAGCTGTTTCGTGCCACCAGGTTGTTCCGGCTGAGAAAGGGGTGTGAGGTCGACAGGGTTGTGGTGCGACCCAACAGCCCAAGACCTCACACCCCATGCATACACACCCCACAATGCCCGCCTGACACCGATCGGTCGGGAACGCCTGATCCGGCAGCATCTCGACGAGGACAGGAACCTTGCTCAGCTGGCCGCAGACCACGGGATCAGTGAGCGCACCGCCCGCAAGTGGCTGGCACGATTCCGTTCAGGCGGTTTGGCGGCACTGGCGGATCGTCGAAGCGTTCGCCGCACTCAGCGGCGGACGCTCGATCCGCAGCAACTGCAGCAGGCCGTGGAGCTCAGACACCAGCGCTGCACGCTCAGGAGGATCGCCCGGCTGCTGCTGGTGCCGATCAGCACCCTGGCCAGGGCGATGCGGCGCCTGGGCCTGAACCGACTGCGGAACCTGGATCCCTAGCGCTAGCGCTTCTGCGAAGCAGTGACCGCCGGTGCAGCGATACAAGTGGGAGCAACCGGGCGACATGATCCATGTCGACATCAAACAGCTGGCCCGGTTCAACCGTGTTGGGCACCGGATCACCGGTGATCCACGCAAAGGAAGCTCCCCGGGCGCTGGCTACGAGAAGGTCCATTTAACTGTGGATGACGCCACACGCCTGTCCTATGTCGAGGTCCTGGCCGACGAGGAGGGGCCGACCCCGGTGGGTTTCCTGAGCCGTGCGGTGGCCTGGTTCAACGGACAGGGCATTGAGTGCAGACGGGTGCTGAGCGACAACGGCTCTGCCTACAAATCTCACGGTTGGCGAAAAGCCGCTCAGGCCATGGGATTGAAGGTGAAGAAGACCAGGCCTTACACCCCCATGATCAATGGCAAGGCCGAGCGGTTCATCTAGCCGCAGGCTTCTGCGAAGCAGTAGACACTGCTGGAAGAGTGGGCCTACGTGATGCCCTACGGAACCTCTGCGGCTCGCAACGAGCTGCTGCTGGCTTACTTGCGGATCTATAACGGCCGCAGGTGCCACATGGTCCTGGGTGACCTCACCCCTCAGCAGCGGCTTGCTCAGCTGCTGGAATGAACAACCTGGTGGGAAAGCACAACTAATCTAATGGATGGAGTCCAAGGTGGTCAGCTTGATGACTTTGAATTGATCGGCACCGCCAAAAGCTTGGAGGAGATTCAAAGCACTTTGCAGTCGATAAAAGCTGAGTAACATAGTGATTTCCCCCATACTTCACGCTTCGCTCGGTTTTGACGTCGGTCACCGATGCGGCGCCCCCCGCAATGATTCCGTCTTGTAAACACGGAACTCATCGTACTATCGGCTGGAGCACTTTCGCTTCATCAGCTTTGCGTTTTGCCATGACCAATACTGCCCTCATCGCCATTGATTTCATCAACGACATTGCCGATCCCTGCGGTCTCATCGCGGCCTCGGCGGCTCACGCTGAAGCCCGGGGCACCCTACACAACGCCGCCACTGCCCTCCGGGAAGCAGGCCGCTTGGGTTGGTTAAGGGTCGGTGTGCGAGTGGGGTTTCATTCCGATGAAGAGATGCCGGTTTCCTCTCCCCTGTTCCGGCGTCTCCGCGGTACAAGTGCCTTGCGACTTGGCGCATGGGGAACCTCATGGCATGCATTGCTCGGTGATCCGCATTTCGATCTGGAAGTGATCAAATCCCGCGTCAGCTGCTTCGCCCGCACCCCTCTCGAAACACACCTGCGCGATGATGCCATTCAGCGGGTGGTTATCTGCGGAATCAGCTCCGCTGTCGCAGTGGAATCGGCGGTAAGGGATGCCCACGATCTCGACTTCGAAGTCAGTGTGATCGAAGACGCCTGCGCGGCCATAGATGAAGCGACCCATCAACAAGCGATGGAACATTGCCGTCTTTTTGGCAAACTCCTCCTCAGCACTGACCTTGAAGCATACCTTCCTAGTAAATGAACCTGATCGCCCGCCCCGCTCACTGGCTGCGCACCGAGCTACGTCCGGCTCCTGCTCTTCGCTGCCTGCTCGTTTTCCTGCCATACGGACTCCTGTACGCCTGCACCGGCTGGCGTGAAGCCCTCACGCTCGCCCTCCTGGGTGGCGGCCTCTTTATTGCCACCGACGGCCTAGGCCTTGGGCCACGAATGATGTTCCTCCATTTCTTGCTTGGGCTCACACTCTTCCTTGTCCTGTATGCGGGCATCGGCAGTCACGCGTTGTTTGCCCTGCTATGCGGTGCGGCGGCTTTAGGAGTCATCGCGCTTTCTGGGGTGGCGGCGAAGTTGCGATCCTTTGGCAATTGGATCTTCATTCCCTCGGTCTACTTGGCCTGCGAACTGGGCGCGCAAAGAGATTGGGATGCGCGCATGGCGGCGTTGCCCGGCATTTTATTCCTGGCTGCTTGCGCACCATTGGTGGTGTTTGCTGTCGAGAAACTGAGCCACGCACCACTTGCCCTTCAGCGCGCACGTACGTTCTCCGAGTTGGCCGCCGGACTTGGTGAAGGGAATTCTCATTGGAAAAATCAGGCCTTGGCTGCGTTCGCCAGTGTCCTGGTGGCCACCTCTCTTGTTGGCAGCCAACAGATCGAGCATGGTCAATGGGTGATCTGGTCTGCGCTCAGTGTGATCGCTATTGATGCTCACCAAGCTAGAACCAAAATTCGAAACCGCATTTTCGGCGTGCTGGTGGGTTGTCCATTAGGCCTTTTGCTCGGAGCTGTCGTTCCTCGCTTTGGCTGGCTTTATCCGGTCGCAAGCGCCGCCATTTTGCTCACGCTCGTGTCATTTGAAAGTTATCTTCTTGCCTTTACAATGCGTTGTGCCCTGACCGCCTTTGCCGCGATGGTGGCAGGAGGCTCGTATGAGGTCGCTGACGAACGTGTTACCAATGTCGTGTTGGGTGGTTTCATCGGGGTGATTGCTGTGCACGTGGCAGAAGCGTGCCCCCGTTTCCGCAACCACGAGTGATCACGCCCCCTGTGTCGTAGCTGCATCAAGAAAGGAGACAGTAGGATCAGCAAAGGCGCTCTAGGGCTTGAAGAAAGAAAGAAGCCAGTGAGCCCGAATCAACAATGAATGCACAAAGCCTGCATTCTCAGAATCATAGTGTCTACTTGTCATACTTATTAGACTCATGGGCTTAGGAATTGAGAAGCCCATCAACTCCATGCATCTCAGCTGCCACCCACAAGCTTGGTGGAATCGCATTGCCCATGACGTCAAAGTGATGGCAGCGCAATTGGGGGGGCTGATCATGAGTGCCGATGCTTAACCTGTCAACTTCTTCGAGAAGCAACAGGGCCGGCTTAAGCCACCAAAGAGCCAACCGCTTTGCTAACACTCACCACACCACCCGGCGGCGGGGGTTGTGAGGTGGGTGCCTTTTATTGGACAGCCTGGGCCCCTGACATCGTTAACCCCGGACGGGAGTTACAAGGTTCGGCCTCAGTATAGACCGCATTGGGAGTTTTGCCTCCCAAAGAGCTGTGTGGCCTTACATGGCAGTATCTCCACAGGAAGCGGGCCAGGCTGATCTCCTGATGACTTTCAATGAGCTCGTAATCATCGGCATCCCAGAGCTCCAAGGCATTTCGCGAAAACAGGCTCGGGGAGAGATGCAACGCCCTCGAAGTATGAGCATGATCAACCCTTATCGTGAAAGCCTGCTGGGCCGGGATGATCAGCGATTCCCCCATGGCCACGGCATAGCTTCTTGTGCGCCCATCAATGGTGATCTCGTAATTGATGTGCCTCCCCGTGCTTCCGATCACATGATCTTGTAGGCACATCTCCGGTAAATCAACCAGTGGCACATAGTTTTCCTCCAGACACACCTCGCGCCATCTGGCTTGCAACTCAGTGCAAAGTGGAACGGTGGATAGGGCTTCGGATCAAAGTGCAGCGGGATTGCTGTGCTGCATCTGGTATTGGTAGTGAAGATCGATTCGAACAGGCGACTCGCGTCAGTGGGTCAAGGGCTCGAGCCGTTCGTGTGACAACAGAAGATGAACTGCTTGTGCATGCGTCTAGATCTAGAATCCTATCTGATGATGCAGGAAATTGCACCTGTAGAGCGTTGCGTCGTCATGCGAGTCATCCAGTCGCTTGTTCTGGAAGCCGGGGACTTGGTTGTGGTCCCAAGCCCGTTGCTCAAGGCCAGCACCGTTGCAGGGTTGGATTCAGGCGCGCAGCCCTGAAGGGCAGACAATGGCTTGAGCGGATGCCTTCATCCTTCCCCCAGGTCTGACCACGCCGCTGCTGGTGAAACCCTCATGGAGGTCGATGATCAGCATCCGGCTCCTGTCCTTCTCGCCCCGCTTCCCCGGCGAAGTTCAGAACATCGCTGTAGCGTCACCGCCCCCTTGGCAAGCCGATCAGCGCCGATACGTTGAGCCGGCTCGATTGGTTTCGCGGAAATGGAACGGGCGGCTGACCCACGCATGCGCCACGGCCGGCAGCGGCCTGGGTGGAGGGACGGCGACTGGCGCGGCATCTGGCTCGGCAGGAGGCGCGCCGCAGCAGGAGGAAGCAACGCCTTGGCGTTGTTGCTGGCGCTGTGTTGCCTGACCTGGGTGACCTGCGGTGCCGTGGTCGCCTACGAGAGCGGTCTGCCGCCGCGGCCCCTTGAGGTTCCCGCCGAAACGCCGGTGGCGGATCTGGGCGCCAACGAGGTGTTGCCAGAGCGCCTGCTGGCCGTGCTCCAGGCCAACCCTCAGCCCAATCCTCTGTCCAACCCGGAGCCGCTGCCGCTCGCCACCGGCACTCTGCCGCTGCCACCACCACCGCCTCCATTGCCATTGCTGCCGCTGGGGGACACGCTCGTGCTGGCCTACCCCCTGGCGGTGCCGGCCACCGAGCTCGACCCCTACGGCTGGCGCTATTCCGAGACGCGTGGTCGCTGGCGAATGCATGCCGGTGTGGATCTGATCGTGCCCGCCGAATCGGCCGTGCTGGCGGCTCTGCCCGGCACCACCAGGCTGGTGGATGACGTGAGTGGGTATGGCCTCACGGTGGTGATCGATCACGGCGATGGCTGGCTCACGCTCTATGCGCACCTTCTGGATGTGGCCGTGGTGCCGGGGCAGCGCGTGAACAGCGGTGAACGCATCGGCCGGGTGGGCCAGACCGGCAGGGCCACCACGCCCCACCTGCACTTCGAGCTGCGGCGCCAGCTGGGCGGCCGCACCGTGGCGATGGATCCGTGGCCGGTGATCGCGCAACCGCTGCTGGCTGGCGCGGCGGCTGCAAACCGCTGATCCCTGCCCCCCCTGGTTCTTACGGCTGCAGCGGTTTCATGGTGTCGTCTTCCCGTTGCTTCCCCAGCTGGCTCTGCTGGTGCACCGCTTCTTCGGCGCGGCGCAAACTGGCGTCCACCGCTGTCGGGCTGGCTGGGGCGCCACCTGTGGGGTTGGCGGGGGCGCCCATGCGCGTCCACCAGAGACCGCCCATCAACAGAGCGGCGATCAACAGGGTGAGCAGTCCCATGGTGGCGCAAGGTTGTGACCTGAGCATGGCGCAGCCCGGTGCCGGTGGCAGCAGCGGGGGCCGGCTAGTGGCACGCTGGGTGCCGCCATCCTGGGGAGGGCCATGCCTGCCTTGAACCGATGCGCTGTGAGCGTTGTGCCGCGCCAGCCCCTGCTCGACTGGGCCCTCGGGCTCGGCCTTGAGCTGCCGGGAGCCGCCGCGCGCGAAGCCGGGTTGTATCTGCTCCCCTCCTATGCCACCGATGCCGAGGCGGAAGCGTTGCTGCGCCGCGCCCACGCCGTGATCTTTGAAACGGAACTGTCGGTGTGGTGCCCTGTGCAGCGCCTCTGGCCCCAGGACCGCAGCTATGGGGTGTTTCGCCGGTGGTTTGAGCCGCGCTTCCATCCCCTGGTGCAGGATCTCGTCGCAGGCGGCAGGCCCACGGTCTTGTCCCCCAGGGCGGCCCTCCTGGCCGGCGCTGCCGGCCTTGCGCCGGTGGCGGATGATGACGCTCTGCCGGAGCGCACGGGCATGCCGCTGCCGCTGCAGATCCTGGCCGGGGTCGGTGCTCTCTCGTTTCTGCTGATCGGTCTGAACAGCCTGCTCCTGCCTCCGGTGGCCCCACCGTCGTCCCCGCCCCCACCACAGGCCGGCCAGGCGACCTGAGCGCCATGACGACTGCCGCGTTCCCAACCTTGCCTGCCGGAGCCGTGCTGGCGGCGGTGCTGCCCCTGGCGGCAGGTGCGGCCATGAGTCCGCTGGTGTTGGTGCTGCAGGTGCGGCAGTTGCTGGCGCCTGCCCGGGGGTTGGCGCGGGCCTGGGCGTTTCTGCTGGGCACTGCCGTGATCACCCTGGTGTGGCTGGGGCTTGGCCTGGCCGCCGGCGACCTGTTGCCGCCCCGGGCCACCGGGCCGGATCCGGTGGCGGCCACGCTGCATCTGGCCGTGGCGGCGTTGCTGGTGTCGCTGGGCGCGGCGAATCTGCTGCGGGCAGCGCCTGGCCTGGCGGTGGCGCCACCGCCCCCTTCATCCGTCAGGGCCGCGTCGCCGTGGTCGGCGTTTCGGCTCGGCCTGGGGGCGATGGCGGCCAACCTCAGTTCCCTGGCGCTGTTTCTCCCCGCGGTGCAGGATCTCGCCCGTAGCTCACTCGGCGCCGCTGACCGCGTTGGCCTGTCGGCGTTGCTGGTGGGCTTTACGCTGTTGCCTGCCCTGTTGCCGCCGTGCCTGGTGCTGGCCAGCGGCCGCCGCGGTGAGCAGATGCTTGAGCGCGTTGGGCGTTGGCTGAACAGCCATCAGCGCCAGGTGAGCGCCGTGCTCTGCTTCCTGTTCGCGGCTCTGCTCACCATCAACGGGCTGGCAAGGCTGTAGGGCTGCGGAAGCCGCTCCACACCTTGAGCTGCTCAAGGGTCTGCAGCCCTTCACGCCGCTCACCTTTGAGCGTCCAGGTGGGGTAGGCCCGCACGGCGGCGCTGCTGCAGCGCTGCCGCCCCGCGTCGTCCTTGTCGCATTCCACGTAGGGGAGGCGGCGGCCCGCCTCAATGCCGAACAGGTTCTTCTGCTCAAAGCAATAGGGGCACCACCAGGCGCCGTAGAACACGGCTCCCTGCTGGATCAGGAAGTCGACAAGGGCCAGCTGCTCAGCGTTGGAGGGCTGGAGGGCTTCGCCGAGGGTGCCGGTGGTTGTGGCTGCCGGCCTGGAGCCGGTGGCTACACCCGGTGCCGCCGCCAGCGCCGCTGGGCCCGACAGCCCCCCGGGGGCGCCAAAGGAGCCAACGGCGAGAACCAGGGCGAGCAGAGGCATCGGCGGCGCCAATCACGACCTGCAGCGTAGGCATGGGCCGCCGGCGGCGTTCGGGCTTCCGCCCTCTGTCGGCCTTCCGCCTCGCCGCTCCGGCTGGGAAAATGGAGCCATTGAACGTTCTTGCTGACGTGCCGGTGAGCCTGCCTCGATGAGCGCCAACGGCTATCGCGATTACTACAAGGTGCTTGGCCTCGAGCGCGGAGCCGATGCGGACGCGATCAAGCGCTCCTTCCGCAAGCTGGCCCGCCAGCACCACCCGGATGTGAATCCCGGTGACGCAGCAGCGGAGGCGCGCTTCAAGGAGCTCAGCGAGGCCTACGAGGTGCTCTCCGATCCCGACAAGCGCCGCAAGTACGAGCAGTTCGGCCAGTACTGGAGCCAGATGGGCGGTGGCGGCGGCGGCGCCCCAGGCGTCGACGTGGATTTCAGCCGTTATGGCAACTTCGACGACTTCATCAACGACCTGCTCGGTCGCTTCGGCGGTCCGGCCGGCGCGGGCGGCTTCGCCGGAGCACCCGGCGGATTCGGCTTCTCCGGCGGCTTCCCGGCCGGCTTCGGCGGCGGCTTCACCCCCGGCACCGGCCGTGCCAGTGGCGTCCAGCTGGATGCGGAAGCCACCATCACGATCACCTTTTCCGATGCCTTGCGCGGCTGCGAGCGCACCTTGGCCGTCAACGAAGAACGGGTTCAGGTGCGCGTCCCCGCTGGCGTGAAGAACGGCAGTCGCCTGCGGCTGAAGGGCAAGGGCAACCTCCAGCCCGGCACCGGCCGGCGCGGCGATCTCTACCTCAACCTCACCCTGCAGGAGCATCCGGTCTGGAAGCTGGAAGGGGATCAGCTGCGGGGGGATCTACCGCTCAGCCTTGATGAGCTTGCCCTTGGCGGCGAGATCCGGGTCGTCACCCCCGATGGCGACGCCACCGTGCAGGTGCCGCCAGGCGTGGCCCTGGGGCGCAGCCTGCGTTTAAAAGGCAAGGGCTGGCCGCTGAAGGATGGCCGCGGCGACCTGTTGCTCACCCTCACCCTCGCCCTGCCGGACACCTACAGCCAGCAGGAGCGCGAGCTGCTTGAGCAGCTGCGCGATGCCCGTAGCACCGATCCACGCCGGGAGTGGCGCAAAGCCGCCGCTCTCTGACCCTCGCCGTTGCCGTGTCGCCTTGGGCGGGGATCGCCGATCCGTAGGATCCGGCCAGCAGGCCTGCCCGCATGGAACTCACCTATCGTCCCCGCCGGCTGCGCCGCACCCCGGCGCTTCGAGCGATGGTGCGCGAGTTTCAGCTCGACCCCGCCGATTTCATCTATCCCCTGTTTGTGCACGAAGGGGCCAGCAACGAGCCGATCGAGGCCATGCCCGGCTGCCAGCGCTGGAGCCTGGAAGGGCTCGTGGAAGAAGTGGGCCGCGCCTGGGATCTGGGCATCCGCTGTGTGGTGCTCTTCCCCAAGGTGGCCGACGGCCTCAAAACGGAAGATGGCGCTGAATGCTTCAACGAGGGCGGGCTGATTCCCCGCGCCATTCGCCGCCTGAAACAGGAACACCCGGCCATGGCGATCATGACCGACGTTGCCCTTGATCCCTATTCCTGCGACGGCCACGACGGCATCGTCAACAGCGAAGGTGTGGTGCTGAACGACGAAACCGTGGCTCAGCTGTGCCGCCAAGCTGTCGCTCAGGCCCGCGCCGGCGCCGATCTGATCGGCCCCAGCGACATGATGGATGGCCGGGTGGGAGCGATCCGGGAAGCGCTCGATGAAGAAGGCTTCGAGCACATCGGCATCATCAGTTACACCGCCAAGTACGCCTCCGCTTACTACGGTCCTTTCCGGGAGGCGCTGGATTCCGCCCCGCGTCCGGTGGGAAACAAGCCGATCCCCAAAGACAAGTCCACGTATCAGATGGATCCGGCGAACGGCCGCGAGGCGCTCACCGAAGCTCTGCTTGATGAGCAGGAAGGGGCCGACATCCTGATGGTCAAGCCGGGCCTCGCTTACCTCGACATCATTTATCGCCTGCGCGAGGAATCGGAACTGCCGATCGCGGCTTACAACGTGAGTGGCGAGTACGCCATGGTGAAGGCGGCGGCCCAGCGCGGCTGGATTGATGAGCGCGCCGTGGTGCTCGAAACGCTGCTCTGCTTCAAGCGCGCCGGAGCCGACCTGATCCTCACCTACCACGCCTGCGATGCGGCCCGATGGCTGAGCGAACGGTGACCCCCGGGCCGGTGGCATCTCGCCCCGCTGATCAGGGGCGGCGGCGGCCCCGGCCGTTGATGGTCTGGGTGCTGGCCCCCTGGCTGGTGGCGGTGCTGCTCATACTGCTCGCCCTGCGCTTGCTCGCCCTGGAGGATTTCAACCTTCAGGCCTCCGGCTGGGGCCTGCTGGGCAGTGCCGCCATTTGCTTCTCGATCGGCTGTGTCTGCCGGGTATCGCTGTTGCTTGCCGAGCGCCGCTGAGCCCTGCCCCACCGCGGTGCCTGCGGCGGCTCAGAATGGAGCCACGACCAGGACACTGCCGATGCCGGTGCGAAGACTGGGCCATGTGGCCCTGCGGGTGCAGGACATGGCCCGCGCCAAGGCCTTTTATCAGGCCCTCGGCCTGCGCCTCACCTGGGAAGCCGACGACTGGTCCTATCTGCAGGCCCCCGACGGTGGCGATGGCGTGGCCCTGCTGAGCCCGGCCTACACCGCCGCCGGGCCCCACTTCGCCTTTCACTTCAGTGAGCGCGCCGAGGTGGATGTGGTGCACGGCGAGCTGGGCGCCGCGGGCCATCCGGTGGGCCCGGTGCATGATCACCGTGACGGCACCGCTTCCTTTTACCTCCAGGATTCGGAAGGCAACTGGCTGGAGATGCTCTACGAGCCTCCCACAGGCATCCCTTCCAACCAGGGCGAGGAGCCGATCGCTGCGACTCTGCCTGCTGGCTCCGCAGCCGCCATGGCCGGCGCCGGAGCCACCGGAGCCGCTGCCCTAGCGGGACAGGTGCAGGGGCTGGCTTGAACCCGATCGAGGCGGAAGCCCTTGACCTGCTGGAGTGGCCTCGCCTGGCGGAGCACCTGGCCAGCTTCGCCAGCACGCGCGCCGGCGTCCGCCACTGCCGCTCCCTGGTGCCGGCCGCCAGCTGCGCCGAGAGCGAGCGCCTGCTCTGTGAAACCACGGAGTTGCTGGGCCTCGATGGTGTGCTCGAGGGGGGGCTGAGCTTTCAGGGCGTCGCCGATCTCGGTGGCACCCTGCAGCACTGCAGCAAGGGGGGCACCGCCTCCGGTGAGGCCCTGCTGGAGGTGGCCACCACCCTGGCGGCCGGCCGTCGCCTGCGCCGCCAGATCGACGACGAGGACCTGCGGCCCGTCACCAGCGCCTTGGTGCAGAACCTGCGCACGCTGCCGGAGCTGGAGCAGCGCCTGCGCTTCTGCATCGAGGAGGGCGGCCGCGTGGCCGACCGCGCCAGTCCGGCGCTGGCCGCGCTGCGGCTGCAGCTTTCCGCCCTGCGCCAGCAGCGGCGTGAGCGGCTGCAGGAGCTGATGCGGCGTTTCGCTCCCCTGCTCCAGGACAACGTGATCGCCGAACGCAACGGCCGGCCGGTGCTGGCGGTGAAGGCGGGCGCGGCCTCCCAGCTCAGCGGCCTGGTGCACGACAGCTCCGCGTCCGGCAACACCGTGTTCATCGAGCCCCAGGCGGTGATCGCCCTGGGCAACCGCCTGCGCGAGCTGGAAGGGGAGGAGCGCGACCTCGAGCAGCAGGTGCTGGCGGAGCTCAGCGGCCTGGTGGCGGCGGACGCCGACGCCCTCCACGCCCTGCACTCGGTGCTGGTGCAGCTCGATGGCGCCGTCGCCCGTGCCCGCTACGGCCAGGAGCTCGGCGCGGTGCGCCCCGAGCTGTCTGCCGTTGCCGAAGCCCCCTTCCAGCTCGTGGATCTCTGCCATCCGCTGCTCCTCTGGCAGGAGCGGCGCAAGGGCGGCAGAACGGTGGTGCCGGTCACGGTCACCGTGGGCAGCGACCTGCGGGTGGTGGCGATCACCGGCCCGAACACCGGCGGCAAAACGGTCACGCTCAAGAGTGTGGGCCTGGCGGCGCTGATGGCACGCGCGGGCCTGTTCCTGCCCTGTCGCGGCACACCGCGGCTGCCCTGGTGTGGTCGCGTCTTGGCCGACATCGGCGATGAGCAATCGCTGCAGCAGAACCTCTCCACCTTCAGCGGCCACGTGCGCCGCATCGCCCGCATCATCGAAGCGCTGCCGCCGCCGGCCACGCCGGACGGCGCCTCCCTGGTGCTGCTCGATGAAGTGGGTGCCGGCACCGACCCCACCGAGGGCACCTCCCTGGCGATCGCCCTGTTGCGCCATCTCGCCGGCTGCGCCCGCCTCACGATCGCCACCACCCACTTCGGCGAGCTGAAGGCGCTCAAATACAACGACGCCCGCTTTGAGAATGCCTCGGTGGGCTTCGACGTCGAAACCCTATCGCCCACCTATCAGCTGCAATGGGGCATCCCCGGCCGCAGCAACGCCCTGGCCATCGCCAGCCGCCTTGGCCTGGAGCCGGCCGTGATTGAGGGGGCCACCGCCCTGCTGGCGCCGAAGGGGGAAGGAGAGCTGAACCAGGTGATCCGCGGCCTGGAGGATCAGCGTCGCCGCCAGCAGGAGGCCGCCGAAGAGGCGGCTGTGCTGCTGGTGCGCACCGAATTGCTGCATGAGGAGCTGCTGCAGCGCTGGCAGCACCAGCAGGAGCAGTCGGTGGAACTGCAGGAGCAGCGGCGCCGCCAGCTGGAGCAATCGATTCGCGATGGCCAGCGGGAAGTGCGCCGCATCATCCGCCGCCTGCGCCAGGGCGACACCGATGGGGAGGAGGCGCGTCAGGCCGGACAACGGCTCAAGCGCCTGCAGCAGGACCATCAGCCCCAGCCGGAACGGCGCCAGCACCGCGGCTGGCAGCCGTCGATGGGGGAGAGGATTCGCGTGCTGTCGCTCGGCAAGGCGGCGGAAGTGCTGGAGATTGCTGCCGATGGCCAGGAGCTCTCGGTGCGCTGCGGCGTGCTGCGGCTCACCGTGCCGCTCAACGGGGTGGAATCCCTCAGCGGCGAAAAGCCCGCTCCACCGGAGCCGCCCGTGGTGCAGGTGCGCCGCCAGCCAGGCCGCAGCGGCGGCAGCGCCCAGGTGCGCACCCAGCGCAACACCGTGGATGTGCGCGGCCTGCGGGTGCATGAAGCGGAGGCGGCGGTGGAGGAACGGTTGCGTTCAGCGGAAGGGCCGGTGTGGGTGATCCACGGCATCGGCAGCGGCAAGCTCAAGCGCGGCCTGCGCCAGTGGCTCGACACCGTGCCCTACGTGGAGCGGGTGAGCGATGCGGAGCAGGGCGATGGTGGCCCCGGCTGCAGTGTGGTGTGGGTGGCTTGACGTCACCATTCTGTTCAGGGACTCCACCCGCGTTTGCAGGCGTCTTCGGGAGGGATCTGCTGCTGGGGCCGCGTGCAACCCTGTCCAGCCGCTGGCGGATGCCGCGCAGCTGGCTGGCGGCCAAGCGCTGGCAAGGGCCTCGGTTCGGCGAGAGGCGGCATTGAGGGTTTCTGCACGCTTTCCCGTTTAAGAGCTGGGGCTCACGGGCCAGCTTTCAAGCGGCGAAGGGCACTCCAGTCCAGCCCATCAACAACCCTCGAGGCTGGTGCCTGATTCCCCCGCCAGGTGGATGGCCGGATGCTTGTAGTGGATGTTGGGGCATGCCTCCGGAAAGCTGGCAGAGAGCAGAACCGGCCCAGTGATTGGCGTGGGGCCTGAATGAAACCACTGCCGTGAAGCTGATCAGCACAACCCTCCCGGGCAGGAGGGATGAAGGCACTGGGAATGAGTAGCCAGCGATCAACGACCTGGCTACGCGGAGACTCCCTTTAGAGGCTGCAGAAAGCCAATCACCCTCAAACCTGATCCATCGTTGCCATGGTTTTCGCAGAAGCAACGCGCCGCCTCAGAGGACGGCTCCAGCTGAATGCGGCCGCAGCTCCGAGCATCGGCAGTGGCCCTGGAACCGGTGCGGAGAAATTGGAAATGGTAGCTATGCCTTCACCGCAACACCCATCAGTAGAGTCGATACTGAAGCCAAAGACATCACCAGCAACAACGCCAAAGGTTGTGGCGCCTGCAGACCCGTCATCGGCTGCAATAAATTGAAAATTGCCATTCAATAAATACCCAAAAATCTCGAAATCAGGTCCGTCATTGTTAATGAAGCTCCAGTCAAAAGTGACGGGTCCTGAGGCGGGCGCGGCAATTGTGAAGATGGTAAAAATATCTTCAACATCATTATTGCTTCCAGTTAACACAATTGAATTAGGAGCACCAGTGGTGTTGACGGAGCCATCACCTAAGCCGGTTTCAAAGGTCCAATTGGCCGGGTCATAAACCCCGGCGAAGCCGAACTGAAGGGCTTGTGCGGGGCGATGGGCGAGAGCGGTTACGGCAAGGGCCAGCCCCAAGGTGGTGGCCGCTTTCAGCGCTCTCATTTTAGGTAAATAAACTTTCCTTATTTTGTTCGCCTGATGCGTGACCCCTCAGGAGAGGGTGACAGTCTTGCAAGTGTCCCATCGATGAGCCCTTGCCTCGGCGCGCTTGGGTGTGAGCGGTTAGCGCGGCGGAGGGCTGCAGCTGGGCAGCTGGAGTCGGCCTCCAGTTCGTGGCGCGGCACCAGGCCTTCTTCTGGCCTGGCTGGTGCCTTTCTTCTGCCCTTTGCGATGCAACGAACCGCCTTGTGGGCCTGGGCGGGCTTAGAATTCGGTGTTACCAGGCCCTAAGGAGGGCTCAGCAGAGGGATGGGGTTTCGCTTAACGCCATGCCCAACCAGCTGAAGTAATCAAATCTTTTGCGAAGGGAGTGGGCTCTCGACAGCCCGCCCGCCCGGGATTGGCGGCCACTCCGACAAACCCGCAAGCGCTGCTTGAACAGGCTGAATGCCTTGCCTCCGCCCACGCTCTTCTGCGCTTTCATGAGCGTGTGGATGCCATAGAGAAGGTTCTGGGGCGCACAGCTCGCTTCCGCCTCATCCAGGCTATGTGTGGTTTCAATTGGGACAGTTGCAGCAGGCGCTGACGCTGCTCCAGCCCTTGGCGGAACGGCAGGATTCCATCGGCTCGGTGGCCTGCCCGTTCCTGGCCGATGCCTGTCATCACTCCGGCGACCCCATGCTTTGGCCCACTTGCTGCAAAGCCAGCCGGGCGGGGTCGCAACGCCTGAGGGACGCTTGCCTGGCCCGTTGAGGCGCATGGCCGGATTTGATGCGGTGAAACTGTTGGAGCAGCTGGGTCGCTATCGCCAGGCCCGGTCCCTGGCTCAGCATGTGCAGTGCGCCACTGCCCCAGCCTTTGATCTGAAGGCTTTTCTGGCCCCCCTTCAGGAGCAGATTGCTCGATGGCCATCCATCCGTGTGCGGCATTGGCGAGTTGCAGGGTGTACCTCTGCTCTCTCAGGCGTTGGGTCAGCCGGGTGCAGGGGGCCAACAGCTCGACTGCCTCAGTGCCCATCGCCTTTCCGCGTTTCGCAAGATTTACCTGCAACCGGCCAGGCGGCTCGCTGCCGACCAGGCGCATTGGATCGTGGACAAATCACTGATCAGCTGGATGTGGCTCCCCTCAATCGCCCAGGTCCTGCAGGGATCGGTGTATCTGCACCTGCGGCGTGATCCACGGGACCTGGCGCTCTGCCTGAGCATGGCAGCGAACCGCCCCAATGCCGCCATGGGCTGGGTGAGCAGCCTGGGTCCCGTTAGGGGCTCTCGTCAGCACGCACGTGGAACGGACCAGCTTGGCGCTGGAGCGGCTTCGGCTCAACCATCGCATCATCGGTTACGAATCACTGCTGACCCAGCCGGACAAGAGCCTGCGCATCTGCCTGGAGGCCATGGCGTTGCCCATGCAGGAAGGCGTGCTGCATCCGGAGCGCAATCAACGAATTCCAATCACCCTTAGCCACAGTCAGGCTCGTCAGCCGCTACGCACGACATCCATCGGTCGCTGGCATCATTTAGGGCCAGCATCCGGCGCGCAGATCTTGGCTTTGTTCCTCCAGGCATTTTGATTGATCCGATGCACACCTAAGAAAGTGTGGGAAGTTGGGGTTCAGCCTTCAACGCCGCAGCTGGTGGAACCGGCAGCGCCAACGCCTCCCCGGCGGCATCAAACAGCCGCCAGCCGCTGGGATCCACGTCCAGGTGGATGCGCTGCCCCGGCACCACCCGCTGGGAGGGATCCGCGCGTAACTGCACCAGATGGCCGCCTTCCAGCAGCCGGGCGCTGATCAGCAGTTCATTGCCGAGCGCCTCCACATGGGTCACCTCGCCGGCCAGGTTGCGGTTGGTGGCCGGTGCCAGCCGCAGATGTTCCGGCCGCAGCCCGCCGGTGAGCGGCGCCGCAGCCTCACCGGCGGCATGGGCGGCCAAGGCGGCCGCCATCGGCCCTTCCACCAGGAAGCGACGGGCATCGAGCTGAATCTGATCGCCACCTGCGGCCTGCACCGGCAGCAGGTTCATCGGTGGGCTGCCGATGAACTGGGCCACGAACAGATTTGAAGGCCAGGCGTAGAGCTCCATCGGCGTACCCAGCTGCTGCAGCCGGCCGGCGTTGAGCACGGCGATGCGATGTCCCATCGTCATCGCCTCCACCTGGTCGTGCGTCACGTAGAGCGTGGTGGTGCCCAGCCGCTTCTGCAGTGCCACGATCTGGGCGCGGGTGCCGGTGCGCAGCTTGGCGTCGAGGTTGCTGAGCGGCTCATCCATCAGGAACACAGCGGGCTCCCGCGCGATCGCCCGCCCCAGGGCCACCCGCTGCTTCTGGCCGCCGGACAACTCCTTGGGGCGCCGGTCGAGCAGCGCTGTGAGGCCAAGCTCCTCGGCCACTCCGGCGATGCGGGCGTCGATGCGTTGCTCCCGCTTTGAGGGCACGTGAAAGGGCGCGGGCAGCCCGCGGCTGCAGCGGTGCAGGCTGTCCTGCAGCTGTTGCGGCACGCTGCGGGGCCGGCTGCGCCGCAGCCCGAAGCCGATGTTGTCGGCCACGCTCAGGTGCGGGTAGAGCGCGTAGCTCTGAAACACCATCGCCACATCCCGTTGAGCCGGACGCAGGCCGCTCACCGGCCTGCCGCCCACCAGCACGTCGCCGTCGGTGGGGGTTTCCAGGCCCGCCAGGATGCGCAGCAGGGTGCTCTTGCCACAGCCAGAGGGGCCCACCAGCACCAGGAATTCGCCATCGGGCACCTCAAGGTCGAGCTGGCGCAGCACCTGCACGGGCGCGCCGCCGCGCCGTGGCGGAAATGTTTTGCTGACCTGCTGGAAGCGAACCTCTGCCAAGACGGAGCCTCTGACCGGCCGATCCTAGGGTTGGCCTCAGGTTCGGCCTTCGTTAAGGGATTCCTTGCAGTTCATCGATCAAGCCCGTATTGCGGTCCAGGGCGGCCGGGGCGGCGACGGCATCGTCGCGTTTCGTCGGGAAAAATATGTGCCCGCTGGTGGCCCCTCCGGTGGTGATGGCGGCCATGGTGGAACGGTGTGGCTGCAGGCTGACGCCAACCTGCAGACCCTGCTCGACTTCAAGTACAAGCGGCTGTTTGCGGCCCCGGAGGGCCGGCGGGGCGGCCCGAACCGCTGCTCGGGTGCCGGTGGGGAGGATCTGGTGGTGCGGGTGCCCTGCGGCACCGAAGTGCGCGACCCCGAGACCGAAGCCCTGCTCGGCGACCTGATCGAACCCGGTGATCGCCTGCGGGTGGCGGCCGGTGGCCGCGGCGGGCTTGGCAACGCCCACTACCTGAGCAACCGCAACCGGGCTCCAGAGAAATTCACCGAGGGCAAGGAGGGGGAAGAGCGGCAGCTGCAGCTTGAACTCAAGCTGCTCGCTGAGGTGGGCATCATCGGGCTGCCCAATGCGGGCAAGAGCACCCTCATCAGTGTGCTTTCGGCCGCCAAACCGAAGATCGCCGATTACCCGTTCACCACCTTGATCCCCAATCTTGGTGTGGTGCGCAAACCCAGTGGGGATGGCACGGTGTTCGCCGATATCCCCGGACTGATCGCCGGCGCCGCCCAAGGCGCGGGGCTTGGCCACGACTTCCTGCGCCACATCGAGCGCACCCGCCTGCTGGTGCACCTTGTGGATGGCTCCAGCGCGGATGTGGCCCACGACCTGGCGGTGGTGGAAGCGGAGTTGGTGGCCTACGGCCACGGGCTGGCCGATCGCCCCCGGCTGCTGGCCATCAACAAGGTGGAACTGCTGGATGAAGACGCGCTGTCGGCGGCTTCAGATGCACTCAAAGAGCGTTGGCCCCGGGAGGTCCTGGCCATCTCCGGGGCAACGCGTCAGGGACTTGATGGATTGCTGGAAGCGGTCTGGAAAGAACTCGACCGCAGCGAACAGGCCCTTCTGGCTCAGTCGTCGTAGACGCGGCACTCGGGCGCTTCCGGGTTCAGATCGCAGTAGACCTCAAGGGAGTTGGGGTCGTGATTGTCCTCGGGGTGATGAGTTTTGTATTCCTGCAAAGACTTGAGCTCTTCCTCAAGGTGGCGCACCTTGCCCTCGTTGCCCGTGGCCTTGGCGGTTTCGATCTCAATCTGGTCCTTGAGGATGTGCTCGTCGATGGAAGTCATAAGACGGCCGACCTGCGGCAACCGAATTTTTCCAGTCCACCCTACGGGTCGCGCGTCGCCTTCGCCGCGCTGTGTGGGCTCAAGCTCATCAACCCCCCACGGGCATGGGGCAGATGCCAGTGCCGGCAGGGGGTTCTGCCTTGGCCTCAGGCCGGCAGATCACTGAGTTCCAGCCAGCGCTCCTCACCGGCGTGGATGCGTTCCGCCAGCGCGGCCAGCTCTTCGGTGAGCGCTTCGAGCTTGGCGTAGTCGCCCTGGCCGCCGCCGGCCAGCTCCGCCTCGAGCCTGCTGCGGAGCTCTTCCCAGCCTGGCAGCTTCTGCTCCAGATCGGTCAGCTCGCGGCTTTCCCGGTAGCTGCGTCGGCGGGGCTTCTGGGCGCCGCGTTCGCCCGTTGCCTTGGTGGGTGTGACCGCTGCCGCTGCGTCGATGGTCAGCGTGGCGGCCGCGGGCGCCGGGGCAGCTGCAAGGGCAGCTTTCGGCGCGGCCTGGGCGGCCTGGGCCAGGTAGGCGCTGTAGTTGCCCTCGAAGCGCCGCAGCACACCGCCCTCAAAGCAGAACAGCCGGTCCACGGTGCGATCGAGGAAATAGCGGTCGTGGGACACCACCACGACACAACCGCGGAAATCTTCGAGGAAGTCTTCCAACACCGTGAGGGTGTGCACGTCCAGGTCGTTGGTGGGCTCATCGAGCAGCAGCACGTTGGGCGCCTGAATCAGCAGCCGGCAGAGGCACAGCCGCCGCCGCTCTCCTCCGGAGAGCTTGCCGATCGGGCTGTGTTGCTGGGCGGGGGGAAACAGGAAGCGCTCCAGCAGCTGGGAGGCACTCACCTGCACACCGCCCAGATCGATCCGGCTGGCCGCCTCCTGCACGAAATCGATCACCTTGCGCTCCATGCCCTTGCCGGCAAACAGGTCGTCGGTCTGCTGGTCGAAGTAGGCCAGCTGCACGGTGCTGCCCAGCTCCAGGCGCCCCTGCTGGGCCTGGCGCCGCCCGGCGATCAGGTCGAGCAGGGTGGATTTGCCGGAGCCGTTCGGGCCGATGATGCCCACCCGGTCTTCCGGGCTGAAGTCGTAGCTGAAGTCGCGCAGCAGCGGCGTTCCGCTGGGGATGGGGGGCACCCCGGCCCCGGCCGGGCCCTGCGGCGCCCACACACTGAGATGCTCCGCCGTGATGGCCCGCTTGCCCAGGCGCCGACTGGCGGTGGCCAGGCTGAGCTGGTCCTTGCCGGCGCGCACCGGGGCCTCCTGCATCGCCTCGATCCGCTGGATGCGGGCCTTTTGCTTGGTGCTGCGGGCCTGGGGTCCCCGTTGCAGCCACTCCAGTTCGCGCCGCAGCGCTCCCTTGAACTTGGCGGCGCTGGCCGCTTCGGCGGCCTCTTCGCCCGCCTTGATCTGCAGGTAGCTGGCGTAGTTGCCCTCGTAGGTGCGGGCTTCGCCCCTGTCCACCTCCACGATGCGGCGGGTGACCCGGTCGAGCACGTAGCGGTCGTGGGTGACCAACACCAGGGCGCCGCGGAAGCGGTCGAGGTGGTTCTGCAGCCACTCGATGCAGTCCGCATCCAGGTGGTTGGTGGGTTCGTCCAGCAGCAGCACGTCCGGTTCGGCCACCAGCGCAGACGCCAGGGCCAGCCGCTTGCGGAAGCCCCCCGAGAGCTCCCCCACCTTGCGCTGGGTGTCGCGGATGCCGAGCCGGTCGAGCACCTCGCGGCACTGCTGCTCCAGCCCCCAGGCCTGGCAATGGTCCATGCGGCTCTGCAGATCGCCCAGCTCCGCCAGCAGGGCGTCGTGGTGGGCAGCGGACGACTCCGCCAGCGCCTCGCTCACCGCTGTGAAACGACGCAGCAACTCCATCTTCTCGCCACTGCCGGCGAACACCTGCTCCAGCACCGTCCGCTGCGCATCGAGCGTGGGGTCCTGGTCCACCAGCACCACATTGAGACGGGATGAGCAGCGACGCACCCCCTCCCCCGCCGGCTCCACCCCGGCGAGCACCTTGAGCAGGGTCGACTTGCCGGCGCCGTTCGGGCCGATCAGCCCGAGCCGATCGCGCTCGCCCACGTGCAGGGTGAGGTCGCGGAAGAGGGTCTTGATGCCGAAGTCCTTGGCGACCCCCACCAGGCTGATCAGGCTCATCGGTTGACGCCCTGCGCCTGGGCCTCGAGATGGGCGAACACGCTCTTGTCGCCCACATCGGCCTGCGCCGCCATCGGGAACTTGCGCAGGCACAGCACCAGCAGCAGGGCCGCCTGCAGCAGCAGTAACCCGAAGGTCTGCGCGGGATCCAGCAGGCCGCTGAGCCGGCCCAGCAGGGCCACGGGCAGCAGCAGGGTCACACCGACCGCCTCCGGGCGTTGAAAGCAGAAGAACTCCTTGAAGCCGATGCCGGCCTGGGCGGCGAAGAAGGGGCCGATCGCCCAGATCCAGCGGGGATCGGCCGCCAGGGTGTCGAGCATGGCGCCGGGGCCCACCCGCAGCGCCAGCAGCAGGCCACCGGCGCTGCCCAGCAGCCAGAACAGTTGCAGGGCCCGGTGCAGGGGCCGCAGGTAGATGTGAATCCACTGCAGCGCCAGCCCCAGCCCTGCCGCCATCAGGGCCAGCCATGGCCACGACCAGGCTCCGCCGAAGCGGTGCCACTGCCACAGCAATGCCAGCTCCGCGATCGCCAGCGTGAGCAGGGCGAGGCGGTAGCCGAGCACCTCACGCCGGTCCTCGGCCGTGATCGTGAACGGTCCGTAGACGCCCTCGAACACCGGATCTCTGCTGGCGCTTGGATCGATCGATCGGGCGGTCATCGCATCATCTCAAGGGGAGAAGCATTCACCAGTGTGGTCAGGTCGGGGCCGGCCGGGATGATGCCGGAGGGGTGGAGCGGAAACAGGGCGCCGAAGTAATCCTGCCGCCACGCCTGGGGGAAGCAGGTGGCGGCCACCCCTTCGATCCCATGGAAGCGGGCCCGCCAGCGCCACAGGGCCGGGAATTGCCAGAGCGGCCGGCGGCTGCAGCCGAACAGGGGGGCGTACACCAGCTCCAGGCGAATCAAGGTGGGGAACAGCACCACGTCGGCGAGGCTGGGTGCGGTGCCACAAAGCCAGGGCCCAGCGGCCTGCAGCTCCGCCTCGGCGGCCTCGAGGGCCTCGAACAGGGCCGACTCAGCGCGGTTGTAAGCCGCCTGGTTGCGGGCGAAGCCGCAGCGGTACACCCCGTCATTGACCTCTCCCTGCAGGCGCTGGCGCCAGGCAGCGAGGCGCTCGCTCTGATCGGCAGGTTCCAGGTCGGGCACCCCGTGGGGCGCCGGCCAGCGGTTGAGCAGCTCGATCAGCCGCGCGCTTTCATTCACCACAATGCGGCGCTCGGCGCGGTCGTAGAGCACCGGCACCGAGGCCGGCGCGGCCGCTGGAGCCCCGCAGCTGCGGTAGAGGTCGGCCAGGGCCTGGGCCCCTTCGAACGGTGGGTTGAACTGCCAGCGGCCAGCGCCGGGATCTGGCTCCACCACCACCAGATCGATCGTTGATTGCAGCTGGCGCAGGGTCCACACCAACCAGGCGCGATGGGCCCATGGGCAGCTGCGGCCCACGATCAACACGTGGCCTGCGCTGGTGCCGGCCGTGGCTGGCAGGGGCGGCAGCACGGTGAAGGCCCCGGCGGGACGGCAGTAGTTGCCCTCGGCGTCGGCGGGGCCCAAGCCACCCATCAGCTGCTGCCATTGCCAGCGCCAGGCCGCGCGGACGCTGGCCACCACGGGCGGAGGAACGGCCATTTCGAACACGGGCAGGTGCTCTGACTCTGGCCTGGCCGGCATCCCCTGCCAGCCTGTGGCGCAGGTGTTCGCAGGGACGGGCGCAGATGGCTGCAGGCAACGTGCTGGTGGTGGGTGGAACCCACGGCAACGAACGCAATGCCCCCTGGCTGCTGGAGCACTGGGGTCGCCACCCCGCCCACCTCAACCGCGCCGGTTTGGCGGTGGAGCTGGCGGTGGGCAATCCCGCGGCCTTGGCGGCAGGGGTGCGCTACCTCGATCACGACCTCAACCGCTGCTTCGGTCTGGGTGCCCTGGCGGACTCCCGGCGCAGCTCCCGGGAGCTGCTGCGGGCGCGCCAGCTGCTGGCCGACTTCGGGCCCCAAGGAACAACTCCCTGCGCCGTGGTGGTTGATCTGCACAGCACCACGGCGGCAATGGGCAACTCTTTGGTGCTCTACGGGCGCCGTCCCGCCGATCTGGCCCTGGCCGCCGGCATCCAGGCGCAGCTGGGGCTGCCGATCTACCTGCATGAGGGCGACCCCGCCCAGAGCGGCTTTCTGGTGGAGCGCTGGCCCTGTGGTGTGGTGATCGAGGTGGGTCCGGTGCCGCAGGGGGTGATCACCGCCACCATCTGCCACCAGACGGCACTCGCTGTGGAGGCGGCACTGGCCACCCTGGCGGCGGCCCGTGACGGCTCCTTGCGACTACCGGTGGCGCTCACCGTGCATCTCCACCAGTGCAGCCTCGACCTGCCCCGTCATTCGGATGGCCGACCGGCCTGCTGCCTGCATCCCCACCGCCAACATCGCGACTGGCAACCGCTGCGGCTTGGCGATCCGCTGTTTCAAGGCGCTGATGGGTCCACCGTGTGGTTCGAGGCAGAAGCGGCCGGAAAATTCGGCGCCGCCATGGCGGCGGGCGATTGCGCCTGGCCGGTGTTCATCAACGAAGCGGCCTATGGCGAGAAGGGCATTGCCCTCAGCCTCACCACCCGCGAACGCTGGCCCAGCAGCCAGCAGTGGGGGGAGGCCCTGCGCCAACTGGCCTTGGAACTCACAGCACCCTGTTGAAGCCAGGCGCGCTCAGAGAGGGGCCGGGGCGCCGGGGGTGGCCGGCTGCAGCGGAACCGCCTGGGGGGAGGTGGTCGGGCGGGGTGCGCCGTTGTAGAGCACGCTCAGCACCTGGCGACCATCGGCCGAAATCCTCAGCTCGGTTTCCGTGGTGGGGGGCAGGCCCAGCACCTGCCAGCCGGGAGGGCCTCCCAGGAAACGGAAGGTATAGCCCTCGGCATCCGCATCAATCAGGCAGCCTTCGGCGGCACGGTTGTACATGCAGGCGTCAGGGCGATAAACGCTTAGGCCGCCGTTGAGCCGCTCAGCTTGCATGCGGGCCAGGTTGGTGGCGCGCTGGCGGGTGAAGGGAAAGGTGTTGTATGGATCGGTGGTCTGGCCAAAGGCAGCAGAGGCGGCCAGCAGCAGGCTGGCGCCCAGGAGCACAGGGGAAAATCGCATCAGGGAAAGAGCGTGGCAAAAGCGCCGGAGATCAACCGCAGGCCCAGGTGCCTTGTTCCTTGGTGCACGGAAGGTCGGTGCTGGTGCCATCAGCCCAGTAAATCCTGAGCCGGTCGTCTTGGCTACCCATGCGGAAGGTGAGCGACTTCACAACGCCAGCGGGAGGGTTCCCTGCAGGATCGGCAGAATTGGTGCGGGCTGGAGCCGCCAGCCGTTGCTCCAGCTGCTGGAGCCTGAGCTCCACGCGGTTCAGCCGTTCAGGAGTCTTGTCCGGCGGCTGCTCGGCCGTTTTGAGGCAGCTGGCCAGGCCAACGGCGGCGACCCCCAAGGCGAGCACCGTGAGGGCCGGTTTTGACGGTGCAGGCAACGACATCGCTCGAAGCGGAGTCAGGTCCATGCACTCCTAGCAATCGGACTAGCCGTTGGCCAGTCGCTCGCTCCAATACACGACGGCGCCTTGCTGCTCTAGCTGCAGGCGGCGATGGCGGGCTTGGTGGACGGGAACCGTTTCGGTGCAACGGTTTCCGTGCAAGTCCCAGCAGATCAGAACCATGGGTGCAGGTGGCCGGGAATACAAAGAAAACCTTAAGCCCGCTGCCCGGTGACCCGAAAGCCATGTGATCGATCCATGACCCCAGCCCCGCGTCTGTCCCGGGGCACTGCAGGGCTGCTGCTGCACCACTTCGCCAGTGCTGGCAAGGCTTGCCGGCCATTGACCAGGTCAGCCAAGGCGCCCTGCCGCGGACCACATCGGCTTTAGCCGGCCTCCAGCGGCGCCTCCCTCAGCTCCTGTCCATGGCGTGCCAGCCCCGTCAGAGGCCCTGCTGGACATCGGACCC
The DNA here is from genome assembly GCF_024346375.1 of Synechococcus sp. ATX 2A4. Classification (GTDB taxonomy): domain Bacteria; phylum Cyanobacteriota; class Cyanobacteriia; order PCC-6307; family Cyanobiaceae; genus MW101C3. The sequence goes on along the minus strand of NZ_JAGQCV010000020.1, from coordinate 138 downwards.
TCTGCAGCCCCAAATCGGAGGCAAACCTTAAGCGCCCCACACATCCCGCAATGTCCTGTTACATTGCCTCAGGCGAAAGGCTCCGGCCTGCGGTGGGGACGTTTCCCCCGGCGCATCTCGCCTTACTTAACCGACCCC
>NZ_JAGQCV010000002.1 GCF_024346375.1 Synechococcus sp. ATX 2A4 | reverse complement strand
GGTCTGGAGAAAGTGAATGGCGAATGGGCCCTGATCGCCGCCACACACAATCTGCTCAAGCTGTTCAGGTTCCGGCGATCACAGCAGCAGATGTTGATGGAAGCGACGGGATGAGGGGCTCCTGCATCACCTCCACTTCCATGAAGCTCGGTGCAGAAAGCCACAGCCCGGAGCCGTCAGCGTCAACAAGCCCGAACTCGCTGCAATCGGTGGACCGATTCTCTACGAGCAACAAACTCCTAGGTGGTGGCGTTGGTGGTGGCTGGGCACCGGTGGGTTCTTCGGCCAGTAGAACCTGCGGCTGGTTCACAAGGGTGTGGGTGACGCGATGTCTTCATGGCTGGAGCAGCCTGCACAAGGTTCAACTGCGCCTGCACCGACCCCAACCGTGCCTGGCTGACTAGGAACGCCCGGCGCCTGGCATCAAAGGTGACCTTCGCAATCGCGCTGGAGCCATAGAGCTGCTGGTTGCTGCGATCACTGGAGCCGATCGCAATCTGATCGGCCACTCCCGCCTGCAGCTTGCGCCGGACTGCCCCAATCTCCTGGGGTCCGTTGCCGGCCTGCAATTTCTGGAGGTTCCCCTCTGCTGCCGCCACTGTTCCCTTCGCCCGCAGCCAGGTGCCGCCCAGGTTGCTGCCGACCATGCGCACCTGGATCTGGCCGGGGCTCACCTGGGCGCCATGATCCGGGACCAATGCGGTGACCCGGCCCGGCTGCTTGGGGCTGATGTTCACCGGCGTGGTGGGCGGATCGAGCCGGCGGGAGTCACCTTCAACACGAGATCGCCGCGCTCCACTGGGGCGGTCTGCTGGGCCAGGTCCGTTGGCAGTGGCGGTGGGCTGCCTTGCATTGTTGCGGCGAATGACGGTCTGCAGCAGTCCGAGGGGCAGCACGGAGCAAACGGTGGGCTGAACGTGGTGAGGTGAGTAGACGCCCGTGCACGACGGTGAGCGTTGATGATGCTGTCGACCAAGGATCTCTGCGTGGCAGCCAGGTTTCCATCGACTGCATGGGGAAGCCTGGCCGATGGGTTACCCGGTGGGTGAGCTCGGGCGGACAGCAATGGTGTGCGTAGAACGGTGCTGTTGCTCTTACTGGGGACTATTAACCAAGTAGCGGGAGAGCCTCAAGGCCAGCCCTGCCAAGGCGCGCACGGGATTCGCAGCCGTGCTGATGGGAAGCACGGACATGTCGCAAACATAAAGGCCGGTGGTGCCATGCACTTTCAGGTTCTCATCTACTACGGAGCGAGCATTAAAGGGCGCGTTGCGATTGGCTTTCCACGGCATTCGCAGAGTGCCGCAGGCGTGATGAACCGTTCCCCATCCGAAAGGCCATAGCTCACCGTAAAACCCACCATAGGGGGGCGTCATCGGGTCAACATCGTTGAATTCATTGAAGATGCGTTGACGTGTTTCATTCAGCAATATCATGAAGTCGGCGGTGTTCATCTGCCAACCCGCCACAGCAGGAAACCGTGAATTCAGGAGGTCGTCGAGGAAAGCAAACTTCTTGAAACTGATGGAGGGCTTGTAGCCATCGTTGGCGTTCGAGTGAATGCCATTCTGGTCGTCGAGGCAGTTGGCAAAGCTGAACTTAATGTCTACCACTGTGCGGGTCGGGTCGTTCTTCGGGAGGCCTTCCGACGGATCGTTGTTACGCAAATGCCAGTACTCGTGATTCACATTCATCTCGATGTTAAACGGGTACTGAACATTCCCATCAGCGCCAGGTTTCCCCTTGGAATAGAAGATGATCTTCGCATGGTCGTGCGGTGAGATGTCGATGCGGGGGTTGCCGACTGATGTCACATAGGCCCTCGACTCAGCCGTCACGGGGTGATCCGTCAGGCCGAAGCCCACAAGTTGCTTGATGTCGTCCGGCAACGTTGTGTACACGGAAGACCGGTTGATCAACTTGGGGCTTTCGATCGAGCCGGCTGCGATCACCACCTTTTGCGCGTAGAAGCTCCGCTGCTCTCCCGATACCGTGTCGGTTGTCTTCACCTCGTACCAATCGTGGGGCACGCTGTTGACGGCTTCGACAAAACTGTTCAACTTGATGAACAACCCGTTGCCGTTGAGATCGATCTTGGGGCCGGTCAGGCCTGTCTGATTGATGAGAAGTTCAGCCGTGTTGAACACACCTGTCGACTCCACGAAGAACTTGTCTGCCGGCGTCCCGTCTGGCATCAAGTAAGGCTGGTGCAGCGCTCGGGGCGTCTCGTGGATGAAGAAGTCGTCAGCGAGCGGGCTGTTGCGGAAGTGATCAACCAAATCCCTGACCTTGCTGCCCAAGGTCAACGACCCGTTCATGCGCTGGCCAGCGAGCAACAGGAACTCATCCTTCAGCTCTGATCGCACAGTGCCAGGGAAAAAGTCAAGTTCCCAGTCTTGGGGGTCCGGGATGAGGCCAGACCAGAAGATTGAACGACCACCGAACACGAGTTGCGGTTTGCCACCAATGAATTGCTGATCTGTTTCCGTTTGAGTAAAGGTGTCAACACCAAAATGATTGGCTACATCACTATTTGAGAAGCGGCTGATGTTGTAGACGTGTGTGGGATAGACAAAGGATCCAACATCCACGACCAGGATGCGTGATTGTGGCTTCTGCTCGGCCAGGTCATCAGCCAAGATCCCGCCGCCAATTCCTGAGCCGACCACGATGGTGTCAAAGTCTGGATTGGGGCCGTCGTAATCTCGAATCAGACGGGTATGAGCTTGACTCCGCTCGGAAACTAGATTTTCGTAGTTGTTTTGGAATGGCATACCTTTACCTGAGGAATGTGGGATCAACCAAATGTTGAATGCATGTTTTCTATGATGAAGGATTCCGCGAGGAAGGCTTCTCCTGGAATGATTCACCGAGAAGGCTTTACCTGGATGGATTCACCTGGATAGCTTCCAGCATGCCGGATTCCAGCAAGATGGTTGCCACGAACGATGGAACCGGATCATTCGAATCCCAGAATCACCCCAGCGTCCTGGGGGAGCCCTTCAACACCAGATGTGCTGCCAAGGCTGTTGAGCAGAGCGCGATCAGGAAGAATGTTGGCCCATCGGCCTGGAAACCAAGGGTTCACCACGATACATAGAAAAGTCATGCAGCTCCGCTCACCTTGAGCACTGCAGGCAGTCGACGCTGGATTCGCTCGCTTGCCGCTGCCCGAAACTGCCGCCGCGCAGAACAGCCGCCGGCTCCACGGCTCAAGCAAAAGGCGGGGCCCCTCAGCGCTGCAGCAGCCAACGCAGGAGCGACAACGCGATCAGCAGGCCGATGCCGACATTCCAGATCCAAGCAGGCTGCTCGGAGAGACGCTGCAGCCATGAAGGAAGCGGCTTGCCGCGTTGCAGCAGCAAGGTGAACAGGAGCAGCATCGCCGTTGGGATGCCAACGGCCAGCAACAGATCGCGAAGCATGGATCGAGGGGTGCCGCAGGAATCAACCTACCCAGGCTCGGGTGGAGCAGAATCAATGGGTGGCGACCAACTTGCCGGTGGAGTAGCAGGAGCTGAGGTGGGGCGCCGACGTGGAACGTGCTGCTGCCGTAGGATGAGATAGCTGGTGCAGGAATTTTGAAAAAGATTACCGGGCCACTTCGCAGGGCCTTGATCTATGGCCTGATCAGCTACGCAGGGCTTGTAGTGATCAACAACTCAGAGCTGGATCTGCCCAACATGTGGATCGCTTACCTGCCGATGTTCATCGGCGTGTATGTGGCCACCCAATGGCTCGATAAGAAGATTGGGGAGTGAAACATCAAGCTTCAGCTTGAGCTCAACGCAACTCCCGCCGTTGCGCTGCTGCCCAATCGGGCGGTCCTGCGCAGGCCATCAGGCCACCCCGTTGGCTTTGAACCAGGCCAACATGCGTCGCCAGCCTTCTGCAGCGGCTTCCGCCCGGTAGGTGGGCCGGAAATCGGCGTGGAAGCCGTGGGGAGCATCGGCAAACACGATGATGTCACTGCGGTTGCCGGCTGCCTTGAGGGCAGCTTGCATGCGCTCCACCGACTCCAGCGGGATGCCGTCATCCTTGCCGCCGTACAAACCCAGCACCGGCGCCTTGATCCTGGCCGCCACATCGAGGGGAGCAAAGGGTTGCTCGGGCGTGCGGGTTCCCGCCAGGCGGCCATACCAGGCCACGCCGGCGGCGAGCTTCGGGTTGTGGGCGGCGTAGAGCCAGGTGATGCGGCCACCCCAGCAAAAGCCGGTGATGCCGAGCTTGTTGCTGTTGCCGCCACCGCTGCTGACGGCCCAGGCCACGGTGGCATCGAGGTCGGCCATCACCTGGGCATCCGGCACCGTGGCCACCACCGGCAGGATCGCGGCGATATCCGGCAGCTTGGTGACATCCCCCTGGCGCTCGAACAGGCTGGGGGCAATGGCCAGATAACCGAGCCGCGCCAGGCGGCGGCACACATCCTGGATGTAGGCGTGCACCCCGAAGATCTCCTGCACCACCAGCACCACCGGCAGATTCGTGCCCACAGCTGGCCGGGCCCGGTAGGCCGGGATGGGGCGGCCCTGCACCGGAATGGTCACGAAGCCGGCGGTGAGACCCTCTGCCGGGGTGGTGATCGTGGAGGCCGACACCGGCCGCACCGCCACGGCAAAACCAGCAGCGAGCGTGGCCAGCATCAACTCGCGGCGGCGCAGGCCCTGAGGGCCGGCTGGATCAGAGGGCGTTGGGGGCATGGGGAGCAAGCTGAGGCGCCGATGGGTTCATTCTGCTGCGCTCTGCTGATTGCGACCGTTGCGAGTGGAACCAGGCATGACATTGCCGATGGTGAGCGGCTGCGATCGTGGCTAGAGGTGGGTGGTGCCAACGCACAGAACACTCACGAGAACAACCATGAACGCATTCATGACATCCATGATTTCAGCTGTGATTCTGGTGGTCTCTTTGCTGTTCCAATCACCAGCCATGGCCCTGGCGGCTCCCTTCTTTCAGTCATCAGGCGAGTGCGACGAAGTAACCAGCCGGATGGAGACCATCTCCGTGCAAGCCGGAGACGCTCTTCAGGACACAATCGGCTCCATCACCGGAGACGGGGGCCAGAAGGGTAAGCAAAGTGAGGTGAAAGCCAAGGCCGCCGGTAAGACCGTGGACCGCAACACCAAGGAGCTCGTTGCCAAAGACAACCGGATGGTGAACAAAGCGGTGAATTAGGCCTGACAGCGCGTTGGGGTTTTGACGGCCGCTGTGCGGCTGCGGCACTCAAGCCACCATCAAAGCCACACCTGATCTTGATTCATGCTAGCGGGCCTGCCAACAGGCAGTAGAATGCCAAATCCGTTGCTTGATCACCGGCAGAACAGATCAGCAGCTGCAGGTGCTGCTCACGCCGCAGCTCAGCTTGGCGGTTCTTTGCTTTCGCTCAGCTCATGGGCGATCACGAAATGTTGACCGAGAGACGGCGCTATCGAGAACACGCCTGAAAACAGGCTTTCGAACAACCTGAGTGGCCTGTGATAAACGAACGTTGAGGTTGTAACGTCGAACAGCTCAGGGCCGAAGAGGATGTTGGGCAGCTCTGCCATCAGATAGTTCACTGCGCGCAGGCGATCTAGATCGCTCAGTTGATGACCCTCTCGGCACCGGTTTTCGAGAACCTTATCGGTAGCTGAGATGGTCTGGCTTTTCTGGACAGGGTCCATCGTTAACCTCTGAGGCGGGGCACCGCCCCTGAGAGGGGGCTCCAACCCATGAGCAAACGCCGCACCCATAGCCCAGAGTTCAAGGCCAAGGTCGCCATGGAGGCGATCAGTGGTCGCAAAACGCTCCAGGAGACTGCCGCTGATCATGCGGTGCATCCAATCCAGGTGAGCCACTGGAAGAAGCAGCTGCTGGAGGGTGCCAGCGACCTGTTCACCCGGGGCAAGAAGACCCAGGCCAAGGACGAAAGCCGGGCCAAGGAGGCTGAGCTGTTCCAGCAGATCGGCAAGCTCCAAATGGAGCTGGAGTGGTTGAAAAAAAAGTCTCAGCTGCTCTGATGCCCGTGAACTGCGCAAACTGGTCGATCATCACCACCCTGAGCTCACGGTTAGCCGCCAGTGCGAGCTCCTCGGATTGGCACGATCGACCCTCTATTACAAGCCCGTGCCTGTCAATGAGTCCACTCTGCGGATCATGGCCAGGATCGATGCCATTTACCTGGAGGATCCCACCTCCGGCAGCCGTCGGATGGTGCAGTATCTGGCCAGAGACGGTATCCCGATCAGCCGTGACCGTGTCCGAAACCTTATGCAGCGCATGGGTTTACGGGCGATCTATCAGAGACCAAGGACGACAGTTCCTGGTAGCCCATCCGAGCGTTATCCCTGCCTGGTGGACCTCCAGCAGCTCACGGCCCCAGATCAGGTCTGGGCGACGGATATCACCTACATTCCGATGCGGAAGGGCTTTCTGTACCTGGTGGCCGTTGTCGATCTGTTCTCTCGGCATGTGCTCAGCTGGAAACTCTCCAACAGCCTTGACACGGAGTTCTGCCTGGAGGCCCTGGAGATGGCCCTGGTCAGTGGCCGCAAGCCCCAGATCTTCCATTCCGATCAGGGCTGTCAATTCACCTCATCGGCCTTCGTTCAACGACTCAAGGCAGAAGACATCAAGATCAGTTGGTCAGGAAGGAGGCGGTGCTTTGACAATATCCTGGTGGAGAGACTGTGGCGCACCGTCAAGTATGAGGAGGCGTATCTGCGTGCCTACAGCGATGGCTGGGAGGCGGAGATCAGCCTGGCCCGCTTCTTCTGGAGGTATGGTCATGTAAGACCGCACAGCGCACTGGGAAGCAAAACTCCCCATGTGGTCTACAATGAAACTAAACCCTGTTCTTCCCGCCCAGGGTTAACGATGTCAGGGGCCGTATCTGTCCAATAAAAGCCATCCACCTCAAGCTGCCAGACACTCCCTGCGAAATTCACTGTCTGCGGCGAATGCGGCACGGCACCGTACTTCGGCAGCGGCATAGCTGCCATACTGTGCCACCGAAGACCAGGGCAGCAGACCAATCCGTCTGGTCACAGCATCGACCGCCTCTCGAGCGCGACCAATCTTGTTGCTGTGATACCGGAGTTGCCGTTTCGTTTTATATGAGGCCTGCTCGGGGGTGTAGCCACCGGCCTCCAACGTCCACACCGTTGGCGTGTCGGGAATAAAGACACCGACCTGCTCAAAGTGTTCGTAGGCCCATAGCAACAATGCCGTGAGACGGGACTCGCTGTAATAACTATTAAATGGGCTGGTTCCAACAACAACATGGACGCGTTCACCGTGCTGTGGCAAGCATCGAGTCGGATTGAAGGTGTTGAGCGGATATCCCACGCTGCCGTAGGAGGAGAAGATGCAACCCTCACCGGGGCGCGGACGGATCACGAAGCTGCAGCGAGGGCAGGTATGGCGCACGATGCAGGCCGAGAGCCCGATGCTCTTTGAAATCTGGATGCCGCATTGGGGGCAGATCAACTCTGCCAAGAAGGACGTCTCCATGATGCGGCTGATGCTACTGTCTAATTGATGAGAAGTCTCTTGGATCTTACTCATTAGAACTGAACCATGCTCAGCATCTTTGTGTGGTGGAATCATGCATAGATCACCGTAGATAATAACCGCTGCCACGCTGATGTGGGGCTGAGTGATGATTGGAATGGTTCATTGGGAATCCAGCTTGTCAGAAGAGTCGTGGATGATGGAGTCGTGAAGAGCAGTTGATGGCGCGGCAGATGAACGTTCGGCACCAGCGCAGCTCCGCTCCCTCAGTTCAAGCTGCGGAATCGGCTGGATGGCCTGGTTGCCCACAAGCAGCCAGGACACAGCCCTGGCAGCCAGAGTTGAATCAGGCTGCCACCAACGCCTTGATGCTGCATTGCATGGGTATTGAGGGGGCGGCGCCCTCCGGCAACTCCAAATCCCGCAGCCAGCCGCGCTGCACCCAGAGCGGAAGCAGCTCGGCAATGGGGGTGCCGGAGCGCTCGAGGCCTTGGCGGCAGAGTGCGCCGAAGGGCTCCCCGGAGGCGAAGGCCTGGAGCAGATGCCATTCCGGCGCGCTACGAAGAAGCAGGCGGGTGGTGTGGCCGTCTCTTCACACGAAGATCCTGATTCCTCGCTGATCGCGATCAATCCAATCGTGCCATGCTGTGGGGTTGGTATTCACCTCCCAGATGCGGTGGATGGGGTAATCGGAGGCGATCAGGGCGGCCCTGGCAGGCAACAGGAACACAAGCCGATCCCAGTGCTCGGGAGGTATCCGGGCGAGCGCCAGTAGCTCCAAGCTGGCCCGATCAGGGGCATTGAAGGCCCGGTGCCAGAGCCATTCCAGCCGCGCCACATCGCCGAGATGCGGGAGGCTCTGGGCGGGCCGGAAATTAGCAAGAAAGGCGGGGAACGCGGCGCCGAAGTCACGGAGATCAGCGCTCGTTGCGGCTGGACCCCATCACCCAACACGCGCCCCGCCCTCCCCCCGAAACGCTGCAATCGCCTCAGGCAGCGTGGGGTAAAAACGCTCGGCGCCCACCCGCTCCACGAAGCCGGTTCTGCTGAGCTGTTGGTAGAGGTCCTGCTTGGTGCGGGCCATGGCGAAGAGGATGCCGTTGGCCGTGAGTTCGCGCTGGACGTCCTGGAGCACATCGGCGGCGGTGATGTCGATCTCCACGATCGCCTCGGCGTTGAGCACGAACCAGCGCACCGGCGTGGGCTCGGCCGCCACAGCGGCCAGGGCGCGGCGGCGGAAGTCTTCCGCATTGGCGAAGCAGAGGGGGGCGTCGTAGCGGTACAGCACCAGGCCGGGGATGGTGCTGGCTCCCTCCCAATCGTCCACGTCGTGCAGGCCGCCCAGCTGGGGCACCTGGCCCAGCACCGCGTCGTGGGGGCGCACCAGCCGCGCGAACAGATCGATCACCGACAGCGCCACCGCCAGACCCACGCCCATCAGGATGTCGGTGAACAGCACACCGGCGCAGGTGATCAGCGCCAGGTGGAATTCGCTGCGCTTGAAATGGCGCATCCGCTTGAGCTCGCCGATGTCGATCAGGCGCAAGGCGGCATAGATCACGATCGACCCCAGCGCCGCCTGCGGGAACAACGCCAGCAGCGGCCGCAGGAACAGCAGCACCACCAGCACCACCACGAACGCCACCAGCGAAAACAGCTGCGAACGGCTGCCCAGCGCTGCGCTGATCGCCGTGCGGCTGCCGCTGCTGCTCACCGGAAAGCCCTGCATCAGCCCATTGCCCAGATTCACGGCCCCTAGCGCCAGCAACTCCTGGTTAGCATCGATGCGGTAGCCGCCCCGGGCCGCAAAGGCGCGGGCGGTGAGCACGTTGTCGGAATAGCCCACCAGCGCGATGCCCACCGCCGCCGTGAGCAGATACCGAAGCTTGTCGAGCGCCAGGCCAGCGGGCGGCGCCAGGTGGCTCAGCTCCGTGAAGGGCAGCACAAAGCTCGGCAGGCCGGCCGGGATCGCGCCGGTCACAGCCACACCCGCCTGATCCAGGTGAAACAACCACACCGCCGCCACCGCCAGCAGCACCGCCAGCAAGGGCCCGGGCGCCGCGGGGAACCGCCGCTGGATCAGCAGCAGGAACACCAGCACCCCGAGCGCCAGCAGCAACGTGGGCGGATTGATCTCGCTGCTGCGGCCTGCCAGCTCCAGCAGCTCACCCGCCAGCGACGTCGCCTTCAGCTCCAGGCCGCTGATCTTGCCGATCTGGCCGCTGATCATGATCACGGCCACCCCGGCCATGTAGCCCACCAAGATCGGCTTCGAGAGCAGATCAGCCAGAAAGCCCAGCCGCGCCCAGCCCCCCAGCACGCACAACAGGGCCAGCAGGCTGGCGAAGCTGGCATAGGCCAGCGGATCGCCGGCGGCGATCGGGGCGATGGCGGCGGCCGTCATCACCGCCGTGGTGGATTCGGGCCCCACCGATAGCTGCGGCGAGGAGCCGATCAACGCATACAGCAGCAGCGGCGGCAGGATCGCCCAGAGCCCGGCGATCGGCGCCACGCCGGCCAGCTCCCCGTAGGCCATGCACTGCGGCACCAGGTAGGCGGCCACGGTCACACCCGCCAGTACGTCCCCCCGCAGCCACGACGGTTGGTAGGCCAGCAGGCGCCTCAGGCCCGCCAACAGCGAAACGGACATCCCTTGGCCTGTTGCACCAGCGCGTGTCTCCACAATGGCCGCCGCAGCAAGAGCCAGCGGCCATAGGTTGACCCCACGCCTCACCATCAGCCATGTCCCGCTTCCAGCAGTCCCTGCAGGCCCTGGGGCAGGCCCGCCAGATGATCGCGGTGGGGCGCAGCCAGGGGGATCTCGCCAAGATCGCCGATCTGGTGGACAGCTTCCTGGACACGCCCCAGATGGACGCCTGCCTCGCCCGCTTCAGGGCCCTGCCGGGTGGGGCGGAGCTGCTGGACAGCCGCTATCCCCCCCTCCAACCCGACCTGGAGCGGCTTTCGGCGCTGCCGCTGGGGAGCTTGGGCCACACCTACGCCGCCCTGATCCGGCGTCTCAACTACGACCCTTCGTTCTTCCGCCCACGCCCGATCGATACCGAAGGCCGCTGGCTCACCCAGCGGATCGCCACCACCCACGACATTCACCATGTGGTCAGCGGCTTCGGCACCTCAGCGGCCGGGGAGAACGGCGTGCTGGCGATCACCGCCACCCAGATCGGCTTCCCCGCCTACGTGAGCCTCACCCATGCGGCCCAGATCGCCGGCTTCCGCCTGCGCCTCGACGACTACGAGACCCTCAGCCGAGCCATCAGCCATGGCGTCACCATCGGCTTCACCGCCTCTCCCTTCGCCACCGCCCGCTGGGAGGAGGGCTGGGAGCTGCCGGTGGCGGCCTGGCGGCAACGGCTGGGGGTGACCCTGCCGGCGGATGGGGAGCCCTATGGGTTGAGCCCGAGCTGAGCTGCATGGACCTGCGCTCGCGAGTGGAACCGAAAGGCTCAGGCTCCACGGTGGGGCAGGCCAGGCGGTTAGGTTTCTCGGCGATCAAAAAGTCAAGTCAGGAGTACGTCGGGTGGGTTCGATTCATTGATGACAACGACCACCCCTCTCTCTCCTTTCTCCCCATCCAGCCCAGCCTTCCCGGATATACCACAAGCTCCCAGGAGCTGGCCGAGCAAGCAACAACTCCTGGCCGCTCTGCCGGCGGACATCACAGACAAAAACGTTGCCAAGGCCTGGACAACCTTGGCCTTCTCGTTGTCAACCTCCCTGCTGGCCTATGGGGTGGGTTGCCTCATCCCTCTGCAGTGGAACCTTGCGCCTGTTTGGCTGCTGTATGCGGTGGTGGCGGGCACCCTGGCGGGCGGCTGCTGGGTGCTTGCCCATGAATGCGGCCACAACGCCTTTCACCCGAACCAAACCATCGAAAACGGGGTGGGGCTGGTCTTGCACAGCCTGCTGCTGGTTCCTTACTTCTCCTGGCAACGAAGCCATGCGGTGCATCACAGCCACTGCAATCACCTCGAAGCCGGTGAAACCCATGTCCCCTCCCAGGGGAAATCCTCCTGGGGCTTCTTCACGGAGGATCTCAAGAGAATCCTCGGTGTACCGGCCTATGGGGCTGTGTCGATCCTGGTGCACCTGCTGCTCGGCTGGCCGCTTTACCTGCTGTTCGGCATCACCGGTGGGCCTGAGCACGGCTTTCCCACGTCCCATTTCATTGATGTCCCGCTCTTCAATGCCGGACGCCGCCAGCTGTTCCCGGGCAAATGGAAGGGCTTGATGCAGATCTCCAATCTGGGGCTGGTCGTGGTTTTTGCTCTGCTGGTTGTGTGGGCCAGCCAGACATCGATCCTCCGGGTGCTGTGCGTGTATGGCCTGCCCTATCTGGTGATCAATGCCTGGCTGGTGGCTTACACCTGGATGCAGCACACCGACCCGGCGATCCCCCACTTTTCGTCAGCCGACTGGGACTGGGCCAAGGGCGCCCTCCAGACCGTTGATCGCCCCTACGGCCCACTCCTGAACCTGTTGCACCACGGCATCGGCTCCACCCACGTGGTTCATCACCTCAATCCCCGCATCCCCCACTACAACGCCTGGCGCGCCACTGAGATCCTTCGCAAGGCCTTCCCCGACCATGTGCGCGTGGATGCCACCCCGATCCATCAGGCGCTCTGGAAGGTGGGCTGCAACTGCAGTTATGTCAGCAGAAATGACCAGGACGGGGGGTATTACTACAGCTGAATCCCGCCAGGAACAGCAGCAGAGTGCGAACAACAGCAGCTGCCTGCGACTAACAGCAGCAGCTTCACAACTCACGATTGGCAGGAACAGCCACTGGCCTGAAGCCCCCCAGTCGTGATTCCGATCAGTGCCTGTACCAACCGTGGAGTCACAGCGCTGCCGCGTTCCAACAGCCCAGGGCCGGCTCGCCGCGGTAACTGGAGAGAATCGAGAGGCTGGCGGTGTCGAGCAGGAAGTGGCTCCCCTGGCTCGGCGGCAACCCGATCCAGCGCGCCGCCAGCACCCGCAGCAGGTGGCCGTGGGCGACCACAGCCACCATTCCGCCATGGGCCCGCAGCCGCTGAATCACGCGGTCCGCGCGCGCACCGATCTGAGCCGGGCTTTCACCCTCTGGGCAGCCATCCCGGAACACCATCCAGCCAGGGGCCTCGCGTTGAATCTCCGCGGAGGTGAGCCCCTCATAGGCGCCATAGTTCCACTCGCGCAGATCCGGCTCGACCCTGGCGCCCTCCGCCAGGCCAGCCAGCTCGCAGGTGCGCCGGGCCCGCTGCAACGGACTCACCAGCACCAGCTCCACACCCAGATCCTCCAGAAGCGGCGCCAGGGCTTGGGCCTCCTGTTCACCATTGGCGGTCAAGGGGATGTCGGTGTTGCCGGTGTGGCGGCCCGACAGGCTCCACTCCGTTTCACCGTGGCGGATCAGCACCACCTCGCCTGCAGACAGGGTTCGAGTTGCCATGCGCGGAAGCTGCAGCCATAGGGAGTGTTGCCTGAAGCTGGCCTGCCGGCAAGGCCTCCGAGGCACAAGGCTGTGGCCTTCGTCGGCGATTGATCGCCAACAGCACTGATCAAGGGGTTGAAGGCCGAGGTGCTTGGAATTTCGGTACTTAGAGAGTCTGCCTCTGGAGATTCAAGCCAATCTCCTAGGGTCCTAGTCCTTGCCCTCGTGGAATGGAAAGATGGGGTTCATCTCGTCTGTTTGTTCAGGCGCCTGGTGGGCTCCTGGTAGACGCTTATCGCTCCATCCAAGGGGTTGCAACGCTGCCAAACCGTTCTTGGCCTGGGCTATCGGTTCAGCGGCGGGTCGAGCAACGGTTCTGCTGGAGCCGATCACGCACCACGCTCTACTGCTTCAGGATCGACTCAATTCCATAGCCAGCGAGGAACCAAACGCCAACCCAGAACAGGATGACGAGAACGTAGCCGAGCAGAGAAGGCCCGGCCCACCCCCACCCGCTGTAACCATCAGTGACCGGCAACCCAATCGAACGGAGAGGAATCAGCGGGAGATAGATGGATGCGAAGAAGATCTCCTTGATGAGGCCTCCGTTGGTCACCAAAGCAGCCCAAAAAGAAAGAATGGCCTGTACGAGTGAAAGACTGAGTCCTATCTTGGAGGCGAATCGCATGATTGCTTTCCAAACGGTTCGTCTCAGCCGTCGGCAGAGCCGGACGGCCGAAGAAGCGAGTTAGACGTTCCGCACGATGCCACAGTTCAACTGTGATGGGATCACGTCGTTTCCTCCCACGAGATTCGCTCAATCCCAAACACCTCATTCATCGATTCATAGAGGCGCTCGAGGTTTCGCAGATACTGAGCTTCGAGGCGACCCATCTCGTGCTGGTCTCTTGAGTTTGCAGTGGCCAGAAGTGTGTGCGCTTGGTTCCAAAAGATCTCATAAAACCTCTGCTTCAGCAGATAACGCTTCAACGCGAGCAGTTCGAACACGGCGGTAAGCGGCACGACGTCACCGTCGCGAAGGAGGCCCTCCACCTGTGTCCCGAGCCTGTGGCGATGAAGGTCAGTCGCAACTCGGAGGAGACGTTCCGCGAGATCGCACACCAGTTCGTACTGATCCAGGAGAATTTTCTGCTCAAAGTCTGACCTTTGCTTGAGGCGGAGCTCCATCTGCATCACGTAACGATCGAATTGGCTCGCAACGACCTTATCCGTGAGCAGCTTGAGGACATACACGGCAGCCGTGGCAACGATCAGCAACGCAAGAACCCCCGGGGAATACTTGCTTGCCCACTCCATCAGCGCTTCCACTGGTTGCTCCTCGTCTAAGGCTGCCCTTGTTGGCAGGCAGTGATGCTAGGGCGGAAGCAGCCAATCAGCAAAGGCCTGCACCCAAGAAACGCTTGATGGGACGATGCAATCCAACCTCTAAGGATTGTCTAACGCGATCAATTGAGGATTCTGACGTTTAAACCATGCCATGAATCTCTTGGGATCAGTGAACATGGGTAGGTATGCACTCCGCTGGATATAACCATTCTTAACGCTGAGGCCTCCCCACTCTGCGAGCAAGTCTTCAGTGACGCGCCAAGCTCCATCTCGATAACTTCCAATTTGCAGATGTCGGAGGAGCCGGCCGGATTCACCAGGCTTGGCAAAAAGAACGACGTCCCCATCCCTGTGACACCCGCCATCTCTGGTGTGTGCATTGCGGTGCCAGTCTTCCTGTGGCACATCCCTTGCTTTGATCATATGATCGATAACATAAAAGCCAATGATTGAATACTTCAGGCATCCGGTGTCAACCGATCTCAGCCCTGCATAGAAGACAAGAAAGTCACCTGGGCTGATCTCTGAGAAGATTCTTGCTCCACGCATCCCAGCGTCTCCAAAGCTCAGCTGTCTGAAGTCCGGGTCACAGTGGCCCTTGCGAGGCAAACGGTGGGGCCAACGGCATCGTCGATGAGCAGATTCAGGCAGAAACAACTCCACCGACCGCCGGAAAGGTGCATACGCTGTGTCGTAGTTGGGAGTCAAGTCTTTAGAGCTTCCCATCGGGACGTAGCAAAATTCGTTTTCATTGCAGGGGCCGTTCCAGCCCCCAGAAGTGGCGTCAATGCCAACACGGACTAGTAGGCCTTGGCTCATCTCTAATGCTGGATCTTGTGAGTATATGAATTCAGCCTAACCTGTTCTTTGACAGCTCAACGAACACTCTCCGCATCCGCTTCTCTTCCACTTCACACGGCGAACGTCCCATCCAAAAGCCTGACATCAAAGCTGCCGATACAGGGGCGCAGCCTTGGCCATGGGAACTCGCCATGGTGGCAAGTCTCCAAACCACCGCTCGTGCTTCAGCATTCGGATGGCGGATCTGCGCCCGCTGCCCTCTGCTTGGTTCATCCAGCCGGCTTAGTCATCCGGGGCTTGCCGCCTTGCCGGATCCAGTGGTGGTCGAACCCGCATCTCTGCGGTTGACAGCCACAATCGCAATTTCACTGCTTCTGGCTGTGATCATGCCGGTGATGCCCGTCGCTCACATGGCCATGCTCGTGCTCCATCGGGGCATGTTGATGCTCGTGGGCGTGCCAATAGGCCTGCTGTTGATGGCCTGCGTCCGGCGGCTCCCCGGGGTGGTCGTGGTTGTGATGGGGGTCACTGCCGGACGGATCGTGGTGGTGGCGGTGGGCATGGCGGAGCGGCTGGTGCCGATGCCGGTGGGAATGGTGTTCCTGAAGCAGCACGGCCACCCCCAGCGCCATGGCGGCTGAGGCCATCGCCATGGCACTGGTGAAGGCTTCGCGCAGCACCAGCAGGGAGAACAGCAGGCCCACAAAGGGGGCTGTGGAGAACACGAGCGCTTCGCGGGCCGCGCCCAGGTGGCGTAGCGCCAGCAGATCCAGCCAGATCGAAATCCCATACCCCACGCCGCCAATCGCCAGCAGCGCCAGCAGTTCGGGCCAGGCCGGCAGCCTCTGGCCGGCCGCGAGCGCCAGCAGGAGCATGGGGACTGACGCCCCGATCGCCTTGAGCAGGGCGATCTGCAGGGGGTCGCGCAGGCTGAGGCGCTGGCTCAGGTTGTTGTCGATCCCCCAGGCCAGGCAGGCGCCGACGATCAGCACGGTTCCCTGGAAGGTGGCTCCATGCAAGGAGCCCTCCGTCAGCAATACGGCACCCGTGAGGATCAATACCGCTGCAATCAGCCCCCTGCGGCTGAGGTGCTCACGGCCGATCAGCACCGCGATCAGCAGCGTGAACACCGCTTCGAGATTCAGCAACAGCGAGGCGGAACCCGCCGAAAGCAGGCTGAGGCCCTGCACCAGAGCGATCGGAGCGACCATTCCCCCCAGAACGGTGAGCCCCAGCAGCGGTGGCAGGTCTTGCCATTGAACCGGGGATTCCTGATCGTGATCGCACACGAATCCCCGCACCACCAGCAATGCGAAGGCGGCTCCGGCATAAAGCAGTGCGGCGATAATCAGCGGCGAACCTGCTCCGCTCACCACGCTGATCAACGGAGCGCTGAGCCCGAAGAACAACGCAGCCAGCAGGCCTGCGATCAACCCTTGCCGCTGGGGATTGGGGCTGATCAGCGTGGCCCAATGGCTCCCCATCACGTCATGCCTTGCTCACGGCTGGGTTGAGGCGAGGCAGCAACCAACCGCCGAACGCGGCATAGAGAGCCGGCAGCACCAGCAGGGTGAGGGTGGTGGAGGTGATCAGCCCGCCCAGCACCACAATCGCCAGCGGTTGCAGGATCTCGTTGCCGGCCCCAACGGCCAGGGCCAGGGGCAACATGCCCAAGGCGGAGGTGAGGGCCGTCATCAGGATCGCGTTGAGGCGCTGCAGGCTGCCGGCGCGGATCACCTCCTTGAGCTCCATGCCTTCGGCGTGGCGGCGGTTGTAGTTGTCCACCAGCAGCAGGCCGTTGCGCACCGCCACCCCGAACAGGGTGATGAATCCAATCAGGGAGGCCACCGAAAGCACACCACCGGTGAGCAGGATCGCCACCAGGCCCCCAACAAGGGCCAGGGGCAGATTGATCAGGATGGCGATCGTGGCCGGCAGTGATTGCACAGCCACGAACATCAACACGGCAATCACCACCGCAGCCAGGGCGCTGTAAAGCACCAGATTGGCGGTGGCCCGCTCTTCCGATTCGAACTGCCCGCCATAGCGGATCAGGTACCCAGATGGCAGTTGGATCGTGTTGTTGATGGTGTTCTGGATGTCTCCCACCACCGTGCCCAGCGGCCGGCCGCTCACATTGGCGGACACCACGATCAAGCGGGACACATCCTCCCGGTTCACCACATTGGCGCCCAGGCCATTGTCGATCCGGGCGAGGGACCCCAGCGGCAGCATGGTGCCGGCGGGGGTGGCGATCGGAATGGCCCGCAGGGCATCGAGGCTGTTGCGGGATTGCTCGGGCAACATCACCACCACATCGGTGCGATCGGTGCCGTTGCTCACCACCTGGCCCACCGTCTTGCCGTTGAGGGCAATCTCCACTGCAACAGCGAGCTGCTGCATCGTGAGCCCGTTGGCGGTGGCAGCCTTGCGATCGAAAACAATCTGCACCTGCTGGATCGGCAACTGGGGTTCGAGCTGCAGATCCACCACCCCCTCGATCGGCTCGATCGCGTCGCGCACCTGCTCGCCGATCCTGCGCAACTCCGCCAGATCGGGCCCGTAGATCTTGATCGCAATCGCGCTGCGCACCCCCGAGAGCACCTCATCCATGCGGTGGGAGATGAAGCCACCGATGTTAGGGGCCACCCCGGGCAGCTTCAGGAAGGCGGCGCGAAGTTCGGCGATCGCGGCAGGGCGATCCTGCATCGCCTGATCGCTCAGTTCCACATCCACATGGGCCAGGTTCACCCCAGCGCCATCGGCATCGCCGGGGGCCCGCCCCGCCCGCACCTGCACCCACGCGAACAGCGGGTTGGCCTTCAGGGTGTTGGACAGCGCCACACCGGCGCGGTTGGTCATCTCCAGGGACACGCCGGGGTAGAGCACCATCGAGTTCACCAGCGATTTCTCGCGGAACTCCGGCAGGAAGACCCGAGCGAGGCTGGGCAGTATGGCGCAGGCCCCCACCACAACGGCCAGTGCCACGGCCAGCAGGCGTTTGGGGGAGATCAGCGCCTTCTCCAGCAGGGGCCGGTAAGCCCGCTCAGCCCAATTGGCGATCCAGGTGTTCTCGGCAGGCAGCCGCGTATGCGCCAGCAGAATCCCGCAGAGCGCAGGCGAAAGGGTGAGCGCCACCAGGGTGGAGGCCGTGATCGACAGCAGATAGGCCAGCCCCATCGGCGCGAAGATCCGCCCTTCCACTCCCGTGAGGCTGAAGATCGGCGCAAATACCACCACAATGATGACGGTGGAGAGAATCACAGGTTGGCGCACCTCCACCGAGGTTTCGTACACCACCTGAAGTGGATTCTTGGGCTGGTCAGCCAGCTGATTGCGGCGCAGTCCGCTGTAGCAGTTCTCCATGTCCACGATTGAATCGTCCACCACCGAGCCGATCGCCACCACCAGCCCACCGAGGGTCATGGTGTTGATCTCCAGCCCAAAGGCGCGCATCAGCATCAGGCCGATCAGCAACGAGAGGGGGATGGCACTGAGGGTGATCACGGCGGTGCGCCAGTTCATCAGAAACAGCACCATCACCAGCGCAACAATCGCGATGCCTTCGAGCAGCGACCGGCTCACATTGCTGATCGCCGTTTCAATGAAACTGGCCTGGCGGAAGGTGCGCGTCAGCTGAATGTCACCCGGGAGGGTCTTGCTCAGAGCCGCGATGCGCTCCTCCACCTCACGCGTCACCTTTGGCGTGTCGATGTCGGGCTGCTTGTTGATCATCAACACCGCCGCCGGCTTGCCGTTGAAGCTGCCATCGCCGCGCTTGAGGGCGCCAGCAAGCCGCACGCCGGCCACATCACCAAGCCGCAGCGGTTGTCCGTTGCGATCCATCACCACCGAATCGGAGAGCTCCTCGCGGCTACGCGCCTGGCCATCGGCGCGGATCAGCTGCTCCTGCCCGCCCGCGATCAGAAAGCCGCCGGGGGCACTGGCACTTGCCGCTGCGGCCGCCTCAGCCACGGCCTGTAGCGACACCTGGCGGGCCTGCAGTTGCTGGGGATCGATCTGGATCTGCTGCTGGGCTTCCTCACCGCCGTAGAGGGTCACCTGGGACACACCCGGCACCGCCAGGATCTGGTGGTTGAAGGTGGTGGCAACGATCCGGCGCAGTTCCAGCGGCGTGGTCGGGCCGCCGCCCTTCAAGGTGAAGGCGAACTGCAGGATCGTGCCCAACGGCGACACCAGCGGCGAGATGGCCGGGGCGCTGGCAGTGGCGGGCAGCTCCGCCGTGATCTGCTGCAGTCGTTCCGCCACCGATTGACGGGCCCGGTTGATGTCGGCGTTCTGCGCAAACACCACCTGCACCATTGACAGCCCCACCTTCGAGGAGGAGCGCACCGTTTCCACCCCCGGCAGGCCGTTCACCGCCGATTCGATCGGCACGGTGATGCGCTGCTCCACCTCTTCTGGTGCCAGGCCATCGGCTGTGGTCTGCACATCCACCTGGGGTGGAGCGAACGGGGGAAACACATCCAGCGGCATGCGGCTGAGGATCGACAGGCCCCAGAGAGCGATCAAGAGCACAGCCACCACCACCAGCCAGCGCCTGGCAATCGCGGTGCGCAGCGTTTGATTCAGCAGGCGATTGAGCATGGAAGCAAGCAGAGGATGGGCAAAGCGGTCACTCCGCAGAACGCCGTGCAGCGATCAGTACGGAACGCCTTACAGCGATCCGTCAGTAGAGGGATGAGTCAGTGCAGCAATCAGTGCTTGTGGCCGCGTCGCGTGGCCACCACCCCGCCCAGCACAACCGCCACCGCCAGCGTCGCCGCCCCGATCACCAGCGGGCTGGGGCTCCCCGCAGCTGGGGTAGACGCGGGGGCAGGCGGAGCGCTGCTTGCCGTGGCAGGCGGCTCGTCAGCGGCGGCGCCCTCGCTCTTCTTCGACTCGGCATAAAGGGAGAGGCCCCCTTGAATCACCACCTCTTCTCCAGCCGTCACGCCTTCGCTCACTTCAATCTGGTCACCGCTGCTGGAGCCGGTCTTGATGAACACCGGGTCGTAGGTGGTGCCGTACTTCACGAACACCAGCGACTTGCCATCGGCTTTCACCACCGCAGCCACAGGAATCGACACCACCCCGCCGGCGGTAGTGGCAGGAGCCGTGGTGATGCCCAGCAGGGCATCGATCTCCCCATTGACCGGCACCTGGCGCACGTCTCCCTGCTGCTGAAACTCATCGCCATGGCCCACATGCGCCAGAGCCGGCTGAAGGCTCCCGGCGGCCAGGGCTCCAAGGCTGAGGCCAGCGGCCAGCAGAAACGCGCGCATGGTGATGTGGCTGCCGCAGGGCAGGACAAGACTCTGCCGAGAATGCCGCAGGGGGGATGAAAAACAGGTGAAACCAGCGGTGCTCCCTAGGATCCACCCCATCCGCCCCTGTGAGCGCCATGCCCCTGCGCCTCCTGCTGGTGGAGGATGAAACCGAGCTGGCCGGGGCGATCCAGGCGGTGCTCAAGGCCGAGCAGCATGTGGTGGATCACGTGGCCGAAGGCGCCGGCGCTTGGAGCCTGCTGCGCAGCGAGCTGGCCACCTACAACCTGGCGATCATCGATTGGATGCTGCCGGGTCTGTCGGGCCTGGAGCTCTGCCGGCGCCTGAGCGGAGCGGGGCTCACCCTGCCGGTGTTGATGCTCACGGCCCTGGCCGAAACGAAACACCGGGTGCAGGGCCTCGATGCCGGCGCCGACGATTACCTCAGCAAACCATTTGCGATGGAGGAGCTGCTGGCCCGGATCCGGGCTTTGCAGCGGCGTCAGCCCAACTACCGCGATCCGGTGCTGATTGCCGGCTGCTATGCCCTCGATCCCGCCGAAGGTTGGCTGAGCGTGGGGGCGCCCCAGACAACCACCCGGGTCCTGTTGTCTGCCAAGGAACGTCAGTTGCTGGCCTATTTCATGGAGCATCCCGGCGAGATCATTCCGGGATCACGCCTGCGCGCCCAGCTCTGGTCGCTGAATGAAGATCCGATCAGCAATGTGGTGGCCGCTCAGGTGCGGCTGCTGCGGCGCAAGCTCGCCAGCCACGGGCTCACCAATCCGATCGAAACGGTGCCCTCCCAGGGATATCGCTTTGAGCCGGAACCGTAGGCAGCTGGCTGATGACGAGGCCTGCTGCCATTCGCCTGAGCCGCCTGCGGCTGGCAGCGGCCTATCTGGTGGTGATCGGAGCGATCCTGTATGGCGCCGGCTACGGGATGTCTGGCCTGCTCATGCGTGCCCACTGGTCAGCAATCAAGAGCGAGGTGGAAACACTGGGCGGCACGCTGCACGACAGCCTCAAGCCACTGCTCCCGGCAGAAGCCCGTCCTTCGGTCCAACTCCTTACCATCCTGCCCGGGCTGTGCCTGGTGGGGGATCCCTGCCCGCTGCCATCAGCGCTGCTGCCGCGCCATGCGGTGAGCATCGCCGATCCAGAGCGCTTCTACCTGCGCCTGCTTAACCGGCAGGGCAGGCTCATCGCCCATTCCCCCGGTTCCCCCCGGACCACGGCGGCAGGTCCGGGCCCCGTTTGGACGGTGCTGGCTGAGCAGGTTGGTGAGCGCTTTCTGCAGTATTCGATCCACCTGCACCGCTCCCACGCGCCAGCACCACCAAGTGCGCAGCCAGGCACGCAAGCAGGATCGCAGCCAGGCGCACAGACAGCGGAACTGACGGAGCTGGATTGGGGTATCTGCAGATTGGTCGCAGCTTGCGCGGGCTGGATGCTGAAGCCGAACGGCTCTGGTGGGCGGCGCAGACGATCGTGCTGGTGGCGCTGCTTGTGGCTGGACTGGCGAGTTGGTGGCTCTCCGGCCTGGCGATGCAGCCGCTGCTGAAGGCCTACCGGCAGCAGGAGCAATTCAGCGCCGATGCCGCCCATGAACTGCGCGCCCCTGTGGCCAACCTGCTGGCAGTGGTGGAGGCCCACAGAAGGGTCGCTCCTGAGGAGCAGAAGGCTGGAAACGACATGCTCGCCGTGGTGTGGGGCCAGGGGCAACGGTTGAATCGCCTGATCACCGACCTGCTGCTGCTCGCCCAGCTTGAAGCGCCAGAGCTGGCAGCGGCCCTGCAGGCGTGTGACATCACCCAGATCGCCTCTGACCTGATTGAGGAAACCGCTGAGGTGGCAACCGCCGCTGGCGTGACCGTGCAGCTGGTCACCAACAACGAGGCCGCCATCATGGTGCACGGAAGAGAAAGGGATCTCTACCGGCTTGTCTCAAACCTGCTGCTGAACGCGGTGCACTACACGCCACCGGGCGGAACAATTTCAGTGAGCCTGCGGCGCGAACGGCACCAGGTGGTGCTGCAGGTGGAAGACAGCGGCACCGGCATCAGCACGGCCGATCAGCAACGCATCTTCGATCGCTTCTTCCGGAGCGACCCCGGCCGCTCTCGCCAGCGGGGCGGCACCGGCCTGGGGCTATCGATCGTGGCAGCAATCGTGCGGCGCCATCACGGGCAGATCTCAGTGGCATCAAAGCTGGGCAGCGGCAGTGCGTTCACGGTGAAGCTGCCTGCCGCGGGCAGTGGCTCGTTCAGAGCGGATCCACCGCTGCAGGCTCCAACACCAGCTGCTTGAACATCACAAACGCATCCACATAACCGAGGGTGCTGTGCAGAAACGCGCCGGGCAAGCGACCAACGATGGCATACCCCAGATGCTGCCAGAGACGCACCGCGCGGTGGTTGGTGGAAACCACAAAGTTGTACTGCATGGCACGAAAGCCCATCTCAACGGCGAACCGCTGAGAGTGCTCACACAGGGCCGTGGCCACACCTTGGCCCGCGGCAGCCTCGGCCACCATGTACCCACAATTGCAGACGTGAGAGCCAAGCCCCGGCTGATTCGGCCTGATGAAGTAGGTGCCGAGGATGTCTCCGGCATCTGAAACCGCCAGCAGCGTCGCCATTGGGATGTCAATCCAGGCCTGATGGGCGTCAGCTTCGCTGATGTCGGGCGGATAAACGTAGGTGTCTCCACCTGCAAAGGTGGCTCTCAGCAGGGTGAACAAGGCGGGCCAGTCTGAAGCCTCATACGGGCGAATGATGATCATCTGGGTGCCATGCCTGATGTCATTTTACTGGATCATCACCAGCATGGACAACGTGTCCGCGCGCGTGGATTCGAAACCCACCATCAGCGGAATGGAGCACTGAACGCAAGCAGGTCAGCTGGGTTGAAGGTCGGCGCAGCTGTGAACAGGCCACCAGTGGGCGTCCAGTGTGCATCCCGAGACAAACCCCGAATCGGCACACCTGCCGTCAACAGGAAAACCTTGGGCCAGGCAGCGTTCAGCACTGCCGTGTGGGGGTGCAAACGTATGGATGCAGCAGTTCTGCTGCAATGCTGTTGGCTTTGAAATACGTCGAAAGCTGTACACGAGCGGATCACCGAAGGATGCAGGCACGAATATGCGAATTGCACAGATTTCAACACTTCACGAAAGAGTGCCACCGATTGGTTACGGAGGTACCGAAAGAGTTGTACATTATCTCACGGAAGAATTGGTGAGGCGCGGCCATGAAGTGGTGCTTTTTGCCAGTGGTGACTCACTGACCAGCGCGCAGTTATGCCCCTGCGTGCCCGAAGCGCTGCGGCTGGGTGGGGCAAAGGGCGATCCAACTGTGCACGACATGATCCAGCTGGACCATGTGATCGCTCAACTCGATAGCATTGATGTACTTCATTTCCACAACGGCCATTACCATTTTCCGGTCGCAGAAATGTTGGGCGTCCCCCATCTGAGCACCATCCACGGTCCCTTGCATGCGTCCGAACAGAGGACGCTGTACGACCACTTTGATCAGGTGCCGTTGGTCTCAATTTCCGAAACCCAGCGTCTGCCTGTGCCTGCTGCCAACTGGCTTGGCACCGTTTATCACGGCCTCCCCACTGATCTGTATCACTACGAAGCCAATCCACAGCCCTACTTGGTCTTCGTCGGCCGGGTCTCGCCGGAGAAGCGGCTGGATCGCGCCATTGCGATCGCCACAGCGGTGGGTCTGCCATTGAAGGTGGCCGCCAAGATTGATCCTGTCGATGCTCCCTACTATCACGCCCAAATTGAACCGCTGCTGCTCAACAATCCGCTGGTGGAGTTTGTGGGAGAAGTGGACGATGCCGGCAAGCAGAATCTGCTCGGCAACGCGTTAGCCCTGCTGTTTCCGATCGACTGGCCTGAACCCTTCGGCCTGGTGATGATTGAGGCCAATGCCTGTGGCACTCCGGTGATCGCCTGGCGCAACGGCTCCACTCCCGAAATCATCCGTGAGGGGGTGAATGGTTTCCTGGTGGAGACGCTTGAGGAGGCGATTGCTGCGGTGCGTCAAGTGAAGCAGCTGGATCGTTCGCGGGTTCGCAGCCATTTCGAGGTGTGCTTTTCAGTGGGTCGCCAGGCGGAAGATTATGAGCAGCTGTACCGGCACCTGATCCAGGCACGCCGCAGCCACAGTCCTGCCCATCGCACATCAGTGCATGCCTGAACCCCTCCCCCCCTTCGTTCTCAAGAACGAGGAAACCTTCGCAGTACTGGATTCACGCGGCGAGATCTGCCCTGAACTTCAGCACGATGCCGGCATCTTCCACCGCGGCACCCGCCACATCAGCCGGCTGCAGGTGTTGCTGTGGAATGAATCGCCGATGGTGCTGAGCTCCACGGAGCTGGGTGCCATGGGCGTGCTGGTGAGCCATCTCACCAACAACAACGGGCCCAACGCTGGATCGGCGGCGATGAGCATCCATCTGGAGCGCACCACTGTGCTCACAGCCACGGCTTGCCTGCAGCAATTCTGCTTCACCAGTTATGAAGGCCGCCCCGTTCAGATGCCCCTGACCCTGCGGCTGGATGCAGATTTCTGCGACATCTTCGAAGTGCGGGGGTATCAGCGTCCCCAGCGTGGGCGCACGGTGCGGCGTGGCAGCGACGGGGCGCTGGAACTGCTCTACAGGGGCCTTGATGGCGAGGATCGGATCACGCTGCTGCGCATGAGCGATCCGGTGCAGGACGTCAATGCTGAAGACATCGGCCTGGTACTCACGCTGGAGCCCAGGCAAACCTGCCGGCTGTTTCTGGTGCTGGATTTCCATCCCGCCGCTGAACCACTGGGAGCGGAGGAGCACTACAACGCGGCGATGTCCGCCACGATCCAACGCTTCCGGGATGCACGGCGCCGTGCGGCCTCCGTGGTGAGCGACAACCCGGCCTTCAACAGCTGGCTGCTGCGCTCGTTCTCGGATGTGCACCTGCTGGCCAGCCAGGTGGAAGACGGCCTGTATCCCTATGCCGGCGTTCCCTGGTTCAGCTGCCCGTTCGGGCGGGATGGCCTGATCACGGCCCGCCAGATGCTGATGCTGGAACCGCGATTGGCGCGGGGGGTGCTGGGGTATCTGGCACGGCGCCAGGCCGTGGTGGTGGATCGATCTCACGATGAAGAACCCGGCAAGATCCTGCACGAATCACGGCTGGGTGAAATGGCAGCGCTGGGTGAGGTGCCGTTCTCCAGGTATTACGGAGCCGTGGATTCCACACCGCTCTTTCTGATGCTGGCGGGGGACTATCTGTGCCGTAGCGATGATCGCGATTTCATCGCTGGGCTGCTGCCCGAGCTTGAGGCGGCCATGGCCTGGATCCACAGAGCCGAAGCCAGCAGCAGCGATGGCTTTCTCCGGTGTCTACGCACCGCCGATGGGGGCCTGAGCAACCAGGGCTGGAAAGATTCCGACGATTCCATCCACCACGCCAACGGACAGCTGGCGGAAGGCTCAATTGCCCTCTGTGAAGTGCAGGCCTACGCCTACGGGGCGCGCCGTGCGTTCGCTTCAATCCTCCAGTGCCTCGGTCGGGCCAGTGAGGCCGAAGCCCTGCGCGAGGAGGCAGCTGGGCTGCGCCGTCGTTTTCATGCCGCCTTCTGGACACCGGCAATCGATTCCTATGCGCTCGCCCTTGATGGGGACAGCCAGCCCTGCAAGGTGCGGGCCTCGAATGCCGGCCATTGCCTCTGGACCGGCATCGCCACACCTGAAGCGGCCGCAGCGATTGCGCGCCAATTGATGGCGCCCACCAGTTTCAACGGCTGGGGAGTGCGCACATTGGATGAACGGGAGAGCCGGTACAACCCGATGAGCTACCACAACGGTTCGGTGTGGCCCCATGACAACGCCCTGATTGGCATGGGCTTGGCTCGCTACGGCCACCGCTCAGAAGCGTTGCAGATTCTCACCGGCCTGTTTGAAACCGCCAGCGCCGTGCCGATGTTTCGGTTGCCGGAACTGTTCTGCGGCTTCTCGCGGCGTGATGAGGAGGGGCCCACCTTCTACCCGGTGGCCTGCAGTCCCCAGGCCTGGGCCAGCGCCAGTGTGTTCGGCCTGTTGGAGGCGGTCACCGGCATGTCAATTGAGCGGGAAGCGGGTAGCCGGAGGGTGCAGGTGCGCCTGCGCAATCCCTGTCTGCCAAAAGGCCTCAACCTGCTCGATGTGAACGGGTTGCGGCTGGGAGATGAGGAGATCAATCTTCAGTTCCACCGCAGCGAACACGACGTGGGCGTGCTGGTGCGCAGCCGTACACCAGGGGTGGATGTGCTGGTCATGAAATGAGCGTGCCTGTCAGCATGATTCAGGTCTGAGTACAGCAAACGTACGCTCAGACTCAGTACAGCGCCACAGCCAGCGCGGCTTCCACATCATCGATCCAGACACCAACAAGGGCCAGGGCTGAGGGTTCGTAAGGGCTTGGCATAATGCGGCGATGGCAAGACAGCGCGTCTTCGGCATCCGCCTGAACCCCGGGGGCGCTTTGACGAGCGTGGCCACCGCCCTGTGGCTGGCTGTCGCGGCTGCCCTGCCAGCCGCCGCAGTGAAGCCGGTGTTACGGGTGGGTGTGGTGGATGGGGCACCACCCTGCAGCTACAGAGATGCCGGTGCCTGGCGGGGTCTGGCCGTCGATCTCTGGAACCGAATCGCCACACGGGAGCAACTGCCCTATGTGGTGTCGGAGTGGCCATCGGTGCGGGAGATGCTGGAGGCCAGCCGTGATGGACGTCTGGATGTGGCTGTGGGCTGCATCAATGTGTCGCCGGACCGCCTGGAGCGTTACCGCTTCAGTCTTCCCTTTCAGGAGGATGGGCTGGCCGTGATGGTGGTGCAAAGCCGCCTAGATCTCGGGCGATCTTTTCTGGGCGCCTTGTTGACACCCACTCTGCTGCAACTCCTGGGAGGTTATCTCTTGGCCATTGGAGTGCTGTCTCTGCTCACCTGGCGGGTGGAGGATTACGCCCAGCAGCCCCAGACCCTCAGCGGCGGGCGCTTGCGGGTCTTCAGCAAGGTGTTCCAGGTGCTGGCCACCGGCCCTGGCAGCAACACGCTCGTTGCTACCACCCGGGGGAATGGTGTGGTGCTGATGGCTTACATGGTGCGGATCGTGTCAGCGTCGTTGCTGGTGGGCTACCTCACGGTGAACGTGGCACGGGAAGTGCAAGGAACCGCCAGCGGTGGCATCCGCTCGGAAGAGGATCTGCGCGGATTGCGGGTCGGAGCACGCCAAGGCACGGTCAGCGAAGGGTTACTGAATGAACTGAACACTGACAGCAATGACGCGGCGATCACCATCGTGCCAGTAACAAACATTCGAGCAGGGCTGGATCTGCTCATGGAACGGCGCATCGATGCGCTGCTAGGAGACAACCTGCAGTTGAGTTATCTCCAGCTCCACGCTGAGGTGAAAGGGCTGGTGCCAAGCTTGGCATTGCAGGGGATTCGGCCTGAATCACAGGCCTTTGCCTATTCCCCCCGCCTGCCAGTGGCCACTGCGGAGCGGATTGACCAGTCAATCAGCCAGTACAAGCGCAGCGGGTTGGTGAGCACCTTGCGCCAGCAAGCCACCGAACTCGGCTCCACGCCGCGGCGCTGAGCGCTGGTGATGACGGGAGTCGAGTCGATGGCTGGATCATGGCTGGTCGGTGCATACTGTCTGGTGGGTGCATGAATGCCATGAGCGAATTACTGAGTCAGCTCCAAGCCCTCGAACTTGAATTGCATCATCCAGGAGTCCACTGCAGCCGGGGACGCTTGGAGCAGTTGCTCCATCCCCACTTTCATGAAGTAGGCCGCTCTGGATGTGCCTACACAAGGGACACGATCATCAACTATCTGGCTGTCCTGGATGCACCACCAGCGGTGCGCTCCGACGCCTTCATAGTGGATGAACTGAGCTCCGGCGTGGCATTGCTCAGCTTCCGCTCCGCGCAGGTCGCGCCAGATTGCTCTCTTACACGGCACACACTCCGATCATCCCTTTGGATTCAGTCGGCAAGCGGCTGGCAACTTCGTTATCACCAGGGAACTCCGGCAGCTGAAGGATGGTTAGCTTGAGTCCGTCTTAAGACAGTGAGGAGTGTCTCCTTGGGTGTTGCAAACATCAGCACCGGAAATGATTTGACAAAGGCCAACTGCATAGGGCAGGCAAGATCGCTCAGATCAAGCCTGCATCTGCTGAGTAAAATCGGCCTCTATCATGAACACCAAGATAACCGACACTCTGTTCCCTAGCAGATGAACTGCCTGTTTGTGCACCAGAACTTTCCAGGACAGTACCGCTATCTGGCGGCTGCAATGGTGGCCCGCGGCGACCACGTCATGGCGATTGGTGGCCCCACGTCACAGGCGCTAGAGGGTGTGGAGCTGCACCGTTACAACGCAATGCCGGCGGCTGGAGTGCCTCCTTGCCACGGTTGGGTGGCCGACCTCCAGACCAAGGCGCTGCGCGCTGAGGCTGTAGCGGCTCAGATCGAGTCACTGAAGGCAAAGGGACTCGGCGTGGATCTGGTGATTGGCCACCCAGGCTGGGGTGAGCTGCTTGTCATCAAAGATGTTCTGCCAGGTGTGCCAGTGCTGCACCAAGTGGAGTTTATTTATCAACTTGAAGGAGCTGATGTCGGCTTTGACCAAGAAATATCGCAAACGACCTGGCAGTCGCAGGCACGCCTGCGGCTGCGTCGAGCTCCCCAGTTGTTGGCTCTGGAAGACCTCGATTGGGGCCTCGCGCCTACCGAGTGGCAGGCCAGCACTGCTCCCTCCTTCTACCGCAAACGCATCAGCGTGATCCATGAAGGCATCGATACAGAACAGGTGTCTCCAAGGCAGGGAGCAGAGATTCGCCTTCAGAGCGCAGGGCTCACCCTGCGGCCTGGTGATGAGGTTGTCAGCTTCGTAGCACGCAACCTGGAGCCATACCGAGGCATTCACTCCTTTCTGCGAATGCTGCCGTTGCTTCAGAAGCTGCGTCCTCAAGCCAGGGTGGTGATTGTGGGCGGAGAAGGAGTGAGCTATGGCGCACCACCACCGGTTGGGACGTCCTGGAAGCAACTGTTGCTCCAGGAGCTTGGCGGCAGAATCGACCACTCCAGAGTTCACTTTGTTGGACGGGTGCCCCATGCGGTCTTGCATGAGTTATTTCGTGTCTGCACCTGCCATGTCTATCTCACATACCCCTTTGTGCTGAGCTGGAGTCTGCTAGAGGCGATGGCTTGTGGTGCAGTGGTGATCGGCTCCGCTACCGCGCCCGTGCAGGAAGTGATTGTGTCTGGCCGCAATGGGCTGCTTGTCGACTTTTTTGATGGGCAAGCGATGGCTGAAACGATTGCCAGCGTGCTGGCCCATCCCGAGAGCCTCGGATCCATCAGCAGTGCCGCCCGCCAAACGATTCTGGACCGCTATGACCTCGCCACCGTATGTCTGCCCCAACAACTCGCCTTGGTGGATGCGCTGGCGGCTGGGCGCCATCCCCACGGGGCAATGGCTTGATGGCCGTTCTAAGGACTCGAGCATCACGCTTGCGTTCATCCACTGGTCCAGCTTCCAGCCGACGAGGTGGCCGCAGAACAGATCAATCGACACCGCTCGGTTCAGGCAGCCACGATTGATGCGGACAGACGTGGATCGTCTCGCCCAGCAACGGTTTGGCGCTGAGGGTTAGGCGTGAGCTGATCTCACTTCTGGAGTGGATGATAGTGGCATCGCTCAATCCAGTCGTATGGCTGGGGCCGCCACCAGTCTAAGAATCCCGGCCAATTGTGATTTAGAGGTGCTTGAGGGGACTGGTTTTCAGATAAGGTGCTCCCGTACACCAGTGGGTAGAACAAACGGCAAGGCTTGCAGTGGTTCATCAGTTTCACTGAACACTCCAGAACTGTGTCTACTCTCATAGCAACTCGATAGAATGCCCCAAGAGCTTCCCAGTTCATGGCCCAACAATGTCTAAACTGTCATAGTCGATCCGTTCGATATGACAGAAGCCTAGGTGGGCGGTGTGTTTGTGCAGTTTGCGGAGCGCCGATGAAGCATCAGCAACGAAGGCCAAACCGGAACCAAGTCCGGCACCATCAGTCGTCTGCAGTGCCATGGAGAAGGAAGCCTTCGCTGCAAACGCTTGTGGCCTGGATGGGCGTGGCTGGGTTACTTGGATCCTATCTTTTTATGGGTGCAAACCCCAGAGTGATTCACCACTGGCTTGCTCGCTACAGCGTGTCGACAGCAAACTCATTCGAAATCAAAACACCGGCACACATTGAGGTCTTGATCGACATGGCAATCACCGGGGATCGCGAGGTGGTTCAGCCATCTGTCAATCGAACGACCCGGAAACTAATTGCTCGCCTTCAGGCCAAGGGAGTGCGCATCCTGATGAGTAGCAATGTCACGGAGGGAGCAGCTGGAGTATGGGATCCAGGGGTGGGTGAAATCAGAATCAAGCGTTCAGCCGTGCTGATGGGAAGCCTGGTGTTGGCTGAAATCATGGCTCATGAGGCTGCTCATGTTGCACAATCCTGCCGGGCAGGTGGTCTTGGCCAGAATAGCGAGCCCATGAGAATCAAAGTTTATCCAGTAGCAACGTTCAGAGAACGACTCAACTCGCCCTTGTACGGCAATCATGTGGCAACCAGAGTGATTGAACTGGAGGCATTCACCGTAGGTACGAACCCGCCATGGGCCATCAAGCTGCTGGATCACTATTGCAAGGGATAATGCCAAGTGCAAAGGACGAACGTCTTCAGCATCTGGTACGCACCCACTGCAAGGGACCGAAACCCGGGCCGCTCAGCACATAAGCGCCTCCAATGCCTCTCATTAGCCAAGATCGATGGTCTTTCTGCAAAACCAGTCGTGCGGGTTAGCTCGATCAGCTTGATCAACTTGATCATCACGATCAGCTCGATCAGCCAGGTTGTCCCGATGATGCCGCCATCACCGCATCAATAACCATCAAGCGGCGAACGCCAACAGCAGGTCGCCATTGGCCCCATGAGCCAGTCCGTCTGGATACGCCGGCAGACTCGCTGAGCCTGGCAACTCAAAGCGGAATCACCAGTGGGTGGTGTAGCTCACAAACGGTTCTGAGACGCACACCAGGAGACACCACAGCGTGCCTGCCGCAGGATGCAGGCCATACACGCTGCTAAGTTCGGCAAATGATGACCACTCCCCCGTAACGTGAAACGGAAGCCTGGCTGGCTTTGAGAGCTGGGCTGGATCAGGGAATGCATCCTGTTTCTTTGCATTGGCCAAAGCTCCGGGCCGGTGGGTTGAGCCATTGCTCCGGATGATGGCTGTCGGCCACAGCACGCGCCGTTGGCTTCAACGACGGCTTTTGACGGCTGCGTCTTCCTTCACAGCGGTGGCTCTCCGCCAGTTAAAGGAGCGGACGTTGGCCAGTTGCCCGCCGAATGGGCTCACCGCTCTATCACCACCTCTCCCCCTTGAAGACAATTCCCATGCCACAAAGCTGGTCCCTGATTCCTGACCGCCGCGCCATCTCCCAGGAGCTCCTGGCCGGCATCGTGGTAGCCCTCGGCATCATTCCCGAGGCCATCGCCTTCTCGATCGTGGCCGGGGTTGACCCGAAGGTGGGCTTGTTCGGCTCCATCGTGATTCTGATCATTGTGGCCCTGCTGGGCGGTCGCCCCGGCATGGTGTCGGCCTGCACTGCGGGCGTGGCCCTGCTGATGGGGGGACTGGTGCAATCCCACGGCCTCAGCTATTTGTTGGCCGCTTCCATTCTTGCCGGCGCCCTTCAGATCCTCTGGGGGTATCTGCGTCTGGCCCAGCAGATGCGGTTCGTGCCCAGGGCCGTCACCCTGGGCTTCGTCAATGCGATCGGTGTGCTGATCTTTCTGGCGCAATGGCCGCAGCTGGGCATCGGCCGAGATGGCGATGAAGTGATTCCCAGCCTGGCGGCCTCCGGCCAGAGCATCCAATGGCCTTGGGTGTGGGGGCTGGTGGTGCTGGGCTTGCTCATCATCTACCTGCTGCCACGCCTCACTCGGCTGGTGCCTTCGACCTTGGTGGCGATCCTGGTGATCAGCGGGCTGGCGGAATGGTGGCAGCTGCCGATCCCACGGGTGGGAGATCTCGGGCAATTGCCCAGCAGTTGGCCAACCTTTCAGATCCCGCCGGTGTTTGGCGCGTGGGATACCTGGGGCATCATCCTGCCTACCGCGCTGGCCATTTCGTTTGTGGGGTTGTTGCAGTCGTTTCTCACCGCCAACGTGGTGGAAGACAGCCTTGATGAAGACGCTGACTATGAAGCTGAGGCTCGGGCCCAGGGCGTCGCCAACATCATTGCAGGGTTGTTCGGCGGCATGGCCGGCGCCGGCATGATCGGCCAATCGGTGATCAATCTGGAATCAGGCGGGCGATATCGCCTCTCCACTCTCACAGCCGGCGTGGGACTGTTGATCCTGGTGATCTCGCTCAGCACCTGGCTGGCCCGTATCCCGATGGCCGCCTTGGTGGCGGTGATGATCATGGTGGCGGTGAGCACAGTGAACTGGGAATCGTTTCTCAAAGCAGACGTGATCCCTAAAAGCGACACCGCCGTGATGCTCCTCACCCTGGTGCTGGCGGTGGTGACCCGCAACCTGGCCATTGCCGTGCTGGTAGGTGTGGCCTTAGCGGGCATTCTGTTCAGCCGCAAAGTGGCCAAGGTGATCTCGGTGACCTCCACCCTGCTCGACGACGACCATCTGTATTACTCGGTGTGCGGCCAGTTGTTCTTCGTCAGCACGGTGTATTTCCTTGCCAGCTTCAAACCCCATCGCCATCACGCCCGCATCACCATCGACATGCAGGCGGCCCATGTCTGGGACCAGACAGGCATGCGCGTTCTCGATCAGGTGATCCGAAAACTCCAGCAAGCAGGTTCGATGGTGGAGCTGATCAACCTCAACAAGGAAAGCCTTGATCTGTTCGGTCGCATCAGCGACACACCTGACTTCGTGATCGGCGCCAGTTGCAAACTCCCGGATCCAATCCATTCCGCTGTGCCATAGGCACCTGCCTTGTCAAACCTGTCGGCGCCGAAGCGCTCCTTGGCTCAGCCCCGTGTCATTGATCCCTTGTTGTTGTCTTTCCCATGACTCCGTCTCCCGCAACACGCAAGACCAAGTCAAGCGGGCGCCTCTTCAACCACATCGGTCTCAACAACATCCGTGGTGATTTCTTCGGGGGTCTCACCGCCGCGGTGATCGCTTTGCCGATGGCGTTGGCCTTTGGGGTGGCGTCCGGTGCCGGCGCTGCGGCTGGCCTGTGGTCCGCAGCCATCATCGGTCTGATCACCGCCGTGTTCGGTGGCACGCCATCGCTGATCTCAGAACCCACCGGACCGATGACGGTGGTGTTCACCGCCGTGCTCGCCACCTTGACCACGCGCGCCGACAGCCCCGCGCAGGCGCTGGCCATCGCCTTCACGGTGGTGATGCTCTCGGGGGTGTTTCAGATCCTCTATGGGGTGCTGAAGCTGGGCCGCTTCATCACCCAGATGCCCTACACGGTGATCTCTGGCTTCATGAGCGGCATCGGCACGATCCTGATCGTGTTGCAGATCGGCCCCCTGCTGGGCCAGGCCCCACCACCGGGCAGTGTGCTCGGCACTCTGCAGGCCCTGCCGCAACTGCTGCGCGGCATCCAACCGATGGAATCGCTATTGGCGGTAATCACCCTGCTGGTGCTGTGGTTCACACCAGCGCGGATCAAGCGGGTGATTCCCACCCAGCTGTTTGCGCTGATCGTGGGCACCGGCCTTTCCTTGGTGGCCTTTCAAGGGGTGGAATTGCGGCGGATCGGCGAGATCCCCAGTGGTTTGCCGGTGTTCACACTGCCGGCGCTCACGCCTGATCTGGCGCAGCTGGTGGTGATCAATGCGGCATTGCTGGGCATGCTCGGCTCCATTGATTGCCTGCTCACCTGCCTGGTGTCTGACAGCCTCACGCGCACGGAGCACAAATCCGACAAGGAACTTGTGGGCCAGGGGGTGGCCAACATCGTGGCCGGTCTGCTCGGCGCCCTGCCTGGCTCCGGTGCCACCACCGCCACGGTGGTGAACATCCAGGCCGGGGGACGCACGGGCCTCTCCGGCGTGTTCCGGGCCGTGATTCTGGCGGTGATCATTCTGGCGGGCACGGGGCTGGCCTCAGAGATTCCGTTGGCAGTGCTGGCCGCCATTGTGTTCAAGGTGGGCATCGACATCGTCGACTGGGGATTCCTCAGGCGAGTGCCGCAGCTTTCCCGCAAGGGTGCCTTCATCACCTACGTGGTGATCGCCCTCACCGTGCTGGTGGATCTGATGGTGGCGGTGGGCGTTGGCATCTTCATCGCCAACATCCTCACCATCGACAAGATGAGCCGCATGCAGACCAAAGCCGTGCAAATGATCAGCACCGGCAACGAAGCCGATGATCTGGCCGCCGACCTCACCGACCACGAGCGCCAGCTGTTGGATCAGGCCAAGGGCCGCGTGCTGCTCTTCCAGCTCAATGGCGCCATGATCTTCGGGGTGGCCAAGGCGATCAACCGCGAGCACAACGCCATCGGTGAATGCGATGCGGTGATCTTTGATGTTTCGGAAGTGTTTCACCTCGGCATCACCGCCGCCCTGGCGATCGAAAACGCGGTGGAAGAGGCCATTGAGGCCGGCCGCAACGTTTATGTGGTGGGCGCACAAGGCACCACCCGCAAGCGGCTCGAAACATTCAAGCTGTTCGACAAACTGCCTGAAGATCACACCGAGCTCACCCGCCATCAAGCCTTGATGCATGCCGTAGCGTCATTGCGCTGAGCAGTTCAGCTCTGCTAAAGCCCGGCAAACCACTCGTAGCCGTTGTCTTCCCAGGTGCCGCGCCGCAGGGAGTCAAGCGATGGGATCACCTCCAGCCCCGTGACCCATTTGCTGAGCTTGTAGCCCAGCTTGATCGGTGAGGCGAGGCGCACGGGGGCTCCGTTCACCACCGGCAGCGGCGCACCGTTCATGCCGGTGGCCAGCAGGGTCTGGGGGTGCAGAGCCGAGGTGATGTCCCAGGTGGTGAAGAACTGATCGGCGGATTCGATCGCCAGGTAGCCGCCCAGGCTGGAGAACCCCGCCAGCGCCAGCACATCGGCGAGGCGCACCCCCGACCAGTTCACGATCGCCGCCCAGCCCTCCACGCACACATGGCGGATTGTGATCTCCTGCTGGGGCAGAGCGGCCAGATCGGCCAGGTTCAGTTGCAGCGGCTGGCGCACCAGCCCTTCCACCCGCAGCCGGTAACGGGCGGGGTCCAGCCGCGGCATACCGTTGAAGCTGTTCACCAGCAGCGCCCCCGGATCCACCTGATCGCGGCGAAACTCCGGCACCTTGCCCTTTCCCTGCAGCAAGGCTTCGATCCGCTCATTGAGCGGTTGGGTGGCATTTCCCACCCCCTCACTGAAGCGATTGAGGGCACAGCCGCCCAGCAGCAACGAAGATCCGCTGCTATAAGCCAGGCCGAGGAACTGACGGCGGTTCAACCAGGGGGGCTGACGTGGCAAGCTGCGATCAGGCAAGGATGGATCGCCATAACAGCCATCCACCAATCCGCCAGGAGAGGGCGAGATGGACCACGGTGAGCAGGGCAATGGCCGGAATCGTGGCCAGGTGGAACACACGCAGGGTGTGCCAGCTGGTGGCACCGAACAGTTCCCCGAAGCTGAACAATCCTGAGAGCCACCAGAACTGGGCAGGCTTATACATGGCCAGCCCCGTGATCAGACCGAAGGCCAGCAGGATCAGCATCAGGGTGTAAACCACCCGGTGGCTCGCCACCCTTCGCTTGGCCAGATTCGAACTGGCATTCAGCGTGGCCAGGTCGCCGCTGTGTGCCAGCCGGTCGCGGCGCCTCTGGATCAGCAAGGCGATCCAGAGGCCGAGGTTCGAAGCATACAGACCCATGAAGCCAAAATGCCAGTCACGGCCGCCGGCCAGCCAACCCCCCAAGGTGAACAGCTCCGGCACGGTGGGGCCGCCCTGGCCGCCGAACACGGGATTGGCGTTGTAAATCTGCAGGCCACTGGCAGCCATCACCAGCAACACCACCACGTTGAACGCATGGAAGGCCCGCGTCCAGAGCGGATGGTGGCGTCGGGAGGCCGTCATCTCAGCTGCGCCGTTGCTCAGCCGGCCGTTCCTCCGGCACGATCGCCCCCTCCACCGGGCAGACCTGCAGGCAGATGCCGCAGTCGATGCAGGTGTCGAACTCGATCCAATAAAAGGAGGTGCCTTTGCGATTGGCCCCGCTGCCTGGCTTGATGCAGGCCACCGGGCAGGCATCCACGCAATCGGCCACGCCTTCGCAGACGTCGGTGAGGATCGAGTGGGCCATGGACGAACGGACGCGGGCGTGGGACGATCCTAGAAATGTGGCTCCCCCGGTTCCGTCTCAGCCGAGCCACTCCAGGCCTTGGCTGTCACGACTGAAGGCCACCGCCTCAGCCTCCCGCTGCGATCCGATCGGCTCCGGATGCAGTTCAGCGGCCCGGCCCTGGGCGTGGAGTCCACCAAGCCGCTCCAATGCAGCAGCGAGGCCGTCGGGTTGGCCATACGCCACCAGCAATGGGCGCTCCACCAACCGGCCCGTGTCCTTGCTGCCAGCGTTGCCGCTGAGCAGCTCGCGGATGTCTTCGATCGAAAAGGCGAAGCCCACACCGGCAGCCAGGGCCGCGTCGGTGCAGAAGCGCCCCACCAGGGCGTCGTAGCGGCCGCCGCTGGCCACATCCACCGGTGCCGCCGCGCCGCGGCACACCAGCTTCAGCACGATGCCGTCGTAGAGGTCGAAGTGGGGCTGAAAACTGGGATCCAGCTGCAGTTGCACCCCCAGGCGCTCGGCCGCCGGACGCACCAACTCGAGCGTGGTGGCCAGCTCCGTCAGCAGCGGGCTGGCCCCCAGGTGCTGCTCCAGCTCCATCAGCACCCGGGCCGGTGCGCCGCGCAGGCGCAGCAGCGCCTGAAGCTGCGCCTGCTCTGCCTGCTCCAGCGGGATGGCGGCCAGCGCGAGGGGGTCGAAGCCGGTGAGGGCGCGTCGGCAGGCGGTGCGGTGCTGGTCGGGCAAGCGCTGCAGCAGGGCACTGAGCAGGCCGTGGTGACCCACCAGCAACTGGGGCTCGTGGCAGGGCTCCAGCCCGATCGTTTCGGTGCAGGCCAGCAGCAGGCGGATCAGCTCCACATCGGCAGCTGCGGTGGAAACCCCCAGCAGCTCCACACCGCTCTGCAACTGCTCGCTGATGCGTTGCCCGCCCGCATCCCCCATGAAGGCGCGGAAGGTGGGCCCCTCCGCCCAGAGACGCAGGGGCCGGGGGCGCGAGGCCATGCGGGTGGAGGCCGCCCGGGCGATCGAGGCAGTGAATTCAGGCCGCAACCCCAGCGGCTCCTCCGCCGCCAGGCGCACCACGTCCTGGTCAGCGATGCCACCGCCGGCCTGCAGCGTGTCAAGCCGTTCCACCGACGGAGGGGCCACCTCCTCGTACCCCCAGAGCCGGTACACCTCGGCCAGGCGTTCGCGCAGGCGGCGGTTGCCGCCCACCTGGACGGGATTGAGATCCCTGGCGCCGGCGGCAGGTTGCAGGGCCATGGAACAACGAGGAAGTGAGGGGGAGCGGCTGGATCCTATGGAGCGGCGTGGGGCCCGCTCAGAGCTCGGGGGCGCCGAACAGGGCACCTGGCAGCGGCCGGCACTGGGCCAGGCCATCCATCAGGGCACCGTGCAGCGCGGGAGTGGTGGCGATCAGCCGTCCATCGGCGAGCACCAGCGGCGTGCCGTCGTAGGCGCTCACAATCCCGCCTGCCTGCTCCACCAGCACCACCCCAGCGGCCAGATCCCAGGGGGAAAGGCCGCGCTCCCAATAGCCGTCGAGCCGGCCGGCGGCCACAAACGCCAGGTCCACGGCGGCGGCTCCGCCGCGCCGCACCCCATGGGTGCGATGGGTGAACCAGCAGAACTCGGTGTAGTTGGTGTCGGGCTGGGTGGTGCGGTCATAGGCGAAGCCAGTGACCAGCAGGGAAGCGGAGAGCTCGGTGCAGCCGCTGACCTGGATCGCCTGGTCGTTGCACCAGGCCCCCAGGCCAGGCGCGGCCCAGTAGTGCTCCTTCAGGGCCGGCACCTCGATCGCCCCCAGCAGCGGCAGACCGCGCCAGGTGAGACCCACCGAGGTGGCAAACAGCGGGAAGGAGTGGGCGAAGTTGGTGGTGCCATCAAGCGGATCAACGCACCACTCGAGATCGGATCGGGTGGCACTGCGACCGCTTTCCTCAGCCAGCACCGCCACACCGGCACTTTCGGCCGCCAGCACCGCCAGCACCGCCTGTTCGGCGGCGAGATCGGCCTCGGTGACCAGATCACCAGCGCGCCCTTTCTCCCGGATTTGCCGCAGCTTGCCGAAATGGCGGGTGAGCTCAGCGCCACCGGCAGCGGCCGCACGGCGCGCCACCCCGGCCAGATGCACCAGATCCGCGGCGCTGAGGCCGGAGGCTTGGAGCGCCTGGTATGAAAGGCAGGGAAGGCCGGCCGCCGGTGGCTGGAGGCTGATGGTCATGGCTAGGGGGTCACGGTTGGGGGGTCACTCCTCTTCGATCGGCAGGCCGGGGCGAATCTGGCCACGGCCGAAGTGACGGCCGAACTGCAGGTCGTAGACCTCATCTTCCTCCTGGGTTTCCACCTCCAGCGGGCCGATGGCGCGGGCAAC
Source organism: Synechococcus sp. ATX 2A4 (assembly GCF_024346375.1). Taxonomy (GTDB): domain Bacteria; phylum Cyanobacteriota; class Cyanobacteriia; order PCC-6307; family Cyanobiaceae; genus MW101C3. The sequence continues at coordinate 260,579 of NZ_JAGQCV010000002.1, read as the reverse complement.
GCACAGCAGGCCGTAGCCACGCTTGCGCAGTTCCTGCGAAAGGCCAAGCGCTTCGCGATGATCGATCTCCCCTGACAGCACGCGCACAGCACAGGCGGTGCAGCAGCCATTGCGGCAACTGAACGGCAGTGGCTGGCCCTGCTGCTCGAAGCTGCGCAGCACGTATTCCCCTTCCGGCACATCCAGCCGGATCACCCTGTTCTGCTGGCGCCAGTGCACCGTGATCGGAAAGCGCTTGGTCATCGTCTGACGGGAACCACAAACGGCCTGCTGCTACATTGCCACCTGCCCCATGACAGCCCCTGGAGAGGTGGCCGAGTGGTCGAAGGCGCAGCACTGGAAATGCTGTATAGGGGCAACTCTATCGAGGGTTCGAATCCCTCCCTCTCCGTCCAGTTACACAAAGACCGGCCTTCAAGCCGGTCTTTTTTTGTGCTGGGGCGAAAGGAATTGACGACAACAATGCCTTTGGCCACAGCAATCACTTTGACACCAGCAATCCCTTGACGCAGGCAGCGGGCTGCCAGGCGCCAAGGGAAAACAGCACAACAGTGATCAGCCGAAGCGGCCGGTCACATAGTCCTGGGTAGCTTGCTGCACCGGTGCATTGAAGATGCGCTCGGTTTCGTTGAACTCCACCAGATACCCCACCTTGCCGCTACCGCCTTCCACAGCTTCAGCGTTGAAGAAGGCGGTTTGGTCAGAAACCCGCACCGCCTGCTGCATGTTGTGGGTCACGATCACGATCGAGAAGGTTTTCTTGAGTTCGTGCATCAGCTCTTCGATCTTCAACGTCGAGATCGGGTCAAGCGCTGAGCAGGGCTCGTCCATCAGGATCACTTCAGGCTCCACCGCAATCGCGCGGGCGATGCAGAGGCGCTGCTGCTGACCGCCGGAAAGAGCATTGCCGCTCTCCTTGAGCTTGTCCTTGGTTTCGTCCCAGATGAAGGCCTTGCGCAGCGAGCGCTCCACCAGTTCATCCATGTCGCCCTTGTAGCCGTTGATCCGGGCACCGAAGGCGATGTTTTCGTAGATCGATTTCGGGAACGGGTTGGGCTTCTGGAACACCATGCCGATGCGGCGGCGCACCTCCACCGGGTCCACTTCCTTGGCGTAGATGTTCTGGGCATCAAACACCACGCGCCCCTTCAGCGAGCAGCCCTCGATCAGGTCGTTCATGCGGTTCAGGGCCCGCAGCACGGTCGACTTGCCGCAACCCGAGGGTCCGATGAAGGCGGTCACCTTGCCGGCCGGGATGTCCATGTGGACATTCCGCACAGCCTCAAAGCTGCCGTAGCTGATCGAGACGTTTTCCAGCGCCAGGCAGGTGTTCGTGGCCGGAGTCGCTTGCGTGGTCGAGGTCATGGGATCGGGGGTGTGAGGTTCGAAGGCGATGGTTGGGGACTCAAGGCAAGGCCGGGAGTGGCTTATTTGGAGGCAAAACGGCGCAACCAGCGGGCAAAGAGGTTGGCGGCGAGGATCATGACCACCAACACGAACGAAGCGGCCCAGGCCAGTTCGTTCTGAGGTTCGAAAGGCATGATCGCAAAGTTGAAGATCAACACCGACATGGTGGCGATCGGATTGAACAGACCTTCCGGCCAGAAGGGAGAGAACAGGGCCGTGAAGATCAGTGGTGCGGTTTCACCGGCAGCCCGGGCAATGGCCAGCACCACGCCGGTGGCAATCGGCGTGAAGGCGCTGGGCAGGGTGATGCGGGTGACGGTGACAAATTTGGAGGCGCCCACGCCGATCGCACCCCAGGTGAGCTCGCGTGGCACCAGCTTCAGCCCTTCGTCCGTGGTTTTGATCACGGTGGGAAGCATCAGCACCGCCAACGCCAGACCACCAGCCGCCGCGGTGTAGGACTGACCGAAGAACACCCTTGTGGCCACGATCGCGCCATACACGAAGATGCCGGCAATGATCGAAGGCACCCCAGCCAGGATGTCGTTGCCGACGCGGATGAACTGGGCGAACCAACCGCCCGAGGAATATTCAGCAAGATATACCCCGCCGCCCACACCCACCGGGATGGCAATCATTGAGGCAATCAATGTGACGACGACCGTTCCGATCAAGGCGTTGCCGATGCCACCACCATCCAGGCCCGGTGCCGGTGGCAGCTGCGTGAACAGGCCGATGCTGATGAGGCGGCCCCCTTGGATCAGCACGTAGAGAAGCACCAGGATCAGGGGAAGCACCGCAATGGTGCTGAACACCCCGGCAAGGCCGGTGAGGAACTGATCCAGCCGGTTCCGCTTCAGGGAAGGATTGAAATGGAGCGACTTCGAAGAAGCCGGAAATGTGGTGGTCATGGGGTGTTCAGTATTTGAGGCTGAGTTTCTTGATGATCCACTGAGCGGCAATGTTCACCGAGAAGGTGAGAACCATCAGGATCACAGCTGCGTACAGGAGGGCTGACACCTGTACGCCATCCGCCTCGCCGAACTGGTTGGCCAACATCGAAGCGATGGTGTTTCCAGGCGCCAGGAGTGAAAAGCTGAAGTTGTTGGAGTTGCCGATGATCATCGTGACGGCCATCGTTTCACCCATGGCACGGCCGAGGGAAAGCATCACGCCTCCCACGATCGAAGACACGGCCGCCGGCAGGATCACACTCAGGATCGCCACCCACCGGGTGCTGCCCACGCCGTAGGCACCCTGACGCAACTCGTTGGGCACCTGGTTGAGGGCATCGCGGGAGATCGAGGTGATGATCGGCAGCACCATCACCACCAGGATGATGATCGCCGGTGCCATCCCAGGTCCCTGGGGAGGAGAGTTGAAAAACGGCAACCAGCCGAGCGCGTCGTAGAGAAACTGCAGGAACGGCCTGATGAAGGGTTCCATCACGAAGATGGCCCACAAGCCGAGCACCACCGACGGGATGGCCGCCAGCAGCTCCACCATCACCCCGATCACCTCGCGCCAGCGCAGGGGAATCAGATTTTCCGTGATGAAGATCGCCGTGCCGACTCCGAGCGGAACAGCGATCACCAGGGCCATGATCGAAGACACCAACGTGCCGTAGATCGCCGTGAACGCTCCGTATTCGTTATCAACAGGGTTCCAGTTGGAGGTGGTGATGAAGGTGAGGCCAAACTCACGCATCGCCTCCCTTGCTCCCTGGAACACTGTGATGAAAATCGCCAGCAGGGTGATGGCAACGAACGAAGCCAGTACGATGGTTAGGTTACGAAAACCACCGTCAACCAGACGATCGGATGCCGGTCTGCGCCGTAGCGTGAATAGATCTTCCGGGGGCGCGGATGTCATTGATCGTGTGCGCGGGAGGACGGTCGGTTCAAATCAATGCTTCAGCATCCAGCCAAAAACTAGTTGAGAGCAGCAGATAATTTCCACTAAGAAGTCGTTAACGACCGAGCCGGGCTGGGCTGGTCGCAGCAGGGGACAGCGGCGGCAGCGGGGGCACTGCAGCGGCCGCGCGACAGGGAAGCCGGTAGTTTGGGGCTTCAGTTTGAGGCTCAATGGGTCGGATCGTCGGCATCGATCTGGGCACCACCAATTCGGTGGTGGCGGTTCTGGAGGGCGGCCGCCCCCAGGTGATCGCCAATGCGGAGGGCACACGCACCACCCCGTCGGTGGTGGGCTTCAACCGCGACCAGGAGCTGCTGGTGGGCCAGCCGGCCCGGCGCCAGCTGGTGCTGAATCCCCGCAACACCTTCGCCAATCTCAAGCGGTTCGTCGGCCGCAGCTGGGACGAGCTCGACGACGACAGCCTGGCGGTGCCCTACACGGTGCGGGCGAACGATCAGGGCAATGTGCGGGCGGTCTGCCCCGCCACCGAGCGGGAATACGCCCCTGAGGAACTGCTGGCCTGCATCCTGCGCAAGTTGGTGGATGACGCCGCCACTTATCTTGGCGAACCGGTGGAAGCGGCGGTGATCACCGTTCCCGCTTATTTCAACGATGCCCAGCGCCAGGCCACCCGCGATGCCGGCCGCCTGGCGGGACTCACGGTTGAACGCATCCTCAACGAGCCCACGGCGGCGGCCCTGGCCTATGGCTTCGACCGCAGCCTGGTGAAACGGGTGCTGGTGTTCGACCTCGGCGGCGGCACCTTCGACGTCTCGCTGCTGCGCATCGCCAACGGGGTCTTCGACGTCAAATCCACCAGCGGCGACACCCAGCTGGGCGGCAACGACTGGGACCGCCGCATCGTCGACTGGCTCGCCGATGGCTTCCTGACCAGCCACGGCATCGACCTGCGCCGTGATCGGCAGGCCTTGCAACGGCTCACCGAGGCGGCGGAGAAGGCCAAACAGGAGCTCTCCGGCGTGGCGAGCACGCCCGTCTCGCTGCCGTTCATCGCCACCGGCCCGGAAGGTCCCCTGCACATCGAGGTGGTGCTGGAGCGCCGCCAGTTCGAAGCGCTCTGCCCCGATCTGCTCGACCGACTGCTGCGCCCGGTGCAGCGCGCTCTGCGGGATGCGGGCATGGCCGCCGAAGAGATCGACGACGTGGTGCTGGTGGGCGGCTCCTCCCGCATGCCGATGGTGCAGGACATGGTGCGCACGCTCATTCCCCGCGAGCCCTGCCAGTCGGTGAACCCCGATGAGGTGGTCGCCATCGGCGCGGCCGTGCAGGCCGGCATCCTCACCGGTGAACTGCGCGACCTGATGCTCAACGATGTCACCCCCCTGTCTCTGGGGCTGGAGACGATCGGCGGCGTCATGAAGGTGCTGATTCCACGCAACACCGCCATTCCGGTGCGCCGCTCCGATGTGTTCAGCACGTCGGAGGCCAACCAGTCGGCGGTGGAGGTGCACGTGGTGCAGGGGGAGCGGCAGATGGCGGCCGATAACAAATCCCTGGGGCGCTTCCGCCTCTCGGGCATCCCGCCCGCCCCGCGCGGCGTACCCCAGGTGCAGGTGTCCTTCGACATTGACGCCAACGGGCTGCTGCAGGTGTCGGCCACCGACCGCACCACCGGACGGCAGCAGAGCGTGAGCATCCAGGGGGGATCGAACCTGAGCGAAGACGAGATCAACGCCCTGCTGGAAGAGGCGGAGCGCAAGGCGGTGGATGACCGGCGCAAGCGCGCTGAGGTCGATCGCCGCAACCGCGCCCAGACGCTGGTGGCCCAGGCCGAACGGCGGCTGCGGGATGCGGCATTGGAGCTGGGCCCCTATGGGGCGGAACGACAGCAGCGTTCGGTGGAGATGGCTCTCCGCGACGTGCAGATGCTGGTGGGAGGCGACGATCCCGTGGAGCTGGATCTGGCCGTGAGCCAGTTGCAGGAAGCCCTTTACGGGCTCAACCGGCGGCTGGTGAGCGAACGCAAGAGCGAGTCGGGCCCATTGCAGGGGCTCAAGAACACGCTCGGCTCCCTCAAGGATGACCTGTTCGCCGACGACGATGACGACTGGGACCGGCCCGGCGGCCGCGACCGCTCCCGCCGGGAAGCCTGGGACCCCGCACCGTTGAGTCGCAACGCCTACAACGCGGCGGCGCCCTACGGCCCCCCCGGCTTTGACCCACCCGCCTATGGCCCGCCGAGCTACAGACCGCAGGACTACGGCGCCGCCCCCGCCGCCAGCTTCGATGACGACGAGCGGCCCACCCGGCCCTCCCGCCGGCTGCGGTCAACGGCTGACGACCCCTGGTCGGAGGACTGACCCCGGTGACCCGCAGCGCCACCCCCACGGCGGCTACCCCCACGACGGCCATTGATCACTGGTCGACCCTCGGGCTTGAACCCGGTGCCGACGCCGCTGCGCTCAAACGGGCGTTCCGGCAGCAGGCGCGCCGTTGGCACCCCGATCTCAATGGCAACGATCCCGTTGCCGAAGAACGCTTCAAGCGGGTCAACGAGGCCTATGCGGTGCTCAGCGACTCCAAACGGCGACAGGCCTGGGAGCGGGGGCAAGAGGCCGGCGGCCCGCAGAGTGGCAGCCGTGACCGCTTCGCCAGCGGGTTTCCCCCTTTTGAGGAGTACCTGGAGGCCCTGTTCGGTCGCACCACGGTGCCTTCCCCAGACGGCAACAGGGGGACGGATGACGATCCCCAGGATTTCGCCGGTGCAGAACCGACGGAACCGTTTGACGCTGACGCCGCAGCACCTGCCTCCCGTGGCCGTGAACGCAGTGGCGGGCGGGTGACCCAGGCGCCGGCGTCGCCACCACCGGTGCAGGCCAGCGCGGACCTGGAATCCAGCGTGGAGCTCACCCCGGAGCAGGCCCTGGCCGGGGAACGGCTGGAGCTGGCGCTGCCCGACGGCACCGTGGTGGAGCTCTGGACCCCGCCCCTGGCCGGGGATGGCTGGCGCCTGCGGCTGGCCGGCGTGGCGCCTGGGGGCGCCGATCACTTCATCCAGCTGCGGGTGCGCACTGCGGAGGGGCTGCGCATCGATGGCCTGCGCGTGCTTTACACCCTGGATCTCTTCCCGCCTGCCGCAGCGCTCGGCTGCCGGGCGGTGGTCCCCACCCTGCAGGGCGATGTGCAGCTCACCGTGCCGCCTGGATCCTCCAGCGGGCGTCTGCTGCGGCTGCGCGGCAGGGGGCTCGCCCACCTGGGCCAACGCGGCGACCAGCTGGTGGAGATCAGGATCGTGGTGCCAGAGCAGCTCAACGACGCCGAAGCATCGCTCTACCGGCGGCTGGAACAACTGGCCGAACAGGCCGAGGCGGAAGCAGATGGGGACTGACCGATGCCACAGCCGGCCACTGGCGCGGGGTGAGACACTGGCGCCATGGCGTTGGAGCGCTCAATGACGGTCCATGTGTTGCTGTTCGACGCCGGCACGGACAACGAAGGCATCCATTCGCTCGAACTCGGCGGCCACACGGTGGTGCTGCTGTTCGAAGACCCCGACGACGCGGAGCGCTACGCAGGCTTGCTGGAGGCTCAGGATTTCCCGCTGCCCTCGGTGGAGCCGCTGGAGCGGGAGGAAATGGAGCTGTTCTGCGCCCAGGCCGGCTACGAGGCGCGCTTTGTGCCCAGCGGCTTCCTACCCCAGTCGCCAGAAGAGCGGCTGTGGATCTCGCCGCCCGAACGCAACATGGACGTGAGCAGCTGGAACGACGACAACAGCGAGCCGAGCGGTGCCACAGAAGCCACCGCTGGCCTGGTGTCCACCGATGATGGCGGGCCCGACGGCGAAGCCTCAGCAGCCAGCGATGAACTGGAAGCCTTCCGTCGCCGGCTGGAAGGGTTGCTGTGAGCCAGGCCTCAGCTTTCCCGGTGGCCACCAACGACCGCGGTCACCTGCTCACCGAACAGCCCAACCCCGCCAGTGCCGCGCTGGATCAACTGGAAACCCGCGCGATCGTTGAACTGTTCTGCGAAGAGGAGCGCTGCTCGCAGCTAGCGGTGGCGGCGGCAGCACCAGCGCTCAGCGCCGCCACCGACGCGATCGTGGCCCGGTTGCGTTCAGGCGGACGGCTGTTCTACCTGGGTGCCGGCACCTCCGGTCGCCTGGGCGTGCTCGATGCCGCCGAGTGCCCCCCCACCTTCTGCAGCCCACCCGAGCTTGTGCAAGGCGTGCTCGCCGGGGGGGCGCCGGCCCTCCTGCGCAGCTCCGAAGGGCTGGAAGACCGGGCCGAAGCCGGCCAGGCCGATCTGGAGGCAAGGGGCTTCTGCAGCGCCGATGCCCTGGTGGGGATCGCCGCCGGCGGCACCACTCCCTATGTGCACGGTGCTCTCCGCCATGCGGGCGGTCTCGGCGCCCTCACGATCGGCATGGCCTGCGTGCCCACGTCGCAGGCGCCGATGCCCTGCGACATCGACATCCGCCTGCTCACCGGCCCTGAACTGGTGACCGGCTCCACCCGGCTCAAGGCCGGCACCGCCACCAAGATGGCGCTCAATATCCTCTCCACCGGCGTGATGGTGAAGCTGGGCAAGGTGCACGGCAACCGCATGGTGGATGTGGCGGTCACCAACAGCAAGCTGGAAGACCGGGCCCTGCGCATCCTGCGGGATCTGGCTGGGGTGGAGCGGCCCCGCGGCATGCAACTGCTGGAGGCGGCGGGCGGATCGGTGAAGCGGGCCCTGCTGATGGCGGCCACGGATCTGGATGCCGCCGCCGCGGCGGCGGCCCTGGATGCGGCCGGCGGCCATCTGCGGCGCGCCCTTGCTGCCCTCGGTGCCCAGCTCAGCCACTGAGCGCCGTGGGGCGGCAGCCGGGTGGGTTGGTTACGGCCTTGAGTACGGCTTCGCGATGGCGTGGCTACGCGGGCGTTTCGGCGGGTTCGAAGGGGCCCCAGTAGGGGGCGGTGAGCAGGTCGAGCTTTTCCCGCGTCTCAGCCGGCACCCGCTCCTTTGGCGTCATCAGGGCATTGCGCAGGGCGCTGTGGGCGCTGCTGGCGGGGCGCTGGGCGGCGATGCGCTCGGCTGCCACCTTCACCACCTGTTGCGCCAGCTGCGCATTGGCGTGCAGGTTCTGGATCACCAGCTCCACGCTCACCGAGGCATGGTCGCTGTGCCAGCAGTCGTAGTCGGTGACCATGGCCAAGGTGGCGTAGGCGATTTCCGCCTCCCGCGCCAGACGGGCCTCGCTGTGGTTGGTCATGCCGATCACCGAACAGCCCCAGCTGCGATAGAGGTTGGATTCAGCGCGGGTGGAAAAGGCCGGACCTTCCATGCAGAGATACGTGCCGCTGCGGTGCAGTTGGCGGCCGGCCGGCATGAGGCTGTCGGCCACATCAGCCAGCAGGCGGCTGAGGCTGCGGCAGAAGGGATCGGCAATGCCCACATGGGCCACGGCGCCGTTGCCGAAGAAGCTGAGCGGCCGTTGGTGGGTGCGATCGATGAACTGATCGGGCACCAGCATGTCGAGCGGGCGCAACGGCTCCTGCAGCGACCCGACCGCTGAGCAGGAGAGGATCCAGCGCACACCAAGGGAACGCAGGGCCCAGATGTTGGCCCGGTAGGGCACTTCGGTGGGGGTCAGGCTGTGGTGACGGCCATGGCGCGCCAGGAACACCACCTCCAGGCCGCCGAGCCGGCCCAGCCGCAGGCTGTCCGAGGGGGCACCGAAGGGGGTGTCGAGCGAGAGCTCCCGCACATCCTCCAGGCCCTCCATGGCATAGAGGCCGCTGCCACCGAGGATGCCGAGCCGGGCGCCGGACAGATCGTGACCGGAACCGTTGGAAGCGGGAGCGGTGGCACTCATGAGGTCAGGGGTGAGGGGGTGATCCCCGAGCGAAGGGTGGGGCTCTGTTCTACCTGAGATTGGATAAAGTCCGTTTTTCCCAAGCCTGCCGTGACCAAAGCCCAGATGGAAACCGATGCCGGCACCGTGGAACTCGAGCTGTTCGACGTTGATGCTCCCGCAACGGTGGCCAACTTCGTGAAGCTGGCCGAAGCCGGCTTCTACGACGGCCTGGCGTTCCATCGTGTGATCGACGGCTTCATGGCCCAGGGCGGTTGCCCCAACACCCGTCCTGGCGCGGCGGGTGCGGCGGGCACCGGCGGCCCCGGCTACAAGATCCCCTGTGAGATCAACAGCCGGAAGCACCAGGCCGGCACCCTGTCGATGGCCCACGCCGGCAAGAACACCGGCGGCAGCCAGTTCTTCCTCTGCCACGACGCCCAGCCCCACCTCGATGGGGTTCACACTGTGTTCGGCCAGGCCTCGAACGTGGATGTGGTGCTGGCCATCCGCAAGGGCACCAAAATCAACAAGCTGACGATCCTGGCTTGAATGCCTCTCTCTGGCCGGGTCGGCCAGTCCGCGACCCAACGGCGCGGCCTGGTCGATCCGGTTCCCTGCCTCAGCTCACTGCCGCAGCTCACTGCCAGCGCAGCAGTGAACCGGGTTGGCGGGGCAGGGTGGGGCCGTCCTGGCGCAGCTCCAGCAGCGGGCGCAGCTCCGGCTCCAGTGTGGCGCTGGGGTGGCTGCTGCGCTGGGCGTCGGGGGTGAGCAGCAGGGTGATCGCCCTGCTGCCGGCCCACTCGGCCAGCAGGCCCAGCAAAGCTGTGAGGTCGCCGCGGCCAAGCGCATGGCCGTCGGTGGAGGCCAGCAACAGGGCCAACTCCGGTTGCTGCAGCAGGGCCAGCAGCCGGGGGTGCTCCTCACGCCGCAGGTCGAGGCTGCGCTGCTGGGCCCAGGCGCGCAGCTGGGGCCAGTGTTCCGCTTCGGTGCGGGCCGGATCGTTGCCGCTGCCTTGCCAGGCCAGCACCGCGGTGAGGCCGAGGGTGGTGGGCTGGGGAGGCTCGACGCCCGGGGGCTGCATCAGCAGGTGCCCCAGCTTCAGGCGCTTGGTGCTCAGGTAGGCGGCGTTGTGCAGGCCCGCATCCATCTCCAGCGGCACGCGGTCGTCGACCTGCAGGCCGTAGCCGCCCAGCCCGGCGATCTTGCGCGGGTTGTTGGTGATCAGGCGCAGCCGCTTCACCCCCAGATCACTGAGAATCTGGGCGCCCACGCCGTAATTGCGCAGGTCGGCGGGGAAGCCGAGGCGCTCATTGGCCTCCACGGTGTCGAGGCCGCCATCCTGCAGGCTGTAGGCCTTGAGCTTGTTGATCAGGCCGATGCCGCGCCCTTCCTGGCGCAGATACACCACGATCCCTTCGCCGGCGTCCTCGATCATGCGCAGGGCGGCTTCCAGCTGGGGGCGGCAGTCGCAGCGGAGGGAACCGAAGGCATCGCCGGTGAGGCATTCGGAGTGCACCCGCACCAACACCGAGCCGGTGGAGCGTTCCGGGTTGCCCTTCACAATCGCCACGTGTTCACTGCCGTCGTGTTCGTTGCGATAGCCGATCGCCCGGAAGCTGCCGAAGGCGCTGGGCATCAAGGCTTCCGCCTGGCGCCGCACGAACCGTTCGGTGGTGAGGCGATAGCTGATCAGATCGGCGATGCTGATCAGCCGCAATCCGTGCTGGCGCGCATACGTCTGCAGTTGGGGCAGGCGGGCCATCGAGCCATCGGGATTCTGGATCTCGCAGATCACGCCGGCGGGATAGAGGCCCGCCAGGCGTGAAAGATCCACCGCCGCCTCCGTGTGACCGGCGCGCTTGAGCACGCCGCCACGCTTGGCGCGCAAGGGGAAAATGTGACCCGGCCGGCGTAGATCGTGGGGCCGGCTCTGGGGATGAATCGCCACCTGAATGGTGCGGGCCCGATCGTCGGCGGAGATGCCGGTGGACACACCGTTTTCGGGGCCCGCATCCACGCTCACGGTGAAGGCGGTCTGGTTGCTGTCGGTGTTGCGATCCACCATCAGCGGCAGTTCGAGCGCATCGAGGCGCTCCCCTTCCATCGCCAGGCAGATCAGGCCCCGGGCTTCGGTGGCCATGAAGTTGATCTGCTCCGGGGTGGCGAACTGGGCCGCGCAGATCAGATCACCTTCATTTTCGCGGTTTTCGTCATCCACCACCACCACCATTTCGCCGTTGCGAATCGCCGCCAAGGCATCCGCCACGGGATCAAACCGGATGGACGGTTCTGCAGCATCGCCGCCTCCCACCTGCGCCGCTGGCGATGACGCCTCAACGCTGCTGAGATCGTGGAGCGGGCCGGAACGGAGAGCCAGGGGACGGGAACCATCAACGTTCATTCTCCACCAGCGCACCTGCGCTCCGTGGAGAGATCACAGGACGACCAGTACGCTTTCCCCTCCCAATTGCTACCGCATGGCTCCGATAGAACCAGCCCGGCGCGTGGCCGTGATCGGCGCCAGTGGCTATGGCGGTCTGCAGAGCCTGAGGCTGCTGCACGACCATCCCCACCTGGAGGTGACCTTTCTGGGGGGAGAACGCAGTGCCGGCAAGCGCTGGAATGCGATCACGCCCTTTCTGCCGCTGGCCAGGGATCTGGTGGTGCGCGTGCCTGAACCCGACGCGATCGCCGCCGAGGCGGATCTGGCGGTGCTGAGCCTGCCGAATGGCCTGGCATCGCGCCTGGTGCCCGATCTGCTGGCCCGCGGGGTGAAGGTGGTGGATCTCTCCGCCGACTACCGCTACCGCTCCTTGAGCCAGTGGAAAAGCGTGTATGCGGCCGAAGCCCAGGAGCATCCGCGCCACGACGACGCCCTGTGCGAAGAAGCGGTGTACGGCCTGGTGGAGTGGGAGCGGGACGCGATTGCCGGTGCCCGGCTGGTGGCGGCCCCCGGCTGTTTCCCCACGGCCAGCCTGTTGGCACTGATGCCGTTCCTCAGCCAGGGCCTGATTGAAACCAGCGGGATCATCATTGATGCCAAAACGGGCACCTCCGGAGGTGGCAGGGCCGCCAAGGAGAACCTGCTGCTGGCCGAGGCCGGCGAAGCGGTGGCCCCCTATGGCGTGGTGGGGCATCGCCACACCAGTGAAATTGAGGAATCGGCCAGCCGCGCGGCCGGGCAACCGATCCGGCTGCAGTTCACCCCCCACCTGATGCCGATGGTGCGTGGTCTGCTGGCCACCGTCTACGGCCGCCTGCGGGATCCCGGCCTCACCGCCGCCGATTGCACCACCCTGCTGCAGGCCGCCTACCGCCAGAGCCCCTGCGTGGAGGTGCTGCCCGTGGGCACCTACCCCTCCACCAAGTGGGTGAAGCAAACCAACCGCGCCCTGCTGTCGGTGCAGGTCGACCCGCGCACCAGCCAGCTGATCGTGATGTGCGCCATCGACAACCTGGTGAAGGGCCAGGCCGGACAGGGGGTGCAGTGCCTCAACCTGCTGGCGGGGTTGCCCGCCTGCACCGGCCTGCCGCTGCTGCCCTTCTATCCATGACGACCGTTTATCCCTGAAGCCCAGCCGTTGGCAGATCGTTAGGACAGCACGACTGCCGAGCGGCCAGTGCCAGCCGCTCGGCGGCCAGTGCCACCGCCAGCGGCAGGATGCGGTGCTCCTGCTGCTGGATGCGGGCCGCCAGGCGGGCGTGGTCGTCGCCGGGGCACACCGGCACCGCGGCCTGGACCAGGATCGGCCCCCCATCCACTTCGGCGGTCACCAGGTGGGCGCTGCAGCCCGCCAGGGTCACCCCCGCGGCCAGCGCCTGGCCGATCGCATCCACGCCACGGAAACTCGGCAGCAAGGAGGGGTGGATGTTGACGAGGCGCTGCGGAAAGGCCTCGATCAGCACCGGGGTGACGATCCGCATCCAGCCGGCCATCACCACCACATCCACCCGCGCCTGCGCAAAGACCTCGATCAGGGCGCCATCGAGCGCTTCGCGGCTGCTGAACCGGCGGTGATCGAGCAGGCGCCAGGGAACCCCCAGCCGCTCCGCCCGCTCGATCGCCCCGCAGCCCGGCATGTTCACCACCAGCACCTCCGCGCTGGCGTTGAGGGCGCCGTGGCGGCAGCTGGCCACCAGCGCTTCAAAGTTCGAGCCGTGGCCAGAGGCCATCACCCCCAGCCGCAGCGGCGGGTGCGCAGCCGGCCAGGGCTGTGGCAACGGCCACTGGATGCCGGCGTTCTCGTCGCTATGGTCTGCCGCAGCAGGCATCGGGTTCATGTCCCACCTTTCCATCCTGCCAACGGTCGTGAGCGATCTCGATCACTTGGTCGTCACCCTTGAGGAACTCGGTGCGAGTCCGCAGTTCGGTGGGGTGCTTCAGGGCTTCAGCGACGAGCAGGTGCCGGTGGCTGTGAAGGTGCACCTCGCCGGCGACCAGCTGGGCTGGCAGCGCCAGCGCGACGGCTCCCTGGCCGTGGTGGGGGATCTGCAGCGTCTCAGCCGCTCCCTCGATGTGCAGCGGTTCCTGGCGGCGGTCACCCGCAGCTACGCCGCCCGCGTCGCCGTCGCCCAGGCGCTGCGCGAGCTGCCCCAGGCTCACGTTCACCTCGCCGGCTGATGCCCTTGGATCCGGTGGAGCTCACACTGGATCTGACGGCATCTCGCCAGCATCTGATCCGTTGTCGGCTTCGCTTCACCCCCACCCACCAGGCGATGGAGCTGCGGCTGCCGGTGTGGACGCCAGGCTCCTACCTGCAGCGCGATTACGTGCGCCAGTTGCAGAACCTGGAGCTGCTTCAAGCTGGGGAGGCAGTGCCGCTGGTGAGGCGTGAGCCATCGGTGTGGACCGCCCAGCTCGAGCACTTGCTGCCAGTGGAGGTGCACTACGCCGCCATGGCCACCGAGCTCACGGTGCGCACCTGCCACCTCGACGACGACCACGCCAGCCTGGCCCTGGCGGCCCTGGCCCTGCAGGTGAACGGGGCGCGCTGGGCGCCCCACCACCTGCAGCTGCTGTTGCCCGATGGCTGGCAGCCGTTCGTGCCGCTGCCGTTTCTCAACGGGCCCAGCGAACATCGCTGGATCGCCGACAGCTTCGACCAGCTGGTGGATACCCCGGTGGAGGCGGGACCGCACCGCTGGCATGGGTTCGTGGTCCACGGGGTGCCGCACCGTTGGGTGTGCTGGTCGGCGGTGGGGGGAAACCCCGATCCGCTGCTGGAGCGCCACCCGCAGCTGCTTGACGACGTGGCCGCTGTTTGCTCCGCCTGCTGCCGGCTGATGGGTGAAGCGGCTCCGGCCGCTCCCTCGTACCTGTTTGTGCTGCACCTGCTGGAGCGCGGCTTCGGTGGCCTTGAGCACGACAACGCCACCGTGCTGCAGTACGGCGTGGAGGAGCTGGCCAAGCCTGGCGGCTACCGCAGGTTTCTCCAGCTGGTGGGCCATGAATACCTGCACCAGTGGAACGTGCGGCGGCTGCGGCCGGCGGAGCTCACCCCGATCGACTACGACCGCCCCACAGTCGTGCCCAGCCTCTGGTTCGCCGAGGGGGTAACCAGCTACTACGACCAGTTCCTGCCGCGGCTGGCTGGCATCGGCACCGACGCCGGCCTGCTGGACGACCTCGGCGCTGAGATCAGCCGCTACCTGCTCACCCCCGGCCGCCTGCTGGGCCAGACCCTGCGCCAGAGCAGCCAGGAAGCCTGGGTGAAGCTCTACCGGCAAGACGCCTACAGCGGGGACAATCAGATCAGCTATTACCTCAAAGGTGCCGTGATGGCCCTTGTGCTGGATCTGCGTCTGCGCCGGGCTGGGTCGTCTCTGGCGGTGGTGCTGCGCGAGCTGTGGCAGACGCGCGGCCGTTGGCGACGGGGCTACAGCGAGGTCGATCTGATCGACGCCTTCGGCGCCCAGCTGCCCGCGTTGCGCGATCAGCTGCCGGCCTGGCTCGATGGGCTGGAGGATCCGCCCCTGCACGAAGCGCTCGGCAGCGTGGGCCTTGTGCTGATGCCGCACCCGGACAGCGCTCCAGCCACCGGTCTGCTCAGCGCGGCGTCCGCATCGGGCCTGAGCGCCCAGAAGGTGGCACGCCACAGCCCGGCGGAAGCGGCGGGCCTGTGCGTGGGCGATGAGCTGATCGCCCTGGATGGCTGGCGGCTGCGCAAGCCCGGCGATCTCAGCCAACGGCTGCAGGAAGGCCACAAGCACACCCTCACGATCGGGCGTCACGGCAAGCTGCGCGCCCTCACCCTGCAGCCCACCACGCCGGCAGTGAAGAGCTGGAGCCTGCAGGTCGATCCCGGCTGTTCAGCGGCGGCGCTGGCCCTGCGCGAGCAATGGCTGCAGGTGGTTCCGTGTTGAACCACGTCCGCACCCTGGTGGTGCGCGCCCGCCAGCTTGCACCCGAGCGGGGCGGCGCGCTGGCTCTGGCTGCTGCAGCTGTACTGGGTCTGGGCGGGCTGGGCTGGGTGGGCCGTGAGATCTCTGCCAGCAACCCCTCCAGCCAGACCCCCTCCTTGCTGGAACTGCTCGAGCAGGTGGGATCGCCCCGCGCCGGCCCTTCAGCCCCCGCCACCACCGTGGCTCCCAAGGCCCGCCCCGCTCCAGCTCCACCGGCGCACGACCGCTGGGTGAGCCCCCTGCGCCGCCAGTGCACGGCCGATCCACAACTGAGCCGCCGCCTGGAAGCGATGGTGGCCGCTCTGCCAACAGGGATGCAGCGCCTCACCATTGATCCCACCAACTACGGCAGCCGCTTCCGCAGCGATGCCTTCGGCAACCCAGTGAATCCCACCCCCCGCGTGGTGGTGCTGCACGAAACGGTCTACGGCATGCAATCGGCGGTGCAGACCTTCCTCACCCCCCACCCCCGCGATGAAGACCAGGTGAGCTACCACCTGATGATCGGCGAGGACGGGCAGGTGGTGCAGACGCTCGATCCCGCCTATCGCGCCTTCGGCGCCGGCAACTCCGCCTTCAACGGCCAGTGGGTGATGACCAACCCGAATGTGGGCGGATCGGTGAACAATTTCGCCCTGCACCTGAGCCTTGAAACGCCGCTGGATGGGGAAGATGCCGATGCCCAGCACAGCGGCTACAGCGCCGCCCAGTACGACGCCCTGGCGGTGGTGCTGACCGACTGGATGCGGCGCTTCCAGATCCCACCCCAGAACATCACCACGCACCGCTATGTGGACCTCGGTGGGGAGAGGGCCGATCCCCGCAGCTTCCTCTGGCCGGAGTTGCAGACGCGGCTCGCGGCACTCGGCATGCTCTGCAAGGCCAGCTGAAACCTGTGGCCAGCGGAGCTGGCAGCAGAGCCATCCGCTAGATGTCACTGACTGGAGGCCACCGGCTCGGGGCAACTGGCTGTCGAACGCCTCCTGAAGAGCTGGAAACGGCTCAGATCAGCGGTGAAAACTGGGGCCGGCGCTCGCTGTAGATGAGGGCGTGGAGGGCAGGATCCTGCATGTAGCTGAGGATGCGCGCCGGATAATCCAGCTTGCCGTTGTGCAGATAGGCCAAGGTGGCGAGCGCCTTGGCATCGCGCGGCCCGGCGCTGGCTTCCAGGATGCGGTTCGAGGGGAAGCCCAGCAGCGTGGAGAGGCGGTGGAACTTGCCCACCAGCAACTGCACGTTGCGCTCGGGGATGAGCAGCTCCCGCCGCGCGGCGGCCCGCTCCTCCGGACTGGCATCCGGGCTCAGCAGCCCCTGATGCACGAATTCATCAACCCCCAGCTGAGCGGGGCCGTGCGTCTTGAACAGGCCGGAATCGGCGGCCATCGGCAGATCTTCGCCCGGTTTCGCCCGTTGAATCTCATCAAACAGCACGGCGGCTACCAGCATCGGGTTCACACCAAGCCGCCGTGACTCGCTCACGATCACCGGCTTCAGCTCCTCGATGCGGCTGAAGGTGTTGGCCCGCAGCGGTGTGAGCTGATCCATGCCATGGGTGAGCAGCTGGGCCAGCTTCGGCTGGGGCCCATGCACCCCGAAGCGGCGCTGCAACTCGCGCAGCTCTTCGGGGGTGAAATCGACCGGATTGGGGCGTAGTCCGTTGACCGCGAGCTTGGCGGGCTTGCTGTTCGGGGCTCCAATGCTGGTGTTGAGACCGGGCTCCACCAACAGAGCTACCGACGGCGCATCCGGATGCCGCACCGTGGACACCAGCCCGTTGAGCAGGCCCAGGGCGAAAACCCAGCTGGAGGCTCGCAGCAACGCCGGTGTGCGAAGGGCGCCAAGCGGAACGCGTAGCTTCACGGCAGCCTTCAAACCGGGTTTTGGAATGAATTGTGAAATATAACTCTACTGGCGTTGTCTTGCTCCTCCCAACGCTTGGGCCGTTTGTGTGGCCGTCCATACAAATCCGCCTCACGGGTGTTCCGGCTCACGGCGATCGGCCCTGTCACGGTTCTACGGGCGATTCCACCGATAGGTTCATCGCCAGAACCTGTCACTTCCACCAGGGCGCATGACGACGTTTCCAGACTTCAAGCCCCAGGCTTCGGCGGAACAGTGGCAACGGTTCTGTTCGCTGCTCTGGCACCACGAAGGGCTGGGGATGTGGCTGGATGTGAGCCGCATGGCGGTGACCCCCCAGCATCTCGAGGCTCTGACCCCCGCCTTCACCGCCGCGTTCAAGGCCATGGAGGCGCTGGAGGCGGGCGCCATTGCCAACCCGGATGAAGGGCGCCAGGTGGGCCACTACTGGTTGCGTGCTCCACAGCTGGCGCCTGAGCCAGCCATCGGCACCCACATCCGCCAGGAAATCGACGGCATTGAAGCCTTCGCCCAACAGGTGCTCTCCGGCGAGGTCCAAACGCCGGGCCTGACACCCTTCACCGATGTGCTGTGGATCGGCATCGGCGGCTCCGGCCTTGGGCCGCTGCTGATCCTGCGGGCGCTGGAACAGCAGGGGCAGGGCCTGCCCTTTCATTTCTTCGACAACGTCGATCCGCAGGGGTTCAGCCGCACCCTGGCTGGCCTTGGCGAGCGGCTGCGCACCACCTTGATGGTGGTGGTGAGCAAATCGGGCGGCACGCCGGAGCCGCGGCTGGGCATGGAGCAGGCGCGGGCCCGGCTGGAGGCGCTGGGCGGCAGCTGGGCCGATCAGGCAGTGGCGGTCACGATGACCGGCAGCCAGCTCGACCGGCTGGCGGTGGAGGAGCGCTGGCTGCGCCGCTTCGACATGTTCGATTGGGTCGGCGGCCGCACCAGCATCACCAGCGCCGTGGGCTTGCTGCCGGCCGCCTTGATCAACGCGGATCTGCGCGGCTTCCTGGCCGGTGCCGCCGAGATGGATGTGGCCACCCGGGTGCCCGAGCTCACCGCCAATCCGGCGGCCCTGATGGCGGCGGCCTGGCACGTGGCCGGCAACGGCAAAGGCCACCGGGACATGGTGGTGTTGCCTTACCGCGACCGACTGGAGGTGTTCAGCCGCTACCTGCAGCAGCTGGTGATGGAGTCGCTGGGAAAACGGCTCGACCGCGACGGTGAACCCGCCCACCAGGGCATCGCCGTGTACGGCAACAAGGGCTCCACCGACCAGCACGCCTACGTGCAGCAACTGCGTGACGGCATCGACAACTTTTTCGTCACATTTATCGAAGTGCTCGAAGACCCCAGCGACGTGCCGCCCCTGCATGGGGACCATCCGGGCGACTACCTGGACGGCTTCCTGCAGGGCACCCGCGCCGCTCTCTCGGAAGGGGGACGGCAGAGCATCACGCTCAGCATGCGGCGCTTCGATGCCCGCCTGCTCGGCGCCCTGGTGGCGTTGTTCGAGCGGGCGGTGGGGCTCTACGCAGAGCTGGTGAACATCAACGCCTACGACCAGCCTGGCGTGGAGGCGGGCAAGAAGGCGGCCGCCGTGATCCTTGACCTGCAAAGCCGGCTGGAGGCGGTGCTGGCCGATGGCAAGTCCCAGGATCTGGCCAGCCTGCAGCTCCAGCTCGGCATCGACAGCCCCGAGCCGTTGTTCTGGATCCTGCGCCACCTCTGCGGCAATCCCCGCGGCTATGTGGCCAGCGGCGATTGGGGCACCCCCTCCTCCCTGGTGTTTCGCCTTTCCTGAGCCATTGGCTCTGGAGGCAGGATGGCTGCTTTCGGGGGGCAGTCCATGATCCGTTCACGTGCCGCGGTGGCCTGGGCGGCCGGTCAGCCCCTGGAGATCACCACGATCGCCGTGGCGCCGCCCCAGGCGGGCGAGGTGCTGGTGCGGATCGTGGCCACAGGCGTGTGCCACACCGATGCCTTCACCCTCTCCGGCAGCGATCCGGAAGGGATTTTTCCCGCCGTGCTGGGTCACGAGGGCGCCGGTGTGGTGGAAGCGGTAGGTCCGGAGGTGAGCTCCCTGGCGGTGGGGGACCACGTGATCCCGCTCTACACGCCGGAATGCCGCAGTTGCAGCTTCTGCCTGTCCGGCAAGACCAACCTCTGCCAGGCGATCCGTGGCACCCAGGGGCGGGGCCTGATGCCTGATGGAACCAGCAGGTTTTCCAAGGACGGCAAGCCGATCTACCACTACATGGGCACCTCCACCTTCTCGGAATACACGGTGGTGCCGGAGATTGCGCTGGCCAAGATCAGCCGTGAGGCCCCGCTCGACAAGGTGTGCCTGCTGGGCTGCGGCGTGACCACCGGCATCGGCGCGGTGCTAAACACCGCCAAGGTGGAAGCGGGCAGCACGGTGGCGGTGTTCGGCCTCGGCGGCATCGGTCTGGCGGTGGTGATCGGCGCGGTGATGGCCGGGGCCGCACGGATCATCGGCATCGACACCAATCCCGACAAGTTCGCGATCGCCCGCCAGCTGGGTGCCACCGAGTGCATCAACCCGAAAGACAGCGCCACCCCGATTCAGGAGGTGGTGATCGAGCGCACCGATGGCGGCGTGGATTATTCCTTCGAGTGCATCGGCAACGTGGCGGTGATGCGCGCCGCCCTGGAGTGTTGCCACAAAGGCTGGGCGGAATCCACGATCATCGGTGTGGCGGGCGCCGGCCAGGAGATCTCCACCCGTCCGTTCCAGCTCGTCACCGGCAGGGTGTGGCGGGGGTCAGCCTTCGGCGGCGTGCGCGGCCGCACCGAATTGCCCGGCTATGTGGAGCGCTTCCAGCGGGGCGAGATCCCGCTCGACACCTTCATCACCCACACCATGGGGCTGGACCGCATCAACGAAGCCTTCGATCTGATGCATGCAGGCACCAGCATCCGCACGGTGATTGATTTCGCCAGTTGAGCCAACGGGAGAGCGCCATGAGCCTGTTCTGCCGCTCGGGCCTGACCAGGTCCAAGCACAGTCCACCTTGACCCCTGCTCGGGAACACCATCCAGCCCCTGGTCGGGCACATGTCCAGACCCAGCAACGATTCCTACCCTTCTGCGGCGTTTCAGCACGTGAGCGACTTCCTTCTCGAAGCCATCAGTGAAAGCCGGTGCTTCGGTGGCGCCCAACGCCGCTACCGCCATCGTTCCAGCGTGCTGGGGTGCAGCATGCATGTGTCGGTCTTTCTGCCCCCGCAGGCGCTCGCCGGCGCCCGGGTGCCTGCTCTTTACTGGCTCTCGGGGCTCACCTGCACCGACGAGACCATGGCGCAGAAGGCGGGCGCCCAGCGACTGGCAGCCGCCCTGGGCCTGGCCCTGGTGGCCCCCGACACCAGCCCCCGGGGCGAAGACGTGCCGGGCGACCCCGACGGCGCCTGGGATTTCGGCCTGGGAGCGGGGTTCTACCTGAATGCCAGCGAAGCCCCCTGGGCCACCCACTACCGCATGCACGACTACGTGGTGGCAGAACTCCCCGCCTTGCTGGAGAGCGCCCTGCCGCTCAACGGGCGGCGCGGGGTGAGCGGCCACTCGATGGGGGGCCACGGAGCCCTGGTGTGCGCCCTGCGCAACCCGGGCCGCTACCGCTCGGTGTCGGCGTTCGCGCCCATCGCCCACCCCAGCGCCTGTCCCTGGGGGGAGAAGGCCTTCAGTGGGTACCTGGGGCCTGATCGCCGCAGCTGGGCCGCCTGGGATGCCTGCAGCCTGATCGCCCAGGCGTCCGAACGTTTGCCACTGCTGGTGGATCAGGGCAGCGCCGACCCGTTCCTCGACGAACAGCTCCAACCCGATCAGCTGCGCACCGCCGCTGCCGCCGCCGTCCACCCCCTGGAGCTGCGCCTGCAGCCCGGCTACGACCACAGCTACTTCTTCATCGCCAGCTTCATCGACGACCACCTGCGCCACCACGCCGCCGCCCTGCTGGCCTGAACAGCCATTGGGCAAGGGCGCAGGGAAGCAAGGTTCAGGGCACCAGGTTCACGAGCTTGCCGGGCACCACGATCACGCGCCGGGGCGCTTGGCCGTCGAGCCACTTGCGGGCGATGTCACTGTCGAGGGCCAGGCGCTCCAGGGTCGCGGCATCAGCGTCAGCGGGCACATCAAGGCTGCCCCGCACCTTCCCTTTCACCTGAATCACCAGGGCGATGGTGTCCTGCGCCAGGGCGGCCGGATCCAGTTCGGGCCAGCGCTGACGGTGCACACTGCCGGCGCCGCCAAGCTGCTCCCACAATTCTTCGGCCAGGTGAGGGGCGAAGGGAGCCAGCAGCACCAGCAGGGTGCGCACCGCCTCTTCGGCCACCGCCGCAGAAGCGGCCTCCAGGTGGCTGCCGATGGCATTGCTGAGCTTCATCAGCTCCGAAACGGCGGTGTTGAACTGGTAGCGGCCATCGGCGAGGTCATCGCTGATCGCGGCGATCGCCGCATGCACGCAGCGGCGCAGTTCCCGGTCGCTCCCAGACGCCTTCGCCACGGCGACCAGCAGCTCGCGCTGGGCTGGGGCCGCCATCGACACGCCCCGGCTGCGGGCGCCCTGCACCTGCCGCCACACCCGCTGCAGAAAGCGGAACTGACCTTCCACATCGGCGGCGTCCCATTCCAGATCCTTTTCCGGCGGCGCTTTGAACAGGATGAACATGCGGGCGGTGTCGGCGCCGTAGCGATCGATCACGGCGGCAGGATCCACGCCGTTGTGCTTCGACTTCGACATTTTCTCGAAGAACACGTCCAGCCGCTCGCCATTGATCGGATCGCGGGGATCATTGGCATCCGCCACGTCGGCTGGAGCGATGTATTTGCCGGTGTGGGGATTTTTGTAGGTGAGGCTCTGCACCATGCCCTGGGTGAGCAGGCGCTGGAACGGCTCATCAAAGCTGAGCAGGCCCCGGTCACGCAGCACCTTGGTGAAGAAGCGGGAATAGAGCAGGTGCAGAATCGCGTGCTCGATCCCACCCACGTACTGGTTCACCGGCAGCCACTGATCGGCGGTCGCCTTGGCGAACGGCAGTGCCTCGTTGTGGGGATCACTGAAGCGCAGGAAATACCACGAGGAACACATGAAGGTGTCCATCGTGTCGGTCTCCCGCCGGGCGGGGCGGCCGCAGCTGGGGCAGTCCACGTTGACCCAGTCGTGCAGCTGGGCCAGCGGCGACGCCCCCTTGCCGCTGAAGGCCACGCCACGGGGCAGCTCCACCGGCAACTGCTCGGCCGGCACCGGCACCACGCCGCAATGGTCGCAGTGCACCACCGGAATCGGGCAGCCCCAGTAGCGCTGCCGAGAGATCAGCCAATCCCGCAGCCGGAATTGCACGCGGGCGCGGCCCCAGCCCTGCGCTTCCGCGTGGGCCACGATCGCCGCTTTCGCCTGCCCCGACGGCTGTCCGTCAAACGGCCCGGAATGGATCAGCACACCGGGCTCGGTCCAGGCGGTGCCGTCCCAGTCGTGTTCATCGGCGCCCTCCGGCACGATCACCCGCCGCACCGGCAGTTCGTACTGGCGGGCGAAGACGAAATCGCGCGGGTCATGGGCCGGTACACCCATCACCGCTCCGGTGCCGTAATCGGCGAGCACGTAATCGGCGATCCAGAGTGGAATCGCCTCTCCGGTGAACGGGTGGCGCACCGAGCGGCCGAGTAGCACCCCCCGCTTGGGCCGGTCGTCGGCCAGCCGCTCCTGCTCGCTCTGCAGCCCCACCCGCTCACAGAAGGCACGCACCGCGTCCTGCTGCTCGGGCGCCGTGAGTGTGGCCACCAGGGGATGCTCTGGCGCCAGCACCAGGTAACTCACCCCGTAGACCGTGTCCGGACGGGTGGTGAACACGGTGATGGTGGTGTCCTGGCCGGTGCCGTCCGGCGCCAGCACCGGAAACTCCAGCTCGGCCCCCACCGAGCGGCCGATCCAGTTGGCCTGCATCGTGCGCACCCGCTCCGGCCAGCCCTGCAGCTTCGGCAGGTCGTCGAGCAGGGCATCGGCGTAGGCGGTGATGCGCAGAAACCACTGCCGCAGCTGCCGCTTCTCCACCCGCGCGCCGGAACGCCAGGAACGGCCGTCCCCGTCCACCTGCTCATTGGCGAGCACGGTCTGATCGACCGGATCCCAGTTGACGGTGGCCTCCTTGCGGTAGGCCAGGCCAGCATCGAGGAACTGCAGAAACAACCACTGGGTCCAGCGGTAGTAATCGGTGTGGCAGGTGGCCAGCTCGCGGCTCCAGTCGATCGACAGGCCGAGGCGTTGCAACTGCTGACGCATCTGGGCGATGTTGCGATCGGTCCAGTCGCCGGGGTCGATGCCCCGTTCGATCGCGGCGTTCTCGGCCGGCAGGCCGAAGGCATCCCAGCCCATCGGATGCAGCACCTTGCGGCCCCGCTGGCGCTGCACGCGGGCGATCACATCGGTGATCACGTAGTTGCGCACATGGCCCATGTGCAGGTTCCCCGAGGGATAGGGGAACATCGAGAGGGCGTAGAAGGTCTGGTCCGTTGCCGTGGTGTCGCCGGCAGCCTGCGGACTGGGTTCCGGCGTGGCATCCAGCCCCTCGGCCTGCCAGCGCGCCTGCCAGCGGCTCTCGATCGCGGCGGGCTGGTAACGGCTCGCCTCTGGAGCATCAGCGCGGCCGGACGCGGCTCCAGGGGGCTCCACTGCAGGGGGCTCAACGGTGGAGCCGGTCTCGGCGATGACCTTCTCGGACACGAGCTTCTCGGGCACGACGGACTTGGCGGCGGCCGCTGGGTTCAGCCGTTCACTCTCACGCCCGATCGTGCCACAGCCGTTTCCGGCTCAGGAGGTGGTGCGGATCGACACCACCATGCGGCGGTTGATCAGAACCGGGTCAGCGTCGTTCTCACCGCGCAGCGCCAGGAACTCCGGGTCTTGCCAGAGCAGCGTGCCGGTGACCTGCACGGAATCCACCAGCAGCAGCTCCAACGGGTTGCGTCCGCGGATCCATTGCTGCAACTGCCGTACGCCCGGGAGGCTGGGGTCGAGGGTGGTGATCTCCATAAGATCGGAAGCAGGCCTGCCGGGACAAGGAAATGCTGGCGTTCAGCAAGTATCAGGGATTGGGCAACGATTTTCTGTTGCTCGACGGGCGCAACGCGACCACCGCTGATTTCTGCTTCGATCTCACCCCCGAACGGGTGAGCTTGCTTTGCGACCGCCGCTTCGGCGTGGGCGGAGACGGGGTGATCCTGGCGCTCCCGCCCGAACAGGACGGCGAACTGCGCATGCGCATCTTCAACGCCGATGGCACCGAGCCCGAGATGTGCGGCAACGGCATCCGTTGCCTGGCCCGTTTCCTGGCCGACAGCGACGGGGATGCGCCGGGCCGCCGCTGGATGGTGGAAACCCTCGCCGGCCTGATCGTGCCGGAGCTGCTGGCCGATGGTTCCGTGCGCGTCGACATGGGCACGCCGTTCCTGGTGCCGGAGCAGGTGCCCACCACCCTGGAGATCGGTCCGTCCGGCCTGCCCCAGGGGGAACTGAGCGTGGCGGGCGAAAGCTTCGCGGTGGCCGCCGCCGGCATGGGCAATCCCCATGTGGTGCTGCCGGTGGCGGCGGTGCAGGAGGTCGATCTCGAACGGCTCGGCCCGCTGCTGGAGCGCCACCCGGCCTTCCCCGCCCGCACCAACGTGCACTTCGTGGAGGCGCTCAGCCCCAGCCACCTGGTGATGCGGGTCTGGGAGCGGGGCGCCGGGCCCACCCTCGCCTGCGGCACCGGCGCCTGCGCCACGCTGGTGGCCAGCCACCGCCTGGGCCTGTGCGAACGCTCGGCCCGCGTTGATCTGCCCGGCGGCACGCTCTGGATCGACTGGGACACCAGCTCGGACCACCTGTTCATGAGCGGTCCGGCGGAGCCGGTGTTCGATGGCGTGCTGGCACCGGAGCTGTTCGGTGACCTCCCGCCGGGCGCCAGCCAACCAGCCGATGCACCCGAAGAACGCAGCGGCAGCATTGAGCCCAACGCCAGCATTGCCCCCAGCGACAACGCCACTTCTGTGGGCGCCGCAGACGATCTGCCGGCGGCCGTTGCTGATCCGACCGTCAACTGCGCCGTGGAATGCACCAACGGCTGCCAGCAGCCCGATGATTGTCCCAATGCGGCGCTGCGGGCCAGGGTGGACGCCTTGCTCAACAGCCGCTCACTGGATGATCTGGTGACCCTGGCCAGCAACTCCCTGGAGGCGCGCACACGGCAGCGGCTCGAACGGGAGGGCTGAGTGGCCTGAGTAGGGTCGGCGCGCCCGCCACCGATCCAGCGTGCTTCCCTCCGATCTGCTCAGCGCCGAAGCCCAGGCCATGGAGGGCTTGCTCGCCGCCCTGGCGGACAGCGCCTCAGGGCGCTGGACGCTGGAATTCCGCTTTGAAGGGCTGCGCCTGCTGCCGTTGGTGCTGCGGCTCGGCCAGGCCCTGCAGGGGCAGGAGCGGCAGTTCCGGCTGGTGTTTCCCGATGCGGGTGCCACAGCCCTGGCCCAGCGCGATGCCCCCGACCTGGCCGCCCGCACCGGCAGCCTGAAGGACCAGGAACGGCTGAACGCTGCAGCCAGCACGCCGGCCGATGCTTCCAATGACGCGCAGAGCCCTGCCAGTGAACCGCAGGGTGAAGGCGCATCCGACCCGCCGCTGCTGGTCCTGGTGGCGCCCGGCCCCTCCGATTACGACGCCGTCGAGCGCCTCTGCCTGAACCATCGCGGCGGCGTGGTGCTGCTCAACGGCAGCCTTGAAGATGCGGCCGTAGGCATCGGCAGCGTGGCGCGGGAGCGGCGGCGCGGCTTTCTTTCTACCTGGCGCAGTGCCTACGCCTTGCTGCCCCTGCCGGAAGGAGCCCTGCGCCGCTGTTTCCCGGGCCCGTGGGAGCTCTACCGCAACGACCCCGATGGCCACCGCCTGGAGGAGACGTTCGAGCAGAAGCCCGATGCGGAGCAGGTGGCGGAATCACTCAGCCCCGGCCAGGCGGCCACGGTGACAGGCGGTCTGCAGGCCCTCGATCGCTTTCTCGGCAGCCTGCGCAACTGACGTTCCACGCCCGCGCGGCCATGGACGTTCCGGACCGCTGTGGCAATGGACGTTCCTCGCCGGTGCGGGTGTGCAAATCAGAGGCTGCCCCCCCCTGGTGGCCCCTGGCCAGGCTCCTTAAGCTTGCGTGTCTGAACATTGCGCCATGGCCGCCGAGCCCCAAGCCACCCGCCGCTCCTGGAGCCTGGTGGACGTCGGAGCGGCGGCTGCCGTGCTGATGGCCCTGGCCGGTGTGGTCTGGAGCCCGAAACTGAGCGGTGCGGTGGCCGAAGCCACCGGGGCCATGCAGCCGGTCACGGTGATGGTGGATGTGCGAGGGGCCTCAGTGGCGGATCCCCAGGCCCTGATCCGCTCGATCCGCGACGACGGCGAGGTGAGCATCGTGATCCGCAACCAGCCCCACGGCACGGTGAAGCTGCAGGAGCTGGTGCCGTTGCAGCGCCGCCTGGTGGCGGTCCAGCCCGACGGACGGGTGGTGACTGCCCTTGACCCGAACCAGGCCGTGTTCAGTTCGCTCGATGCACGCTTCGTGCTGGAGGGCAAAGGCCGCAAGACCAGCGGCGGCGTGGTGTTCGGCAACCAGAACCTCAAGATCGGCGCCCCGGTGGAACTGGAAGGCCGTGACTTCCGCATCGGCGGCACGGTGTCGGGCCTGAAACTCGGAGCCAGCTGACATGACCCGTTCCCCTCAGACACTCAGCCGCATCGGATTCAGCCTCGGGCTGGCTCTGGCCACCTGCACGCCGGCCATCGCCCTGCCGATGGCGAGCCTGCCGCAGGCCCCGCCGGCCGTCGGGCTGCCCCAGCTGCAGAACCAGGTGAGCTGCCCGGCCCTGCAGCAACGGGTGCGTGCCCAGCTCGGCCCCGAGATCGGTGTGTGGAGCGTCACCGTGGCCGATGGCAACGGCCGCCTGCTGGCCGATGTGAACGGCCTGCGGCCGCGCGTGCCGGCCTCCAACCAGAAGCTGGTCAGCTCCGCCTTCGCCCTCGACCGGCTGGGCCCCGACTACCGCCTCACCACCCGTCTCTGGCGCCTGCCCGACGGCACCCTGCGCTTGACCGGTGAGGGCGATCCCGATCTCGATCTGCCCCAGCTGCAGCGCTTCGCCCACCTGGCCATGGGGTCAGGGGGTGGCCCCGGCCTGCCGGGCACCACGGTGCGGCTGGAGCTGGCCGAGGAGCCGCCCCAGGCCTGGTGGCCCCAGGGCTGGCATCCGGAGGATCGCGCTTATGCCTACGGGGCGCCGATCACCCGGCTGGCCGTCACCAGCAACGCGATTGACATGGCCGTGGCCAATCCGCCTGGCCGCCTGCAGCGCCTGCTCACCCGCACCCTGACCACCCAGGGGGGCCGCAACGTGCAGCTGGCGATGGTGTCCTCCCTGGCGCCGTTGCCGGAAGACTCGGTGCTGCTGCATGAGGAACTCTCGGCGCCGATGCACAACCTGCTCAGCCTGGCGAACTCCGAAAGCCACAACTTCACCGCCGAAGTGTTGCTGAGGCAGGCCAGCGGCACCTGGTCGTTGCCACAGAGCCGGCAGGCGGCCCTGCAGTGGCTGCGGGCCCAGGGGCTGCCCACCGCAGGTGTGGTGGTGATGGGCGGCAGTGGCCTCGACCGCGGCGACCGGCTCACCTCCCGCCTGATCGCCAGCCTGCTGTTGCGCATGGCCCAGCACCCTTACGGCGCCAACTACATCGCCTCGATGGCGGTGGCAGGGCGGCGGGGCACGCTTCGGAACCTTTACAAGGGCACGAGCCTTGACGGCAAACTGCACGCCAAAACCGGCACCTTGACGGGTGTGCGCTCGATCAGCGGCGTCCTTGAGACCAGCGATGGACCCAGGTACGTGAGCCTGATCTCCAATGGTGCCGGCGCACCGAACACCACGATCGGCCGGGTGCTGCGCGATGTGCAGATCGTCAGCCTCTGCCAGCCACCTGCCTGAGGCGAGAGGCGGCGCGGCGGGCGCGGCTGCTGAGGGCAGCCTCCTTGGCTTCGGGCTCGTCGGTGACTGGGGCGCCGCCGCTGGCCGTCAAGGTCTCGCCGGTTTGCAGCCGGCCCAGTTCGCGGCGGCCGGCATGCACCACCTTGTTGAGTTCGCCGAGCCGTGTTTCCAGCTCGCTCAGCACCTGCTCGGCATAACGGTTGGCCCCTTCCTGCACCGCCCCTGCTTCCTGCCGGGTGCGGGTGATCAGCTGTTCACACTGCTGCTGGGTCTGCTGACGGAACTGCAGCGCATCGGTGTGCAGCCGTTCGGCTTCCGCCTGGCTTTCGCGCTGGATGCGCAACCCCTCCTGACGGATCTGCTCAATCTCCTGCAGGCTCTGCTGACGGCTGCGTTCGTGCTGGTCGCCCAGCTGCCGCTTGAGCTCAGTGAATTCGGCGTCGAGCTGCTGGCGGCGTTGGATCGCTTCCTGCTCCAGCTGCTGGCGGCGGGCGCCGAACTGCTGCTCCATCTGGGCCAGGCGGCTCTGGTGCTCCTGTTCCGCCTGAGCCACTTGCTGACGGGTGGCCAGCTGCATCTGCTCGCACTGCTGGCGGGTGTGCTCCCGGATCTGCGCGCCCTGCTGCTCCGCTTCCTGCCGGACCGAGGCCGCGTTGATCAGCTGCTCCCGCTCGCGGCGGGCCTGCACCATGATTTCTTCCGCCTGCTGGCGGGCCTTGGCAATGAAGGTGTCGCGCTGCGCCAGGAGCTCCTGGGCCTGCTCCAACTCCGGCGGCAGCGCCTCACGCACAGCCTCCATCACCTCGATGGCGTCCTGCTCATTCACCAGCCGGCCGCCGCTGAAGGGAATGCGCGTGCCGTCGAGCACGATCTCCTCAAGCTGCTCGAGTTGTTCCAGCACGCTGATCCGATTCTCGGTCATCTCATCGGGGCGGGTATGTCTGATTAAAGAGCCTGGCGAGTTCCTCTGCCACTCCGCTGGGCACGAGGTGACGCACCTCCCCACCGAAGCGCGCCACCTCCTTCACCACGCTGCTGCTGAGGAAGCTGTGGGGAACGGCAGTGGCCAGAAACAGCGTTTCCACCTCCGGAGCCAGGCTGAGATTCGTGTGGGCGATCTGCAGCTCAAATTCAAAATCGCTCATCGCCCGCAGCCCGCGCAGGATCACGCCGGTGCCGGTGCGGCGCGCGAACTCCACCGTGAGGCCATCGAAGCTGCTCACCTCCACGTTGCTGAGATGGGACGTGGCGCGGCGAATCTGCGCCAGCCGCTGCTCGAGCGAAAAGCTGGGCTGCTTACCAGGGTTCTGTAGCACCGCCACCAGCACCTCCTCGAACAGGCGGCTGCTGCGCTCGATCAGGTCGAGGTGGCCGAGGGTGATCGGGTCGAAGCTGCCGGGGTAGAGGGCCTTCATGGGAGCGGGGGGCAGGGGCCCGGCAGCGAGGGCGGCGGGGGGATCCTATGGAGGCTGAGGCCGCAGACGGTCCCCCCCCTCCGGCCTGCCTAGAGTTGGCATCACTTCCAAGAACCAGGCCATGGCTGTGGATCTCAACGTCGACGGCGCCGCGGCCCCCGTGCTCGACAGCGCCGCCAAGAAAACCCTGCTGCGCAAGATCCCCCATGGCGTGTTCATCTGCGGCGTGGCCGAAGGGGACGACGTCAACGGCTTCACCGCCAGCTGGGTCACCCAGGGATCCTTCGATCCGCCGCTGGTGGTGATGGCCGTGCGCGCCGACTCCACCAGCAACGGCATCATCAGCCGCACGGGCCGCTTCTCGCTCAACGTGCTCTCATCCGAGCAGAAAGACCTGGCGGCGGTGTTCTTCAAGCCCCAGAAGGGCATCGGCGGCCGCTTCGATGCGGCCCCCTTCACCCTCGGCCCCCTGGGACTGCCAGTGCTCGACGATGCCCTCGGCGCCGTGGAATGCGCCGTGGTGGGCCAGGTGGCCCATGGCGATCACACCGTGTTCGTGGGGGAGGTGAAATCGGCCCAGCTGCACCGCGATGGCGCCGCATTGGAGCTGTCCGCCACCGGCTGGCAATACGGCGGCTGAGCCGCCTGTCGCGGGAGCACAGGGCATGGGGGCCACGCTGCAGCCGCTGCTGAAGGATCAGGCCCGCCTGGAGCAGCGGCTGAAGGAGCTGCCGCCTGAGCCGGGTTGCTATCTGCTGCGCGACCTCGACGACCGCATCCTCTACATCGGCAAATCGAAGAGCCTGCGCAGCCGTGTGCGCAGCTACTTCCGTGATTCCCACGACCTCAGCCCTCGCATCAGCCTGATGGTGCGACAGGTGGCGGAGATCGAATTCATCGTCACCGACAGCGAAGCCGAGGCGCTGGCGCTGGAATCCAACCTGATCAAGAACCACCAGCCGCACTTCAACGTGCTGCTCAAGGACGACAAGAAATACCCCTATCTCTGCATCACCTGGAGCGAGGCCTACCCGCGCATCTTCATCACCCGCCGCCGCCGGCTGCGCAGTCCGCTCGATCGCTTCTACGGGCCCTATGTGGATGTGGGTCTGCTGCGCCGCACCCTGTTTCTGGTGAAGCGGGTGTTTCCACTGCGCCAGCGCCCGCAGCCCCTCTACAGGGATCGCACCTGCTTGAACTTCGCGATCGGCCGCTGCCCCGGCGTGTGCCAGGAAAAGATCAGCCCCGAGGCCTATCAGCACACCCTGCGCAAGGTGGCGATGGTGTTTCAGGGCCGCAGCGACGAACTGCTCGTGCTGCTGCGTGCCCAGATGGAGCGGTATGCCGAACGGGAGGATTTCGAGGCGGCGGCCCGGGTGCGCGATCAGATGCAGGGGCTCGAGCAACTCACCGCTGACCAGAAAATGGCCCTGCCCGATGCGTCGGTGTCGAGGGATGTACTGGCGCTCGCGGCCGATGCGCGCGTGGCCGCCGTGCAGCTGTTTCAGATGCGGGCCGGCAAGCTGGTGGGGCGGCTCGGCTACACCGCTGATGCCACGGTGGCCAGCCCCGGCGCGATCCTGCAACGGGTGCTGGAAGAGCACTACAGCCAGGTGGAGCCGGTGGAGATTCCCCCGGAGGTGCTGGTGCAACACCGCTTGCCGCAGCAGGGCCTGGTGGAAGACTGGCTGAGCGAACGGCGGGGCCGCAAGGTGCGGCTGCAGCACCCACAGCGCCAGCAGAAGGCCGATCTGATCGATCTGGTGGAACGCAATGCGGCGTTCGAGCTGGGCCGGGCCCAGCGCAGCGCCGAACAACACCAGCTCGCCACCGAAGACCTCGCTCAACTGCTGGATCTGCCCCAGCCGCCGCGTCGGGTGGAGGGCTACGACATCAGCCACATCCAGGGCAGCGATGCCGTGGCCTCCCAGGTGGTGTTCGTGGATGGGCTGCCCGCCAAGCAGCACTACCGCAAATACCGCATACAGAGCAGCAGCATCCGCTCCGGCCACTCCGACGACTTCATGGCCATGGCCGAGATCATGCGCCGCCGTTTCCGCCGCTGGGCCCAGGCAAAGGCGGAAGGGGCCGATCTGGTGGCACTGCGCAAGGCCGCCGGCACCGCCCTCCATACCGGCGGCCTCAACGACTGGCCCGATGTGGTGATGATCGATGGCGGCAAGGGGCAGCTCTCGGCGGTGATGGAAGCGCTGCGGGAGCTCAACCTGCACGAAGACCTGGTGGTGTGCTCCCTGGCGAAGCAGCGGGAGGAGGTGTTCCTGCCCGGCACCAGCCAGCCGCTGGAGAGCGAACCCGACCAGCTCGGCGTGGTGTTGCTGCGGCGTCTGCGTGATGAAGCGCACCGTTTCGCCGTGAGTTTCCACCGCCAGCAGCGGGGGGAGCGGATGAAGCGCTCACGCCTGAGCGACATCCCGGGGCTGGGACCCAAGCGGGTGAAGGAGCTGCTGGGGCACTTCCGCTCCATCGATGCGATCCAGCTGGCCAGCCCGCCCCAGATCGCCGCCGCACCCGGTGTGGGCCCCGCCCTGGCCCAGCAGATCTGGAGCTACTTCCACCCCGAAGCTGAGCACGATGGCCCCGGGTCCGACCAGGACGTCCCCGATCCGGGCAACCAGGTGACCGCCGCCGATCGTGAGCCCGGCATCGCCCTGGTGCCCTAAGCAGGAGGCAAGCGGTGGCTGGGATTGGAATCTGGGTGCTGGGCGACCAGCTGCACGCGCAGCAGGCTGCCCTGGCCAGCAGCGCCCCCGGCCAGGCGCGGGTGGTGCTGATCGAAAGCAGCGGTGTAGTGGTCCGCCGCCGCTACCACCGCCAGAAGCTGGTGCTGGTGTGGAGCGCCATGCGGCACTTCAGCGCCGAGCTGCAGGCGCTCGGCTGGCAGGTGGACCTGCTGGAGGCGGAGGAATTCGGTGACACTTTGATCGACTGGATCCGGACCCACGGCATCACCACCCTGCGGCTGATGGAGCCGGCGGATCGCCCTTTCCGGCGGGCGATCGAACAGCTCGATCTGGGCGGGCGCACCGGCGTGCGGCTCGAATGGCTGCCCTCCAACCACTTCCTCTGGAGCCGGCAGGCGTTCGCCGCCTGGGCGGGCCGCTACAAGCAGCTGCGCATGGAGCTCTTTTACCGGGAGGGGCGCCGCCGCTTCGGCGTGCTGATGGAGGAGGGGGAACCGCGCGGCCAGCAGTGGAATTTCGACAAGGACAACCGGAAACCGCCACGCCAGGGACTGAAGGGACCGGCTCCGCTCCAGTTCACACCCGATGCGATCACCTTGGCGGTGATCGAGAAAGTGCGACGGCTCGATGCCGAGCGTGCCGCCGCCGGTGAGGCGCCGTTGCCCGGAGCGCTGGAGCCGTTCCACTGGGCGGTGAGCCGTGAGCAGGCGCTGCAGGTGGTCGATCACTTCGTGGCCACCCGCCTGGCCGGCTTTGGCCCCTATCAAGACGCGATGGTGAGCGGCCAGCCCACCCTCTGGCATGCCCTGCTCAGCCCCTATCTGAACCTGGGCCTGCTGGAGCCACTGGAGGTGATCCGCCAGCTGGAGGCGGCAGGAACGGCCTCGGCGAGCAGCGCGGAGCAAGCGGTGCCGCTCGCCAGCCTGGAGGGGGTGATCCGGCAGCTGCTCGGCTGGCGCGAATACATGCACGGCCTCTACCACTGGTTCGGCGAGGGCTACGGCGAGCGCAACCACTTCGGCCACACCCAGCCCCTTCCCCTCTGGTTCGAGCAGCTGGGCGGCAGCGGCATGGCCTGCCTCGATCAGGTGCTGGGCGAACTGGCGCTCACTGGTTACGCCCATCACATCCAGCGGCTGATGGTGCTGGCCAACTACGGGCTGCTGGCGGGGCTTGATCCCCAGGCCCTCACCGCCTGGTTCCACCGCCTGTTCATCGACGGCCACGACTGGGTGATGCAGACCAACGTGCTGGGCATGGGCGTGTTCGCCGATGGCGGCCTGCTGGCCAGCAAGCCCTACGCCGCCAGCGGCCGCTACATCGCCCGCATGAGCAACTACTGCAAAGGCTGCCGCTTCGATCCGGCCCAGCGCACGGGGCCGGCGGCCTGCCCCTTCACCACCCTGTACTGGAACTTCCTGGATCGCCACGAGGCCTTGCTGCGCGGCAATCCCCGCATGGCCCTGGTGATCGCCCAGCTCGATCGCCTCCCCACCGAGGAGCGGCAGGCGATTGCCGCCGCCGCCGCCGCCCACCTGGAGCTGGCCGCCGGATCGGGCCCCGCCGGTGCCGCCTAACTTGAACGGGCGATCCCTTTCCTGCCGATGCCGGCCCTGGCCCTGCCCCCCGAGGCCTACCTCTGGTTCAAGACCCTCCACATCGTGGGTGTGGTGGTGTGGTTCGCCGGGCTCTTCTATCTGGTGCGCCTGTTCATCTATCACGTGGAAGCCGAGGCGCTGGAGGAGCCCCTGCGCGCTGCTTTCCACAGCCAGTACGAGCTGATGGAGCGCCGACTGGCCAACATCATCACCACGCCCGGCATGGTGGTGGCGGTGACGATGGCGGTGGGGCTTCTTCTGGTGCAGCCGATCTGGCTGAAACAGAGCTGGATGCACGCCAAGCTGGCCGTGGTGCTGGCTCTGCTTGTGTACCACTGGTTCTGCTACCGCCTCATGGGCCAACTCAAGGCGGGCACCTGCCGCTGGAGCGGCCGCCAGCTGCGGGCACTCAATGAGCTACCCACCTTGATGCTGGTGCTGGTGGTGATGCTGGTGGTGTTCAAGGCCCAGTTCCCCACCGGAGCGGCCACCTGGTTCCTGGTGGCCCTGGTGGTGGCGATGGCGGCCTCGATCCAGTTTTATGCCCGCTGGCGGCGGCTGCGTTCCGAACAGGAGGCGATCGCAGGTGCCGGCTGACCACCCCCTCGTGCAGGTGCTGGCGGCGGTGGACGCGCAGAGCTGCCCCACCCGGCTCAACTTCCACTGCCACACCCAGTGCAGTGACGGCAGCCTTGAACCGCACGCTTTGGCTGACCAGGCGATAGCGATGGGGCTCGAGCACTTCGCCGTCACCGATCACCACAGCATCGCGGCCTACCAACCGGCCCGGGCGCACCTGGAGGAGCGCCAGCGGCGAGGGCAGCGGGTGCCGCAGCTGTGGAGCGGGGTGGAGATCAGCTGCCTGCTGGAAGGCTGCCTTGTTCATGTGCTGGCCCTGGGCTTTGAGCTGCACCACCCGGCTCTGGCGCCTTACGTGCGGGGCCATGCGGTGGTGGGGCCAGGGCTGCGGGCCAGCAAGGTGCGGCAGGCGATCCATGCCGCCGGCGGCCTGGCCTTGCTGGCCCATCCGGCCCGCTACCGGCGCCCCCACCAGCAGCTGATCGCCGCCGCGGCGCAGCTCGGCTTCGATGGAGCCGAAGCCTTCTACGACTACGACATGTCGAACCGCTGGCAGCCCACCCCCCTGGTGTGCGACACGATCGCCAGCCAGCTGCAGGGCCTGGGGCTACTGAGAAGTTGTGGTACCGATACCCATGGACTGGCCTTGTCAGGCCGCTAGGGTTTGCCACAGGTTTCCGTTCCCTCACCATGGGTCTCTTTGGTCGTCTGTTGAACATCGGTGCCAAGGACAGCGGCTTCTCCTCCAAGCCGGCCAAACCTCAGAAGCCCGCCGCCAAGCAAGGCGAACAGACGTTCTTCCTCGACCCCGACACCTCCAGCTCCATGGGCAACGTGGAGTACATGCGGCGCTCCAACAAGATCCGCCGCACCTTCCCCGGCAATGCCGACAACCCGGGTGAGAAAGAAATGGTGCAGGACGTCGATTCGATGTCAGCGCGGCTGGAGAAAGCCACCAGCGGCCTGCCGGTGAACTCAGCCCCTGAAACCAACACCAGCCTCACCGGTGGCGTGCCCAAGCCGGTGAAGAAAACCTTCGCGGCTCGCCTCACCGCCGCCGAACTGGGTCAGCGGCTCAAGGGCGCGGCAGTGGCCGTCAATTCTCCCGGCGGCAGCCCTGCAGGCCGCAAGGCCGATGCCACCGGCGCCTCCCAGCCCCAGATCACCCAGCAGCAGGCCAAGCCTGGCGATATCGACCCGTTCAAGGCGATGGCCCGCGATCTCAACACCTGATCCGGGGCTGAACGGCCGCACGGGGCCAGATGCGTGGCCCCTGAGCGCCTGTTCACACTTGAACGGCCGCACGGGGCTTGGTTCGATTTGAGTGGCCGCAGATCGATTGTTCAGGTTTCGATCAAGCCCTCACTGCCGATCACCAGTCCCTTCAGATGCTCCAGCTGGGCAGGGTCTGCGCCCTCCCAGAGCCCCCTGTTGGCCGCCTCCAGCAACCGCTCGGCCATATCGCGCAGCGCCCACGGATTCGACTGACGCAGGGCCTGCAGCACGTTCTCGTCTTGCAGCCACTGGCGGCAGATGGCGCCATAGCTCCAATCCGGCACCCGGCCCGTGCTGGCGTCGTAGGCGAACAGATAATCGAGGCTGGCGGCAAGCTCGAATCCACCTTTGTAGCCATGGGCGAGCATGCCCTGAATCCAGCGTGGGTTCAGCACCCGTGAGCGGAGCACCTTGTCGAGCTCCTGCTCCAGCCGGTGCACGCGCGGCCGCTGGTGGCGCGAATGATCGGCGAACCAGAGGGCCGGAGCGCTGCCGCGCAGCCGTTCGCTGGCGGCGCTGAGGCCGCCCTGGAACTGGTAGTAATCGTCGGAATCCAGCAGGTCGTGCTCGCGGTTGTCCTTGTTGTGGAGCACCACCTCCACCTGCCGCAACCGCTGCTCCAGCCCAGCGCGGTCAGGGCTGGCCTCACAGCGTCCGTCACCGCTGGCGTCGTAGCGCCAGCCGCTCCAGTTGAGAAAGGCCTCACCAAGATCGGCGCGCTGCTCCCATTGGCCGCTGTCGATCAAGCCCTGGAGGCCGGCCCCGTAAGCCCCCGGCGCTGAGCCATACACCCGGCCGCTGTGCCCGTCCTGCCGAGAATGGGCCGCCAGTGGGTTGTGCCAGGCGTCTTCCTCCAGGGCCGCGACCCGCCGGCTGGCCTGGTTCATCCAGTCGACCAGCTGCGGGAAGGCATCGCGAAACAGCCCGGAGATGCGCAACGTCACATCCACCCGTGGCCGTTGCAGCAGGCTGAGCGGGATCACCTCCAGATCCACCATGCGGCGGGTCGGCCCGTCCCACACCGGCCGCACCCCCATCAGCGCCAGGGCCTGGGCGATGTCCTCGCCGCCGTTGCGCATCGTGGCGGTGCCCCACACCGACAGGGCCAGGTGGCGCAGGTCGTCCCCCTCCTGCTGCAGGTGGGCCTCCAGCAGCAGGGCGGCGCTGCGGCGCCCCAGGTCCCAGGCGGCTTCGCTGGGCAGGCCGCGCAGATCCACGCTGTAGAAGTTTCGGCCGGTGGGCAGCACATCAGGGCGGCCGCGGGTGGGGGCGCCGGAGGGCCCGGCGGCGATGCGTTCCCCGGCCAGGCCCCGCAACAAGGCCTGGCGCTCCGCGCTGGCGCAGGCCAGCAGGCGCGGCAGCAGCTGGCGCCGCACACGCTCCAGCACGGCCTGGGTGGTTTGCCCCACCGCGGCAGTCAGCTCCACAGCCACTTTTCCATCTCCTGCCGCAGGGATCGGCGCAAGTACAGGAGCAGCGGCTGGTGCGCCGGTGGGCAGCAGGAGCGGCCTCAGCAGTTCGAGCGCAAGGGCTTCCAGCAGGGCCACGGCATCGCCGCAGCAGCGCAGCGCGGTCTCGACGGAGGCGGGGGCGGAGGCGGGGGCGGGGCCGTTGGCCGGTGCGCTGGCCAGGGCCGCCAGCAGGCGTTGGCGATCCGCTGCGCTGAGCGGGGCCTCCTCCGCATCAGCCCACGGATCGAGCTCCAGCTGCAGATCGGCGGCCAGCGCCTGGGTGAGACCAGGGCCCTCGGCCAGGGGCGGCCGCGCCAGACACAGCAGCAGCTCCAGCAGGGGCTGGGGTTCGGGCAGGTGGCCGAACACATGCAGGCCCGTGCGGATCTGGGCCTCCTTCAGTTCACACAGATAGCCATCGGCGCCATCGAGGCGCGCCTCGAGCGCATCGGCGGCCTCGGCAGAGGCGGCGTCACCAGCGGTGCTGAACGCAGGCAGCTCCAGGGAGGCGAGCAGCTCAGCCAGCCGCTCCCGCAACGGAGCGACGCGCTCGCTGCCCAGTTGACGGGCCTCCCAGTACTCATCCAGCAGGGTTTCAAGCTCCTGCAAGGGGCCGTACAACCCGGCCCGATCGAGCGGTGGGGTGAGGTGATCGAGGATCACCGCCTGGGCACGGCGTTTGGCCTGGGAGCCTTCGCCTGGATCGTTGACGATGAACGGATAGAGGTGGGGCATGGGCCCCAGGGCCCATTCGGGGAAGCACTGGTCGGAGAGGCCGAGCCCCTTGCCAGGCAGCCATTCCAGGTTGCCGTGCTTGCCCACGTGAACCACCACCTGGCTGGCGGCCACCTGCCGCAGCCATAGGTACTGGGCCAGGTAGGCGTGGGTGGGGGGCAGATCGGGGGAGTGGTAGCTGAGGCTGGGGTCGCGGCCGTAGCCCCGCTCCGGCTGCACCAGCACGGCCACGGCGCCGAAACGCAGGCCACGGATCGGGAAGCCGGCACCCGCCGGCCCCTGCTCCAGGCCCTCATCGGCAGCGGGCGGCCCCCAACGGGCCTCCAGCACCGCCCTGCCCGCCGCCGGCAACTCCTGATACCAGGCGAGGTAAGTCGCCAGGGGCAGGTGATCGAGCGGCGGCCGGTGCTGACTCTCCGGGTCGTTGGTGCGTCCGGCCAGCAACTGCTGGATCAGGGCATCCCCGTCGGCGGGCAAGCCGGCGCTCAGCACCGCGGGCAGCTCGGTAGGAAAACCCGCGGACGCGGCGCCCAGGTCGTAGCCGGCTTCCGCCAGCCAGCGCAGCATGGCCGCGGCGCTGGCGGGGGTGTCAAGCCCCACACCATTGGCCAGGCGGCTGTTGCGGGTGGGGTAATTGGCCAGCACCAGGGCCACACGGCGCTGGCCCACCGGGGTGCGGCGCAGCTCCACCCAGGCCGCCAGCAGGCGGGCGATCCAATCGAGCCGTTCCGGATCCGGCTGGTAGTGCATCAGCGCCGCCGAGAGCGAGGCATCGGCCCGCTCCAGCTCCTTGAACGCACCGACCCGGCTGGTGATCCGCCCATCGAGCTCAGGCAGAGCCACCTGCAGGCTGAGGTCAAGGGGGCCGAGCCCGATGCTGCTGGCGGCCCATTGCTCACGGCTGCGGGTGCTGCAGAGCAGCTGAATCACCGGCACGTTGAGGCGGTCCCAGAGCGGGGCCCCCATACCCGCCTCTTCGAACTGCACCGAGGCGAAGGAGGTGGTGCACAGCACCCCCTGCACCGCCTCCCTGGCCAGCAGGTCGGCCACCCCCTGCTGCACAGCGGGATCACGCAGGCCACTCACCCACAGCGCCCGCGGGCAGAGCCCCTGGCCGCGCAGGGCCTGAAGGAGGGCGGTGGCCAACTGATCGTCGCCGGCCTGCAGCA
The DNA here is from genome assembly GCF_024346375.1 of Synechococcus sp. ATX 2A4. GTDB lineage: Bacteria > Cyanobacteriota > Cyanobacteriia > PCC-6307 > Cyanobiaceae > MW101C3. The sequence continues at coordinate 221,256 of NZ_JAGQCV010000002.1, read as the reverse complement.
GGGCGCGATAGAGGATCACCCCCACCCGCTCCCCCGGTTCGGCGCGCCAGTCGTGGGGAAGGGGATCGGCCAGGGGCAGGGGCACCGGCGCTGGCGCGGGCTGGCCGGCGGCAAGCGCCTCCAGGCTGTCGAGCACGCGGCGCAGGTTGTCAGCACCCCCCTCTCGCAGGCAGCGGCTGATCGCCACGGCCAGTTCCACCGGCGTGTTGCCGGTGCTGGCCAGTTCGAGCTCCTCATCGGCTGTGCCGGCCGCCACGATCAGCTGGCGCCCCGGTTGGCGGTCCGCCCAGGCGCGTAACTGCTCAAGCCCATAACTCCAGTGGCCGCGTCCACCGAGCAGACGCACAAGCACCACGCGCGTGGTGGACAGGCTGGTGGCGATGTAATGATCCAGCACCGCCGGGGCGGCCAGCGCCGCCAGATTCAGGCCTCGCACCGGCGCCGCCTCGGGCTGCTGCGCGAGGGCGGCCGCCAGGGTCTGCAGATCGGTGTCTGAACTGCTGAGCACCAGCAACGGCGTGGAATCCTGCTCCACGAAGGGGGAGTCCTCAAGGCCAGAGGGCAGGCCAGGGACGGCGGCAAGACGGTGCATCACGCCATCTTCGGCCCCGGCGGTGAGAAGATCGCACCAGCGAACGCCGCCGGCGCCGCCTCACCACGCGCTTCCGCATGCAGAAGTTACTTCCTTACGCCTGGTTCGGCGGCCGCTGTGTTCCCTTCGGTGAAGCCACGATTTCGGTGGCCACCCATGCCCTGCATTACGGCACCGGCGCCTTCGGCGGCATGCGGGCCCTGCCCAACCCGGCCGACCCCAACGAGATCCTGTTGTTCCGCGCCGACCGGCACACGCGCCGCCTCTCCCAGAGCGCGCGGCTGTTGTTGGCCGAGCTCCCGGAGGCCACGGTCCTCGATGCGATTCACCAGTTCCTGCAGGCGAACCGGCCCACCACACCGATCTATCTGCGGCCGTTCGTCTACACCAGCGACCTTGGCATCGCGCCCCGCCTCCACGACATCGAAACCGATTTCCTCATCTACGGCATCGAACTCGGGGATTACCTCTCCCCCGATGGGGTGAGCTGCCGCATCAGCAGCTGGTGCCGCCAGGAAGACCGCTCCCTCCCCCTGCGCGGCAAGATCAGCGGCGCCTACATCACCAGCTCCCTGGCCAAGACAGAAGCGGTGAAGAGCGGCTTCGACGAAGCCCTGCTGCTCAACAGCCGCGGCAAGGTGAGCGAGGCCAGCGGCATGAACCTGTTCATGGTGCGCGATGGCGTGCTGATCACCCCCGGGGTCGACCAGGACATCCTCGAGGGGATCACCCGCGCCAGCATTCTTGAGCTGGCGCGGGACATGGGCATCCCCACCCTGGAGCGCGCGGTCGACAAAACGGAGCTGTTCGTCGCCGACGAGGTGTTCCTCAGTGGCACCGCCGCCCGGGTCACACCGGTGCGCCGCGTGGAAACCACCGATCTGAGCGGACCGCGGCCGATCATGGAGAAGCTGCGCAGCGCCCTCACCGCGATCACCGAGGGCCGCGATCCCGCCTACGAGCACTGGGTGACCCGGGTGCCGCTCAAGGGGTGAGCCAGCGGCACTTCCTACAGTGGGAACTGGCCTTGAGCGCGTAATCGATGACGGCAGTGGTGCAGCAGGCAGGGGCGCCAGCGACCCAGCGCATGGGGTTTCTGGAGCGTCTCCACGCACCTGAGCGGCCGGTGCTGGTGTTTGACGGCGCCACCGGCACCTCGCTCCAGCAGATGGATCTCAGCGCCGCCGACTTCGGTGGCGCGGCCCTGGAGGGTTGCAACGAGCAGTTGGTGTTCACCCGACCGGATGCGGTGCAGGCCGTGCACCGCCAGTTCCTGGAAGCCGGCTGCGATGTGATCGAAACCGATACCTTCGGTGCCGCCTCGATCGTGCTGGCCGAATACGGCCTGGAAGACCAGGCCTTCGCGATCAACAAGCGGGCAGCAGAACTGGCCCGCGCCTGCGCCGCTGAATACAGCAGCCCCGCCAAGCCCCGTTTCGTGGCCGGCTCGATGGGGCCCACCACCAAGTTGCCCACGCTCGGGCACATCGGCTTCGACACGATGCGCGACGCCTTCCGGGAGCAGGCGGAAGGCCTGATCGCCGGCGACGTGGACCTGCTGATCGTGGAAACCTGCCAGGACGTGCTGCAGATCAAGGCCGCCCTCCAGGGCATCGAAGCGGCCTTCAACGCCACCGGGCAGCGCCGGCCGCTGATGGTGTCGGTCACGATGGAAACCACCGGAACCATGCTTGTGGGCTCCGACATCGCCGCGGTGGTGTCAATCCTGGAGCCGTTCCCGATCGATGTGCTCGGCCTCAACTGCGCCACCGGGCCTGAGCAGATGAAGGAGCACATTCGCTACCTGAGCGAACACAGCCCGTTCGTGGTGAGTTGTATTCCCAACGCCGGACTGCCCGAAAACGTGGGCGGTGTGGCCCACTACCGGTTGACGCCGCTGGAACTGAAGCTGCAGCTGATGCACTTCGTCAATGATCTTGGTGTGCAGGTGATCGGTGGCTGCTGCGGCACCACCCCCGCCCACATCGCCGCCCTCTCGGAACTCAGTGCCGATCTGCAGCCACGCCAGCGCGCCGTGCGCCGGCCGGAGCAACGGCTGGAGCGGCCAGCCTTCCAGTACGAACCTGCCGCCGCCTCGATTTATGGCGTCACCCCTTACCACCAGGACAACTCCTTCCTGATCATCGGCGAGCGGCTCAATGCCAGCGGCTCCCGCAAGGTGCGTGACCTGCTCAACGCCGAAGACTGGGACGGACTGGTGGCCGTGGCACGGGGGCAGGTGAAGGAAAACGCCCATGTGCTTGATGTCAACGTCGATTATGTGGGCCGCGACGGTGAACGCGACATGCATGAGCTGGTCAGCCGGCTGGTCACAAACGTGAACCTGCCGCTGATGCTCGATTCCACCGAGTGGCAGAAGATGGAAGCCGGCCTGAAGGTGGCAGGCGGGAAATGTCTGCTCAACTCCACCAACTACGAAGATGGCGATGAGCGCTTCTTCAAGGTGCTCGAACTGGCCCGCCGGTACGGCGCTGCCGTGGTGATCGGCACCATTGATGAAGAGGGGATGGCGCGCACCGCCGATCGCAAGTTCGCCATCGCTCAACGTGCCTATCGCGATGCCCTGGAATTCGGCATCCCTGCCCACGAAATCTTCTACGACCCCCTGGCACTGCCGATCTCCACTGGCATTGAGGAAGATCGCCTCAATGGGGCCGCCACAGTGGAGGCGATCCGCCGCATCCGCACCGACCTACCGGGTGTGCACGTGGTGCTGGGGGTGAGCAACATCAGTTTTGGGCTGTCACCAGCAGCGCGGATCACACTCAACTCCGTGTTCTTGCATGAATGCTGCGTGGCAGGCATGGATGCGGCAATCATCAGCCCAGCCAAGATTCTGCCCCTGATCAAAATCAGCGAAGACCACCAACAGGTGTGCCGTGATCTGATTGCCGATGCGCGCCGTTTCGATGGCGATGTCTGCACCTACGACCCGCTCACAACGCTCAGCACCCTGTTTGAGGGAGTGAGTGCCCGCGAAGCACGGGATGCGGGGCCGCAGCTGGCGGATCTGGAAGTGGAGAAGCGCCTCACCCAGCACATCATCGATGGGGAGCGCATCGGCCTGGAGGCGTCACTGAACGAAGCCCTCGCCCAGTACCCGCCGCTGCAGATCATCAACACGTTTCTGCTGGATGGCATGAAGGTGGTGGGTGAACTGTTCGGCTCCGGCCAGATGCAGCTGCCCTTCGTGTTGCAGAGCGCTGAAACGATGAAGTTCGCCGTGGCGTTTCTTGAGCCCTACATGGAACGAATGGAGGGCGAGAGTTCTGCTAAAGCCAAGTTTCTGATCGCCACCGTGAAAGGTGATGTCCATGATATCGGCAAGAATCTGGTGGACATCATCCTCACCAATAATGGCTATGAGGTGGTGAATCTGGGCATCAAACAGTCGGTGGAAGCGATCATCGAAGCCCAGCAGCTGCACCAGGCCGATTGCATCGCCATGAGTGGCCTGCTGGTGAAGTCCACCGCCTTCATGAAAGACAATCTGCAGGCCTTCAATGAGGCGGGGATTCAAGTGCCGGTGATTCTTGGTGGAGCGGCGTTGACGCCCCGATTCGTGAACAAGGATTGCCGAGCGGTCTACCGGGGCCAGGTGATCTACGGCCGCGATGCCTTCGCTGATCTGCGTTTCATGGATGCGCTGGTGGAGGCGAAAAAGCACAACAACTGGAGCGATACAGAAGGCTTCAGCGGCGAGATTCCACCCGGACTTGGCCTGGAACGCGCCGAAGACAGCGCCGATGAAGACACGACCGCAGCCCCCATCAGCCCAGATGGGGCAGCAACAGCTCCCGGATCCGCAGCAGCGGCGCCGCCCAACGACCATCGCTCCGAGGCGGTACCAGAGGAGCCCGCCATTCAGCCACCGTTCCTCGGCAGTTGCGTGCTCGATGGGCAGGCGATTCCGCTGGCTGAGGTGTTCGGCTATCTGGATCGCAATGCCCTGTTCGCCGGCCAGTGGCAGTTGCGCAAGACGCAGCAACAGAGCCGTGACGACTACGAGCAGATGCTGGCGGCCAAGGCGGAACCGGTGCTGCAGCACTGGATGCAGCGCTGCCTTGAGGAGCACTTGCTCACCCCGCGGGTGGCCTACGGCTACTTCCCGTGCGGCCGGCACGGCAACGCGCTGGTGGTGTTTGATCCAGGCGCCCCCGAGCGGGAACTGGGCCGCTTTGAGCTGCCGCGCCAGCGCGGCGGCAACCGCTACTGCGTCGCTGATTTCTACCGCGACCTCCACGACGGGCGCCCAACCGACGTCCTGCCGATGCAGGCCGTCACGATGGGGGAGAGGGCCACAGGCTTTGCGCGCGAGCTCTTCAGCGCCGATCGCTACACCGACTACCTCTATTTCCATGGCCTTGGGGTGCAGATGGCCGAAGCGCTGGCCGAGTGGACCCATGCGCGCATCCGCCGCGAACTGGGCTTTAGCGCCGAAGAGCCCAGCGCCCTGCGCGATGTGCTCGCCCAGCGCTATCGCGGCAGCCGCTACTCCTTCGGCTACCCCGCCTGCCCGAACGTGGGCGATTCCCGTCCCCAGTTGCAGTGGCTGGGAGCGGAGCGCATCGGCCTGAGCATGGATGCCAGCGACCAGCTGGAGCCCGAGCAGAGCACCACCGCCCTGGTGGCCCTGCATAGCCAGGCCCGCTACTTCAGCGCCTGAGGACAGTCAGTCCCAGGGCGTTGGCAAGCCGGTGGATTGGCAGGCTGGAGGCGGTGGCAGGCTGGGGTCGCTCTCTTGCACTGATGCCATGGCCATTGCCGGACCTGACGGAGTGGATGCGGCCATCGCCGCTGGACTCGACCTCGACGGCTCGCCGATTCCGGCGGAGATGCTGAGCCTTTACCGCGAGGTGATGGCGCTGGAGGCCCAGCGGGCCCGCAGCGGTGTGAAGAAATCGATGCGTAACCGGGTGGTGAAAACCGGGGCGAAACATTTCGACCAGGCCAGCCTCGATGCCCGGCTCAAGGCCGCCGGCTGGGACGGCCTCAAGGACAAGGAAATCGCCTTCTTCTACGGCTGAAGAAACTGGATTTGCCTCGGGGAGAGGGGGCACCTGCCCCTGAGACCTGAACACAGAAACCTGGACGCAGGCCCAACATTTCAGTGCGGTGCCCGGATCAGAGGTCTTCGAGGGTGTCGATCACCTCTTGTTGGAAGGCCTGAAGATCGGTCGAATCGCTCAGGTCGATTCCCTCACCGGCGGCGTTCTGGGTGAGCTCCTGGAAATGGAAGGCGCCTTCGCCGTGGGCAAGAAACTCCATCGCGGAGCTTTCACCGCTTTCCTTGAAGGCGTCAAGCAGCGCCATGAAGGCAGCATCTTCGGTGAAATCCCAGCTCATGAAGGGGGGTATCGCAAGGCGTAAGGGCGGCAGAAGGGAGCCTTCCAGCACCACTGCACAATGACCTTTAACGCCTGCCCCCCCAATTCCGTCAACCACCCGGGGCCATTCCCGCCATTGGTCCTGCAGACTTCGGGGGCGATTTCAGCTTGAAACGTGGAACCGAGTTCTTCTACAGCCCCAGTGGTGGCCCGCAATGTGCTCGGTGAGACGCTTGAGATCTGCGGATGCACACCGCTCACCGGTTGGTACCGCGATGGCTTCTGCCGCACCGACAGCAGCGACACGGGACGCCACAGCGTCTGCTGCGTGGTGAACGATGTCTTCCTGCGCTACAGCCGCTCCCGCGGCAACGACCTCTCCACACCAGTGCCGGCCTACGGATTTCCCGGACTGGTGCCCGGCAACCACTGGTGCATCTGCGCCGCCCGCTGGCTGGAGGCCTACCAGGACGGCGTGGCACCACCGGTGCGCTTGGAGGCCACAGAAGCCTCCGCCCTTGAGGTGATCCCCATCGAGCTGCTGCGGGAACTGGCCCATGTGGGCTGAAGGTGAGGCGGGTGGACAGCACCGGCCGCACCACAACCCGCGCCACCGCCCTCCATACCACCTTCGGGCCTCCTGGTCACACTCCGCTTTCACCACGGAATCGGGCTGCCGTCCCAGGCCAGAAAGCTGCCGCTCTGCTCCGGCCCCTGCAGCTCAAGCACGTCCAGCAGGTGCTGGGCGGCCCGCTCGGGGCTGAACAGGCGCTGCGGCGGCACGCCGCTGCTGAAGGGGGCCGAGAGTTCGGTGGCCGTGGTGCCGGGATGCAGCAGGGTCACGGTGACGAGCGGACGGCGGCGGCGCCACTCCAGCGCCAGGCAACGCAGCAGCTGGTTCTGGGCGGCCTTGGCACTGCGGTAGCCGTACCAGCCCCCGAGGCCATTGTCGCCGATGCTGCCCACCCGTGCCGACAGGCTTGCGAACAGCGCCGGCGCCGTGGCCGGCAACAGCGGCTCCAGGGCCTGGGCCAGCAGGATCGGGCCGTAAGCATTCACCGCAAACAGCCGCTCGAGCGCGGCGCGGTTCAGCTGGCTGAGCCGCTTTTCCGGCTGAAGGGCGGCCCCGTCGTGCAACAGGCCGGCGGTGTTGATCACCAGGCGCAGCGTGCCGGCCTGCGCCTGCAGGCTGGCGGCAGCAGCGTTCAGGCTGCCGTCATCGCAGAGGTCGAGTTGCAGGGCGCGCGCGCCCAGTTCCAGCTCCCCTGGCCGGGCAGGCCAGCCGCGGCGGCTGGCGCCCCACAGGCTCAGGCCGGGGGCCCGCTCAGCGAGGGCCTGCAGCAGCGCCCGGCCGATGCCGCCGGCACCCACCACCAAGGCGTGGCCGCTCCAGCTGCTGAGGGGCGGCCTGGTCGCGAGCGGGGACAACACCTGGGCCGAAGCAGAGGAGGGGATGTCGCATGATGGCGCGATGGCACTGAGGATCGGCGTTCTGGGGCAAGGGGCCTGGGGGCGCACCCTGGCCAGCGTGCTGCGTCAGCAGGGCCACGGGCTGGCGGTCTGGTCGCGCTCCCACGGCAGCGATCCCGCCGTCATGCTCCAGGAACAAGACCTGGTGCTCTCAGCCGTGGCCATGGCCGGCGTGCCGGCATTGGCCCAGCGCCTGAGCAACTGCTGGCCCGCGGCGGTGCCCCTGGTGAGCTGCAGCAAGGGCATCGACCTCCAGCAGCACTGCACAGCCAGTCAGCTATGGCAGCAGGCCATTCCGTCGTTGGCCTGCCTGGTGCTGAGCGGCCCCAACCTGGCGGCCGAGCTGGATCAGGGACTGCCGGCGGCGAGCGTGCTGGCCTCCAGCCGCAAAGAGCTGGCCAGCGAGCTGCAACGCCAACTGAGCAGCCAGCGGTTGCGGCTCTACACCAACGCCGATCCGATCGGCACCGAACTGGCCGGCGCTCTCAAGAACGTGATGGCAGTGGCGGCCGGCATCTGTGATGGTCTCGGCCTGGGGGCCAACGCCAAGGCGTCTCTGCTCACCCGCGGACTGGCCGAAATGGGGCGGCTCAGCCAGCTGCTGGGAGGCGATCCCGCCACTCTTTACGGTCTGGCCGGCCTGGGAGACCTGCTGGCCACTGCCAACAGCCCCCTGAGCCGCAACTACCGATTCGGGTTGTATCTGGCCGAAGGCTCCTCCGCAGCAGCGGCCTTCGGCCGCATCGGCGCCACGGTGGAGGGGCCCGCCACGGCCGAAGCGGCCTTGGTGCTGGCCCGCCGCCATGCCCTGCACCTGCCGATCTGTGAGCAGGTGGTGGGTCTGCAGCAGCAGCGCATCACCCCCCAGGAAGCCGTCCGGGCGCTGATGGAGCGCGACCTGCGCCAGGAATGGGCGTGAGCCGGGGGGCAGCACGCCAGGACACGGCTTCGGGCCACACCAGCCACAGGCCAGGTCGGCGCAACAACCGAAGGTTACGGCTGTTGTCGGCCATGATCGCTCCACCGAATGGAGAGCAACGGTTGTGAGCAGAGGGAAACGGCTGTGAACTGGCCCGCAGGGAAGCGGCCGGTGGCGCAGAGCACACGTGGCCTGCGCCCGTTGAAACACGGCATCGGGAGGCTCGGCCGGCGTGTGAAGCAGGCCCTTACCCCCCAACGCCGCACCACCTTGCTGCTCACCACCCCCTTGAGCGTCGTGGCCCTGGGCATTGGCTTCTACGCCCAGTCGTTCAGCCCATCCACGCCCGCGCTCGATGCTCAAGTGATGGAGGCTCTACTGCCGGCGAGCACCACAGGCGAAGCCACCGAGCCGGCCAGCCAGGACAGCCGCCTGCGGGCGATCGAAGCGCGCCGTGCCCAACAGCCCCCCACCCCGGCCGTGCTGCCGGATGCTCCCGCCTCCCTGGTGGAGCCGGCCGTCGGCAGACCCGTTCCCCTGGAGGTGAGGGTGGCCCTGCTGCGGCAGGCGGGCCAGCCCAGCTTTTCGGCCACCGGTCCCTGGTGGCTGCGCAATGGCTCCGGGCAGGTGCTGGCCCAGGGCCAAGCCCGCAGCCCCGTCGACTTCAGCGCCGGTGCCGGCTCCAACGATCTCTGGCTTGATACAACCCCCGGGGAGGCGTTGCTGGTGAACGGCCAGCCCTACAGCGGCCGCCTGCGGCTGCTGGCAGAGCGCGGTGGCATCACACCGATCAACCACCTGCCGCTGGAGGCCTACATCGCCTCAGTGGTCGGGGCAGAAATGCCCACGTCCTGGTCGATGGAGGCTCTCAAGGCGCAGGCCGTGGCGGCACGCTCCTATGCCCTGGCCCACATGGCCCGGCCCGCCCACAAGTTCTGGCACCTGGGCGATACCACCCGTTGGCAGGCCTACCGGGGCCTCACCACGGTGAACGGCCGCACCACCGAAGCGGCCGCCCGCACCAGTGGCCTGATCCTCAGCTACCAGGGCGGAATTGTGGAAAGCCTGTACGCGGCCAACAGCCAGATCACGCTGGAAGCCCATGGGCATCTGGGGGCCAGCATGAGCCAGGAAGGCGCCCAGCAGCTGGCGCTGGCGGGCCGGAAGTACAACGAGATCCTCGGCCACTACTACCGTGGGGCCTCGCTGGCACGCCTGCAGATCGGTGGAGCGAACTGAGCGCCTTTGGCGAACGGCCTTGCAGCAAAGCCAGGCCGCCCGCGAACGCGGTGCCCTGGTGCCGCTCGTCACCAAGGTGCTGCCGCCGGGGAACTGGGCACCATTCCAGCTCCGCCAGCTGCAAACTCCGGTGCCCCGCCACCTGCGCAGCGGCGGCCCCCGGCCCAACCCCTTCCTCCCCTGGGAGCAGCAACTGGAGGTGGAACGGCTGGCGAGCAGCCATGCGGTGATTCTCAACAAATACCCGGTGCAAGCCGGCCACCTGCTGCTGATCACCCAGGACTGGGCGCCCCAGAGCGGCTGGCTGGGAGCGTCCGACTGGCAAGCGGTGGCCCATGTCGATGCGGACACCACAGGCCTGTGGTTCTTCAACAGCAGCGGGCGTGCCGGCGCCAGCCAGCCCCACCGGCATCTGCAGCTATTGCCGCGCCATCGCGGCGAACCCAACTGCCCGCTGGAGCCAGCCCTACGCGCCCAGCTTCAGGCAGAGGAGCCGTCCTGGCCGTGGCGCTACCGGCTCAGCCGCCGTCCCGCTGGGGTCGAGTCCGCCGACCTGGCGGCGCTCTACAGGCGCCATGCACTGGAGCTCGGGCTCGGTGATCCGGCAGCAGGAGGCGAGCCCAGCCAGCCCTACAACCTGCTGTTCACGGCGTCCTGGTTTCTCACGATCCTGCGAAGCCGGGAACATGCCGCCGGCTTCAGCCTCAATGCCCTCGGCTTCGCCGGCTACCTGCTGCTCACCGAGCGGTCGGATCTGGCGTGGCTGAACCGTCATGGACCGTGGGAGCTGCTCAGCGCCGTGGCACCGGCTGTGACGCCGGCCGCGTACCCCGCCGCGTACCCCGCCGTGGACCCGGCCGTGGAGCCAGGAGTGGAGCCAGGAGTGGAGTCCGCAGCAGATCCCCCCGAAGGACACATGAGCAAAGCTCTGGGGCAAGGAGATCAGGGCCCTGCGACGCCCTCGAGCGGCGGCCTTGGCGGCTGACGAACACGCTGCCGTGCTGGCGCCCCTTCGAAAAAGTTCAGTGAAAGCTCGGTTGCAGAAGGTGGCGACCAGGGATCTTTCTGGAAAAGGAGCCGGCGGGACATTCCGGTGGTTCTCCTTACAGCTTCCTTTTCATTCGTCTTTCCTGTCCATGACCTGCTCCCCTCTGGCCGCCCGGCACGCCACCACCGCACCTACCGCCCACCCCAGCAAGACCCCTCCCAGCGACGCTCCGGCAACCCGCCAACCTTCAAAACTGGCGGCCAGCAGGGGCAGCTCCCAGACCACCGGGGGGGCCCACGCCCAGACGACAACGCCCAGAAGCAACGGAAAGGCCAGCGCCACTGTGCGGCAGCGCAACCAGCGAGTGGAGACCTACAGGGCGCTGGTGCGGCCGATCGCGCTTCACTACGCCGCCCTTTGCCGGGAAGGAGCGGATGATCTGATCCAGGTGGGTCTGATGGGCCTGATCCGCGCCGCCGAGCGCTTCGACGCCTCCACCGGAACGCCCTTCTCGGCGTTTGCTCGCCAGCACGTCCGGGGGGCGATCCTCCATTATCTGCGGGATCAGGCCCCGGTCATCCGGCTGCCGCGGCGGCAACAGGAACTCCAAGACCGGGTGCGGCAGTTCAGCCGTAGCTGGCAAACCCGCTTCGGGCAAAGCCCGAGCGATGCGGAGCTGCGCTGTGGCCTGCAGCTCTCGGTGGCCCAGTGGTGCACCTTCGAACGTCTGGAGCAGCTGCGCCGCCTGGCCCCGCTCGAAGCCTCAATGGAGGGAATGGCGGCCGACGACGTCAGCGGCGGTGATGGCGGCGGTGATGGCGGAGCCGCTGAGGCGATGGCCCTGCTGCCGCGGCTGGAGAGCCGGCAACGCCAGGTGGTGGAGCAGGTGGTGCTGGAAGGCCAGAGCCTGCGGGAGGCAGCCCGCCGGCTTCAGCTCAGCCCAATGACGGTTCACAGGGCCCTGCACAAGGGGTTGGAGCGCCTGCGGCAAGAACTCGACCGCGGCGTGCAGCAGGTCATTCCGCCAGCTGGGCCCCATCGCGCTGCATCTGCTTCTCGAGGGTGCTGATCGCCGCATTCACGGCCGCGAGCTGACGCTCCACCCCGTCGCGCCAATAGGTCAGCATGCGCATCTTGTGCTCCTGATGCCGGCGGCGCATCGCCTCTGCATCACCACTGCTGGATCCGTAACAGCCAAAGGGGGGGAACATGGGAAAATTTCACAGTGCCTGAAGGTTCTAGCCAGTGCTCTGGTGCCCATGCGTCCCCTGACCCAGCCCTTGGTGAATTGGGTGTCCAATCGCCCAAACCGAAGGCAGGCACGGAACACTCGCCCAACACGTCCACCCCAGACCGCCCCCGTTTTGCCGTTGTCCCCTCGCCCGATCAATCACATGGGACCCATGATTCCCACAAGGTTTCTTCGCCCCTGCCTGATGGTGATCGCCGGCACGCTTGTGCTGCAGGCGCCTGCCGCCCACGCCTATGTGGCGTTGATGGCCGGCCAGTCGGCCCGTCCGCTCAACGGCACCTTCAACACCGTGCCGGTGCTGCACTCCAACCAGCCGGAGGAGGTGTTCGGCCCGGGGATCCTGGTGAACACAGCGCCGGGCCGGGCGATCGCCACCGAAACGCGCCAATCCCTCAATAACGCCGCTTACACCTTCAACGGTGATTTTGGGCTCCACGTCCACCACAAGTATTTTCCAGAAAACGCCAGCCGGCTCGGCGGGCGCTACGTGCGCGGCAAGCTGACGATTGCCACGATCGTGATCAATCCGGGCTCGCGGCCGGTCACCTTGGAGATGGAGCGCGGCGCCATTCGCAACAGCTTTGAAGCGCCTTATCAGGGCAATCACCTGATGGGGGTGAAGCCGCTCGGCCGCCGTCCTTGGAACACAGGGCCCGGCGATGCCACCTCCGTGATCATGTTGCGGGGGGAGCTGGATCCCAAGATGCCAAACAACCTGGTGATCCCGCCCTACAGCCGCCGGGTGCTGTTTCATACCCGCTTGCCAGCACGTGGCATCGCCAACGGCCTGCTGAGGGGCCGCAGTGACGGCCCCTTCCAGATGGCCGTGGTGGCCGCGGAGGATCCTCAAACGGATGCGGATCTGTTTGCCGTGCTGGATCACGGCATGCTCGCTCCTGGCAGGATTTATCTGAAGATGCTCTCCAAGATCCACTACGGCCAGGTGTTCTCACGGGTCGGTGGTGTGGCGATCGGCGATGAGTATCAGGCGAGCCTTGTGCATGATCTGAACACGGGCTCCTTGCATGTGCCATTCACCAGTACGAACCGGCACACATTCGGCACACGCGAAGTTCAGGTGAATCCGCTGGCCAGCCGCATGGTCGATTCCTCCCTCGACAACGTTGGCACCTATGGTGTGCGCTTCGATGTAGACCTGAATCTCAAAGGCAACGGGCCCTACGAGCTGGTGATGAGCCATCCCACTGCGAATGGCCGCCAGTTCACGGCCTTCCGCGGCTCGATCGGAATTCGAACCAAGGAGGGATACAACGACGTGCACGTGGGCCTGCGCTCGGGCGAAAGCCTCTCATTGGCCACGTTGAACCTCGTCCCTGGCGCCAACAACCCTGTGCGGGTGAGCATGGTGTATCCGGCAGATGCCACGCCTGGCCATCTGCTGAGCGTGGTGCCCAGCTACCAGCTGGCCCAGCTCAGGGAACGGGAAGAACGCATCGCCCTCGCCCGCGCCGCCGCCGCAGAAGCAGCCCGCCAACAGGCTGCACCAAAAGCTCCCCCCACCGTGGCTGCTCCAGCCCCGGCTCGTCCTCCTGCAGGGCGGACCGCCACCACGCCACCACCCGCCCCTGCTGGGCGTCCCGCACCGTTGCCTCCGAGACCGGTCGCTGCCCCGAGATTCCTACCCACCCTGGTGCCGGCCTGGATCCGCCCCTTGCCCGCCATTCCCTTGCCGTTGCTCAACCAAGCCCCTGGTGAATCCTCCAATGAGGGCACTCAGACCGTGCTGTTGGGACGCTATCGGGAAGCAGCCGACGCCCAGCAACGGTTCCTCAGGGAGATGATGGGTCGCTAGGTCCACTTCCCATCGGTTCCGACGTGGCTGAGCCGGTAAAGAAGGAGCGCAAGACTCTGTCGATGACACTGCCGGTCGAGCGGATCGCGCAGTTCAAACAACTCCAGCGGGAATGGGGCTTTTCGACCCATGGGCAGGCGATGGAACGCCTGCTCGAGTTGTTGCTGCCGGACGCCTCCGAGCAGGACCCCGATGACGCGGGCTCTGACGATCAAGAGAGTGAGGAGCTGCACGAGCGTGGTGCACTGGTTCTGGTATCGCGCGGGGAAAGTACCCAACTCGTGCTAACAGGAGAAGACTGTCTCACTGGAGTTGACTCAGACCCGCTGCTAGACCCAATTCAAGTTTCATCTGACGCAGACGAGATCACCCCAGCCGGGCAGCGGCAGGCCCGAGCTCTTTTCAGTGCGGCTGGCTCCATCCCTCCCCTGCCTCCTCGATCAGGGCGGGGGGGCAGCAGCACAGGCGCTGTGAATGCCGGTGGCATGGGAGCAGGGATTGATCTACCAGGATTCGTGCAACAGAAATCTGCACGGCTGCGGCAGAGCCTCCATCCACGCTCCAAGACGACAGAGCGGCCCAGCGATCCCGTGCCAGGAATCTCTGAGCGGGAGCTCAGTACTGCCTTGAATGCCGCCACCGACCACTGGGTCAACCTTTACGGCACGACCGCCAATGAGGCGGTGTTGGAAGCGGCAATGGTGTGGCTCGGGCAGGACATCTGGCCCCAGTCCGACCAGGCGGAGGGACGCCCCTTCACCTGGTCGGCGCTTGAACACTGGATTTTGGAATGCGCGCCGAGCTGGCCGGCCGGCCCGCCCAGCTTTGAGCGCGTAATGGTGGCAGCTGGGCTGCTGGAAGATCCGTTCAGCACCGCAACGCTGTGCATACGTCTGCCCACCTTGATCCGGCGGTTCGTGCACCGCTTCCGCCGCCGCCGTCAGGGCACCTCTTTCCAGACCCTGGAGCACACCATGACGCTGCAGGGAGCCCTGAAGGTGCTGGAGATTCCCTTCGTCGCCGGGGAGCGGCTCACGCTGAAAAGGATCCGCGAGGCCTACCGGGAACAGGCGCAATTGCACCACCCCGATTCCGGCGGCAGCGCCGACACGATGCGCCGACTCAACGAGGCCTACCAATTGCTCAAGGAGCTTTACCGCAAATCCGCTTGAACACCCACGCTGTCTCGACTTGGAATGCTGAAGTTCCGGGTGGGGAAGGGTGATGAAGTGGAACAGGAGAGGAAAGAGAAGAAGGAGAAGCCGGATGTGAAAGAGGAGAAGGGGAGGAGGAGTTGCTTGATTCCATCACACGCGGCTCAACCCGACCCAGCCACTCACACATCCCAGATGAGACGCAGACAGTGTCTAGGTCCAAGTCTCAATAGGGGTACGCGCGACGTCGTCGCTGGGCTGGCCCTGCTCGCCTGCGCCCATTGATTGCCATGTCTCCTGGCCGCCGCCAGCCCTGTTCATCTGCCAAGGACCAAATCCATCAATGGACACCAAGCACCTTGTCCATTGGCCAGCAACTGCGTTGTCCAACTGCTGGACAGGGGCACAGGATCAGCCCAGTAGCCAGTCAGGAAAGGGCCAGTGAATGCCAGAACTGATACGCGTACCTGCTTTGGACACAGGTACGCAGACATAGCAAGCGGTAGAGGGGCGCCGGCCAGGTGGGGCATCCGGGGTGGCCGCTGGATGGGGGAAGCAGAAGCGGTTCCTGCCGAAAGTTGACCTGTATTGGTTCATCCCCTTGGCTTGGATTCACCCGATTGGGCTTGGCATCACGCGGCTTGGCCTCATCTCCCTTCAGTGCACTTTGTCCTCGCTGCACGTCTCCCCACAGTCTCACCGCCAAACTCTTCACAGGTGAGCCAGGCCATCGGAGCGTCCCCGACTACACCGAAACAGCACACTCCCCATGCCTGATCACTGATCACTCCACCCTCCATATCGACAGACCCGACGAGCAACCAACGCAAGCAAAGCAACCAACGCAACCAAAGCATGACTCCAGCGCGACAGACAAAATCACGAGAAAATCAAGGTCTCAGAACTTGCCACTGGGTCGCGTAGTTAGACCAGTCTTCAGTCTCGGATAGGACGCGCAAGACCTACTATGTGTCTTCCACGGTAGATGTGGGCCGATTGTTGTCCCAGGCTGGATTAACGAGTCCAGCCATGCGTCCAGGAGTGAACGCACGTGAGTCCCTGCCCGCTGCGCAACATGGTCTGCAGCCAGTGGCTCGCCCCAGAAGTGGCAGATCGCATCAGACGAGGCAAACGCGAGGTGGCGTTCACGTTGCCGCAGTCAAGTCGGGCACTTGAGGCAGATCACTGAGGTGGATCACTGAGGTGGATCACTGAGGCAGATCACTGAGGCAGATCACTGAGGTGGGCACTGAAGCGTGCAGCGACAGGTCAGGCCTGAGAGCTGTTCCTGCGACTGGATCCTTCATGCGCGCATCAGGGGTGGGTGATACAGAACTTGAACCGCTGCGGGGCAAAGGGTATGGCGGGCATGTTTCACCGCGCCTGATGGTCTTCGCAGTGGCTTACTCGCCAGCGGCTCTGCGCCCAAGGGCGCCAACGACGGCGACAGCAAGGTTGCAAAGCCGTCCAGCATGGGGCTCACACCTAGACTCGAACTGGGTCTAATCCGAGCATGGCGAGAGGCTTGGTCAAGTCCCTCAAGACCGTGCTGCCAGATTCTCAGCAGCGTCACAGCAGGTGCATTCCCTCCCGCTGAGAGCGGTTTGGCAATCCAGGAAACAGGCGCTTTTGGAATCATCTGCGCCTTGTGGACGGCGCAGTTGGTCTAGCAAGTTTCGGTGCCTGCAGTCACGGAGGATATCCGCCGTGGCCACCTTTGTGCAATTGAATAGGTTGAAGAAGTCCATCAGCGATGCATCGGCCCATGAAAGTTTCCGCTGTTTTATCACGTATTGCAGAGATCCTCCCGTGGTCTGCAGCAATAGCAAAGCGAGGAGCCTGGATGGTTGCATTGGCACTTTTGTTCATTGCACCCATCGTCTCTCCATCACCTGCCATGGCGGCTGAGCAACCCGGCAACTGGAATCTTGATGACGGCAGAGGCCACCGCCTGGGCGCCATGCTGTTTGAGCGCTCCGACATCAACAGCCCTGCTGGCCTGCGGTTGCGCCTGAATGCGGAATCAGGGGGCCTGCAGCTGAACCACCTGCGCCCTTTGGTGCTCAGTGATGGTAAAAGCCAAGCCTGGCAGCTATCCAACCGCAGCGAGGAACTTCTCACGTCGCCAAGGGGTGTGATTCCCGTGGGGTCGTCCCAGTTTGATGCCGGTTGCCTGGATCCGATCCCTGCAGATGGCCTCAGTCTGGTGATCGTGGTGCCCAAATCCGAAGGAGATCTCAGCTTTGATCTCGCCCCCGGCCAGGTTCAGTCGCTCCACTCACTGGCAGACGCCTGCACAGACACCTGATTCACCCGGGAGTTTGCATGCCCTGGATCAGGAAGTCGAAGTAGGGACCGGCCATGGCGGCATCTTCGGTGGCAAGCAGGGACAGGGAGGCATCTTTGAGGGTGCGCATGCCTTCGACCATGCCGGCCATGGGCACGCCCAGGCTGTTGTACATCTCGCGGGCACCGATCAGGCCGATGTCCTGGATCTTTTCGGTGCTGCCGGCCAGCACGCCGTAGGTGACTAAGCGGAGATACCAGCTGAAATCACGCAGGCACTGGGCCCGCTGGCGCTGGCCGTAAGCGTTGCCCCCTTGGGCCACGTATTCCGGTTTGCGCAGAAACAGCTGCCGAGCCGCCTCGTTGACGATTTTCTTCTCGTTTTCCGTGAGCACGCGGGCGACACGAATGCGCTGGTTTCCCCCGGAGAGGAAATCGGCCATGGAGCGCAATTCACCGCCGCTGGGGTAGCGCAACTGATCATCGGCTTGCAGGATCAGGTCCCGGACGACGCTCATCGAATGCACCACGCTGGGTCCGATCTTACCGAGAACAGACCCTGGCGACGGCCGTAGGTGCCTTTGTGTAACGGCCCTTTGCATCCGGGGTGGCCTTTAGGGTCAGGGGCTGCCCGTTGTGTCGCAGGTCTTTGGATGGCCCAACTCTTGCCCCCCTCCGGCACAGAACTGAAGCTGAGCATCACC
Source organism: Synechococcus sp. ATX 2A4 (assembly GCF_024346375.1). Taxonomy (GTDB): domain Bacteria; phylum Cyanobacteriota; class Cyanobacteriia; order PCC-6307; family Cyanobiaceae; genus MW101C3. The sequence goes on along the minus strand of NZ_JAGQCV010000002.1, from coordinate 203,491 downwards.
GGCTTGAACCACCTCGGCGAGGGCGTTGGGCGCTGGGGCGCGGCCACAGCAGCGGCCGGCGACCGGGGTGTGGTGGTGTTCGTGCCTCAGGCGCTGCCCGGTGAGGCCGTGACGGCCCGCGTGACCTACCAGGCGAAAGGTCACGTGGTGGCCGAGCTGATCGAGCGGCACAACACAGCGGCGGAACGCCGACGCCCGCCCTGCATCCTGGCCGAGCGCTGCGGTGGCTGCAGCGTTCAACATCTGGCCGACGATGCCCAGGCGCGCTGGAAACAGGATCTGGTCCAGCAGGCCCTGCAGCGGATCGGCGGCTTTTCCCTGGCGGTGGAGCCGATCCTGGCGGCGGCGGAGCCGCTCGCGTATCGCAACCGGGCCGTGATTCCGCTCGAGCGCAGGCCCGACGGCACCCTGCGGGCGGGCTTCTACCGCAGTGGCAGCCACAAGATCGTCAACATGAACCGCTGCCCGGTGCTCGATGGGCGCATCGACCGCCTGATTGCGCCGCTGAAGCAGGAGCTGGAAGCCAGTGGCTGGCCCGTCGACGCGGACCTGAGCGAAGGCGGTGGTCTTCGCCACCTGGGCCTGCGCGTCGGGCATCACAGCGGCGAAGTACTGGTGACCCTGATCAGCAGCCACAGCCAGTTGCCCGGGCTGAGTGAGCGGGCGGACGCATGGATGGAGCGCTGGCCTGAGCTGGTGGGCGTGTGCCTGAACCTCCAGCCCCTGCCCACGAACACCTTGATGGGGCCGCGCACCGAAGTGATCGCCGGCCGGGGCTGGCTGAGCGAACGATTCTGCGGGCACGAGCTGCGCATCGCCCCAGACACCTTCTTCCAGGTGCACACTCCTCAGGCCGAACGGGTCGTGCCACTGCTGGTGGACGCGCTGGATGCACGCGCCGGACGCTCAGTGGTGGAGGCCTACTGCGGCATCGGCACCTTCGGCCTCCCCCTGGCGGGCGCCGGAGCGAGTGTGCGGGGGTTGGAGCTGCACCTGCCCAGCGTGGAGCAGGCCCGGCTGAACGCGGCACTCAACGGCCTCAACGGTTTCACCGTGGAGAGCGCCGATGTGGCTGAAGCGCTGGTGGAACTGCTGCCGGAGGCGGATGGATTGCTGCTCGATCCACCGCGTAAGGGCCTTCCCGGGCACGTCGCGGCCGTGATCAGCGCCTGCCCGCCCCAGCGTGTGGCCTATCTCAGCTGCAATCCGGCCACACTCGCCCGTGACCTGGCCCGGCTCACCCAGGAGAGCGGGCTGAAGCTGCTGAGCGTGCAACCGATCGACTTCTTCCCCCAGACCAGCCACGTGGAAGCTCTGGCGGTGCTGGCCGTCAGCTGAAGACAGGCCCAGCGCTCAGCGTCAGGCACGCAGCTGGGCGCCGAACTGCTTCTCGACGGCCTGTCGGACGGCCGCATGGGCCTGCTCCACCTCCGCTTCGGTGAGTGTTCGGCGCGCATCGCGATAGCGCAGGCGGAAAGCCTGGCTGGCGGCGCCCTCCGCCACCTGGCTGCCGGCGTAGCGGTCGATCAGCTCCGCCGACTCCAGCAGGGGCCGGCCTGCCTTGCGCATCACCGTGAGCAGCTGGGCGGCCGTGACACTGGCAGGGATCACCACGGCCAGGTCGCGTTCGGAGGCGGGCACGGTGGGATAGGGGCTGAAGCTGGGTTGCCAGCGGTTGCTGCGGGTGGCCGCGCCCAGCAACGGCTGCAACATCAGCTCGAACACATGGGTCGCTTCCGGCAGGTCGAGGGCTTCGGCCTGGGCCGGGTGCAGCTGGCCAAACCAGCCCAGCGCCCGGCCTTCAAGCACCAGCTCCGCCGCACGGCCGGGGTGCAGCAGCGGATGGCCCTGCAAGGGGCGGTCGTCGCAGCCCACGGACAGCTGGCCGAGGGCCTGCTGCAACACGCCGCGCGCCTCGTAGTACCCGAGCGGCCGGGTCTTGCCAGCGCTGCTCCACAGCTCGGAGCGCCGTTCGCCGCAGATCACCCCCGCCAGCTTCGCCTCGCTGATCACGTCGGTGACCGCGGCATCGCCAGCGGTACGGAACACATGGCCGATCTCAAAGGCCCAGAAGCCCGGCTGGGAGGCCTGCAGGTTGCGGCGTGCCGCCAGCAGCAGGTCATCGATCAGGGAATCGCGCAGGTGGCCGTATTCCGCAAGCAGCGGATTGGCCAGTGCCACCCGCTCGGCGCCCGCCTGCCCGCTGTCACCGCTCACCGGTGCGTGGGCCGGCCCAAGCGACAACGAGCAGCATTCTTGCAATCCGGTAGCACTGAGGCCGCGGCGCAACAGGCGCTCGGCCTTCTGGGCGGGCTCCAGGCCACCAGGGCAGATCGGATCCGGCAGGTGGCTGGCGAAGTGGTCGTAGCCCACCAGGCGGGCCACCTCCTCGATCAGGTCCACTTCCCGCTGCAGATCCATCGCCCGCGACGGCGGCACAGTGACCCACCAGCCCGCCTCGCACTCCTCCAGCCGGCAGCCCAGGGCCTCCAGGGTGGCCGTGATCCGTGCATCGGCCAGGTCGTCCGCCACACCATCAACGAGCACCGGACCCAGCAGTTGGTGCAAGGCATCGCGGCGCAAGGCCAGCGGTGGGCGGGGATCCACGGGCACCTGGTGCAGCCAGCGTCCCTGGATCTCCCCGCCGGCCAGTTCCACCAACAAAGCAGCGGCACGATCGGCCGCCGCCAGGGTGACCTCGCGGGGCAGGCCCTTCTCGAAGCGAAGGCTGGCGTCGGTGCGCAGGCCCACGCTGCGGGCGCTACGGCGCACCGCCTGGGGCGCAAACACGGCCGCTTCCAGCCAGATGGCGCCGGTGCCGGGGTGCACCGACGCGTTGCTTCCACCGATCACCCCCGCCAGGGCCACTGGCCGGTTGGCGTAGGTGATCAGCAGGGCTTCCGGGCTCAGGAGGTAGCTGCCGCCATCGAGCGCCTCAAAGGCCTCGCCATCCCCTGCCTGACGCACACCGATGGCGCCGGGATCGGCGGTGGCGGTGCCAGGCGGGCCCAGCAGGACCAGCCGCTCGCTGTCGAAGGCATGCAGCGGCTGCCCGAATTCCAGCATCACCAAATTGGTGACATCGACCACGTTGTTGATCGCCCGCAAGCCGGCCCGCTCCAGCCGTTGCTGCAGCCACTCCGGTGAGGGCGCGACCTGCACGCCGGTGATGGCGGTGAGGCTGTAGAGCCCACCGGCCTCGATCGCGGCGCCGTCAGCGGCTGCCACCGGCAACGGCACGGCGGGCACCTCCGGAGCCGCCGCAGTGAGCGTGAGTGGTGCGCCGGTGAGGGCCGCCACCTCGCGGGCGATGCCCTGCATCGAGAGGCCATCGGGTCGGTTGGCCGTGATCGCCAGCTCCAGCACCTGGTCGTCCAGACCGAGGCTGGGTCCCACCGGAGTGCCAAGCGGCGGCACGTCGCTCAGCAGATCGTCGAGCATGGCGATGCCATCGCTGCTCTCTGGCAGGCCCAGTTCCCGCAGCGAGCAGATCATGCCGCTGCTGGCCACACCGCGCAGCTCGGCCGGCTTGATGGTGAGATCCACCGCCGGCAGGTGCGCGCCCACCAGAGCCACGGGCACATGGATTCCGGCTCGCACATTGGGGGCGCCGCAGACAATCTGCAGCAGGTCGTCGCCAGCACCTGCCGCGACACGGACCCGGCAGATGCTCAGTTTGTCGGCGTTGGGATGGGGCGTGCGTTCCTCCACATAGCCCACCACCACGCCAGCGGCGCGGGCGGCGAGATCCTCGATCGCCTCGACTTCAAAGCCGGCCATCGATAGACGCTCGGCCAATTCGGCGGCGGTGATGGAGCTGGCCACCAGCTCCCGCAGCCATTGGAGCGAGACCTGCATCGAATCCACGGCGTCCAGTCGCCGAGATCCTAATGACCGGCCCGGTGCAGGCCGGAGAGTATGTTGTTTAGCTGTCAGCTCGCCTCGCTTCAGCGGCGCACGTCCTTCCATGGCAAAGAACAAGGGCGTCCGGCTCGTGATCACTCTTGAGTGCACCGAATGCCGGTCCAACCCCGCCAAGCGGTCTCCTGGTGTGTCTCGTTACACCACCCAGAAGAACCGCCGCAACACCACCGAACGGCTCGAATTGAAGAAGTTCTGCCCTCACTGCAACAAGAGCACGAACCACAAGGAGATCAAGTGAGTGAGGGCTCGCGGTCATTACCGCCAGCCCTCCCGCTTTTGCTCTCCCCACGTCTTCTTCCTTTCTGCCCTTCCCCATGTCCAGCTCCTTCTTCAAGAAGCGTCTTTCACCGATCAAGCCCGGCGATCCGATCGACTACAAAGACGTCGATCTGCTCAAGAAGTTCATCACCGAACGCGGCAAGATCCTGCCGCGCCGGCTCACTGGGCTCACCGCCCAGCAGCAGCGCGACCTCACCAACTCCGTGAAGCGTGCCCGCATCCTGGCGCTGCTTCCCTTCGTGAACCCCGAAGGCTGAGTTTCCCTTGGTGTTTCAGCCCGGCGACCTGGTCGGTCTGAACGGCTCCCGGGGGCCTGAGCTTGCCGTGATCGACACCCTGTCGGGCAGCAAAGCCGCCCTGCGGGTCGGGTTTGAGGCCAGGCGCCAACTGGTGCCGCTGCGGGAGCTTGACGCCCTGGCATCCTTGCCTGGCGCCTTTGACCCGCCTGCTTCTCTGCTGGCTCCCCCCTGGGGGCTCACGGCAGCGGTGCTACAGCATCACCAACCCTCCTGCCGCGATCTGGCAGCCGCCTGGTTGCTGCTCACTGAGCCGTCGGCGCCAGCAGCAGCGTCCCCTTCGGGAGGGGCTGCTGCCGGGGTTCCTGGGGTGATGCCACTGGAGGAGCTCGTGGCTCTGGTGGCGCCTGCCGACGCGCCAGCGGCCCGAGCGGCCTGTTGGCTGGCCCTCCAGCAGCCGGAGCAGCACTTTTTTCGCTGGCGCCACGGCGCGGTTCAGCCCCGCACGCTGCGGGATCTGCGCCAGCTGCGCCGCGAGCGGCACCTCGAACGCCTGGCTCGGTTGCGTGAGCAACACTGGCAGTCCTTGCTGCAGCAACGCCAGCCGCTCGATCCGAGCAGCCTTGACGCCCAGGCCCGGGCTCAACTCGACCACCTGCTGACTCTGGCTGCAGGGGATACCACCACGCCCTTGCCAGTGGCCCTGCGCCAGGCGCTGCACAGCGCCCACTGCAGTGCGGAGCCGGGGGCGGTGCGTCGCCTGCTGGTGGATCTGGGCCAGTGGGAGCCCCACGGGCTGCCCTCGCTGCAGCGCACGGTGTGGGACCAGGGTTTCGCGCCCGAGCTGCTGGCCGAAGCCGAGCGGTTGATCGCCGCCGCCGCTGCTCCCCAACCGGGCGACGACGAGCGCCGCGACCTCACCGGCCTGCGCACCTACACCCTCGATGATCCCGACACCCAGGAGATCGACGACGCCCTCTCCCTTGAGCAGCTGGCCGAAGGCCGTCAGCGTCTTTGGGTGCACATCGCCGATCCCGGGCGGCTGGTGCCGGCGGAATCGCCCCTGGATCTGGAGGCACGGCGCCGAGCTTCCAGCCTGTACCTGGCCGACCGGGTGGTGCCGATGTTTCCGTTTCCGCTGGCCACCGGCCCCTTCAGCCTGCGGCAGGGCCAGCGCTGCCCCGCCTGGAGCACGGCGATCGAGCTGGACGCCGATGGGGCGGTGGCTGCCGTCGAGATCGTGCGCAGCTGGGTGCTGCCCACCTATCGCCTCTCCTACGCCGACGGCGATGCCCTGATCGAGCTGGCCCCGAAGGAGGAGCCGGATCTGGCCAGCATCGACGCCCTGTTGGAGCGGCGTCGCCGTTGGCGCGTGGCCCAGGGCGCGCTGCAGATGGAGCAACCGGAGGGACGCATCCGCGCGGTGGGCGGCCAGACAACCGTGGAAATCACCGACCCGACCCCGGCCCGGGCGCTGGTGGCCGAAGCGATGATTCTCAATGGCGCCGTGATCGCCGCCTATGGCGTGGGCGAGGGTCTGGCCTTGCCCTACCGGGGCCAGCCCAGCGCCGAACTGCCACCCGCCGCCCAGCTGGAGGCCCTGCCCCCAGGTCCGGTGCGGCACATGGCCCTGCGCCGCTGCCTGACGCGGGGCGTCACCGGCGTGCAGCCCAGCCACCACTTCAGCCTCGGGCTCAGCGCCTACGTGCAGGCCACCTCTCCGATCCGGCGCTACGCAGATCTGCTGGTGCAACGCCAGTTGGCGGCCCATCAGCAACAGCTGCCGCCCCTGGACGGAGCTGAGCTGGGCGCCCTGCTCGATCAACTCGATCCGGCCCTGCGGGAAGGGGTGCAGATCAGCCGCGAAGACCAGCGCCACTGGCAGCAGGTGTGGTTTGAGCAGCACCCCGACGAGCGCTTGGAGGGGGTGTTCCTGCGCTGGCTGCGGGAGCAGGACCGGCTGGGCCTGGTGCATCTCGAAGCGCTGGCGCTGGACGTGGCCGCCCGCTGCCCCGCCGCGGCAGAACCCGGCACCCTCCTGGCCGTGCAGGTGCAGATGGTGGATTCGCTGTCTGATCTGCTGCGCCTGGAAGCGCGCTGAAACGCTCTGGCAACGTTGGCTCTGGCCTCAGCGTTCGCTTTGGCCTCAATGACAGCTCCCGTTTCAGCCTGCGGCCAGGCGCGACAGCCGCAGCCAGGGCCCCCAGGGATTGGCGCAGCCGATCAGTTGCACCGGACGCGGCCGCTCGATAGCAGCCAGCCAGTGGTGCAGACCGGGCTCCAGCGTGATCACGGGCCAGCGGCGCTCGGCGGTGTCCAGCAGAAAGCCGCCACTGCCATCGCTCTGCAGCAGCCCCTGGAACAGGCGTTCATGGGGCTCCGCCGGGGCAACACCGGGATCCGGCGGCGCGACGCCGAGCAGCTCGCCGCCCAGCGACAGGCGTTCGGGCGCAGCCAGCGCCGCGTGCTGGCGCTGGCGCCATTCGGGGTGGTGCCAGGGGGTGTCCCACAGGGGCAGCGGCCCGGCGGGAGCGAGCGGGTCGTTGATCAGGGCCTCCTGCAGAGCTCGCACCGGCAGCTCGGCCGGCAGCAGAGCGTGGGCCACGCAGAGAGCGGCGGCTGCCCCCGCCGCCTGGCCGATGTTGAGAATCAGCGGCTGCAGCCGGGTGGCGCCGTTGGCCATGTGACTGGTGCTGAAGGATTTGTCGGCAGCCAGCAGGTTGTCGAGGTCGGCGCACACCAGCGCGCCGTAGGGAATCGTGAAGGGGGTGCCGCTCCAGCGCCCGCCCCAGCGACAGCTCTTCGGGGCCAGCGGCCAATCGGGGCCGGGGTAGTGGTGATCGTTGGGGTAATTGCCCACGGCGATGGCGTTGATCGTCCCGTCTCGGCCGGCGGCCAGTGGGGCCAGGCGGGCCTCGGGGGCCCCAGCGGCGCAGACCTGGGGCAGCAGATCCCCCTCGGTGACGGTGGCCAGACCGTGCAGGCGGCGGCCCTCGCGCCAGTAAGGCATCAGGGCCAGGGCCGAGGAGCCCTCGAGCAACGCCGCAGCCGGCGCCTCCGGGAAGACCGCCGCCGCCTGCAACCAGCCGTCACTGGCTTCGCCCAGGGCTGCCGCAAACGCCGTGCTGTGCGCGCGCATCTCCGCCTGCAGCGCCAGCTGCTGCTGGGGCTCATCGCTGAAGGCACGCCCCAGGCCGTCGTGCCAGTCGTTGCCGTGCAAGGGCCAGTTCAGCATCACCAGCCCGCCCGGCAGCCGGCCATAGGTGAGCGTGCGCCACAGCCCGTGGGCTTCCGTGGAGCGCTCAAAGGGAGGGGCCGGCGGCCGGCCGGTGGGGCAGGCGCCATCGCCGAGCTGGCCCAGCACCACCCAGGTGGGTGACTGCACCGGCTGTCGCTGGAAAAAGGGGTCTTGGTCCAGCTGTTGCTGCAGGGGTGCGCTGGGTTCCCCCCACTGCTCGCGGGGCTCCCAGCCGCAGCGGAACGGCACCGCCGCCAGGGGCAGCAGATCTCCCCGGTCGCTGCCATCGATCAGCACGTCCAGAGCGATCTGCAGGGATTGCTGCTGCCGCTCGACTTCCACGGCGGTGACCCGCCGGCCCTGGCGCCGCACCCCGCGCAGCAGGCAGCACGGCCACCAGCGGAGCCGCGGTTCTACCGCCACCCAGCCCCGCAGGATCCCCTCGGCCGTGGCCGGCCGCCAGCCGAAGCAACTCACCCAGTTGTGATCGAGCCCTTCGGTTTCCGCCTGTTGCAACGCCCGCAGCAGCGCCCCCCAGAGGCCCGTCTGCCAGGGGGAGAGCTCATTGCCATCGGGCGCGCAAACCCCGGCGGCGCTCACCATTCCCCCCAGCCAGCCGCCGGGGGTGAGCAGCAGGGTGTCGGCGCCGGCACGGGCTGCCTGTAGCGCCGCCGCCACACCGCCGCTGCCACCCCCCCAGATCACCACCTGGGCCCGTTCCTCAGTGGCGCCCATCAGGAGCAACCGTTCAGCGAGAGGCAGTCACGCAGAAGCAGGGCCATCGGCGGCGCAGCAGGTGGTGGGGAAAGGTTGTCAGAGTGCGTTCAAGGTGTTGTGGAGGGGCCACGTGCCGAAACGCCGTGCCAGGAGGCGCTCGGTAGGATCCGTCGCCGGCGCAGGGCCGCTTTGGCGGGCCAGCGAGCCCTTGATCCCCGCCGAATGACCTACACGCTCACCACCCCCCTCTACTACGTCAACGACAAGCCGCACCTCGGCAGCGCTTACACCACCCTGGCCTGTGACGCCCTGGCCCGCTTCCAGCGCTTGAAGGGGGAACGGGTGGTCTTCATCACCGGCTGCGACGAGCATGGCCTGAAGATCCAGCGCACCGCCGAGCAGGCCGGGCTCACCCCCCAGGCCCATTGCGACCGCGTCAGCGCCCAGTACCGGGAGCTGTGGCAGGCCTGGGAGATCAGCAACGACCGCTTCATCCGCACCACCGATCCACGCCACCGCCAGCTGGTACACCAGTTCTTCAGGCGGGTCGAGGCCGCGGGCGACGTGGTGGAGGGACGCCAGCAGGGCTGGTATTGCGTGGCCTGCGAGGAATTCAAGGAGGAGGCCGCCGGCGCCGATGCCCCCAACTGCGGCATTCACCACCGCCCGCTGGAGTGGCGCGACGAGATCAACCTCTTCTTCCGGCTCTCGCGCTATCAGCAGCCGATCGAGGAGCTGATCCGCCGCCCAGGCTTCATCTCGCCACCCGGCCGCCAGAAGGAAGTGGAGAACTTCGTGCAGCAGGGCCTGCGCGATTTCTCGATCTCCCGCCTGAATGTGCCCTGGGGCCTGCCGGTGCCGGGCCACGAACCGCAGACCTTCTATGTGTGGTTCGACGCACTGCTCGGCTACCTCACCGCCCTGCTGGAACCAGGCGATGCGCCCGATCTCGAGCTGCTGAGCGAGCGGGGCTGGCCGGCGTCAGTGCATGTGATCGGCAAGGACATCCTGCGTTTTCATGCCGTCTACTGGCCGGCGATGTTGCTGTCGGCCGGCCTGCCGCTGCCGGAGCGGGTGTTCGGCCACGGCTTTCTCACCCGCGAAGGGCAGAAGATGGGCAAGTCGCTGGGCAACGTGCTCGACCCCGCCACCCTGCTGGAGCGCTGCGGGCCCGATGCGGTGCGCTGGTATCTGCTGCGGGACATCGGCTTCGGCGACGACGGCGACTTTCAGCAGCAGCGCTTCACCGACCTGGTCAACAACGACCTGGCCAACACGATCGGCAACCTGCTCAACCGCACGTCCTCGATGGCACGGCGCTGGTTCGCCGAGGCCGTGCCGCCGGTGAGCAGCGCCGTCACCGATCAGCATCCGTTGGCCCTGGCGAGCGCGGACGCCACTCAGAGGGTGCTGGCGGCACTGGAACGGCTCGATTTTCGTGCGGGTGCGGAGGCGGCCCTGCAGCTGGCCGTGGCCGCCAACGGCTATCTCAACGAGCAAGCCCCCTGGAGCCGCATGAAGCGTCAGGAGGGAGTGGAGCAGGTGGCGGATGATCTCTACGCCGTGCTGGAGGCCGCCCGGATCGTGGCGCTGCTGATCGCCCCGCTGCTGCCCGATCTGGCCGAGCGCATGCTGGCGCAGCTGGCGCAGGCTCCCTTGGCCAGCGGCGTGCCCGAGCAGGCTGCCAGCGGCACCCTTGCAAGCGCGCCCTGGAGCGAACGGTTGTGTTGGGGAGGCCTGGTGGCGGGCACGCCCCTGCCCGAACCGGCTCCGGTGATGGCCCGCCTTGAACTGGAGGAAACCCTTTGATCTCGCCGTCCCCCCTGCGCCGCGGCGGCGTGTTGCTGCTGGTGTTGATGGCAGCGCCGTTGATCGGTTGTACGCGCACCACCAAGACACCAGCCAAGCCTCAGCCGTTCGTGTTCCGGGCGCTCAACCTGCGCCAGCAGGATTCCAAAGGCCGCCCCAGCTGGGAGCTGTTGAGCCCTGAAGCCCGCTACGACCTGCAACGTCGCGTGGCCACCGCCAAGCAACCGCGCGGTGTGATTTTTGCAGCCGGCAAACCGCGTTACCGGATCGAAGCCACCAGCGGCACCGTGATCAACGACGGCGAGGTGATCCAACTGGAGGGAAAGGTGAGCATCGTGGTGATCGGCCCCCAGGGAGCCACAATCACCGGCGATCGCGTTCGCTGGACGCCTGGCCGCTCCCTGATCGAGATCACCGGCCGGCCGGTGGCCACCGACCGCTCCAGCCGCCTCACGGCGGACCGCGCCCGCTTCCTGATCGCCGAAGACAAGCTGGAGCTGCGCGGATCTCCCCGCCTGCTGCAGCCAGGGCTGAACCTGCTCACCCGCGAAGCCGACTGGTATCCACCGACCGGCGTGCTGAAGGCGGCCGGACCGGTGCTGGCCCTGCGCCAGCAAGCCGGCAAGCCCGACCAACGCCTCACCGCATCGGCACTGGAAGGCAACACCCGCGAGCAGGTGTTTTATGGCATTGCGCCGGTGCAGTTCGTCGACCCCGCTGCCAAGACGGAGATCGCGGCAGGGCGCACCCGCTGGGACCTGGAAGGGGAAAGGATCTCCAGCGCCGAACCGTTCACGGGCCGCTTCGATCAGCTCCATGTGCGCGGCCAGGCCCTGGAGACGAATCTGGCGAACACCACAGCCTTCATCCCCGCTGGCTGCGACCTGCGCCAGCCCGGCGAATGGTTGCAGGCCAACACCTGTCAGTGGAACTGGACCTCGAAGGTGGTGCAGGCAGAAGGGGAGGTGCGGCTGGAGCGCCAGGCAAACCGGCAGATCACCCGTAGTGCCGCCTTGAGCGGCCAGGTCGGCAAGGACGGCACGGTGGAGTTCGTCACTCCGGGCGGGCGGGTGTTCACCGAGCTCACGGTGCCGCCCCCGGCGCAGGGCACGCCGCGGAAGCGTCCTCCAGTGTCGTTCTGAGTTTGCGGGCCCAGCCCTCCACCCACAGCTCATCGGCGCGGCTGAAGCACCGCGGCGACCAGCCCCCCACCAGCAGCCAGCCGTGCTGATCAATGGGTTGCACGATCACGGCAGGCGTGCCCGCTGGCAGCCCAGTGAACTCCTCGCGGCCGGGATAGAGGCGCAGGTCCACCAGCGACACGCAGCGCTCCGTACGCCGGGCCCGCTCGCAGATGGGGCCCGGCAGGAAGGGTTCAGCCGCCAGCACACCGCGGCGCAGCACCACCCGACCGTTCCAGAGCAAAACCACGCTGGCGGCCGGGGTGGCGGTGAGCAGCATGTGGCTGCCCCAGGCGAGTTCCCGCCGGGCCATTGGAGCGAGGGCCCCATCGAGCTCCAGCCCCTGCTCCCCCGGTAGCTCCACCCGCTCCGGTGCCGCCGGCAGGGCCCGCGTCCACAGCACGGCCACCAGCATCAGCCCCACGGCCATCAGGCTGGCCAGCACGGCCGCCCGCTCCAGAGCGGGAGAGAGGTCGGGCGCGGTGAGCTGATTGAGCAGACAGAGGAGCAAGCCGAGCACCCCGGCAGCCAGACAGAGGCGCGCCGGTGGCGGAAGACCGGCCATGGGATTCCGGCGGTGGGAATACGAACGCTGACACACAAGGGCGCGACAGCAGGGCCCGCGGGCGGCAGACTGACCAGGACATTTGTGAGGTCCGGTCTTTGCGCTTGCCGCTGCGTCTACTGGCTGCCGTCGCCGTGCTGCTGCTCCAGTTCCTGCCTGTGGCGGAGGCCTGGGCCGTCGGAGCCAGCGCCTACCCGGCTGTGCCCCAGCAGCACCTGATCGATCCCGCCGAGCTGTTCAGCAGAGCCAGCGCGGTGGAGCTGGAGCGCCGGCTCAAGGAGCTGCAGGCCGATCACATCGAGGCGCGCCTGGTCACAGTGCAGCGCCTCGACTACGGCCTTGATCTTGAGGCCCTCGGTCAACAGCTGCTGGATCGCTGGGCCACCGCTTCCAGCGACGACTCCGCCCAGCTGATCCTGTTGATCGATTCGCAGACGAATATGGCCGCCGTGGTGGCCAGCGACACCCTGCTCGATCAGCTGCCGGAATCCCTGCTGCGCAATACAGCCGATCGCACCATGGCGATTCCGATGCGGCTGGGATCCCGCTACCGCCAGGCTTCGCTCGACGCCCTTGATCGCCTCACTGCGGTGCTGGCCGGCGGCGAAGACCCGGGCCCCCCGCTGGAGCAGGTGATCGTGCCGGTGGAATCGAACATCCCCACCAAGGAGGAAACCGCCTCGAGCAACGGTTTCACCTGGATCATCGTGTTGCTTGCAGTGGGCACCGTGGTGCCGATGCTCACCTGGTGGGTTTTCTCCCGCTGAGCACCCATGGGCCTGACCGACTGGATGGGAACCTTCGGGAAGGCCCGCACCAAGGACCTGCGCAGCAACCTGGAGCGCGCCTATGAAGCGGCTCTGCTGATCCAGAACATCGAGCTCGAATACTTCAACGACCGGCCAGTCCGGCCGGAACTCGAGCTGAGCATGCCGGCGTCGGTTCAGGCGCAGATGATGCGGCGGTTTCGCAGTTCCCTGGAGCTGTGCCGGCAGGTGGTGGAGGAACTCCAACCTCGCCGTCATGAGCTCGATCACCAGGAGCTGCGCCAGTTCCAGCTGATCGAAACGGTGGAGGGGCGCTACTCCAACCGCAAGCCCGTCTCCACTCTCACCCGCTCGCCGGAGTTGTTGCCCCGCAGCCTGATGGGGCTGATGGAGAGGGTGAAGCGACAGCTGGATCCTCAGGCGGAGGCCACCGTGGTGGCCGGCTTTCGCCGCCGCCGAGATTCCACGCTGGTGTCGCTGCGCATCCTGCTGCTGCTGGTGCTGGTGCCGCTGCTGATGCAGCAGGCCAGCCGCACCTTCGTGATTTCGCCGCTGGTCGATCGCTTCGCGCCCGACGTGCCCTTCCTCACCTACCCCAAGCCCCAGCTTGAAGAAGCGGCTGTGGAGAAGTTGCGCGTGTACAAGGCGGAGCTGGAGTTCGATGCCCTGCTCAAGGGCCAGGACCTGCCCGATCCGGCGACGATGCACAAGGCCCTGGCCAGTCGCGCGGTCGAGCTCAAGGAGGAAGCCGATGACCAGAGCACCCTGGCCATCAAGAACGTGCTGTCGGATGCCTTCGGGCTGATCAGCTTCGGTTTGGTGTGCCTGCTGGCCCGCGAAGACATCCGCATGCTGCGCGGTTTTCTCGACGAACAGGTGTATGGACTGAGCGACAGTGCCAAGGCCTTCGCGATTATTCTTTTCACCGACATCTTCGTGGGCTTCCACAGCCCTGAAGGCTGGACTGTGCTGCTCGGTGGTGTTGCCAACCATCTGGGACTACCAGTGCGGGAGAACTTTGTGATGCTCTTTATCGCCACCTTCCCGGTGATTCTCGCCACCATCTTCAAGTATTGGATCTTCCGCTATCTGAACCGCGTGTCTCCATCTTCGGTGGCCACACTGCGCAACATGAATGGCGGAGGCTGACGCCATGCTCACTCTGGTGACCGGCCCCAGCCGGAGCGGCAAGAGCCGCTGGGCCGAGCACCTGGCCCTGCGCTCGGGTCGGCCTGTCACCTATGTGGCCACCGGCCCCCGCCTCGAGGACGATGCCAGCTGGAGCGAGCGGCTGGCCCTGCACCGCCGTCGACGACCGGCCGACTGGACCACCTGGGAGGTGGAAGGGGAGCTCAGTGCCGCACTGGAGCAGGCCCCCGCTGAGCGGCTGCTACTGATCGACTCGCTCGGCACCTGGCTGGCGCACCACCTTGAGCTGGACACCAGCGCCTGGGAGCAGGAACAGGAACAGCTGCTGTCGGCCTTGCAGCATTGCTCCTCTCCCGCGCTGATCGTGGCAGAGGAGACCGGCTGGGGTGTGGTGCCCCCCACGGCGATCGGCGGGCGCTTCCGCGATCGGCTCGGGGCGCTTCAGCAACGGCTGCTGCCCCGCTGCAGTGAGGCCTGGCTGGTGGTGCACGGGCGGGCGATCGACCTGCTGCGACTGAGCAGGCCGGTGCCGGAGCTCTGAGCCATGCCGCGCGTGGTGCTGTTTGAGCCGGAGATCCCGCCGAACACCGGCAATGTGGCGCGCACCTGCGCGGCCACCGGCTGCGAGTTGCATCTGATCGAACCGCTGGGCTTCCAGATCGACGACCGACAGCTGAAGCGGGCGGGCCTGGATTACTGGCCCTGGGTGCAGCTGCGCTGCCACGCCGACCTGATCAGCTTCGAGCAGCACCGCCGCAGCCGTGGCGGCCGCCTGGTGGCCTTCAGCAGCCAGGTGGACCAGCCCTACACCTCCTTCGCCTTCCAGGACGACGACTGGCTGCTGCATGGGCGCGAATCGAGCGGTCTGCCACCGGAGCTGCTGGCCGCCGCCGATGCCCGCCTCACCGTGCCGATGCCGGGCTCGGTGCGCAGCGGCGGCGGGGTGCGCAGCCTGAACCTTTCGGTGGCCGCCGCCGTGGTGTTGTTTGAGGCCATTCGCCAGTTGGGGAGAGGGATCTCCAGCCCTGCCAAGGAGGCTTAAATCAGCATCGCTGCGGTCTTCAGGTTGTCTAAAGGAGTTCAGGCCGCTACTCTCGGCGCGACCCGGGGGATGGCGGCTTCTCCACCGGGTTTTGTCCAATGGGTGAATCTGCATGAAGCCTTCGCAACTGATCCTGCCTCTGATGGGAGCCTTACCGGTTCTCTCTCTGGTGGCTGCTGCGGCCATCCCTGGCATCGCCGACTCCCGCTCTAATGGGCTTGAGGAGCTGTCTGGCGGCTTCGGGGATGCTCTGGGCCTGACGGCCGAGCCCACAGCGCTCCAGCTCGCTTCACTTCCCAAGACGAGCGACAGGGTGTGGATCCAGGTGCGCGCGGACGTGAGCCTTGACGAGCTCGCCCAGCAGTTGCGCATCCAGGAAACGCCCCTGGCCCGCATGAACGATGTCAACGAAGACCACAAGTTCAGCCAGGGCGACTGGCTGGTGATCCCCGGGCGGGACGCCAAGCGGGCCCGCAGCGTGGCCGCCCTCGATCCCGAACAGATTCGCCGCGCCGCGCCGCTCTCCGAGCTGCCACCGCTGGAATCCACTGGGGTGGTGCGCTTCGGCGACAACATGATCAAGCTGGCCAAGCGCTACAACCTCACCATTGGGGAGTTGCTGCGGCTCAATCCCGGTCTTGAGGCCGCCCGGCTAGTGGCCGGCACCCAGGTGCGTCTGGCCCGTTCCGCCCCCGGCCGCAGCCGGATGGTGCTCGGGCTCAATCCCGTGGGTAGTGGCGGACTCAGCTGGCCGGATCTCCCCTCTTTTGGTGAGCGCCCCGAAGTGGAGCCAACTCCAAGCCGTGGCGACACCACCTGGATCTGGCCCAGCAAGGGAGTATTCACCTCCGGCTTCGGCTGGCGCTGGGGACGCATGCACAAAGGTGTCGACATCGCCAACAACGTCGGCACGCCGATCGTGGCAGCCCGTTCCGGCCAGGTGGTGTTTGCCGGCTGGCACGACGGCGGCTACGGCTACCTGGTGGAGATCCAACACAACGACGGCAGCAAATCGCTTTACGCCCACAACAGCAGGCTGATGGTGAGAGTGGGGCAGGTGGTGGGCCAGGGCACCGTGATCAGCTCGATGGGCAGCACCGGACGCAGCACCGGACCACACCTCCACTTCGAGATTCATCCCCCCGGCCGGGGTGCTGTCAATCCCCTGCAGTTCCTCCCCGGCCGCGCCTGAGGCGGGGCAGGACTCAAGGAGGGCGCAGGGCCGTCGTTTAAGCTCTTGCCATAGGGCTCGGTAGCTCAGCTGGTTAGAGCGTGGGATTCATAACCCCAAGGTCGGGAGTTCAAGTCTCCCCCGAGCCATTTCCCCTGAAATCGGATCACATCCCACTCTTGATCTGAGTAGGTAACTCAAATCTGCAGATTTCATCTGCGGATTTGATCTGTGTGTGGATCTGATCTGTGGATCTGATATTGATTCTGAGCCTTTTCAGCCCTAGGGCTTGGGGGGGGGGGACCTTTCAGCCTTTGGCGCCGCTCGCTTCCCCGTCCGTGGCCACTTCGGTGAGAGGGCGCGAGCTTGAACTGAGCCCTGTGGCCGCTTCAGACCTCAGCGCATTTCGATGGCGTTGAGGCGCTCACGAAAACTGGGTGATGAATTAGCAGCAGCATGGCCGTAATCCGACGCGCTGCCCCCACCCTCGGTGGCGCCGCCGCGCCCGCCAGAGCGCCTTGATGAGGACGACGACCCACGGCCACGGCGGGCCGGGGTGGCATCGGCTTGGGGACGCTGAATGGGATGGGAGACGATTTCGCTGCGCAACTGGCTGAGCAGGCGGAAATGGCCGGTGGCGTTGTATTTGCGGAGCAGGACAGGATCCCAGGACATCAGGACAGGGAAAGAGAAAGGGGACGGAAAAGGGAAAAAGGGATGGAGCAGACAACCGGCGAGCGGTGCACGCCAGGTGGGAGTTCGGGGCTGGTGAAAGGAGATGACAACCAGCCTGCCACTTCACTGGCTTACCGCGCCAACGATCCCGTTTCAGCAGACAAGCCGGGAAACAAGACAAAACGTCTTCACTTGCTGTCGTCGTGGCCTGTGAGGCTGTTCTCAACCGCGTGGCGCCGTGGTTCTTACCGCCCAGACCGGCGGGCTGTTCAGGCTCGATTCGCGGAGGGGGCTGGTCGTTGACTGGCCCGCACCCAGTGCCGCGCCAGTGCCACTGGCCCGCTTCGCATTTGAACCGCTTCTCGCCTGCGCCGCTGCACACTGGCAGGGCTGAATACAGTGTTAGGGCACGCTTGGACGACAGGGCTCTTCCCCTCCGCGCATCTGCCCCACTCTGCTGCCGGCATCACGGGGCAGTCCCGGCATCCCGAGCCTGCCCCGACTCCCCACCCCGCAACTCCTTCCCGCCATGACCGTCAACGCCTCCCTGCGCGTGGGGCAACGGGCGCCGGAGTTCACCGCCACCGCAGTGGCGGATCAGGACTTCACCAAGATCCGGCTCTCCCAGTACCGCGGCCGTTACGTGGTGCTGTTCTTCTATCCGCTCGATTTCACCTTCGTCTGCCCTACGGAAGTGACGGCCTTCAGTGATCGCCATGCAGACTTCGCTGCGCTCGGCGCTGAGGTGCTGGGCGTATCGGTGGACAGCCAGTTCAGCCATCTGGCCTGGATCCAGACCTCCCGCCAGGACGGTGGGGTCGGCGAAATCGCCTATCCACTGGTGGCCGACCTCAAGAAAGAGATCGCCAGCGCCTACGGCGTGCTCGACGAGGAAACCGGTGTGGCGTTGCGGGGCCTGTTTCTGATTGATCCAGACGGGATCGTGCAGCACGCCACCATCAACAACCTCTCGGTGGGCCGCAGCGTGGAGGAAACCCTGCGGGTGCTCAAGGCCTTCCAACACGTGCAAGGGCACCCTGGGGAGGTCTGCCCCGCCAACTGGACGCCAGGCGCGCCGACCATGAAGCCCGACCCCGTGGGCAGCAAGGAGTACTTCGCCGCCCACGGCTAAGCCTCAGCGGTCAGCTCAGCAGCGAGGCCAGCAAGCGGCTGCCGTCGGTGCCGCCGGTGATCGGGTCGCAGGCCCGCTCCGGGTGGGGCATCAGGCCCAACACGTTGCCCTGAGCGTTGCAGAGCCCGGCCACATCGCCCACCGAACCGTTGGGGTTGGCGGCGTAGCGCAGCACCACCCGGCCTTCCCCCTCGAGAGCCGCCAGGGTGTCGGCATCGGCCTGGAAGCAACCCTCGCCGTGGGCGATCGGCAGGCTGATCGGCTCGCCTTCGCCGTAGTGGCGCAGCCACTGGCAGGCGCCTGGATGCACCGTGAGCGGAGCGGCTTCACAGAGGAAATGCAGCTGGCGGTTGCGGGTCAGCGCACCGGGCAGCAGGCCCATTTCAGTGAGTATCTGGAAGCCGTTGCAGATGCCCAGCACCGGGCCGCCACGCGCCGCGAAGGCGGCCACCTCGCTCAGCATCGGCGAGACATGGGCAATGGCGCCACAACGGAGATAGTCGCCGTAGCTGAACCCGCCGGGCAACACCACCGCATCGATGCCCTCCAGGCTGCGCTCCTCATGCCAGAGGAATCGGGTGGGGATGCCGAGGCATCCTTCCGCAGCCCAACGCACATCCCGGTCGCAGTTCGAGCCGGGAAACACCACCACGCCGATCGTCATGACCCGGCATCCTCCGCGGGCTTGAGCTGTTCGAGGCACCAGTTCTCGATCACCGGATTGGCCAGCAGGCGATCACTGAGCCGCTCGATCTGGCTACGGGCGGCGTCGAGATCCGGCGCTTCGAGTTCCACCTCCATCGCCTTGCCGATGCGCAGGCGCGTGATGCCATCAACGCCGAGCCGCTGCGCGGCAGCTCTGGTGGCTTCTCCTGCCGGATCGAGAACCGATGGTCTCAGGGAGACCAGCACACGGGCTTGAAAGCGGGGCACCGGCGGGAACGTCATTTGTTAAATCTTGGCAGGCAGCTTCCCCCCCACGGCCGACGCCGAAGCATCTTCAAGACAGTGGTCAACGGTCGGAGCGATGCAAGCGACAGGCGCCTGCCAACCCTGCCTGGGCGCCCGGCTGGCCCGGGCCGGGCTGGTGGCGCTGTGGATCGCGTGGGCGGGCACCACGCTGCTGGCTCCTGCCCTGGCCCAGGTGCAGCGGGTGCCCCTGCGCTGCCGGCTTGCCGATGGTCCCTGGCGTCCCTGCGTGATGACAGTGGAATCAGTGGGCGAGCGGTGGAAGCTGCGCTTCGACAACACGCAGCTGAGCTTCCGCCACGACGGCAAGGGGGTGGTGGAAATGCAGCGCCCGGCTGGGATCTGGAAGGTGGTGAATGCGCGCTGGAACGAGGATCAGGCCCTCTGCTGGGATGGCATCTGCGCCCAGGGGGACCCCCCTGGACTGAAACCGGCGGCGGGCCCGCTCAGACGCGGCTGGCGCTGGCCTCCCTCAGGCGACTGCTTTCCAGCGCCTGCAATAACAAGCTGCGGTCGACGCGCAGCCCCAGCGCCACCAGTTCAAGCCGCCCGACGCTGGGGCTCCGGGGGGAGCCTTTGTCCGTGGCTGTGGGGGCGGCCAGCCGATCGCTGTGATCTTCGTACCAGCAGTCGAGCCGTGGGCCCACTGCCTGGATCTGCAGGGGACGCCGTTTGCCGGGCTGAAGCAGCCAACCCTTGAGCCGCAACAGGGCCTGGACTTGGATCTGCTCCAGGAGGGTGGCTTCGAGGGCTTCGCGGTCGAAGGACCCATCGAGCTGGATCGCCACCGACTGCATGGGCACGTGGGTGTGGTCGTGATGGCCGTGGTCGTGGTGATCGTGATGATCGTGATCGTGGTCGTCTTGATGGTCGTGATCGTGGTCGTGGTCGTCTTGATGGTCGTGGGAGGTTTCTCTTTGGGGGTGATGGCTGTTCGCGCCAGCCGGGCGATCCAGGCCGAGCAGCAGCTCCGGCGGCACCTGGCCACGCTGCATCGGCAGCACCTGGGCACCGGGCCGGCAGACAGCCTGAAGGCGTTCGCGCACCCGGTCCAGGTCTGCGGGCGTGAGGCGGTCGGCGCGGCTCACCAGCACCAGATCGGCCGCCCGCAGCTGGTCGTCGAACAACTCCTCCAGGTCGGAGAGGTGATCGAGGCTGGGGTCGGCGGCCCGCTGCCGCTCCAGCGCACTGGGGTCGGCCACCACACTGCCGCCGGCCAGCGCTTCGCCATCCACCACCGTCACCACACCGTTGACGCGGGTACGGGTGCGGATGTCGGGCCACTGGAAGGCCTGCACCAGGGGCTCGGGCAGGGCCAGGCCACTGGTTTCCACCACGATGCCGTCGAGGCGATCGGCGGACGCCAGCAGCTTCTGCATCGTCGGCAGGAAATCGTCCTGAACGGTGCAGCAGAGGCAGCCGTTGGCGAGTTCCACCAGCCGGCCCTCCAGCTCTTCCTCAGGGCAGAAGCCGCAGCTGCGCAACAGGTCACCGTCGATGCCCACTTCGCCGAATTCATTGACCAGCACCGCCAGGCGCAGGCCGCTGGTGGTGAGCAGATGGCGCAGCAAGGTGGTTTTGCCCGCGCCGAGGAAGCCCGTCACCACGGTGACGGGCAGACGACGTTGCATGGAGGGTGTCATCTCAGGGCACCAACGCAGACCATGCGAACGTGGAGCCCACGCCGATCAGCACACCGGCCGCCAGCATCAGCCGCGCCGGAGCAAGGCCCGCGCGCCAGCGCTGTACCAACGTGAGCGCCAGGCACAGCAGCGCCCCCTGGCTGATCAGCAGGCCCAGCAAATACCAGGCCACGGACGCGGCCTGCCAGCCGCTCACGGCATCACTGAGCACATAGCCGTGCAGGGCGAAAGCGGGCAGCAGGGTCCAGACAGGCAGCCGTTGGATCACCACCAGCCCCACCACCACCAGCGATAACGCCACCAGCGCTTCGGCGCCGGGCAGGTTGGGCAGCAGCAGGCCAAGGCCGGTGGCGATAAGCCCCACGGCCAGCAGAGAGATCACCCAGCGCAGGCGCTGCACCAGGCCCACCAGGCCGAGCGCGAGCAGGAACAGCAGGTGATCCGGACCCAGCAACGGATGGCCGATGCCGCTGAACAGGCCCGCCAACGGGCCCTCCTTCAGGGCGAAGGTTTCCATCAGGTGGTGGGCAGCTGCAGGGGTGGCCAGCAGGGGCACGAGCAGCGGGGGCACGAACAGGAGTGGCGCGAGATGAAGGGCGCCAGAAAACAGCAGAGGGCTGGCTGGCTGGGCCGCACGACGGCCTGGGCCAGCAGCCCGGGATTGAAGAAACATGATTCGACCGGTCCTCGCCGGAACTGGATGGGGTGAAACGCCGGCGGGTGTTCTGACTGGCCATGCCGCGAAAACTCGCGGGAAGGTCTTCACAGTTGCGGGACAGCGCCGGAATTGCACCGAACTTTCCCCCTTGCCTCCATGGGATGGGTCCCCTGGAACCGGTGCGTCAATCTACCGGCAGCCCAGGCTTTCCACCGTGCTGACGCCGGTGCGGGGATTGATGCCGGAGGCTCGGGCGCAGAGGGCTTTCTGCTGGGTCATATCAAGCACCGCATCGCTGAAATCAGCTCCCTCGATCGTGGCCCCACTGAAACGGCTCTGCATGAGCATGGCGTTGCGCAGCACCGCCCCGCTGAGGTCGGCGTTATCGAAGCGGGTGGCAAAGGCCACGGCATCTTCAAGGTCGGCACCGCTGAGATCGCTGCCCTGCAGATCACTGGAATTGAACACAGCGCCGCGCAGGTTGGTGTCGCTGAGATCGAAGCCCTGCATCGCCGCCTTCAGAAACTCCTGCTGCTGCAGGTTGCGGCCGTGCATGTCGGGCTGCAGATCCTTCAGCGCCCGCTGGCCGCGCAGTTCGGGTGCTGTGATCGCCAGGGCCGGCGCCACGGGGCCCACCAGGCCCAGACAGGCAACCGTGACCACCAGCAGGGCCAGCAGGGGAGTGAGCCACCCGGGGCGAGTGAAGGGGGGCAAGAACACACGTACCGTGGGCCCTCAAGTTATGGCAGCCACGGCCGCGTCGCGATCGAGATGAGCATGTCCCTGCGGGTGGTGGTGCCGCCCCATCCCCTGATCGGTCACTGGTTGACCCTGCTGCGTGATCAGGACACCCCCCCACCGCTGTTCACCAGCGCCATGGCCGAGCTGGGCCGCTGGCTCACCTACGAAGCCGTGCGCGACTGGCTGCCCCATCAGCGGGTGACGGTGCAGACGCCGCTGGCCAGCACCGAAGGCACCGTGGTGGACAGCAGCGTGCCCCTGCTGGCCGTGCCGATCCTGCGGGCGGGCCTGGGGCTCTGGCAAGGGGCCCAGGCCGTGCTGCCCACGGCCCGGGTGGCCCACGTGGGCCTGCGCCGCAATGAAACCGATGCCACAGCCGAGTGGTACTACGACGCCCTGCCCGACACGATCGGCCCCCAGGTGGGGGTGCTGGTGTTCGATCCGATGGTGGCCACCGCCGGCAGCCTGATTCAGGTGCTGGAGCGGCTGCAGGCCAAGGGGGTGGAGGGGGATCGCCTGCGGGTGATCACAGCCCTGGCGGCGAGCCCCGGCCTCAAGACCCTGGGGGAGCGGTTTCCAAACCTGACCCTCTACACCGCCTGCATCGACGCTGAACTCGACGGGGCCTGCCGCATCGTGCCGGGCCTCGGCGATGCCGGTGACCGCCTGTTCGGCACCCCCTCGGCGGCCATTCCCTGATCGCGGCAGCGCCGGCGACTCCAACCCTGCTCTGACACGCCCAGCCGTTGCTCCCGGGCCCAGCCTTTGCGGCCCTGGCCCAGACCTAGGCTCACGGGCCATTGTTCCCCTGGCATGGGCCTGGCTGTCGCCGTTTCACCGCCCCCGGCACGCCTCCTCGGGCAGGAGGGCTTGCGCAGCTTGAGCGGATCGGTCCAGGTACCGGGCGACAAATCGATCTCCCACCGCGCGCTGCTGTTCGGGGCGATCGCCACCGGCGAAACCCGCATCGACGGCCTGCTGCCGGCGGAGGATCCGCTCAGCACCGCCGCCTGCCTGCGCGCCATGGGGGTGACGATCAGCCCGATCGCGGCTGGACAGCCGGTGATCGTGCAGGGGGTGGGCCTTGAGGGCCTGCGGGAACCCAACGATGTATTGGATTGCGGCAATTCCGGCACCACGATGCGGCTGATCATGGGGCTGCTGGCGGGCCGCAGCGGCTGCCACTTCGTGGTCAATGGCGATGCGTCGCTGCGCCAGCGGCCGATGGGCCGGGTGGCGGAACCCTTGGCCGCTATGGGCGCCCAGATCCGCGGCCGCGCCGGCGGCAAGCTGGCACCACTCTCGATTCAGGGAACCGCGTTGCATGGGGCGGTGATCGGCACGCCGATCGCCTCGGCCCAGGTGAAGTCCGCGATCCTGCTGGCGGGCCTCACGGCCGCCGGCCCCACCACCGTGATCGAGCCGGCCCGTTCCCGCGACCACAGCGAGCGGATGCTGCGGGGCTTCGGCGCCGACATCGAGATCAGCGGCGATGCCGGCCGGCACGTGCGCCTGACCCCCGGCCATGAGCTGGTGGGTCAGGCGGTGGAGGTGCCGGGCGACATCAGCTCAGCGGCCTTCTGGCTGGTGGCCGGGGCGATCACCCCAGGCGCCGACCTGACCGTGCGCAACGTGGGCCTCAACCCCACCCGCACCGGGGTGCTGGAGGTGCTCGAAGCCATGGGCGCCCGCATCGAGCGGCTGGAGCAGCGCCTGGTGGCGGGCGAACCGGTGGGAGATCTGCGGGTGCGCTACGGGCCGTTGCAGGCCTTCGACATCAGCGGCGAGCTCATTCCTCGCCTGGTGGATGAAATCCCCGTGCTGGTGGTGGCCGCCTGCCGGGCCGAAGGCACCAGCCGGATCCGCGAGGCGGCGGAGCTGCGCGTGAAGGAAACCGATCGGCTCGCCGTGATGTGTCGTCAGCTGGGCGCAATGGGGGCGCAGCTGGCGGAACACCCCGACGGGTTGGACATCACCGGCGGGGTGGACCTGCATGGCGCCGAGGTGGACAGCGAAACCGACCACCGGGTGGCGATGAGCCTGGCGGTGGCGGCCCAGGTGGCCAGCGGCCCCACGCAGCTGCACCGCAGCGAGGCGGCGGCGGTGTCGTACCCCGGCTTCTGGGACGATCTGGCACGCCTGCAGGCCTGAGGCCCGACACCGAGTGGGCTGCAAGGGCGCCGGTAGATTCCCGCCAATCGCCGCCCCACGCATGCTTGCCGTTGCCGTTCTGGCCGCCGGAAAGGGAACCCGCATGCGCAGTGACCTGCCCAAGGTGCTGCAGCCGCTGGCCGGCGCCACCCTGGTGGAGCGGGTGCTCCGCTGCTGCGACAGCCTTCAGCCCGATCGGCGCCTGCTGATCGTGGGTCATCAGGCCGAACGGGTGGAGGCGTCGCTGGCGGCCCACCACGGGCTGGAGTTCGTTCTGCAGCAGCCGCAGAACGGCACCGGCCATGCGGTGCAGCAGCTGCTGGAGCCGCTGCAGGGCTTCAAGGGCGAGTTGCTGGTGCTCAACGGAGATGTGCCACTGCTGCGTCCGGAAACCTTGCGCCAGCTGCTCGACACCCACCGGCGCGGCGGCACCGCCGTGACCCTGCTGACCGCCCGTCTGGAAGATCCGAGCGGCTACGGCCGAGTGTTCGCAGACGAAGAAGGCCGCGTGAGCGCAATCGTGGAGCACCGCGACTGCAACGCCGCCCAGCGTGACAACCCGCTGGTTAACGCTGGCATCTACTGCTTCGACTGGAGCCGCCTGGCGGCGGTGCTGCCCCTGCTGCGCAGCGACAACGACCAGGGCGAGCTCTACCTCACCGACACCGTGGCCCTGCTCGGCTCCGCTCTGCACCTGGAGGTGGAGGACAGCGCCGAGACCAACGGCATCAACGACCGCCTGCAGCTGGCCCAGTGCGAGCAGGTGCTGCAGGAGCGCCTGCGGAGGCACTGGATGGCGGAGGGCGTCACCTTCATCGATCCAGCCAGCTGCACCCTCAGCGACGCCACCCACTTCGGCCGGGACGTGGTGGTGGAGCCGCAGACGCACCTGCGCGGCGCCTGCCGGATCGGCGATGGCTGCCGGCTCGGGCCGGGCTCCCTGCTGGAGAACGCCACGCTCGGCAACGGGGTGGAGGTGCTGCTCTCGGTGGTGCGCGAGGCCAGCGTGGCGGATGGCTGCGCCATCGGGCCCTACGCCCAGCTGCGGCCGGGCGCCGAGCTGGCCGCGGGCTGCCGGGTGGGCAATTTCGTGGAGATCAAGCAGAGCAAACTGGGCGCCGGCTGCAAGGTGAACCACCTCAGCTACATCGGTGATGCGGAGCTGGGCGAGAACGTGAATGTGGGAGCCGGCACCATCACCGCCAACTACGACGGCGTGCGCAAGCACCGCACCGTGATCGGCGCCGGCAGCAAGACCGGCGCCAATTCCGTGCTGGTGGCCCCGATCCGACTGGGAGAGAGGGTCACCGTGGGGGCGGGATCAACCCTGACCCGCGATGTGCCTACTGGCGCGCTGGCCCTGGGCCGGGCCCGTCAGCTGGTGCGCGAGAACTGGTCGGGGCCTCAGACCGGCACCACGCCGGCGGCACCGGCCAGCTGAGCGGCCAGCAACGGGATCGCCCGTTCCAGGGCCACGCCGCGGCTGGCCTTGAGCAACAGCTGATCGCCCGGTTGCAGCCAGAGCAACAACGCCTCGGCTGCCTCGGCTGGGCTGTGTACACGGGCCAGCCGCGGCAAAGCGCAGGCCTCCTCCTGCATGGCCGCGCCAGTGGCACCGCCATCCACGATCACCAGCCCATCGAGCTGCAGGTCGGCGGCACGGCGTGCCACGGCGCGGTGCAGCGCCTCGCTCTGCTCGCCCAGCTCCAGCATCGTGCCCAGGGCAGCAAAGCGACGCCCTGGCTGGGCCGCCAGCAGATCGAGGGCCGCCAGCACCGCTTCGGGGGAGGCGTTGTAGGTCTCGTCGAGTACCTGCACGGCGCCGATCTGCAGCCGGCGGCTGCGACCACCGGGCACCTCCACCTGCAGGGCCTGCAGCTGGTCGGTCCGCACACCGAGCTCAAGGGCCACTGCCAGGGCAAGCAGCAGGTTGCGGGCGTTGTGGCGCCCGGGAAGCGGCAGGGGCACCCGAAACGCCGCAGGCAAAGCGGCAGCCTCGCCAGTGGAAGCCCCCTCAGCTGAAGCAACAGGAGCAAGAGCGGCAGCGCCTTCAGCAATTCCAGGGCCGGCAAGCAGCTTCAGCCAGGCGCCGTCGGCTGCGCCGGGATCTCCTTCGATCTGGCCGAGCAGGACGGCGGCATCGCCAGAACCATGGACAACATCAGCGGCGGCATCGCCGATGAGCGCCACGCGCCGCACCCGGCCGCTCCACACGGCGCCCAGGGCCTGCTCGAGCAGGGGATCGCCAGCGGGAATCACCACCAGGCCGGCGGGGCTGAGGGCAGCCGTGATCTCGCACTTGGCCTGGGCAATGGCCTCACGGCTGCCGAGCCGGCCGATGTGGGCCGTGCCGATGTTGGTGATCACCACCACATCGGGCCGCGCGCAGCGGGAGAGCCGCTCGATTTCTCCCAGACCGCGCATGCCCATCTCCACCACCACGGCCGCATCGCTGGAGCGGGCTTTGAGCAGGGTGAGCGGCACGCCCACATCGTTGTTCTCATTGCCGCTGGTGGCCAGCACCGGCCCCAGGGGAGCCAGAACGGCGCGCACCAGTTCGCGGGTGGTGGTCTTGCCGGCGGAGCCGGTCACGGCGATCACCGGTGCCGCCAGTTGCTCGCGCCAAGCCCGCGCCAGCTGCTGGTAGGCCAGCTGGGTGTCGTCCACCGGCCAGGCGGGCAGGGCAGCGGGCCGCTCCGCTGCGCGGGTGCGGTCGATCAGGGCGGCCAGGGCGCCGGCTTCAGCCGCCTGGGCCAGAAACCGATGGCCGTCGTGCAATTCGCCCGTGAGCGGCACAAACAGATCGCCCGGTTGCAGGGCCCGGCTGTCGGTGCAGACCCGGGGCAGCGGCAGGGCGGGATCGAGAGCCCCACCGATGGGGTCGCCCCAGAGCGCCACGAGTTGCTCCAGCCGCATCCGCTCAGCTCCCAGCCTGGTGATCGAGAAGGATCATGCCCCCTCCCACCCAGGCAGGGCGGCCCAACAGCAGGCCGTCGCCATCGGTGAGTTCCAGGCTGTCGTAGCCGAGGGCGCGGGCCCGCTCCAGCCAGAGGTTCGCCTGCAGCTGGCGCTCCTGGGCGCTGAGCCGATCGGCGGCGGCGGCCAGTTCCAACTCCAGGGTGCCGCTGGCGGGATGGGGGCGGGCGGCCCGGATCAGCTGCTGCGGATCCTGGTCAGCCAACAGCTGCAGCAGGGGCTCGATCGCCGGTGGCGTGGGTTCGGGCGGGGCTGGCTCCGGCGGTGTGGAAAGCGATGGAGCGGGAAGCGATGGGGGTGAAGGAGATGCGCTCGGTGCGGGCGATCCCGGTGACATCCCTCGAAGCTCTCCAGACGGCTCAGGATCGGCGGAATCAGAACTCCTGAAGCTCAGGGAATCCCGGGCCGGGGAGCGCTGAAGCCCGGAAGGCTCACCGGGGATTTCGCCGAGGGGCTTGAGCGGCATCGCCGGGGACACCAGGGGCACCGAACGGCCACGCAACAGCCCCACACCGCCCGTAAAACCCAGCAACCCCAGCAACGCCAGCAGCAGCAACGCCGGCCAGAAGAACGGCGCCAGCGACCGCGGCCAGAAGCCGGGCACGATCAGATCAGCCTGCCGGTTGCGCCGCCACAACTCCTGGGCCTTCAGCCGCAGGCTGGCGAGCACGGCGCGCAGGTCACGGCCAAGGGCACTCCAGGGGCTGCTGTAGAGCGCCGGGAGTGGGGAGCGGCCGGGTTCCGGGTCCGTCATGGGCCAGGCTCAGGAGGGGGCAGGCGGATCAGGGCAACACAGCCTGCTCAGCTGTTGCCACGCCGCAGCAATACCGAGAACGGGTTGCGTGACACCACCGGGCTGGGCCGGGGCGCGTCTTCCGGGGGCTCCGGGGGCTCCGCACCATCTGCCAACGCCGGATCGGCCTTCTGGCCCAGCGAGAACTGCTCCACCGCCTCGCGGTTCGGCGAGGGCTCCTTGACGCCCTTCACTTCCCGGTACATCGCGTCGTAGGCCAGGGCGGAGCGGGTCCAGCTGTGGTCAACGCGCATGGCCCGCTGCTGCAGGTCCTGCCAGCTGGCGGTGTGCCGGTAGGCCTCCCATGAGCGCACGATCGCCGTGTAGAAATCGATCGCCTCATAGCGATCGAAGCAAAAGCCGGTGCCGGTATGAGTGGCTGGCACATGGGCCGGCACGGTGTCGACCAGGCCGCCCACCTTGCGCACCACCGGAATACAGCCGTAGCGCATCGCCAACAGCTGGCTGATGCCGCAGGGCTCGAAGCGGCTGGGCATCAGGAAGGCATCGGCGCCGGCATAGATCAGACGGGAGAGGGCGTCGTCGTAGGTGAGGAACACCGCGAACCGGCCGGGATGGGCCAGGGCCATCTGCCACAACCCCGCCTCGTAGTTGCGATCGCCGGTGCCCAGCACCACGATCTGGCTGTCGGTGTAGGCGAGCACGCGATCAGCCACCTGCAGGAGAAGGTCCACCCCCTTCTGATCCACCAGCCGGCTCACCATGCCCATCACATAGGTGTCAGGGTCGACCCGCAGGCCCATGCGTTCCTGCAGCATCCGCTTGTTGGTCGCCCGCGGTGCCAGGTCGTCAGCGCTGAAGGTGGCAGGCAGGGTCTTGTCGGTGGCGGGATTCCAGTCGGCGATGTCAATGCCATTGAGAATGCCGCGCAGCTTGCCGCTGATGTAATTGAGCAGGCCATCGAGGCGCTCTCCGTATTCGGGCGTGCAGATCTCCATCGCGTAGGTAGGGGACACCGCATTCACCCGATCGGCGTAAAGCAAGGCCGCCGCCATCGTGTGATCCCCCTGCATGTACCAGGGGCACCAGGTCATGCGGTCGAGTTTCCAGCGCCAGGGGCCCTGATAGCGCAGGTTGTGGATGGTGAAGACCGTGCTGATCTCCGGGTCCTGATGCATCCACACCGGGATCATGCCGGTGTGCCAGTCATGGCAATGCAGAACATCGGGCTTCCAGTGGTTCCAGGCGAACTCAGATATCGCATTGGCGAAGAAGGTGAAGCGCCAGTCCTCGTCGTCGCCGCCATAGATGCGCTCCGGATCGAACACCGGATGCCCCACCAAATAAAGAGGCAGGCCATTGGTGGGGTGAGAGGTGGCGTAGACCGCGAAATCCGTGCCCATCGCCCAGCCCCGCCAGATCGGTTCACTGGGAATCGACAGCTGGCTCCACAGCCGGCCGTAACCGGGAAGAATCAAACGCACGTCGTGGCCGAGTGCAGCAAGGGCTGGGGGAAGCGAACCCACCACATCCCCCATGCCACCCACCTTCACCATCGGAGCACATTCGGCGGCGGCGAACAGCACACGCATCTGAAGACCCGATCGGCAGGGCCGAACTCTACGGGGGCTCCCTCAGGGCAGGACCGTGACCGAGGTGCCCACCTGCACCAGCCCATACAACTCCTGCACGCTTTCGTCGTGCAGACGCACGCAGCCGTGGGACACGGCCCGGCCCACGGTCCAGCGGTGCGGGGTGCCGTGAAAGCCGGTCATCAAGCAGCCCTGCAGATCCAGCACCTGATCGCCACTGACACCGCGGCGACCTGAGCAATCCTTCTGGAAACCGATCCAGCGGCTGCCGAGCGGGTTGGCGGGCCCCGGACCGATGCGGGTGCCTTTGGCCGGGTGCTCCCACACCGGATTCACCTGCATGTTGAGCACCTCGAAGCGTCCCACCGGCGTGTCCCAGCCGGGCATCCCCACCGCCACCGGGTAGGTGCGGATCAGCTCGCCTGCCTCCAGCACCAGCAGGCGCCGCTGGCGGCGTTGCAGCACCAGATGGCGATCGGGCCGCTGCACCAGGGCCGCGGGCACCCCCGCCAGCGGGGCCGCCAGGGCCGGAGGCGTGGCCGCCAGCACCAATGCGGCGGCCGTCAGCGACCGGGCGTTGGTGCGCCACCAGGACTGACCCTGGGAGACGCGGCATCGACCCCTCACCAGTGGCAGCGGGAGTGCCTTTTGTCTGTCTTGGTCAAGCCCCATGGAGGTCACAACGCCAACCACGGCGCGTGCCCTTCTGTCGTGGTTGATCAAAGCGGCGACCATGACGTCTCGGGCGCGACTCCAGCGGTGGCGGAGCCACTTCGTACGATTCGTGGATGGCACCGTTTCCCGATTATCCACTCCCCGCCGACGAAGAGGAGCGCCTGAGAACGCTGGAGAGGGTATTGCTGCTCGACAAGCCCGCCGATGAGCATCTCGATCGCATCACTGAACTGGCTGCCGCCATTCTGGACAAACCGATCGCCCTGATTTCGCTGGTGGATCAGCACCGGCAACGGTTTCTGTCGCGGCAGGGCCTTGACGCGCTGGAAACCCCAAGGGAGCTGGCCTTCTGCGCCCACGCCGTCGCCGGGCGGGAGCCGCTGGTGGTGCCTGATGCCTCGCTCGATCCGCGCTTCAGCACCAACCCGCTTGTGCTTGGGGACCCGTCGATCCGTTTCTATGCCGGCATGCCCCTGTTGGCCCCCAATGGCCAACCGCTCGGCACGCTCTGCGTGATCGACCGCCAACCTGGCAACCTCAGTGATCAGCAACTGCATCTGCTTCAGTTGCTCGCCGCCCAGGTGACCCGCGAAGTGGCCTTGCGGGAGATGTCTTCCCATTGCCTGCTCACGGGGCTGTTCCACCGGGCCCCGTTTCTGTTTCTGGCCGGCAAGGAGTTTGAGCGGGCCCGCCGCACGGACACGTCGCTGGCGCTGGTGTCGGTGGCAGCTCCCCATCTGGAGTCCGCCGCCAAGAGCGCCGGCCAGGACGCGGTCGAGCGGTTGTTGATCGGGCTGGGGGAGGACCTGCGGGCCACCACCACCGCCGCCGACCTGCTGGGCCGGGTGGGCAGCGATCAGTTTTCGCTGCTGCTCGTGGACGCCAATGCGGAGCGGGCTCGCCAAGTTTGCGGCGACCTGCAAGCCCGCTTGGCGAGCTCGGCGGTTTGCACGGCCCCGCAGCGGCCGCTGCGCTGCGCGATTTCGTGCCTGCTGCCAGAAGACACCAACATCGTGGAGCTGTTGATCCGCGGAGAAAACAGCCTGTTCCTGGCACGGAGCGGTGGCAGCGGGCAGGCTCCCACCAGGAGCTGAGCCGGCAATCAGGGGGGGCCAGTGGCGGGGATGATGGGCCTTTGCTGCGCCGGCTCCCCGCGAGCATGCTCCAATCGCGCCAAGGTTTGGCCTACACCTACTGCAACGACAGGCCTGCGCCGCTCTGTTCCTGGTCCTTCTGGCTGTTCAACAGGAGCAAGAAGGTGTGGTTCCGCCTGGAAGGGCAGGCGGTTGGCGGCCCGATCGAACCCCGCTTCGCCTACCGCGGTCGGGAGATCCTGTACGGCAACGGCCGCAGGGCCGGCGCCTTGCCAGGGGCTGGCAGCGGTGAATGCAGCGCTGCTCAGCCGCCGATTCGCTGGGGCAAACTGCTCGGCAACGGATGGGGGCAGGGACCGGGTGGCACCAACTACTACCTCTCGATCTGGACCCGCTGGTCGTGGCTACATCCAGCCTGGTGCCATCCGGAGCGCTTCGAGATGTTTTTCTGAGCCGTGGCTGCTGCAGGCTCTCGGCTGCAGCAATCAGCAAAGCGCAACCGCTTCGAAGCTGTGCTGCAAGCGCAGCACGTTGCCGCCGTGCTCGCAGGGGCAGTAGTCGATCTGCCAGCCGCGCTCCTGCTGAAGCTTGAGCAGCAGAATCAGGCCCCAGTGGGCTTCACGTTCCAGCGGGTCGTCGGCCTGGGCGGCCAGTTCCGCCGCCAGCCGCTCCCAGGCCGCCGTCAGATCAAAGGGGGCGCCGGCATCGGTGATGCGCAGCTCCAGACCCGCGGGGCTCAGCTCCAGCTCAAGCTGCACGGCGGGTGCCGGCTCCAGCCCCTGATGGGCATGGCGCACCGCATTGGTGAAGCCTTCGACAAGGGCCATCTGGGCTTCCAGCCACATCCTCTCGGGCAGCTGGGCCGCCCCTGGGGCCGCGCTGCGGCACCCCTCAAACCAGCCCAGCAGCTGCTCCACCGCCGTCAGGCTGCTGGCCAGGGGCAGGTGTGC
Organism: Synechococcus sp. ATX 2A4; assembly: GCF_024346375.1. GTDB lineage: Bacteria > Cyanobacteriota > Cyanobacteriia > PCC-6307 > Cyanobiaceae > MW101C3. Next base: position 171,403 of record NZ_JAGQCV010000002.1, on the reverse strand, counting down.
GCTGTAACAAGGAAAAGACGGCGCCATCGGTGGTTCAGGAGGCGCCGCTGTTGCGGTTGAAGATCACCAATACTGTGCGAACGATCAGCTTGAGGTCGTAGACGAACGACCAATTCCTCTGATAGCGCAGGTCAAGCTGGATCACATCCTCGAACTGGCGGATCAAGGAGCGGCCGCTCACCTGCCACTCGCCGCTCAGGCCGGGTTTGACATCAAAACGCTGCCAGTTGGGCACGGCGTACTGGTTCACTTCATCGGGGGTGGCAGGGCGGGTGCCGATCAGGCTCATGTCGCCCCAAAGCACATTCCAGAACTGGGGCAGTTCATCGAGGCTGGTCTTGCGCAGGATTCGGCCGACGCGGGTGATGCGCGGATCGTTGGCGTTCTTGAAGAAGGCCCCCTCGGCCTGGTTGGCCACCTGTCCCTTGAGCAGCTCGGCGTTGGGCACCATCGAGCGGAACTTCCAGATGCGGAAGTGACGGCCCATCCAGCCGCAACGCACCTGGCTGAACAGGATCGGGCCTGGGCTGTCGAGCCGGATCGCCACCGCGATAGGCACCAGCAGCACCGCCGTGATCGCCAGGCCCACCAGCGCGCCGACCACATCCAACAGGCGTTTCCAGGGGCAACGCACCGAGGGATGGGTGAGCGGCGGGCGCTGATCCTCCTTGTGCCCCGGATGGGGTGACACCCCTTCTGTGTGGGGCATCAACGCCAGCACCCCGTCCAGGCCGGTCATGGTGAGCGCCAGGCTCACCTGCCGGTTCACGCTCCAGGCCCGTAGCGGAATCGAGCGGCTGCGGGCGGTTTTGAGGGTGCTCACCAGGGCGCCGATGCCACTGCTGTCGATCAGCGAGGTGCGGCCGAAATCGAGGATCACCGCAGCCGGTGGCGACGGGTGGTCCAGCCAGTGGCTGAAGCCTTCCCGGAACCGTACCGCTTCGGCCACCGTGAGCCGGGGCGGCAGCTGAATCAGCAGACGGCCCTGGTGTCGGGTGAGCACGAACTCCTCCGGCTCAGGCGGTGGTGGTGTGGCGGCTGCAGGGGAGGAGGAAGACATCTCTGGGGCTTAACTGGCGAGAGGGGAGGCGGGCAGGCAGCGGGACTGGCCAGCCATCGCACCGAACCGTTCCTCCAGCCGGCGGCACAGCAGGGCAGCGGAAGCCTGGGAGAGGTCGGAGACTGACACATGAGACGGCGCCACCAGGAAGCGCACCAGATCGGCCGGGGTCCAGCCCACCGGCACCCCCATCTGGGCCAGGGCCATGGCCAGTTCCACCTGGTGGTCATCGACGTGCTCCTGGAATCGGGCAGCGCGGGGCACCAGCAGATAGGGCTTGGCCAGACGATCGAGGAGCAACACCGATCCCTCGCCGCAGTGGGAGATCACCAGCCGAGCCCGGTCGATCAGCGCCCGGAAGCGGTCTTCGTTCAACAGGCGATACACCGTGGTGCCACTGGGCAGCTCGGTGCAGGTGCCGTACTGCACCACCACCTCTTCATCGATCAGACCGTGCTCCAGCAGCAGCTCGATCCAATGCATCAGGCGGTTGAAGGGAAACTGCTCGGTGCCCACCGTGACCAGAATCATTCGAGCGCCTCCGCTGTGATCAGTTCGGCGCGGGGATAACGGCGCTGCAACTGGGGCCAGTGCACGTAGAGCACCGTGAGGAAGGGGCGCACCAGCCGGGCCGAAAGGCTGAGCGTGTGGATGCGGGTGACCGATTCGATGAACACCACCTGACGGCCCAGCAGCCGGGCCAGGATCAGGAAGGGCACCGCCACACCGGCGCCGGTGCTGAGCACCAGCGCAGGCCGCTCCTGCACCAGCACCCGCGCCGCCGGCAGCAGGTTGCGGGCCAGGTTGGGCAGGTTGCGGTTGGTGGGGCTGTAGGCCCAGCACACACGCTCGCCCTCCAGTTCCGCTTCGGTGGTGGCCGTGCGGAACGTGACCCAGAGCCGGTCGTGCTGCTCCCAGAAGGGCCGGAGTTGGCACAACGCCTTGAAATGCCCCCCTGAGGAGCACACCAGCAGTACGGTCATGGGGTGGCCCCGGCGCCGGACGCCATGCGGCCCTGCTCCCTGGCGATGCGGCGGCGCTGGCTGGAGCCGGTGAGCCGCAGCATCAATGCCTCAAGCCGCCGGTAAAGAGGAGGGGGAAGCACCACCAGCAGCAGGGCGGCTGCCAGGGTGATCAAAGTGCGCTGCGGCTCTTCCAGCAGGATCGCCGGGTGGGCAGCCAGCGACTGACGCAGCAGCTTCAGCGCCATGGCGCCATCCTTCTGACGGGTGGCGCGTCGGGCGAGATAGCGAAGCTGATAGGCACGGGCCTTGTTGCCCCAGCGGTGAATGAAGGCCTGATGGGTGGCCGCCGTTTTCACGAGAATGCGCTCCCAGGCGGCGTATTGATTCATCAGATTGGCCGAAAGTCCGCCCTCGCTGACACGGTAAAGGGTGAGGGCCTCGGGAATTCCCTCAAGGCGCCAGTCGGTCTGCAAGGCGATGCGCAACCAGCATTCGATGTCTTCCGACTGGCGGAAACTGTCGTCGAAGTAGAAGCTCTCCACGCTGCCGTAGAGATTGGCCTCGAAGCGAATCGCCTCGAGCACGGCACGGCGGATCACCACCGACGACCCGTTGCTGATCGGATTGCGGCAGAACAGCACCTCCGGGGTGATGTCCGTGAGCTGGGGCATCTGATAGATGCCCAGCGGCTCACCAGCGTTGTCAATGAAGCCGGAGCGGCTGTAGCTCACCCCCACGGCCGGGTTCTGGAGAAAGTGCTGCACATGGCGCTCGATCTTCTCGGGCAGCCAGAGGTCATCACTGTCGATGAAGGCCAGGATCGCTCCGCTGGCCGCGCGGATGCCGGTGTTGCGTGCGCCGGCCAGGCCGCGGTTCTTCTGGCTGAGAATCGTGATGCGTGGGTCGTCGTAGCGGCGGCAAAGCGCCACGCCCGTATCCGTGGAGCCGTCGTCCACCACCAGGATTTCCAGTTGCTGGTAGGTCTGCGCCAACACCGATTCCAGGCTGGCCTCCACCGTGGCGGCGGAGTTGTACAGCGGCATCACCACCGAAACCAGGGGCAGCTCACCGGAGAGGGTGGATCGGGTCACGAGGGTGAGTGAAGAGGAAAGAGATTGCCGAGGGGTGAGGCAAAGACGGCGCCTGGCACCAGCGGGAGCGACATCTGCCACCAGGCGGGGATCGGGGGAGCTGGCAGGAAACAGTGGTCGCTCTGCAGAAGTGCAGAAATCATGTTTGCTGATCCTGGGTGGATTGGGGTTGTTTTGTCACCGGCTTCAGGCAGCGGCGGCAGGCCTTGGCCAAGCAGCGGGCGAACACCGCCAGCGCCGTAAGGCCGGTGCGGCGAGGTTCGCGGATCAACAGGCGCCAGTCGGAGCGCAGCGCGCGCCACATGAAATCAGCGCCGATGCCTGGATCGCCGCGAAGCCGCAGCGAGCGCCTGGCCAGGTAACGCAACTGCACGGCCCGGGCGGCGGCGCCGTACTGGGCCACCAGTTGCGGCGCGTAGCAACCTGCCTCCTCAATCAAACGCAGCCAGCCCTGCTCCATGCGCTGCAGGCTGGAAGAAAGTCCACCGGTGGAGGTGCGATAGAAGGTGAGCACCTGATCGAGCGGCGCGATCCGCCACCTGCCGTCGCAGGCCACCCGCAGCAGCCACTCCAGATCTTCCGAATAGCTCATCGTCTCCACGAAACCGCCGAGCACAGCAAACAGTTCGCGCCGCAGCACCCAGTTGGAGGTGGTGGTGGTGGGGTTCTCACTGAGGAAATCAACGGGCCGCAGGCGGTTGCGGGGATGGGAAGCCACCTGGCCGGTGGGCATTCCCTCGGGGGTGAGAAATTCCACCCGCGCAAAGCTCACGCCGAGATCGGACTCACTCTGGTGGCGCTCCACGTGCAGGCGCAGCTTGTCGGGGTGCCACTGGTCGTCGGCATCGAGAAAAGCAATCAGGGGGGCCAAGCTGTGCGCCACGCCGTGGTTGCGGGCCTTCGAAACGCCGCCATTGGGCTGGCGCAGCAAGCGGACGCGGGGGTCGGCGCGGGCGATGGCGGCCACGATGGTGGCGCTGTCATCGGTGGAGCCATCGTCGATGGCGATCAGCTCCCAATGGCTGAGGCTCTGCCGCTGAACCGAGCCGATGGTGGCCGCCAGATGGTCGGCGGCGTTGTAGATCGGTACCACCACCGACACGCGTGGCAGCGGTGGCCTTGGTGTCACGATCAAGGGTCCGGCAAAGGTCATGGGGCTTGCGTGGCAATCACAAACGCGAACGCCACCGCCATCGCGGCCAATCGGGCCATGGGCGACTTCCTTTCCACCATCAGCCATGAAATCCGCACCCCCCTCAATGCCGTGATCGGCATGACTGACCTGCTGCTCGATTCCGACTTGGACGATGGCCAGCAGGAGCTGGTCCAGACCCTGCAGACGAGCGGCGAACTGTTATTGCAACTGATCAACGACATCCTCGATCTATCCAAGATCGAGGCACGCAAGATGCTGATAAGAGCCGAACCCTATTCCCTGCGCAAGCTCGTGAATGAGTGCGCTGCAATGATGGAGTCATGTGTCATTGCCAAGGGGCTGCAGTTCAAGGCTAGCGTTGATCCACAGGTCCCCGATCGTCTGGTGGGAGATGGTCTGCGTCTACGCCAGATCATTCTGAATCTGCTCAGCAACGCCATTAAGTTTACCCAGGAAGGCGAGGTGAGCCTGGGGCTGCTCAGCTGCACCACATCCTCTGGCGACGAAGAGCTGGAGATCATCGTCGAAGACACCGGCAAGGGGATTTCACCCGACTTTCTCCCCTGCATCTTCGAAGATTTCATGCAGGACACGGGCAGCGTGTTCCCGAGCCAGGGCACAGGTCTGGGCCTGTCCATCTGCCGCAATCTGTGCCAACTCATGGGGGGGGGACATCAGCGTCAGCAGCACCCTTGGCCGAGGGAGTCGCTTTCTGGTGACGCTGCCGCTCAAGCGCGCCGCCGGACCACGCACCGCACGTCGGCCTCCCACCCAGCCGGGCGGCGAGGGCAGCGACACCAAACCGTTGCAGATTCTGGTAGCCGAAGACAACCGTATCAACCAACGCCTGCTGGAACTGATGCTGGCCAAGCTGAACCTCAAGGCGGAGTTCGCGGGCGATGGCCAGCAAGCGGCGGAGCGGGTGGCCCTCGGCGGCATTGATCTGGTGCTGATGGACCTGCAGATGCCGGAGGTGGATGGGCTGGAAGGCACGCGGCGGATTCGTTCTGGCGCCCACCAGCCCTACATCGTGGCCCTTACCGCCTTCGCCTTCAGCAGCCACCAGCGCGAATGCGAAGCGGCCGGGATGAATGATTTTCTTACCAAGCCCATCCGGCTTCCTGAGCTTCAGGCGAGCCTGGAACGCTTCGAAGGCTTTCGTCAGGCCGTTCATGCACGCCCAGCCACCGCTGGCCACGCAGCCATCGACACCACTGGTGCGGCCGCCCAGACCTCAAGCGAGCAGCCACTGCCTTCCCCTTGACCCTCCAGCGACACCATTGACCCCAATGCGCCACACCCCTGAGCCTGCGATCAATCCCACCGCCTGGGCAGAGCTGCGTGCCCTCGGTGGCGATGAGGCCGACGCGATGGTGGCCGAACTGATCGGCATGTATCAGGAGGATGCGGCTGGCCTGGTGGCCACCATCCGCGCGGCCGCCGCTGCCGGCGATGCCCCAGGCCTTGCGGACGCCACCCATGCCCTGCGCTCCCCCAGCGCCACCCTCGGCGCCCTGCCGCTCGCCGAATGCTGCCGCCTGGTGGAGTTGGCGGCCCGCAGCGAGGGGCTGGCCAGTGCCGAACGGATCGAACCCCTGCTGACGGAGTTTGAGCGGGTGCGCGCGGCGTTGGCCCAGTTGGCTCTAGCTCCATGAAGGACCGATTGCGGATCCTGGTGATCGACGATGACCGCTTGTTGCAGGTGGTGCTGACGCGAATTCTGCGTGAACTGGGCGCCGACGTTCAGCTGGCGAGCGACGGGCAGAGCGGGTTGCAGCGGGCGCTAGAGCAGCCGCCCCATCTGGTGATCTGCGATTGGGTCATGGCCGGCATGGATGGCCTGGAGGTGTGCCGTCAATTCAAGGCGGATCCCGGCTTGAAGCAAGCTTTCTTCATCCTGCTCACCTCCCGATCAGAGGTGGACGACCGGGTGGCCGGGCTCGATGCCGGCGCCGACGACTTCCTCAGCAAGCCGTTGGATCCAAGCGAACTGAAGGCGCGAATCCGTTCGGGGCTGAGGATTCACCAGGCCAATGCCCAACTGCGCCAGCTGAGCGCCGATCTGGCGCAGCAGAAACATCATCTGGAAGCAGAACTGGCCCGCGCTGCCGGCTATGTGCGCTCCCTGCTGCCGGCCCGGCTGGATGGAGCCGTAGGGGGAGAAAGCCTGTTCCTGCCCTCCCAGCAACTGGGCGGCGATTGCTTCGACTTTTACTGGCTGGATCACCGGCGCCTGTTGGTGTACATCCTCGATGTGTCAGGCCATGGCGTGACCGCAGCGCTGACCTCCATCTCCGTTCACAACCTGCTGCGCTCCCGCGCCCTGCCGAAGGATCTGCTCGCTGATCCTGGCCGCCTGCTGACCTACCTGAATGCCTGCTTTCAGATGGATCGCCAGAACGACCAATACTTCACGATGTGGTGCGGCATCTATGACAAGGACACCCGCGAATTGCAATTCGCCAGCGCGGGACATCCGCCCGCCTTGCTCTACATCCCTGGCGTAAACTCAGAACTGAAGCAACTGAAGGCGCCAGGGCTTCCGATCGGATTGTTTGATGAGGCGGTGTATCTGCCCCAAACGCTCATCCTGGATGCCTCAAGTCAGCTGTTTCTCTGCACCGATGGCATCTTTGAGATTCACCTGATCGACGGCAGGTTATGGGAATATGACGAGTTTCTGATGTTTGTCAAAGATCTGCTGGATGGTGGCGTGAGGGCTCCGGAGCAACTGGTGGCAAACGTTCTCGCTCACACCGCCAACCCACGCTTCAACGACGACGTGGTTCTGATCGCACTGGAGTTATGAGCGTTTCCGTTCGACAAGCTGCCGTCCTAATCGCCGTAGCTCGTTGCGATTCAGCTCGGCTTACTGGTCCACACCTGCAGCCGCCCCTGGAAACTCAGCTGAGGGCCGCTCCCTCCAGCGTTGCCAGGTAGCTGGCCTGATCGGGGGCGATCGTGAACACCGCATCGGTGCCGGTGAGCTCCAGCACCAGGCGCACCTGGCTGCCCACACCGCAGAGGGCAAAGCAGGCCCCATGTTCACGGGTGGTCTTGAGAGCGGCCACCAGGCAACCGAAGCCGTTGCTGTCCATGAAGGTGATCCCGCCGCAATCCACCAGCACGTGGCGGTGGCCGCTGGTGATGGCATCTTGCAGCTGGGCCTTGAGCAGGTGGCCGGTGGTTTGATCCAACGCGCCCGCCGGGGCAATCACATGAACATCGGCGTTCATTTGGCGGCTTTCATCTGGTTTTAAGGACCATAAACCGGGTTCGCCCTTCACGGCAGCCAGGGAACGTCGCTGAAGTCAGGCTCGCGTTTTTCCAGAAAGGCATTGCGCCCTTCCTGCCCTTCTTCGGTGCGATAAAAGAAGTGGGTGGCCTGGCCCGCCAGCTCCTGGATGCCGGCCATGCCATCGGTTTCGGCATTGAAGGCCGCCTTGAGGCAGCGAATCGCCGTGGGGCTGTGCTGCAGGATTTCCTGGCCCCAGCGCACCCCCTCCGCCTCCAGCTCTTCCAGCGGCACCACCGCATTGACGAGTCCCATGGCCAGGGCCTGGCTGGCGTCGTAGCGGCGACACAGAAACCAGATCTCGCGCGCCTTGCGTTGCCCCACCACGCGGGCGAGGTAACCGGCGCCGAAGCCGCCATCGAAGCTGCCCACCCGCGGCCCCGTCTGGCCGAACACGGCGTTGTCCGCCGCCAGGCTCAGATCACACAGCAGGTGAAGCACCTGCCCGCCACCGATCGCGTAGCCCGCCACCAGGGCAATCACCACCTTGGGCAAGGAGCGGATCAGGCGCTGCAGGTCGAGCACGTTGAGCCGCGGCAGGCCGCTGGCATCGAGGTAGCCCCCATCGCCGCGCACGCTCTGGTCGCCGCCGGAGCAGAAGGCGTAGCCACCATCGGCGGCTGGCCCCACACCGGTGAACAGGACCACGCCGATCTTCGGATCGTCGCGCACACGCGAGAAGGCATCGCACAGCTCCTGCACCGTGAGCGGGCGGAAGGCATTGCGCTTGGCCGGCCGGTTGATCGCGATGCGGGCCATCCCCTGCGCGCAGGTGTCAAAGCGGATGTCGGTGTAGGTGGCGGCCGGCGTCCAGAGCACCGGCGCCATGCCGGGCAGCACGGGATCCGCCGGCGCGGGCTGGGGGGGGGTGGCGGCGGAATCGGGGCGCATCAGGCCAGACAACGGCGGCGGCTCACGCGCATTCTGCGGAGCCGTGGGCCGGTTCAGTCTGTGGAGCCGTGCGCCAACGAAGCCCGCAGCTGCCGCCGCAGGTGGGCATCGAGCTGGCGATCGGTGCGCAATTCCAGCAGGGCCAGGGGCTGGGGAAGCGCCCAGGCCAGCGCCTCCTCCAGCTCCTCCAGCCGCGCCACACGCCGCACGGGCGCGCCATGCAGCGCCGCCAGGGCGCCCTGATCGAGGCGCTGCGGCATGGCGAACAGGCGCTCGAAGTCGAAGGGCGCGGCAATCTCCGGCGGAACGGGCAAGCAGCCGGTGGAGCGAATCGGCAGCTGCTCGAAAATGCCGCCGCCGCCGTTGTCGATCAGCACCACGGTGAGGCGGCCGCGCAGTTGCTGGCGCCAGAGCCAGCCGTTGCTGTCGTGCAGCAGGGCCAGATCGCCGCTGAGCAGCACCAGGGCGCCGGCGCTTTCCGCCAGGCCGGCCGCCAGGGAAAGGGTGCCATCGATGCCGGAGGCGCCCCTGAAGCCAAACAGCGCCCGTGGCGGCCCCGCCGGGGCCGCGAAGCTCTCCCAGTCACGCACGGGGCTGCTGCTGGCCAGCATCACCGGCAGCTGCGGCGGCAACAGCTGGCTCAGGGCCCGGGCGATGGCGGGTTCATTGGCGGGTCCCGAGGCGGGCAGGGCCTGGCTGAGGCTCGCCTGAACCGTCTGTTCAAGCGCAGTCCAGCGCCGCTGCCAGGCGAGGTTGGCTGCTGGAGGCTCTCCTGCCCAGAGGGCCGCGGGCAGGGCCCGGCACCAGGCCGACAGCCCATGGCCGAAACGGTGGCTGGCAGTGCCAAGCGGGTCGAAATCGCGCGGGTCGCCCTCACTGATTACCAGCTGGCTGACGGACTTGCGCCCGATCCAGTGCTGCAGCCGGCGGCTGGCGGGCAGGGGGCCGAGCCGCAGCAGCTGGGACACCTGCAACGTCTCCGTGCGCTCCTCCAGCAGCAGGTCGTAGCCCGCCACCAGCTCGAGCAACGGCTGACCCCGCAGGCCCGACAGGCCATCGGCGAGCAGGGGCCAGCCGCTGCGCCGCTGCCAGCGTTGCAGGGCCTGCAAGTGGGACGGCCACTGCTCCGGGGCACCGCGCCAGGGCCCGGCCACAATCACGCCGGGCTGATCGGGATCCAGCAGCGGCAAGGCTTCCGAGGGCACGGAAGGCTCTGGCTGGGCCCCCAGCGCCCTGATGCTCGGTGTGCGGGCCAGCAGCGCCGCAATGGCTGCCGCCGAGGGATGGAGCGGCTCTTCAAAGGCCAGATTCAGATGCACGGGGCCGGCCGGCCGGCCGTTGGCCTCCTGCCAGGCCCGCAGCGCCAGCGCCTGCAGGCTGGCGGGCGTCATGACAGCCAGGCCCGCATCAGCGCCGGCACCGGCCCAGCGGCAACTGCAGCGCAGGAAGTCTTCCTGGTTGACCGTCTGGTTGGCACCGCGGCCCTTCAACCGCTGCGGCCGGTCGGCGCTCAGCAGCAGCAGCGGAATCGCGCCATGGTCGGCTTCCACCGCCGCTGGCAGGAGGTTGGCCACCGCCGTGCCGGAGGTGGTGATCACCGCCGCCGGCCGGCCATCGGCGCGGCTCAGCCCCAGCGCAAAGAAAGCGGCGGAGCGCTCATCGATCGCGGTATAGAGCCGCAGGCCCTCGCCTTTGGCCTCCAGCAGGCCGGCCGCAATCGCCAGTGGTGCCGAGCGGCTGCCGGGGCAGAGCACCAGCCGCCGCAGCCCCAGCTGCCGCAACGCCAGCAGCAGCGCATGGGCCGCGTCCAGATTCGCCGCCGCATGGGGTTCGCAGCTGGGGCCGTGGTCGCCGCTCACCGGGACACGTGACTGTTCAAGATGGCCTGATCATGCCCACGACCGAACACCCCCCGACATGAGCGCCACTCCCTCAAGCGGCGACAGCCCATGAGCGCCGCTCCCACCAACGGTGGCCCCTCCAGAGGTGGCCGCTCCGGACTGCTGCGCCAGTTCGGCCTGTTGCTGCTGTGGGTGGGCCTGGCGCTGCTGCTGCGCTGGGTGGTGATCGAGCCCCGCTGGATCCCCTCCGGCTCCATGCTGCCCACCCTTCAGCTCAACGACCGGGTGCTGGTGGAGAAGCTGCGGGCGCGGCTGCACCGGCCCCTGCCGGTGGGCACGATCGTGGTGTTCCACCCTCCCGAGGCGCTGCTGGCGGCCGGCTACGACCCCGATGCCGCCCTGATCAAGCGGGTGGTGGGGGCGGCGGGGGATCGGATCGCCGTCCACGACGGCCAGCTGATCCGCAATGGCCAGCCAGTGCCCGAGCCGTGGCGGGCCGAACCGATCGCCTACGAACTGGCGACGTTGGCCGTGCCGCCGGATTGCCTGCTGGTGCTTGGCGACAACCGCAACGCCAGCCTTGATTCGCACCTCTGGGGCCCCCTGCCGGCCGACCACGTGATCGGCACCGCCGTGTTCCGCTACTGGCCCTGGAACCAGCTGGGACCGATTCGGTTCTCCCCCTCTGGGGCGATGGGTTGACCCGGGGGCCTGCGTTATGGTGCAAGCCGTGACGCAGAGCACACCGGAGATGTTCAACCCGGAGTTCCTGACGACCGACAGCGAATCGATCAGCGGCAACTCACTGATCCAGTACCTGCAGGAGCAATCTCCGGACGTTTTGCAGCGTGTGGCCCGATCCGCCAGCGGCGACATCCAGGACATCATTCGCCACAACGTTCAGGGCCTGCTCGGCATGCTGCCGGGTGAGCAATTTGAAGTGAAGATCCAGGCCAGCCGCGACAACCTGGCCGGCCTGCTGGCCTCCGCAATGATGACGGGCTACTTCCTGCGCCAGATGGAGCAGCGCATGGAGCTGGAAAGCAGCCTGTTCGGCGAAGGCTCCCTCGATGCCGACCCGGGCGAACTGAGCCTCTGATATCGGTACTGCGGCGTTCTGCCAGTGCCCCGCCAGTGGGGCGTTCTGAAAGTGAGCTCTTCAGCCCTCGCTGGTGGCTTCAGGGGCAGCAGGTGGCACGTCCGGCACCACGCCCCAACGCACAAGGGCGCTGTCAACGCCGGCAAGGAATTCCCATGACCCGCTGGAGGGCGCCCACGGGCGCTGCTCCAGGGCATCGGCGAGGCGTTGGAGATCCTGCTGGCTGGCCGCCACCGGCGCCGTGTAGTGGGCGGGCACCAGCTGGGCGATGCCCGGCAGCCGGGCAAGGCGGCGCAGCCACGCCACCAGGGCGGTGCGGGCCCTGGGGAACACCAGCCGCTCCAGCACCGGCGCCACCTGCAGCGGGTGAGCGCCACCGGCCAGCAGCGCCTCAAACTCCGCCTCCCAACCCCGCTGCCAGCGGAAGGGATAGAGGCCGAAATAGGCCTTCGCGGCGCGCACCCCCGGGCGGAAGCTGCCGGCGATCACCTCGGGCCAGGGGGGCACCGCCAGGGCAGACGGCCGCAGATAGGAGGCGAACAGCACCAGCCGCATCCAGCCACGCCGCCGTTGCTCGTGGCCATCCGTGAGGGGCTCGGTGCCCAGCTCGCGGGCGTGAAACAGCAGGGGTGTGGGATCGGCGCTGAAGATCTCCGGCGGTTCGCTGGAGATGGCCACCAGCGCATCGGTGACCAGCAAGCTGCCGCTGGCCCGGTGCAGGCAGGCCACCTCCACGAAGGTGCCGAGCCCCAGATCCAACGGGCCGAGCATCTCCCAGTGCAGCTGGTCGGCATGGGGCAACCCCTGCTCGAACAGCACCCGGGTGCGGCCGGCGGGAAAACCAAGCCAGGGCAGGGGCAAAGGCAACGGGAAGCTCCACTGGCACGGGCTCACCCACACGGCGGCGGCAGGAAAGGCCCGCGCCATCGCCGGCACCGGCAGCTTGTGCTCCAGCCCGGAGCTGGTGGGCAGCACGATCGTGCGCACTGGCCCGTAACGGGCTTCCAACTCGCGCAGGCGGTGCAACAGCTCCTGGGTGGGCGCCACCGGCGCGTAGAGCAGCAACCCTTCGGTGAGCCGCACCACGGTCATGCGGATCGGCACCGCCACGTAGAGCACTCCCTGCAGCTGCTCGAAACTCCAGACCTGGCCAGGCACCAGCTCCCGCACCAGGGTGCGGCGGTGGCCGTAGGGGTAGAGCGGCAGCAGCGGCCACCAGGGCCAGCCCTGGCACAGCCTTGGCGGTGTCGTTGGCGAGGCCTGGGTGACGCTCACTGGCGCAGCTGCGCCACCAGCCCATGGCGCGGCGCGAACAGGAAACTGACCAGGAACAGGAGGGTCTGGACCACCACGATGCAGCCGCCGGTGGAAGCATCCATCCAGTAGCTCCAGTAGATGCCGAGCACGCTGGAGAGCACGGCGGAGCCGACGGCGATCCAGGTCATCCGGTCGAAGCGATCGGTGAGCAGGTGGGCTGTGGCCCCCGGGGTGACCAGCATCGCCACCACCAGAATGATGCCCACGGTCTGCAGGCCGGCCACCGCCGCTAGGGACAGCACCGCCAGCAGCAGGTAATGCAGCATACCGGTGTGGATGCCGATCGAGCGGGCGTGGGTGGGATCGAAGCAGAACAGGATCAGATCGCGGCGCAACAGCAGCAGCACCGCCAGCACCAGGGCGCAGATCCAGAGGGTCTGCTGGATGTCGGAGGGGCTGATGCCGAGCACGTTGCCGAACAGGATGTGGGTGAGATCGATGCTGCTGCGCACCTTCGACACCAGGATCAGGCCGAAAGCGAAGAAGCCGGTGAACACCAGCCCGATCACGGTGTCTTCCTTGATGCGGGTCATCTGCTTGATGTAACCGATCACCGCCACGGATCCCACGCCGAACACGAAGGCGCCGAGGGCGAAGGGCAGGTTGAGGGCGTAGGCGATCACCACGCCGGGCATCACCGAATGGGACACCGCATCGCCCATCAGCGCCCAGCCTTTGAGGGTCATATAGCAGGAGAGCAGGCCGCAGACGGAGGCCACGAGCATGCTCACCAGCAGGGCACGCTGCATGAAGGCATGCTGCAGCGGTTCGGTGAGCCAGGGAAGCGCATCCATCACAGGTCGCCCTCACCGGGCAGATCCGGCGGGGTGAAGGTGAGTGAATCAAGCGGGCCGCCGCCGAAGGTGCGGGCCACGTTCTCCTGGGTGAACACTTCTGAGGTTTCGCCGTAGGCGAGCACGGTCTTGTTGATCAGCACCACGTCGTCGCAGAAGCCGGTGACATGGCTCAGATCGTGGGTGGAGATCAGCAGCGTGCGGCCCTCCTGGCGGAACTGCTGGAACAGCTGGATCAGCAGCTTCTCGGTGCGGATGTCCACGCCGGCAAAGGGCTCATCAAGCAGCATCACCGAGGCCTCCTGGGCCAGGGCCCGGGCCACGAAGGCCCGCTTGCGCTGCCCCCCCGAGAGCTGGCCGATCTGGCGGTGGCGCAATGGCCAGAGCTCCACCCGCTCCAGGCTCTCGCGCACGGCCTGGTGATCGCGGCGGCGGGGAATGCGCAGCAGGTTCATGGTGCCGTAGCGGCCCATCATCACCACGTTCGCCACGCTCACCGGGAAGTTCCAGTCGACGCTTTCGGTCTGCGGCACGTAGGCCACCGCCTGCTGGCGCAGGGCCTCCCGCAGGGACACGCCATTGATGGCGATCGTGCCGCGCGAAGGGCGCACAAACCCCATCAGCGCCTTGAACAGGGTGGATTTGCCGGCGCCGTTCATGCCCACCAAAGCGCAGATGCTGCCGGCGTAGGCACGGAGCGACACGTCGTGCAGGGCCACCACGCCGTTGTAGGCGTAGCAGAGGTTGTCGACGACGATGCGCTCCTGGGCCGGGTGGTGCTGAGGCGGGCGGGGCGGGCGGTGTTGCATCGGATCAGCGCCCCTTGAGTCCGTTCACCAGTGTGGACACATTGTGCCGCTGCAGCTCCAGCAAGGAGGAGGCCGGGCCGCCTTCCGGCGAGAGGGAATCCACGAAGAAGACACCGGCAAAGCGGCTGCCGCTCTCGGCCGCCACCTGCTTCTGCGCCTCGGCCGATACGGTGCTTTCGCAGAACACCGCCGGCACCTGGCGCTCACGCACCGTGGCGATCAGCCGGGCCATGCGCTGCGGGGTGACCTGGGATTCGGCGTTGACGGGCCACAGGTAGGCCTCGGTGAGGCCGTAATCGCGGGCCAGGTAGGAGAAGGCGCCTTCACAGGTGGCCAGCAGGCGGTGCTGGCTCGGCAGGGTGGCCAGATCCCGGCGCAGCTCCTGGTCGAGGACGCGCAGCTCAGCGCGGTAGGCCTCGGCATTGCGCTTGAACGCGGCGGCGTGGGCCGGATCGAGCGCGCTGAAGGCTTTGCGGATGTTCTCCACATACACCTCCGCCAAGCGAGGGGACATCCAGGCGTGCGGATTGGGCTTGCCGGCAGCAACATCGCCGGCGATCGGCAGGGGCTCAATGCCCTCGGTCAGCACCACCCGCTGCACATCCGGCAGACCGGAGAGGAAGCGGTCAGCCCAGCGCTCAAGCCCGAAGCCGTTGACCAGCACCAACTGGGCCCCCTCCGCGCGCCGTAGATCGCTGGGGGAGGGTTCGTAGCCGTGGATCTCGGCGCCGGGCCGGGTGATCGACTCGACCTGGAGATGGTCACCCGCCACCCGATTGGCCATGTCCGCCAGGATCGTGAAGGTGGTGAGCACCCGCGGCTTGGCCTGCACCTGCTCGACCGGGACCGGCGTGGGCGTGCATCCCAGCAGGACGCCACTGGTGAGCATCAGCGCGCCGGAAAGGATCAGGCCAGGGCGCCGGAGAATCGTGCGGGCCGTCATGCAGGCCACAACATCAAACACTGAAATGGTCTAGGGGAACACACAAGGCGCTGACGTAATCCGTGCAGCTGTGATGGGTGCCGGCACTGCCCTGAGCTGAGCTCCACTGAGCTGGTCTGCACTGAGCTGGTCTGCACTGCCGCAGCCGCAGTCGCAGCCCAGCTGGGGCCAGAAAAAAGGCCCGCGCCGCAGCGAGGGCCTTCAGGGGCGCAAGGTGAGAGGGATCCCTGCTGGCAGAGGCGTTGGGCGTCAGCCGATCGCCGGAGCCTGCAGCGCCACCGGCACCGACTCCAGCAGCGCCAGGTCGAGCGGGAAGTTGTGGGCGTTGCGTTCGTGCATCACCTCGAAGCCGAGGTTGCCTCTGTTGAGCACATCGGCCCAGGTGTTGATCACACGGCCCTGGGCATCCAGCACCGACTGGTTGAAGTTGAAGCCGTTCAGGTTGAAGGCCATCGTGCTCACGCCCAGGGCGGTGAACCAGATGCCCACCACCGGCCAGGCGGCCAGGAAGAAGTGGAGGCTGCGGCTGTTGTTGAAGGAGGCGTACTGGAAGATCAGGCGACCGAAGTAGCCGTGAGCCGCCACGATGTTGTAGGTCTCTTCTTCTTGGCCAAACTTGTAGCCGTAGTTCTGGCTCTCGCTTTCGGTCGTCTCACGCACCAGCGAGCTGGTGACGAGGGAGCCGTGCATGGCCGAGAACAGGGAGCCGCCGAACACACCAGCCACACCCAGCATGTGGAAGGGGTGCATGAGGATGTTGTGCTCCGCCTGGAACACCAGCATGAAGTTGAAGGTGCCGGAGATGCCGAGGGGCATGCCGTCGGAGAACGAACCCTGACCGAAGGGGTAGATCAGGAACACCGCGAAGGCAGCCGAGAGCGGCGCGCTGTAGGCGACACAGATCCAGGGGCGCATGCCGAGGCGATAGGAGAGTTCCCACTGGCGGCCCATGTAGCAGGAGATGCCGATCAGAAAGTGGAACACCACCAGTTGATAGGGCCCGCCGTTGTAGAGCCACTCATCGAGGCTCACGGCTTGCCAGATGGGATAGAAGTGCAGGCCGATGGCGTTGCTGGAAGGAACAACGGCGCCGGAGATGATGTTGTTGCCGTAAAGGAAGGAACCGGCAACGGGCTCCCGGATGCCGTCGATGTCGACGGGGGGAGCGGCAATGAAAGCGATGATGAAGCAGATCGTGGCTGCCAGGAGGCAGGGGATCATCAGCACACCGAACCAACCGATGTAAATGCGGTTGTCGGTGGAGGTGACCCACTGACAGAAGCTCTCCCAGGAGCTGAGACGTCCGCTGCGAACAGCCGTGGCCATTGGAGGAAGGAGGACGGAAGGAAACGGTTCCTTCACCCTCTGCTCGCCTCAGGCAGCCACGAAAAGTCCGCCAGCAACCGTAACGAGAGAGCGGCAAAAGGCACCGTACAAAAACGCTACGGAAGGCCTGCCGATGTGAGGCGTGCGGCCACCATCTCTTCGCAGATGTTCAACAGAACCACCGCGAACTTCATGCAACTACATACAGCAGTAGATCAAACGCAACAATCGCCAGCCCTAGGCCGTGGCCTGGCGCAGCACCCACTGACGGCCCTGCTGGAGGAACGCCGGCCAGTCGAGCCGTTCGCTCTCGGCGGCTCGGGCCACCAGCAGGGGCGCCTGCAGCCGGATCGCCTGCAGATCCGCTTCCGCCACACCGCTGCTGAGGGCCAGTACATCGGTCATCGCGCGCGCCACCACCCGGGTGAGGTAGGCGCCGCTGAGCGCCTGCAGGCTGCTGCCCACCAGCCAGGCGCTGCCCTCCAGCCGCATCACGCTGGTGAGGGCCTGGCCGGTCCACTCCACCACCCCCAGCGCCAAGGCGGCGCGGGCCAGTTCGGTGGCTGCCGCCCGCAGCTGCTCCATCCCCCAGGGGCAATCCCACAGCCGGGCCATCTCCTGCAGCATCAGCCCATTGGCCACCGCCAGCACCAGCAGATCCATGCTGGGCAGCGGCGCAGCGAACACGCCAGCGGCCACCAGCCATTGGGTGCGTTGCACCAGCGCCTTGCAGCGCTCACGGCGCAGGCGCTCCAGCGCTCCCTGCCAGTCGCCGTGGAGCCGTTCGAGCAGGCGCTGCTCGGTGCGGTGCAGCAGGGTGTGGCCCTGCTGGCGCAACTCCTGCGCCAAGGGCGCCAGGGCAGCGGCCAGGGCCTCGGGCTCGCCGCTCCAGGGCAGCAGCCGCTCGCGCAGGTGCGCCGGCAGCTGGGCCTGGAGATCAGCCAGCAGTTGCGGACCCTCACCGGCAACCAACAGCCACACCGGCTGGCCGGCAGGCAGCGCCTCCAGCCAGCGCAGATCGGCAGCCTGCAGCGGTGGGTGCACCGCATGAAGCAGCAGATCGCAGCGGAGGAAGGGGGCCGGCCAGCTCCAATCGGGGCTGTGGGAGGCGAGCGGATGGCCCCAGTGCAGGGTGATCGGCAGGGGCGCGCGCACCCCCTGCACCAACGGGCCCTCCAGGTCACGCTCCAGCGGACGCAGCCCCACCAGCCCCAGATCAAGGGCCTGGCGATGCTGGCGGCCACGCAGCTGCTCAAGGGCGTCTCGCCGCAGCTGCTGGGCCGCCTGGAAGGCTTCGGAGGCAGCCGTGGTGGCGGCTGAAGTGGCGGCTGTGGTGGCGCTCTCCAGTTGCTCGAACTGGGGCAGCAGCCCCTCGCAGCGTTCGATCCAGCCAGCCCAGGAGCTGGGCAGCTGGGGTGTGATCGGACCGCGCGGACGGCGCCACCACCACCAGGCACCGGCGGCCGCCACCACAGTGAGCCCGCCGGAGAGGGGGGTGTGCAGGCTGTCGAGCAGCAGCCAGCCCCCAAACATGGCGGCAGCAGGAGCTGCCAGCGGCAGGAAGGGAATCAGGCCGCGCCAGGAAGGGACGTCCAGGGGGCGAGCGGAAGTGGGCAAGGAGAGCAACGCCCGCTGCGAACGAACGTCAGCATCTCTAGCTCAGCTACCCGCTCCTGCCCAGGGGCTCAATAGGTTGGGGGCAACCGAGCCAGGCCCGGGGGCCTCTCCGACAATGTCTGAGCGGAACCGTCCCGACGCAGGCGTTGGCACCCACCACGGGCTGACAGACAACCGTGAAGCCGTGAACACGGTGCTGCTGATCGCCTTGAGCGTGAACGTGGCGATGAGCTTTCTGAAACTGTTCGTAGGGCTCTGGAGTGGTTCGCTGGCGGTGCTGGCCGATGCGATGCACAGCGCCACCGATGGGCTCTCCAGCCTGCTGGGGGTGATCACCAACAGCCTTTCCGATCCGCTCCCCGACCGCGACCACCCCTACGGCCACCACAAGTATCAAGGCATCGGCGCCCTGGCGATCGCGGCCTTCATCCTGTTCGCCTGCATCGAGATTCTGCAGTCGGCGGTGGAGCGGCTGCTGTCCGGGCTCGAACCGCTGCGGATCGAGACCGGCGCTTTCGTGCTGCTGGTGGTGTCGCTGCTGGGCAACATCCTGCTGGCCGCCTACGAACGGCGGCAGGGGCGCCGGCTCGGGAGCGCCCTGCTGCTGGCGGATGCCCACCACACCACCAGTGACATCTGGACCAC
Organism: Synechococcus sp. ATX 2A4; assembly: GCF_024346375.1. Lineage (GTDB taxonomy): Bacteria > Cyanobacteriota > Cyanobacteriia > PCC-6307 > Cyanobiaceae > MW101C3. Next base: position 152,554 of record NZ_JAGQCV010000002.1, on the reverse strand, counting down.
CTTGATGGTGCTCGCCGGGCTGGCCGGCGCCAAAGCCTTCGGGCTCAACTGGCTCGATGTGGCCGTGGCGGCACCCCTGGCCCTGCTGCTGGTGCGCTCCTGCTGGCAGGTGGTGCGCACCAACCTGCCCTGGTTGGTCGATCACATCGCCATCGCGCCCGAAGCCATCCACAGCGTGGCGATGGCGGTGCCAGGGGTGTTGAACTGCCATGACATCGCCAGCCGCGGCGTGCTTGGCCAGCAGGTGTTCATCGACATGCACATGGTGGTGGACGCCGACGACCTGCCCAGCGCCCACCGCATCACCGAATGGGTGGAGGTACGGCTGGAGGAGAGGTTCGGGCCGGTGCGCTGCACGATCCACCTGGAACCGCGCGAATATGCGCGTTCGGAGATCACCTTTCGCGGAGCCCATGGCTGAACGCAACCGTGAGCTGATCGCACGGCTCACGCCACGCCAGCAGGCGCGCGTGCAGCAGCTGCTGGCCGAGCAGCAGGGCCAGGCCCGCTGGCACGGGGGCGTGCCGGTGCTGCTGCTGGAGCGCTGCTGGCTGCGGCTGCGGGCCACGCCGGTGGAGCAGTTGGCCCGGCTGCTGCCGCCCGACAGCACGGCCGAGGCCCCGGAACTGGTGCGCTTCCGCGAGCTGCGCCAGCAGGGCTTCAGCGAGGGCGCCGCCCAGGCCCGCTGCTGGGAGGAGTTCGGGCCGGCGGCCTGCCAGCTCGCCCTGCGCCGCCACTGGCAGGCCCTGGAAGGGCCCCATCACGGCTGGACCTTGGGCGCCTACCTGGCCTTCCTGCGCACCTACCGCGAGCGGTTCGCGGCCAGCCGGGAACGACCGTTGCCGCTGGTGGTGCTGGGCCGGCACGGCAGCCAGGAAACGCACCGCATCCACTGGCTGGTGGAGTCTGGAGCCCTTGATGCGGCACACTTGCCCCCTGATTGAAGGCTTGCGGCCATGGCCGACCTGGAGAACGCATCGGTGCCCACAGACGCGATGCCCACCGACTCTGTGACCAGCGACTCGGTGACGACAGCACCGTTGCCCACGGAATCTCTGCCAACAGAGTTCGTGGCCGCTGACCTGACGCCCACCGACGCAGACCAGCAGCCTGGTGAAGCAGAGCAACAGGGCCAACGCCGGGGCGGCGGTCGCCCGCCGGGTGGTGGGCGGGAAGCCGGCACCAACCGCGACAGCGGCGGCCTGCGCATCCGCCTGAGCGAGAACGAGCAACGGGCCGCCAAGGTGGTTCAGGAAGCGTTCCAGCTGCGCTCCACGATCGCGGCGCTCGGCTTCTCGATCCGCACCGTGGCCCAGCTGCTGGAGCAAGGGGCCCTCGATGCCTTGGTGGCCGAGATGCGCGCGCAGGCGGGCAGCCGGCCCGAACGCAGCCGCCCCGAAGGCGGCCGCTCAGAAGGGGGCCGTTCGGAAGGCGGCCGCTCCGGTGAAGGCAACGCGATCCGGCGCGGCCGGCGTGATGGTGCTGGTGAGGGGCGTTCGGAAGGGCGTTCCGAGGGCCGTGGCGAGCGCCGCGTGATCAGCCGGCCCGATCCCTTCGCCCGCCCGAGCCGGCCGGAGCTGGTGCGCGAGCCCGAGCCGGTGGCCCAACCCAGCGAGGCCGCTGAGGAACCCACCCCGGCTGGCGACGCCATGAATGACACCACGCCAGCCCCCGACACCGAGACGCAACCGTGACGGTCCGGCCGCGCGTGCTCTCGGGCGTGCAACCCACCGGATCCCTGCACCTGGGCAACTGGCTGGGGGCGATCCGCAACTGGGTGCAGCTGCAGGACAGCCACGACACCTTTTTCTGTGTGGTGGATCTGCACGCGATCACGGTGCCGCACTATCCCGCCCTGCTGGCGGAGGCCACGCGCCGCACCGCCGCCCTCTATCTGGCCTGCGGCATCGATCCGCAGCGGTCCACGGTGTTCGTGCAAAGCCAGGTGCCGGCCCACAGCGAGCTCACCTGGCTGCTGAACTGCGTCACGCCGCTCAACTGGCTGGAGCGCATGATCCAGTTCAAGGAGAAGGCGCGCAAACAGGGCGACAACGTGTCGGTGGGGCTGCTCGATTACCCCGTGCTGATGGCGGCCGACATCCTTCTGTATGACGCCGATCTGGTGCCGGTGGGCGAAGACCAGAAGCAGCATCTGGAACTCGCCCGCGACATCGCCCAGCAGCGCATCAATGCCCGCTTCGCGCCGGAAGACCAGCCGCTGCTGAAGGTGCCCGAGCCCCTGATCCTGGCGGAGGGCGCCCGGGTGATGAGCCTGATCGACGGCCGCAGCAAGATGAGCAAGAGCGAGCCGAATGAGGGCTCGCGCCTGCACCTGCTCGATCCGCCGGAGCTGATCACCAAGAAGATCAAGCGCGCCAAGACCGATCCGGTGCTGGGCCTGGAATTCGGCAACCCCGAGCGCCCCGAAGCCGACAACCTGCTGGGGCTCTACGCCCTGCTCAGCGGCACATCGCGCGCCAGCGCTGCCGCCGAGTGCGCCGCCATGGGCTGGGGCCAGTTCAAGCCGTTGCTGGCGGAAGCCGCCGTGGCCGCCCTCCAGCCGCTGCAGGCGCGTTATGCCGAGATCCGAGGCGACGAGGCCTACCTGAGCCAGGTGCTGCGCGAGGGCAGGGAGCGGGCGGCAGCGGTGGCCACTGCCACATTGGGGCGCGTGAAGGCGGCCCTTGGCTTTCTGCCGGCGGGCTGATCAGGGGCGGCTGAACGGGTCGGCATGCGCAGAGGTATCCAGCACCACTGAAGGCCCATGACCGCATGATGACTTCGGTTGCATCTGGTTGCAGCTTCGCCTACTGTGCCGTCGGAACGTTAATCGTCTCGTATGTCCTCCCTGCGCACCTCGCTCCTGAAGGGGTTGGCTGTTGCCGCTACCGCCCCTGCTATTTTTGCCTTTGCACCCGCACAAGCAGCCTGTGTGGGCAACAACACGTTTGGAGGCATTGAAACCGGCGCCGGCGCTAACTGCGGCACCCTCGCCGTAGGCGAAAGCTTCTCGATCGACGTCACGTCGTTTTTCGCCGATCTTGGCAACGAAGAATTTAACGCCACCAACTTCGGTGTGGGCATCGTCAAAGGCACCGGCGCTGGCCTGACGTTTTCGAACGTGCTGGCCCGGGTCACCGGCATTGCGGGAGGGTTCCCTTTCATGATGTCACCGATCGCGATCTGGGGCGGAGAGGACACCATGATGATCGGCACCGGTCCAGACAATCCGTTCGGTTCAGCGCCTTCCGGTGATTTCCCCACCGTCAATTACCTCGCCAGCACTCCGGCCGGGCCCTTGGGTGCTTACCGAGAAGTGGCCTTCTCTTTCGGTGAAGCCTTCGGCGGCTTCGGCAGCGGCAAGGCCTCACCTGATCTGATCGGCCTGACAGAGGTCACCAGCTTCATCATTGAAGGCACCCTCACCGGCGCCACCGACAGCACCAACACCATCATCAGTTTTGGTGTGGGCCCCGACGGCATTCCTTCACCAGGCTCCACAGTCGGCGGTTACTACAGCGTGCCTGGCCCCCTGCCCCTGGCCGGCGCTGGTGCTGCCTTCGCCTGGAGCCGTTCCCTGCGTCGCCGCATCAAGGCCTCGAAGGCGTCGGTTTCGGTCTGAGATCAGAAAGACTGCCGGCGGGCTTACACCTGCCGGCTTACGGGCTCAGCAAACAAACATCAATCAACTCATCGCCACGCTTGTGGTTGTTCAGGGAAGCACTTTCTGGCTTTCTTTCTTCTCCTCCCTTTGCCGGGAGGTTTTTTTAGCATGTGGCAAGTTTGATGGGCGTGGAGTAGGGCATTGATCCATCCGCACGATTAACACATCCCGCACCGGCGCCACATCACGTGCACACAACGTGGGCGCCTTTGTCCACCGCCCTGCTGTGGGATTCAGCGAGAATCACCGGACCGGATCCTGCGCCGCAGCCGGCGCGACCAGGCGAAGCCCATCACGGCACCCGCGAGCGGCAATGGGCCAGGAACAGGCAGGGGGCCGGGGATCGGCAACGCTCTTGCACCGCCTAGATCTCGGAGGGCAGTGGTGCCCACGATCGGCTCGAGGAAACCGGGGATCACTGTGGCTATGCCCGTGTCTGTGTCGATGGTGTACCACTGGCCGCCTACGAAATTCTGGCCATAGAGCTTGGTGAAATCTGCGCTGAAGGAAAGCTGCAGGCTGGGGTTGGTGCCAGGATTGAGAAGTGTGCATACTGATGCCAGAAGCTGCTTGGCGTTTCCTTTACAACCGCTATTGGCATCAGGGGATTAGCGAAGCTCAGTGCCATTCGATGCAGCACGCTTGGAGCGTCAGGTGCGATAACCACCGTTCATCAGAACAGTTGATTCAATACAAGTTGCTGGTAGATGCACTGAAAACCATCATGGAACTCGTGTGCATGATTCTGATAAATACAGGGGCTTCAAATTTCACCGAATCAGACAACAATCAACTAGTGGTTATAAAACAGAACTGACTTTAAGTTGGTGATCGCGTAGTGATCAAAAAGTAAACCATTGATTACATAGTATCCGAACGGCTCGAGAGAGTACCCGAATGACTTGAGGAAGCCCTGATCAGATCACTCGCTCAGACACACCATATCGAATTCAGCGCCGATTGGTTTGGCTGACCCTACGCCGCAAACGACGTGACCATGCAAAAGCCGCAGCTGCACCCGCCAAAGGCAGTGGGCCAGGAATTGGCACGGCACCTGCTCCACCAAGATCACGCAGGCCTGGTAACTGCAGGAAACCAGTGGTCAGCGTGGCTACACCCGTACCCGTATTTAACTCGTACCATTGACCTGTGTTAAAGCTCTGGCCGTAGAGCTTCATGAAATCTGAGCTAAACGAAATCTGCAGGCTTGGATTGGTACCAGGGGCGAGCAAAGAGGTGGCCGTTAATGTTGGCTCAGAAAGATCAGTTAGATCAACCCTAAAGAAACGACCGTTGACTGTCGCACCGAATAAAATGCCGGCGGAATTAATCGCGATGTCGCCGAAGGCGTAATCACTATTCGGTATAGGTGTTTCAGGAGAATTAACTGTGAAGGATGTCTTTGCACCGAATTCTGGATTATTATTAACATCATAAGTAAGTGTGATTCGATTTAAGGTATTAACACTCTCCGAGAAATACCAAAAGGAGTTATTGAAGAATGCAGCGCTCGCTGGTTGAGCTCCTGAAGATTGCACAATGGAGCCGGCTACGATGGTGGGAAGAGTGCTGGTAGCTGTCCCATTCCAGAACCTGAGGTTGTTGCCGGAATCAAGGAACCAGAATTGTTTCCTGCCGGCATCATAAGCAAACGCGTTAGCCCGGGTCGACGCCCCTGGGTCCCCGAGAAAAGGGACAGCGTTGAAAACGCTCGTGCTGGTTTCAGCGTTTGTATCCACTTGATAAATATTGTTATCGTCTGCGATGCCGTAGATAAAATCTGCCTTCGCGGCTTGAGGCACAAGCGCTGCAGCAACGGATACAGCGCAAGCAAAGAGGAGCCTCGTTTTGCCCACGATTTTCGCATATTCGCATTGCGCTCACATCATGCCATAAAACCATCAGGGAGCCTAGAGACCCGCCTTTACGGTTCTCGATACACCACGCGGCCGCGCTCGTCGTTGCCCACATCCAGCAGCTGCTCATTGAGCAGCACTTCGATCTCAGCCCTCACAGCCTCACGGTCGACGTTGGCCGGCAGCTGCACCGTGAGAATCGCGTCATTGAGGGTGAAACCGCTGGAGCCCGAGGAGCGAGCCAGCAGCAGCAGCTGGCGCGCCAGTGGATCGGGGCGGTTGGCCTCGGCCATCGCGAGAGCTTCCTGTAGCGCCAGCGGTTGGTTGGCCTGCTCGATCATGGAGCTGATCAGCAAGCCATCGATCAATTGACCAATGCCGCAAAAGCCAAAAGTGAGCAGCCACAACGTGCCGCTCACTGGCTTGCGGGCGTAGAAGCGATGCAGACCGCACAGGCCTACCAGGCCGCACACCCAGAAGAGGTAGCCGAGGGCCACGTGGCGCCGCTCGATCGAGGTGCTCGCCATGCCCAAACTCAGCGGTGCTCGCAGCGGAACTTGATGCTATCGAGGCCGTGGCTGGGCCCCGGCCGCGCTGGCGTCAAGCGGCCGACGGTGGCGACGGTGGCGGTGAAGGTGGCGGAGCCGGTGGCGGGAACAGGGCCGGCTTCTGGCGATCCGGCGGCAACGGCACCCCCGCCTCGCGCAGGGCGGCCGACAGGCCCCACACCTGCATCACCCGCCGATGCCAAGGGGCCATCGCCTGCATGTCGAGCGCCAGGGTTTCGCTCATGGCGCCACGCAGGGCGCGTGCCGCCCGCAGTTCCTGCAAGGAGCTCGTGAGGGTGTCGCGCAGCTGCTGCTGCTCAGCAAGCGGCATCACCGACTCTGGGCAATGGGCCACCAGATCAAGCCCTCGCTCGAACCAATGCTGGAAATCATCCAGCAGAGAATCCAGCACCTGGTTCAGCAGAGGGCCGGCACCCGCAGGCTGCGAAAACGGCGAGGGAGAGTCGGGAATCATCTCGCTCCAACACCGATCCATCCTAGGAACGACACCCCTAATGGGCAGGTGGCGGGCTTTCGGAGAACTGAAGCGGAAAGGCGGGAAAATGCGAAAAATGCACCAGATCGGCGTGGCGTCAGCCAGCTTGCGATTGGCTGGCCACAATCCTTCGCCTGAGTTTTCGGCCCCAGCCAAAAGCCGCTGCCGCGCCCAGCAGCGGCAGGGGCCCCGGGACGGGGAGAGGAGCACTCGTGCTGATCTCACGCGTCAGGGCAACGTCGGAAAGATCGAAGAAATCAAGGGATGAGGTCCAACCAGGTACATGCGTGGCAGGACTGGAGTTCTTGGCAAGGGCTGTGTTAACGGTGTACCACTTATCGGTGATGTTGGACACGCCATACAGCACTTTCTTGTCTGCGTCGTAGCCCAGCTGGAGATTGCCAGGAACGCACCTGCTGCAGATTGCGGTGTAGCGCGGATCTTTACGTTCGAAAGTTGAATCTTCAGCAGGGAGTTTGCTGAGATTCAAGGAATAGAAGTTTCCGGTGCTACGGGTGATATCTTTGCTGTTGAGGATCGACGTGGCAGCATAGAGGCGACCATCCAGTGGGTTGATGGCAATATCACCAAACAACTGGTTACCCGCCCCATCTGGAACGCCTTGGAACTGATAAGTGAGCCTGGATATGAACTTGCCATTGTCATCAAGGTTGATCCGATTCAGAACATTGGAGTTTCTTGGGAAAAACCAATAAGCGTCGTCAAAGAAGGCTGCACTCTGGGCATTGGAGTTGGCGCCGCTAAAGCTGTTGTCATCAAGACCCATCTGCTTGGGCGTGGCAGCAATGTCCAAGGTGTCTGTCCCGTCTCTCCAGATGCGGAGATTGTTGTTCCCATCCATCACAAACAGGTTGAACCTGTTGGGGTCCACAGCAACCCCGTTCGCCAACTTGGCTGTGGGATCTACGAACAAGGAAAACTGTTGCTCTTTCTGGGTTGTGATGTTGATGGAGTACAGCCGATTGCTCACACTCACGCCGTAGAGATATTGATTGGCTTGGGCCGGTGATGCGCCGATGACGACGCCGACCACCAAAGGCGCTAGCCAAGGCTTAAGGCAAGGCACCAGCATCTCTCAGAGAGTTTCATGGTTTTCTCAGGCTAGCATCATTTTTGCCGGCCCATCGGCAAAGCCTCCGGCCAGGCTGGCTTCGGCCGCACCAGCCCACCCGCCCAGAGGGCAACTCCGTAGCCGTTGCTTAGGATCGGGTGCCATTCGCCTGCTGCCGTGCCTGCCGCTTCCCCTGCCGCCGAGCCCGCCAGCCGCTCTGGGGAAACGGTCACCACCCCCGTGCTGCTGCCCAAAACGAGCGAAAGCCCCCAGCTGCTCAAGATTCGCCATTCGATGAGCCACGTGCTGGCCATGGCGGTGCAGAAGCTCTTTCCCAAGGCGCAGGTCACGATCGGCCCCTGGACCGAATCCGGCTTCTATTACGACTTCGACCATCCCGAACCCTTCACCGAAGCCGATCTCAAGGCGATCAAGAAGGAGATGGGCAAGATCATCGGCCGCCGCTTGCCCCTGGAGCGCATCGAGGTGAGCCGCGCCGAAGCGGAGGCGCGCATCTCGGCCCAGAACGAGCCCTACAAGCTGGAGATTCTCGCGGGCCTCACCGAGCCGATCACCCTTTACACGCTCGGCGAGGAATGGTGGGATCTCTGCGCCGGGCCCCACGTGGCCAACACCAGCGAGCTGCACCCCAAGGCCTTCGAGCTCGAAAGCGTGGCCGGCGCCTACTGGCGCGGCGATGAAAAGCGCGCCCAGTTGCAGCGCATCTACGGCACCGCCTGGGAATCGCCTGAGCAGCTGGCGGAGCACCAGCGCCGCAAGCAGGAAGCCCTGCGGCGCGATCACCGCCGCCTCGGCATCGACCTCAACCTGTTCTCCATCGAAGACGAGGCCGGCGCCGGCCTGGTGTTCTGGCATCCGCGCGGCGCCCGCATGCGGCTGCTGATCGAGGATTTCTGGCGGCAGGCGCACTTCGCCGCCGGCTACGAACTGCTCTACACACCCCATGTGGCCGATCTGAGCCTCTGGAAAACCTCCGGGCACCTGGATTTCTACCGGGAGAGCATGTTTGGCCCGATGGATGTGGATGAGCGGCAGTTCCAGCTCAAGCCGATGAACTGCCCCTTCCATGTGCTCACTTACGCCAACACCCTGCGCTCCTACAAGGAGCTGCCGATCCGCTGGGCAGAGCTGGGCACGGTGTACCGCTACGAGCGGCCGGGGGTGATGCATGGCCTGATGCGCGTGCGCGGTTTCACCCAGGACGACGCCCACATCTTCTGCCTGCCCGAGCAGATCGGCGATGAAATCCTCGGTGTGCTCAACCTCACCGAAACCATTCTCTCCACCTTCGATTTCCAGAACTACGAGATTCACCTCTCCACCCGGCCCGAGAAATCGATCGGCGAAGATGCCGTGTGGGAGCTGGCCACTGCCGGCTTGGTGGAGGCGCTTGATCGCAAGGGCTGGGCCTACAGGATCGATGAAGGCGGTGGCGCGTTCTATGGCCCCAAGATTGATATCAAGATCGAAGATGCGATCGGCCGCTTGTGGCAGTGCTCCACGATTCAGCTGGATTTCAACCTGCCTGAGCGCTTTGATCTGCACTACGTGGCCGCCGATGGCCAGCGGGCACGGCCGATCATGATTCACCGCGCCATCTTCGGTTCGCTGGAGCGCTTCTTCGGAATCCTGGTGGAAAACTACGCCGGTGATTTCCCCTTCTGGCTCGCCCCGGAGCAGGTGCGTCTGCTGCCGGTCACCGATGAGGTGCTGCCCTATGCGCAGACGGTGCTGGCCCAGCTCAACGCCGCTGGGGTGAGAGCCACGCTTGATCGCAGCGGCGAACGGCTCGGCAAGCTGATCCGCAATGGCGAGCAGATGAAGATTCCACTGCTCGGCGTGATTGGCGCCCAGGAAGCCGAGCAAGGCAGCGTCAACCTCCGCAGCCGCCGCGACGGCGATCTAGGCGCCGTGGCCCTGCCTGCCCTGCTGGCCGCCGCCGCCCAGGCCAACAGCGTGCGTGCCGCGGGCCTCGAGCTGCCGGCCGGCTGAGCCCTCAGCCCTGCGGCGCGTCGTCATCGGGCCTGGCAGCATCCCACCACGGCGCACCTTCCCCATGCCCACCCTGCTGGCCGGCGATATCGGCGGCACCAAAACCCTGCTGGCCACCTATGCCGTGCGCGAGGGCCAGCTGGTGCGACAACGCTCGGCCCGCTACACCTCGGCCGCCTGGGGTGATTTCAGCGCCATGGTGCGCCACTTTCTGACGGAAGGCTCTGGTGCAGGCGGCGGCGGTGGCCAAGGCGGAGGCCAAGGCGGTGGTCAAGGCGATGGGGCCCGGCCCCACCAGGCCTGTTTCGCGGTGGCGGGGCCCGTGCAGAACGGCCAGGTACAGCTCACCAACCTCCCCTGGCATCTCGATGCCGGCGCCCTGGCCAAAACCTGCGATTTCGAAGCCGTGGAACTGGTGAATGATTTCGCCGTGCTGATCCATGGCCTGCCACACCTCTCGGCCGCGCAGCAACAGCCCCTGCGGGGCAATGCAGCGCCACCGCCCCCCGCCAGCGCCATGCACGGGCCGGTTGCCGTGCTCGGGGCCGGCACCGGCCTGGGGGTGGCGATCGGTGTGCCCGGCCCGCACGGTCCGATCGCCTTGGCCAGCGAAGCGGCCCATGCCGCCTTTGCGCCGCGCCAGGAGCAGGAATGGCGCCTGCGCCAGTGGCTGCTCAACGAGCTGGAGCTGGAGCGTGTCTCGATCGAACGGGTGGTGAGCGGCACCGGGCTTGGCCATGTGGCGCGCTGGATGCTGCGGGAGCGCGATCCGGGCGGCAGCCACCAGCTGCGCGCACCCGCCGAGGCCTGGTGGGAGGCGGAACGGCAGGGGGAGGCGGAGCGGCCGGATCTGCCGGCCCTGGTGGCCCAGGCGGCCCAGGCCGGGGATGCCCTCGCCGCTGCGGCGCTTGATCTCTGGCTGGGCGCCTACGGCAGCGTCGCCGGCGATCTGGCCCTGCAGACGCTCTGCAGCGGCGGCCTGTGGGTGGGCGGCGGCACGGCCGCCAAGCTGCTCCCCCAGCTGCGTTCCCCCACCTTCCTGGCGGCCTTTGGGGCGAAGGGGCGGCTCTCGCCGGTGCTGAAGACCATCCCCCTGCGGGCGTTGGTGGATCCGGAGGCTGGCCTGTTCAGCGCCGCCTGCCGCGCCTGCGCCTTGATGGGCTGAGGGCAGGGGTGGAACGGGCGGCCCTGCGACGGCGCCCTGGCATGGCTGGCTTGTATCGGCTGGCTGGCGTCGGCTGGCTTGTATCGGCGCGCACCAGCAAATGGGACACTGAAACCCATCAAGATCAGTAGGACAGGAAGCAGCGCATGGTCAGGCCCCGCATCGGGCAGGGAGTGGCGGTGGATGTTCCCGCCACCACCGCCAATCTGGGGCCGGGGTTCGATTGTCTCGGCGCCGCCCTCGAGCTCAACAACCACTTCAGGCTCACCTGCATCGAAGGGGATGGAGAGCGCTTTGAGCTGCTGATCGAGGGCAGCGAGGGCGCCCATCTGCGCGGTGGCCCCGACAACCTCATGTACCGCTCGGCCCAGCGGGTCTGGAAGGAGGCGGGCGAAGAGCCGGTGGCGCTCGAAGCCCGCGTGCGGCTGGCGGTGCCGCCGGCGCGGGGACTGGGCAGCAGCGCCACGGCGATCGTGGCCGGCCTGCTTGGCGCCAATGCGCTGGTGGGAGAGCCGCTCAGCCGCGAGAAGCTGCTGGAGCTGGCGATCGATATCGAGGGCCACCCCGACAACGTGGTGCCCTCCCTGTTAGGTGGCCTCTGCATGACCGCCAAGGCCGCCTCACACCGCTGGCGCGTGGTGCGCTGCGAATGGCATGAGGCGGTGAAAGCCGTGGTGGCGATCCCGGGAATCCGGCTGTCCACCAGTGAGGCGCGCCGGGCCATGCCGCGGGTGGTGCCGATCCCCGATGCGGTGGTGAACCTCGGCTCGCTCACGCTGCTGCTGCAGGGCCTGCGCACCGGCAATGGCGACCTGATCGCCGATGGCATGCACGACCGTCTGCATGAGCCCTACCGCTGGGGCCTGATCCAGGGCGGCCGGCAGGTGCGTGAGGCGGCGCTGAACGCGGGCGCCTGGGGGTGTGTGATCAGCGGCGCCGGGCCCACCCTGCTGGCGCTCAGCAACCGGGAGCAGGCGCCAGCAGTGGGCCGCGCCATGACCCAGGCCTGGGAACGGGAAGGGGTGGCCTCCCGCTTTCAGGTGCTGAATCTGCAATTGGGCGGCAGCCGCTGGGGGCCGCTGCCCGACCGCAGCTGAGCCCGGGGCTTCGCCACAATCCCCATCGCCGAGAGCGCGGCCTCTCTCGCCAGCGGCGATAGCGGGCCTTCTGAGTACAACTACTCAGTGCCGTTCTTGCAACTGATAAATTCTCCAGGTTGAACCGCCCCACCGGCGGACCGAACGTTCCCCTCGCAGGCTGAAATGGACGCCAATCTGCCCCTGACGGCCGCGTCCTCTCTCCCTGCTGACTTTCCCTGGCTCACGCTGATCGCCCTGATTCCGGCGGCGGGAGCCCTGTTGATGCCCCTGGTGCCGGGCGATGGCACCGATCCCCGTGCGCCCCGCACCATCGCCTTCGGCGTGCTGCTGGTGGACCTGCTGCTGATCCTGTGGGTGTTCAGCCAGCGCTTCGACAGCAGCCTCAGCAGCCTGCAGCTGGTGGAGCGGGTGCCCTGGCTGCCCGCCCTCGGCCTGGAATGGTCGCTGGCCGCCGATGGCCTCTCCGCCCCGCTGGTGGTGCTCAGCGGCCTGGTCACCCTGCTGGCGGTGGCCGCCAGCTGGAACCTCAACCGCAAATGCCAGCTCTACTTCGGCCTGCTGCTGCTGCAGGCCTCAGCACAATCGCTGGTGTTCCTCTCGCAGGATTTCCTGCTCTTCTTCCTGGCCTGGGAACTGGAGCTGGTGCCGGTGTACCTGTTGATCGCCATCTGGGGCGGTGCACAGCGCCAATACGCCGCCACCAAGTTCATCCTCTACACGGCCACTGCATCTTTGCTGATCCTGATCAGCGGCCTGGCCCTGGCCCTCGGCGGCGACAGCTTCACCCTCAACCTGCAGGAGCTCAGTGAGCGCTCCTATGGCGGCAGCTTCGCCCTGCTCTGTTACCTCGGCTTCCTGATCGGCTTCGGCGTGAAGTTGCCGATGTTCCCCCTGCACACCTGGTTGCCCGACGCCCACGGCGAAGCCAATGCGCCGGTATCGATGCTGCTGGCCGGGGTGCTGCTCAAGATGGGCGGCTATGCGCTGCTGCGCTTCAACGTGCAGATGCTTCCCGACGCCCACCTGCGTCTGGCGCCGGCGTTGATCGTGCTGGGCATCGTCAACATCGTGTACGGCGCGCTCAACGCCTTCGGCCAGGACAACGTGAAACGGCGAATCGCCTGCAGTTCGGTGAGCCACATGGGCTTCGTGCTGCTCGGCATCGGTGCGATCGACACCCTCGGCCTGAGCGGAGCGATGCTGCAGATGATCAGCCACGGGCTGATCGCGGCCTCGATGTTCTTTGTCACCGGTGTGTTCTACGAGCGCACCAAAACCCTCTCGATCCCCAACATGGGCGGCCTGGCCAAGGTGCTGCCGATCACCTTCGCCTTCTTCCTGGCCAGTTCGCTCGCCTCGTTGGCGCTGCCAGGCATGAGCGGCTTCATCAGCGAAATCACCGTGTTCCTGGGTGTCACCAGCAACGACAGCTTCACGATCGGCTTCCGCGTGATCGCCGTCCTGCTGGCCGCCGTCGGCCTGGTGCTGACCCCCGTGTATCTGCTGTCGATGAGCCGGCGTGTGTTCTTCGGCCCCAGGATTCCGGCCCTGGCCGTGGTGGGTGACATGAAACCCCGCGAACTGGTGATCGGCCTGGTGCTGCTGGTGCCCACGCTGGCGATCGGCTTCTGGCCCCGCCTGGCCATCGATCTCTACGGTGCCAGCACCAACGCCCTGGCCGAGAAGCTCAGTGCCCACGCCCAGTTGGCCCTTGGCCGGCTTCCCGTCCTGGGTTGAGCCGCCGCAGCCTGCAGCGCTGGGGTGAAATGGGACCACAACAACCCCAAGCCCCCCGGCGATGCCCCCCACCCTCGAAGCTCCTGTGGCCCTGCTGGCCGGCGAGGGCCTGCCCGATTACGCAGCGATCACCCCTGAGCAGGTCACCGCGCACATGCCCGGCCTGCTCGCTGAGCTCGATCAGCAGCTCAACCACCTGGAAGCCAGCCTCACAGCAGCTCTTGAGGCTGGCGATCCGCTGAGCTGGCCGCAGGTGATGGGGCCGCTGCAACGGCTGGGCGAACGCCTGCGCTGGAGCTGGGGGGTGGTGAGCCACCTCAACGGCGTCTGCAACGGGCCGGAGCTGCGCACCGCCCACGCCGGCCAGCAGGCGGCAGTCGTGGCCTTCGGCAGCCGCGTCGGCCAGAGCCGGGTGCTCTACCGGGCACTGGAAAGCCTGCAAGCCAGCGACAGCCTCGATGGCACCCAGCAGCGCATTCTTGCCGCCGAACGGCGCGACATGGAGCTGCGCGGCGTGGGGCTCGATGGCGACGCCCAGGCCGCCTTCAACGCCACCACCCAGGAGCTGGCCGACCTCACCACCCGCTTCGGCAACCAGCTGCTCGATGCCACCAACAGCTGGAGCCTGCTGCTCACCGAAGCGGCCGAGGTGGAAGGGCTGCCCGAGAGCCTGCGCGGGCAGCTGGCCCAGGCGGCCCGCCAGGCCGGTCATCCCGAGGCCAGCGCCGCCACAGGCCCCTGGTTGCTGGGTCTCGACATGCCCCGCTACGCCCCGTTTCTCAAATACAGCCAGCGCCGTGATCTACGCGAGCGGCTCTACAAAGCCCATGTGAGCCGGGCCTCCGGCGAGGAGGGCGGCAACGGGCCATTGATCGAGCGGATTCTCACCCTGAGGCGCGAGCAGGCCCAGCGCCTGGGCTACGCCCATTGGGCCGATGTGAGCCTGGCCGCCAAGATGGCCGGCTCGGTGGAGGAGGTGGAGCAGCTGCTGGAGGATCTGCGCGCCGCCGCCCATCCCGTGGCCGTTCAGGAACTGGCCGAGCTGCGCGCCTGCGCCGCCCAAGCCGGCGCTCCCGAAGCCGAGCAGCTGCGTGCCTGGGATGTGAGCTTCTGGGCGGAGGTGCGCCGGCAAGAGGCCTTTGCCCTCGACAGCGAGGCGCTGCGCCCCTGGTTTCCGCTGCCGCGTGTGCTGGATGGGCTGTTCGGGCTCTGCAACCGGCTGTTCGGCATCCGCATCAGCGCCGCCGATGGCACCGCCCCCGTGTGGCACCCCGATGTGCGCTACTTCCGCGTCGATGACGCCGGCAGCGGCGAGCCGATCGCGGCGTTCTACCTCGACCCCTACAGCCGGCCCGGCAGCAAGCGGGGCGGCGCCTGGATGGATGAATGCCTGGTGCGCAGCGTGGCGGACGACGGCCAGCCGGTGCTGCCGGTGGCCTACCTGATCTGCAACCAGAGCCCGCCGGTGGGGGACATCCCCAGCCTGATGACCTTTGAGGAAGTGGAGACCCTCTTCCATGAGTTCGGGCACGGCCTGCAGCACATGCTCACCACGGTGGAGCGGCCCCAGGCGGCAGGCATCAACAACGTGGAGTGGGACGCCGTTGAGCTGCCCAGCCAGTTCATGGAGAACTGGTGCTACGACCGCGCCACCCTGCTGGGCATGGCCCGCCACTGGCAGAGCGGCGAGCCGCTGGCCGAAGCGGAGTTCGCCAAGCTGCAGGCGGCCCGCACCTTCATGACCGGTGCCGCCACCCTGCGCCAGGTGCACCTGGCGCTCACCGACCTGCGCCTGCACAGCCAGTGGAGCCCGGAGGGCGGCCGCTCCCCGGAGG
The DNA here is from genome assembly GCF_024346375.1 of Synechococcus sp. ATX 2A4. GTDB lineage: Bacteria > Cyanobacteriota > Cyanobacteriia > PCC-6307 > Cyanobiaceae > MW101C3. The sequence goes on along the minus strand of NZ_JAGQCV010000002.1, from coordinate 137,068 downwards.
CGCTGCGCCGTGAGCTCGCCGCCACCACCACCGTGATCGCGCCGATCCCGGAAGATGCGCTGCTCTGCTCCTTCGGCCACATCTTCGCCGGCGGCTACGCGGCCGGCTACTACTCCTACAAGTGGGCTGAGGTGCTCAGCGCCGATGCCTTCAGCGCGTTTGAAGATGTGGGCCTCGACAACGAGGACGCCATCCAGGCCACCGGGCGCCGCTTCCGCGCCACGGTGCTGGGGCTGGGGGGCAGCCGCCATCCGGCCGAGGTGTTCGAGGCCTTCCGCGGTCGGCAGCCCTCGCCGGAGGCGCTGATCCGGCACTCGGGCCTGGTACCGGCGGCCTGAGCCTGCCCTGTTCAGGGGGCCAGCAGCGCCTGCCGCAGCGCTTCGAGCGAGCGCGGGTCGCTGAGGATGTGCTGGTGCAGGGTGGGCGGCAGCGCCGTGGAAGGGCCCACTGGCAGCACGCCGCGCCAGGCCGGCACCACCACCTGATCCCGGGGCGAGTAGTAGCTCTGGCAGTCCACCTGATCGAGGCCGCTGAGATCGCCGTTGAGCTCGCGCACCAGCGGGCTGCCCAGCTTCAACTCGGCGATGCCTCCCACCAGCCAGGAGGGCCACGGCTGGGCGGCGAGCGTGCCCTGCTGCGGGCTGCCGACGCTGATGAAGCGCCGCGTGCGCCGGTGGCCACCCTGCAGCTGGATCCAGGTGCGCCCGATCACCCCACCCATCGAGAAGCCAAACAGGTCGATCGGCTGATCCGGGCCGAAGGCCGCCTCGATCGCTGCGCCGAGGCGCTCGGCCAGCGGCCGCATGCGGGTGGCCCCGAGCCGGTGGGGCAGGTGGGGTATCAGCAGTGGATCACGGGCGCCAGCCAGCTGGCGGGTCAGCCGTTCAAATAACCGCGGGGTGTCCCAGAGGCCGTGGACGAGAACAAGGGGGGGAAGCGCCGTCATCGGGCCATCCTGATGGCCGGGGGGTTCAGCGGACGCTGGAAGAACCTGAAGCTGCCGCTGCAGCAGCCAGCGCAGCAGGCTGGGTGAGCCGCTCCAGGTGGCGCCAGCGTTCCACCGCCACGGTGCCGCGGAAGCCAGGCACCGGGGCCCGGCACTTGCGCAGCTCCAGCCGCTGCGGCACCGGACCGTACAAGCGCTCGATCAGATCCAGCACCTGCTCCGCGAAGGCCTCCAGCGTGAGGCAGCACAGCTCCCGGGCCAGCCGCTGCAGGGCCTGGATCGCCACGCCGTAATCAAGGCTGAGATCCAGGGCATCGCCGCGCCCCGCCGGCGCCAGCGGCCACCAAAGTGTGAGATCCAGCTCGAACCACTGGCCCAGCAGGCGTTCGCGCTCCAGCACACCCACATGGGCCCAGAGCCGCAGGCCACGCACGTGGATGGCATCGGCGCCGAAGCCGGCAGGGTGGCCGGGCGGGGTCGGGGCGACAGTCACAGGGGGAGGGGGCGGTGCAGGAAGCGCTGATCCCCGCGGGCGTAGTCGGCCACGATCTGGCCGTGGCCGCGCAGGCGGTAGCGGTAGGTGATCAGGCCCTCCAGCCCCACCGGCCCGCGCGGGGGCAGGGTCTGGGTGCTGATGCCCACCTCGGCGCCCAGGCCATAACGGAAGCCGTCGGCAAAGCGGGTGGAGCAATTGGCGAACACCCCGGCGCTGTCGACGGCGCCCAGGAACTGCTCGGCTGTGGCCGGATTGGCGGTGCAGATGGCCTCAGTGTGGCGGGAGCCGTAGCGGGCGATGTGGGCCAGCGCCGCCTCCAGATCGTCGACCAGCTTCACCGCCAGAACCAGATCGGAGTACTCCGTCCCCCAATCCTCTTCACTGGCGGGGAGCGGCACGCCGAGCGCGCAGGCACCGGCATCGCCTCGCAGCTCCACCCCCGCCGCCGCAAAAGCCGCCACAGCAAGCGGCAGAAAATCGGCCGCGATGGCGCGGTGCACCAGCAGGGTTTCGATCGCGTTGCAGGCGGCGGGGTATTGAAGCTTGGAATCCAAGGCCACCTTCAACGCCTCCCCGCCATCGGCCTCCGCGTCCACGTAGAGGTGGCAGATGCCGTCGGCGTGGCCCAGGACCGGCAGGCGGGTGTTGTCCTGGATGAAGCGCACCAGGGCGTTGGAGCCGCGCGGAATGATCAGATCCACCAGGCCATCAAGCTTCAGCAGGGCGAGGCTCTCCTCACGGGTCGTGAGCAGATCGAGCACCTGCGGCGACACCGCACTGGCGGCCAGGCCCTGCTGCAGGGCCGCATGGATGGCGGCGCAACTGCGGCGGGCTTCGCGGCCCCCTTTGAGCAGGGCGCCATTGCCGGAGCGCACCGCCAGCGCAGCGATCTGCACCAACGCGTCCGGGCGCGCTTCAAAGATCACCCCCACCACCCCGAGCGGCACCGTGATCCGCTCCAACACCAGGCCCTGGTCGAGCTCCGTGTGTAGCTGACGCTGGCCGAGCGGATCGCTCAAGGCCGCCACCTGGCGCACCCCCGCCACGGCCGCCGCCAGCTTCGGGCCATCCAGCACCAGCCGGGCCGCCAGCGCCGCCGGCAGGCCATCGGCCTCTGCCGCCTGGCGATCGGCCGCATTGGCGGCGAGGATTTCCTCAGATGCCTGCTCCAGCGCCACCGCCATCGCCTCCAGTGCCGCCTGGCGCTCGGCATCACTGGTCTGGGCGAGCTGGCCCGCTGCTTGCCGCACCGCCAGGGCGCGCTGCAGCAGTTCAGGCGAGGGATCGGGCACGGGGCTGGTCATGGCCCCATCCTCTCAATCGGTGGGGGGCAGGGGGGCGAAGCGCTCAAAGGCCAGCCAGGCCGCCCCGAGCCGCCCGGCCCCATTGCCGAGGGCACAGCGGCGCAGGCTCAGCCCCTGGCGGCTTTCGGGCATCACCCGTTGCTCCACCTCCCGCCAGACCGCCGGCAGGAAGTGGTCGCTGGCGCCGCTGAGGCCACCGCCGAGCAGCACCAGCTCGGGCGTAAGTACATAGAGCAGGGAGCTGAGGCCCGTGCCCAGCAACTGGCCGTAGCGGTCCCACACCGCCAGGGCCTCGGCCTCGCCCGCATCGGCGCGGCGGCAGAGCTCGCGGGGGTCCAGCAACGACAGGCGCCGCAGGCCGTTGATGCTGCAGAACTGCTCCAGCGAGCCCCGGTTGCCGCTCTGGCAGTCGGGGCCCTGCGGATCCACTCCGATCAGCCCAGGCTCCGCCGCCGCCCCGTGGGGCCCGGTGAACAGCTGGCCGCCCAGCAGCACGCCGCCGCCCACGCCGGTGCCCAGTGTCAGCAGCAGCACGTTCTGCTCCCCTCGCGCCGCGCCGCGCCAGGCTTCGCCCAGCAGGGCGCCGTTGCCATCGTTGGCCAGCACCACAGGCCGATCGAGGCGGGCCTCCAGCCAGTCGGCCAGGGGCACCCGGCGCCAGCCCGGCAGGTTGATGGCGATGCGGGCGAGGCGTCCGGCCGCATCGATCGGGCCGGGCACGCCCACACCCACCACGGCCGCCTGCCGCTCGGGGTCGAGTTGCTCGATCGCCTCGGCGATCGCCATGCACACCGCGCCAGGCACCGGCGGCTGGGGGGTGGGCAGCTCCAATTCCGCCAGGGCCTGCCCGTTGCGGGCGACGCGGGCCAGCTTGATGGCGGTGCCACCGAGATCCACCCCGATGGCCTGGTCTGCCGCGGAGGGCGGCCCGAGCGAAGAGAGCTGGGGTGCCGTGAAGCCCAGGCTGAGGGTGGAGGCCTCAAGGGCGGTGGCAGCCATGGCGGGCGTTGGGGCCTGGGATGGGGCGTCGGCCACGGACACGGCGATCAGAACCGGAAGAAGAATTGCAGCTGGGTCTGCCAGCGGCCTTCCGCATCCACCGATCCCTGCACGCCGTAGGTATCACTGGCCTGGTAGCGCAGGGTGAATTGCGGAGGGATGTCGCTCCGGTTCGGCGCTGCGAGGATGGACAGATTGATGCGATCGCTGAGATCCAGGCCGAAATCGGTCGCAAGCACCAGCTGGGAGGGCACCCGCCCGTTGCTGCTGTTGGGGTTCTGGCTCTCGGTGGGCACCACATAGGTGGGATAGATCGCGAAGCTCACCCGCTGGCCGAGGGCATCGGTGAGCGTGCTCACCAGGGGCGACAGCAACGACTGGCCCAGCACCGTGACCAACGCCGCGCCCGCATTGCCGCCGGTGAGGCCCGCCAATGAATTACCGCCGATCAACGCCACCAACCGCTCCTGCGAGAGCGGCGGATTGCTGCGCAGCTCCAGCGATTCGCCGATCCGGTCGGCTGGACCGCTGATCTTCATCACCACCCGCACCAGGTTGAGCTGGTCGAGGGGCGTGAAGCCACCGCGCAGGTCCTGGTCGCTCACGAAGCCCGGGCTGCGGCCCACCTCCAGGCTGTTCGAGACCCGCGTGCGCAGGGCAATGTCGAGGAAGGGCACCAACCCGAGCGAAGGGGTGAACACCGCCACGTTGGGCGCATCGGGATCGAGCGTGAAGGTGGTGGTGAACAGCGTGAGCCGGCCGCCCTTGAGGCGCACCACGCCACGGGCCTGCAGGTTGCTGTCGACCGGGCCGTTGAAGGTGAGCAGGCCTGCGGTGCGGAAGGTGGCCACCGGGGGCATCACCACCTCCAGATCTGGGCCGAGGTTCAGGCGCAGGTCATCAAGGTTGAAATAGGAAAGGTCGGGGAACGAGCTGCGCAGCGCCTCCTCCGCCCCCGTGTCCACACCTGCCCCCAACAGCACCAGGGGCTGCTGGAAATCCCAGTTGGATTCCATCAGGCTCTGCACCGTGACCGGCTTGACGGCCACGGTTTTGCCCGCGCCGCCCTCGATCTGCTCCGATTGGGCCAGCTCACCGGGCTGCACATTGAGCTTGCCGCGACTGATCGTCACCTCCCCGCCCACCAGCGGCTGCAGCAAAGTGCCGGCAACCGTGAGCGAGGCGTCGGTCTGGGCGGTGAGGCGCGGCACACTCAGGCGGGCAGCGGTGAGGTCCACCTGCAGCAGCTTCGCCTCAGCCAGCGGGGTGAACAGCCGCAGGTTGCCGGCCGCCTTGATCGCCCCCTTCTCGCCCACCTGGGCGCTGAACTCCTGCACCAACAGTTGTTCGAAGTCGAACAGCACGGTGGCCTCAAGTTTCGTGACCTCCTGACCGGCCAGCAACAGCTCGCCGCCCCGGAAACGCAGGAAGCCGTTGGCGGAGGGGTCATCGAGACTGCCGCGCACGAGCAGCTCCAGATCGGCGCTGCCCTTGCGCCACAGCAACTGCTCGCCGCCCAGAGCCGTGAGGAAGCGCAGGCCATCGCCGCGGCTGGACAGCCGCATGCGCAGGCCCTCATTGGCGGGATCGAGCGGCACCCGCGCACTCAGATCCACGCTGTCGGCAGCATTGTCACCGCGCAGGGAGGCCTGGGCCGAGACGGCCGCCTCATCGAGGCTGACCTGGGCGTTCTCCAGGACCAGCGGCATGCCGTTAAGCGAACCGTCGCGCAGGGCCAGCTCGGCAGCGAACTGAGGATCCGGTGCGGATCCCGCCCCGCTGGGGTCCCCGATCCGGAAACGTCCCTTCAGATCAAGCGTGCCGCGCAGGCCGTTGGGCACCGGTGTGATCAGCGCCAGCAGCCCCAGCGACAGGCCTTCGAGCGCGAACTGGCCGCGGCCCGGCCCGAGCGGTCCCTGCAACCGCACCACGAAGGGCTCCAGCTGCAGGGCCTGGTCGCGGTCGTCTCCTTTCAGCCACAGGTGGCCTTTGGCATTGAGGGTCAGCCTGAGGGCGGCGAGGCTGGGCCCGGTGAGGTTGCCGTCGAGGTCCACCAGGCCGCGCAAAAGATCAGCGCGGAACTTCGGCCTCGGCGCCACACCGGCCTGGGCAGAGGTCTCCAGGCGGGCGCGGGCCGTAGCAAGAGCCGCCAGCTGATCGGCGAGGGTGCCGCCGAGCGTGTCGATCGCCAGCTCGCCCAGATCGCTGGCGCGGCCCTGGGGTGGACCCGCCACACCGCCGGTGCGGGCCCGGAGCTGCAGCACCTGCTCAAAGAAGGCACTTGTGAGCGAGCGGCCCTCGAAGGCGAGCTGGAGCGGGCCGCCGCTGCTGCCGGAGGCCTGCAGGCTGAGCTGGCCGCCGCTGATGGGGTCAACCTGGCCGCGGAGCCGGTAGCGGCCCTGGCGGAGATCACCGTCGGCCACCAGCTCGCGGGCGAGCAGCCCCAGCAGCGCCGGGCGCTCCACCCGCACCCGGCCGTTCATCGTGAGCGGCGACAGGCCTACCACCCCCTGGCCACTCAGCAGTCCCTGCAGCGGCTCGCGGCGGCCGCCCGCGGTGGTCTGCAGTTGCAGGCCGGTGAGGGGCAGGCCTGTGGCCTGCCAGCGGTATTGATCACGGCTGCCGCTGAGCGCGAGTGTGCCCCCCTGCCGCTGCAGGGTCACCTGGCGCGGCAACCAGGAGGCATCAAGGCTGGCGGTGAGCGTGCCGGGAAGGGCGGTGCAACTGGAGCGCATGTTCAACGTGCTGCCGCTGCCGGCGGGCACCAGCTGCCCGGTCCAGCGTTCACGTAATTGCAGGGGGCCGCTGCCCAGATCCGCCACCTCCAGGCGCAGGTCGGGCCGCAGGGCCGCCAGCGGGCCGCGCAGGCTGCCACGGGCCCCCAGCGTGCCGAACAGGCGCACTCCCACCAGCGGACTGAGGCGCTGCAGGGGGTAAGCGGGCAGGTCGAGCAACAGATCGAGGTCGCCGGCCACCAGGCCGCGACGGTTCTGCCAGCGCAGCGGCAGGCGCCCCTGGGCGGTCAAGCCGGGTGCCGTCAGGTCGTCAAGACGCAGCAGCCCGTCCCTCCAGCCCAGCTGCGCGGTGGTGGCCCCCAGCACGGGCCGGCCCTCCACGTTCACACCGGCCGGTGCCCGCACCACGGCCGTGAGCGTGTCGGGCATGGCAGGGGCGGCGTCCGGCCTGGGTGTGGCGGAACGGGCCTGCAGATCGAAGTTCAGCAGCGGGAGGCCCTGGCGGGCCAGCGAGGCCTGCAGGCGCGGCGCCAGCAGCGTTCCCGACGACTCCAACGCCAGCGCCACCGGCTGCTGACGGCCCAGCAGCGAACCCAACCAGGGAGCGGCGCTCCACAGGCTGGGATGCAGCGATCCCGATTGGCTGCGCACCGCCAGCCGGGGCCAGAGCGCTCCGCCGGCCACCAGCTGGGAGCGGCCGGAGGTCAGCTGCAGGCGCCGCAGCTCCACCGCCAGGGCGCGGCGCCGGTCGATGGCCAGATCGGCGCTGAGCGCCAGCGGAGGCGGACTGCTGGGGGTGCCCTTGCCGAGCGGCACCCGGGCGGTGAGCGTCAAGCTGGGTTGAAGCCAGGGGCCTTGCATCAGCACCTGCAGGCGATCGCCACGCTGGGGGTCTTCAGCGGCAGCGTTGAGATCGAAGGCACGGCCCGGCACCAGGGAACCACCGGCACTGCCACGCCAGTTGGCCATGCTCCAGCCCATGGGGCCCAGAGTGATCTGATCGTCGCGGCAGCGCAGCTGGGCGTTGTTGGCCTGCCAGGGGGCGGGCAGCTGGGGATCCTGCAACTGCAGCCCGCTCAGGCGCAGGCTGCCGCCACAGCGGAAGCGGTTGGCGTTCTGCGGCAGGGAGAGCGACAGGCGGCCATCGGCGCGGCCGCTGAACCGGCGTGCTCCGGCAACCCCTGGTCGCGCAAAGCCGCTGCCCGCCGGCAACAGACCGGCCAGGGGCTCGAGCTGCACCTGCCGCAGCCGCAGCGCCAGTTCAAGCTCGCTGCGCTCCCATTGGAAACGGCCTCTAGCGCGGATGCGGCCCGCAGGAACGCCGCTGGACGCTGGCCGCCTAGCGGAGGCTTCCGGCTCCGGGCCGCGCGGCGGCCGTTGCCATGCCGTGAGGCGCCAATTCACCAGGCGCTCCTGCAGGTTCACCGCCACCGCACCCCGCAGCCGCAGGTTGAGCCCCGCCGGAGAAATCGTGACCGGCGTGGAATCGGCCAGGCGCACCTTCAGATTCAGCCGCGGCGGCTCCTCGCCGGCGACGGTGCCGCCGAACACCCAGTACTCGCCGGCGGCATTGCGCACCAGATCCAGCCGGGCGCCCTTCACGGTGAGCTGCAGGGTCGGGGTCCAGGCCTGCAGGCTGGCCAGCGGATCGAACCCCACCGTGAGGGAGCGCACCTTCAGACTGGAGTTGTCGTTCGGGCCGGGGCGGAAGCGGCTGGCGCCGATCGCCAGGCCCCAAGGGCGCAACCCGAGATAGGGGCCGAGTTCAAGGGGATGGCCAAGCGCCAGGCTCAGCTGGCGTTCCAGCTGCGGGCGGGAGCGGTCGTAAAGGGTGCGGCCCAGGTGATCGGCGCCGAACCAGCCCGTGGCCACCAGGCCTGCGCCCAGCAGCGCGGCCACCACCAATGGCCCTGCCGCGGTCCCTGCTTTCCGCTCAGCGTCGTCCCCCATCGGCTCGCTGCTGTCACCGCCTGAGGTGGCCGCAATATATAAGTTGAATCCCCTGCCGCCCAGCCCCCATGCCCGCCGATCCGATCCTGCTCAAAGCCGGGCAATGGCTCGCGGGGGCGAGCGCGGTGCTGGCCGTGGCGACCCTGGCGGGGTTCGTCTCCAGCTGGGGCATCCGCTTCCGGCTGGTGGGGGTCACCAGCTTCACCGTGCTGCTCTCACTCTCCTGCTGGGCCTTTGCGATCAGCTACAACCCCCGCGAGCCGGTGGAAGGAGCGGTCAACGCCCCGATCGTGTTTGACAACGGCACCAACCTGGTGGTGGCCACCGCCGGTGCCGATCTGAGCCCGGCCGCGTATGGGCCCACCGTGGAGCAGGTGGCCCGCAACCTGCGCGGCAGTGGCCGCATCACCACCGACGGCAGCGTGCATGTGCGCCTGCGGCGTGTTGAAACGGTGGCACCGGGCGTCAGCCGGCCGGTGGTGTTGGCGGAAGCCACCCGCGGCCGCGATGGAACCGTGGTGGTGATCAAGCCCTGAACACCCCCACCCCGATGTATCCCCTGCCCCAGCACTTCCATTTGGAGCAGGAGCAACTTCAGTCCGCAGGTGTGAACGAATGGGGCAGCCTGGCCAGGCTCCAGGACGGTGCTCTGCGCCAACTGGCCCGGCAGGGAGCCTCCGAACAGCGGCTGACCCGGCTGCGCGGCCAGGCACGGCTGATGGAGGCGCTGGCCCTTGAGGCCGGTGACGCGGCCCTGTTGTTGCATGCCGGCATCGCCACCGCCACCGCCCTGGCGGAATGCTCACCGGAGCGGTTGCAGGTGCAGCTCACCCGGCTGGAGCGGGCCCTGCGGCCAGGCGCTCTGGCCAGAATCGACCGTGACACCGTCCGTGGCTGGATCCTTCGGGCCCGCAAGGCGTCCAGTCGCTCCCCAAACTGACCCGCCGCGCCCCTGCCGGACCTTCCGGCTGACTGGAATGGGATCACTCCCTCCATGGCCCTGCATTGATTCACCTCCGCCGCTGGGGAGACCCCAGCCGTCCACTGCTTTCCCTGACCGCGGTTCTGGCGTCTTGCGCCCTGTTGGCAGCCGGCCCGGCCGGGGCCGCTTCCGCCCTGCTCGAATCGGTCAAACAAAATCCCCAGGTGGCCCAGAACCTCTGCGGCCAGCTGCGTGCTCTCAATGCCCAGGGCGTGCGCTCCAGTTCCCCCCAGGCCGTGGCGATGGTGGCCCAGAGCCGAAACGTCAGCACCCAGGACGCCGAAGTGCTGACCACCTACGTGGTGGGCCTCTACTGCCCGGACGTGCGCTGAGCCGCGCCCGTGCCTGACGCCCTGCCGGTGGAGTCCAGCGACACCTGGATGCCCTGCGCCGATGGGGTGAAGCTGGCCAGCCGCGTCTGGAAACCCAGCCAGCCGGGCCGCTGGCCGGTGCTGCTGATGCGCCAGCCCTATGGCCGGGCGATCGCCTCCACCATCACCGCCGCCCATCCCCATTGGTATGCCCGTCAGGGCTACGCGGTGGTGGTGCAGGACGTGCGCGGTCGGGGCGACTCGGCGGGGCAGTTCGAAGGGTTCGCCCAGGAGGCGCGGGATGGGGCCACGGCGCTGGAGTGGGCGCGCAGCCTGCCCTGCGCCGATGGCAAGGTGGGCACCTACGGCTTTTCCTACCAGGGCCTCACCCAGCTGCTGGGCCACGCAGACACGCCCCCACCCGATGCGCTGGTCCCGGCCATGACCGGCCTCGATGAGCGGCTGCACTGGGCCAGCGATGGCGGGGCGCACCGCTGGGCGCTGGGACTGGGCTGGGCCCTGCAGCTGGCCGCCGAAACCATGCGCCGGGCCAACGACCACGACGCCTGGCAGACGATCCGCCGCAGCCTGGAGAGCGGGCACTTCCTGGCGGAGGGGCTGGCGCTGCTGGAGCGCCACGACCCCAGCGGCATGGGGCTCGGTTGGCTGCGCCTTGACCCCCAGCAACCGCAGGGCTGGCGCTGCCACCAACCCCCGACAGCCCTGCTGCGGCAGCCCATGCTCCTGGTCGGCGGCTGGCTCGACCCGCATCTCGGCGGCGTGCTCGACCTGCTGGAACGCAGCCAGGCGGCCGGTGGCTCAGCAAGCCTGCTGGTGGGACCCTGGACCCACCTCAACTGGAAGGGCGGGATCGACCGGCTGCAGTTGGCCTTCTTCGACAGGCACCTGCGCGGCCGTGAGCTCGCCCAGCGGCCAGCGGTGTGCTCGCTTGGTGATCTCACCAGCGGCGCCTGGAGCCATGCCCCAGTGGAGGCCTCCCCTCCTCTGGTGTGGGGCCTGCGCAGCACCGGGCTGGCGGCCGTCGATGCACGCGAGGGGCAGCTGACAGTGGCCGGGGAGGGGGGCGGTGGCGTGTGGCTCGTGCACGACCCCTGGCGGCCCTGCCCCGGCCGCGGCGGCCATCTGGCCCTGGAGGCCGGCCTGGTGGAGCGCGGTGACATCGACCAGCGCAGCGACGTGGTGTGCTTCACCTCAGCGCCGTTGGCGCAGGATCTGCAGTTGTGGGGCCGGCCGGAACTGATGCTGGATGTGGCCGCCGATCAGCCCGGCCACGACCTCTGCGGGGCACTTTCAGTGGTGCGCGGCGGGGGCAGCCAGGTGCTGCAGCTCTGCACCGGGGTAGGCCGCTGGCTTGGCGAAGACGCCCTGCGCCTGCAACGCCGCCGCCTGCAGTTCCAGCCCCTGCTGGCCACATTGCGGGCTGGTGAGTGCCTGCGCCTGTCACTGGCGGCGGCGGCCTGGCCGCAGATCGCCGTCAACCCAGGCGATGGCCGCCAACCCAGCGGACCCAGCGGACCCGACCACCGGGTGATCACGCTGCAGTTCAGCCTCCGTGACGCGCAGTTGCACCTCAAGCCACTCACATCAGCGAAACTTTGCTGAACCCAACCTGCTCACCTCCATGGCTCTCCGTTCTGCCCTGCTGGCTGCCGCCCTGTTCGCCGGCCTCTCGGGGCCGGCGGCATGGGCCACCACCACCCTCACCCCGGCCGCCGCCCAGCGCGCCGCTGAAACCCTGCTCAAGGCTCTCAGCCAGAGGAACAGCCAGGTGATTTACGAGCAGCTCGCTCCGGAGCTGCGCCAAGCCACCACCGCCGACAAGGTGAATCTGCGGCTGCAGAACCAGGAAAAAATCCTCGGCAGCAAGGTGCTCGAGGTGGTGAGCGGGATCGACGACAGCACGGTGGACGCCGAGCTCACCACCCCCAGCGGCGTGCGCAAGATCACCCTGGTGTTCGACGAACAGGGCCGTTTGCTGGCCTGGGAATGGGAACGGGCCAACACGCCGATCCGCCGGATCGCCACCAGCTTTGTGCGGTCGTTGAGCCGCGGTGAGGTGGTCAGCGCGCGCAGCCTGCTCTCGCTGGAACTGCAGGAGCAGATTTCCGCGCAGGAACTCGCCAACCGCTGGCAGAACCTGGAGAAGCGCACGGGCAGCTTCGTGCGGATCCGCGGCAGCCTGCTGGCCAGCGAGGGAGGAGATCAGCAGTTGGTGCTCGTCACCACCCAGTTCAATCGTCTCACCGACAACCTGTTTGTGATCCTCGATTCCGCGGGCCACATCATCGGCATCGATTTCCCCACCACTCCGCCGCGCTGAGCGCCCCCAGCAGGTGGGCGGCCTAAGCTCCCGGCTCCGCCCGCATGTGCGCCCATGGCTCCCGCCAGCCTCGACTGGATGGTCCAAGACGGTCAGAAACTCGAAGAGTGCCGTCACGATCATCCGTTTGCGGTGCTGGGGCCCCAACCACTGGATGATCACTGGGTGGTGCGGGCCTGGATGCCCGATGCCGAACGGGTGGAACTGCGCCTGAACGGCAAGTCGCTGGCGATGGAGTGCCCCCATCACCGCTGGCTGTTCGAAGCCCAAGTGGATCATGATCCCGGCCAGAGCTATCAACTCTGGGTACGGCGCGGTGGCATTGAACACCTGCAGCACGACCCCTGGGCTTTCCGTGAAGAGTGGATGGGCGAGCTAGATCGCCACCTGTTCGCTGAAGGCAACCACCACCACATCTGGAGGCGGCTGGGTGCCCACGTGTGCGAACGCAATGGTGTGGCCGGCGTTCAGTTCGCCCTGTGGGCTCCCAATGCCCTCAGCGTGGCGATGCTGGGCGACTTCAACGGTTGGGATGGCCGTCACCATCCGATGCAGCTGCGCCTCGGCGGCATCTGGGAGCTGTTCATCCCCGGACTGGCGCCGGGAGCGATCTACAAATACGAAGTCCGCAATCAACACGGGCATTGCTATCAGAAGGCGGATCCCTACGGGTTCCAGCACGAAGTGCGCCCGCAGCAGGGGTCGGTGGTGGCACAGCTGGGCCAATACCGCTGGTCCGACCAGGCCTGGCTGGCCGACCGCGACAGCCGGGATCCACTGGAGCAGCCGATCAGCGTCTACGAGATGCATCTGGGCAGCTGGATGCATGCGGCCATCGATGAGCCGTTCCTCGAGCCTGATGGCACACCCCGGCCGCCGGTGCCCGCCGCCGATCTCAAGCCCGGCGCCCGCCTGCTCACCTACCCGGAACTGGGCGACCGCCTGATTCCCTACGTGAAGGCACGCGGCTTCACCCACATCGAGCTGCTGCCGATCGCCGAGCATCCCTTTGATGGCTCCTGGGGCTATCAGGTCACCGGCTTCTATGCCCCCACCAGCCGCTTCGGCCCACCCGATGAATTCCGCGCCTTCGTGGATCGCTGCCACGCCGAAGGAATCGGGGTGCTGCTCGACTGGGTGCCGGGCCACTTCCCCAAGGACAGCCACGGCCTGGCCTTCTTCGATGGCTGCCACCTCTACGAGCACGCCGATCCCCGCATTGGCGAGCACAAGGAGTGGGGCACATTAATTTTCAACTACAGCCGCAACGAAGTGCGCAACTTCCTGGTGGCCAATCTCGTGTATTGGTTCGAGGAATTCCACATCGATGGCATCCGAGTGGATGCGGTGGCATCCATGCTGTATCGCGATTATCTCCGTCCGGATGGTGAGTGGCTGGCCAACGAATACGGCGGCAGGGAGAACCTAGAGGCCGTGCGTTTCCTTCAACAGGCCAATGCAGTGCTCTTCCATCATTTCCCCGGGGCGCTTTCAATCGCGGAAGAATCCACCACCTGGCCGATGGTCACCAAACCCACCGAAATGGGCGGCCTTGGCTTCAACCTGAAGTGGAACATGGGCTGGATGCATGACATGCTCGATTATTTCGAGCTGGACCATTGGTTCCGCCAGTTCCATCAGAACAACATCAGCTTCTCGATTTGGTATCACTACACCGAGAACTTCATGTTGGCCCTCAGCCACGATGAAGTGGTGCACGGCAAGAGCAGCCTGCTGCATAAAATGCCTGGCGACGATTGGCTGAAGTTCGCCAACGTGCGCGCCCTGCTCGCCTATATGTGGACCCATCCCGGCAAGAAAACCATCTTCATGGGGATGGAATTCGGCCAACGCTCCGAATGGAACGTGTGGGGCGATCTGCAGTGGGACCTGCTCCAGTACGACGCCCACAAGGGCCTGCTGACCATGGTGGACGACCTCAACCGCTTCTACCGCGAGGAGCCGGCGCTCTGGCGCGACGACTTCGTGGAATACGGCTTCCAGTGGATCGACTGCAGCGACAACCGCCACTCTGTGATCAGTTTCATGCGCCGGGAGAGCACCACCGGGCGCTGGCTGGTGGTGGTGGCCAACTTCACTCCCCAGAGCCATTCCCACTACCAGGTGGGGGTGCCGCTTGAGGGCTATTACGGCGAGGTGTTCAACACCGACAGCAGTCGTTACGGCGGCAGCAACCTCGGCAATCTCGGCGGCAAGTTCACCGACAAGTCAGCCATGCACGGCTACGAGCAATCCATCAACCTCTGCCTGCCCCCCCTCAGCGTGCTGGTGCTGCAACGGGACGACGCCCGCAGCCAGGCCCTGTGTGACGAATCCGCCGAAGCAGGCCAGCTGGTCGGGTAGGTTCGCCCCTGGCATTCCCTCCCTTCATGGCCGAACCCCTCCCCCTGCTGCTGCGCGCCGCCCGAGGCGAGCAGGTGGAGCGGCCGCCGGTCTGGATGATGCGGCAGGCGGGCCGTTATATGAAGGTCTACCGCGACCTGCGTGACCGCCACCCCGGCTTCCGGGAGCGTTCGGAGATCCCCGACCTCTCCTACGAGATCTCGATGCAGCCGTTCGAGGCCTTCGCGCCCGACGGGGTGATCCTGTTCTCCGACATCCTCACGCCGCTGCCGGGGATCGGCATCGACTTCGACATCATCGAGAGCAAGGGGCCGATCATCGATCCGCCGATCCGCAGCCAGGCCCAGGTGGATGCCCTGCGGCCGCTGGAACCCGCCGCCGCCCTCCCCTTCGTGGGCGAGGTGCTGGGCCGATTGCGCCAGAGCGTTGGCAACCAGGCGGCCGTGCTCGGCTTTGTGGGCGCCCCCTGGACCCTCGCCGCCTACGCGGTGGAAGGCAAGAGCAGCAAGAACTACGCCGTGATCAAGGCGATGGCCTTCCAGGAGCCGGCGCTGCTGCACCAGCTGCTGGGCCACCTGGCCGATTCGATCGCCACCTACGTGAGCTACCAGATCGAAAGCGGCGCCCAGGTGGTGCAGCTGTTCGATTCCTGGGCCGGTCAGCTCAGCCCGCTCGACTACGACACCTTCGCCGCTCCCTACCAGAAGCGGGTGGTGGACCAGGTGAAGGCGAAGCACCCGGACACCCCCCTGATCCTTTACATCTCCGGCAGCGCCGGTGTGCTGGAACGCATGGCCACCACCGGCGTGGATTTCATCTCCCTCGACTGGACCGTGGACATGGCCGACGGCTGCGCCCGCCTGCCCCAGCACCTCGGGGTGCAGGGCAACGTGGATCCCGGCCTGCTCTTCGGCACGCCTGAGGCAATCCGCGCCCGCATCGAGGACACGGTGCGCAAGGCCCGCGGCCGCCGTCACATCCTCAACCTCGGGCACGGCATCCTGCCCGGCACCCCCGAAGACAACGCCCGCGTGTTCTTTGAAGCCGGCAAGTCGGTGAATGAGTGGATCGGGGCGGCTGTTTGAGCAGCTCCGCATCGCCCGGCCCGCGCCAGCGGGTGCTGATCACCGGCGCCAGCGGCTGCGTCGGCCAGACGATCGCTGAGCAGCTCTACCGCGAAAGCGACGTGGACCTGCTGCTTTGGCTACGGGATCCCACCAAGCTCACCGCCGTGCCGGCGGATGATCCGCGCATCACCCTGCTGGTGGGCGACCTGCGGGACCAAGAACCCCATGCCGAGGCGATCGCCTCCGCCGACCGCATCATCCACACCGCCACCGCCTGGGGCGATCCCGAGCGGGCCCAGCAGGTGAATGTGGTGGCGGTGAAGGAACTGCTGGGCCGCACCGATCCCGAACGGCTGCAGCAGGTGATCTATTTCTCCACCGCCAGCATCCTGGATCGCAACCTGCAGCTGCTGCCGGAAGCGCAGGCCTACGGCACCGAGTACATCCAGACCAAGGCCCTGTGCCTGCAGCAGCTGGAGCAGCACCCCCTGGCCGAGCGGATTGTGGCGGTGTTCCCAACGCTGGTGTTCGGCGGCTCGGTGCAGCCGGGTGATCGCTTCCCTACCAGCTACCTCACCGCCGGTCTGCAGGAGGGCGTGCGTTGGTTGTGGCTGGCGCGCTGGTTGAGGGCCGAGGCCAGCTTCCACTTCATCCATGCCGTGGACATCAGCCGGGTGTGCGTCCACCTGTGCCTGCAGCCGCACCAGCCCAACAGGGAACCCGGCCAGGGTCCGGTGCGGCGCCTGGTGCTCGGTCAGCCCGCCGTCACAGTGGACGGAGCCATCACGAGCCTGTGCCGCTGGCGCCAATGTTGGCGGCCGCCGTTCGGCCTGGCCCTGAGCGGCTGGCTGATCGAAGCCCTGATCAAGGTGCTGCCGATCGAGGTGAACGCCTGGGATCGCTTCAGCATCCGCCAGCGCCACTTCATCCACAGCCCGGTGAGCCCGCCGGAGCGCTTCGGCCTGGTGAGCCATGCCCCCACCCTGGAGCAGGTGTTCGCCGCCGCAGGTCTGCCGCACCGCGGTGTTGTGGGCTGAAGGCCCGCCGCCAACCCCCGCTTGCGTAACGAGATTGTTTCGATCCTCTCGCGTGCTGCAACGCCGTGAGGGCCCGAGACCCTAACTTCTTTTCGTTGCACGCTTTTCGATGCGCCGTCTGCTGTCATTTGTTGCCCTTGCCCTGGCGTTTCTGCTGGGTACCGCGTCTCCTTCGTACGCCGCGGATGTCGCCCATGGCGGCCAGGTGTTCTCCGCCAACTGCGCGGCTTGCCACATGGGCGGCGGCAACGTCGTGAACGCCGAGCGCACACTCAAGAAAGAAGCCCTCGAGGCCTACCTGGCCAACTACAGCGAAGGCCATGAGTCGGCCATCGCTTATCAGGTCACCAACGGCAAGAACGCCATGCCAGCCTTCGGCGGCAAGCTCACCGAAGCTGATATCGCTGATGTGGCCGCCTACATCGAGCAGAAATCCTCTGAAGGCTGGTCCTGATCACTGAATCAGGCTCCACCCCCTTCGGTTCCCTCCTTTCAGCTCTCAGCCCCCGGCCTCCAATGGTTGGGGCTTTGCTTCCCAGTTGTGAGGCGGGCCTAGCAGCCCTCCGGCGATCCGCCCCTTACCTGGGGCGGATTTTTTATGCCGGTGCAGCAGCCCAGCAGCTGGGGCTGATCCAAAGCCCAGGAGCTGGGACTGATCCAAAGCCCTGCAGCTTGGGCTGATCCAAAGCCCGGCGGCTTGTGGTGATCTTCAGCCCAGCTGCTTGCGGCGGGCGAGCACAGATAGATAGAGGTCTTCCGGCACATCGCGGATGTCGTACTCGCTGGGCAACACCCCATGGGCATAGCGGTGCACCACCAGCCAGCAATTGCGCTCCGGATCCCTTGCGGTGGCATCGAACACCCTTGATTCTTCCGCCAGCTGGTTCACCAGCTCGTCGGTCGGGGTGAAATCGGGGGGCAACTCTGGCATCGGCGGGCGCACCATCCACGCGTCAAGCCAACGAGACTAGGCAGGCGCGCAGCACACTCCATGGCCTTGAGCCCCGCGGCACCGCCGCTTCACCACCGCCAGGGCCACGCCTTGGCCACCGTGGCGTCCTTGACGGCTGCCGTCGGCACCGCCCTGCTGGGGGCAGCGGCAGGTCCTGGCCTCGCCCAGGCCCCTTCACCCAACCAGCCGGCCGCGATCAGCCCCTCAACAGCGCCGATGAAGATCTGCCCGCGGCTGCCACCTACGCCTGATTCCAACCTGCAGCCGCTGCAGCTGAAGCCTGAGCAGGTGCAACGCAAGAACGCCATGGGTTGCCTTTCGTCGGCTGATGCCATCTACGGGCCCGATGGCTGCCCCCTGCGCCGTTGCACCAACACCGAGAGTTTGCGGCGCATACAGCTCCCGCTCACCGGCCCCGCCCCAGTGGGGCCCTGATCACAACCGCCATGGGGGGTTTTCTGTGGGTATCGGTTCGGTGCTCCCTCTGAACCCAGCGCGGAAGGGATTCATAGGGTGATTTCATCTCCCCCCTGACGGCGCAACGCGCACACTCCGCCATGCACCCCACCTCCGAAACCTTCACCGAAAAGGCCTGGGCCGCCATCGTGGCCGCCCAGCAGTTGGCCCAGCAGAAACGGCAGCAGCAGCTGGAGAGCGAGCACCTCTTCGCCGCCCTGCTGGCCCAGCAGGGGCTGGCGGGACGGATTCTGGAGAAGGCCGGCGTCAACCCTGCTGTGCTCGCCGAGAAGGTGGAGGCCTTCATCGCCGGCCAGCCCAGCCTCGCCTCGGCGCCCGAGAGCGTGTACCTCGGCAAAGGGCTGAACCTGCTGCTGGATCACGCCGCCACCCTGCAGAAGGAATTCGGCGACAGCTTCACTTCCATCGAGCACCTGGTGCTCGCCCTGGCCAACGACGGCCGTTGTGGCCGCCAGCTGCTCTCACAGGCAGGCGTGGATGCCACGAAACTGCGTCAGGCCATCGAAGCCGTGCGCGGCAGCCAGAGCGTGACCGATCAGAACCCCGAAGGCACCTATGAATCGCTGCTGAAGTACGGGCGTGATCTCACCGAGGCCGCCAAGGACGGCAAGCTCGACCCGGTGATCGGCCGCGATGAGGAAATCCGGCGCACGATCCAGATTCTCAGCCGCCGCACCAAGAACAACCCCGTCCTGATCGGCGAACCCGGCGTGGGCAAGACCGCGATCGTGGAAGGCCTGGCCCAGCGGATCGTCAACGGTGACGTGCCAGCGGCGCTGCAGAACCGGCAGCTGGTGTCACTCGACATGGGCGCCCTGATCGCCGGGGCGAAGTACCGCGGTGAATTCGAGGAGCGGCTCAAGGCCGTGCTCAAGGAAGTGACGGCCTCCGAAGGCCAGATCGTGCTGTTCATCGATGAGATCCACACGGTGGTGGGAGCCGGCGCCAGCGGCGGGGCGATGGATGCCAGCAACCTGCTCAAGCCGATGCTGGCCCGCGGCGAACTGCGCTGCATCGGCGCCACCACCCTCGATGAGCACCGCCAGCACATCGAGAAGGATCCGGCCCTGGAGCGGCGCTTCCAGCAGGTGTTCGTGGATCAGCCCACCGTGGAGGACACGATCTCGATCCTGCGGGGCCTCAAGGAGCGCTACGAAGTGCACCACGGCGTGCGCATCGCCGACAACGCCCTGGTGGCAGCGGCCGTGCTCAGCAGCCGCTACATCGCCGATCGCTTCCTGCCCGACAAAGCCATCGATCTGATGGATGAATCGGCAGCGCGGCTCAAGATGGTGATCACCTCCAAGCCCGAAGAGATCGATGAGATCGATCGCAAGATCCTGCAGCTGGAGATGGAGAAGCTGTCGCTGGGCCGTGAATCCGATACGGCCAGCCGCGACCGGCTCGAACGGCTGGAGCGGGAACTGGCGGAGCTGAGTGAGCAGCAGAGCGGCCTCAATGCCCAGTGGCAGAAGGAAAAAGGCTCGATCGACGAGCTCAGCGCCATCAAGGAAGACATCGAGCAGGTGCAACTGCAGGTGGAGCAGGCCAAGCGCAGCTACGACCTCAACAAAGCGGCCCAGCTGGAATACGGCACCCTGGCGGAGCTGAACAAGAAACTGGCGGCCAAGGAGAGCGAGCTCAATGCCGCCGGTGCCGACAAGACCCTGCTGCGCGAGGAGGTCACCGAAGACGACATCGCCGAGGTGATCGCCAAGTGGACTGGCATTCCGGTGGCGCGGCTGGTGCAATCGGAGATGGACAAGCTGCTGCATCTGGAAGCGGAACTGCACCGCCGTGTGATCGGCCAGGAGCAGGCGGTGACCGCCGTGGCCGATGCCATTCAGCGCTCCCGCGCCGGCCTCTCCGATCCCAACCGGCCGATCGCTTCGTTCCTGTTCCTCGGCCCCACCGGTGTGGGCAAGACCGAGCTCTCCAAAGCGCTGGCGGCCCAGCTGTTCGACAGCGCCGACGCCATGGTGCGCATCGACATGAGCGAATACATGGAGAAGCACGCCGTGAGCCGCCTGATCGGAGCGCCTCCCGGCTATGTGGGCTATGAGGAAGGCGGCCAGCTCACCGAAGCGGTACGGCGCCGGCCCTATGCGGTGATCCTGTTCGATGAGGTGGAGAAGGCCCACCCCGATGTGTTCAACGTGATGCTGCAGATCCTCGATGATGGTCGCGTCACCGATGGGCAGGGGCGCACGGTGGATTTCACCAACACCGTGCTGATCCTCACCAGCAACATCGGCAGTGCTTCGATTCTCGATCTGGCCGGTGATCCGGCCCGCCATGGCGAAATGGAGCGGCGGGTGAATGAGGCCCTGCGCGGCCACTTCCGCCCCGAATTCCTCAACCGCCTTGATGAAACGATCATCTTCCACAGCCTGAGGGCCGAGGAACTGCGCCAGATCGTGGAGCTGCAGGTGGAGCGGCTGCGGCTGCGGCTGGCCGATCGCAAGATCGGGTTGGAACTTGATGCCGCCTCCCTCGACTGGCTCGCCACCGCCGGCTATGACCCGGTGTATGGCGCACGGCCGTTGAAGCGGGCGATCCAGCGGGAGCTGGAAACCCCGATCGCCAAGGCGATCCTGGCCGGCACCTACGGCGAGGGCTCCAGCATCGGCGTGTCGGTGCTCGGCGAGCGGCTGCACTTTCAGCCCCTGCGCCAGGTGGAGCCTGCCCTCGCATGAGGCTCCTGCCGGAGGCGTGCCGATGAGTGACGCGCCCCCCCCAACTTCCGCAGCGGCAACGGCCAGTCTGGCCGCCACGATCGCCGCCCTCAGCCGGCCGTCGATCTATCCCGAAGCCGACTGGCAGGGCGTGGCGCCCGGCCAGCGGCGGGTGGAGGTGGTGCAGACCCACATCAGCGTGGTGTTTCTCACCCCGCGCCATGCCTACAAGCTCAAGAAGCCGCTGCAGCTCTGGGACCTGCTCGATTACAGCAGCCTGGAGCGGCGCTGGCACTGGTGCCGAGTGGAAGTGCGGCTGAACCAGCGCCTGGCCGCACCCATTTACCTGGGCGTGCGGGCGCTGGCTGGAGAGCCGGTGGTGGTGATGCGTCGCTTCGATCGGCAGTGCACCCTGCGCGCCCGGCTTGAAGCCGGGCCCGTGCCCGCCGCGCAACTGCAGGCGCTGGGGGGCGTGATCGCCCGCTTTCACGCGGCCAATGGGAGGCCTGGCGCCGATGGCCGCGCCGCCATCCGGCGCTTTGCCCATGTGCTGGCCAGCAACGTGCAGGCCACCGCCAGCGCCGTGCCCGCACTGTTTCCCGCCCCGGTGCATGCCGCCCTGGTGAGCAGCCTGGCCGCCCAGCTGCGCCGGCAGCGCCACGCCCTGGCGGCGCGGATCGCCGCCGACTGGGGCGTGAACGGCCACGGCGACCTGCGCCTTGAACATGTGCTGCTGAAGGCAGGGTTCGGCACTGCCGGCGCCCAGGCAGAGGGGCGCACCGACCCAGGCCCCTTGATCGTCGATTGCGTGGAATTCAATGCGGGGCTGCGGCAGGTGGATGGCGCCTCCGACCTGGCTTTCCTGGTGATGGAGCTGCAGGCCAGCGGCCACCCTGAGCAGGTGAAAGCTCTGCTGGCGGGGTACGGCCGCCCAATCGATCCAGCGGTCTTGGATCTCTTCTGCGCCTATCGGGCCCATGTGCGGGCCAAGGTGGAAACGGTGACCTGGGCCGAGCACGACCGCGCCGCCAGCGAACGCCTGGCGGGCGCACACGGCGCGCGCGGCCATCTGTCGCTGGCGCTCGCCTACGCCCGGAGCGGCTTGCAGCCGCCGCCGCTGATCCTGCTGCGGGGCCTTTCGGGCTGCGGCAAGAGCCACCTGGCGGCCCAGCTGGCCCCCTGGCTGATCGCCGATACGCTCAGCAGCGACCGGGTGCGCAAGGCGCTGTTCGGTCTGGATCCCCTGGCCCGCTCCGATGGCGACCAGCGCGATCGCCTCTACAGCGCCGCTGCCCACGCACGCACCGAAACAGAGCTGCTGGAGCAGGCTGCCGCGCGCCTGAAGGCGGGACGCGCCTTACTGCTCGATGCCACCCACCTGCGCCAGGCCAGCCGCCAACGGGCCGCCGCCCTGGCGGAGGAGCTGGGGGTGCCCTGGTGCATCGTCGACGTGGACGCTTCACCTGAACTGATCGAGACACGCCTGCGGACGCGCCTGCTGCGCAACGACGACCCCAGCGATGCCGATATGGCCGTGGCGGCGCTGCAACGCCGTCAGGCGGAACCGCTCACACCGCTGGAGCAGCGGCACACCCTCCGCTTCCACGCCAGCGATGCGCCGACCGCGCTGCTGATGGAGCTGTGGAAGCGGATCATCAGGGGCGGCTCGGACGGTACGACCGAAATTGGGCCCGGTTCGGCCGAAGGTCAGGACTCTGATTGAGATTCAGCCCTCCCGGACCCTTGTTTCCCAAACCCAATCTTCCTGGACCCAATCATCCCGGACCCAGGGTCTTGGCTTGGGGCTTCTTCAACCCGGAAGTCCTGGATGTGGGAGGCGTCTTGAAGTCGTGCCTCAGCGTTCCGGCTTCTGGAGAGTCAGGCGTCTTGGGTCCAGCCTTCAGGATCTGATGATCAGGGAACGAGCAGACCGTTGATGCGCCGCGCCAGCTCCCGGTCCAGGCTGGAGAGACCGCCGGGATCGTGGGTGGTGAGATCGATCACCACGCGGTTGTAGACGTTGCTCCACTCCGGATGGTGACCGAGGGTTTCCGCCAGCAGGGCCACCCGGGCCATGAAGCCGAAAGCGGCGCTGAAATCAGCGAACACGAAGGCGCGCTGCAATTTGCCGTTGATCACGCTCCAGCCCGGCAACTGGGCGGGCAGCGCCCTGATCTCTTCAGGGGTGAGCAATTGGGCCGCCATGACAGGTCCGCAGAACAGTGTTGTCACCAGGATGGCAACCAGGCTGAAGTGCGCCAGCCGGCGGAAGCGTCGCAACGGGCCAGGCCGGCTCCCACGCTCAGTCATCCGCCTCACAGAGGTCATGGAGGCGATCGATCAGGAGGTCGAGTTCGGTGTCACTGTCGGCATCGCCGCCCAGGCGCAGGCGCCGCTGCACCTCGCCATTGAGCCTTTCGCCGCTGCGCAGCGCCAGCAGGGTGGCGGGGGAGGCACTGGCCACCGGTGGCCGAAGCTCCGCCGGCGTTGCTAAGCGGGAATCAGGCGGGCTGCTGGCCAGGGAGGTGATTGCGGCAGTGAGGGCGGCGACGGAGCTGTGCAACTGGCTGATCTCCTGCCGCAGGCGCACCATTTCCGCCGTCAGCTGATCGTTGCAGCCATTGCTGGGCTCTGCAGGTGGCCCGGCTGCATACCACCCAGGGGCGGGCGGAATCTGTGCCGGGGTGGATGGGGCGCTCTCCATCGCCTCACTTTGCCGTGGCCTTACCTTGCCGTGGCGAGGCGCTGCCGCAGCGAGGCGCGGGCACACCCTCTTGACGCCCGCCTCACGGGGCTTGAGCCGGCCCTGCTCATTCCCCCAACAGATGGAGGCTGAGCTCACGGCAGCTGCCGGCGGCGCGGTGCTCCCACAGGTAGACCGCCTGCCACGTGCCGAGCATCAGGCGGCCCTGGTCAAACGGCAGCGACAGGGTGCTGGCCGTCAGCGCCGTGCGCACATGGGCCGGCATGTCATCGGGGCCTTCGTCATCGTGCAGCCAGGCCCGCAGCTTGCCCGCCCCACTGAGTGGCCCCAGCCCTTCGTGCGGCACCAACGCCTGCAGAAAGGCGGACAGGTCCCGCAGCACCCGGGGATCGGCATTTTCGTTGATGATGAGACTGCAGCTGGTATGGCGCACCAGCATGTTGAGAACCCCTTGGCGCAGTCCGGACGTGGTCACGCAGGCTGCCAGCTGTGATGTCAGGTCGGTGAAGCCCTCACCAGTGGTGAAAACTCGCAGTTGAGACAAGCTCTGACGGAGCATGGAAAACAGGCCAGGCGGTCATGGTTGGGTCATCTTTAGTCCCTAGGGTTGCGCCATCACAACGGATTTCCAATGGCTCCCGTCCCTATGGCTCCATGGCGCGCAGCCCAGCTTCCCTTTTGCCTGATGGCGCTGCTCATGGTTCCCCTGGCGGGTGGGGTGCTGGCTGAAGGCGCAAACGCTCAACAGGTGATTCCGAAGCGGGAAGGAATGTGCCCACTCGGCTATGTCGACACCTTCAACGGCAAGTGCAGCACACTCGGTGTCGCCTCTTATACAGTGAGTCCACGAAATGGAGAAGACTGTCAGTCAGGCTGGATGAACATCGGAGGTGGCTATTGTCGCAAAAAGTAATCAATGGGTCTCGTGATTCTGGCCCGTTCCCTTCTGCCAGCGCACCAGTCCTGTGGTTACGGCAATCAGGGCAGCATGGCTGCGATCGCGGGCTCCGAGCTTGCGCCGGATCGCCTTCATGTGGGTGCGTACCGTTTCCACCGACACAAACAACTGGACAGCAATCTCCGCATTGCTGCAGCCTTTTACCAGCTTGCAGAGCACGTCGCGCTCGCGGGGGGTGAGCGGTGCCCGGTCCTCCGCCACGGAACTGGAAGTGCCCTGCCGCATCAACGTGAGCAGAGGGGCCTCCATGTAGATGCCGCCATCAAGAATCGCTTTAAGGGCCGTGATGATGTGGCCCCGGCCTACCAGGCGCTCCAGGCAGATGCCATCACTGCCGCAGGCGAGCGCCTCTTGAAGCACGTCTGGGGTTTCGTGCTCTAGCAGCAGCAGGCAGGGAAGGTCGGGGTGGCGATGCTTGAGTGTACGAATGAAGGCCATGCCCGTACTCCCCTCAAGGGATTCGCTCACCAGCACCAGATCGGGCACGCGCTGTTGAAGATGATGGAGTCCGGCTGCTTCAGTGGTGGCGCCATCCAGTGAGCTGAGCACACCTTCCAGCAGCAGGTGCAAGTGGCCGATCATCAAGCGCCGTGCGCTCACGCACAGCAATGAACGGCGGGCGAGCAGCTGGCAAGTCGCTTCATGGCGATCCAGGTTGGATTGAAACAACGGGTTGAGATCCATCAGCCCCTGGCAGAGACGGCCGCCTCTGACCGCAGCGGCACCAACGCCATCCGCAACCTGAGCAGAACAAAAAGGTGGCCCGGTTGAAGGAGGCCAGCCGGCCTTCCTGCCGACAGCTCAGGCTTCATCGGCAATGATGGAAAGAGGAAAGGATGTGCACGGCCTGTCAAAGGCGCATAAAACGAGTTCGTGTGAGGCTAGCCGTTGAGATCGTCAATGGCAGAAGAACTCCATAGCCATCACAACATCACTGTTTGAATGGGGTCCTTGTTTCTCAGTTTTTGAGCCACGTCATTCGCCTAGACCAACCGCGAGACAGGCCATCGCCTGGGAGCGCAGGGGGCCGGGTTCGGCGGCGCCGCGGATTGTGCCCACCATTGCCGGAAGCTGCCATGCCGCCGCCCGCTACAACGGCGCTGGTGGGGGGTGTAGCGAAAAGGCTCAGTAGTAGCGCTTCGGATTCTGGGAAATCGCCAGCTGCACCTCCTGCAGAAACAACACCAGCCCTACGATCAACATCAGCATCGCCAGCACGAAGGCCGGCACCAGGATCGCGGCGAGATCCAGAACTGCCACCGCACTCACGAACATGACCGCCACCACGGCGGCGATCAGCAGTGCCGTGAAGGTGATGCAGAGAATGGCGCGGTTGATCAGGAACATGCGCTTCCTCTGCACCTCCAGGGCAGTGCGCAAGCGGCGCGCTTCCAAGGTTGTGCCGCGCTCCAACGCCTCCTGCAGAACCCTGGTGCGGTCGACAATCCGTGCCAACCGCTGGGTGAACATGCTGAGCAGGCCAGTGATGCCCGTGAGCAGGAACACCGGCGCCACCGACAACTGAATCGCATAGGAGAGCTTGGCGACCGCTCCGGGGCTTTCGGCTCCGGCCGCGAGCGAAGCGATGTCCGGGCCGATCATCGCGTTCCACCAGAAGGTCTCCGCTGCCATTGTCAGGGTCAGCCCGGTTCTGCTTCGCCGTGATGACCACCATCCAGTGCCAGTACGAAGGTTCGCTCCGCTGCCAGGCCCTGCATGGTCCCTCCGGTTCCACGCTCCTCACCGACGCTCCGGTTGACAACGAAGGCAAAGGCGAACGCTTCTCGCCCACCGATCTGGTGGCCACGGCCCTGGCCACCTGCATCCTCACGGTGATGGGCATCACGGCCCAGCGGCACGGCTGGGCGCTGGAGGGCAGCCGAGCCCAGGTTGAGAAAACGATGACCCGCTCCGGGCGCCGCCGCATCGAGGCGCTCACGGTGTGGATCACCCTGCCCGACGGCCTGACGGCGGATCAGCGCCAGCTGCTGCAGCGCGCAGCGGAGAGCTGCCCGGTGAAGCAGAGCCTGGAAGGTGCGATGGCCATGGAACTGATCTGGGAACGCGACTGCCCGCCGGCCCCTGCCCATCAGCTGGCGTGATGAAGGCGGGCGCCATGCTGGCCATCGCCACCACAGCCCCGCCATGCCCGAGCCGGCCAACGCCCTGCAGCGCCTGCATGTCCACCTGAACGAAACCAGGTTGCTCGGATCGATCAGCAGCGCTCTCTACTACGACCAGAACACGGTGATGCCCGCCGCTGGGGCTGAATGGCGGGGAGAGCAACTGGCCTTGCTGGCCAGCCAGATCCATGCACGCCAGAGCAGCGCCCGCTATGCCGAGCTGGTGGGGGAAGCGGAGGCGGAGCTGGAGGCGGAAACGAAGGCAGAACTGGGGCCGTCTGTACCGACTGAACGGCGCCGCAACCTGCAGCTGGTCCGTCTCGAGCTGGAGCGGCAGCGCTGCCTCGACCCCGCACTGGTGGCAAGCCTGGCCAGAGCGCAATCGAAGGGCAACGCCCTCTGGCAAACCGCCCGGCGCCACAACGACTTCCCCACATTCGCCCCCGCCCTGGCGGAGCTGATTGCCCTGCGCCGGGAGCAGGCCGGGCAACTGGCCGCCGCCGAGGCGGTGCCCCGCAGCCCCTGGGAGGTGCTGGCCCAGCCGTTTGAACCTGACATCAGCAAGACGCGGCTGGAGGAGCTGTTCTCCCCGCTCAAAGCGACCCTGCCGGGCCTGCTGGAGCAGGTGGCCGCCGCCCCGGCTCAGCAGGGCGGGCTGAACGAGGCTGCCGCCGAGTTGCCGGAGGCGGAGCAAGAAAGCCTCTGCAGTGAGCTGCTCAACAGCTGGGGCTATGACCCGGCACGTTGCCAGCGCTCCCGTTCCGCCCACCCCTTTTCCTGCACGCTCGGCCCTCAGGATTTCCGCATCACCACGCGCGTGGTGCCCGGGCAGCCGTTCTCCTCCTTTCTGGCCACTGCCCACGAGTGGGGGCACTCGCTCTACGAGCAGGGCTTGCCCCGCAGCACCGATCACTACTTCCCCTGGCCGCTCGGCGAAGCCACGTCGATGGGGGTGCATGAGAGCCAGTCGCTGTTCTGGGAATGCCGGGTGGCCCGCGGCCGCGCCTTCGCCGCCCGTTGGCAGCCGCGCTTCGTGGCCGGCGCCGGCGGAGATCCCTGGGGCGGCGTCGATGGCTTCTGGCGAGCACTGAACCCGATGCGACCCGGTCCCACCCGCGTGGAGGCCGATGAACTGAGTTACGGCCTGCACATCGTGCTGCGCTTCGAGCTGGAGCTGGCCCTGCTGGAGGGGGGCCTGCCCGTGGCCGACCTGCCCGGGGAATGGAACCGCCGCATGGTGGAGCTGTTGGGCCTGCGCCCCGCCAGCGACAGCGAGGGCTGCCTTCAGGACATCCACTGGGCCGAAGGCCTGTTCGGCTACTTCCCCTCCTATGCCCTCGGGCACCTGATCAGTGCCCAGCTGGCCGCAGCGATGCAGCGGCAGATCGGGCCGATCGAAACTCATGTGGCCGCCGGCCAGGAGCGGGTGGTGCAGCAGTGGCTGGCCGCCCATGTCTGGCCGCTGGGGCGGGCGGTGAACGGGGAGGAGCTGGTGGAGCAGGTCACGGGGGAGCGTCTCAGCGCCGCACCCTTCCTCAGCTACCTGGAAGCCAAGGTGCAGCAGTTGCTGGCCAGCGCTCACCACTGAACCGGCGGCAAGAACAAGGAAAAACGCTGGCGGCAAGAGGTCTGAGGCAGAGGCCGCCAGGGTGCGCAGTGATCCGCGGCTGACGTTGAGAGCGGGCTGGTGCACTCCGTAGGATCAGCCGCGCCGCTCGTTTCCCACCTCCATGGCGAACATCGACCATCCGCCCAGCCGCACGATGCTCAACCTGCTGCACGTGCTGCCGGCCTTCGCCGACGAAGCGGAACTGCGGTTGAACACGATCGTCGAGCTCAATTCGATGACGATCAACAAATACGAACTGATCAACGAAACCGGCCACCTCAAACTCGACCGGGTGGGCTACTCCTCCCTGGCCTATCCCTTCGCCTACGGCTGCATCCCCCGCACCTGGGACGAAGACGGCGACCCGCTCGATATTGAGATCGTGGGTGTGACCGAGCCCCTGGTGCCCGGCAGCCTGGTGGAGGCCCGCATCATCGGCATCATGACCTTTGACGACGGCGGCGAAGTGGACGACAAGGTGATCGCCGTGATCGCCGATGACAAGCGCATGGATCACATCACCAGCTACGAGCAGCTGGGCGCCCACTGGCAGAAGGAAACCCACTACTACTGGGAGCACTACAAGGATCTGAAGAAGCCCGGCACCTGCAAAGTGAATGGATTCTTCGGCGTGGAGGAGGCCGTTCGCATCATCAAGCAATGCGAACAGCGCTACCTCGACACCATCGATGCCAAACTCGTGGGCTGAGGCCCTTCCACCGGCACCTGAATGCGCCCGATCTCAATGGTCCTTCCGCACCTTCGCAGTTCAGGGGCCTGCACCGGCGCTCTGGTGATCGGCCTGTGCGGCGCCACCCTGCTCGCAGGCACTGCTGCACTGGCACTCCCCAGCGCCAACTCGGCGGGCCCGGCCAGCTCGGCACCGAGCACGGCCACCCCGGAGGCCGTTCCGGCACCTGCGGACGCAGCGCCGGACGCCACAACACCCACAACCACGGCACCTGGGGCCGCACCTCCAGCCACCACTGCACCAACCACCGCAACCCCAGCCGCCGCCCCGGCAGTTCGGCCGGTCGTTGCCTCCCGCATCGTGTTGCGGCTGGGCAAGCGGGACATCCGCCTGGAGCGGGGCGGCAAGGTGTACGGCCCCTGGCCGGTGGCGATCGGTGATGCCCGCACACCCACGCCCACCGGCACCTTCCAGGTCACCAACAAGGTGGTTAATCCGGTCTACGCCAGCACCAGAACCGGCAAGGTGACTGGCACGGTGGGTCCGAACGGCCCGCTGGGCGATCGCTGGCTGGGATTTAAAACCGCCGGCCCCAACCAGTTCGGCATCCACGGCACCCCCAGCGCCTGGGCCTGGACGGTCAGCTCCCGGGCGGCGGTCACCAATGGCTGCGTGCGCATGTTCCACGAGCACGTGCGCAAACTCTTTGATCTGGTGGATGTGGGCACGCCGGTGGTGATCACCCGCTGAGCCCACGGGCCAGCGCCCGCGCCATGCCGTCGCGGCTGGCCATCCCCCGAAGCTCATCGGCGCGCAGGCCCGCCCATGGCACCCCGGCCGGCAACTTGGGCTGGGGACCATCGTCCTGCTCAAACACCGGCAACTGGCGCAGGCCGTTGGGGCTGAGCTGGTCCTCCAGCTGGGCCAGGCTGGCGCTGGCTGGCAGCCAGATCAGCTCGGCGCGCCGGCAGTCGCTCAGCGGCGCCGCTGCCCCCTGGCTGGTGATCACCCGCTGCAGATCCATCAGCGTGGCCAGGCCCACCACCCAACCGTCCTGCTCGATCAGCAGGCAATGGCCATGGGCCTGCACCAGCTGCCGCAGCGCTTCCCCGGCGGCGGTGTCCCCCGGCAGCACCAGCGGCAGCTCCGGCTCCAGCGCCTCGCCCACCAGCAGGGATGCCAGGCGGGCGCGCCGTTCCTCCTCCACCGGATCGGGCCCTAACAGGCCGGTATCCGCCAGACCATGCCAACGCTCCACCAGCACGGCGCTGAGCCCCGTGGCCGCCATCAGCGGCAGCACGATGCGGATGTCGTGGGTGAGCTCGAACAACAACAGCAAGGCTGTGAGCGGAGCCCTGGCACTGCCGGCCAGCACGGCGGCCATGCCCACCATGGCGTAGGCCGGCGGTTCGGCCACCGGCAGGCCGAAGCCGCTCTCGCCCAGCAGCTGCCCGTAGCAATTGCCCAGCACCGCTCCAAGAAACAACGCGGGGGCAAAGCCACCACCGACAAAGCCGCTGGCGTTGCTGAGGCCTGTGGCCAGCAACTTCACAGCCAACAGCGCCAGCAGGCTGGTGAAGGCCACGCCACCTTCCCGGCCCAGCAGGGCTTCGATCGTGTCGTAGCCCACGCCCAGCACCTGCGGAAAACCGAGCGCCATCACCCCCACTCCAAGGCCGCCCAGGGCGTTGACGAGCACGGATGGCAGGCGTTGCACCCGCCGTTGCACGGCGGCACTGCGGCCCGCGGCCAGGAGGCTCACCAGTGCCCATGACATCAAGCTGGCCACCACCCCCAGGCCCAGGTAAAGGGGCAGTTCCAGCGGTGAGCGCACGTCGTAGGCGGGCAGCCGGAAGATCGGCTGATCCCCCAGCGACAACTGCGTGACCAGGGAAGACGTGACCGCCGCCACCAACACGGCCCTGAGGCTGGGCCGGCCGGGGATGGTGCTGTAGGCCCCCTCAAAAGCGAAGAACACACCGGCGATCGGGGCCTGGAAGCCCGCCGCCAGGCCCGCCGCCACGCCGGCGGCCACCAGCGCCTTCTGGGAGTCGGGTGTGAGCCCAGCGCGCAACCCGAGCCAGAGACCGATGTTGCCACCGCTCTCCACACTGGGCCCTTCAGGCCCGAGTGAGGCCCCACTGCCGAGGCTGAGCGACGCGGCGATCAAGCGCAGCAGCGGCAGGCGTGGCGCCGCCGGCAGTACTCCGTCAGCCATCGCCATCAGGCTTGGCAGGCTGGGGCCCAGATCGCGCCCAAGCTGGCGCAGCAGCCCCACACACACGCCGCCCAGCACCGGCGCCAGCAGCACCGGCCAAGAGGTGAACCAACCGGCCAGGCCGCTGGCGGGAACCGGGAGCGGCAGCGGTACAGGCGGCAGCGGCGGCGGTGGCAGAAAGCCGATGCCCCCGAGGCCGATCAGCACCAGCGCCTTCAGCGGGGTGCCGGAGGGGGCTGAACTGGTGAAGATCTCCGGTGGAGTGGGGTCAGGCTGGGCGCTGCCCAGTAACCCCGTGCCCCACTCCACGAGCGTGCCGAACAGGAAATTGTTGATGAAACCCAGCAGGTAGTGGAAGCCCACCACGGCGGCGCCGGTGAGCACCCCCACCAGCGCCGCCCAGGCCAGCAGGCTCCACTGGAAGGGGAGCCCACGGCTGTCGCCCTCCCGCGGCTGAGGGCGGCCGGCCGGTTCAAGCCTCGGGCCTGACAGCTGCAAAAATCTCCTCCAGGATCTCGCCCGCCCCTTCACTGCGCAGGGTGTGGGCCAGGGAGATGCCAATGGCCTCCGGGTCGGCTTGGTCGCCGCGGGCCTCGTTGCGGAGCAGGCGCAGGCCGTCAAGGCTGGCCACCATGCCCGTGAGCACCAGGTCGTCGCCGTCGAAGCGGCTGTTCACGCCGATCGGCACCTGGCAACCGCCTTCGAGCTGGCGCAGGAAGGCCCGCTCCGCCAGGCAGCGGCGGGCCGTGGGGAGGTGCTCCAGCACCTTGATCGTATCCAGCACGGCGCTGTCGCCCTCGCGGCATTCGATGCCCAGGGCCCCCTGACCCACGGCGTGCAGGGAGATCGAGGGGTCGATCAGTTCATGGATGCGGCCAGCCAGCCCCAGCCTGCCCAGACCGGCGGCCGCCAGGATCAGGCAGTCGTAGTTGCCGGCATCCAGCTTTTCCAGCCGGGTGATCACATTGCCGCGCACGTCCTTGAAGGTGAGATGGGGGTAGTGGTGGCGCAGCTGGGCGAGCCGGCGCAGCGAGCTGGTGCCCACCACGCTCCCTTCCGGCAGGGTGGCCAGGCTCTTGTCGGCATGGCGGCTGTGCACCACCAGGGCATCGGCGGGGTCCTCCCGCTCGGTGACGCAGCCAAGCATCAGCCCCTCGGGGAGGTTGGTGGGCAGATCCTTGAGGCTGTGGACGGCGATGTCGGCCTGATCCACCAGCATCTGGGCTTCCAGTTCCTTGGTGAACAGGCCCTTGTCGCCAATTTTGGCCAGCGCCACATCAAGGATCTTGTCACCCTGGGTGGCCATGGCCTCGATGCTGATCTCCAGCGAGGGATGGGCAGCGGAGAGGGCATCGCGCACCCAGTGGGTCTGCACCATCGCCAGCTGGCTGCGGCGGGAGGCAATGCGCAGGGTGGAGCCGGCCATCACGTCAGTCCTCACGTCGGCGTCTCGGCCGTTTCACAGCCGCCCAGCCTAAGGACAGGCCGGCCGCCGCCCAGGTGACATAACAGGACGCCTGATCAACCAGGCGACACGGGGTCTGGATCAGGCGAAGAAATCGAGCGGGAACGGGCCCCAGGTGTCTTCCGCCTCTGGCGCCACGCTGTTGTGGCCGGTGATCAGCAGGCCACTGCCCAGACCAGCTTCCAAGCGGACCAGAAACAGACCGGTGCGTTGGTTGCCCTTGAGAAACACCGGGCCGCCCTCAGCGGCGAGATCCGCTGCGTTGGCATCCGAGGCGGCATGGCCAGGCGTCTCAGAGCCAGGCGCCTGCAGGGGCTGCCAGCCCAGGGCGTTCTCGCAGGCACGCAGGGACGCCACGGCGAGGGAGGCAGAGGGCGCCATCACCCCGACCGTGAACCACTCACAGGCCGCCAGCCGTTGGTTCAATTCGCTGCGCAGCGCCTGGCGAGCCGCAGCGGGCAGCTCCGGCGCCGTGCGCAGGCCACAGAGTTCGGCGAGCGAGCTGAGCGAGGCAGGAGAGGTCAAGGCGTTCGCTCCAGGGAAAGGGCACTCTGCCGGGGAGCGCAGCACTTGAGGCTCACGGCGCAGATGCTGAACCAGATGAAGCCAACACAGGCGCCGGCCACCATGTCCGTGGGCCAGTGCACCCGGCAGTAGAGGGTGCTCAGCCACACCAGGGCGACCCACAGCGATGCGCCCAGATACAGGGGCCGTCGCAAGCGGGGATAGAGAGAGGTGAGGATCATGCACATCAGGAAATAAAACACCACGGCGCCGGCGGCATGACCGCTGGGAAAGCTGCGGCCGATCACCTCCACCAGGCGCTCGGGCGGCCGGGAACGGTCGAAGTAGGGCTTGAGCCAGCGATCGATAATCAGCAGAATTCCTGCCGTGCCGACGGCCAGCCAGCGCAGGTCGTTCCAGGCGCGCTTGGTGTAGAGAAACCACAGGGCCGCCGCTACCAGCACGGCGGTGAAGCGGGTGCCGCTGAGCTTGTAGATCAGCACCAACAGTGAACCGAGCTGGGCAGGGATCACCTGAGCCAGCCAGTCGAGAATGGCGATATCAAGCTCGGGGCGCTTCTCGTGAACCACCGTGGCCTCCATCCAGGCCACCAGCGCCACGGCGATCAGGCAGAGGAGCAGCCTGGGAACGCCGAACAGCCGGCACCAGCGGCTGAAGCGCTTCAAGAACCGCTGGCGCCGGAGCGGCGCCCGGAGCGGTCTGCCGTTGCCGGCCCTGGCACGTACCGGAGCAGCCGGTGATTGCCGCGGCTGGCCAGGGTCTTCACCTGCCCACCATCTGCGGCGAGGTTGGCGAGCTTGCGTTGTTCGCCGAACACCAGCACGCTGGCCGGCTGGCTGTCCTGCAAGCCGCGCCGTGCTCCCTTGACGCTGTCAAAGAACTGCACTGGCCGGCCGCTGTAGAACACCACGCTGTAGCGCCTGTAGCCCACCACAAGCAGCGGTTCCCGGGGGCGGGCCAGCTGACCGGCCAGAACAGCGAGTTCCCGCACCGGCTGCTGCCGTTCCCGTTCCATCAACGGGGCAAGGCCGGGAACCACCAGCAGCAACACACCGGCAAACGCTGCCACATCCGGCAGCCACAGGTGCTGCAGCGGGCCGCGCCGCAGCAGCTGCACGATCATCGCCAGCGCGGCAAGCCCCAGCAGACCGCCCAGCAACTGCGGCAAGCCTGAGCTGGTGAGAGCCTTGGCAAAACCGGGATAGGCGGGATCGGAAGCGGCCCAACGCGGGGCCACCACCGCGGCAGCTGCCATCACTGCCAGCAGCAACGCGTTCAGCCAGCCAAACAGCCGCTGCCAGGGGTCGGCGACCGGCACGGCCGCCACTGGCACGGCGGCCACTGGCACGTCCGCAACCGGCACGCCCACAGACGGCAGTGGCTGCCAGAAGAGCGCCACCAGCAAGGCGCCGGCGGGAATCAGCGGGAGAATGTAGCCGGCGAGTTTGGTGCTGGCGGCGGAGAAGAACACCAGCACCACCAGGAACCAGATCAGGCAGAACGGGGCCAGCTGGGCAGTGCGGGGCTGCTGGCGCCAGTGGCCCAGCTGCCAGTAGCGCAGCCGCACGATGGCCAACGGCAGGAACAGCGACCACGGCAGCAGCAGGATCACGCACCAGGGCAGATAGAAATACCAGGGGCCGGAATGGCCATACAGCACCGAGGTGTAGCGCTGCAGGTTGCTGAATCCGAAGAAGCCGCTGAGGAAGTCGGCGCCATTCACCTTTGCCGCCAGCAGATACCAGGGGCTCCCCACCGCCAGGAAGAGCCCAGCCATCTGCAGCATCGGCATCTGCCGCAGCACGGCGAACAGCTGGCCCTGGCAGAGCAGGAAGGCCACGATCACGGCCCCCGGCAGCACCAGGCCCAGCGGGCCTTTGGCCAGCACCGCAATGGCGCTGAACACAGGCATCGCCACGTAACCGACGCGGCGCAGCACAGGCCTGTCCGCCTGGCTGTAAGCCAGGAAAAAGCCGAACAGCGACAGCGTGATGGCGCTCGATAGGAACATGTCGGTGACGGAGCTGCGCCCCCAGCCCACCCAGGCGGGATTCAGCGCCAGCAACACCGCAGCCAGCCAGCTGCGCCGCCAGCGGGCCGGTGTGGCTTCGCCTTCAGCGAGCAGCCACAGCAGCACAAACCCCGCCACTACCACCAGGCTCGCCATCAGCGCCACCGGCAGCCGGGCGGCCCAGGCACTGATGCCGAAGAGGCGGAAGCTCAGGGCCACCATCCAGTACCCCCAGACCGGGTAGTCAAAAAACGGCTCGCCGTTCCAGTGGGGGGTGATCCAGTCGTTGCGTAGCAACATCTCCCGGCCCACTTCCACGAAGAGGGCTTCGGTCTTGTCCATCAAGCTGAGGGTGCCCAGCTGGTTGAAGAAAGCCAGCCAGCAGAGCAGCAGCAGACCGGCGGCAGACACCAAGGCCAGGCGGGCCGGTCGCGCCTGCAGCGAGGAGATCAAGAGCATGCCATCAGGAGGCGGGCTGGGGCGGAAGGGAGCAGCCACAGGCAGGCCGGCAATGGGGCAGAGCTGGGGCGGCACTGGGGCAGATCGGATTTCAACACATCAGGTCGGAGCCGAGAAGGGTCCGGTCCAAGGGAAGTCTGAGCCATGGCAATCAAACCCATGATAATTAAACCCAAGGCAATCAGATCCAAGCAGAACAGTTGCGCTCAGGGGGTGTTCCAGACGAAACGGGACGAGGCGGCATAGTTCCACACAAACACCACGGCAATGCCGGCGATCTGGGCAAAGAGGGTGTCATTGGCTACGCGTGCATAAAAGACACTGGCCAGGCCGATGTTCGCGAGCATCGGTAGCGAGGCCACCACCAGAAACTTGACAAGCCCGGCCAGCAGCTGTAAGCCCTTGAGGCGAAGATGGCGGAAGGTGAGGGTGTTGTTGACCAAATAGTTGCTGCAGGCCGAGGCGATCACAGCCGGCGGCAACGAGGCCACGAAGGAAAAGCCCAGCAGGATCAACAGATTGGATATCAGCAACTGCACGCCGATCCCTGACAAGCCAACCAGAGCAAAACTCACGGCGCGTCGTGGAACCATGCGTAACAAGAGCGTATGGATGATCGAAACGCCGAAATCCCACAGCACGGAGATGTCCAGCTTGGAACTTCCATACGTGCGGGGCTGGAAGGTGAGCGGGATTTCTTCGATCATCAGATTCCCGCGGCTGATCGATAGAAGTTCATAGAGAAACTTGAACCCCTGCGAATCCACCTGCCGGATCATCGGCAGACAGCGGTCAAGCCGCAAGGCAAAGAAGCCACTCATGAAGTCACTGAGCTGGCGGTAGCGCGGCAGGGTGAAGCGTGCCAGGCGATTCGCCAGCACCGATCCCCCTTCCCGCTTGTCGCTCAAGCCCTTGATGGAGGCATCGGGGTGAAAGCGGCTGCCAATCACAAGATCAGCGTTGCGGGCGATCAACAGATCCAGCGCCGCCGCCACCGCCGCAGGCTCATGCTGGCCATCGCAATCCATCACGACGGCGAGATCGCCGGTGCTGTCGAGCAGGCCCTCCTTGATGGCACTGGAGAGGCCTGAGCGCCCCACACGGCGAATGAGGCGCAGGCAAGGCTCACCGTGTGCCATTTGCTTGACGAAATCGGCAGTTCCATCAGCGGAGTCGTCGTCGACGACGATCAACTCCAGCTGAAAGCGATCACGCAGGGCGAGCAGCTGCTGGAGGATGGGCTGGATGTTCTGCCGCTCGTTGAAGGTGGGCAGCACGATGGTGACCCTCGCTGCCGGAGAAGATCCGGCAGACGCGACGACCGATGCGGGCAAAACGGAAGGGATGCTGACGTTCGGAGACTACTTGATGTACTCCTTGAGCACTCCGTTGCGATTGGGGTGCCGCAGTTTGCGCAGCGCCTTGGCTTCAATCTGGCGGATGCGCTCACGGGTCACATCAAAGATCTGTCCGATCTCCTCGAGGGTTTTCATCCTGCCGTCGTCGAGGCCGTAGCGCAGGCGCAACACATCACGCTCCCGGGGACTGAGGGTGGCGAGCACGCCTTCAAGGTCCTCACGCAGCAGGTTCTTGGCCACATCCTGCTCAGGATTCTCGATATCAGCCTCGATGAAATCGCCGAGACGGGAATCTTCCTCCTTGCCGATGGGAGTTTCCAGGGAGATGGGCAGCTGGGCGGATTTAGCGATGAAGCGAAGCTTCTCGATCGTCATCTCCATGCTTTCTGCAATCTCTTCCTCCGTGGGCTTGCGGCCGAATTCTTGGCTGAGAACCTTGGTGGTTTTCTTGATGCGGGAAATCGTTTCGTAAAGGTGAACAGGCAGCCGGATCGTGCGGCTCTGATCGGCGATGGCACGGGTGATCGCCTGCCGAATCCACCAAGTGGCGTAGGTGGAGAACTTGTACCCCTTTTCGTGATCGAACTTCTCAGCAGCGCGGATCAGGCCGAGACTGCCTTCCTGGATCAGATCCTGGAAGGAAAGGCCACGGTTCATGTACTTCTTGGCGATCGACACCACCAGCCGCAGGTTCGACTGCACCATCTTTTCTTTGGCACGCCGTCCGAGCATCAGGCGGCGGCGGAATTTCACCAGCGGCATGTCCACCAGGACAGCCCATTCCTTGGTATCGGGATAGTGGGCGTTGTCCTGTTCGAACTGGGCTGCGAGCTCCTCAAGGTGCAGGAGATCGGCGATCTTGCGGGCCAGCTCGATCTCTTCATCGGGGCGCAGCAGGCGGATGCGACCGATCTCCTGCAGGTAAACGCGGATCGAATCTTCGGTGTACACCCCCTTGGGGCCCACCTTGATGCTGGCCAGGGCCTTGGCGGAGGCCGCCTTGGCCTCCTTCTTGGCCTTGGCGCTGTCGTCGGCCTGGGCAAGCAGCTCGTCGGCGATGCCATCGAGATCGGGCGACTCGGCCTCCTCGGTGTCCACCACGACCAAAGCATCTTTGGCGGGAGCCGGGACCACCTTGGCGGCTTTGGCCGCCGCTGGCTTGCGGGTGCGGGTGGCTTTGGGCTTGGCGTCAGCCGCAGCTTTGACAGCCGCCGTTGCCTTTACGGCAGCCGCCGGCTCACCATCGGCAGGGGCGGCGGCCGCGGCGGGCTTGGACCTGCTTTTGACGGCCTTCGCCGGTTTGGCCGGGATCAGCGTTTCCTCACCATTGGGTGAAGACACCGCCAGGATCGTTGCAGCAGGAATCTTGGGCTTGGCCGCAGCAGCTGGGCTCATAGGGGGAAGGGCGAAACGGGTGGAAAACGAAGGCTGGGAGAAGCGTTCAGGAGAGGTCGACCCGTTGGCGTAATGGCATCGACGACAACCACCCTGCCGAGGCCCAGCGGCAATTGCCGAAGTGCCAGGCACGATGGGAAATCGAGCGCCCTAACGAGATGGAACCAGACCGGAAACGACAACGGCGGCACGGAGGCCAGAGCAGGGCTGTCAGGGGTGGTCGCAGACCCAGCAGCCCTGCGGAGCAAAGTCCGTGTGGCTGGCTTCGGATCTTCCCTCTGGACGGAACTCTGCCTGGTTCCGACAGCAGCCAGTTGGACTGCTCAACCTGATCACCTTAAGAAACACCCATGGGGTTTGCAAGGCAAACGCGACAGGTCGTCGCGGCTGATGCACCCGGTCCGCCCTCCACGGCTGTGATCTATTGGCAAGTCTGGGTGGAAGCCGGCCGTGAAGGCCGCATTTTCACCTATGCCAATCCCCAGCATCTTGAGCTGGCCGCCGGCGATCTGGTGCGGGTGCCGCTGCGCGGACGGCCCCATGTGGGTCTGGTGGTGGAGGCGCTCCAGGTGCTTCCCACCGATCTGCCGGTGGCACGGCTGTTGGCGATCACCGCCCTGCACCAGCGCGCCGCTGTGGATCCCCACTGGCAGGAGTTGTTGCAGGAGGTGGCTCGCCAGTGCCACACCACGGTGTTCAAAACGCTCAAATCCGCCCTGCCACCCGGCTGGCTGGGCCAGTCGCGCCCATCGCAGCCGGCCGGGCCGCGCCCGCTCAGCTGGGTGAGCGCCGTCGAGGGGGTGGTAGTTGCCACGCCAAGGCAGCAGCAATTGCTGGAGGCCCTGCAGCAGCACGGGGGAGGGGCCTGGCTGCGCGATGTCTGCGGCGGATGGGGCTTCAGTCGTTCTGTGGTGGACGGCCTGCGCCGTGGCGGCGGGGTGTCCGTCACGGCCCGCCTGCCGGGCCTGGAGGCCGCCGGCCCGCCCCGCGGGCCTGCAGCGGCCAGCGCCACGGTTGCCGCCAGCAGCAGCGACAGCGAGCCGCGAGCGCTCAACACGGCCCAGCAGCAGGCTCTGGCGGCGATCCTGGCCTCACCGCCCGGCAGTGAGCTGCTGCTCTGGGGCGTCACCGGCTCGGGCAAGACCGAGGTGTATCTCCAGGCCGCCGCCGCCACGCTGGCGGCCGGCAGCAGCGTGCTGCTGCTCACCCCGGAAATCGGCCTGATCCCCCAGCTGCTGGATCGCTGCCGCACCCGCTTCGGCACCGGCGTTCTCGAATTCCACAGCGGCGTGAGCGACGCCGGGCGGGTCTTGGTGTGGCGCCGCTGCCTGGCGGCCCGCCGCGGCGAGCCGTTGCTGGTGGTGGGCACCCGTTCCGCTGTGTTCCTGCCGTTGCAACCGATCGGCCTGATCGTGCTCGACGAGGAACACGACACCTCCTACAAACAGGACGCCCCCATGCCCTGTTACCACTGCCGTGACGTGGCGCGGATCCGCTGCCGCAGCGGCAGCCGCCTGTTGCTCGGCAGCGCCACCCCCTCCCTGGAAACCTGGCTGGCCTGCCACCCGCTCAGCTCTCTCCGCAAAAGCGACGCCAGGCGCCCAGCCACCACCCTGCTGCGGCTGCCCGACCGCATCGGCGGCGCCCAGACGCCACGGGTGAGTGTGGTGGACATGCGGCTGGAACTGGCCGATGGCCACCGGCGCCTGATCAGCCGGGCCCTGATGGAACGGCTGGAGCAGGTGCGGGAGCGTGGGGAACAGGCGGTGGTGCTGGTGCCGCGGCGTGGCTACAGCAGCTTTCTCAGCTGCCGCAGCTGCGGTGAGGTGGTGCAGTGCCCCCACTGCGATGTGGCGCTCACCGTGCACCGCCAGCGCGAGGGCCGCGCCTGGCTGCGCTGCCACTGGTGCGACCACCGCCAAGAGATCACCGAGCGCTGCGGCCACTGCGGTTCCACCGCCTTCAAACCGTTCGGAGCCGGGACCCAGCGGGTGATCGAGCAACTGGAGGGGGAGCTGGAAGGGCTGCGGGTGCTCCGCTTCGACCGCGACACCACCCGCGGCCGTGACGGACACCGGCGTCTGCTGGCCGCCTTCGCCGCTGGTGAGGCGGACGTGCTGGTGGGCACCCAGATGCTGGCCAAGGGCATGGACCTGCCCCAGGTGACCCTGGCGGCGGTGCTGGCCGCCG
This sequence comes from Synechococcus sp. ATX 2A4, assembly GCF_024346375.1. Lineage (GTDB taxonomy): Bacteria > Cyanobacteriota > Cyanobacteriia > PCC-6307 > Cyanobiaceae > MW101C3. The sequence continues at coordinate 96,726 of NZ_JAGQCV010000002.1, read as the reverse complement.
ATGGGCTGCTGCACCGGCCCGATCTGCGCGCCGCAGAACAGTGCCTGCAGTTGCTGCTGCAGCTCGCGGGCCGGGCCGGTCGCGGCGAGCGGCCGGGATCGGTGCTGGTGCAGACCTACAGCCCCGACCATCCAGTGATCTGCCACCTGATCGATGGCCATTACGAGCGTTTCCTCGACGAGGAACTGCAGCTCCGCCATCAGGCCCGGTTGGTGCCTTTCAGCCGCGCCTGCCTGCTGCGCTTTGCCGGCGGCTCCGCCAGCGCCACAGCCACCACCGCCGCCGCCCTGGCGGAGCGGGTGCGCCCGGCGGTGCAGGCGGCAGGCTGGGAGCTGATCGGGCCGGCGCCGGCACCGGTGGCGCGGGTGGCCGGTCGGCACCGCTGGCAGCTGCTGTTGCATGGGCCGGCCGGCACGCCGTTGCCGCTGCCCGAGGAGCAGATGCTGCGGCAGGGCCTCGACGGCCGGGTGACGCTCAGCATCGATCCTGATCCGATGGAGCTCTGAACGGGCCCTCAGTGCTCAAGGTCATTCCCGTCGCTGGCAGGCGGCACGGGCAGCTCGGGCCAGCCAAACCCCGCCGACCAACGCAACCGCTGCAGGGCGAGAACAGCACTGAGCAGAAGCAGGATCACCAGCCCACCGAGGCCCAGCAGGCTCCAGCGCCAGGTGTGCAGCTCCAAGCGATTGGCGGCGCCGGTGGCGAGGGGCCAGCGCACGCCGGATCCTTCGCGGGCGGGCGGCCGGGGGGTGGCCTGGCGCACGGCAGCAGGAGATACCGGGCGGAGCAACATCTGCAGATCGAGCCCCGGAACGGCGTCGAGAGCCTGGAGATCGAGCTCCAGCCACAGGTGCTGGCGCACGCCTACCAGCCAGTTCCGCTCACTGAGTTCAAGGCGGGGCGGGGGCAGCTCCACCCCGATCCGTTCAGCAGCCAGGGCCATGGTGCGTGCCAGCAGAGCCTGAATCTCCGCCGCCGGCAGAGACGGGCTGCGCAGCACCTGGCGCGGGCCGTCACCGCTCACGCTCAGGCGACCACCAGGATCGCCCTCCCGCAGGGCCGTGGCGAAGCGTTGCTGCCAGGGAAGCTGGCGGCCGGTGTCGCTGCTCCAGACCTGGGTGAGCTGCAGCCGCCCCGGGCCCGTGAACTGCAGCTGCGTGTCCACCCGCAGGCATCCGCTCAGCAGGGTGAGCAGCAGCAGCACCACCAGCGCGACGACAGCAAAACCAAGCGGCTGGCGCGTGGGCCCCACCGGCGGCGGCGGCGGCTCGGGCGGCCGGTCACGGAGCGGCGTCCAGCGGCTGGCTGATTTCAGTCGGCCCTCCAGGGGTTCTGCCGCGCCGAGGCTCGGCAAGGTGAGAGACCAATTGGCCGGCCGCTGCAACGCCGGGGCATCGAGAATCATCTGCAGATCCCTCGCCTGCAGACGCAGCTCGGCGTCGGTGCTGGCCTGGAGGCTGCGGCAGCAGGCCTGGGCAGCGGCGGTGTCGCCCTGGCCGATCCAGGCGGTGACCATCAACAGACGCAGCTGGCCGCCGAACGGGGAACTGGGTGGGTGCTGGTCGGCCAGGGGTTGGAGCAAGCGCAGGCACTGGCCGTAATCACCGCGATCGAGAGCGCGGCGCGCGCTCAGTAAGGGCTCATCCTCCATGGCCAGGCAAGCCGGAGCGGCGAACGGGCACGACGGGCGCGGCGCCCTGCTGCGAGCGGCCAACCACCATCGTGCCGATGCCGGCATCGGTGAACACCTCGAGCAACAGGGCGTGGGGGACCCGGCCATCGACGATGTGGGCCGCCCCCACCCCCTGGGCCAGGGCGCGGATGCAGCATTCGGTCTTGGGGGTCATGCCGCCGGCCACCACGCCGCTGGCGATCAGTTCGCGGGCCTGGGCCAGGGTCAGCTGGCGCAGCAAGGAGCTGGGATCGTCCCGGTTGGCAAGGATGCCGGGCGTATCGGTGAGCAGGATCAGCTTTTCGGCCTGCAGGGCAGCGGCCAGTTCGCCCGCCACCGTGTCGGCGTTGATGTTGTGGGCCTGGCCCTCGGCGTTGGCGGCCACACTGGAGATCACCGGGATGTAGCCCGCGTCGAGCAGGGGAGTGAGCACGGCGGGGTTGACGGCAGCCACATCCCCCACCAACCCGTGGGAACCGCCACCCCAGGCTCGAGCCTCCACCAGCCCCCCGTCGCTGCCGGAGAGCCCCACGGCCCGACCACCCAGCCGGTTGAGGCCGTTGACAATCTGCTTGTTGACGCGGCCCACCAGGACCATCTCCACCACATCCATGGTGGTGGCATCGGTGACGCGCAGGCCATCACGGAACTGGGGCTCGATCGCCAGGCGAGAGAGCCACTGATTGATCTCCGGGCCACCGCCGTGGACCACCACCGGCCGGACCCCCACGCAGGCGAGCAGGGCCAGATCGCGGAACACTGCCTCCTGCAGCGACTTGTGGGCCATGGCCGCACCGCCGTACTTCACGACCACGCGGCGGCCAGCGAAGCGCTGGATGTAGGGGAGGGCTTCGCTGAGGACGGAGACCCGCAGGCTGTCCTCCGTACTGATCAAGGGGTCCTGGCTCAATGCACTGCGGGGTGATGAAGGGTGAAGTGAATGCGGTGACGGGGCCGGGATCGAAGCGCCGGCCGGGATCAGGTCACAGCCCCAGGGGCAACGGGGGCCGCGGGATGCAGCGCCAACTCCAACAAGGAGGCATCAAGTGGCCGCAACTCGGCGGTGAGACCCGGGCCGAAGAAACGGCCGAGCCGATCCTGCCTGGCCTGCCAGCGCTCCAGGCTCACCCCGTTGAGGCGGAAGCGCAGGATCAGGCCATAGGCGCCGCCCAGCTCCACCTCAGCCACGCTCAGCAGTTCGGGGGGGCTGTCCTCGTCCCAGAGCTTGAGGGCCTCAAGGGAGGATTCCAGGTGGGCCTTTTGGCCGTAGCGCCAACGGGTCACATCCTTGAGCAGCTTGCGTAGCGGCTCGCTGGCCGGCTCTTCCCGCAGGCTCTGGAGGGTGGCCGGGGGTGTGAGTCGCTCGGCAGGCGGCAACTCCGAGGATTTCAGCGCCAGGCCGCCCAACAACACAGGGATGCCATAGAAGACGCCCGCCAAGCTGATGTTCGGGCTGTCGGTGACGTACGCGATCGAACCGATCACGGTGAGCACCGCTCCGAGAATCGTGAGCAGGCTGCCGGGCGAGGTGAGGGCTTGCATGGCTCCATCCTCCAGCAAAGCCGTGCAGGATGGAGAGGCAACGCCAGCGATCCGTTTCCATGTCCCTGTCGCCGCCTGCCGACAGCCCCGATCCTGCGGTGGCCACCAGCGCTGATGCCGGGCCTGCACCGAGCAACCGGGTGCTGCTCGATCAGCTCACGGAAGACCGGCTCTGGCTGCTGCGCCAGATCGATGCGGGCCGCTGGAGTGAGCTGCGCCTTGACCTGGCAGCCCTGGAACGGGAACTCGGCCAGATGCTCGACCAGGCCAGCGAAAAGCTGCAACCCGACTGACCTGCTTCCTTTCAAAAAGGAATGTCGTCTTCCTCCTGGGTATCAGGCACGAGGGGAGCGGAATTCCAGGTGGGTGTGGCGGGGGCTGGAGCCGCAGGCGGCGGGCTCTGCCGCACCGGCTGGCGCACGGGTGCAGCGGCGCGTGGGGCCCCCACCGGCGCTGAGACAGGCACTGGCGCCGGCGCCATGGCCGGCACGACGTTCCCGCCACCCCCACCCATGCCACCAGCACCGCCCAGGGGATGGAGCCGGGAGAGGGTGAACTCGGCCCGCTTTTCCTTGGTGCCATCCGGACGGTTCACGGTGTTCATGCGCAGGCGCCCTTCCAGCACGAGACGCTGGCCCACCTGGACGCGGTTCTGCAGGTCCTGCGCCAGATTGCCGAAGCCCACCACCTTCACCTGGCCGGGCGGATCGTCGGGGCGCAGACCATCGATCTGCACCGCCATCTCCGCCACCGGCGTCTGGTTGTCCTGGGTGTAGCGCACCTGGGGCGCCTCCAGCACCACCCCCTCCAGCAAGCAGTGATTCATTTCTCCGTCCGCACCAGCGGGCCACATCCTGATGCACGGCCGTGAATTGCACCAGCGGGCGGCTGTGGTTGATCGCCGGCACCGGTGAGGGGCCCCGGCTCGCTGCGGCGCTGCTGGCCTGTGGCTGGGAGCTCACTGTCTCGGTGGTGAGCCAGGCGGCGGGGCGCGCCTATCCCCGTCACCCGCTGCTGCAGCTGGAGGTGGGCGCGATTGAGGGCAGCGCCGGCATCCAGCGGCGTCTTGGGGCAGCGCGGCTTCAGCAGCGCCCGTACCAGTGCGTGATCGACGCCAGCCATCCCTTCGCAGTGCAGATCAGTGCCCAGCTGGCGGAAACCTGCGGGCCGCTGGGGCAACCGCTGCTGCGGCTGCTGCGCCCGCTGGAGCCACCTCTCGCCCCACGGCAGACCCTGCTGAACAATCTGCAGGAACTGGCGGGGAAGGATCTCGACGGCCAACGGCTGCTGTTGGCGATCGGCGCCCGCCAGCTGGCCACCGCGGCTGCCCATGCCAGCGGCGCGGAACTGTTCGCCCGGGTGCTGCCCACAGCCGCCAGCCTGCAGCAGGCGCGAGCGGCGGGCTTGCCGGATGCCCACCTGGCCTGCCTGCGTCCGGCAGGGGCAGGGGCAGGGGCAGGGGCAGGGGCGGCGGCGGCGGCTCTCGGCATCGAGCAGGCGCTGCTGCGGCAGTGGGGGATCACGGCGGTGCTGTGCCGTCAGTCGGGCGGCAGCACGGAGCGCGGCTGGCAACAGCTGTGTGTCGCCAGAAATCTGCGGCTGCTGTTGCTGGCGCGGCCCGCCGAACCGGTGGGAGTGGAAGGATTGCCACTGCCGGGGCTGCTGGAGAAGCTGGGCCAGCCCCCCAGCAGGCTCTAGCCATGGCAATCGAGCTGGTGCTCACCACCGAAGCGGACACCGCCCACGCCGAGCGCCTGGCGCAGGCCCTGCTTGAAGCGCGGCTGGCGGCCTGTATCACCTTGCTGCCGATCACCTCGCTTTATCACTGGCAAGGAAGGATCGAGCGGAGCACGGAAGTTCAGCTGCTGATCAAAACCAGCGCCACCCAGTTGGAGGGGTTGAAACACCTCCTGGAGGAGCTGCACAGCTATGACACCCCCGAGTGGATCCATTGGACCACCCACACCGCAGGCGCCTACGGCCTCTGGATGGAGGGCGAGCTGGCCCCGCTCAGCCCAGATGCAGGCGTACCAGATCCTGCAGGGAGGCCTGGGGGCGAGGCCCCAGCTGGGTGACCACCAGGCCGGCACAGAGCGAACCCAGCCGGCCGCAGGCTTCAAGGCTCTGGCCCTGGGTGTAGCCGTGCAGGAATCCGGCGGCATAGAGGTCGCCGGCGCCGGTGGTATCCAGCAACGGCCCTAACTGATACGGGGCAATCGTGTGGCTGACCTCTCCCGCCAGCACCAGCGATCCCTGTTCGCTGCGGGTGAGCGCGGCCACCTTGCAACAGCCACGCACCAGGGCCACCGCCTGCTCAAAGCTGTCGGTGGCGTAAAGGGCGCAGATCTCCAGCTCGTTGGCGAACAGCAGATCCACGTGGCCATCCACCAGTTCAAGGAAACTGGCGCGGTGCCGCTCCACGCAGAAGCCATCGGAGAGGCTGAGGGCCACTTCGCCGCCATGGGCGCGCACCACCTCAGCGGCAGCGATGAAGGCCCGCTTGGCCGGCTCGGAGTCCCAGAGGTAGCCCTCCAGGTAAAGCACCTTTGCCTGGGCCACCAGTTCCAGGTCGAGGTCGGCGGGGTCGAGCGTCACCGAGGCCCCCAGGTAGGTGCACATCGTGCGCTGGGCATCGGGGGTGACCAGGATCAGGCACCGGGCCGTGGAGGGCCCGGAGGTGGTGGGGGGCGTCTCAAAGCGCGCGCCCACCGACCGGATGTCATGGGCGAAGATCCCTCCCAACTGATCGTTGCGAACACGGCCGATGAAGCCGGCGCGGCCGCCCAGCTGGGCAACGCCCGCGAGCGTGTTGGCGGCCGATCCGCCTGAGGTTTCCAGGCCAGGGCCGCAAACGGCGTAGAGGCGCTCGGCCTGGGCTTCGTCCACCAGGGCCATGGTGCCTTTGGTGAGGCCATGGGCGTCGATGAAGGCGTCGTCGGCCTGCACCAGCACATCCACGATGGCGTTGCCGATGCCAACGACATCAAAGTTTTTGGACATCACGCGCTCAACAGGGCCCGCTTGGGACCGTGGATCGGATCCTCCACCACGATCGTCTGGTCGCGTTGAGCACCGAGGGACACGATGGCGATCGGCACTTCCATCAGCTCAGCGAGGAAGCGCAGGTAAGCCATTGCCGTATCGGGCAGCTCTTCGAGCTGGCGGCAGTCGGCGGTGGAGCTCTGCCAGCCCGGCAGGGTTTCGAAGATCGGCTGACAACGGGCGAAATCCTCGGCGCTGCTGGGGAAATGGTGGATGCGCTCGCCATCGAGCTCATAGGCCACGCAGACCTGGATCTCGTCGAGCTCATCGAGCACATCGAGCTTGGTGATCGCCAGGCAATCGAGGCCGTTCACCTGCACGGCGTAGCGACCGATCACGCCATCGAACCAACCACAACGCCGGCGCCGACCGGTAGTGGTACCAAACTCATGGCCGCGATCGCAGAGGTGATCGTTGAGGCTGCCTTCGAGCTCAGTGGGGAACGGCCCTTCGCCCACGCGGGTGGTGTAGGCCTTGGCCACGCCAATCACACGGTCGATCAAGGTGGGGCCCACCCCTGCGCCGATGCAGGCACCGCCGGACACCGGATTGGACGAGGTGACGTAGGGGTAGGTGCCGTGGTCGAGGTCGAGCAGGGTGCCCTGCGCCCCCTCGAAGAGAATGTTCTTGCGGGCACGGGCGGCCTCGTGGATCGTGCGGGTGCAATCGACCACGTGGGGCGCCAGCCGCTGGCCGTAGGCGGCGTACTCGAGGATTACGTCCTCGGGATCGAGCGGGGGCAGGTCGTAGATGCGCTCGAGGATCAGGTTTTTTTCGGCCAGGGGAGCCAGCAGGCGGTCCCGCAGGCGGTCCACGTCGAGCAGGTCGAGCACGCGGATGCCGTTGCGCTCTGATTTATCGGCATAGGTGGGGCCGATGCCACGGCCGGTGGTGCCGATGCGGCGATCGCCACGGCGCTGCTCCATCGCCTGATCCAGCAGGCGGTGGTAGGGCATGGTCACGTGGGCCGTGGAGGCCAGCTTCAGACCAGAAATATCGATGCCGAAGGTGGCGAGCATGTCGAGCTCACCGAGCATCACCTTCGGATCGACCACTGTGCCTGACCCGATCAAGCAGGTGGTGTCGGGATAAAGAATGCCCGAGGGAATCAGGTGCAGTTTGAGCACCTTGTCGTCGACCACGATCGTGTGGCCAGCGTTCACACCACCTTGATAGCGGACCACCACATCGGCGGAACGGCTGAGCAGATCGGTGATCTTTCCCTTGCCTTCGTCACCCCATTGAGCACCGATGACGACGACATTGGCCAAGAAGGAAACAGCGGCCCGAAGCCGCTTCTAAGCACAAACAGAGAGCCTCTCAGATCAGCTGCCCCTTCGTAAAGCCCCCGGCGGCATCTGTGATCCAGCCGGGGGTGGTCAGGGCCTCAGGCGCCGCGCACAGCACTGGTTTCTGCCTTCTTGAGCTCCTTCTCCAGCCGGGCGCGCAGCGTCTCGGGGAGGGGGCGGTTGGCGTAGTTGGTGTAGTGACCCGCCAGTGAATTGACGGCGGTCTGCATGGTGGTGAAGGAAGGCAGGCCGTTGACCTTCGCCTTCGGGCGGTACAGCGCCATGTAGTCGGAGATCAGGGCGCGGGCGTCGGTCTCTGCCGTGACGCGTGCGGGGTCGTCCTGCTCCAACGCAATGGTGCTCAGCAGGCTCTGCGCCACGGTCACGGTGTCGTCCACGTAGACGCCGCTGAGGTTGCCTGTGGCACTGCCGCAGGCCGTGAGCGTGAGTGAGAGGAAGAGCGCCACCATCAGGACCGACGCCATCAGCCGGCGGCCGAGACGTTGAACAGTGGGCAACAGGAGTCCGAAGGCGCCTTGGCCTGCTTCGAAACGCCAGGGATGCGCGGCCATCGGGGCTCCTGATTGGATCGGGAAACTCTATAAGCCATGCCAGCGGATGCCCCAGGGCTCAGCGTGAGGGAGCGCCCTTGCCGCGACGGCCCGCTGCCACCACAGCGATCAGCTGGGCGGGCAGAACGGCGGCGGCCAGCTCCTGGCGCTCGCCGCTGCGGCGTTCCACCAGCTCCACCTGGCCCTGGGCGGCCCCGCGCCCCACCACCACACGCCAGGGGATGCCGATCAGGTCGGCGTCCTTGAACTTCACCCCTGCGCGCTCGGGGCGGTCATCAAGCAACACCTCGATCCCACCGGCCTCAAGGGCTGCCTCAAGGCGCTCAGCAAGCGCAACCTGCGCCGGTTCCTGCATGTTCGCCACCACCACGATCACCTCGTAGGGCGCAATCGGCAGCGGCCAGCAGATGCCGTTGGCGTCGTGGTGCTGTTCAACCGCCGCCTGAGCCAGCCGCGACACACCGATCCCGTAGCAGCCCATCCACAACGGCTCCTCCACCCCGGACTCGTTGGTGAAGCTGGCCTCCAGCGCACTGGAGTACTTGCGGCCCAGTTGGAAGATGTGGCCCACCTCAATGCCGCGGCTGGCTTCCAGCCGCTGCTCGGGGTCGTGCAGGCACCGGTCGCCCGGCTGGGCAGCGCGCAGATCGGCGATATCAGGCGTTGGCATGGCCCCGCCCCAGCAGGCTCCCACCAGGTGATGGTCGAGGCGGTTGGCGCCGCACACGAAAGCGCTCAGATCGGCGGCCGACGGATCAGCCAGCCGCAGGAAACGCGGCTGCCAGTTCGCGCCCCCCTGCAGCAGCGCATCGGACAGGTGCGGGCCGAGGAAGCCCAACGGCCAGCACTCCAGCCCTTCGGCCAGCAACTGCTCAGGCGTGATCGGCTCCACACTCAGCAAGGCGCCGCCTTCGGTGCAGCGGGCGGAGATCGCATTGGCAAGCTTCACGGTGTTGAGGCACTGATCGCCGCGCAGGCTCACCAGCACGGGCTTGGCCCCGCCGCTGGCGAACCGGGCGAGCAATACCAACACCTTCACAGTTTGAGAAGGTTCGAACCCATGGGCGCTGCAGAGTGCCTCGATCGAACGCTGCCCAGGAGTGGCGAGCAAGGTGGGCGGTGTCGCCACTGGCAGAGGCCGCGCCGGCTCCACCCGGGAGCAGGCCCGTTCCTGATTGGCGGCGTAGCGGCCATCAGGGCTGGCGAGGATCAGATCTTCACCGGCATCGGCGGTGACCATGAATTCCTGGCTGGCCGAGCCACCGATGGCGCCGCTGTCGGCCTCAACAGCCACGGCACGCAGGCCGCAGCGCTCGAAGATGCGTCGGTAGGCCTCATCCATCACCCCGTAGGCCGCCTTGAGATCCTGCTCATCGGCGTGGAAGGAATAGGCGTCCTTCATGATGAATTCCCGTCCACGCATCAGTCCAAAGCGAGGCCTGATCTCATCGCGAAATTTCGTCTGGATCTGATAAAGACAAACCGGCAACTGGCGGTAGGAACGCAACAGATCCGCCGCCAGGGCCGTGATCACTTCCTCGTGGGTGGGGCCCAGGCCAAGCGAACGTCCCTGCCGGTCAAGCAGGTGGAACATGATGCCTTCGCCGGCGGTGTATCCCTGCCAGCGGCCGCTGCGCTCCCAGAGCTCGCTGGGCTGAAGCTGGGGCAGGAGCGTTTCCAGCGCCCCAGTGGCGTTCATCTCTTCGCGCACGATCGCCGACACCTTCTGCAGCACACGCCACAGCAAGGGCAGGTAGGCGTAGATGCCGGAGCCGATGCGCCGGATGTACCCGGCCCGCAACAGCAACCGGTGGGAGGGAATCTCCGCCTCCGCAGGATCGTCACGAAGCGTCACCAGCATCAGGCGGGAGACACGCATCGAGCGAACCGGAGCAGGTGCTGGACGCTATCACCGAGCCGCTCGGCAGGGGTGAGTGGCAAAGACAACGTCGAAAGGCTCGGCGGGAACCCAAAAGAAGCGCTGACTTCTGCTACATTCATCTTTCAGTCCCAGTCGTCTCAGGCTTGTCTCATGTCCACACAACCGAAGGCCGCTTTCGGGGGTGGAGTGGCCAGTCCTGGCCCTGGCTCTTCTGCTCTTCCCCCGCCGGTCCCTGGCTCTATGCCGCCGGAGGCCCAACCCTTCAGCGCCGACGCGGCGGCCGAAGGCCTGATCACCATCGATGAGGTGCAGCGCGCCTTGAACCGCTCACGCGCCTCGGTGTATCGCTACACAAACACTGAACCACGCAATCTCAATCCTCCTTTCAACCCTCGGCGCCTCAACCCGGAATACCGCACAGACCAGAAGGAAGCGCTGCTGTTTCACCCCAATGAGGTGGCCCGGTTCGCCCGTGATGTGCTCCGCATCAAGGAAGTCACAGTGGAAGTTCTTAACGCCCCTTCCACCATCACCCAGCAATTGCTCGGCTCCATTCTTGACGAACTCCAGGGGATTCGGCGCCTGCTTCAGGGCATGGAACGTGCTCCTACCGATCTAAACAGCAAACGCGAGCACATGGAGCAGTCACGGCCGGCAGCCTGAACCGTTGGCTTCCGATGCCACCCACCGTGCCTGCCCCATGGCAGGGCAATTGAAAAGATGGCATAATCAGCACAAGATCAAACCTCGAGAAAGTGGCTTAATGCCACCTTCTTTCGCTGCAGCGTTCAAATCCTTGCTTTGGCAAGACGATGTCGTTGCAGGGTCTGCCACCCGTACCCATGGTGTTTCGGCCTTTGCCGCCGCAGCCCGTGGCCCGGGGGGTGTCCCTTAATCCCCGTCCATGGACTCCGCCCAGCCTCGATTTCCAGCCGAAGACCTTCCTTCCCCGCGCAATGAATCCGAAGCCGATCCCGGCGAGGATCCATTCAGTACGGAATCCGCCCTGTTTTCCAGCTCGGCCCTGGTGGGTGGTCTGATCGGGCTGCTGGCCGTGTTCATTCCGCTGATCTCTGTGATGGGGGCCCGGCCTCCCGTCCTGCCCCGCCTGAGCCGGCTGCCGAGCGCCACAGCTCCCCTGCAACGCCTTCAGGCACAGCCATCTGCCTCAGCCACCGATCTGTTCGGCGTCCCCAGAAAAGCGTTTCGATGAATGGTCTGCCGCTGAAGGCGTTTCACTGAAGGCATTTCGGTGAAACCGTTTCGGGGAACCGACTCCCAAGCCCTTCGGCGGATGATGACCCTTGGCGACGGGCGGGAACAGGCTGATGCTGATGCGCGGTGGCCTCGGCTCAGGTCACACGCTGCAGCAGAAATCCTTCGTAATCGAGGGCCTGAAAGATGCGGGCCGGGTCGCCGAAGCCTGCGGCATTCACCAGCGCCGTGAGGCGAGCATCTCCGATCGGATGCAGGCCCTGGGTGAGGGGAGCAATCCGGTCGGCCTCAAGCTCTAGACCGCTCACCTTCTGAAATCCAAGCCAGGCCTCGGTGATCTGCTCCTGCAGCAGCGGCAGTGTCGGGCGCATCAGATCAACCAGCACGAGTTGACCACCGGGCCGCAGGCAGCGCGCCAGCGCGCTCAGAAATGCAAGCTTGGTGCCGTCGTCTGGAAGCGACTGGAGCACGAGCACGGAGAGGGCTCCAGCAAACCCCTGCTCGGAGGTGAGCTCTTCGGCGGTGGTCTGCAGCCAGCGGATCGGGACGGCCTCGCCGAGGCGCTGCCGGGCGGCATCGAGCATGGCCGTGGAAGGATCGATCGCGGTGAGTTGCCAGTCGGGGCGCTGGGCGACGGCTTCCACCAGCTCGGCCCCCGTGCCACAACCGGCCACCAGCACTTCGGCCCCCTCAGGGGCAGCCAACGGGGAGGCGGCGAGCAGGGCCACGGCCAACCGCGCCAGGCTGGCGTAGCCGGGGATCAAGCGCTGGACCACGAGGTCGTACCCCTCGGGCCCCAGGGGATCGATCGGAGGAGAAACTGCCAGTGGAAAATCTGCCAGTGGAGAAACTTCAGCTGACGCCAAGGCCCAGAATCCGTTGCTCACAATGCTAGGGGGGCCCTGCCGGCTGGCTGGCTGGCTGGCTGGCTGGCTGGCTGGCTGGCTGGCGCAGTGACGGCGACATCAAGCTTGGGCGATGGGCCAACAACCGTTGCATTCGCGGGAAAGGGCCACCGCCTGCAGGTAGGTTGGTCGGCGCCAAGACTCCCTCCCTGCCGTGCCCACGATCCGGTTCGAAAACGAAGGCCAGAACGTCGGTTGCATCGAGGGGGCGAACCTCCGCAAAGCGGCACTTGACGCCGGCATCAACCCCTACAAAGGGTTGAACAACCTCAACAACTGCGGCGGCCTTGGCCAATGCGGCACCTGCGTGGTGGAGGTGCTGGAAGGCGAACGCAACCTCTCCCCCCGCAGCGACGTCGAGCAGGTGTACCTTTCTGACCGCCCGGCCAACTACCGCCTCAGCTGCCGCACCAGTGTCACGGGGGATGTCACCATCCGTACCCGTCCCGATTCCGCCGTCGGCAAGGGCTCCAACAGCCTGGTGGGTGCACTCAAGGCTCTCGTTGGTTTGAAGTGAGCGTGGGCCTGCGGGTCTACAGCTACTCGGCCTGCTCCACCTGCCGCAAAGCTCTCCGCTGGCTAGGCGAGCAGGGGCTGGATGCCGAGGTGATCGACATCACCCTCCAGCCACCTTCGCTGCAGGAGTTGCGACAAGCCTTCAAACAGCTCGAACACCGCCGCTTGTTCAACACCAGCGGCATCAGCTACCGCGCGCTCGGTTCGGCGGTGGTGACAGCCATGGACGACGATGCCGCCTTGGCAGCTTTGGCCGCCGACGGGAAATTGATCAAAAGACCCTTTCTGATCAGCGCCAACGGCACCGTGCTCACGGGCTTTGATCCCCAGCAGTGGCAGGCGCTGCTGTTGCCGTCGGCGGCGACGCAGGCACCGTGAGCTGATCGAGCTCACGGATCAGCGCATCGATGCCACTGCGGTTGATCTGGCCCAGGTAAGTGAGCTTGAGTTCCTCGAGGAGGGAGCACAGCAGTTGCTGGCTGCGGGCCACCGCTGGCCCTGATTCCAGGCTGCCGGCCAGCTCCTCCCAGAAGCGATCGAGGGAGCGCTGCATCAGGTCGATCTGGCGGTCATCGGGGTATTCCAGCCGCCGGCCGGCCGTGCGAGAGAGCTCCAGCAGGCTGTCCACCATGCCGGCAGAGAGCTGGCGGGCGAACTCCTGCTCCATCTGCAACAGCGGCGCAAGCTGGCGTAGCGCCTGCGGCACCATGGTCTGCTGCAGGCTCTGTTGAAGAATGTGGCTCAGCAGGGCCTGCAGCTCCGGCGCCAGGCGCGGCATCACATCGTTGAGCAGCAGGGGCCCCCAGATGCGCAGCAGCTCCACCAGTTCGCGCTCGTCATTGATGGTGACGGTCTGGTGGCTGCGCAGGGCCCGGATGCGCCGGGGCCAATGGGGCGAACGGATCAAGCCCTGAGCCCCATCCACCAGCTGCAAGGCCAGCACCTCAAATAACTCCACGGCCAGCAGCGACACCACCCCCCGGCTCACCACGGCGCGCAGCGGCTCAAAGTTGACCAGGCCGCTCACCTGCAGCCGCTCCACCACGGGAACCAGGCGCAGCCAGCGCCAGAAGGGGAGCAGCAGCGGCAGATCGGTCCAGCGGCGCAGCAGCGCTCCCCGCCAGCTCAGGCCGGGGATACGCCGCCGCAGCCGCGCGGCGCGCAACAGGATGTCGAGCAGGAAGACGCTCTGGAACGCCAGCAGGTCCAGCCGCCAGAAGTGGTCGGTGGGGCGGCCATTCTCGTCGATTGATCGCCAGTAGTTGGTGGACACAAGCGGCAGCACCTGCTGCTGCCAGAAGCGGCGTTCCGTTTGCCAGGGGTGCTGGCGCAGCCAGTCGTCGCTCAGGAGGGTCGCCGAAGAGTCCTTGGCCGAATCCTGGTCAGCGTGCTGACGCAGGCGATTCTTGATCTTCTCCAACGTCCCCGCCCCCACCGAGGCCAGGAACGGGTTGTCGTCGATCATCTGCCGGGTGAGTTCCACCTGCCGGCGGCGCAGTTCAGGGGCGCTTTCCCCGGCGGAGAGAGCTCGGTCGAGCTGCCCAAAAGCCGCCAGATAGGCCTGGGTTTCCCGGTGCGGCTCGATGCCCTTCACCGGGTCGTAGAAGGGCGTGATGTCCGGCAGGAGTGGCAGCGGCAGCACCACCGGCAGCGAGGGCAGCGGGTAGAGGTTGCGCTGCAGCCAGAAGGTGCGCAACGGCACATAAGTGAGGTCGAAGCAGACCCACAGCAAGTTGACGCTGGCCCAGACCGCGACAAAGCGATCCCAATTTCTGGCCACCCCATTGCTGCCGAAGGGCCGGATCGCATGCCAGCGGGGGCGAACCATGAGCACCGAGCAGTCCCGTCAGGGTAGGAACGGGAGGGGACATCTCTGGGCGTCTATGGTTTCACGTCGGCTCTGTCGCCCTCGCGGCGCTCCCATCCGCTACCGGAACTCCCTTGACCACTGAGGATCTGCCAAGGCCGCCAGAAACGTCCGCGAACCCTGAGCAGCCTTCCCCGCGCCCCCCAGGCAGCGAGCCGGAGAGCGCCTGGGCCTTCTGGCGCAGCGTGCTCATCACCCTGGCGGTGGCGCTGGGGATCCGTCAGTTCCTGATGGAAGCGCGTTTTATCCCCTCCGGATCGATGCTGCCAGGGCTGGAGATCAACGACCGCCTGCTGGTGGAGAAGCTCTCTCTGCGGAGCCGGCAGCCGCGCCGCGGCGAAATCCTGGTCTTCAATTCCCCCTTCCATTTTGATCCTGCCTTGCGCCAAGAGCGCAGCGGCAGCCCGTGGCGCTGCTTGCTGGTGAACATTCCCTTGGTGGGCACCCTGCCCGGTCTGCAGGCCCCGGCCTGCGATGCCTACATCAAACGGGTCGTGGCCCTGCCCGGTGAGCGCGTGGTTGTCGATCCCCGTGGACGGATCACCATCAATGGCACCGTGCTCATGGAGCCTTACGTCGAGAGTTATTGCCCGGTCGACAGCCAGGGAGCTGGCCCCTGCCGCACGCTCAACGCCGTGGTTCCAGCTGGATCGGTGCTCGTGCTGGGCGACAACCGCGCCAACAGCTGGGATGGTCGCTTCTGGCCGGGCTCCCCCTTTCTCCCCCAGAAAGAGATCATCGGCAGAGCGTTCTATCGCTTCTGGCCCCCGGGCCGCATGGGAGAGCTGGGGGAGGGAGACACGATCAGGCCAGGGGCCCCGCGCCGTCTAGCAGTCGATCCAACGGCCCCCGCCAAAGCTCCGGCAGCAACCCCGTCGCCAACACCTGCCCCGTGACCAATTCGCCTGCAAAGGGCTGGTTGGCCGCCATTGATGCATAGGCATCGCCGCTGGCCTGCCAGCGGGCGGCAGGATCAAATAACAGCCAACGCCGTGAACCCGGCTCCAGTGTGTCGGCGGCCAGCCCAAGCAAGCGGTTGGGTCCCCAGCACAGCCGCTCCCACAACAGGGCTGGGGACCAGCCCCGTCGGACCACCAGCTCCTGCCATAAAGCCGGCAGCACCTGGCGATGGCCGGCCAGTCCTGGGCGACGCTGATCAAGCGGCAGCAGACGCTCCTCCGCATCAAGCGGCAGGTGATGCACCGCCACGGCAGTGAGCACCCCATCGGCCAGGGCCTCAATCAAGGCGTGGCGATCCTGCGGGCTGCCCAGCGAG
This sequence comes from Synechococcus sp. ATX 2A4, assembly GCF_024346375.1. Classification (GTDB taxonomy): domain Bacteria; phylum Cyanobacteriota; class Cyanobacteriia; order PCC-6307; family Cyanobiaceae; genus MW101C3. The sequence goes on along the minus strand of NZ_JAGQCV010000002.1, from coordinate 80,948 downwards.
GGTTCGAGGCGCCAGCCTTCGGCCAGCGGATCAAGGCAGCCGCTATCAGCCACCAGGTGCCACCAGCAGACACTCACCTGCAACGACAGCCCGGAGCTGCGCAACAACTTCACCCCCGCAGCCGTGGAGAGGTTCGCCAGCCGCAATGGGGCATCGGGCAGGCTGCGGGCCAGCTGCAACAGGGTCTGCAACGGCAGCGTTTCGCTGAGCACGGGATCAAGGGGCCATCCGGCCCGCAGCGCCTCCACGCTCTCCCGCACGAAGCCGCCCAGGGTGAGGGCAGGGTCGCGGGGTGCCAGCAACACGGGCAATTCCCCCGCCTCCGACAGCCGTAACCCTCGCTCCAGCAATGCCAGGGGCGGCAAGGAGCCGTCTTCCGCCAGGCCGATGGCACCGGCCACCGCCAGATCGCCATGGGGCGCAAGCTCCTGGCCGCGTCCGCCACGGCTAAATGCTCCCCAGAGCGGCAAAGCGAAGGGGGCCGGGGCCTGCAACTGCAGGAGCTCCGGGCGGTCGCGCCAGCTGGCGGCCCGGGGCACGAGGGCCACCGTGCCGTAGCCCGCCGCAGCCGCAGAGGCCACAAGGCTGGCCAGGGTTTCCGCCCGGCCAGAGAAGGGTTCCTCCAGGGTGCTGTGGGGATCCACCAACGCCGGGGCCAACAGCCAGTCGTGGGCGGCCAGGGACACCAGCCCGCGGCGCTGGGCCTCGTTGGCGGCGTGCTGATCGAACCCGATCAGCACGCCGCCCTCCAGCAGCACGTCGCGATGGCGCAGGGGCTGATCCGGGCCGGCCAGCACCTGCACCTGCGACAGGAAGCGAGCCACCATCAGAGCGCGCCGGCGGCCGTGTGGTCGATCACACCACCGAGGTGGCTGGTGAGGTTGAGACTGGACACCACCGGCCAGGCAGAAACGGGGCCGCTGGCCTGCCGGGCGGGGTAGTCGATCACGGTGACACCGCCGTTGCCCTGCTTCACCATCCAGATGTCGGCGGGGCTGAGCCCGAGCAGGGCGCAGAGCAGCGTTTTGTTCACCGCGTCGTGCGCCACCACGAGGGCGGTCTCGCCGTCATCAAGGCTGCGGGCGATCCGCTCCCAGGTGTCGAGCGAGCGATCCCAGACCTGCTGGAGATTTTCGCCATCGGGCATCTGCACGCTCTGGGGAGCCCGTTTCCAGTCGGCCAGCAGCTGGGGCCAGCCGGCCTCGATCTCCTCCTCCAGCCGGCCCTCCCACTGGCCATGACCGATCTCCACCAGGCCCTGCAGGCTGGTGAGCGGCACACCGGGGTGCAGCGCCAGGATGGCCTCGGCCGTCTGCCGTGGGCGGGCCATGGCACTGCTGTAGGCCCGTTGAAGCGGTAGGTCAGCAAGGAAGCGACCGGCGGCGGCCGCCTGCTCACGGCCATTGCCGTTGAGCGGAATGTCGATCTGCCCCTGGAAGCGGCCCTGGCGGTTCCAATCGGTTTCGCCGTGGCGCACCAGCAGCAGGCGGGGCCCCTCTCCCTTCGGCGGCACCGGCACACCCAGGTGGGCGGTGCCATTGAGTGATTCGATCTGCACCTCCACGCTGCGATCGGGGCGCCGGCGCAGATTCAGCACCGAAAGGGAGGCGTTGTCGACGCGCAGCCGTTGAAAGCCACTGGCAGGCAGGCCGAGTGCCGCCAGCAGCAGGCAGCGGAGGATGGCGTTATGCGCCACCACCAGCACAGTGATGGGCGGATCGGCCGGCGCCTGAGCCGCGGCGGGGTCGACCAGCGGCAGATGGCGCTCCAGCAGGCGGTCGAGAAAATGGGCGGCCTGCTCCAACAGCTCGGGCACCGGCCGGTACGGCTGGCCGTGGCGGCTGAGCTCGAGGGTGTGGGGGGCCTGGCGCCAAAGCGCGTAGCCAGCGGGGAAACGGTCGCGGATCTCGCGGCTCAGCAGGCCGCTCCAGGGGCCCAGATCCACCTCCAGCAGACCGTTATCCGCCTCGGCGCTCTGTCCTCCACCATGGGCCTGTAACAGGGCGGCGGCGGTGGCGCTGGCGCGGCTGAGCGGCGAGGTATAGGCGGCAGTGATCTCCAGCCCGCGCAGGGCCTCGCCCGTAGCGGTGGCCTGCTGTACGCCTTCAGCGGTAAGGGCGGAAAGGTCGTCGCGCCCTTGCACCCGATGTTCAATGTTGAAGCTGCTCAGCCCGTGACGGACCAGAAGAAGCCGGAGGGGCACAGGGATGGGGCCGCAAGCGAGGCCATCGTATGGGAGGGCTTCAGGGCACAATCGATGCAAAGACGGGACGTGTTGTGACAACGGCAGGCCCGAGGCCACGCATCCCCCCCTGGAAGACGGCGCTGGCCTTCGTCAGCCTGGCCCTGAGCCTGCTGCTCTGGGTCAATGGCCTGGTGGACAGCCTCAACCGCCCCTCGGTGGGCAACGATCTGGGGCGCCGCCAGCTGGAACTTGCGGCGCTGGCAGCGCCGCAACTGCCTCCCAGCTGGCGGGCAGCCGTGGTGGGGCAGGAGCCCGAAGCCGCGTTGCTGGCGGAACTGCAACGCCAGGCCCTGCTGCCGCCTCTTCCAGCCAGCAGCGAAGACGACGAGGACCCTGACCTTGCCCGCGCCCAGCAGCGCTCAGCCCTTCTGACCCGGGCACTGCTGCTGATCCGCACCGGTTCCGCCGCTCAATCCCGCCCTTTGCTGGAGCGCCTCGACGACGGCACCGATCCGAGTCAGACAACCCTGATCAGGCGGCTGCTATCGGGCACGGCATCAGCTGGTGATGACCCGGTGGCCACGGCCCTGCCGCTGCAGAACCCGCTCCAAAGGCGGCTTGCCTGCCAGGCACTGGGGGGATCGGTGGCCCGCTGCGCCTTGCCAGCGGACGAGAGCCGTGCCAAGGCCCAGCTGCTGGCGGCGAACGCCCTGCCGGCTCTGGCCTTGCTGGCGGGCCTGGCCCTGCTGCTGCGCGAGGGCTGGCTGCGCCTGAGATCCAAGCCCAGCCCACTGCCACCGTTGGTGGGCCCGACGCTTGGGACCGTGGATCTGATCCTGCTGATCTCGGGCGGCTTCGTGCTGCTGGGCGAAGTGCTCACGCCGGTGCTGGTGAGCCCGGTGCTGAAGCAGTTGCTCGATGGGCTGCAACTCGAACCCTCCCTGGCAAAGGGGCTCACCGTGGTGGCGCTCTACCTCGGCCTGATGGCTGCTCCGCTGGCGATCCTGTTGGTGATGCTGCCCAAGGCCGGCCCCGAGGGCGGCTGGCTGCAGTTTCGCTGGCGCCCCCTGGCACCCACGTTGGGGAGATCGTTTCAGTATTTGCTGATGGTGCTGCCGCTGGTGAGCTTCGCCGGCTGGCTGCAGCAGCAGATCTGGCCGGACCCCGGCGGCAGTAATCCACTGCTGGAGATGGTGCTGAACAACCGGAGCAGCCTTGGTCTGCTCTGTTTCGCCTTCACCGCCGTCGTGTTGGCACCCCTGTTTGAAGAGGTGATTTTTCGTGGCGTGTTGCTGCCGGTGGTGGCCCGCGACCTGGGGGCCAGCTGGGGTGTGGTGATCAGCGCCGCCATCTTCGCGGTGGCGCACCTGAGCCTTGGAGAGCTTCCCGCCCTGTTCGTGCTGGGCCTGGCCCTGGGCTGGCTGCGGCTCAGCAGCGGCCGGCTCAGCGCCAGCGTTTGGCTGCATTCCTTCTGGAACGGCTTCACCTTCACCAACTTGCTGCTCCTGGGAAGCTGACCTCGCCTTGCTGCGGCTGCGCACGCATGGTTCACTGGCGGATCGAGACAGATTTCAGTGGTCGCTGTCCCTTCAGTCGCACCAGCACCAGCGACATCGCCACGACGGCGATCCTTGGCTCTCATCCAGGGGTCGCTGTCCTCGCGGAAGGTGGCGCGCCAGGCACCCGTGCTGGCGGCGCTCCACAAGGCCGCCGATGGCCTTTTGATTGCCTGCGGGGGCTCAATGATTGGCCTGGCGGCCCTCACCGTCCATTGGCAAACCCAGTGGACGAGCAGTTATCACCAGTTGGAGTCGTCGCAGGTGCTGGAGCACCGTCTCCAGGAGTCGGTGGCCCAGCTGGAGCGCCATCATCTGGCCGCGGCCCGCCGTCCGGGCCAGTTGATCCCCACGAGTATTCGCCAGCTCATCTACATGCCATCTCCAGCTGATCAGGGCAAAACGCCAGCGGAGCTTCCGCTGCTCGGCCAGGTGAACGCCACCATGCTCGACGTCAGCCAACGCACCGTTCGTCCTGGTTACTGAGGTGGTGCGAACGAGGGGATGGTCCGGTTCCGAGCCGTCTGCGCCTGAACGACGGCAGGAACCCAATGCCCGCAAGCGCCCCAATCGGCGGGTGATCGCTTTGCAGTCGGTGCCCGCAGGCCGGCTCCTGGCTGTCTACCTGCTGCTCGCTGCAGGCTTGATCGGGCTGTCCGTGCGCCTAGCCTGGCTGCAGGTCAAAGAAGGTGATCGGCTGCAGTCGAGGGCCCGCGCCATTCAGACCCAGCAAGTCAAGCCGATCGGCCGGCGCCGGCCGATCGTGGATCGCCAGGGGCGGCTGGTGGCCCTCGATGAAGAGCGCTTCACCCTCTGGGCCCATCCGCGTTTTTTCAATTTTCCGGGCGATGACCCCCAACTGGTGCGCACCCCCACCGATGTGGCCCAGAGGCTGTCGTCGGTGCTGGTGATGCCGGAAACCGCGCTCGTTCAAAGCATGGGGCCACGGCGCTCCGGTGTGAAACTGGCCACCGAGCTGGATCCGGAAACCGCCCGTCGCGTGCGTGAGCTCGGCATCAGCGGCCTTGATCTGGAGGCCTACCCACAGCGCATCTACCCCCAGGGGCAGCTGTTCGCCAACGTGGTCGGATTCTTGAACCTCGAGCGGGTGGCCCAAGCTGGCCTGGAGCAGAGCCGGGACAAAGAACTCCGCCGTCACGAGGGGATGCGCACGATGCGGCGCGGCGCCGATGGCACGCCTCTGCCTGACGGCATCCAGGCGGGTGCCCTCTACAGCGACGACCTGCGGCTGCAGCTCACCCTCGACGCCAGGCTGCAGCAGGTGGCCCAGCAAGCCCTGGTCAAACAGATGAAGCAGTGGAAGGCAAAACGCGGCGCCGCCATGGTGATGGACGTGCGCAACGGCGAGCTGCTGGCCCTGGCTTCCGCCCCCAGCTACGACCCCAACCGCTTCTGGAGCTTCGCCCCGTCCCTGTTCCGGGAATGGTCGGTGCAGGACCTCTACGAACCCGGCTCCACCTTCAAGCCAATCAACCTGGCGATCGCCCTGCAGGAAAAAGCCATTCAGGCCGATGGGAAAGTGAGCGATGGCGGCCAACTCACGATCGGCGGCTGGCCGATTTTCAACCACGACCGCAAGGGCAACGGGCTGATCGATTTCCCCACCGTCCTGCAGGTGTCCAGCAACGTGGGCATGGTGCTGGCGATGCGGCAGGTGAAGCCGGCCCAGTTCTGGGAGTGGCTGCGAACAATCGGCATCGACACGATGCCGGACACTGACCTGCCGGGCGCCGTTGCCGGCCAGCTCAAGAGCCGCGAGATCTTCACCTCTCAACCGATCGAGCCGGCCACCGCCGCCTTCGGCCAAGGCTTCTCGCTCACTCCGCTGAAGCTGCTCCAGCTCCACGCCATGATCGCCAACGGCGGCCGGCTGGTGAGCCCCCACATCACCCGCGGCCTGCGCTCCGGCGAAGGCCTGGCCGCCGCCGCACCGCCTGCCCAGGGCCTGCCGGTGCTCGATCCAGCCGTCACCAAGCAGGTGCTGGCCTGGATGGAATCGGTGGTGAAGCACGGCAGTGACCCTGGCGTGAAGATGGAAGGTCACCGAATCGGCGGCAAAACGGGCACGGCCCAGAAAGCCCTCAACGGGGTGTACATCGCCGGCGCCCGCATCTGCAGCTTCGTGGCCACCCTGCCGATCGACGACCCTCGCTACGTGGTGCTCGTGGTGGTGGATGAGCCCCAGGGGGCCAATGCCTATGGCTCCACCGTGGCGGTGCCGGTGGCCCGGCAGATCATCGAAGCGCTGTTGGTGCTCGAAAAGGTGGCCCCCAGCCAACCGACCGGCAAACCCCCTGCGGCGACAGGCGCTGCAAGGGCGAGCGGTGACAACGGCAGCCGGCCCCAAGCGGCCGCAACGGTGCGGGGTTGAGCACGGGCAGGAGTGGGCCGCAAAATCGCTCAGTAGCTTGAGATTCCACGCCCGTGTGTGCAGCCATGGCCAACCTGCTCGATCAACTCGCCGCCATGACCGTGGTGGTGGCGGACACGGGAGAGTTGGAAGCCATCAAGCAGTTCACCCCAAGGGACGCCACCACCAACCCGTCCCTGATCCTCGCGGCGGCCCAGATCCCCCTGTACCAGGGCCTGATCGACGAATCCCTGCAAGCCTCCCGCCAGGTGATCGGCCCCGACGCACCGGCCGAGGCGGTGGTGCTTGAAGCGCTCGATGAAATCTGCGTCACCTTCGGCAAGGAGATCCTGCGCATCGTTCCCGGCAGGGTGTCCACTGAGGTGGATGCGCGGCTCAGCTTTGACACCGCCGCCACAGTGACCAAGGCCCGCAAGTTGATCGGCCTCTATGAGGAGGCCGGCATCGGCCGCGAGCGGGTGCTGATCAAGATCGCCTCCACCTGGGACGGCATCAAGGCCGCCGAGGAACTGGAGAAGGAAGGCATCCACTGCAACCTCACCCTGCTGTTCAGCTTCACCCAGGCCGTGGCCTGTGCCGAGGCCGGGGTCACCTTGATCTCCCCCTTCGTGGGCCGCATCCTCGATTGGTATAAGCAGGACACCGGCCGCGATCACTACCCGGGCTCTGAAGATCCTGGTGTGATCTCAGTCACCAGCATCTTCAACTACTACAAGACCCACGGCTATAAAACCGAGGTGATGGGAGCCAGCTTCCGCAACATCGAAGAGATCATCGAACTCGCCGGCTGCGACCTGCTCACGATCTCACCCAAGTTGCTCGACCAGCTGCGGCAGCGGCAGGGCGAACTGGTGCGCAAGCTTGATGCAGAAGCGCCGGCCGCCTCCGAAGCCTTGCTTCACCTCGATCACCCCGGATTCGAGGCCCGCATGGCCGCCGATCGCATGGCCAGCGAGAAGCTGGAGGAAGGCATCAGCGGCTTCTGCAAGGCGATCGAAACGCTGGAAGCTCAGCTGGCCCACCGCCTGGCGGAGCTGGAGGGAGAAGCCGCCTTCGCCCATGCCGCCCAGGAGATCTTCCTGCTCAACGACATGGATGGCGACGGCTGCATCACCCGCGAGGAATGGCTCGGCAGCGACGCTGTGTTTGATGCGCTCGACACCGACCATGACGGCCGCCTGGCCCCCGAAGACGTCCGTGGTGGCCTGGGCGCACCCCTGGCGCTCTCCGCCGCCGCCGGCTGAAGAAGCCCTTAACCTCAAGGCCTCACACTGGGATCAGTTGCCCTTCGGCCATGACCGTTCACGCCCTCGACACGATGCGTGCCCTCGCCTCCGAAGGAGAAGTGCGCACCTTTGCCGCCGGCGAGCGCATCTTCAGTGCCGGTGAATCTGGCGACTGCATGTTCGGTCTGCTGGAGGGCGTGGTTCAGCTGAGCTGGAACGGCGATGCCGCCCATGAGGAGATCCAGGCGGGCGATGTGTTTGGTGCCGGCGCCCTGGTCACCGGCGATCACCACCGCTACGGCAACGCCACGGCCCTGAACGACTGCCGCATCCTGGTGATGAACCGCGAGAAGTTCCTCTTCGCCGTGCAGGAAGCGCCCATGTTCGCCATTGAGCTGCTCGGCTCGATCGACGAGCGGCTGCGCCGCATCAAGGATTCGCTGCGCCACTGAACAGCAGCCGGCGGATCACCCGCTGGGCGATGTCGCCGTAGCCCATTTCCCCCGAGAGGATCTGGGCAATGCGCTGCGGAGCTGTGGGGCGTTTGATGCCCAGCTGATAGCCCACCCGGGGCACCCGGTAGAACACCTGGGCGATGCGGCGCCCCCAGGCCATTGAGCTGCCCCATTCCTTCCGCAGCGTGTCGCTGTAGGCGGCCAGGGCCTTGCTGTCGCCCGACAGCCAGCCATCAATCCCTGCCGCCGCGCGGGTGGCACTCAGCAACGCCGGCCGCAACCCTTCCGCCAGAAACGGATCGCAGAGGGAGGCGGCGTCGCCCACCACCGCCAGGCCATCGCCATGCAGCCGGTGGTGGCCATCCCACACCCGCAGCGGCCAATGGCGCCGCACGCCGCTGGCGGCATCAAAGCCGAGGCTGGGCAGCAGCTGGGCCAGGGCGGCCTCACCATCGGCCAGTTCCCGGCCCAGGAAGGTGCCCACCCCCACGCTCACGCCCCCCTCGCGGGGAAACGCCCAGCAGAAGCCGTGGCGCACCAGGCCGAATTCGAAGCGGGCGGTATCAGGCTCCAGCGCAGCACCGTCCAGCTCCACCGAGAGGGCAGCGGCATAGCGGGGGCGCGGAGAGCCCAGCCCCAGCGGAGCGGCGAGGCGCGAGCAAGCGCCATCGGCGATCACCACGGCCCTGGCCTGCAGGGCGCCGCCCCGCTCCAGCTGCACCTGCCAATGCTCGCCCTGCCGCACGATGGCGCTGACGGCCGTGGCAGCCAGCAGATCGGCGCCCGCCCCCACGGCCTGCTGGGCCAGGAAGGCATCGAGCACGGAGCGGCGCACAATCCAGAACGGTGACGCCCCGGGCAGCTCCGCCAGCACTGGATCCTCCAGGCACCAGGTGAAGCGCACCCGCGTGATCACCCGATCCACGGCAGGCGCAAGATCGAAGGGAAACCAGCGCTGCACCGAGGCCGCCATGCCGCCGCCGCAGGGCTTGGGGCGCGGCATCGACGCCGCCTCGAGCAACGTCACCCGCCAACCCCTGGCGGCCAGGTGGAACGCACAGGCCGCCCCGGCAGCACCACTGCCGACGACGATCACATCGGCGTCAAGGGGACTCACACCCGGAGGATGTCGGCTTCCTTCTCCGTCAGGTGCTTCTCAAGCTCCGCAATGAAGCGGTCGGTGAGCTTCTGCACGTTGTCCTGTTGATCGCGGCTCTGGTCCTCGGAAAGCTCCCCGTCCTTCTCCTGCTTCTTGAGCTTCTCGATCGCGTCGCGGCGGATGTTGCGCAGGGCCACCTTGCCTTCTTCGGCATAACGGGAGGCCAGCTTGCAGAAATCCTTGCGGCGCTCTTCTGTGAGCGGCGGGATGTTGATGCGGATCACCTTGCCGTCGTTGTTTGGGGTGAGGCCGAGATCACTCATGGAGATCGCCTTCTCGATCAATCCCATTGAACCGGAATCGAAGGGCTGGATCTGGATCGTCTGGGAGTCGGGGGTGGAGATGGTGGCGAGGGAACGCAGGGGGGTGTCTGCCCCGTAGTACTCAACAGTGAGCTTGTCGAGCAGGGAGGGGTTGGCCCGGCCGGTGCGGATCGTGTTGAAGGTGCGCTGGGTGGACTCCACCGACTTGCGCATGCTGGCTTCGAGTTCCATGACGGGGTGGGGCGAGGGGAAGGGCTCAGCGGGCCGGGGTGATGCGGGTGCCGATCGGTTCACCCGCCACGGCGCGCCCGATGTTGCCGGCACCGAAGAGGTCGAACACCACGATCGGGATGGCGTTGTCTTTGCACAGGGCGATGGCGGTGCTGTCCATCACGGCCAGTTCGCCGCTCAGCACATCCTGAAAGGTGAGGCTCTCGTAGCGAACCGCATCCGGATAGTGGGCGGGATCCTTGTCGTAAACCCCATCCACCTTGGTGGCCTTGAAGACCACATCGGCGTTGATCTCGGCCGCCCGCAGGGCAGCGGTGGTGTCGGTGGTGAAGAAGGGGTTGCCACAGCCGGCGCCGAACACCACCACCCGGCCTTTCTCCAGGTGACGGATCGCCCGGCGGCGGATGTAGGGCTCGGCCACTTCCTGCATGCCGATTGCTGTCTGCACGCGGGTGGGCACGCCGGCCCGCTCAAGGGCGTCCTGCAGGGTGATGGCGTTCATCACGGTGGCCAGCATGCCGACGTAGTCGGCGGTGGCACGGTCCATGCCCGCCGAGGAACCCTTCAGGCCCCTGAAAATATTGCCGCCCCCCACCACGATCGCCAGCTCGGTGCCAGAGGCGACAACCGCTGCCACATCCGTGGCAATTGACTGGACAATGGCGGGATCGATGCCATAGCCCAACTCCCCCATCAGCGCTTCCCCGCTGAGTTTGAGCAGGACGCGCTTGAATGCCATCGTTCTGAGCGCTCGGCCACTGCGGACGGCCGAACAGTAGCAAGCACGGCGGTCGTTAGAACTCGATGCCGGCCTGCGCTTTCACGCCCTGCTCCCGGAAGGGGTGGCGCACCAGGCGCATCTCCGTGACCAGATCCGCCCGTTCGACCAGTGCCGGTGGCGCCCCGCGCCCGGTGAGCGCCACGTGGGTGAGCGGCGGCCTCCGCTCCAGGCCATCCAGCACCTGCTCAACGGCGAGATAGCCCAGCTTGAGCGCCACGTTCACCTCATCGAGCACCACGAGTTTGCGGCCTGGGTCTTCGAGATAGGTGAGCGAGGTCTGCCAGGCCTGCTGCACCAGCTCGCGGTCACGCTCCCGGTCCTGGGTTTCCCAGGTGAATCCCTCCCCCAGGGCGTGCCAGTGCAGGGCTTCGCCAAACATTTCCAGGGCGCGGGCTTCGCCCGGCTGCCAGCCGCCCTTGATGAACTGCACCACGGCCACCTGCTCGCCGTGCCCCAGGGTGCGCAACACCAGTCCCAGCGCTGCGGTGGTTTTGCCCTTGCCGTCGCCGGTGAACACCAACACCAGGCCCTTCTCCAGGTTGCGTTCCCCCACCCGCTGGCGCTGCACCTCCTGACGCCGCTGCATGCGGCGGCGGTAGGCCTCTCCATCGGCCTCCGGCGCCAGTGCTCCTCCGGGACCCAGGCGAGCCGCCTCCTGATCCAGCGCGTTGGCATTGGGGACTGGGGCAGTAGGAGACGTGGGGGTGGCCGACAGATCGTTGCTGGCGGTGGTCATGGGGTCAGGCAAGGGGATTCAGGCACGATGGTTTCAGGCAAAGCGGTTTCAGGCCAACGGGTTTCGGCCGGGCAGCGAAGGGCTGCGCCAAGAAACAGAAGGCCCAGGCCGCATCCTGCCCGACTCAACCGGCACGTTGGCGGGAAAGGGCGGCGTCCACGGCCTGCTGCTGATCGCGCCGCGTGATCCAGTGGTGATAAGTGCGCGTGTGAATCGACACCGAGTGGCCCATCATCCGGGCGGCCACCGTGTCGGGCAGGCCGATGTGGATCGTGCGTACGGCCCAGGCATGGCGCAGGTCATAGGGGGTGATCGGCAGCTCGTAGCGACGGAACTGCTCCGCCACCCGCCGGCCCACCTGCTGCAGCGTGGTGGTGCGCAGATCGGTGCAGACCGGAGGCAGGGACCCCGCCTCCAGGGCGAGGCGCGGCAGCTCAAAGCGCTCCACCCAGTCGGGCTGAAACGGCCACACCTGGTGCTCACCCGTCTTGCTGGTGGGAAGCACCCGGATCACCCGGTCGCCGCCCGGCAGCAGGGCGCTGAGATCGGCGAAGAACACCTCGTGGTTGCGCAGGCCGTAGGTGGCCATCAGGCCATAGGCCAGGCGCCAGCCGGGGTTGGGGATCCGCTCCACCAGCTGCTCCACCTGGCCATCGCTCGGCAACTGGCGGAACTGGGCCCGGTGCAGGCCGTAGCCACCGGCCCGGGCACTCCAGTCGGCGGGCAGATCGATCGCCACCGTTTTGGCCAGGGCCGCCAGGGCAGTGCCGCACTGCTGCCGGCTACGGCTGGCGGCGGGGTAGCTCTCCAGCACCTGCAGCAGCAACGGCGCATCGAGGCGAGCAGCCACGGCGCGGGCTGACAGGCGCCGCACATAGGGCAGATAGGCCGCCGTCCAGGTGGTGCGGGTGCCGGCCGGGTTGCGACTCCGGCGGGGGTCCTCGAAGAACTGGCGCTCGAAACGCTCCAGCGCCGCATCGAGCGCGGTGGCAGCCGCACGGGTGACAGCGACGCCGCCGGCGGAGCGGGCGGCGGCGGAGCGCCCGGCCGCCGGCATTGGCGCCTGCGGCACGGACGGCCAGGCGAAGCGCTGCTGCTGGAGCTCCTGCTGCACGCGGCGCAGTTCACGGCGGGCCTGGCGCAGACCCTCGTCACTGGCAGGCAGCCCGAGGCTGAGCCGTTGCACACGGAAGCGGCCACTGCCGCGCCGGCAGGGCAACGGACCGCGCAGACCAAGGCGCAGGCCGCGGCGCTCCAGACGCAGGGCGACACCGGCTTCGGCCAGTTGGGCGTTGCCGCGCTGCAGTTCGGCGTCGAGGCCTGCCAGGCCCGTGGCACCGGCTGCTGCAGTGTTCGCCTCTTGTTCGACCACCTCCGTTGCCATTCCTGAGGCTGCAGCCGAGGGTATCGGCGCGACAGGCGCCACGCCAGCTGGCGGTGAGCAGCGACGGGGGGGCAGCGTTACGCTCGGCTGACCTGACGGAATGATCTGGCATGGCCAGGGTCGGCGTGTTGCTGCTGAACCTCGGCGGTCCCGAGCGGATCGAGGATGTCGGGCCTTTTCTTTACAACCTGTTTTCAGACCCGGAAATCATCCGGCTGCCGATTCCGGCGCTGCAGAAGCCGCTGGCCTGGCTGATCAGCACCCTGCGCAGCGGCAAATCCCAGGAGGCCTATCGCTCGATCGGCGGCGGGTCCCCCTTGCGGCGCATCACCGACCAGCAGGCACGGGAGCTGCAGAGCGAGCTGCGCCAGCGCCAGGTGCAGGCCACCACCTACGTGGCCATGCGCTACTGGCACCCGTTCACCGAATCCGCCGTCGCCGACATCAAGGCCGATGCGGTGGATGAGGTGGTGGTGTTGCCGCTCTACCCCCACTTCTCGATCAGCACCAGTGGCTCCAGCTTCCGCGAGTTGCAGCGGCTGCGTCAGGCCGATCCCGCCTTCAGCCGCCTGCCCATCCGCTGCATCCGCAGCTGGTACGACCACCCCGGCTATGTGCAGGCGATGGCGGAGCTCATCGCCCGAGAGGTGCAGGAATGTAACGACCCCACCACCGCCCGCATCTTCTTCAGTGCCCACGGCGTGCCCAAGAGCTACGTGGAAGAAGCCGGGGATCCCTATCAGCAGCACATCGAGGCCTGCACCGATCTGATCATGGCCGAACTGAGCCGTCAGCTCGGCCATGGCAACCCCTTCACCCTCGCGTATCAGAGCCGGGTGGGGCCGGTGGAATGGCTGCAGCCCTACACCGATGAAGCGCTGGTGGAGCTGGGTGAGCAAGGGGTCAAGGAGCTGGTGGTGGTGCCGATCAGCTTCGTGAGCGAACACATCGAAACGCTCGAGGAAATCGATATCGAATACCGGGAGATTGCCACCGAAGCCGGTATCACCACCTTCCGGCGCGTGCCGGCCCTCGACACCTACCCCACCTTCATCCGCGGCCTGGCCGATCTGGTGCAACTGGCCATGGCCGGGCCAGAGGTGAACCTTGACCAGGCGGCCAGCCTGCCCACCACCGTGAAGCTCTATCCCCAGGAGAAGTGGGTGTGGGGCTGGAACAACAGCTCGGAGGTGTGGAACGGACGGCTGGCCATGCTGGGCTTCTCCGCTTTTCTGCTGGAATTGTTGAGCGGCAAGGGCCCTCTGCATGCGATCGGGCTCCTCTAAACGCCGGTTGACGGCGCTGGGCCTGGCCCTGCTGCTCAGCCCGGCCACGGTCGCACCGGTTCAGGCGGCCAATCAGCTCTGGCGCCTGGGTGTGTTTCCGGTGGTGAATTTCGCCGGATATACGAGCCACTTCGGTTTTCGCGTCGGCCCCGGGGGCGGCCGGGAGCAGCATTCCGGCCTCGACATCGCCGCGCCGCTGGGGTCTCCGATCCGCAGCTGGTGGGGAGGCGTGGTGAGCGATGTGATCAACGATGGCCGCTGCGGCATTGGCCTGGTGATCCGCTCCGGCGACTACGACCACATCTATTGCCATCTCGGCGGGCGGGTGAGTGGCGGCCGCTATCTGAGCGGGCGGGTGCTGCTGGGGCCCGGCCAACGGGTCGCCCGCGGCCAGCTGATCGGCCACATCGGCATGACCGGGCGCACCACCGGGCCCCACCTGCATTGGGGAATCCGTTATCGGGGCGAATGGCTCGATCCGGTGAGAATTCTGCAGGCGATGGTGCGCAGCCGCCGCGTTGCCGCAGGTGGCAGCGGCCGCTGATGGGTCTGGGCTCCTGATTGGTACGGACTGCTGGTTGGAGCGGGCCGCCGGTGGGAATCGAAACAGTTCAGCTCACAGCCATGGAGCACCTCTTAATGTGAGGCGACCGTGATGCCCGCAGCGACTGCCGTGACCCTGACGACCGTCCCCACAGCGGTTGTATCCGCCTCCCCCCTGCGGCCGATGCCGGCCGTGCCGGGGAGGGTCACAGGCGCTCACGCCCTGATGGATGCGCTGCACCGCCATGGTGTGGAGCACATCTTCGGCTATCCAGGGGGTGCGATCCTCCCCATCTACGATGCGCTCCACCAGGCCGAAAGCCACGGCTGGCTGAAGCACATCCTGGTGCGTCACGAGCAAGGGGGCACCCACGCCGCCGATGCCTATGCCCGTGCCACGGGCCGGGTGGGCGTGTGCTTCGGCACCTCCGGGCCAGGCGCCACCAATCTGGTCACCGGCATCGCCACCGCCCAGATGGATTCGGTGCCGATGGTGGTGATCACCGGCCAGGTGGGCCGCGCTTCGATCGGCACCGATGCCTTCCAGGAAACCGACATCTTCGGCATCACCCTGCCGATCGTGAAGCATTCCTGGGTGGTGCGCGATCCCGCCGACATCGGACGGATCGTGGCGGAAGCCTTTTTGATCGCCGCCACCGGCCGGCCGGGGCCGGTGCTGATTGATGTGCCCAAGGATGTGGGCCTCGAAGAATTCGATTACGTGCCGGTGGAGCCCGGCCGCTCGGTTCCTGCCGGCTACGCCCTGCCGGTGGCCCCCGATCCGGTGCGCATCCAGCAGGCTCTGGAGCTGATCCGCAAGGCGCGCCGTCCGCTGCTTTACGTGGGTGGTGGTGCGGTCAGCGCCGGTGCCCACGGGGCCTTACGCCAGTTGGCTGAGCGCTTCGCCCTGCCCGTCACCACCACATTGATGGGCAAGGGTGCTTTCGATGAGCACAATCCACTGGCCGTGGGCATGCTTGGGATGCACGGCACCGCCTACGCCAATTTCGCCGTCACCGAATGCGATCTGCTGATCGCCGCCGGTGCCCGCTTCGACGACCGGGTCACCGGCCGGCTGGACAGCTTCGCCCCCCGGGCCCAGGTGATCCACATCGACATCGATGCGGCCGAGGTGGGCAAGAACCGGGTACCCGAAGTGCCGATCGTGGCAGACGTGGGCCTGGCGCTCGATGCCCTGCTGACCAGCTCCAGCAGCGAGCCGCCCACCAACCGCACCGAAGCCTGGCTGGAGCGCATCCGCAGCTGGAAGCGCCACTATCCGCTTGTGATTCCTGAACCGGTGGGTGAAATCGCCCCTCAGGAAGTGATGGTGGCCCTGCAGCAGCTCACTCCCGAGGCGTTCGTCACCACCGATGTGGGCCAGCACCAGATGTGGGCGGCCCAGTTCATGAACACCCCACCGCGCCATTGGATCAGCAGCAGCGGCCTCGGCACCATGGGCTACGGCCTGCCGGCCGCCATGGGGGTGCAGGTGGCCTTCCCCGAGGACCAGGTGGTGTGCGTCGCCGGCGACGCCAGCATCCTGATGAACATCCAGGAACTCGGCACCCTCTCCCAATACGCGCTGCCGGTGAAGGTGGTGATCATCAACAACGGCTGGCAGGGCATGGTGCGCCAATGGCAGGAAAGCTTCTACGGCGAGCGCTATTCCGCCTCCGAGATGACCGGCGGCATGCCGAACTTCTCAGCCCTTGCTGAAGCGTTCGGGGTGCGCGGCATCGACATCACCGACCGCAACCGCCTGCATCAGGATCTGCAGGAGGCCTTGTCGCATCCCGGCCCGGTCGTGGTGAATGTGCGGGTGCGGCGCAACGAGAACTGCTATCCGATGGTTCCTCCAGGCGCCAGCAATGCCCAGATGGTGGGTCTGCCCAGCCATCCAGAGCTCGCGATCGACACCACCCGCGACTGCGGCTCCTGCGGTGCCACCACCGAGAGCGCCCATCTGTTCTGCCCCAGCTGCGGGGCGAAACTCTGACCTCCCCTGCCGTTTTGCGGGGTCTCCTGCCCTGCCTGCTGGCGATGATGCTGATGTTCACGCTTGCCCCTGCCCCAGCCGAAGCCGCAGAAGTGCTGCAGGTGCGTGGCGCCACTTTGTTGCAGGTGGGCGATCAAAACCGCAGCTACCCGGTGCGATTGGGATGCGTGCAGGTCGACCCTGACGATGGTGCAGCCGCCACCGCCTGGCTGCGGGATGCCTTGCCGCGGCGCACGCGCGTGAATCTGCGCCCGCTGGGCCTCGCCGACGGCACCCTGCTGGCTCGGGTCACCGTGCTGTCAAGCGGCGTCGACCTGGGCACGGGGCTGCAACAGGCCGGTCTGGCCAGCCCACTGGAGGCGACGGAGGCACCGCAGGGCTGCCCGGCCCCGGCTGCCTTGGCGGGCTGATGAGCATCAACCGCACAGCCAAGGGGATCGTGCTGGTGCCCAGCCTACTGTTGGGCGGTGCCTTTCTTGCCGCGGGTACCTGGATGGAGGGTGCCGCCGCCGCCAACCGCCCCCTGGCCTTCACCCTGGGCGGCGTACTCGTCGCAGCGGGCCTGTTCACCCAGCTGCTGCCCGAGAGCCAGAACGAAGGCTCAACGCTGGACGAACCAGAGCAGGACACCGAGGCGGGGCCTGGCGGTGGCGCAGGGATGGACGGCGGCAGCGCAGGCACACCTGGTGGCAGCGCAGGCAAGCTTGTCGGCACCGCCGCCAAGGGTGGCGGTGGAGACCAACCCTCCTAGTGTTCGCCGGCTGAATGGAAGCCCGCATGTCCCCCGGGAAATCCGCGTCCGGCTCCGGTGCTGAACCACCCCCTCGCCGCAACCTCTTCTGGATGGCTACCGGCGTGGTGGCTGCCCTGTTCGGGCTGCAGAGCCTCGCCGCCAGCGCGCCGGTCCGCAGCGATGTGTTGATGCTGCTGACACCCGAGGGGCTACTGGCGGGGGTGGGAGACGGCTTCCGCCGCGGCTACGAACTTGCCATGGCGGACGCACGCGCCTGCGGGGTGGAGCCGCCCACCCTGCAGCTGGGCTGGGTGCCGCCGGAGCAGGACCCCCGCGCGGCGCTCACGGCCAGGCCCCTGCCCGGCTTGCTGATCGCCCCACCGGCGGTGTCGCTGGTGTCGTATGGCTTGCTGGCACAGGAGCTGGGCCTCACCGTGCTGCTGCCGCTGCAGCGGGGCAGCTCCCTGAGTGGCCTGCCCAGCCTCACCGGCGCCGACCGGCTCTGGCCGGTGCTGCCGGCCCGCAGCCTGGAGGCTGATCGCCTCGCCAAAGGCCTGATCGAAGACAGACGCTCCCGCGTGCTGGTGATCCATGACGGCAGCAGCGAGCAGATTGCCCTGGCCGACCGCTTCGTGGCTTCGCTGAGTGGCGACGGCGGCCGGGTGGTGGGTTACCAGGAGGGAAGCCAGGAGATCGCCGATCCCGATGCCCGCACCATCACCCGCCTGGTGGACGACGTGGACTTTTTCCGCCCTCAGGCCCTGGTGGTGCTGACAACGCCGAGCAGCCCGCTGGCCATGGCGGTGCGGGAGGCGCGCTGGCCGGCCGACCTCACCCTCGTATGGCCGTTTCCGGCCAGGGAGCCGCTGGCCAACGCCCAATTGGGGGTGGATCCGCTCAGTCGCGGGCCCGGCTGGAGCCGCTTTGCCGAAACCTTCCAGCGCCACTACAACTACGCCCCCAGCCTGGTGGAAGCCACCGGGTACGACACCGGCCAGCTGGCCGCCGTGGCCGCCCGGCGCCCGGGTGACACCAAACCCTGGGACATGGCCTGGCTTGACCCCAAGGCACAACCCCGGGAGCTCTGCGCTGCGCTCAAAACCCGTCGCCAGGGGGGCCGCACCGCCCTCAAAGGCGCCGCCAGCCAGCTGGATTTAGGTGAGGGCAGCCCACCGAGCGCGCAACTGCAACTGACTCCCCTGCCTGCAGCTGGAAACGACCCCCGTTCCTAGGCTCAAGACATCGGCAGAGGTCGTGATGGCTCAGGCACCAGCAATGGGCAGCCCCGATCTCCTGGTTGTGCCGCTCCAATCCGTCGGCCTCGACGCCATCGCCCAGGTGGGGGGGAAAAACGCCTCCCTCGGGGAGATGATCCGCCAACTGGCGCCCCGGGGGGTGGCGGTGCCCAGCGGCTTTGCCACCACGGCTGGGGCCTACCGCCTGCTGCTCGCCCACAACGGGCTGGAGGCCCAGCTTGCCGCCCTGTTTGATGGCCTCGATGCCAGCGATCTGACGGCCCTGCAGGCAAGTGGTGCCGCCGCGCGCCAACTGCTGTTGAACGCCACCCTGCCGCCGCCGCTGGAGGAAGCCATCCGGCGTTATTACCAGGAACTGTGCGAGGAAAGCACCGGCAGCGAAGTGGCAGTGGCGGTCCGCTCGAGTGCCACGGCTGAAGATCTGCCGGAGGCCAGCTTCGCCGGACAGCAGGAAAGCTTTCTCAACGTGCAAGGCGCCGACGCCCTGCTGGCCGCCTGCCGCCGTTGCTATGCCTCATTGTTCACGGATCGGGCCATCTCCTACCGGCAGATCAACGGCTTCGCCCACGACGCGGTGGCGCTGTCGATCGGCGTGCAGACGATGGTGCGCTCCGATCTTGCCGCTTCGGGCGTGATGTTCACGATCGACACCGAAAGTGGCTTCCGTGAAGCCGTTCTGCTCACGGCTGCCTATGGCCTGGGCGAAAACGTGGTGCAGGGGGCAGTGAACCCCGATGAATACCTCATCTTCAAGCCGACCCTGCTGCAGGGGCATGCACCGATCGTGAGCAGGCGGCTGGGCAGCAAGAAGCTGCGCATGGTGTACGCCGAGACGGCCACCTGCAACGTGCCAGTGCCGGCGGAAGAGCGTGAACGCTTCGCGATCGACGACGCCGATGTGCTCACCCTGGCCCGCTGGGCCTGCGTGATCGAGGCGCACTACAGCGCCCTGCACGGTGTTCCCACCGCCATGGACATCGAGTGGGCCAAAGATGGCCTCAGCGGCAAGTTGTTCATCGTGCAGGCCCGGCCGGAAACGGTGCAGTCGCGCCGTTCGAGCAGCCTGCTGCGCCGCTGGCAGCTGGATCCCCACCAGGCTGAAGTGATCGTGGAGGGCCGGGCCATCGGTGCCTCGGTGAGCAGCGGTGTGGCCCGCGTGCTGGCCAGCGCCGCTGCCATCAACCGCTTCGAGGCGGGGGATCTGCTGGTGACGGAGCGCACTGACCCCGACTGGGAACCGATCCTGCGCAAAGCCAGCGGTGTGATCACCAACCAGGGCGGCCGCACCTGCCACGCGGCGATCATTGCCCGCGAGATGGGGATCACTGCGATCGTGGGTTGTGGCACGGCCACCAGCCGCATCGCCGATGGCGATGTGATCACCGCCAGTTGTTGCGAAGGGGATGCCGGGCGGGTGTATCGCGGCGCCTTGGCGTTTCATGTGGAGGAGCAGGAGCTCTCCGAATTGCCACCGACCCGCACCCGCATCCTGGTGAACGTGGGCAATCCGGAGCAGGCTTTCCAGCAGGCGGCCCTGCCTGTGGACGGGGTGGGATTGGCCCGGTTGGAGTTCATCATCGCCAACCACATTCAGGTGCATCCGATGGCACTGCTGAAGCCGGAGCTGGTGGCCGATGCCGGCGAACGCGAGGCAATCGCGCAGCGCACCAAGGGGTATGCCCATCCCGCCGATTACTACGTCGACCTGCTCACCCAGGGCATGGCGCGCATCGCCGCCGCCTTTTATCCACGGCCGGTGATCCTGCGCTTTTCAGATTTCAAGAGCAACGAATACGCCCGCCTGCTGGGGGGCAGCGGCTTCGAGCCCCACGAGGAGAACCCGATGCTGGGCTGGCGGGGCGCCTCCCGCTACACCGCCGAAGCCTTCCGCGAGGCGTTCGGCCTGGAATGCCAGGCCCTCAAGGTGGTGCGGGAGGCCATGGGGCTCACGAACGTGATTCCGATGGTGCCGTTCTGCCGCACGCCGGAGGAAGGCGAGCGGGTGCTCGCCGAGATGGCCCGCCATGGCCTGGTGCGGGGCCGCCACGGCCTGCAGGTGTACGTGATGTGCGAGCTGCCCAGCAATGTGATCGGCGCCGAAGCCTTCGCCGAGCGTTTCGATGGCTTTTCGATCGGCTCCAACGACCTCACCCAGCTCACCCTGGGGCTGGACAGGGATTCAGCGCTGGTGGCGGATCTGTTCGATGAGCGGCACGCCGTCGTCAAGGAGATGATCCGCCTGGCGATTCGCACAGCCCACCGCTGCGGCAGCCGGATCGGCATCTGCGGCCAGGCCCCCAGCGACTACCCCGACTTCGCCCGCTTCCTGGTGGAGGAGGGCATCGATTCGATCAGCCTCAACCCCGATGCGGTGATTGCCACACGCCTGAAGGTGGCGGCGATCGAACAGGAGCTTGACCAGGCCCCCTGAACATGGGCGGGGGAAGGCCCTGTGAAGACGCTGACCGGGTGAAGGGAAGGAGCTCCAGCCAGGTTCAGAACAGCTCAACAGCCTCGCGTTCCAGCGTGCCTGGCGGGCCGTCGCCCGCCCAGGATGTGGAGCCTGATTCCGCTGGCGCAAGCGGGGAACCAGCGCCATGGCGGGCAACGGCTTCGCGCAGCACGGCCACCCGGCGGGACGATTCGCCGCAGCTGCGGGGCGTGGGGAAGATCTTGCCGGGATTGGCCCGGCCCAGCGGGTCGAAGGCGCGGCGCACCAACTGCATGGTGTCGAGGTCGTCGTGGGAGAACATCCAATCGAGGTAGCAGCGCTTGTCGGCGCCCACGCCGTGCTCCCCGGTGATGCTGCCACCGGCCTCGATGCAGAGCCGCAGGATCTCGGCGCCCAGGGCCTGCACTTTCTCCTGCACGCCGGGCTCGCCTGCCGTGTAGAGGATCAGGGGGTGCAGGTTGCCATCGCCGGCGTGGAACACATTGGCCACGGGCAGGCCGTAGTGGCGGCTCAACTGCTCGATCGCCGCCAGCACGGAGGGCAGGGCACTGCGCGGCACAACCCCGTCCTGCACGTAGTAGGTGGGGGTGATGCGCCCCACCGCCGCGAACGCCGACTTGCGGCCCTTCCACAGCTGGGCCCGATCGGCCTCCTGCTCCGCCTGACGGATCGAGCGGGCCCCGGCCTGACGGCACAGGTCGCTGGCCAGGGCCACCGCCGCCGCCACCTCCCGCTCCTGGCCGTCGAGCTCGATCAGCAGCACCGCCGCCGCATCGCGGGGATACTCATCGACTCCGAACAGGTCGTCGACGGCGTTGATCGTGAAGTTATCCATGATTTCCATCCCCGCCGGCAGCACCCCGGCGGCCGTGACCAGGCGCACCGCTTCACCGGCCGCCTCCATCGTGGCGAAATCGGCCAGCAGCACCTGCACGTTGGGGGTCTGGGGCAGCAGGCGCAGGGTGATCGCCGTGGCGATGCCCAGGGTGCCTTCGCTGCCGATGAACACGCCGCGCAGATCCAGACCAGGCAGCTCGGCCAGCGCTCCCCCGAGGCGGGTGAGCGTGCCGTCGGGGAGCACCACCTCCAGCTCCAGCACGTGGTTGCTGGTGACGCCGTACTTGAGGCAATGGACGCCCCCGGCATTCTCGGCCACGTTGCCGCCGATGCTGCACACCACCTGGCTGGACGGGTCAGGGGCGTAATAGAAGCCGTCGCCAGCCACCGCGCGCGTGACCCAGCTGTTGATCACACCGGGCTGCACAGTGATGCGCTGGTTGTCGAGATCGATCGCCAGCACCGACCGCATGCGGCTGGTGACCACCAGCAGGGACTCCTGCTCCGCCACGGCACCGCCGGAGAGGCCCGTGCCGCTGCCGCGGGCCACAAACGGAACCCCCAGGGCATGGCAGCAGCGCAGAATCGCCACCACCTGCTCGGTGGTTTCCGGCAACACCACCAGCGGCGGCTCATGGCGGTGCAAGGTGAGGCCGTCGCTGTCGTAGGTGAGCAGCTCCTGGCGCCGGGCCACCACGGCACGCGCCGGAAGCAGGCGGCGCAGCTGGCGTTCGATGGTGGACCAGGGCAGGCTCACGGGGGTTTCGGCCTGGATGTCGGCCTGACGAGGAGAGACTGGGCGAGAAACACGGCCAGCAGGAAAGCAGGCTCGGAGCAGGCAGCAGGAAGGAGGCAGCTGGAAGGAGCCAGTAGCGGGATGCACCAGCTGCTGGATGCACCGCGGGCAAACAAGACCTTACCGAGCGGAGACGACAGCAACCGCACCGACACATCTTGAGTCAGGATGGAGACCGGCCGAGCGGCATTGCGCTGTCGCGCCGTTCTCAACCGTCTGCGGATCGCGCCTTGACCTCGGCCCCTGTGTCAGTTCCTGCCCTGAACACCAGCCGTTCCCAGGAACTCTTCGCCGCTGCCCAGAAGCTCATGCCCGGGGGCGTGAGTTCTCCGGTGCGGGCCTTCCGTTCCGTCGGCGGCCAACCGATCGTGTTCGATCGTGTTCAAGGGGCCTACGCCTGGGACGTGGACGGCAACCGCTACATCGATTACATCGGCTCCTGGGGCCCGGCGATCTGCGGCCATGCCCACCCGAAGGTGATCGGCGCTCTGCGCAACGCCCTCGGCAAAGGCACCAGCTTCGGCGCCCCCTGCGCCCTGGAGAACCAGCTGGCCCAGATGGTGATCGATGCCGTCCCTTCGGTGGAGATGGTGCGCTTCGTGAACTCCGGCACCGAAGCCTGCATGTCGGTGCTGCGGCTGATGCGGGCCTTCACCGGGCGCGAAAAGCTGATCAAGTTCGAGGGCTGCTACCACGGCCACGCCGACATGTTCCTGGTCAAGGCGGGCTCGGGCGTGGCCACGCTCGGCCTGCCCGATTCCCCCGGTGTTCCACGCAGCACCACCGCCAGCACGCTCACCGCCCCTTACAACGATCTGGAAGCGGTCAAGCGGCTGTTCGCTGAAAACCCCGGTGAAATCGCCGGCGTGATTTTGGAGCCGGTGGTGGGCAATGCCGGCTTCCTGCCTCCCGAGCCGGGTTTCCTTGAGGGTCTGCGGGAGATCACCACCGAGAACGGTGCCCTGCTCACCTTCGATGAAGTGATGACGGGCTTCCGCATCAGCTATGGCGGCGCCCAGGCCCGCTTCGGCGTCACTCCCGATCTCACCACGATGGGCAAAGTGATCGGCGGTGGCCTGCCGGTGGGCGCCTACGGCGGTCGCGCAGACATCATGGCCATGGTGGCTCCGTCTGGGCCGATGTATCAAGCAGGCACATTGAGCGGCAACCCGCTGGCGATGACCGCCGGCATCCATACCCTCGAGCTGCTGCGCCAACCCGGTACCTACGAAAAACTGGAAGCCAGCACCTCACGCCTGATCGCCGGCATCCTGGCGGCCGGAAAGGATGCGGGCCTGCCGATCTGCGGCGGCAGCATCAGCGCCATGTTCGGCTTCTTCCTCTGCAAAGGGCCGGTGCGTAACTTCGAAGAGGCCAAAACCGCTGACACCGAGCGCTTCGGCAAGCTGCACCGGGCCATGCTGGAGCGTGGTGTCTACCTGGCGCCGAGCGCCTTTGAAGCTGGCTTCATGTCGCTGGCCCACAGCGACGAGGACATCGACGCCACGCTCGAAGCCTTCCGGGCCGCCTTCGCTGCCATCTCCTGACACTTCCATCACCTGACGCCGGCCCTGCCAGCGCCTGAACCCTGAATAGGCTTCAGGCCGTCGTGCCGTTGCCCATGCCACGCGAGCGCTTCTTTCTGGAGTTGGAGCCGCCGGCAGAAGCCCTGCGCGGCCGTCCCCATGTGGTGATCGTGGGAGGCGGGTTTGCGGGCCTGGCAGCCTGCAAGGCCCTTGCTGGTGCCGATCTGCGCGTGACGCTGATCGACAAGCGCAACTACAACCTGTTCCAACCGCTGCTGTATCAGGTGTCCACCGGATTGGTGGCCCCCGGGGACGTGACCGTGCCGCTGCGGTTGCTGGTGGGAGGGCAACGCAACGTGCAGGTGTTGATGGGGGAGGTGAGGGAAATCGATGCCGAGGCCAGGGAGCTGGTGTTCAACGAGCGCCGCTACAGCTACGACCACCTGATCCTGGCGGCGGGCTCCGGCAGCTCCTACTTCGGCCACGACGAATGGCAGGCGATCGCCCCGCCGATGAAACAGCTGGAAGACGCCCTCGAGATCCGCGAGCGCTTGCTGCTGGCGATGGAGGAGGCGGAGCAGACGCCCGAGGCGGAGAAGCGGCGCTTGCTGCAATCGGTGGTGGTGGTGGGGGGCGGACCCACCGGCTGTGAGCTGGCGGGGTCGGTGTCGGAGCTGCTGCGCCACGCCCTGGCCCGGGATTTCCGCCAACTTGATCCGGGCGACACCCGCATTGTGCTGGTGGATCCCGGCGATCGCCTGCTGCGGGGCATGCACCCCGATCTGGGCGCCGGCGCCCAGCGCTTCCTGGAATCGATCGGCGTGGAGGTGCTGCTGGGGGGCCGGGTGAAGGCGATCGAGCCGGGCCGGGTCACGATCAGCACCGCCGCTGGCGAGCAGGTGCGGGAGGCGGCCACCGTGTGCTGGACGGCCGGAGTGAAGGCGTCCCCGCTCGGGGCCCGGCTGGCCGAGGCCACCGGCGTGCCACTCGACCGGGGCGGGCGGGTGCCGGTGGAGGCGGATTTCTGCGTGCCCGGCCATCCCGAGATCCGGGTGGTGGGCGACCTCTGCGCCTATGCCCCCAGCCCGGGCGCCCGCCCGCTGCCGGGGTTGGCGAGCGTGGCGGTACAGATGGGCCGCTGGGTGGCCCGTGACCTGCGGGCCGGGCTGGAAGGCCGCCCGCAGGCACCCTTCCGCTTCGTGGATTTCGGCTCGATGGCGATGCTGGGCCGCCTGCACGCCGAAGCCGACCTGCGTGGCTGGCGCGTGGACGGCCCTCTGGGCTGGTGGATCTGGGGCGTGGCCCACCTGGGCTTCATGCCCGCCAACGAGAACCGGGTGAGCCTGCTGATCAAATGGCTCTGGGCGA
Source organism: Synechococcus sp. ATX 2A4 (assembly GCF_024346375.1). Lineage (GTDB taxonomy): Bacteria > Cyanobacteriota > Cyanobacteriia > PCC-6307 > Cyanobiaceae > MW101C3. The sequence continues at coordinate 55,784 of NZ_JAGQCV010000002.1, read as the reverse complement.
TCGCCGCCCGGCAGCGCGGCTCTCTGCTGATCATGGGAGAACCGCGCTTTGAGGAGACAGCGCCGCTGAGCCCTGCCCCTACAGACCCGGACTGCTCTGCATGATGCCGCCATCGGCAAAGATCGTGGTGGCGGTGATGTAGCTGGCGTCGTCGCTGGCGAGGAAGGCCACCACGCTGGCCACCTCTTCCGGCCGGGCCATGCGGCCCAGCGGGATGGCGGCATCCAGTTTGGCCATCAGTTCCGGATCTTTCATCGTGGCGTCGTTGATCGGGGTGGCCACGGCGCCCGGGCCCACGTTCACCACGGTGATGCCATGGGGCGCCAGCTCAAGTGCAGCGGTGCGGGTGAGCATGCGCATGCCGCCCTTGGCGAGGCAGTAGGGCGTGTTGTTGGGCATGGGCCAGTCTTCGTGAACCGAGGAGATGTTGATGATGCGGCCGCCACCGCCCTGGGCGATCATCTGCTTGGCGGCAAACTGAGTGGCGAAGAAAACGCCGCGCAGGTTCACATCCAGCACCTTGTCGTAGTCGTCGGGGGTAGTGGTGAGAATGGAGGTGCGGGTTTCGATGCCAGCGTTGTTCACTATCACATCGATGCGTCCATATTTCGCCACTGCCGCATCCACCAGACGCTGAAGGTCGTCCAGCTTCGATACATCGGCCTGCACACCGAAGCTGCTGCCACCGAAAGCACCGATCTCCCTCTCGATCTCTTCGGTGGCCTCAGGGTGGGAGCGGTAGTCGATCACCACCTTGGCGCCGCGGTGGGCGAGGGCTTCCACAATCGCCTTGCCGATGCCGCTGTTGCCGCCGGTCACGATCGCCACCTTGCCGTCAAGCAACTTGGCCAGGGTGCGGACGGCGTCTGGATTGGTGGTGCTGGTCACGGAATCCATGGGTGACAGGGTCGGCTTTGAGGGTAAGCATGGGCCCACCGAGCAGGGTTGAGCGCAGTGGCGAATGTGATTCCATCCACACCCCGGCAGGACGCCAGCGGTTCGATGCGTTCGCTGCTGCTGGGCGCCGCCTTGCTCGTGCTGGCCTTCCTGGCGAACACCGCCCAGAGCGCCTTCGGCAAAGCGCTCGGCAGTGGCATGGGGCCGGTGCAGTTCACCTGGCTCACCTTCGTGATCGCCCTGGCGCTGATCCTCCCCTGGGTGCTGTGGCGCGGGGGGCGTGATCTGCGCACCTCCGTGCCGCTGCTGCACCTGCTGCGCAGTTGCACCGGGCTGACGGGTTTCTTCCTGTTCATCACCGCCGCGCGGCTGGTGAATCTTGTCAACGCCAATGTGCTGCTGAACACCACCCCGCTGTTCATTCCACTGCTGGGCCTGCTCGTGCTCGGCCAGCAGGTGCCCAGGGCCCTGTGGGGCTGCCTTGGCATCGGCTTTGCCGGCATGGTGATCGTGGTGCAGCCCAACGCCTCCCTGCTCACCCGCCCCGGCGATCTGCTGGGCCTGGCCGCCGGCCTGCTCTGCGCCGTGGAATTCCTGGCCGTGAAACGGCTCGACCGCACCGAGGCGCCACTCACCCAGATGATCTATTTCCTGCTGATCGGCAGCGCCGGCTCCACCGTGGCGATCCTCGGCCCACTGCGGCCCGAGGGCCCGAGCAGTGCACTGCTGGGCGGGCTGGACACCAGCCAATGGCTCACGGTGCTGGCCTCGGGTGTCTGCCTGGCCTGCTTTCAGTTCCTGCTGATCAAGGCATACACCTATGCCGAACCCGGCGCAATCGGTGCTTTTCAGTATTCATCGGTGGTGTTCGCCGGCCTGATTGGCTGGATCTGGTTCGCCGAGAAGCCCACCCTGGCGGTATGGGTCGGCACCGCCCTGATCACCCTGGGCGGCGTGCTCAGCATCGTGCTGCAGCGCCCGGGGGGCACCGAAACCGCTGCTCCTTCCGGAGCAGCCGGCATGGCAACTGCAGCAGACACCAGCAGCACCCCCAGCGCATGACGACCGCCACGGCCAGCTCCGGCCCCCACATCGAAGCGGTGGCAATCACCTGCGCCAATGCCGAGCGCAGCGCCGCGTTTTACTGCCAACGGCTTGGCTTCCAGCGCCTCGGCGAGCAGCGGCTGGAGGGGGGGCCAGAGGCCGCCCTGTTCGGGCTGCCGGATGGGCAGCTGCAGCGGGTGCAGCTGCAAATGGGCGAGGAGCGGCTGGATCTGATTGAAGTGCTCGATCCCGGCCCCGGGCAGCGCCCAGGCCGCCCGCTACCGCCGGATTCCCGCAGCTGTGATCTCTGGTTTCAGCACCTCTGTCTGGTCACGGCGGATCTGGCGGCCAGCCAGGCGCGGCTGCAGCCCCTTCTGGCCGCTGGCACGATCACGGCGGTATCGGCGGCGCCGCAACGACTGCCCGATTGGAACACCGCCGCCGCCGGCATCTGGGCCTTCAAGTTCCGTGATCCCGATGGCCACACCCTGGAGCTGCTGCAATTTCCCGCCGGCAAGGGGGATCCCCGCTGGCACTGCCAGCGGCCGGCCGGCGCCTCTGAGCTGCTCGGCATCGATCACACCGCCATCGCCATCGCCGATAGCGCCCGCAGCCGCGCCTTCTACAGCCAGGTGCTTGGCCTGACGGCTCTGCCCAGCGGCGAGAACAGCGGATTGGAGCAAGACCGACTCGATGGGCTGAGCGAGGTGCGGGTGCAGATCACGCCCCTGCGCTGCGCGGCAGGCATGGGAATCGAAACACTCGGCTACCTACCCCCCAACCAGGGGCGGCCGCAGCCGGCGGATCAGGCTCCGCAGGATCTGGCCCACTGGCAGATCCACCTGGTGGCCAGCGGACTTGAACACATCGCCGAGAGCGCGGAGGCGTGCGGGGGGCAGCTGCTGCCGCCCGGCCTGCTGGAGCTGGCGGCGGGGGCAGGGACATCGGGGCGCAGACGGGCGCTGCGGTTGGCCGATCCCGATGGCCACCAGCTGCTGGTGGTGGAAGCCGCCGGCGTCAGCGCTCCCTGAAGCCCGCCAGCGGCTCGGGCCACCTTGGTTACCGTGAGGAACCGTCGCGCATGAGCTGCCGTGGCCGTGGACATCGTGGAGATTCTGGTGCCGATCGGCCCCTCTCCCCTCAGCGAAGCGGTGCTGACAGTGCTGCGGGTGTTCACCGGCATCGCCTTCATCCGCCACGGCTGGCCGAAGCTGCGCAACCTCACCACCTGGGCGGCCGCCCTGAAAACACCGCGCTGGCTGTGTTTTCTTTCGGCCTTCTCGATGTGGGGTGGCGGCATCGCCCTGATCCCCGGTCTGCTCACGCCCCTCGCCGCCCTGGCGATTCTGGTGTCGATGGGCTACGCCATGGTGCTGGAGGTGCTGGCGGGCACCCCCTTCATTGCCCCTGATCCCTATCAGATTCCGCCGGGAGATTATGCGGGCCCCATGGGCGTTGGGGAACCGCCCAGCTGGGAAAAAGCCGCCATGTATGTGGTGATGTGCCTGGTGCTGATCGGCGCTGGTGGTGGAGCTCTTTCCCTCGACGGACTACTGATCCGCGATTTCCTGATGCTCAGTTTCGATTGAAACAGACTTGATCAGATAAGATTCGACTCTCAATATTGAGATTGCATGATTGAGACTGCATGATCATAAGTTCACGATTGGACTTGAAAGATTTGACTTAAAGGATTTGACTTGAAAGATTGGACCTGAAAGATTTGACCTGAAAGAATGGGCCTGAAAGATTGAATGTGAAGTGTTCAGCTTGCGAGATTCAATTTGCGAGAATCAGCTGACGAGATTCAACTGACGAGATTTGGCCCAGCGCCCATCTCCCCGGCCTGATCATCCCTGCAGCCGTGCGATCAGGTGGTCGCCCACCCGCAGGGCGTTGGCGATGGCGGTGAGCGAGGGATTCACCGCGCCGATGCTGGGGAAGAAGCTGGTGTCCACCACGTAGAGGTTGTCGAGCTCGTGGGCTTTGCAATCAAGATCCAGTACCGATGTGGTGGGATCGGTGCCGAAGCGGCAGGTGCCGGCCTGGTGGCCCACGGCGGCAATCGCCATGGTGGATTTCACATAGATCTGCCGCTCCACCAGGTGATTCTTCAGATAGAGCGAATCCAGCAGGCCCCGCAGATTGTGCTCCAGCCTGGCGCTGGCGGTTTGATTGTTGGGGGTGTAGGAGAGGGTGATCGCCCCCTCCTTGTTCACAGTGATGCGGTTCTCGGGGTCGGGAAGATCCTCGCTGCTCAGCCAGAAATCCAGCGCATGTTCCGCGATCCGGTCCATGCTCCAGCCCGGCATCAGGAAGGTTTCCAGCGGGGCATAGCCCTTCATGATCGTGCCGCTGGTCTTGCCGGTCATCTGGATGTTGCCCATCGGGTAGGGGAACGCCTCAGAGCCCAGATACCAGTCATTGATCGACACCGTCTTCTGAAACACAGTGGTGTTGGGTTCATGGGCCAGGGCCACCAGGGCCTTGCTGTTGTGGAACATGTAGTTGCGCCCCACCTGCCCGGAGCCATTGGCCAGGCCGGCCGGGTGTCGGTCGTTGGCAGACATCAGCAGCAGCCGGGCGCTGTTGGCGGCGCCGCAACTCACCACCACCACATCGGCGGAGAAGCGCATCGGCTCGCCATCGCGCAGGAGCTCCACCGCCGTGACCCGCCCACCACTGGCGTCGGTGAGCAGCCGCTGCACATGGGCGCGGGTGAGCAGCGACACATTCGCATCGGCCAATGCCGGCCGGATGCCCACCACGTCCGCATCGCCCTTGGCGTGCACCAGGCAGGGAAAGCCATCACAGCGGTTGCACTTGCGGCAGCGGCTGAAGGGCAGGTTGGCCTCATCAAGCATCACACCGCTGGGGGCATGAAAGGGGCGCAGGCCGGCGGCGAGCAGGTCGTCGACCAGCTTCTGCATGCGCGGCTCATGGGCGATCGGCGGGTGGGGATAGGGGGCGCTGCGGCGGGGTTCGGTGGGATCTTCCCCCTGCTGGGCATGCACGTGGAACAGTTCTTCGGCGCGCTGGTAATAGGGCTCGAAGACGTCGTAAGGGAGGGGCCAGGCCGGTGAGAGGCCGTCGTGGTGAATCAGCTCGCCGAAATCAGCCTCGCGCAGGCGGAAGTGGGCGGCCCCATACATCTTGGTGGCGCCTCCCACCATGTAGTGGCTGCCGGGCTGAAAGGCCTTGCCGTGCTTGTCATGCCAGGTGTCTGCAGACACATAGCGGCCCTGCTGAAACACCGCTTCGGCGCTCCAGTTCTGCGGCTCCTGGGGGAGCCAGTCGCCGCGTTCCAGCACCAGCACCTTGAGGCCGCTGCCGGCCAGGTGCCGCGCCAGGGTGCCGCCACCGGCCCCACTGCCGATGATCAGCACATCCACGTGGCTACCATCCGGTGGATTCAACTGCCCAACGCCAGGCAGCGGAGAAAGGGTGATCGACGGGTCAATGATCCGGGCCGTTGGGGTGGCAGACATGGCGGAGTGAGTGGCGACGGAAAAGGAAAGCAGTGACAGACCGATGCTGCGCTCAGGGGACCGGATACTGGGAGAGCTGGTTGATCATCTTGCAGACGATCGCGCTCCAGCCGGTCTGATGGCTGGCGCCCACCCCGCGGCCGGTGTCTCCATGGAAATACTCATGGAACTGGATCAGATCACGCCAGTGGGGGTTCTGTTGAAACAGATCCACATCCCCCAGAAAGGCGCGGCGGCCCTTGCTGTCACGGCGGAAAAGATTCACCAGCCGCTGCTCCAGCTTCAACGACACGTCCCAGAGGCTGAGCCACACGCCGGAGCCGGTGGGAAACTCCACCATGAAGCTGTCACCATAGAAGTGACCAAACTTCTGCAGAGATTCGATCAACAGATAATTGAGCGGCATCCACACCGGCCCACGCCAGTTGGAGTTGCCACCAAACATCGCCACTGGACTGTCTGCAGGTGAATAAGCAAGACAATCAGATTCACTGCCTTCGGTGTAGCAGAAGGGGGCCGCTTCATACACCTTTGACAGCGAGCGGATGCCATAGGGAGAAAGGAACTCCGCCTCATCAAACAGACGCTCACAGATGCGACGCAACCGATCTTCCGGCACCAGGGAAAACAGCAGCCGGTCGTTGTGCCGCCGGCCCAGGTGCGTTTCCACCCAGGAGGGGGAGGTGCGCTCGTGGGTGTACCACGCCAAGCTGTTCTTCACATCCAGCACCGGCAACCGCGCCAGTGTCTCCTGATCAAAACTGGCCACCGCCAGCAGGGGAATCAGGCCCGCGATCGAGCGGCTGCGCAGGAAGTCGGTGCTGCCGTCGGGCCGCTTGATCACGTCGTAGTAGAAGCCATCCTGTTCATCCCAGTTCAGAAATTCGTTGTCTGTGGGGGTGTTGAGCGTGAGGTTGAGTTGCACGAAGTCGTAGACGAAGCGCTCGCATAGATCTGCATACTCCGGTTCGCTCACGCTCAGCTCCACGCTGATGTTGAGCAGATTCAGGCTCAGCGACGCCATCCAGGCGATGCCATCACTTTCGCCGATGTGGCTGCCATCGGCCAGCGGAAAGCGGCGATCAAACACGGCGATGTTATCAAGCCCGAGGAATCCACCCTCGAACACATTGTCGCCGGAGCGATCATTGCGGTTGGCCCACCAGCCGTATTCCAGCAGCAGCTTGCGCAGCGCGGCCCGGAGAAAGGGCAGGTCCGGTGCAGCGTTCTGCTTGCGATCGATCTGGAACACACGCATCGCCGCCCAGGCGCCGATCGGTGGGTTCGGATCGGAGAGGGCCCATTCGTAGGCGGGGGTCTGGGCGTTGGGCGCCGTGAAGCGGGGGCTGCGCAGCAACATGCACTGCTCCTTGGCGGTGGCCGCATCGAAGCCGGCGAAGGCCACGGCGTGCACCATCAGATCCCACTGGCAGAAATAGGGGTACTCCCACGAATCGGGCATGGAGATCACATCTTCCACATGCAGACGCCGCCAGGCCGCATTGGCACTCTTGAAGCGCTCCGGCGGCGGCACCGGCTGGCCTGGATCCCCCTCCAGCCAGCGCTTCACATCCCAGCTGTAGTACTTCTTGCACCACAGCAATCCAGCGGCGGCTGCAAGGTGAATGCGACGGTCGTCGGCGTCCAGCCCCGGCACGCAGTGCTCGAAATAAGCGCTCCATTCCTGCTCGCGCACCTGATGAATGGCGTCGAACGCCGCGCCGAAGTCCGCCGGCTGCTCGCCCGCCCAGAGGCGCAGATCCACCACCCAGGTTTCACCTGGCGCCAGGGTGCGGCGCAGCAACCGGGCCGCCTTGGTGCCCCGCTGGGCGGGGTTGATCACGCCCTCCTCCCCCTCGACCACATAACGGTGAAAGCCATCTTTCTGAAACGGCCGCCGGTTGGGCTGGCGGAACAGGCGCTCGGTGTTGGTCTCGTTGTCGGTGAAGATCCAGGGGCCCGGCTCGGCGCAGGCCAGCCGGTAGGAGCCGAGGCCAGGCAGCACAGGGGTGCGCAGCAGATCCCCTTCGAGCTCCAGCGGCTGCTCGAGCGCGCCCGTGTAGCCCCAGCTCCAGGTGTTGCGCAACCACAGGGTGGGCAGGAGGGTGAGCGGGGCAGGGTCAGGGCCCCGGTTGGTGAGCCGCAGCCGGATCAACAGGTCGTCGGCCGCCGCCTTGGAATACTCCACCTCCACATCGAAGTAACGGTCGTCGTCGAACAGCCCCGTGTCGACCAGCTCGTATTCAGGGCTGTCGCGACCGCGCCGCCCGTTCTCGTGGATCAGGTGGTCGTAGGGAAAGCAGCGCTGGGGATATTTGTAAAGCCCCCGCATGAAGCTGTGGGTGGGGGTGTTGGCCAGATGAAAGGTGTAGTCCTTGATGTCTTCGCCGTGGTTGCCTTCGGGGTTGCCCAGGCCGAAGGGCCGTTCCTTGAGGATCGGATCAAGGCCGTTCCAGAGCGCCACCGAAAAGCAGAGGTGGGCGTGTTCGTCGCACAGGCCCAAAAGGCCGTCTTCTCCCCAGCGGTACACGCGCGAGCGGGCGTGGTCGTGCGGGAAGGAGCGCCAGGCATCGCCGTCGGCGGAATAGTCCTCCCGCACCGTGCCCCACTGGCGATCCGGCAGGTAGCTGCCCCACAGCGCCCAGGGCACCAGCCCCTGATCCCGTTCGGCCATGCGGCGCCGTTCGGCGCTCTCAATGGCATCGCGGTCAGGCATCAGCACAGGATCAACACCAGGCCATCCTGGCCGCGTTCGGCGTTTGCGCAGGCCGCGCTGTGCGTTAGCCCACCATCAGGCCGCCCTCTTCGCTGAGGCATTCCTGCCAGCTGCGCAGATCGAAGAGCAGCTCCTCAAGCGTGAGCACGGCCAGTTCCCGCTCCAGCGCCCGCTGCAGGCGCCGCACCAGGGCCTGGGCCACCTGCTCACCCGCTAGCGCCGGGTCACGGCCCGTCAGTGCCAGGTCGCTGGCCATGGCCGCCGCCGGCCCCAGCGCCGGATCGGCCTGCACCGCCTGCAGCACGGCCACCAGGGGGATTGCCGCCGGTGATCGCCGCAGGCGGTACCCGCCGCTGCGGCCCCGGCGCGCCTCCACCAGATCGGCCCGCCGCAACTGCAGCAGCAGCTGCTCCAGCATCGGGGCCGGCAGCGACTGCGCAGCGGCGATCTGGGCGACCGAACGCCAGGCGCCCGGCTCCTTGGCCAGCTCCAGCAGCGCCTTGAGCGCCTGCAGGCCGCGCCGTTTGATCAACGCCTTGCCGCCAGTCGCTCCAGCACGTGCTCCAGGGTGTAGCCGAACAGGGTGGGATCCGGTTCGGTGGCGTCGATGTCGGCCAGGCCCAGCTCCTGCCAGCGGGCATCGATGCGGTCTTCGATCGCCGCCGGTCGGCCGAGCGGTTCGCCCCAGTCGTGGCGTTTCTCCGGCCCGACCTTGGTGGTGGCATCGATCGCCAGGCGGCCGCCCAGTCCCAGCCGCTCGCTGGCGAAATCGAGTGTGTCGAACGGGGTGTCCTCCAGCACGAACAGATCCCGCTGGGGGTCCACCTGGGCACTGATCGCCCAGATCACCTGGCGCGGGTCGCGGATGTTGATCGATTTGTCGACCACCACCACAAACTTTGTGTAGGTGAACTGGGGGAGGACGGTCCAGAAGGCCATCGCCGCCCGCTTCGCCTGGCCCGGATAGGCCTTGTCGATCGAGAGCACGGCCAGCTTGTAGCTGAGCCCTTCCATCGGCAGGAAGAAATCAATGATCTCGGGCACCTGTTGCCGCAGGATCGGCGTGTAGATGCGGTTGAGCGCAATCGCCAGCATCGCCTCCTCCTTCGGCGGGCGGCCGCTGAAGGTGGTGAGAAACACCGGGTTCCTGCGCTGGGTCATGCACTGAAAGCGCACCAGCGGCGAGGCCTCCACGCCGCCGTAGAAGCCCATGTGATCGCCGAAGGGGCCGTCGGGCTGTTCCTCGCCGGGGGTGATCGTGCCCTCCAGCACCACCTCGCTGTGGCTGGGCACCTCCAGATCCACCGTCTTGCACTTGGCCAGACGCACACCCTCGCCGGCGTAGATGCCGGCGAACAGCCATTCGGACAGTTGCACCGGGATCGGGGTGGCGGCGGCCATCACCAGCAGGGGGTGCACGCCGATCGCGACCGCCACCTCCAGCGGCTTGCCCAGTGCGGCCGCCTTGCGCAGGTGGCGGGCACCGCCGCGCACGCTCAGCCAGTGCACCGTCATGGTGTTCGCCGACTGGCGCTGCAGCCGGTAGACGCCCACATTGGGCACACCCGTCTCCGGGTCCTTGGTGATCACCAGGCCGAGGGTGATCACCCCGCCGGCATCGCCGGGCCAGGGGCGCAGCAGCGGCAGGCTGTCGAGGTTCACCGCGTCCCCCTTGAACACCTGCTGGTGGCAGGGGGGCAGCAGGTCGAGGTCAGGGCGGGCCTTCACCACATCCCAGAGCACTCCGCCGAAACGCACCGCCTCGCGCAGCCCCTTCGGCGGCCGGGGCTGCTGCAGCAGGGCCAGCCGCGCGCCCAGATCCTCCAGTTGTTCGGCCCGCTCCAGGCCCATGCTCCATACCACCCGCTGCACGGTGCCCAGCAGGTTCACCGCCACCGGCATCGGGCTGCCGATCACGTTCTCAAACAGCAGGCCGGGACCACCACGGGCCAGCACCCGATCGGCGATCGCGGCCAGTTCCTGGTCGGGGTCAACGGGGGCGGTGATCCGCCGCAGCTGGCCGCGCTGCTCCAGCAGCGCCAGAAAGCCCCGCAGATCACGGGTGGAACTCCGCGGCAGCGTGGCCGGCATTGAGGGGGTCCTGAGCGTCGCTGCCTACTGTGACGCACGCGACCCGTGCCCTGCGCCGTGCTGATCCATACCTTCCACACCTCTGAAGACGTGCCCGATCGCGGCCCAGCGGCGGCAGCCGGCCCGGATGCGGCGGTGGTGATTGACGTGCTGCGCGCCACCACCACGATCGCCTGGGCGCTGCAGAACGGCGCCGAGGCCGTGCAGGCCTTCGCCGATCTCGACAGCCTCAAAACCGCGGCGGCGGCCTGGCCTGCCCCGCAACGGCTCACGGCCGGTGAACGGGGCGGCGCCCGGGTGGAGGGTTTCGATCTCGGTAACTCGCCCCTGGCGGTCACGCCGGAACGGGTGGCGGGCAAGCGCATCTTCATGAGCACCACGAATGGCACCCGCTCGCTTGACAAGGTGCGGGAGGTGCCGTTGCTGCTGACCGCCTGCCTGCCCAACCGCGCGGCGGTGGCGGCGCGGTTGCTGGAGCGGGAGTGCCAGCAGGTGTGGATCGTGGGGAGCGGCTGGGAAGGCTCCTATTCGCTGGAAGACACCCTGGCGGCTGGTGCCGTGGCCCAGGCGGCGATGGACGCAGCAGCCGCGAGCGGCACGTCGGTGGAGGCCGGCAACGACGAGATGGTGGCGGCGCTGGCGCTATGGCAGCAGTGGCGCCACGACCCGGAGGGCTGCCTGCGCACCGCCAGCCACGGCCGGCGTCTGATCAGCCTGGGCGACCATGACGCCGATTTCCGCTGCTGCGCCGCCGTGGATTCCCTGCAGATCGTGCCGATGCAGGCCGAGCCGGGCGTGCTCAAAGCCAGCTGAGCCTGGCCTCCAGCCCTGCCCAGATGCCGGAAGGCACCTCCCCTTACAGTTCCGCCGACTTCTTCTCTCCCCATGGTGACGAGCTTCCTGGCCGCTGCTCTGCAACTCACCAGCACGCCCGATCCGGAGGCCAATTTCGCGGCCGCCGAGGAGCTGATCGATCTGGCGGCCCGGCGCGGCGCCGACCTGGTGGGGCTGCCGGAGAACTTCGCCTTCATGGGCGACGACGAGCGACGGCTGGAGCTGGCGGGCAGCCTGGCGGAACGCTGCAGCCGCTTCCTGGTCACGATGGCGCGGCGCTATCAGGTGACCCTGCTGGGCGGCGGCTTTCCCGTGCCGGCCGGGGAGAGAGCCACCTTCAACCGCGCCGAGCTGGTGGGCACCGAAGGCCAGCTGCTGGCCCGCTACGACAAGATCCACCTGTTTGACGTCGATCTGCCGGACGGCAACACCTACCGGGAATCGGGCACGGTGAAAGCGGGCGATGTCCTGCCGCCGGTGGTGGATGTGCCGGGGCTGTGCCGCATCGGGCTGTCGATCTGCTACGACGTGCGCTTCCCCGAGCTCTACCGCCACCTGGCCGGTGCCGGCGCCGAGCTGATCATGATTCCGGCCGCCTTCACCGCCTTCACCGGAAAAGACCACTGGCAGGTGCTGCTGCAGGCACGGGCGATCGAGAACACCGCCTACGTGCTGGCTCCTGCCCAGACCGGACTGCACTACGGCCGCCGCCAGAGCCATGGCCATGCCCTGGTGATCGACCCATGGGGCACGGTGCTGGCGGATGCGGGAATTTCCGCTGGGCTGGCGGTGGCGCCGGTCGACCCTGATCATGGCCAACGGGTTCGCACCCAGATGCCGAGCCTGAACCACCGCCGTCCTTCGCTCTTCTGACCCTGGGGAAGTCCTGCCCGACACTGTTGTCCACGCTGGTGACCGCGCTGCGGGCGTCGTGCCATGCGATCGCCTTTGCCGCGCTGGTGCCGTCCGCCCTGCTGCTGGCCTCCCTGCCGGCCCACGCCGCCAGCGCCCTGGCCGCCTGGCGCCTCACCCGGGATGGGGTGCTGGAACTGCGCACCTCGCCGTCGATCACGCTGCAGGCCTTCTACGAGAGCGGCAAGGACGGGAAGGGACCACGGGTGTGGATTGACCTCCCGGGCGCTCCGGTGCGGCCCCGCAGCCTGCGCGGCAGCGGCGCCCTGCGCGAGGTGCGCATCGGCAAACCCGATCCCGGCACCACACGCCTGGTGCTCGAGTTCGCCCCGGGAACCCGGCTGGATCCACGCAACATGCGCCTGGTGGGCACCGCCCGCGACCGCTGGCGCCTTGAACTGACCGGACTGGGGTCCAGCCGGCTGGTTTCCACCGTTGGCGAAGGCAATGTGGAGGTGGCCGGCGGAGGCTGGGTGCGGCCGACCCCCTTCGGCGGCAGCCGCCCTCTCCCTTCCACCGGCGGCATGCCTGCGGTGCCGCGCGGCCGCTTCCGGGTGGTGATCGATCCGGGCCACGGCGGGCCCGACCCAGGCGCTGTGGGCATCGGTGGGCTGCGGGAAACCGATGTGGTGCTGGACATCTCGCTGCAGGTGGCGCAGCTGCTGCAAAGCAAAGGCGTGCAGGTGGTGCTGACGCGCACCTCAGAAATCGACGTCGACCTGCCGCCACGCGTGTCGCTGGCCAACAGCAGCGGCGCCCATGCCTTCGTGAGCATTCACGCCAATGCTCTGAGCATGGCGCGGCCAGATGTGAACGGCATCGAAACCTTCTTTTTCCAGGGTGGTGAGTCGCGCGCGCTGGCGGAGGCCTTGCAGCAGGAGATGGTGAGGGTTTCAGCCGGCAGCCCCGATCGCGGTGTGAAGACCGGCCGCTTCTTCGTGATCCGCCGCACGGTGATGCCCGCCGCTCTGGTGGAAACCGGCTTCTTGACGGGCGATCTGGATTCGCCCCGGCTGGCGGATGCCGGCCACAGGCAACGACTGGCCCAGGCCATCAGCCGCGGCATCCTGCGGTATCTGGGGGGCGGATGAACCAACGCCGCATCGGCCTGCTCGACAGCGGACTCGGTGGCCTGACCGTGCTGCGCCGCCTGCTGGAGCGGCATCCCGACCAGCCGTACATCTACCTGGGGGACACGGCACGGGTGCCATACGGCGAACGCTCCCCGGCAGAGATCCGGGCGATTGCTGCCGAAGTGGTGGGCTGGCTGCAGCTGCAGTCGGTCGATGTGGTGCTGATGGCCTGCAACACCACCCATGCCCTGGCCCTCGATGTGGTGGAGGGCATCGCCGGCCGGGAGGTGCCGGTGCTGGGTCTGATCGACAGTGCCGCCGGCGTGGTGCAAGGTGAGCGGGTGGGAGTGCTGGCGACGCCAGCCACCGCCGCCAGCGGAGCCTATGGGCGAGCACTGCGCGCGCTGCGGCCGCACACCACGGTGCTGGAAGTGGGGTGCCCCGCCTTCGTGCCGTTGATCGAGCGGGGCGATCTCAGCGACCCACGGCTGCGCGAGGTGGCACACACCTATCTCAAGCCCCTGCTGGCCGCCGAGGTGGACACCGTGGTGCTGGGCTGCACCCACTATCCGCTGCTCGAAGACCTGTTGCGGGAGCTGCTGCCCGATCACGTGGTGCTGGTGGATCCGGCCGAGGCCGCCGTGGAGCGGCTGTCGGCCTGCATTGGCCGAACACCCGCACCGGTGCTGCGGCGCTGCGGCCTCCACCCCTCCCCCGCGCTGGCTTCCGGCAGCCGCTTCTGCGTGACCGGCGATCCGGAGGCCTTTGCCCAAGCCGCTATGCCCTGGCTCGGCTGGCGGCCGGCGGTGGAGCAGGTGGCGCTCTCAGCACCGATCCAGGCCTTCTAGGATCCAGCCACTGAGCAGGGGTCATGGCCACGGTCGCGCAATTGCTCCAGCCGGTCGAGAACGACCTCGAAACCCTGCTGAGCGATCTGCGCAGCCTGATCGGCGCCGGCCACCCGATCCTCCAGGCTGCTGCTGAGCATCTGTTCAGTGCCGGTGGCAAACGGATCCGTCCCGGGGTGGTTCTGCTGTTGTCACGGGCCTTGAGCCCTGATGGCGAGCTCACCAGCCGGCACCGCCGTTTGGCGGAGATCACTGAAATGATCCACACCGCCTCCCTCGTCCACGACGACGTGGTCGATGAGGCCTCCACTCGCCGCGGGGTGGACACCGTCCACAGCCGTTTCAACAACCGGCTGGCGGTGCTGGCGGGCGATTTTCTCTTCGCGCAGGCCAGCTGGCACCTGGCCAACCTCGACGACCTCGATGTGGTGAAACTGCTGTCGCGGGTGATCATGGACCTGGCCGACGGCGAAGTGCGCCAAGGCCTGTTTCGCTACGACACGGGCCAGAGTTTCGAAACGTATCTCGAGAAGAGCTATTGCAAAACCGCCTCGTTGATCGCCAACAGCGCCCGGGCCGCCGGTGTCCTGAGCGAACTCCCCGTTGATCGCCTCGATCAGCTGTATCGCTTCGGCCGCCAGCTGGGTCTGGCCTTCCAGGTGGTCGACGACATCCTGGACTTCACTGGCAGCGACCAGCAGCTGGGCAAACCGGCCGCCAGTGATCTGGCCGCCGGCTACCTCACGGCCCCAGTGCTGTTCGCTCTCGAAGAGCGGCCAGCCTTGGCCGGACTGATTGAGCGGGAGCTCTGCGAAGCCGGCGACCTCGATCAGGCGCTTGAGCTGGTGCGGGGTTGTGAGGCCATTCCCCGTTCGCGCGCCTTGGCCGAAGGCTTTGCCCACGAGGCCGGCGAAGCGCTCCAGTGGCTGCCGCCTTCCGCCTCCAGCGAGGCCCTCAGTGCCCTACCGGAGTTCGTGCTCAGCCGCCTCTACTGACCTGGTTGAACCAGTCGCATCGGCTCCAACGTTGGGGCAACCCCAGTCCCTATCAACCTTCTGTGGGCTTGTCAGCATAGAGAGGCGGTTTCGGTGTCTTGAGCTTTGCTCCAGTGAGGCCAAGCCTGAAAGCCACCGAGTTCCTCAAGTTTTAAGTGTTTTCTGGGGCAACACAAATGCCCGCTCAAGACACCCCCTCCAATGGACATCAACGGGCACCATTTCGAGCTAAAAGTCGTCTGAACTCCCCTTCTCAGAGATCCGCACCATGCGCGAGGGCACTCCCTCCGGCCAACCCTTGCCAGAAGCCAGCGCCCAGGATCAGGCCATGGCCAAGGCTCTGAGCGTGCTGGGGGCCCAACTCCGACAGGCCCGGGAAGCCAAGGGCATTCCCCAGCAGGAGCTGGCCAAGCGCCTGTTCTTCCGCCAGGAACAGTTGGAGGCACTTGAGGCAGGTGACCGTTCCGCCCTGCCGGAGTTGGTGTATGTGATCGCCCAGGCCCAGCGGGTGGCCAGCGTGCTTGGGCTTGATGTGACACCACTGCTGCTGCCGCTGCACCAACTCCAGAAAAGTGGTCCACCCCACCGCTGCCTGGATCCGAGCACCTCAACGCCGCGGCAGGCGGCGCCAGGGATCTCACCGATCAAGGCCGCTGGCGGCATGGGCAAGGGGGTCGCCGTAGTGGCACTGATCCTGGGCGCCGGATCGACCCTGGTGTGGGGCTGGCAGCGCTTTGCTGCCGGTGACCTTCAAACCTGGCTACCCGCCCAGCCGTCGGTTCCTTCGGCTCCCCACCGCGAGCCTGCGCAACTTGAACCAGCCACTGAGGCAACGCCGCCGCAGCCGGCAACAGGTGCCTCGCAGCCCACGCAACTGGCACAGCCAGCCCCTGGTGATCTTCTGCTCAGCAGCAGTTCCCCCAGCTGGTTGGAGGTGCGTCAGGTGGGCGGCGCGGCTGGCGGGGAGGTGGTCTTTCGCGGCACCTTCACGGGGGAGCGCCGTTTTCCCCTCGGCGATGGCCTCAAGGTGCTGGCCGGACGCCCTGACCTGGTGACGGCCCGACTGGAAGGCAAACCAGCTCAGCGCCTCGGTTCGATCGAACAGGTGCAGTGGCGGACCTTCACGCAGACGGCGCCGGCCGCCCCAACCCCCTGAAGACAAATCCCTTCAACGATCAAGACGGTGCCGCAGGGGTCAGCTCAGCACCTGTAATCAGCTCAGACCCGTTATGCGCGGCGGCGGCCCTCCTTTGGCCCCCATCCATCAGGCCTTGTCTTCATTGGCGTTCCATGGCCACGATCTGGTCGCGCCCATTCACCCGGGCCAATTCAGAGGCTTTGGTGGCCCGCTGAAACAAGCTGGCGAAGTCGCTGTCGGTGTCGCTGAGGGTGGTCACGCCGCCGCTGAGGTGGATCTGCTGCTCGTTGTGGAAGGAGGAGACACCGATGTGATGGGCCCCCTCCAACAGGGTTTCTGCCAACCAGGTGGCCTGCTGATCGGTGCTGTTGATCAAGAGGATGGCAATCTCTTCATCACCGACCCTGCCGATCAGATCCTGATTGGCGACATGGCTGCGGCAGAGATCTGCCACTTTCGTCAACACCTCATCACCCGTGCGATGACCCCAGCGGCTGTTGATCGAGCGAAAGTTATCGATATCAAGAATCACCAACGACAACGGCGTGTGACGCTCCCTGGCATGCGCAAGTTCGAGCTCTCCAAGCTGTAGAAAGAGCTGACGCCCCAGCAGATGGGTGATCGGGCAGTGCAGTGATTGACGACGCATCTCGATTTCCCGCATCGCCAGTTCAGCGATGCGCTCCAGCAGATGGATCTGCTGGTCGCTCAGCTGGCGGGGCTTGCGGTCGATCACGCACAGCGTGCCGAGGTTGTGGCCGTCTTCGGAGGTGAGCGGCGCGCCTGCATAGAAGCGAATCCTGGGCTCCTCGAGCACCAGGGGATTGGTGTTGAAGCGCGGATCTTCAAGTGCATCGGGCACCACCAGCACGCCGTTGCTGGCGATGGCGTGGGCACAGAAGGCCATCTTGCGGGGTGTTTCATCCAGGTCGATTCCCTGGCGGGCGATGAACCATTGCCGATCGGCATCGATCAGGGAGATCAGGCCGATCGGGGCATCAAGCAGCTCAGTGGCCAGCTCCAGCAGGCGATCGAGGTGGGGATCCTTGCGGTGGTCGTGCAGGTCGTGGCGCTCCAGCGAACGCAACCGCTGCAGTTCATCGACGGGGACTGGATAGTCGGGGAAGGGGGACATTGCAACGCCACGCGCAGACAGCTCCTGCCTCTGTTGTAGCCAGAACAAGCCGCATCACGCCCTGAGCACGAGCACATGGCCACCGATTGGCACGCGAGGCCGTGGGGATTGGCACCGGGGAGGATCAGCTGGCGCTGTCTTGAACGGCAAATCCCGCCGCACTTGAGCCCTGGCCGGCTCCCGTAATCTCAGCGCTGCCTTCGCTCGCGGCCGTGACTCCCCGAACGCGCCGGCTTCGGCCGCTGCTGAGCTCCTGTCTGGCCGCACTGCTGACAGCCCTACTGACAGCCCTGTTCCTGTTCATGCTGCCGGCGCTGTTACCGGCGCGGGCCGGCGCCGCAACGTCCAGCTATGCCCTGGCCTGGGAGCAACCCTTCAACCGGCCGGATCATTACCCCCTCGATCAGCGTCCCGATCCGGCGCTCTACAAGCCGAACGGCGCCTGGATCGGCCGGCTGATCCTGCCGCAGGCGAGCGCCGCGGATCCCGAAACTCAGGGTTCCAGCGCCAAGAATCCCGGCGCCGACTGGGTGTGGTTCGAGGTGCAGCATGCGCCCCCTGAGTACGAACAACTGGTGGGGCAACGGCTGCGGCTGGGCTGGCAGGAGCGGCCGGCCTTGCAGGCCATGGTGCGCACTGTCAGCACCGACATCCGCTTCGATGCGGCAGCCCATGGGGCGATCGCCGCCGGCAACGTGTTGCCGCAACGGCTCGACGGACGCCGCGCTGTGGGTCCACTGCAATCGCTGGCCGGGGCGCGCCCCCACGACGACGTGATCGTGCGGCTGGAGGAGGTGGAGCTCGCCACCGGGGCCGCCGGCAGCCCCAACCTGGCGATCGCCCAGCCACCGGTGCAGATCACCGGGCGCTATGTGGCCCTGGTGCAGCTGCTGCAACCGGCGGCCGGCGCCGTGAACCCCGACGGCGATCGCTTCGAGGTGCAGCACTTCAACCAGGGCGAAGGCACGTTCAGCGGGGCCCGCGAGGTGGTGCGGATACCGCGGCAGCCACCCGATCGCGATGGGCGCCGGCTGTTCAACCCCGATGGCCTGGTGGGGGATCCGATCGGAGCCGCCGGCTGGCTGCTGTACGGCGCGCCCGATGCCAACGGCCTGTTCACCGCCCAGGCACTGCTGCCCCGGGCGCTGCTGCAGCCGCGGGCCGATCAGCTGGTGCAGGGCCGCAGCGCAGGGCTCGACTACGTGCTGCACCGCAACTGGGCCCGGACCACCGAGCGCAAGGGGCGCTTCGCGCGGGTGCAGGTGGGGGGAGAAGGCAGCTGGCAACAAGGCGAGCGGGGCCTGCTGATCCACAGCTTCGGCGGCATCGGCGGACCCGGTGGCGAAGCGATCGTGGCTGGCACCGTGACCGGCCA
Source organism: Synechococcus sp. ATX 2A4 (assembly GCF_024346375.1). Taxonomy (GTDB): domain Bacteria; phylum Cyanobacteriota; class Cyanobacteriia; order PCC-6307; family Cyanobiaceae; genus MW101C3. The sequence goes on along the minus strand of NZ_JAGQCV010000002.1, from coordinate 37,238 downwards.
CTTTGCCTTTGGCGATGCCGAGCTGGGGCGCGACCCCTTCAGCGGCGAGCCGCTGTTCGCCCTGCGCTTTCACCAGATCTATGCCAACAACCCCAACGGCATCGTGGCCGGCACCCAGGACTGGAGTGCTTACAGCGGCGATCTGCAGCGGGGCTGGCTGTGGCTGCGGCCGATCTCCGATGTGCTGATCCGTCAGGATCTGTTCAGCGATGTGCAGCTCGGTCCCCGCCGCTTCTCCCTGCTCGACGAACTGGGCGTGCAGGCCAACGTGATGATGGCGCGCTACCGCAGCGGCGATGGCACGGGCCTGTCGTCGGTGACACCGGCCACCTCCTGCGTGCAGGATTCCAGCCAGACCCTCTACATCGCCCTGAAACGGCTGCGCCAGCAGGTGCTGGCGGATCCCGAGCTGATGGCCTGGTGGCGCGCCAACCCCCGCTCTGCCGACAGCCGCCGCTTCGAACAGCTGGTGGCCCTGGGTCGCTCCCTCGACAACCTGCTCACCCCCTTCGGCATGGTGCGCTCCGATTGGGTGAGCAATGCGGCAGTGGTGGCTGGCGCCGAAACACTCACCAGCGGTGAGCAGCACTTCGTGCGCGGCCAGAGCGTGCGCGATGCCCTGCTGAGCTGGCGCTCAATGCTGCCCCGCCGCGGCCATGACGACATCGCCCGCGTGTTCCTGCAGAACGGCTCGCAGCTGTGGTTCCAGCGCACCAACCAGGTGCCGGGCCGCACGCCCGAGCTGTTGCCGCTGGCCCCCACGCTGCTGCTCGGCCAGTGGCCCTGGTTGTCGGTGCCGCTGCGGCGGCTCTCCGATGCGGTGAGCACGCCGCTGCTGGGCAGCAATGGGCTGGTGGCGGCGCTGGGGATGGTGGTGTACGCCTTGGTGGCCCTGCCCCTGGCGCGGCGCAGCGGCCTGCTGCTGCAGGGCTGGCGCTGGCGGCCGCTGGGCCCGCTGCTGCGCCAGGCGCCGCTGCTGCTGCTGATGCCGGCGCTGGGGGAGGAAGCGGTGTTCCGCGCTGCCCTGCTGCCAGCGGCGGCGATGGAGGGGGTGGGGCTGTGGTCGTCACTGGCCTGGGGCGCCCTGAGCGTGGGGCTGTTTGTGGGCTATCACCCGCTGGCGGGCGCCACCTGGTACCGGCCAGGGCGAGAGCTGTTCCGTGATCCGGCCTTTCTGCTCTCCTGCAGCTGGCTTGGCGCCGTGTGCGCCGGCGTCTTCCTGATCACAAGCTCGCTCTGGCCGCCGGTGCTGATCCACTGGCTGGCCGTGACCCTGTGGCTGTGGCCCCTGGGCGGACGCCTGCGGTTGAGGATGGAAGATCCCAGGCAGGTAGCCCCATGACCCTCGAACGGTTCAAGCAGGCCCTGACCGCGTTGATGGAGCAAGCGCCCAGCGACCCTCTGGAGCGGGATGAATTCTTTGAAGTGAACCCCCTGCCCGCCGCTGACGGCCCCTTTGAGGTGGTGGTGGTCGATGAAGAGCAGGGCATCTTCGCTGCGCTCTACCTCGACCGCCTGTTTGAGGAGGAAGAAGCGGCCGGCCAGAGCGAGGTGGAAGCGCTGGTGCCCGGTTATTTGCAGGAGGCGTTCGGGCTGGAGCGGCACGACTGGCAGGCCACCGCTCCGTTCGATCTGGGCTGGCGGTCGCGGGAGTTTCTCTGGTTTCTGGAATTCCAGCTCCCCGGGCTCACGCCCCTGTGTCACAGCGACGCTGACCGCTGAGACCGTCCGTTTACCGCAACGCTGCGGGCTTCACCGCCCCCTGACGATCACCGGCGTGCCGCCGCCAGGAGCGGTGCCAGGCAGGGCGGGCACCACGGAGGTCTGACCGTCCCACTTGTCGAGGAACAGCTTGTAGAGCACCTGGTCGTCGAGGCTGGAGTTGAGGATCTGGTAGCGCTTGGCCTCCTGATCAGCGATCTTCACCTCGGTCTGGGCGCGCAACAGACGCTGCTCGGCGATCTGTTTCTGTTCGATGGCAGCGCGGTATTCCTCAGCGATCTGCAGGCCGGTGAGGTCGAGGCCCTGCACGATCACATAGTTGAACTTGCTGAGCTCCTCCGCCACCTTCTCTTGTACCAGAGAGGAAATGTCATTCCATTCGGTGGCGATCGTCACCAGTTCGTACTGGGAAAACACCGATTTGAGCGCTTTGAGCAACGAGGGCTGAATCACCCGCGGATAGATCTGGGAGTTGTCGGTGGCGATCGTTTCGAACACGCGGGCCGCCTCGCTGGGCTTGATTGCGTACTTCACCGTGGCGGTGGCCTCGATCACCTGCAGGTCTTTGGTGAGGGTGGAGAACTGCTCCGGCCGCACCTGGGTGCGCACATCAAAAAACGAGGTGGCCTGAATCAGCGGGATCTTCAGATTGGGGCCGGGGTTGCGCTGGTTGCCGGTCACCTTGCCGAGGGTGGTGACCACGGCAACGGTGCCGGCCGGCACGACGAAGATCGTCTGGGTCAGCAGGATCAACAGCGCCACTGCACCGGCGATCAGCAGCTGAAACGTGGGGCCCGGGCCATCACCGGCCGGTCGCATCGAGCCTTGCATGGTGGTGGGGCGTGGGAAGTGCGCACCCTAGGGGGGAGCCAGTGGGGAGAGCGCCAAAGCGGAGCAACCGGCTGATCGGCGGCGTTACGGGCCAGAACACCAATCTGATGGCCAAGTGGTGGTGAAGGTTGCAGCTCTGAATCCACCACTGGGCGGGACCCGCACCCAGGCGAACCCTCGCGCGATGCACGGCATGGCCTCCACCCTCACCTTCCACTTCCGCCCGCAGGGTCCTGGACGCTTCGTGCTGGGGGGATTCCTGTCGGTTTGGCTGTGTGGCTGGGCGGCCGGGGAAGTGTTTGTGCTGGTCATGCTCAGCCGCCTGCTGCGGGAGTGGGCCGCAGCTGACGGGCCACTGGGCGAGGGGACGGCCTCCTCCACAGGCATGAGCATGGGGATGACTGCGGCCCTGAGCGGCTTTCTGCTGCTTTGGGTGAGCCTCTGGACGCTGGGCGGAATCATGGCGCTGCGCGAATGGCTGCGCTGCTTCTGGGCCGATGAGCGGCTCGTGCTCAACGCCGAAGGGCTGACGCTGCGCTCTCGCCTGGGCCCTTTCGGGCGCCGGCGGCGCATCCCCAGCGAGGAGATCCGGCACTGTGAGGTGCGCGGCCGTGGGCAGCACCAGGGTGCATTGGTGGTGGAGCTGACTGATCGGGTGATGGAACTCACCCGGCTCGGCACCGGCAGTGAACGACAAAGCGCCGCCGACGCCCTCAACGCCGCCCTCGGCCTCCGACCAGGAGCGGCGCCGCCAACAGCGGGCGAGGGTGTGGAAGCTATGGCGCCGCGGTTGCCCCGCCGATGGCAGGAGCTGGAAGGGGCGATGTTCGAATCGCCTGTCCTGGTGCCGAACCTCGCCAATCGGCGGCTGCAGACGGCCGTGATGGCTGTGGTCACCGGGGTGTTCGGGGCGTTGACGTTCCTGCTGTGCCGATCGGCCCTGGGGCAGGCCTCATATTGGATTCCAGCCGGCATCGTGGCCCTGCTGGCACTGGGCTGCTGCTGGGGAACGCTCTGGCTGCTGCTGGGCCGTCGCGAGCTGCGCCTGGAGCACCACCAGCTGGTGGTGCAACGCCGCTTTGGCCGCTCCCTGCGTGAGGTGGCCCAGCTGGAGTCCCTGGAGTTGGTGGAGGTCACCGACAGCGATGGGGACGCCTGGTACAAGCTCCAGGGCCACCGCCCCTTGGGGAAACCACTCACCCTCTCCAGCGCGATCAACAATGCCGCCGAGCCGCGCGCCCTCGGTCTGTGGCTGCACCAACGCACCCAGATTCCCTACCGCGATGCCATCCCATCGCAGAGCGAACGGGAACAGCAGCGGGCGGCAACGGTGCTGGCGCTCAAGCAGCGGCTGGGCGAATCCGGCCGCGCCGGCTCATGGATGCTCAAGCTGGTGGAGCAAATCGAGCCCAACAAAAACCCTCCACCGGCCCCGCCACCGTGAAGGGGGCACTCAGAGCCTGAGCTCCGCCAACGACTTCAGGCACACCACCTCAGGCGGGTACTGGGCACAGACCCCATCGGCAGGCAGCAGCACGTGCACCTGGCAGCCTGCGGCCTGCGCCGAGCGGGCGCCGGCGATGGAATCCTCAAACGCCCAGCAGGCGGTGGGGGCGACACCAAGGCGCCGTGCCGCCAGCAGAAAAACATCGGGGGCTGGCTTGCCGGCCAGCAGCTCCGGGTCATCGCCATGCACCCGCCGCTCGATCAGCTTCAGCCAAGGATGGGGCTCACTCTTGAGGGCCACCGCCTCGCGGGAGCTGCTGGTGGCAAGCGCCATGGGAATGCCCAGAGCATGGCAGCGCTCCACCAGCGCCTGTGCCCCCGGCATCGGAGCGGCGTGCGGCAACAGGGCTTCCGCGATCGGCTGGCGCACCGCCAGCAGGTCGGTGCTGCTCAAGGCCGGTCCGTCGCTCTGGCGGATCCACTGGCGCACCTGATCGGCGCAATCGAGGCGCCGGCGGCCGCGCAAGGCCAGCACTTCCTGTGGCTGGAGCGTGCGGCCGAAATGGGCAGCGGCCTCGCGCCAGGCCCGCGCATGCAGTGGTTCGGTGTCCAGCAGGAGACCGTCGAGATCAAACAGGCAGGCCGCAGGACGGATCATGGGGCCATCTTCCCAGCCGCCGGAACCGGCTGTGGCGGCCGTTTGGGCCTAGACAGGCAGGCAATTCAGCGCGCTGAAGGGAGCGGAAGGGGAGGTTTGGAAAGGGCGTTCTGCGCCTAGGTGGGGAGCAACTGGCCAGCGGAGGGGCGGCGCCTCAGCAGCCGAATCGCCTGGACGGCGGAAGCGGTTTGGACCACCGGCATCAGCACCGGCAGCAACAGCACCTGGAGGTTGGCCAGGAACACAGTGGTGGCCAGCACACTGATGGATTCATCCAGAAGCTCGCCCTGCGGTTCAACAGCAGGGAGAACAGCTGAAGCCTCTGCCACGACGTTGGCCGGGCGCGCCAAGGACGACCCGTGGGGGCCTGAGAACAGGATGGAGGCGGTGGATGGAAGCTGGTTCTCACCGATGCCTTGATCGGTAGAGGCGTAGGCAGCCTCCCGAATCGCCGTGGCCAGCGAAGCGGCCGAAGGAGGGGTGGCAGCAACCCCCTCTAAAGCCTGAATACCAACGCCAACACCCACCGCCACCGACGCCAGCAACGTGAGGCGAGTGGCAATCAAGCGAGCACGTGAGGGACTGGGAAGCATTGGCAGGGGGGAACGCGACATGATCGAAGCTCCAGATTGGAATTCTATGTGAATCGGTGGTGACGTTCTACACGGTCCGGTTCTGCAGAGGAAACCCCATCGGCCGATCGCGCCAACGGGAAAGAGGAAGCCACCAGGGGGTGGGCATGGCGTTGCACTGGATATGTTCTTTCAACGATATTTGCCGGCATCCCGCACCCGCGGCGTGATCAACAATTTCCAACATTTCAGATTCAGCGTTCTGCAATGCGTCGCCGGATCCGGCGCGCCCCACTGAAGGCCGCCACCAACCCCATCACGGGCAGTGGTCCCGGCACGGGCAATGGGCCAGGTGCCTGCAACTGCGCCACCTGCAGCTCGGCAATGGTGGCGCGGGTAGTGCCCAACCCGGAAGGCGTCATCACGAGGTCGCGCAACGGGGGGCCATCGGAGATGAATCCGAAGAACCTTGGGGTGGTACCCAAAAAGGAAACAGTTTCTGTGCTGGCTTGGTTGTTCACATCGGTGACCGTGACGGTGAACGAGGCCAGAAGCGCACCCAAGAACCCACTCGCCGTGTTGGCAAAGACGCCTCCGACCGCCTGAATGCCCGTGGGGCTGGAGCTGAAGTCAAGCTGGAGCGGCGTCAGGGGGCTGGTGGTGGTGAGCCGGTTGGGGGTTCCGCTGAGCTGGCTCAAGGTGCCGGAGCCGACTTCCGCCTCGAACGAAAACGGCACTCCTGGGTTGGGGCCGCCACTCGCACCGGAGAAGGTGGCGGAGCTGGTGCTGGGAACGGTGGTGAACGTTTCTGTGTAGGAGGCTTGCTGCGCGGCTGCCACCAAGGCGGCGGCAAACAGCACCGGATCGGTGAACACAGTGATCGCCGCCTGCGCCGCTCCAGCGGAGAGCACAGCCAGCGTGGCAACGAAGGCGGCGGCAGCTTTGGGGAGCAGGGGCGAGGCGAAGCCGCGCAGCGATCGCCGACCCGCCGGCCTGGAGGAGGAAGCCACGTCGAGAATGGCAGATGTGATTCGTTGAGACCACGCGGTCCATTTGTCAATACTAGCAGACGGAGATTTAACTGATAAGAGACTGAATATTGCTGAAGCGCCGTCCGTGCAGCGCCAGAGCGGCAGCGCCACCAGCGGCCGCTTGAATGGGGGGCCCGGTCCAGATGGCGATGAGCGAGGTCACGATCGAATCGGTGCTGCACGAAAGCAGGGTGTTTGAGCCCCCCGCCGCTCTCGCCGCCAGCGCCCGTTTCGGCAGCCTCGCGGCCTACCGGCAGCTGGCGGCGGCAGCGGACGCCGACCCGGACGCCTTCTGGGCCGAGCAGGCCCGCAGCGCCCTGCATTGGTTCCAACCCTTCGAGAGCGTTCTCGACTGGAGCGATCCGCCATTCGCCCGCTGGTTCGAAGGGGGCACCACGAACGTGGCCTACAACTGCCTCGATCGCCATCTGGCTGGCCCCCGCGCCCACAAGACAGCGCTGATCTGGGAAGGGGAACCCGGCGATGAACGCCGCTTCACCTACACCGAGCTGCACGCCGAGGTCTGCAAGGCCGCCAACGCCCTGCTGGCCCTGGGCATCGGCAAGGGTGATCTGGTGGCGCTTTACATGCCGATGGTGCCGGAAGCGGCCATTGCCATGCTGGCCTGCGCCCGCATCGGCGCCCCCCATTCGGTGGTGTTCGGCGGCTTCTCGGCCGAAGCGCTGCGTGACCGCCTGATCGATGGCCAGGCCAAAGCGGTGATCACCGCCGATGGCGGCTTCCGCAAGGACAAGCCGGTGCCGCTCAAGCCGGCGGTCGACCAGGCCCTCGCCGAGGGCTGCCCCAGCGTGGAGCACGTGCTGGTGGTGAAGCGCACCGGCACCCCCACCGCCATGACCGCCAGCCGCGACCATTGGTGGCATGACCAGGTGGAGCTGGCCAGCGCCGAGCACACCGCCGAGCCGATGGACAGTGAAGACCGCCTGTTCGTGCTCTACACCTCAGGCTCCACCGGCAAGCCGAAAGGGATTGTGCACACCACCGCCGGATACAACCTCTGGGCCCAGATCACCTTCCAGTGGATGTTCGACATCCGCGAGGACGACATCCACTGGTGCACCGCCGATGTGGGCTGGATCACCGGCCACAGCTACATCGTGTACGGGCCGCTCTCGGCTGGCGCCACCACATTGATGTACGAGGGCGCCCCGCGCTCCAGCAAGCCCGGGGCCTTTTGGGAGGTGATCGAGAAGCACCGGGTCACCATCTTCTATACAGCGCCCACCGCGATCCGGGCGTTCATGAAGAACGGGCGTGAGGTGCCCGACCAGCACGACATGAGCTCCCTGCGCATCCTCGGCACCGTGGGCGAACCGATCAACCCGGAGGCCTGGATGTGGTATCGGGAGGTGATCGGCGCAGGCCGCTGCCCGGTGGTGGACACCTGGTGGCAGACCGAGACCGGCGGGGTGATGATCAGCCCCCTGCCAGGTGCCACGCCTACCAAACCGGGCTCCGCCACCCTGCCCCTGCCCGGCATCGTGGCCGATGTGGTGGACATCGACGGCAACAGCGCCGGCGTGGATGAAGGCGGCTACCTGGCCGTGCGGCGCCCCTGGCCGGGAATGCTGCGCACCATCCACGGCGATCCGGAGCGCTTCCGCAACACCTATTGGGAAGCGATCCGGCCAGCCGATGGCAGCTGGATCTACTTCGCCGGTGACGGCGCCCGCCGCGATAGCGATGGCTATTTCTGGGTGATGGGCCGGGTCGACGACGTGATCAACGTGTCAGGGCACCGGCTGGGCACGATGGAGATCGAATCCGCCCTGGTGAGCCATCCGGCCGTGGCCGAAGCCGCCGTGGTGGGCCGGCCCGACGACCTCAAGGGGGAAGGGATCGTGGCCTTCGTGACCCTGGATGCGGGCACCAGCGGCGACGAGGCCCTGATTGCCACACTGAAGCGCCACGTGGGCGCCGAGATCGGCCCGATCGCCCGCCCCGATGAGATCCGCTTCACCGATGCGCTTCCCAAGACCCGCAGCGGCAAGATCATGCGCCGCATCCTGCGCGCCCTGGCGGCCGGTGAAGAGGTGAGCGGCGACACCAGCACCCTGGAAGACCGCTCCGTGCTGGATGCCCTGCGGGTCTGAGGACCCCCTGCCACCCGCTCCGCCTAGCCCCACACCGGACGCCCGTCATGCGGATCCCCAGCAACCGGGAGGAATCCCTGGCCATCCTCGCCGCCATGGCGGATGTGGGCGCCTGCGGCGGAGAGCTGCCGGCGGCCGCGTCGACCGCGGTGGCGGCGGCCGGCCACTGGATCTTCCGGCTCGGGCCTGAAGGCCCGCCGCGCCCGCTTCCGGCCACCAGTCCGGAGCTGCTGGCCGCGGCCCTGCCGCCGGCAGCCCTGCGCCTGGAGGCGATCCGCTTCCTCACGGTGATGGCCTTCCTCGGCGACCGGCTGGATCCGGACCGCATCGAGCGCGTACTGGCCTACGCAGCAGCTCTCGACATCCACACCGACTCAATGGAAGAGATCGCCGCTGCCGCCCAGGGGCACCTGCAGGAGGCGCTGGCTCTGATGGCCCGCAACAACCTCAACTCGCTGACCGGCACCGCCTGGAACCCGGAGGCGGACATCGCCGCCTGGCTGCAGCCGTACCAGGGGGAAGGGGCGGATCCGGCCCTGGCGGCGCGGTACCGGGCACTGGGCACCCTCCCGCACGACCGGCTCGGGCGTGCCTTCCACGACCACTTCCAGCGCAACGGCTACGCCATGCCGGGGGAGCCGGGAGCTCTCAACGAACGCTTCACCACCCCCCACGACACCTGCCACGTGCTCACCGGCTACGACACCACGCCCCACGGCGAAATCCTGGTGTCCACCTTCACCGCCGCGATGCATCCGCAGCATCCGATCTCCGGGCACGTGCTGCCGGCGATCTTCTCCTGGCATCTCGGCACCGAGCTCAACGACGTGGCCCGATCAGCGCACGGGGCGCTGGATCCTGAGGCGTTCTGGCACGCCTGGGCGCTGGGGGAAGCCATGCCCCTCGATCTCTTTGCTCCGGGCTGGGACTTCTGGGCCTGGGTGGAGCAGCCTCTCGCTCAGCTGCAGGAGTCCTGGCTGGGCGGACCCAGCCACCAGCCCGTGAGCTGATCGGCCAGCCGATCGATCTGCCGCTGCCGCGCTGGATCATCGGCCCAGGCCCCAAGCAGGTTCTGGCGCAGGCCGGCACTGGCCGGAGTGAGGTGATCGCCAGGCCGCTCCAGCAGGGTGGAGGCGTCATCCGGCCGCTGCTGCAGCACGCCGATCAACCGCCGACTCTGGTCGAGCGCATCGGTGCCGAAGCGGATCAGCAGGTTGCGCGGCTGGCGGTAGTGCAGGCCCACCAGCCGCAGGGTCTCCTCCGGTGAGGGGCTGAATTCCGTGCGAAGGCCCAGGCGGGGGGCGAGGTCGGCGAGCAGGGGAATGGAGCGATCGGCGGAGAAGTTGTTGAAGCTCATCGCCACCAGGCCGCGGCAACCCCGGCCACCATCGGGCGCCAGCAGATGCAGCTTGCAGCCCAGGCTGTGGCCGAGCCGCAGCACCGGCAAGGGAGCTGGGGCGGAACCAGCGACACCGGGAGTGGCCATGCTGCGGACTGAGCGGAAGCAGCGCCAGGCCTCGGTGGCCTGCGCCTGGTGATCGAAACCGGGCACATAGCTCCAGGCATGCACCAGCAGCCCCCGCAGCGCCAGCGCCTCCAGCAGGCGCCGGTAGCTGAGCTGGGGGCTGGCGGCCAGCACTGTGCCGCCGATGAACTCCACCACGCCGATGGGCGGAACCAGCGCGCCACCGGCAAAGGGCTCAGCGGTGGGCGGGGCGAAGCTCCAGAGCGGGCCCTGCTGCTGCCAGCGGCTCATGGGTCGGCCCGGTGGGGCTGCACGGGCGCGTCCACTCAGGCCACCGTCAGCCGCCGCAGCGCCGTGAGGGCCTCACGGGCATGGGCAGCGCCATCGAGCAGGTTGTTGAAGATGTGCCGCACCACGCCACCGCCGTCGATCACGTAGGTGACGCGTCCGGGCAGAAGGTTAAGCAGGGCACCGGGCACACCGAAGGCCTGGCGCAGGGCGTTGCCCTGATCCACCAGCAGGGGATAGGCCAGCCGGTGGCGGGCGGCGAAGCGGCTGTGGCTGCCGGCGTCATCACCACTGACGCCCCAGACCACGGCGCCAAGGGTGGACAGATCGGCCTGGCTGTCGCGGAAGGCGCAGGCTTCGGCAGTGCAGCCCGGCGTGTCGTCCTTGGGGTAAAAAAACAGCACCAGTGGCTGGCCGCCGAGCTGATCACTGCGGCGCTCCACCCCGTCCTGGTCGGTCAGGGCGATCAAGGGGATCGGATCACCCACCTGAAGGGCACGGGCCACGCACGCCATCGCAAACTTGCCCGACCCTAGGAACGCGGCCCACTGGCGCGGGAAGGGTGTGGGCTGGGAACATGGCAGCAACCTGGGCATGGCCGGGATCACCCACCGCCGGCCATCGATCGATGGCACCGCTCCCGAGGCTTCCCTCCCGATGGCACAACCACCGATGGCATCAGCGCCCATGGGGTCCGAGGGCCGGCCACCGGAAGCCGGCAACTGGGAACAGGTGAGCCTGCTGGATCTCGCTGCAGCCGTGGCGGTCACTCCAACAGCGGCACCTACGGCGGCACCAATAACGGCACCCGAGCCCACCACCGCCGCACCTCGACTGCAGGCCTCTCCGGTGGAGACCCCTGCGGCAGAGGCCGCGAGCACGGCCAAGCCACGCCTGAGCCTGCCGCCACTCACCGCCGGCTCAGATCCCCTGGCCCCGGCGGCAGAGCGGCCGGACGGCGTGGCGGCAGCTTGCCCCACCCATCTGCTGATCCTCGACACCGAGACCACCGGACTGGACCCGGATCAGGACCATTGCATCGAGGTCGGGGCGATCCTTTTTCATGTTCCCAGCCGCGCCGTGCTCAGCCAGGTGTCCTTCCTGCTGCCCTGCGACATCAATCCTGCTGAGCCGATCAACGGGATCTCCGCCGCCGTCAGCCGCTTGATCCAGCCGTGGCAAGCCGGCCTGGCCTACTTCCGCCAGTTGGTGGACGCTGCCGAGGTGATCGTGGCCCACAACGCCAGCTTCGATCGCCAGTGGTTCGGGAAAGGCGCGTTGGCCGCGCTGCCGAAGCCCTGGCTGTGCAGCATGGAGGATCTGCGCTGGCCGGCGGAGCGGCAACTGCGGGCCACGCCGTCGGTGCGGGATCTGGCGCTGGCCTACGGCGTGCCGGTGTGGGAGGCGCACCGGGCACTCACCGACTGCATCTACCTGGCCCAGGTGTTTTGCCGCTGCGACGAGCTGGAGGCCCTGTTGGTGGCAGGTCTGGAGCCACGTCACCTGTACAGGGCCCAGCTGCCCTACGAGCAGCGTCACCGCGCCCGTCAGGCCGGCTTCCGCTGGAACGACCCCATCGCCAAAGCCTGGACCCGGCGTCTGAGCGAGCGGGAAGCGGCGGGGCTGGGATTTCCCGTGGCACCGGTGGAACCCCTCACCGGCAGCCCCCCCGTCAACCCTGCAGGCACCCCGATCGGCCTCCCGATGGACAACGCCGCCGCGTGAGTGGCACCTGAGCGGGCATTCAGCTGGTGATTGTTGCCCACAACGTGCCTGTCAAAGCGGAAGTCTCCTGTTGGGTTCGCGCAATCAGGCTCGCTCTCACACAAGCTTGGGTTAGAGCTCGCTGAACGGATGTCCATTCCCCGGTTGCTTGAAGGCACCGGGCCACCGTTGCCGAAACGGTGGCAGCTGCGCCGCTGGCAGCGGGCCCGCACCTGGGCCCGGCTGGTGCGCGAGGCCGAAGCGCTCTGGCATGTCGATGTCCGCGACCTGCGGCGGCTGGGCGCCCTGGAGCTGGACCAACTGCTCCATGAAGTTCCCCCCTCGCTCCGCCCCCGGGTGAACCGCTGGCTGGGGGGTTACCGGGCCCGCACCCGTCTGCACTAAGGCTTGATGGCGGCTCCAGCGGGGATCAACCCGGGAATCGGCGGATGATGACCAAGCCCTAACCGTTGCTTAATCCTTGCGTCCTGCTGCTCTGCGCAGAGTGAGGCGCACGGTTCCTTTCTCCATGCCCTGCCGATCCAACCTCCGTAGTCGCCCAGCGCAGCGCTCCGGGACCAGCGGCGCAACCCGCTTGCGTCTCGGCATGGCGCTCTGCTTGCTCGGCGCCTTGGTGGGAGGGTCTGTGGCCCTTCCTATCGCCGAAGCCTCCGCCCAATCAGCGCCCGCCAAGGGCGGGTCAATTCGGGTCAGTGGCTCCAGCACCGTCTTTCCGATCACCAGCGCAGCCATCAGCGCCTTCCGCGCCACCAAGCCAGGCGGGAATGTGCGCTTTCAGTTGCTGGAAACAGGCACAAGCGCAGGCTTCCGGGATTTCTGCGCCGGCAAGGTGCAGCTGAGCAACGCTTCGCGGCCGATCAGCACCGAGGAACTCAAGGCCTGCGCCGCCAGCGGCATCAAGTTCTTGGAATTGCCAATCGCGTTTGATGCGCTCACCGTGGCGGTGAACCCGCGCAACACCTGGGCGAAAGGGATCAGCACCGCTGAGCTGTCGGTCCTTTGGAGGCGCCAGGCTGAAGGCAAGATCATGCGCTGGAATCAGGTGAATGCCGCCTGGCCCGCCACGCCGATCCGCCTGTGCGGCCCTGGCAAGGATTCGGGCACCTTTGATTACTTCAACAAGGCGATCAACGGCAACGCCACCGATTCCCGCCGCGATTACACCAGCAGCGAAGACGATTCGGTGATTGTGAACTGCATCGCCAAGGATCCCCAGGCCCTCGGCTACGTGGGCTTCGGCTGGTATGCCTCCAACACCAACAAGCTCAGAGCGCTGGCCGTGAACGGCCGCAAGGGGCTGGTCGGCCCATCGGCGCAGAACGTGCAGGATGAGCGCTACAGCCCACTCTCCCGGCCGTTGTTCATCTACATCAACGACCGCATGGTGCGCGAGCAGGATGACGTGCGTCGTTTCGTCACCTTCTACCTACAACGGGGACCCCAGTTCGTCAAACAGGCTCGCTTCATTCCGCTTGAAGATTCCACCTACAGGCTGGTGGAAACCAAGTTCTACCGCCATGTGCTCGGCACCTCCTTCGGTGGGGATCTGCCGGTGGGTCTGACGATCAGCCAGGCCCTGGCGCGCAGCTTCAGCCAGCTGCGCAAACCCGTGGCCCGCTGATCAAGGGGCCGCCGGCCACGGAACGCCGGCGGCCAGCGTGCTGCTCCATGCCCCTGGGCGTGGCGCAGCACGCAGCCGGCAGGCGGAATCACAGCTGAAATGCCAACCCTTGCGCTGCTCCGATGATCGGTTTGCTCTGGGAACGCCGCGCGCAGGTCGGCTGGTGTCTGCTGATTCAGGCAGCTGTGCTCACCACTGGGGTGGGGCTGGAGCAACTGCTGATGCCACCCGCCCCATTCCCGGGTGGCACCACGACCGCTAGAACGCAGGGATGACCCGACTCGATCCAGGCCGGCTGCGTTCCAGACGCCTGGGTGAACGGCCTGGTGAGATCCCCAGCCAGTTGTTCATCCATGGCGGCAGGGCGCCCACCCGGCTCTCGGTGCTGTGTTTTCACCCCTCCGGTCTGGAAGAACTCGAGGGCCTGCAACTTGAAGAGCTGAACGCCTTGCTGGAGCGCGGCCTGCCCCTGTGGGTGCGGGTGCAGGGCATGGGCAACCAGGCACTGATCCGCTCGGTGCTCGACCAACTTGGCGTGCCGGCGCACTTTCAGACCCCGTTGCTGGATCTGCCCCAACGGCCGCGTGTCGATTCCTCCGGCGACATGGTGCTGGCCGTGCTGCATCGCCTGAGCTTTGCCGACACCCCCGACCGCCTGATCGGCGAGCAGGTGGGGTTGCTGCTGCTGCCCACGCTGTTGATCAGCATTGAGGAAGTTCCCAAGCCGAGCTCCTTTCCGGAGCTCACCCAGTGGCTGTCGTGCCTTGATCCAGTTCCTGCCAAGGAAGATCTCGACGACATCCTTCACTTTCTGATCGACGAACTGCTGGATGCCTTGTTTCCGTTGTTGGAACAACTTTCCGAATTATTGGAGCAATTGGAAGAAGCGGCGTTGATGCGCCCGAAACCCACCTTGCTCAACCGTGCCTACAGGGCCCGCAACACTCTGCGTGACATCCGCGGCCAGGTGTGGCCCCTGCGTCACCAGATCATGGTGCTGTTGCGCCAGAACCAACGCCTGCTGGGTCCTGATGCACTGCATGGTTTCCAGGACATGGAACAACGGGTGGGACTGATTTTCGAAGCCTGTGAACTACTGCGACGCCAATGTGACTCCGTGACCGAGGCCTACATGGCGAGCATCAGCAACCGCATGAACCAGGTGATGAAAACACTCACCATCGTGTCAACGATCTTTGCCCCACTCACCTTCATCGCCGGAATCTATGGCATGAACTTCACCAACATGCCAGAGCTGGAATGGCACTACGGCTACGCTGCTGCTTTGGTGTTCATGCTGCTGATCGCCGCGGTGCAAACCTACTGGCTGTGGCGCCGCGGCTGGTTTCAGGATTGGACAACCGGCCGGCGTTGACAAGGAGGCTCCCTCCCTGTGCTGGGCACTGTGACGGACACCGCGATGGACAGATAGACAGATGGACACACCCATCACCAGCGACGAACACGCCAGCGGCGACGCCGGCGGAGCGCAGGCGGCAGGCAGCAGCGGCGCCCATGCCGCCCTGCTGATTCAGCGCCAGACCCGCCGGCTGGGGAAGCTGCAGCCGGAAGTGCTCGCCGATCAAGATCCCGAGCCCCTGCATCAGTTGCGTGTGAGCCTGCGGCGCCTGCGCACGGTGCTGCAGCAGTTCGCTCCCGCCCTGGTGCTGCCCGACACGATCAGCGACCGGCGCATCGCCAAGGTGGCCCGCCACACCGGCCTCACCCGCGACCTCGACGTGCTGCAGCAACGCCTGCACGGCAGCTTGATGCCGCTGCTGCCGGCGGCGGAGCAGAAAGCCCTGCGGCCGGTGCTGAAGCGGTTGAAGCGTGAGCGGCGGCTGGCGTTTGAGGGGCTGGAGGAGGCGCTGCGCAGCGGCCCCTACCTGAAGTTGCTGGCACGTCTGCACCACTGGCAACTTCAGCCGCGCTTCACCCCGCTGGGGGAGCAGCCGTTGCGCAGCTGGCTGCTCGAATGGCAGGCCTCGGCCTCCGCCAGCCTGTTCCTGCATGGCGGCTGGTATGCCACCGATCCCCTCGACCCGGCCCTGCACGAACTGCGCAAGCGCCTCAAGGCCCTGCGCTACACCCTCGAGCCGCTCGAAGAGCTGGTGGGGCCGGCGTTGAGCCGCTGGATCGCCCTGCTGCGCCAGGCCCAGGATCACCTGGGTGAACTGCACGACCTGCAGGTCCTCACCGAGGGGTTGTGCGATCAGCAGCGGCCGGGCCAGCCGGAGATCAGCCTGCCGGGGCTGGAGGCGGAGATCGCCCAGGAGCAGGAGCAGCAGTGGCAGCACTGGCGGGCCCTGGCGGGCACGTTGCACAGCGACGCCGCCCGGCAGGAGCTCCAGGGCACGTTGCTGGAGGCCAGCCGCCTGACTCTGGCCTAGGCAGAGCGATCGCTGGCTGCTGCGCCAAGGAAACCCGTCGTCTTGCCATCGAAAAGGCCGCCTTGCCATAAAAAAGCCGGCCTGGAGGCCGGCTGAACAACAATCGTTGCTGACGCTTGTGAGCCCGAAGGCTGGTTCAGTGGCAGAACGGAGGTGGACCGATCGGAGCGGCGGGATTTGAACCCACGACCCCCACTACCCCAAAGTGGTGCGCTACCAAGCTGCGCTACGCCCCGGCGAGATGGAAGCTATCACAGCTCCGGTGGCAGCCAACGCTCCCAATGCTTGGTGCGTTTGAGCCGCCGCAGCACCCGGGCACTGAGCTGATCGCGGCGGGCGCCGGCATAGCCCCACAGCCGCAACCGGCGCGCTGTGTGGCGGAGTTGCGCCAGGGACAGGGAGGCGAGCCGCAGCTCCGGCACACGCCGCCAGGCGCTGGCCCGCACCGGCAACGGGTCTCCGGTCGTGCCTCCAGGCAGCCCCAGCAGCGCCCCTCCCGCCATCCACTCCGGCACGAGCACGAACAACACGGCGAGGAGCCCATAGAGCTCCACCAGGCCGCGGGGGAGGGGGTGGAGCTTGCGCTTGCCCTGCGACTCGGGCTCGTTTGGGGACTCGAACACGCTCAGAGCACGGTGTCAGTGGCCCGGGGGGTACGGGGCTGCAGCCCGGGGCGCGGAGTGTTGCGCGACGGCGGCGCCTCCTTCCACAGCAGCGGAGCCTCCCGGGGCGGGTTGAGCTTGCCGAACCAGAACACCAGGGCAAACACCAGCCCCAGGGTGCAGAGCAGGGTCACGATCACCGTGCGGTCAGAGAGGGAACCCATCGGTATCAGGCCTGATCGGTGCGGAAACAGGAGAAGCGCTGCGGCAGCCGTTCCACGGTGAGCTCATCCCCTCTGAGGATCAGCCGCAGGTTGTCGTTGCCGTAGCGCACGCCCGGCAGCGGCGAGGTTTCCCGGAACAAGGTGGCGCGGGACCCACCGCTGATCAGCGAGGCCTGGGCGTCGTTGCGCTCCACCACAAGGCGCCGCTGATCGCGGCAGAGAAAACTCTCACGGATTTCGTAGTGCTCCCACCAAGGAGAGCTCATCGCCAGAGCCGGCGCCGACCACGGGACCCCAATGGTGGCGCAGAGGCCGGCGGCCAGAAGGCTGGCAGCGGATCTGGCAGCGGGGCCGGTCGTCATCGGGGGGAACCAGTAAGGAAGCGGGTGAGTATGGGCGGTAGCCGGGCCGCTCAAACCTGAGCAGGTGCTGGATTCAGAGGCGGGTCAGGAGCTGGATTCAGAGGCGGATCGGCTCGTTCGAGCTGCGGAGCACACAGTGCTGCACCGACCAGTCGTACTGCGCCCAGACCTCAGGCGCCAGCAGAAAGTTGGCACCGGCAAAGGCGGTGAGCCGCACACCGCTGGGGCGGGCGGAGCAGTAGGGGCGGCTGCCGGGGCGGGCCAGGTACTGCTGGTGGTGGGTTTCAGCGAAATAAAAGGGTTTGTGGATCAGGATCTCGGTGGTGATCGCCGGGAAGCCGGCGGCGCTGAGCTGCTCCTGGTAGCGCCGGCGGCTGGCCTCGGCCATGGCCAGCTGCTCTGGCGTGGTGCAGAGAAGGGCCGAGCGGTACTGGCTGCCGGTGTCGTTGCCCTGGGCCAGGCCCTGGGTGGGGTCGTGGCATTCCCAGAACAGCTTGAGCAGGTCAGCGAAATCGACCCGCCGTGTGTCCCACACCACCCGCACAACCTCGGTGTGGGCGGTGCGGCCGGAGCACACCTCCTCGTAGGTGGGGTTGGGGGTGTGGCCAGCGGCGTAGCCCACGGCCGTGCTCACCACGCCGGGCAGGCGCCAGAAGCCCTTTTCCGCGCCCCAGAAGCAGCCGCAGCCGAAGCTGGCCTCCTGTTCATGGGCCTGCAGCGGGGCCTGCAGCGGCGTGCCCAGCACCACGTGCTTGTCGGCCGTGGGGATCGGTGTGGCGCGGCCGGGCAAGGCTTCGCTGGCGGAAACGATCCGCTGCTTGGGGCTGCTGGTGCCGGTCGTGAAGAGTCCGAACAACGGATCGCTGGAAGCTGAAACGAGCCTAGGTAGGGGTTTCGGTGTCCGCCGCCGGTTGCAGGGCGATGTGGTTCAGCAGCGTGGTGGTGAACGCAAACAGCAGGAACGGCAGGGACAGCACCAGGATCACCCCCACGCCCACCAGGGCGAAGATCGGCTTGCTGGAGCCCATCAGCGCCAGCCCCGCCGCCAGGCTCACGAAAATCACCACCATCCACGCCAGCACCTGCCCGTAGATGTCGCCGAAGGTGAGGGTGCAGCGCAGGTTGTAGCCCTTGAGGGGATCCATGACAACGGGGGAACGGTTGGCAGCCGGGAGATCCCGGCCCCCAGCTAAGCCGCCCCAGCGCTGGATGTCTGCTCCGTTCAACAACTCGTTTTGGTTCAGGCCAGCTGGAGCTGAACGTCTTGGGTCAGGCCAGCTGCAGCTGAACTTCCGCCTGCTGCCGTTCCCACAGGCGCCGGTAGGTGCCGGGCACAGCCAGCAGCTCCTCGTGGTGGCCCTGCTGCACCAGGCGCCCGTCTTCCAGCACCAGCACGCGATCACAGGCGGCGGCGGCCGAAAGCTGGTGGCTGATCATCACGATCGTGCGACCGTGCTGGGCGCGGATGGAATGCAGAATCGCCGCCGCCGTGTTGTTGTCCACGCTGGCGAGGGCGTCGTCGAGCACGAGCAGGGGACAATCCACCAACAGCGCCCGGCCCAGCGCCGCCCGCTGGCGCTGGCCGCCGCTCAAGGTGATGCCCCGCTCCCCCACCAACGTGCCGTAGCCATCGGGGAAGCCGCGGATGTCGCCTTCCAGCCGCGCCTCGCGGGCCGCGTCCTCCACCTGCTCGAGGCTGGCGTCGGGGTCGCCGTAGCGGAGGTTGTCGGCGAGGGTGGCGGTGAACAGGTAGCCCTCCTGGGGCACAAGGGCCACCTGGGCCCGCAGATCCGCCAACGACAGGGCCGTGACATCGACACCATCAATGAAGAGCTGCCCGGCCGGCACTTCCGCCATGCGGCCCAGGGCCCGGGCCAGCGTGGTTTTGCCGCAGCCCACCGGCCCCACCACCGCCACCAGTTCGCCGGGGGCGATGCGGAAGCTCACGTCCCGCAGGGCTTCGCGGTGAGACTCCTCGTAGCGGATCGTGAGGCCGCGCGCCTCGACAGCCCCCTGGCGCTCCCGGGCGGGCGGCACCGGCTCGGCCGGGGATTCCACGCGAGGCCGGCGGCCGAGCAACTCCTCCACCCGTTCGAGGCTCACCTGGCCGGTCTGGAAGGTGTTGAGGGTGAAGCCGAGCAGGGCGGTGGGGAACACCAGCCGCTCCACGAACAGGATCAGGGCCACCAGGTTGCCGATGCTGAGCCGGCCGCTCTCCAGCTGGCCGCTGCCGATCGCCAGCAGCAGCAGCAGGCTGATCGAGGAAATGCCCTCCAGAAGAGGGAACAGGGTGCTGCGGGTGCGGGAGAGGGCGAGGGCGGAGTCGCGGTAGCGGCCGTTGCGTTCGCCGAAGGCCGCCTGCTCGTGGGCCTCCTGGCCGTAGATCTTGATGGCGCTGATGCCGGAGAGATCTTCCTGAATCAGGTCGCTGAGGCTGGCCAGGTACTCCTGCTGGCGCCGCTGCTGCCGCATCATGCGGCCACCGAACAGGCGCACCACCATCAGCATCAACGGATAAAGACCCACCGCCGCCAGGGTGAGCAGGGGGTCGATCATCAGCATCGCCGGCAGGGTGAGTGCGTAGGCGAGGGCGGTGTTGGTGAGGCTGAGCACGGCGAAACCGAGCAGGCGCCGCACGTTCTCCACGTCGCTGGTGGAGCGGCTGATCACCTCGCCGCTGCCGGTGGTCTGCACCCAGCCGGGTTCCTGCCGCAGCATGTGATCGAACACCCGCTGGCGCAGGCTGGCCTCCACCTGGCGCCCCACGCCGAACACCAGCAGGCGTGAAACCAGACGGGCCACCCCCATCAGTGAGGCCAGCAGCACGATCCAGCCGGCCTGCCGCAGCACGTAGGACACGGTTAAGCCGTCCTGCAGGTCGTCGATGATGCCGCGCACCATCAGCGGGATGGTGACGCTCAGCAGGTTCACCACCACCAGGGCCAGCACACCGCCGAGCAGCACCCGCCGGTGGGGACGCAGATAGCGCCAGATCAGACCGAGGCGAATGGCGGCCATGGCGGAGGGTGGAATGGCTCCAACCTACGGATCGCGCCAGCCGGGCGAGAGTGGCAGGCCTTCCAGCCGGGCCTCGCGGGGATCAGCACCCCGCACCGGCGCACCCACGCGCCGCACCCCGGCCGCACCCCGGCCGCACCCCGGCCGCAAGGCCTCACACAGCTCCGCCCCCAGCCCGCCCATGCCACCGCCCAAGCCGTCACCCGAGAGCCAGTCGCATCCTTTGTATGGCACCGACCGGCAAGTGGTGGATGGCCTGCTGGCCAGCGACCAGCCCGGTGACGGCCAGCTGGTGGATCTGGCCCGCCTGCTGAACCGCTACGACGGCTTTCCCGGCGCCGAAGATCTGCGCGCCGATCTCGCCAAAACCCTGGCCCACTGGGGCCTCAGCCGCGAGGAGCTGCACCGCCGCACGCGCGCCTTGTGGGAGGGCGGCTACCGCCCCGGCCCGATCGCGGCCGCCGAGGGCCAGGCGGTGGGCAGCGGTTTCGACACCGCCGCGCAGGAAACGCCCTGAGCGCCAGAACGGGAGCACCAGAAATCGATGCAGTGTGCTCCGTTGATCAGCGAATTCTCCCTTCTCGGGTGATAGTGGGAAGGTCCCCATCACCTGGCCCGGCGTGCCCTGCACCCGGGCTTTTTTTCTGGCCGGGCCTCCATCCCCCGCACCCAGGACACCACTCTTCCTGCTCGATGCGCTCCACCCCTTCCTGGCCCCAGCTGCTCGAAACCCTGCTGCAGGGCCAGCCGCTCGCCGATGCCGATGCCACCGCCCTGATGGAGGGCTGGATCGCTGCGGCGATCGAACCGGAGCTCACCGGTGCTCTGCTGGCGGCCCTGCGCAGCAAGGGGGTCAGCGGCGGGGAACTGGCCGCCATGGCCGCGGTGCTGCGCGAGGCGGCGCCCCTGCCCTGCCCCCGCCCCGCTCTTCCCCTGGTGGACACCTGCGGCACCGGCGGAGACGGGGCCGACAGCTTCAACATCTCCACGGCCGTGGCCTTCGTGGCAGCGGCCTGTGGCGCCACCGTGGCCAAGCACGGCAACCGCAGCGCCAGCGGCAAGGTGGGCTCCGCCGATGTGCTGGAGGCCCTCGGGCTCAACCTGAAAGCCCCGGCCGCCACCGTGGTGGGGGCATTGCCGCGGAGCGGGGTCACCTTTCTGTTTGCGCCCGGCTGGCATCCGGCCCTGGTGGGGCTGGCACCGATCCGGCGCCGCCTGGGCGTTCGCACGGTGTTCAACCTGCTCGGCCCGCTGGTGAATCCGTTGCGGCCGGAAGCCCAGGTGCTGGGCGTGGCCCGCGCCGACCTGCTCGATCCGATGGCCGATGCCCTCTGCCGCCTCGGCCTGGAGCGGGCGGTGGTGGTGCACGGCCATGGCGGTCTCGATGAGGCCTCGCTATCGGGCCCGAGCGAGCTGCGGCTGGTGGAGCAGGGGCAGATCCGCTCGCTCAGCCTCGATCCCACCGCCCTGGGCCTGGCCGCGGCGCCGGTCGAGGCGCTGGCCGGCGGCGATGTGGCCACCAACCAGCGGATCCTGGCGGCGGTGCTGCAGGGGGAAGGCAGCAGCGCCCAGCGTGACGTGGTGGCGCTGAACACGGCGCTGGTGCTCTGGGCCGCCGCCAGGGCCGAGAGCGTGGAAGACGGTCTGGCGCAGGCGCTGGCGGCGCTGGCAGGCCCGGCCCCGTGGCAGCGGCTGGAGGGCCTGCGCGCCGCCTTGGCGCAGGAGGATGATCAGACCAGCGCCGCCCCCGCCCCTTGACCGCCCCCTCCGCCGCCCTGCTCGTGCTCGCCGATGGCACCGTGCTGCGGGGCACGGCCTTCGGCGCAGTGGGCACCACCATCGGTGAAGTGGTGTTCAACACCGGCATGACCGGCTATCAGGAGGTGATCACCGACCCCAGCTACGCGGGCCAGCTGGTCACCTTCACCTACCCGGAGCTCGGCAACACCGGCGTCAACGCCGACGACCGCGAGGCCGACACCCCGCAGGTGCGCGGCGTGATCGCCCGCCAGCTGGCGCCAGTGGCCAGCAGCTGGCGCTGCGAAGGCCTGCTGGCCGACTGGCTGGCGCAGCACGGCGTGGTGGGCATCGCGGGCGTGGACACCCGCGCCCTGGTGCGCCACCTGCGGGAGCGGGGTGCCATGAACGGTGCCATCAGCAGCGATGGCACCGCCGCCGCCGCCCTGCTGGAGCAGGTGCGCCGGAGCCCCTCGATGGAGGGCCTGAACCTGGCGGAAACCGTGAGCACCCCCACCAGCTACGTGTGGCAGCAGCTCTGTGGCGCCGGCTTTGATCAGCGCCAGCAGGCGGCACCGGCCGAGCCCTACCGGGTGGTGGCGATCGACTTCGGCATCAAGCGGGCGATCCTGGAGCGCCTCAGCGCCCACGGCTGCACGATTACTGTGCTGCCGGCGGGCGCCAGCCTCGACGAGGTGCTGGCCCATACGCCGGAGGGGGTGTTCCTCTCCAACGGGCCCGGGGATCCAGCCGCCGTGCAGAGCGGCATCCAGCTGGCGGCCGGGCTGATCGAGCAACCCAGCCTGCCGGTGTTCGGCATCTGCCTGGGCCATCAGATCCTGGGGCTGGCCCTCGGGGGCAGCACCTACAAGCTCAGCTACGGCCACCGCGGCCTCAACCATCCCTGCGGCGGCAATGGGCTGGTGGAGATCACCAGCCAGAACCACGGCTTCGCCCTGGCGGCCGCCTCGCTGGATGCGGCGCAGGTGGAGATCACCCACACCAACCTCAACGACCACACGGTGGCGGCCCTGCGGCATCGCCACCGGCCCGTGTTCGGGGTGCAGTACCACCCTGAAGCCAGTCCTGGCCCCCACGACGCCGACCACCACTTCGGCCGCTTCGTGGCCCTGATGGCCGAACGCCGCGCCTGATCGACCGGCGGGTTTTCGGTTTTTGTGTGCGAGCGGTCTAGGCCTTGCCAGCGCTCACTACACTTCGGTCGCGTTTCGCATCGAGGGCTGGGGCGATTCCAGAACTGCAACGACTGACCGTTTCCTTACGGGGCGGATCTGAGCGTCGCGAGAACTGCCTGCTGTGCAGTTTCACCGGCCAGCTCGACGCCTATTCCGACAAGCAGTTCAAGGAGTTCATCACCGAACAGATGGCCAGCAGCAAGCTGCCCCTCCTGCTTGATCTCACCCACATCGATTTCATCGACTCCTCCGGTCTTGGTGTGCTGGTGCAACTGGCCAAGCAGTGCACCGATGCCGGCCTCCAGTTCGTGGTGGTGGGCAACGCCCGCGTCATCCAGACCGTGAAACTGGTGCGCCTGGAAAGCTTCCTGCACCTGCAGCCCGATCTGGAAACGGCACTGAGTGCCCTTGCCACCGCCTGATTTCGAGGCCGTGCGCTGGCTGATGGGCCTGCAACCGGCGGAAGCCGAGGCGCTGGGCCCCCTGCAACTGGCCTGGCTCGGCGATGCGGTGTGGGAACTGCATCAACGCCTGCGCCATTGCCGCAGCCCCGGCCGCAGCGATGCCCTGCACAAGGCGGTCGTGGAGGAAGTGCGCGCCGATGCCCAGGCGCGGGCCTTGGAACGGCTCGACCCGCTGCTGGAGCCCGAGGAGCGGGAATGGGTGCGGCGTGGCCGAAACCGGGCGGGCCGCGGGCCTCGCCGGGGAGATGCGGGACGCTACGGACAGGCCACAGGGTTTGAGACAATGGTGGGCTGGCTCTTTTTACGGAATCCCGGACGGCTCGCCCAGCTGCTGGATCATCTGGAACAGACCGACCCCTGACCCCTTGCCTCCGTACCCATGAACCAACGTTTCGAGCGCCGCCGGCCCAATGGCGCAGGCGGGGGCAGTAGTCGGCCCGGCGCAGGCCCGCGCGGCGCGCGGCCTTCCCGTCCTGGCGAGGGGCGGCCTGAGCGCCGCGGTCCGGCGCCGGAGCGTGACGGGCGCGAAACCCCCGAACGCGGCGGTGAGGACTATCGCAAGCAGCGCCGCGACCGCGTCCAGCGGCCCGGCGGCGAAGGCCGTCCGGCCCGGGTGATCAGTTCCCGCCCCGCCGGCCGCCGGCCGGAGGCGGGGGCTCCCCCGGCCGAGGGCGGTGGCACCGGCAGCGGCGCCCGCTTTGGCGGTGGCGGCGCCCGATTTGGGGGCGGCGGAGCGCGCTTCGGGGCAGGCGGTGGTGCCCGCTTCGCCCCCCGCCGTGGCACGGAGGATCGCGCCGGCGGCGAGCGTCGCTTCGGTGAGCGGCCTGGTGGTGAACGCCCCGGTGGTGAGCGGCCTCCCGCTGATCGCCCGGCCGGTGATCGCCCCTCTGGCGAGCGCCCCTCCGGCGATCGGCCTGGCGGCGAGCGACCCAGCGGCGGACGCCCGTTCAGTGAGCGCCGGTTCGGCGATCGCAGACCGGAGGGCCGTCCCTCCTTTGGTGGCCGTTCCTCTTTCGGCGGCCGCCCTTCCTTCGGCGGCCGCCCCACGGGCCGGCCGCCCTTCCGCAAGCCGCCGTTCTCGGCTCCCCGGCCCGATGGCCCCAGCGCTTCCGGCGGGCTGTTCGTGGACCGTGACCGTGGTGCCAGCGAGCCGCCCGCAACGGGCGAATCGGAACGCTTCGGCGCCGAACCGGCCGATGATCTGATCTGGGGGCGCCATCCCGCCCAGGCCGCCCTGGAGGGCGACCGGCCGATTCATCGCATCTGGTGCACCCCCGAGCTGCGCTTCGCCCCCCGCTTTCTGCAACTGCTGCGGGAGGCCAAATCTGGTGGGGTGCTGGTGGAGGAAGTCACCTGGGCCCGCCTGGGCCAGCTCACCGGTGGAGCGGTGCACCAGGGGATCGTGCTGCAGGCCGCAGCCGCTGAAACCCTCGATCTCGGCACCTTGATCGACGGCTGCCGCGGCATCGGCGAACCGCCCCTGCTGATGGCCGTGGACGGGCTCACCGATCCCCACAACCTTGGCGCGATCGTGCGCAGCGCCGAAGCCCTCGGCGCCCATGGCCTGGTGCTGCCGCAACGTCGCAATGCCGGCCTCACCGGCTCGGTGGCCAAGGTGGCCGCCGGCGCCTTGGAGCACCTGCCCGTGGCCCGGGTGGTGAACCTGAACCGTTCACTGGAGCAACTCAAGGAGGAGGGCTACCGGGTGGTGGGCCTGGCCGAGGAAGGCACGGTCAGCCTCACCGAAGCCGATCTCGACGGCCCGCTGGTGGTGGTTACCGGCTCCGAGAGCCAGGGGCTTTCGATGCTCACCCGCAAGCACTGCGATCAGCTGATCCGCATTCCCCTGCGGGGCGCCACGCCCAGCCTGAACGCCTCAGTGGCCACGGCCCTGCTGCTCTATGAGGTGGCCCGCCGCGGCTGGATGCAGGCGATCACCGGCAATGCCCCGGCCCCCCGCATCGTGCGTCCGCAACTGCCGAGCAAGGCGGCAGCCAGCAACGCCGCAGCCGCAGCCGCAGCCGAAACCACTGCAGCCGCAGCCGAGGCCGCCCCAACGGCGGTTGAACAAACGTCAGCGGTTGTTGACGGCCTAGACACCTTGGACGACCTGGACGACCTGGACGACCTAGACGACCTGGACGACCTGGACGCTGACGTTTCAGCGGATGGGGAGCTGTTGGCCGTTGAAGAGCAACAGCCGCTGGGTGGGCTGCTGGCCGTTGAGGAGCTGCTCGTTGTGGAAGAGGAGTTGCTGGCCGTTGAAAAGGAGCTCCTCGTCGTTGAAGACGAGTTGCTCATCGTTGAGGGGGAGCTCCTCGCCGCTGAAGGGGAGTTGCTTGTTGCAGCGGAGCTGGTGATGGAGGACGCACTGGCTGCGGGCGAGTCCTTCGCCGCTGGCGAACCGGAGCCGGTGGAGCAAGCAGAAGCAGCGGATCCCGCCACCCAGACCGAGCCCGGCACGGATGTGATCCACAACGAGCCCGCAGCGAACGCGGTCCCCAGCGAGTCCACAGCCAGCGAGGAGCCAGAAACCAGCAGCGAAGCGGCCGCAGCCGCGGAGCCTGCCCCAGCGCCTCTGGAGCTCACCCTGGGGCTCTCGCCGGCAAGCCCCACGGGCTTTCAGGGGGACATTCAGCTCTGAGTCCGACGGTGCACACCATTCGGGCAAAACGGGTAAGGATGGCCCCACGCGAGGGCACAATGGGTCGGTACGAAAAGCCTGAATGGACGCCCTGATCCGGCCTTTGCGCAGCCTGGCGAACGGTCTGGGGATGGCATGGTGGGCCCGGGTTGAAACCCACGATCCCCACGTCATCTATTGGTTCGGCCCGTTCATGCGGCGCCAAGAATTGGAAGTGGAACTCCAGCACTTTCTTGCCGATCTGCAGGCGGAGGCGCCCGGCGGGCTGAGCCACGAAATCCTGCGCACCCACCGGGGCGAACCCCTCACCGACGTCCAGGAGCCCGGCTGATAGCGTCCCTCCAGCACCGATGGGCTTGGGATGGGGATCGCCGAATGGCGTGAGCGGCTGCAGAGCGGAGACGTCTCCGCCCGTGAGCTCACCGATCACCACCTGGCCCGCATCGACGCGGTGGATGCCACCGTGCATGCCTATCTGGAGGTGACCACCGCACGGGCCCGCGCCGATGCCGACCGCATCGATGCGGCCCGTGCCGCCGGTGAGGAATTGCCGCCCCTGGCCGGCATCCCCCTCGCGATCAAGGACAACCTCTGCACCAAGGGCATCACCACCACCTGCTCCAGCCGCATGCTGGAGCACTTCGTGCCGCCGTACGAATCCACCGTCACCGAGCGGCTGTGGCAGGCCGGCGCGGTGCTGCTGGGCAAAACGAACCTCGACGAGTTCGCCATGGGCAGCTCGACGGAAACCTCCGCCTTCGGGCCGAGCCGCAACCCCTGGGACCCGGCACGGGTGCCCGGCGGCAGCTCCGGCGGCAGCGCGGCATCGGTGGCCGCCGGCGAAGCGATGGCGGCCCTCGGCTCCGACACCGGCGGGTCGATCCGGCAGCCCGCCGCCTTCTGCGGCGTGGTGGGGCTCAAGCCCACCTACGGCCGGGTGAGCCGCTGGGGGCTGGTGGCCTTCGCTAGCTCCCTCGATCAGGTGGGTCCGTTCAGCACCAGCGTGGCCGATGCCGCCGAACTGCTGCAGGTGATCGCCGGCGCCGACCCCCGTGACAGCACCTGCCTGCAGGCCCCCGTGCCGGATTACCGGGCCGCGCTGCGGCAACCCATCGCCGGCCTGCGCGTGGGCCTCGTGCGCGAATGCTTTGAGCAGGAGGGGCTGGATCCCCAGGTGAAGGCCTCGGTGCTGGCGGCCGCCGCCCAGCTGGAGGCCCTCGGCTGCGAGCTGGTGGAGGTGAGCTGCCCCCGCTTCAACGACGGCATCGCCACCTATTACGTGATCGCCCCGTCGGAGGCTTCCGCCAACCTGGCCCGCTACGACGGCGTGAAATACGGCTTCCGCTCCGAGCAGGCCGGCAGCCTGGCGGAGATGACCGCCCGCAGCCGCGCCGAGGGCTTCGGCGACGAGGTGCAGCGCCGCATCCTGATCGGCACCTACGCCCTCTCAGCCGGCTACGTGGACGCCTTCTACAAAAAGGCCCAGCAGGTGCGCACGTTGATCCGCCGCGACTTCGACGCCGCCTTCGGCCGGGTGGACGTGCTGCTCACCCCCACCTCCCCCACCACCGCCTTCCGCTTCGGCGCCCACGCCGACGACCCGCTGGCGATGTACCTGGCCGACCTGCTCACGATTCCGGCCAACATGGCGGGCCTGCCGGCGATCTCGGTTCCCTGCGGCTTCGACGCCGACGGCCTGCCGATCGGTCTGCAGCTGATCACCGGCGTGCTGCAGGAAGAGCGCCTGCTGCAGGTGGCCCACCACTACGAACAGGCGGCGCGCGTGATGGACAACCGCCCCGAGGCGGCACTGGTGGCCTGAGCCGGCAGTGACGGTGCCCGGCCCGCTGCGCATCGTTCAGGTGGGCAGCTTCGGCGCCATCGGCGACAACGTCTACCGGCAGCACGAGCCGGCGGCGGCGCTGGCGCGCCAGCCCGGCGTGGACGTGGTGGAAGTGCATCCGCTGGCCCGCCACCGCGATGCGGCAGCGCTGGCCGCCGATGTGCTGGTGCTCACCATGACCATGGACGTGGAGGTGCTGCGGCTGATCCACCAGCGGCGCCTGCTCGGCAAGGCCACCATCTGCGAGGTGAACGATTACCTGCCGGATGTGCAGAGCTGGAATCCCGCCCACCGCTCCTGGTCAGATGAGCGCGGGCTGCACCTGTTCCGGCAACTGATCCGCCGCTGCGCCGCCACCCAGGTCACCTCCGCGGCGCTGGCCGAGCACCTGGCGCCGCTGGCGCCGCGGCTGGCGGTGTTCCCCAACCAGCTGGCATCGCTGCCCCCACCGCGGCAGCCAAGGGCTGGCGCCCCCACAGGCGAGGGCGTGGTGGTGGGCTGGGGCGGCTCCGTGGGCCATCTGCAGGACCTGGCCAGCGTGGCGCCGGTGCTGTGCCAGTGGCTGCAGGCCACCCCCGGCGCGCGGCTGGAGATCATGGCCGATCCGGCGCTGGCAGTGCTGTTCGAGGCGGCGCCGGCCGAGCGGTTCCGCTTCCACTGCGCCGGCTCCCTGGAGCACTACCTCCGCTGGCTGCAGGGGATCGACATCGGCCTGGCGCCGCTGCTGCCGACCGAGTACAACCGCTGCCGCTCCGACGTGAAGTTCCTGGAGTACGCCGCCCATGGGGTGGTGCCGGTGCTGCAGCGGCTCGATCCCTACACCGCCGTGGCCGATGGCGTCGAAGGCTTCCTGTTCGCCGATGCCCAGAAGCTGCGGGCGGTGCTCGACCGCTTGGTGAGTGATCCGCCACTGCGCCAGCGCGTGGCCGCCGCCGCCTACGCCCAAGTGGCCCGCCACCGCCGCCTCGATGATCACGCCAGCGCCCGGGTGGCCTTCTACCGCGACGTGCAGGCCCGCTTCCCCGCCGCGCAGGAGCCGCTGCCGGAGCTGCTGCGCCAGGCGGGTGCCCGCCGGCTGGAAAGCCTGCCCGGGCTGCGCCGCTGCGGCGATCACCTGCACCGCCTCGATCTCGACAGCCCGGCCGACCAGCAGCGGGCCGCCGGTGTGGACGCGCTGCAGGCCGGCGATCTGCCCCGGGCGGAAGCGGCCTTCCAGGCGGCGGCGCAGCTCGACCCTGGCGACCCCTACGCCCCCACCTTTCTGGGGCTGTGCCACTGGCGCCAGGGGCGGGCGCGGCAGGCGCAGGCGGCCTTCGAGCAGGCGGCGGCGCTGGATCCGTTGCTGTCGCGGCCGGTGCGGGGCCTGGCCCGCCTGCACCGCCAGGCCGCCGAGCACTACGCCCAGCTGGCGGCCCAGCTCAATCCCCCGGCGGATGCGGACGCTGGCGCCACGACTGCTGCTACGGCCACGCCATGACCAGCAACGAAGGGGCAGGAGCCGTCCGCCTGCGCGGGACCTTCCAGGCAGCCCGCGGCTTGGAGCGGGCCCAGCGCTGGGGGGAGGCCGAGGCTCTGTACCGCCAGTTGCTGCAAGAGGCGCCGGCCCACACTGCCGCGCTGGTGCAGCTGGCCAACGTGTGCCACCGCCTGGGCCGTGCCGAAGAAGCCCTGCAGTTGCTCGAGCGGGCCTTGGAACTGAACCCCCAGCTCACGGCCGCCCACACCAACCGGGGCGTGCTGCTACAGCTGCAGGGGGATCTGGAGGGGGCCAGCGGCTGCTACCGCCAGGCGCTCAGCCTCGATCCAGGCTTCCAGCAGGCCGCCGACAACCTGGCCCAGGTGGCCGATCAGCTGATCCGCAGCGACCGGGTGGAGCCGGGAGAGCAGGCGCTGCGGGCCTTGCTCAGCGCGAACCGGAACCATGCCAGCGGGCTCTACACCCTGGGCGTGCTGCGGCTGGGCCAGGCCCAGTTCGAGGTGGCGCGCCGCTGTTTCGAGCGGCTGCAGCGTTGTGCGCCACCCCAGGCGGCGGCGTTGTTTCAGCTGGGGCAGGCGCGCGAGGCCCTGGGCGATGTGGAGGGTGCGATCGAGGCCTACCTCGAAGCGCTGCGCCTCGATCCGGCTGCCAATGATGTGCTGCTGCATCTGCAATCCGCGCGCCTGACGCTGTGCGACTGGGAGCGCCATCACGACCGCCTGCAACGCCTGCAACGCCGGCTGGCGGCCCATGTCGAGCATCCCGGCGGCGCCCCGCTGACGCCGCTGCGGCTGCTGTGCTTTCCCTTGCCGCTGGAGCTGCAGCGGCAGGTGGCCACGCGTTTCAGCGAGACCTGCACCCGGTCGCTAGCCTCGCTGCCGCCGCTGCCGCCGCTGCCGGGCGGGCCCGCCGCGCCGACGCAGCTGGCCGCGGCATTGGCAAAGGGGCAACCAAGGCGCCTGCGGCTCGGCTACCTCTCCGCGGATTTCCGCGATCACGCCATGGGCTCCCTGATCCACGGCCTGTTCGCCCACCACAACCGCGAGCGCATCGAGGTGTTCGCCTATGCCCTGGCCGATCGCCATGACACCCACACCGCCTCCGTGCAGGCCGGGGTGGACCACTACACCGAGGTGTTCGGCTGGAGCAACGGGCAGATCGCCGAGCGGATCCGCAACGACCAGATCGATGTGCTGATCGATCTGATGGGCCACACCCACCACAGCCGGCCGGTGGTGCTGGCGCTGCGGCCCGCGCCGTTGCAGCTGCTGTATCTGGGCTACCCGGGAACCCTGGGCGCCAGCTGGATCGATGGCCTGATCGCCGACCACTGGTTGATTCCCCCGGAGCTGGAGCGCGGCTACAGCGAACGGGTGCTGCGGCTGCCCTGGGCGTTCGTGAGCTCGCCGCCGCCGCCGGGGCTCGGCAGTGAAGCAGCCCGCCTGCCGGGCGCCGGGGTCAGTCGGCGGGAGCTGGGCTTACCGGAGCAGGGCGTGGTGTTCGCCTGCTTCCACCGGGCCGAGAAGTTGGATCCCGACCGTTTCGACCAGTGGCTGGAGATCCTGCGGCAGGTGCCGGGGTCGGTGCTGTGGCTGCTGCTGGAGCGCCCGCTGGTGCGGCAGCGCCTGCGGCAACGGGCGGCGGCCGCTGGCATTGCGCCAGAACGGCTGGTGTTCGGGGAGCTGATGGATGGCGCCCGCTTCAGCGCCTGCTGCGCCCTGGCCGATCTGTTTCTCGACACCGCGGCCTACGGCGCCGGCGCCACGGCCGTGACGGCGCTGCGGGCCGGGCTGCCGCTGCTCACCTGCCCGGGGCAGAGCTTCCCCTCCCGCATGGGTGCCAGCCTGCTGGCCGCCGTGGGGCTGGACGAACTGATCACCCCCACGCCGCAGGCCTACGTGCAGAAGGCGGTGGCCCTGGGCCGCGATCCCGCAGCACTGGCCCGGTTGCGGCGCCACCTCACGGAACAGCAGCAGGAGCTGCCGTTGTTTCAGACGGATGCGTGGGTGAGGAACTTTGAGGCGGTGATCCTGGAGCAGGTGGAACAGGTTGCGGGGGGGATCAAGCGGGTGGAGGTGGAAATGATTCCGGAAGGGTGAAAAGCGGACGGAAGGGGGGGGTCATGTCACAGACCCACGTCTCTCCTGGAACTGGAGGCGCCGGCTAGGTGGTGCAGCCTGTCTGGTCGATGCCGCCCAACCCGGATAGCCATCAGCAAGCCTCAACTGGGCAAGCTGCCGGTGCCCCCCAGAACCGGAGCGCCCAGCCCCGCTGAGAAGGCCTGCTAAAGCTGAGCGGCGAGAACGCACTGAAGCAGAACGGAGCGAAGGTGAAGCGCCTGATTGCGGTTGAAAAACGCACAGGCCGAGCCCCTGGCCCACAGGCAGCAGCACCCAACCGCTTCGCCCGGCCGACCACCAAGGCAGGGCAAGCCAAGGCATGGCATGGCATGGCCACGATCGACAGCGCTGCTTCGCCTGGTCCGGTCAACCTTTCGACAGCGGCGTCTCGTTGCACTCCGAGGCAGTGTCTTCACCAACGTGGTGGACATCATCACCTTGGATGGCGGCATTTACCCGTAGACATTCAGGAGATGGAGGTGAATCGTCTGAGCACTGGCCTTCAGCGGGCTCAGCAGTCACGAAGAAATGAGTCCTGCTGAGCGAAGAGACAGGTGATCGGCGCATAGTGGAGATGAACGAAGGATTCATTTTCACTACGGCAGCAGACCTCTACGACAGCAGCTATCTACAGCAGCAGCCGTCTAGAGCACTTGCTTCATTGCTTTGGAGAGCCACAGAGTTCACCTCTCTACTGATTGGCATCTCTCCGTGGAGCGAGATCTCCGCCTTTACTACAGCCGGCCAATCGAGGGATCATGTCATGACATTCACAACAATCAACGCCGAATCCGCTGTACCCCAATCACTCGCCGGTGAGATCGAACGCACCAGTGAGGCAGCAAGCCATGGGGATCCCGTGGGGATGAACCCCCTTGGCGGTGGCCTTGTCGCCGGCGCGTCGTTGCAAGATTGGTTCCTCCCCGGCACCCCGATGGCTGCCGATCACAGCTCTCCAGGCAACAGAACAACTCGCCTCGTCACTGGCGACCTCAACAACGACGGATTCCCCGATATCGCCGCCGCCCACGGCTTTCGTACCGCTGGTGTGTACCTCAACAACGGCGACCAGTCGTTCGCCCCTGAGGCGGTGCTCTCGGAGTCCTGGTGGCCTGTCTCCCAGAACATCGGCGCCACCTCCATCGCCCTTGGCGACCTGGACCTGGACGGCAACCTCGACCTGGTCGTTCCCATCTACGGCGGCCACTACACAGGGCGCAATATCCAGCTCTACCGGGGCCTTGGTGACGGCAGCTTCGCCCCCTGGCCGGTCGGCAACGGAATCATCATGTCCAGCGGCGCCAACCCGATGTTCGCGGGTATTGCTGACTTCAACGGCGATGGCCGGCCGGATGTCGTGGTGGGACACAACAATGGCAGATGGTCGGTGGACGTCCTCACACAAGCCGCGGATGGGAGCTTCTCGGTCTCCGACTCCGATCGGGCGGGCCAGAACCCACAGTACTTCGATCTGGCCGACTTCAATGAAGACGGAGCTCCAGATGTCGTCGTTGGCTCTCTCTTCACCGGCGTGCTCGTCTTCGTGAACGACGCGAACGGACGCGGCGCACTTCATCAGGTGGGAGGCACCTTTTTCCCCGACGGCAAACCCAACCCAGGAACGCCTCCTTTCCACCGTCAGTACGTCGTTACCGCAGACTTCAATGCCGATGGCCACCAGGACATCGCTGTGCGCGGCGGGTTTGATACCCGCGTCGACATCCTCTATGGGGATGGCAATGGCGCTTTCCCGACGACGGCTACATACAACGCCAGCGGGATCGACGGCTATCTCGCCGCGGCGGACATGGACCGGGATGGTGACACCGACCTGGTGGTCGCCTCCTCCTCTACGAAATCGGTGGACCTGCTCCTCAACGATGGCAGCGGCCGATTCAGCGCGGCCCTTTCCACCGTCCTGAGCGCGGCACCCTGGAGCGTCACCGTGGATGACTTCGACCAGGACGGTTGGGATGACGTCGCTGTGTCACGCAGCGATGACACGATCCAAATCCTCTGGAACACGGGCGGAATCACTGTGAACCCCGCCTCCTTCACTTTGGCTGAGAATCGCTCAGCCAACACCCTCGTCGGCACCGTGATTGCCAGCGGGGATGCTCCTTTGAGCTTTGCGATCACGGCGGGCAACAGTGACCCCGACGGCGACAGCCACCTCGCCTTCGCGATCAACCCAACCACCGGAGCCATCACCGTCAACGACAGCGGCGACCTCGACTACGAAACAACCCCTCAATTTACCCTCCAAGTCACGGCAACCGATACCAGCGGTGTGACCGCTGCCGCACCCGTCACCATCACCCTCACCAACGTGGATGAACCGGGCAACGAATCTCCAGAAGCCCAGGACGCAACCTTCACCCTACCTGAGAACAGTCCCAACAGCACCTCCGTAGGCACCGTCACCGCCACCGATATTGACGCAGGAGACACGCTCACCTACGTCATTACTGCGGGCAACAGCAACCCCGATGGCGACAGCAATCTCGCTTATGCCATCGACAGTACAACTGGGGAAATTACCGTCAATGACAGCGGTGACCTCGACTTCGAGACCACACCAACCTTCAACCTGACCGTGGAAGTCACCGATAGCGGGGGACTATCCGATACCGCAGCCATCAAAGTCAACCTCAGCGACAACTTTGAACAGGTAGGAAGCCCAGGGGATGACCTCCTCTCAGGAACCTCTGGCAACGATGTGCTCAACGGGTTGGGCGGAGACGACACCCTCAGCGGCGGTGCAGGTAACGACACCCTCAGCGGCGGCGATGGCATCGATGAGATTCAGGAACAAGGGGATGTCAACTTCACCCTCAGCGATAGTCAACTGACGGGATTAGGGACAGATACCCTCATCAGCATCGAACGGGCCAGCCTCAGCGGCGGATCTGGTAACAACACCCTCGATGCCAGCGCCTTCACCCGCGGGGCCGTTGCCCTCAGCGGCGGTGCAGGCGACGACCACCTGATCGGCCCCCGGGAGGCCGGCACCTGGCACTGGGGCTTCTATGCCAATCGCTTCACCGGTGGGCTGGGAAACGACACCTTCACGGGCGGGGTCGGCTGCGACGCCATCGTCGAAAGCGGCGACACCGACTTCACCCTGAGCGCCACCCAGTTGATCGGTAACGGAACGGACACCTTCACCAGCATGGACATCGCCTACCTCATCGGCGGGCAAGGCAACAACCGTCTGGATGTCGCTGGCTTCACCGGGAACCTCACCGTCCTTGATGGCCGAGGCGGGAACGACACCCTTGTCGGCGGGGTCGCCTACGACTGGGTGCGCGGCCAAGCCAACAGCGACTTCACCCTCACCGACAGCCAGTTGCGCGGTGCTGGCGTCGACACCTTGATTAGCATCGACGCCGCCACCCTCATCGGGGGGGCGGGCGCCAACACCCTGGATGTCTCCGCTTTCACCGGCGTCCTGACCATCCTGGAAGGCGGCGGTGGCGACGACACCCTGATCGGCCGCACCAGCGGCCTCGATCGGGTGCGCGCCCGCGGCGATGTCGACTTCACCCTCACCGACAGCCAACTCACCGGCCAAGGCACCGACAGCCTCCAGCACATCGACCAGGCTGAGTTGATCGGCGGGGCCAGTGCCAACACCCTGGATGCCTCCGCCTTCACCATGGGCAGCGTCTTCCTCAGGGGCGAGAGCGGTAACGACACGCTCCGTGGTGGCCACGGAAACGACCACCTTGAGGGCGGCCCTGGCGATGACCTCCTCAGCGGCGGGGCCGGCCGCGACCGCATCGTCGGGCGCGGCGACACCGATTTCACCCTGAGCGCCAACCAGTTGAGCGGCCTGGGCACCGACAGCTTCGACGGCATCGAAGAAGCCCACCTGATCGGCGGCCCCGGTGCCAACACCCTGGACGGCTCCGGCTTCACCGGCGCCCTCGTCATCTACGAAGGCCAGGGCGGCGACGACATCCTCATTGGCCGTGCCACCGGCAACGACCGCGTGCGCGCCGCCGGCGATGCCGACTTCACCCTCACCGACAGCCAACTCACCGGCCTGGGTACTGACAGCCTCCAGGACATCGACCAGGCCCAGCTGATCGGCTACTCCGGCGCCAATCGCTTCAACGCCAGCGCCTTCACCCTCGGCCCCGTGTTCATCAACGCCGGATCGGGCAACGACACCCTGACCGGCGGCGCCGCCAACGACACCCTCATCGGTGGCGCCGGAGCTGATTGTTTCCGCTTCGCGTCGGCCCTCAACGCCGCCACCAACCGCGATGTGATCACCGATTTCTCGCTCGCTCAGGGGGACACGATCGAACTGGCGAACGCGGTGTTCACCGCCCTGCCCACGCCTGGCCCGCTAGCCGCCTCGGCCTTCTTCATTGGTGCTGCTGCAACCAGCAGTGACCACCGCTTGCTCTACAACAACGCCACCGGCCTGCTCGCCTACGACGCCGATGGCAATGGCGTGGCAGCTGCCATCGCCTTTGCCGTCCTCTCACCGGGCCTGGCGCTCACCAGTGCCAGCTTCACGGTGACCTGAGTGCAGGCATGGTCACCACCCTCACCAGCAGGCCTGGAAATGAATCTTTAGAGCCACTCAGCAGCTCCCCAGTTTGGGAGCTAACGATCCAAGGGATCCATGGAGCTGCGACACAAGCAACGTAACGCTGTGCCTGAAGACAAGGACGATGAGCCAAAAAACTTCTAGGGAGACTCTGGAAAAGTCAGCCTATTCACGGGACAATGGCCTTGTGATCGCAGGTAAGGATTGGGTTCATGGGTGGAAAGCAGCTTGGATTCGGGGACTACGAGCAGTCCACAGCCAAAAAGCGCACCAAACGTGAGCGTTTTCTCTCTGAGATGGAGGCGGTTGTGCCCTGGAAGGCGCTCATCGATCTGATCGAGCCCTACTACCCGAAAACCAGCTCCAAGGGCGGCCGTCCGGCCTATCCGCTTGCCACCATGCTGCGTATCCACCTGATGCAGCAGTGGTATTCACTCAGTGATCCAGCGATGGAGGATGCCCTGATCGAGGTGCCAACGATGCGGCGCTTTGCTGGCATCGACATGGTCAGCGAACGCATCCCGGATGAGACCACGATCCTTGCATTTCGGCACCTGCTGGAGAAGCACAACCTGGGCGAGCAGATCTTTCAGGCGGTGAAAGCCCATCTCAGGGACCGCGGCATGGCCATGAAGCAGGGAACGATCATCGATGCCACCTTGATCTCGGCTCCCAGCTCCACCAAGAACAAGGCTGGGGAGCGAGATCCAGAGATGCACCAGACCAAGAAGGGCAACCAGTGGTACTACGGGATGAAAGTCCACATTGGCGTCGACAAGGACTCCGGCCTCATCCACTCTGTGGAGACCACCGCCGCCAATGTGCACGACCTCACGGCAGCAGCCGAGCTGCTCCATGGTGATGAGGAGGTGGTCTACGCCGTGGCCGCAGGCTTCTGCGAAGCAGTTGCCGGTTACCAAGGCATCGAGAAGCGCCCTGAAATGGAAGGCAAGAGCACCACCTTTCGCATTGCCATGCGACCCGGGAAAAGGCGCGCCTTGCCCGATACAGCCGAGGGGCGACTGGATGATCTTGTTGAGACAGCCAAGGCTCATATCCGTGCCAAGGGTGAGCACCCATTCCGCGTGATCAAGCAGCAGTTCGGATTTCAGAAGACTCGCCTA
>NZ_JAGQCV010000019.1 GCF_024346375.1 Synechococcus sp. ATX 2A4 | reverse complement strand
TGGAGCTGGTTTTCGGGTAGTAGGGCTCGATCAGATCGATGAGCGCCTTCCAGGGCACAACCGCCTCCATCTCAGAGAGAAAACGCTCACGTTTGGTGCGCTTTTTGGCTGTGGACTGCTCGTAGTCTCCGAATCCAAGCTGCTTTCCACCCATGAACCCAGTCCTTACCTGCGATCACAAGGCCATTGTCCCGTGAATAGGCTGACTTTTCCAGAGTCTCCCTAGGTGGAGGTCACTTTTGGCTGGTTGGGGTGTGGGAGCGGGGGCCTGGGAGTGCAGCGGCCTCGCTCCGCTGCCATCGTGGTGGCAACCTGACTGCGGATGCTTGCCCGCTGATCTGCGCAAGGTTCCTGTACCTGCCGCCATGCGCCTCTCCCCGAGTCCCCCTCCCAACTGGGTCGACGACCGCACGGTGCTGGGGCGGCTGATTGCGGCTGTGCTGGCGGTGGAGCCGCTGCGGCAACTGCTGTTTCTGCAGGCGCGGCGCATGATGATCCGGACCGCTGAAACCCGGGGCATCCCCTGGCGGCAGCGGCGGGAGGAGTTGCGCCTTCAGGCGGAACCGCTGCTGGAGGCCTGCACCAATCCGGCCACGCAGATCCCCGCCTACTACCGCGCCCGCTTCCACGCTTATCAGGAGGGCAACCTCTGCTGGCAGGCCGCCTGCGAAACCGAGCAGGCCACCGATTCGGTGGCCCTGCGGGTGTGGAAAGAGGAGAAGCAGCTCACGCCCGAGGCCGCCCAGGCGCGCATGCGCGAGGCCATCTACGCCGCGATCGCGCCGAGCCTCAACGCCCCGGTGCGCGACGTGCTCGACATCGGCTGTTCGGTGGGGGTGGGCACGCTGGCGCTCACCGGCTGGCTGGAGCGGCGCGGCTATGGCGCGGTGCAGGTGTCCGGGCTCGATCTCTCCCCGCAGATGCTGGCGGTGGCGCGGGTGCGTGATGCCGGCGGTCGCGTCCACGCCTGGCACCATGCCGCGGCCGAGGCCACGGGGCTGGCGGCGTCGAGCTTCGATCTGATCAGCGCCCAGTTCCTCTGCCACGAGCTGCCGGCCGCCGCCACCCGCGCTGTGCTGGCGGAGGCCCTGCGCCTGCTGCGGCCCGGCGGGGTGCTGGCGCTGGTGGATCAAGACCCCGATGCTGAGGCCATCCGCGCCATGCCAGCGCCACTGGCGACCCTGCTCAAGAGCACCGAGCCCTACCTGGAGGCCTACTTCCGCCTCGATCTGCCGGCGGCACTGTCTGAGGCCGGCTTCGTGGGGTTGAGCCGCGTCGCCTCCGACCATCGCCACCGGGTGCTGGTGGCCACGCGGCCATGACCGCCAGCGTGAACACCACTGTGATCACCGTGCGGCTGTTCGCCGCCCTCAAGGAGCAGGCCGGCTGGGCGGAGCGCCGCCTGGAGCTGCCCGCCGGCGCCCCGGCGCCCACCCCGGCGCACCTGTGGCGGCAGCTGGGGCTGGGGGAGACGCTGCCGGCCCAGGTGCGGGTGGCGGTGAACCAGGTGTTCGCCAGCGCTCACCAGCCGCTCGCGCCCGGCGCGGAGGTGGCCTTCCTGCCACCGATCAGTGGGGGCTGAAGCCGGTGGCTGATCCGCTTGCTGGCAACGGCGCCCTGCAGGTGCAGCTCCACGCCGAACGCTTTGATCCGCTCGTCGTGCTGGCCGACTGGCAACGCAGCCTGGCGGCCGGCGGCACCGAGCCCGCTGCCGCCGAAGCCCATTTCATCGGCCGGGTGCGGGGCATCACGGCGGCAGGGGCGCCGCTGGAGGCCCTGGAGCTGGAGCACTACCCCGGCATGACCGAAGCGCAGATCGCCCGCCTCGCCGCCGACTGCGCCCAGCGCCATGGCCTGCGGGCGGTGCGGGTGGATCACCGTGTGGGGCGGGTGCTGCCGGGGGACACGATCGTGCTGGTGGCGGTGAGCGCCGACCGCCGCGGCCCAGCCCAGCGCGGCGGCCAGGAGCTGCTCGAAGCGCTCAAACACGAGGCCCCGTTCTGGAAACGGGAGTGGAGCGGCGGCGTGGGCAGCTGGGTGGCGGGCAACACGGCCTACTGAGCCCGGCGCTCAGAAGATCGGCAGCCGCAGCAGCTGGGCCCACAGCTCGGTGCCGGCCGCCAGCGCGCCCAGCTCGGCCGGGATCTCCAGCAGCAGGTCGGCGCCCTGGAGCGAACCGATGCGGGAGGAGGCCTGGCTGCCCTCCACCAGCGCCAGCAGCTCCCCCTCCGGGCCCACCTGAAGCCGGGCGCGGGCCAGCTCGGGGCGGCCGGCCCCCCGCTGGAGCGCCGCCGCCAGCCGCACCTTCAGGCGCGGCAACGGCTGCACCGGCGCGCCCTCCAGCAGCTGCAACGCCGGCACCAGCAGCTGCAGCGCAGTGATCGCCGCGGCCACCGGATTGCCGGGCAGTCCGAACAGCGGCACGGTGCCGTCCGCATCGGGCCGCTGCAGCTGCCCGAAGGCAAACGGGCGGCCGGGTTTGAGGAACAGCTTCCAGAAGCTCACCTGCCCCAGCTCCGCCAGCAACGGCCGGATCCAGTCGCTGTCGCCCGCCGACACGCCGCCGGTGCTCACCACCACATCGCAGCCGGCGGCCAGCTCCAGCAGGGCGGCGCGCAGCAGCTCCGGCGCATCGGCCACCACCCGCTGCTCGGCCACCTCCACCCCCAGCCGCGCCAGCAGCGCCGCCAGCAGGGTGCCGTTGCTTTCCCAGATCTGACCCGGACCGCGCGGACTGCCGGCCGGCACCAGTTCATCGCCGCTGATCAGCAACCCCAACCGGGGCCGGCGCCGCAGCTCCAGGGCCGCCACG
This sequence comes from Synechococcus sp. ATX 2A4, assembly GCF_024346375.1. Lineage (GTDB taxonomy): Bacteria > Cyanobacteriota > Cyanobacteriia > PCC-6307 > Cyanobiaceae > MW101C3. The sequence goes on along the minus strand of NZ_JAGQCV010000019.1, from coordinate 30,905 downwards.
CCGCAGCTGGCCAGCCGGCCCAGATCGGCGGGGCCCAGCCGCATCCCGGCGGCCAGCAGGTCCTGGCCGGGTGCGGCCTCTTCAGTGGCGGCGCGAATCCAGGGGTTGGGGCCCGCCGCTCGCACCAGGCTCAGGCGCTCGCCAGCGGCCGCCACCAGCTCCTGGGGCAGCACCCGCGTGGCCCCCTCCGGCAGCGGCGCGCCGGTGAGGATGCGGATCGCTTCCCCCTCCAGCAGCGGTGCGGTGTAGGGGGCGCCCGGCGCCGAGCGGCCCACCAGGCGCCAGGAGTGTCCTACCTGCGGGACACTCGCCACCGCCAGGGCGTAGCCATCCATGATCGAGGCGCGGAAGCCCGGCACCGCCGCCGCCGCCAGCACCGGCGCCGCACTCACCCGGCCCAGGGCCTGCAGCAGCGGCAGAGTTTCGCTGCCGGCCAGGGGCGTGAGCGCGGCCAGCACCTGGCGGCGGGCCTCGTCGAGCGGCAGGCCTTCGCGGGGGTAGGGCTCAAGCGGGGCCGCACTGTTGCTCATCGGGGGTGACGGCTCAGGAGGGCACGGCGCCGGGATGGGACCAGCTGCCGTGGCGTCCCCCCGTCTTGCTCAGCAGCCGCACCGGGCCGATGGTCATGGCCGGATCGGCGGATTTGACCATGTCGTAGAGGGTGAGCAGGCCCACCTGCACGGCGGTGAGCGCCTCCATCTCCACGCCGGTGGGGCCGGTGGTGCGGGCGGCGGCTTCCAGGCGCAGGCCGCAGCCATCGGCGCTGGGCTCGATGCGCACCTCCAGGCCCGTGAGCGCGATCGGGTGGCAGAGGGGGATCAGCTCCCAGGTGCGCTTGGCGCCCTGGATCGCCGCCACCCGCGCCACCGCCAGCACATCCCCCTTGGCGGCGCGGCCTTCGAGCACCAGCGCCAGCACCGCCGGGGCCATGGTGATGAAGCCCTCGGCCACGGCGCGGCGATCGCTGGCGGGTCGGTCGCCCACCTCCACCATGTGCACCTCACCGCTGGCGTTGAGGTGGCTGAGCTGGCTTGGAGCAGCATCCATGGCGTCGATCATGGCGCCTAGGGGCGCCTATTTCGCGGGCTGGATCGGTGCCCAGGCCATGGTGGCGTTGAACTGGCGGCACCAGATCAGCACCGACTTCTGCTTGCTCAGATCGATCGAGGCGGGGATCACGTAGGTCTGGCCGCCCTTGCTGGCCTTGAGTGGCGCCAGCACGGTGTAGCTGCCGGGCTTGAGCGGGTAGGCGGGGGGCTTGCTGCCGGCCAGGGGGGTGGCCGAAGCGCTGAAGGCCACCTTGAGATCGGGCGCCGTGTCGCTGGTCTTGAAATTGGAGCTGAGCATCAGCAGGCGCTTGCCGCCCTGCTGCTTGATCACAAAGCCGCCGCTCACCGCTTTTTCGGCCCTGATGAAGGTGCCTTGGTGCTGCTTGAGCTCCATGGCCTGGGCCGCCAGCATGCTGGTGCCGCTGAGGGCAAGCACCGCGGCGGCGCGGCTGACGGTGGAAGGAAGGAACGCCATGTCGGAAGGATCAATGCCAACGGAGACGGAAGGGATACCGGTGGTAGGCAGCGGCGGTTTGCTGGCCCCCCCAGGCGAACGCCGCTGGGTGTTGCCCCTAGCGCTCTACGTGCTGCTGAGGGGGGTCGACGCCACCGTGCTGAAGACCCTGCAGATCCACGGCGCCAACAACCTGGTGGATGGCGAAAACCCGATCAGCTTCTGCAACGTGTTCTTAATGGCGGAACTGGTGGTGGGGCTGGCGGCGCTGCTGCCGGGACGGGCCACGCTGGGCCGGGCGTTGGCGCAGCTGCGGCCGGCCGACCGGCGCCTGCTCGGCCTTGACGCGGCGCTGGGGCTGTTCATCGCCCCGATCGCTTATTACATGGCGCTGCAGTCGCTCTCGGTGATCAGCCAAACGCTCCTGTTCGCCCTGGTGCTGCCCGCCTCGGCGCTGCTGGCCTGGGCGCTGCTGCGGGAACGCCTGCCGCGTGGCTTCTGGGTCAGCCTCACCCTGATCGCCGCCGGCCTGGTGATCGCCCAGCTGGGAATGGCCCCGCTGGACACCCGCATGGATCAACTGGCGGGGGTGGGCTGGGCGCTGCTGGGGGTGGCGGCCTACAGCGGTGCGGCGGTGAGCGGCCGCCGCATCGCCAGCCGCGGCTGGCCCCTGGCGGTGACCGTGGGGGTGCCCTCGATCGCCATGGCGCTGGTGTTCGGTCTACTGGCCCTGGTGCTGTTCGGCCCGCAGCACTTCCAGCTGCTGCAGCTGTGGTGGGTGGTGGGGGTGATCCTGATCTATGCCCTGTGCCTCTCGCTCGGCAGTGAACTGAGCCTGCGGCGGGCCTACCGGCACTGCGATGTGGCCACCGTGTCGCTGTGGGGATCGCTGTCGATTCCAGTGGCGGCCGTGAGCGCTGCGCTGCTGCTGGGGGAACCGATCGGCTGGGCCGGCGGCGCTGGCCTGCTGCTGTTGATGACCGGCGCCAGTTGGAGCCACTGGGCCCGTCCCATCCAATCTGGAACGTCGGCGGTATTCCCACCATGCCGTTCCGATCCGCCCTCGCCGTGCCCGTGAGCCGCTCCGAACCGGAGGCCGCCACCACGCCGCCCCTGCCGACCGGCAGTGAGCAGCACCAGGATCTGGCTGCCCTTTACGACAGCTGCGGCGCGCCGGTCTACCGGCTGGCGCTGCGCCTCTGCCGCTCCCCGCAGGAAGCCGAAGACCTCTGCCACGACGTCTTCGTGCGCTATTGGCAGCAGGGCCGCTACGACCCGAAGCGGGGTCCGGTGCTGGCCTACCTGCTGCTGATGACCCGCTCGATGGCGTTCAACCGTCTGCAGCAGCGCCAGAACCGCTGGCAACTGGTGCAACGCTGGTCGTCCCAACTGTTTCCGGCCGCCGTGCGCAACCCGCAGGAATGCGCCGAGGCCGACGACCTGGCCCTGCGGGTGCGCTCCGCCCTGGCGGAGATTCCCGCTAACCAGCGGCAGGTGCTGGAGATGGCCTACTACGAAGGACTGAGCCAGTCGGCCATCGCCGAGCGGCTGCAGTTGCCGCTCGGCACCGTGAAAACCCGCGCCCGGCAGGGACTGATTCGCCTGCGGACGCTGCTAAACGATTTCCACCCCCAGCCATGAGCAGCGACCACCCCCTCAACCAGCGCTACGGCGCCGACCAACCGTTCGACGTGGATGTCCTGCTGGCCGGCCACGCGCTCGGCGACCTCGACGAAACGGAGCGCAGCCAGCTGGCCGAGCTGCTGCGCCAGCAGCCCGCCCTGCGCCAGCGGCTCGATCAATTCAGCACCACCTTGGAGCTGCTGCCCCTGGCCCTGCCCGTCACCAGCGCGCCGCCGTCGGCCCTGCGGCAGCGGCTGCTGGCGCGCCCGGCAACGCCGCGCCTGCCCGGCCTGCTCGCCGCCGCCCTGGGCCTCGGTCTGCTGGCGGTGGGCGTGCAGCTGCACCGCACCCAGACCCAACTGGCCCAGCTGCAGCAGCAACTGGCCACCAGTGGCGCGCCGCTCAGCGCGGTCAGCCGGCAGATGCCGCTGCGGGCCATGGCGGGCGCGTCAGCCACCAGCGGCGCGGTGATCGTCACCGGCAACCCCAGCCACAACATGCTGCTGGTGGAGGGGCTGCCACCACCGCCGCCCGAGCACACCTATCGGCTCTGGGCAAAGGTGAACGGCCGCCTGGTGGGCTGTGTGCCCTTCGTGCCCGACGCCAAGGGCCATGTGGCGATGCCGATTCCCACCTCCCCCACCAGCCAGGCCAGCAGCGTGTCGGTCAGCGTTGAGCCGCTCGGCGGCTACGGCGCCAGACCCGCAGGCCGCCAGGTCCTCGGCGACACCATCTGACCCCACCCGAGAGATGTCCGCCCAGCCCCCCAGCCCCTGCCGGCCCGCCATGGCCCCCACCCCCTTCCCCGCGCTGCAGCGCCAGGGGCTCGACACCCTCCAGGTGAACCTCACCTACCGCTGCAACCAGGCCTGCGTGCACTGCCACGTGAACGCAGGCCCCACCCGCACCGAAAGCATGACGGCAGACACCCTGGCGCTGATCCCGCCGGTGCTGACGGCCCGCGCTCTGCGTTGCCTCGATCTCACCGGTGGGGCGCCGGAGCTGCATCCCCAGTTCCGGGACCTGGTGCGTCGGGTCCGCGCCCTGGGCGTGGAGGTGATCGACCGCTGCAACCTCACGATCCTGCAGGAGCCGGGCCAGGAGGATCTGGCCGACTTTCTGGCCGCGCAGGGGGTCACGGTGGTGGCCTCGCTGCCTTGCTACCTGCAGGACAACGTGGAGCGCCAGCGGGGCTCCGGTGTGTTCCAACGCAGCATCGACGGCCTGCGTCAGCTCAACGCGCTCGGCTACGGCCAACCGGGCACGGGCCTGGAGCTGAACCTGGTGTTCAACCCCCAGGGGCCGGTGCTGCCGCCGGAGCAGGGGCCGCTGGAGGCCGACTTCCGGCGCGTGCTGGCGGCCGATCACGGCGTGGTGTTCAACCGGCTCTATGCCCTGGCGAACATGCCGGTGAAGCGCTTCGCGGCGGTGCTGGGCGCCCAGGGACTACTGGATGACTACCTGGAGCTGCTGCGCCGCAGCCACAGCGACGCCAACCTGGAGCAGGTGATGTGCCGGCAATTGATCAGCGTCGACTGGCAGGGCTACCTCTACGACTGTGATTTCAACCAGCAGCTGGGCCTGGTGATGGCGGGCGATCCGGCCGCCGCGGCGGGGCCTGACAACCGCCCCCACCTGCGCGATCTGCTGCGGCGCGACCCCAGCGGCGATCCGATCCAGGTGGCCGACCACTGCTTCGGCTGCACCGCCGGCAGCGGCTCCAGCTGCGGCGGGGCGCTGGCGGCTTGACGCCCAACGCCGCTGCAAGCGGCGTGTCGCGCTGGCTGCTGCTGCTGGCGCTGGCGGTGCTGGTGGCGCTGTTCTTCCTCCTGGATCTGCCCCAGGCGCTCAGCGTCGAGGCCCTGCGCGACGCCCGCAGCGAGCTGCTGGCCTGGCACCAGCGGGCCCCGCTCAGCGCCGCCGTCGCCTACGCCCTCACCTACGTGCTGGTCACCGGGCTCTCCCTGCCCGGCGCCGCCGTGCTGACGCTGGCCGGAGGCGCGGTGTTCGGGCTGGGGCTCGGCACCCTGCTGGTGTCGTTCGCCTCCAGCGCCGGCGCCACCATCGCCTTCCTGCTGGCCCGCACCCTCCTGCGCCAGCCGGTGCAACAGCGCTTCGGCGCGCGGCTGGCGCCGATCGAGGCGGGCCTGCGCCGCGACGGGGTGCTCTATCTGCTCAGCCTGCGGCTGGTGCCCGTGGTTCCCTTCTTTCTGGTGAACGTGGTGATGGGACTCACCCCGCTCCCCATCCGCTCCTTCTATCTCGCCAGCCAGATCGGCATGTTGCCCGGCACCCTCGTCTACGTGAATGCCGGCACCCAGCTGGCGCAGCTGCGCAGCCTCGAGGGGATCCTCACGCCGCCGCTGCTGCTGTCGCTGGCGCTGCTGGCTGCCTTCCCCTGGATCGCGCGGCTGGCGCTGCAGGCCTGGAAGCGCTGGACGCTCTACCGCCCCTGGACCCGGCCGGCCCGCTTCGATCGCAACCTGATCGTGATCGGCGCCGGCGCGGCGGGGTTGGTCACCGCGTACATCGCCGCCGCCGTGAAGGCGAAGGTGACCCTGATCGAAGCCGACCGCATGGGCGGCGACTGCCTCAACACCGGCTGTGTGCCCAGCAAGGCCCTGATCGCCACGGCCCGGGCGGCGGCGCGCATGCGCCAGGCCGATCGCTACGGCCTCACGCCCCACAACCCCAGCGTGTCGCTGCCGCAGGTGCTGGAGCGGGTGTTCGCCAAGGTGGCGGCGGTGGCCCCCCATGACAGCGCCGAACGCTACGAAGGGCTGGGGGTGGAGGTGCTGCGCGGCCATGGCCGCCTGATCGACCCCTGGACCGTGGCGATCCGCAGGGGCGACGGCGGCGAGGAGCAGCGGCTCACGGCGCCCGCGATCGTGCTGGCCACCGGCGCCAGCCCGGTGCTGCCGGATCTGCCGGGCGCCGATGGGGTGGGTCTGCTCACCAGCGAAACGCTCTGGCAGGCCCTGCGGGACTCTCCACTGGCGTCGCCGCGCCTCGTGGTGATGGGGGGCGGTCCAGTTGGTTGTGAACTGTCCCAGGCTCTGGCCCGCCTGGGCGCCCGGGTCACCCTGCTGCAGCGGGGCCCGCAGCTGCTCAGCCGCGAAGACCCCGACGCCGCCGCGCTGGTGCACCAGGCCCTGGAAGCCGACGGGGTGCGGGTGCTCACCGGCTGCACGGTGCGGGGCTTCGAGCGGCGGCCGTCAACGGCAGCACCGCTCGCCCCCGGCTGCCCGCCGGACGCTGACGGCGGACAGACTGACGGTGGACAGAAGGTGGTGCTGATCAGCACCGGCGCTGCCGAAGCCCCCGAGCACAGCGAGCTGCTCTGCGATCAGGTGCTTTGCGCCATCGGCCGGCAGGCACGGCTGAGCGGCTACGGCCTGGAGGAGCTGGGCATTCCCACCGGCCGCACGATCGACACCAACGCCGCCCTGCAGACCCTCTTGCCGAACATCTACGCCGCCGGCGATGTGGCCGGCCCCTGGCAGTTCACCCACACCGCCGCCCACCAGGCCTGGTACGCCAGTGTCAATGCCCTGTTCGCTCCGTTCCGCCGCTTTCAAGTCGATGGGCGGGTGATTCCGCGCACCACCTTCACCGATCCGGAGGTGGCCGGGGTGGGGCTCAACGAAGCCGAAGCCGCCCGTCAGGGGGTGGCGGTGGAGATCACCCGCTTTCCGCTGCAGGAGCTGGATCGGGCGATCGTGGAAAGCGCCGAAACCGGCTTCGTCAAGGTGCTCACCCCGCCCGGCAGCGACAGGATCCTGGGGGTGTCGATCGTGGCGGAGCAGGCCGGCGAGCTGCTGGCGGAGTTCGTGCTGGCGATGCGCTGGCGGCTCGGGCTCGGCCGGATCCTCTCCACCATCCACGCCTACCCCACCTTTTCAGAAGCCAGCAAATCCGCCGCCGGGGCCTGGAAGCGGGCCCATGCCCCCCAACGCACCCTGGCGCTGCTGCAACGCTTCCACGCCTGGCGCCGTGGCTAAGAGCCCCCGTGGGAAGGTATGGGCATTGCCGCGCGTTGATGCCATGGGTTGGCCGCGCCCCTCCACCCGCTTCTGCGTTTTCCTCACCCTGCTCAACGACAGGCTGGGCGAGAGCATCGTGTTTCCGCTGCTTCCCTTTCTGCTGGCCAGCTTCACCAGCGATGGCCGCACGCTGGGGCTGCTGGCGGGCAGCTACGCCCTAGCCCAGTTCCTGTTCACGCCGCTGATCGGCGCCCTCAGCGACCGCTTCGGGCGACGGCCCGTGATCGCCGGTTGCGTGGCCGGCTCGGTGCTCGGCCTGGGTGGCTTCGCGCTCACCCTGGCCGTGCCCTGGCCGCCAGGCAGTGCCTGGCCGCTACCACTGCTGTTCGTGGCGCGGCTGATCGATGGCGTCAGCGGTGGCACGGCCGCCACCGCCGGTGCCGTGCTGGCCGACATCAGCCCACCGGAAAAGCGGGCCAAGGCCTTCGGCCTGATCGGCGTGGCCTTCGGCGTGGGCTTCATGCTCGGCCCTGCCCTCGGAGGCCTGCTGGCGGAGATCAACCTCACCCTGCCGCTGCTGGTGGCCGTGGCGGTGGCAGCGGTGAACCTGGTGCTGGTGCTCACCGCCCTGCCGGAAACCCATCCGCCGGAAGCCCGCCAGGCGCTGCCGCGCAAGCGCGAGCTCAACCCCCTCACCCAGCTGGGCAAGGTGTTCAGCAACCCGCAGGTGCGGCGGCTGTGCCTGGCCTTCTTCCTGTTCTTTCTGGCGTTCAACGGCTTCACCGCTGTGCTGGTGCTCTATTTCAAGGAGATGTTCAGCTGGGGACCGGGCCGCTCGGCCGCGGCCTTCCTGGTGGTGGGCGTGGTGGCCACGCTGGTGCAGGGGGGCCTGATCGGGCCGCTGGTGAAACGCTTCGGCGAATGGCGACTCACGATGGCGGGGCTGGGCATGGTGATCGTCGGCACGGTGTTGGTGCCGCTGGCGACCCCGGCCACCGCCCAGCCGCTGGTGTTCATCGCGGTGGCGGTGCTGGCGGCCGGCACTGGTCTGGTCACCCCCAGCCTGCGCAGCCTGGTGTCGCGGCGGCTCGACAGCGGCGGCCAGGGCGCCGCCCTGGGCAGCCTGCAGGGCCTGCAGAGCCTGGGCAGCTTCATCGGACCGCCCCTGGCGGGGGTGGCCTATGAACTGATCGGCGAAAAGAGCCCGTTCTGGTTGAGCATCGTGCTGCTGGCGGCCGTGGCAGTGCTGATCGCCTTCGGGCTACCCCAGGCCGGGGCGCAAAGGCAAGCAAGCGCTGTACAGAAGTAATGGAGGTTGCTGGCTACCTTGGTGCCGACACAGGCATTGAGGTCAGTGGGTGATGCGCGAACCAGTGGTGGCCCCGGAGCTCTACATCAACCGGGAGCTGAGCTGGATTGCCTTCAACAGCCGCGTGCTGGCCCAGGCGCTTGATCCCCGCACGCCGTTGCTCGAGCAGGCGAAGTTCAGCGCCATTTTCAGCAACAACCTCGATGAATTCTTCATGGTGAGGGTGGCCTCGCTGAAGTCGCAGCTGGAGGCCGGGGTCGACACGCTCAGCGACGACGGCCGCACCCCGAAGCAGCAGCTGCAGGCCATTCATGAGCGGCTGCGGCCGCTTTTGGAGCAGCAGCAGGCGCACTATCGCGGCCATATGAAGAGCAGCCTGGCGGAGCACGGCGTGCACCTGCTCGATTACCAGCGGCTCAACAAGGCCCAGAAACAGTGGGCCGACGACTACTTCAAGACGGCGATCTTCCCGGTGCTCACCCCCCTGGCGGTGGATCCGGCTCACCCGTTCCCGTTCATGAGCAACCTGAGCCTGAACGTGGCGGCGTTGATCCGCGACCCCGACACCGGCCAGCAACAGTTCGCCCGGGTGAAGGTGCCGCAGAAGAGCTTGCCGCGCCTTGTGGAGATTCCCACCGAGCTCAGCGGCCGCAACGCCAAGGATGTGGTGTTCTGCGCCGTGCCGCTCGAGCAGGTGGTGGCCTTCAACCTGCAGCTGCTGTTCCCCGGCATGACGATCGAGGGGCACTACTTCTTCCGCATCACCCGCGACGCCGACCTTGAACTGCGGGATCTGGAGGCGGACGATCTGATGGAGGCGCTGCAGGAAGGCCTGCGCAAGCGGCGGCGGGGCGGCGAGGTGGTGCGCCTGGAAGTGGCCGATGAGATGCCCGAAGAGGTGGTGGAGCAGCTGGTGGAAGCCACCGATGTGGAGCCGGAAGACCTCTACCGGATCAATGGCCCTCTGGGCCTCGACGACCTGATGAGCCTGCTGGCCATTCCCCTGCCCCAGCTCAAGGACAAGCCGCACATCGGCCGCACCAACGCGGCGTTGGCGCGCACCCAGAAGAGCCGTCTGGAGGATGGCTCGCTCAAGGCCGAAGACTTCCAGAGCATCTTCGCGGTGCTGCGCCGCAACGATGTGCTGCTGCACCACCCCTACGACCTGTTCGCCACCTCGGTGGAGGAATTCATCAACCAGGCCGCCGATGACCCCTCGGTGCTGGCGATCAAGATGACCCTCTACCGCACCTCCAAGAATTCGCCGATCATCCTGGCGCTGATCCGGGCGGCCGAAAACGGCAAGCAGGTGATGGCGCTGGTGGAGCTCAAGGCCCGCTTCGACGAGGACAACAACATCCAGTGGGCCCGCCAGCTGGAGCGCTCCGGCGTGCACGTCGTGTACGGGGTGCTTGGCCTCAAGACCCACACCAAGATCATGCTGGTGGTGCGCAAGGAGAAAGAGCGGTTGCGCAGCTACGTGCACATCGGCACCGGCAACTACAACTCCAAAACCTCCAGCCTCTACACCGACATCGGCCTGCTGTCGGCGAACGAGGAGCTGGGCAAGGATCTGGTGGAGCTGTTCAACTACCTCACCGGCTTTTCCAAGCAGCAGAGCTTCCGCCGCCTGCTGGTGGCGCCGGTCACGCTGCGCAAGGGCATGGAGGGGCTGATCCAACGGGAGATCGACCATGCCCGCGCTGGCCTCGGCGGCTCGATTCGGGCAAAAATGAATTCGCTGGTGGATCCGCCGATCATCGCCTTGCTCTATGCGGCCTCCCAGGCCGGGGTCACGATCGAACTGTTGATCCGCGGCATGTGCAGCCTGCGGCCCGGTGTGCCTGGCGTGAGCGACAACATCAAAGTGGTGAGCGTGATCGGGCGGTTCCTGGAGCACTCCCGCCTGTTCCGTTTCGCCAATGCCGGCGAACCGGAAATGTATTTCGGCAGCGCCGACTGGATGCCCCGCAACCTTGATCGCCGGGTGGAAGCGGTGGCGCCGGTGAAGGATCCAGCCCACCAGCTGTTGCTCGAGCGCCTGCTCGATACGTATTTCAACGACAACGTCGCCGCCTGGGACATGCAACCCGACGGCACCTTCATCCAGCGGCAGGCGGAAGGGGAGGAGCATTGCGCCCAGCGCGATCTGATCAACGGCTGGCGCACCGCGCTGCAACCGGCAGCCATCGCCTGAGCCTGGACCTGCGCCTTGTCCCACAGCCGGGCGGCCGCCTCGCTGCGGCTGCCGCACATTGCAGCAGCGCAGCCCTTCATCGCCAAATCAACGACCACAAGAGGGGTGCCGCCGTCGAATAATTCAGAAATGAAGATGTGACCACTTATTTGTGGCAAAAGCAACCGAATCATTACCCTTTCATCGGCAAGTCTCTGCTATGTTCCGGCCACAACTAGCAGGAGGCCGAGGTGATGGGGACACCTCCGCGATCCACATCTGCGGCTTCGGCTGCGGGCGGCGGCGTCAAGCCACCGCCACGGGTGGGTCAACAGCGGTCCAGTGGGCGCTTGAGCGTCGATTCGATCGGCTGGTATCTGAGCAACATCGGCCGTGTACCACTTCTCACGGCGGCTGAAGAAATTGAGCTGGCGCATCACGTGCAGGGGATGAAACGCCTGCTCGAATTGCCCGCCGACAGCCTCACCGTGCGGCAGCGGCACCAGATCCGCATGGGCGCCCGTGCCCGTGACCGGATGATGGCCGCCAACCTGCGGCTCGTGGTCAGCGTCGCCAAGAAGTACCAGAACCAGGGCCTTGAGCTGCTGGATCTGGTGCAGGAAGGGGCGATCGGCCTGGAGCGCGCCGTCGACAAGTTCGATCCGGCCATGGGCTACAAGTTTTCCACCTATGCCTATTGGTGGATCCGCCAGGGCATGACCCGGGCAATCGACAACAGCGCCCGCACGATCCGGTTGCCGATTCACGTCTCCGAGAAGCTCTCGAAGATGCGGCGCATCACCCGGGAGCTCTCGCACCGCTTCGGCCGCCAGCCCAACCGGCTGGAACTGGCCCATGCCATAGGCATGGAGCCCCGCGACCTGGAGGAGCTGATCGCCCAGAGCGCACCCTGTGCCTCCCTCGACGCCCACGCCCGCGGCGAGGAAGACCGCAGCACCCTGGGTGAGCTGATCGCCGATCCGGCCAGCCACGAGCCCATGGATCACATGGACCGCAGCCTGCAGAAGGAGCACCTGGGGGCCTGGCTGTCCCAGCTCAATGAGCGGGAGCAGAAGATCCTCAAGCTGCGTTTCGGCCTGGAGGGCTCCGAGCCGCTCACGCTCGCCGAGATCGGCCGCACGATCAACGTGTCGCGCGAACGGGTGCGCCAGCTGGAGGCCAAGGCGATCATGAAGCTGCGGCTGATGAGCAACTTCCAGCAGGCCGCCTGAGGCCCTTGGCGCTGCCGCTCTGGTGGGAGGGGCTGGGCGAAGGATGGCGGCAGGCCCTCGGGGTCGCCGCCGTGCTGCTCTGGCTGGCATTGATGGTGCTGCTGGCGCTGCAGACCAGGGCCCGCTGGCCGCAGCGGCCGGAGTGGAGCCGCAAGGTGCTGCACATCGGCACCGGCCCGGTGGTGCTGATCGCCTGGGGGCTGGGAATCCAGCGCTCGATCGCCCTGCCGGCGGCGGCGGCGGTCACCGTGGCAGCGGCGCTCAACCACCGCTTCCGCCTGCTGCCGGCGGTGGAAGATGTGGGCCGCGCCAGCTACGGCACCGTGGCCTACGGCGCCGCCATCACCACCTTGCTGGCCCTGTTCTGGCCGGAGCGGAGTGATGCGGTAGCCGCCGGGGTCCTGGTGATGGCCTGCGGCGATGGCCTGGCGGGCCTGCTGGGGGCCTCGATCGCGTCGCCGAGCTGGACGATCGCCGGCCAGCGCAAATCGCTGCTGGGCACCGCCACGATGGGGCTGGTGAGCCTCGCGGTGCTGGCGGTGCTGCGGCTGGCCCTGCCGGCGGGCGGCGGGCTGGGCCCGTCGCTGCCGGCGCTGGTGGTGATCGCGGTGGCGGCGATGCTGCTGGAGCAGTTCGCCCTGCTGGGCATCGACAACCTGGCCGTGCCGGTGGCGGTGGGCCTGCTCTGGGTACTGCTTGGCGCTCAGACCTGAAGCATGCGCTCGCAGCGGTGGCGCCAGTCGTCGCGGGTGCCCAGGCCCGCCACGATCAGCCGGTCGCTGGGCTCCTCCCGCAACCGCAGCTGCCACTGGCGGATCACCTCGGCGCGCTCCATCCACACGTTCAACACGGTGCGCTGGATGCCTTCAGGGTCCCAGCCCCGCTGCTGCGAGGAGGCCAGGGCCCAACTGAGCAGGTCATCAAGCTGAAAAGGTCGGAAGCCGGCGAAGACAGGGCCGCTGTGATCGGAAGAGATAGATGTCTGCTCCAGATAAAACATCTGCAGCGGTTCTGACAATCCGCAGAATTGCAATAGATAAGACATGCCGCCTTCCCTGCAATGTGGTGAGGGCAAATTAGAGAGATCTGCTCCGGCGACTGTTCCCACTGAACAGTTCGTTGCAGAACATCAATCTGGCACTCACGATTAGGGAGTGCCAGCTACACAATCAGTCGGTCAGACCGCTGCCAGCACCTCGCCGCTGGGCGCATGGCGCTGGGCCTCCCTCATCGCTTCGGCCAGCTCGGCGAGCACTGCGCGGGTGGTGTCGAGGTCGATGCAGGCATCGGTGATGCTCTGGCCGTAGGTGAGCTGGGAGAGATCGGCCGGGATCTTCTGGTTGCCCGCCACCAGGTGGCTTTCGATCATCACGCCCATGACCGGGCAGGCGGCCTGGCGCAGCTGCTCGCCCACCTGGGCCAGCACCTGGCCCTGCAGGCGGTAGTCCTTGTTGGAGTTGCCGTGGCTGCAATCCACCATCAGCCGCGCCGGTAGGCCGGCCTTGGCGAGCGAGGCCGCCGCCGCCGCCACCGCTTCCGGGTGGTAGTTGCTGCCGCCCTTGCCGCCGCGCAGCACCAGGTGGCCATCGGGGTTGCCGGTGGTGGATACGATCGCCGCATGGCCCTGGCGGCTGATGCCGAGGAAATGGTGCGGGCGGGCGGCCGCCTCCATGGCGTTGATCGCCGTCATGGCGCTGCCATCGGTGCCGTTCTTGAAGCCGATCGGCATCGACAGGCCCGAGGCCATTTCGCGGTGCGTCTGGCTTTCGGTGGTGCGGGCACCGATCGCCGTCCAGCTGATCAGATCGGCGATGTACTGCGGCACCACCGGATCGAGCAGCTCGGTGGCGGCGGGCAGGCCGAGCTCGGCGAGATGCAGCAGCAGACCGCGCGCCAGGCGCAGGCCGGTGTTGATGTCGTAGCTGCTGTCGAGGTGGGGATCGTTGATCAGACCCTTCCAGCCCACGGTGGTGCGCGGCTTCTCGAAGTACACCCGCATCACGATCTCGAGCTGATCGAGGTGCTCCGCCCGCACCTTGGCGATGGCGGCGGCGTACTCCTGGGCGGCGGTCACGTCGTGGACGGAGCAGGGCCCCACGATCACCAGCAGGCGTGAATCACGGCCGTGCAGGATCGCCTTGATGCGCTCGCGGGCGCCGGCTACCACCGCCGCCGCCGCTTCGCCGAGGGGCAGCTCCCGGTGCAGCACCGCCGGCGCCACCAGCGGCCGGGTCTCCACCACATGGAGGTCGGAGGTGGGGATCATGGCGGCAGGCGGAAGGGCGCTGAAGACCCACCCTAGAAGCCGGCTGCAACGGCGCCGAACCCGCCACCGTTCTGCAGCCGATGCCACCGTTGGCGGTCCGGTGGGCGCAAAGAATGGAAGCCTCCCGTACGTTCAGGGGATGACCCCTTCTCCTATGGCTTCGTCCCCCATCGCCGCTACCGATCTGCTGGCCACCTACCGCAGCGCCGCTGCAGAACGTGAGGCCCTCGGCGTGCCGCCGCTGCCGCTCTCGGCGCCCCAGGCCCAGGCCCTCACCGAGCTGCTGCAGCAGCCGCCCGCCGGCGAGGAGGCGTTCCTGCTGGATCTGCTGAGTGAACGGATCCCACCGGGGGTGGATGAAGCGGCCTACGTCAAGGCGGGCTGGCTGAGCGCCGTGGCCCAGGGGCTGGCCACCAGTCCGCTGGTGGATCCGATCGCCGCCACGCGGCTGCTGGCCACGATGATCGGCGGCTACAACGTGGGGGCGCTGATCACGTTGCTGGGCCACGCCGATGTGGCGATCGCGGCGGAGGCCGCCACGGGGCTGAGCCGCACCCTGCTCGTCTACGACGCCTTCAACGACGTGCTGGAGCTGGCGCAGACCAATCCGTGGGCCAAGCAGGTGGTGGAGAGCTGGGCCGAGGCCGCCTGGTTCACCGAGAAGGCGCCGCTGGCGGAGGCGATCACCGTGACGGTGTTCAAGGTGGAGGGGGAAACCAACACCGACGACCTCTCGCCGGCCACCCACGCCACCACCCGCCCCGACATCCCCCTGCACGCCCAGGCGATGCTGGAAACCCGCCAGTCCGGCGGCCTTGAGCAGATCAGCGCCCTCAAGGCGAAAGGCCATCCGGTCGCCTACGTGGGCGATGTGGTGGGCACAGGCAGTTCGCGCAAATCGGCGATCAACTCGGTGCTGTGGCACACCGGCACCGACATCCCCCATGTGCCCAACAAACGCTCCGGCGGGGTGATCCTGGGCGGCAAGATCGCGCCGATCTTCTTCAACACGGCCGAGGATTCCGGCGCCCTCCCGATCGAATGCGAGGTGGCGGCGCTCAGCAGCGGCGATGTGATCACGATCCGCCCGTACGCCGGCACGATCGAGCGCGCCGCCGGTGAGCCGAACGCCGGCGAGATCGTGGCCCGCTTCGAGCTCAAGCCCAGCACGATCACCGATGAGGTGCGGGCCGGCGGCCGCATCCCGCTGCTGATCGGCCGCTCCCTGACGGACAAGGTGCGCGCCCGCCTGGGCCTGCCCGCTTCCGATCTGTTCATCCGCCCGGTGGCCCCCACCAACACTGGCAAGGGCTTCACCCTGGCCCAGAAGATGGTGGGCCGGGCCTGCGGCCTGGCGGGGGTGCGGCCGGGCACCAGCTGCGAACCGCTGATGACCACCGTGGGCAGCCAGGACACCACCGGGCCGATGACCCGCGACGAGATGAAGGAACTGGCCTGCCTGGGCTTCTCCTCCGACCTGGTGCTGCAGAGCTTCTGCCACACCGCCGCCTACCCGAAACCGATCGACCTCAAGACCCACGCCGAGCTTCCCGATTTCATCAGCTCCCGCGGTGGCGTGGCCCTGCGGCCCGGCGACGGCATCATCCACAGCTGGCTCAACCGCATGCTGCTGCCCGACACGGTGGGCACCGGCGGTGACAGCCACACCCGCTTCCCCCTCGGCATCTCTTTCCCCGCCGGCTCGGGCCTGGTGGCCTTCGCCGCCGCGATCGGCGCCATGCCGCTCGACATGCCCGAATCGGTGCTGGTGCGCTTCACCGGCTCGCTGCAGCCGGGCGTGACCCTGCGCGATGTGGTGAATGTGATCCCGTGGGTGGCGATCCAGAAGGGCCTGCTCACGGTGGCGAAGGCGGGCAAGATCAATGTGTTCTCCGGCCGCATTCTCGAAATCGAAGGCTTGCCGGATCTCAAGCTCGAGCAGGCGTTTGAGCTGACGGACGCCTCCGCCGAACGGTCCTGTGCCGGCTGCACGATCAAGCTCTCAGAAGCGACGGTGGCGGAATACCTGCGCAGCAATGTGGCGCTGCTCAAGAACATGATCGCCAGGGGCTACAGCGATGCCCGCACCATGGCCCGCCGCATCCAGGCGATGGAGGCGTGGCTGGCGGATCCACAGCTGCTGAGCGCCGATGCCGACGCCGAGTACGCCGAAGTGATCGAGATCAACCTCGATGACCTCACCGAACCGGTGCTGGCCTGCCCGAACGACCCCGACAACGTCAAGTTGCTGAGCGAGGTGGCGGGCGACCGGATCGATGAGGTGTTCATCGGCTCCTGCATGACCAACATCGGCCACTACCGCGCCGCCGCCACGGTGCTCGATGGGGCCGGCACCAGCGCCGCCCGCCTGTGGGTGTGTCCGCCCACCCGCATGGACGATGAGGTGCTGCGCGCCGAGGGTTACACCGCCAAGTTCGAGGCTGCCGGTGCCCGCATGGAGCTGCCCGGCTGCTCCCTGTGCATGGGCAACCAGGCCCGGGTGGAAGACAACACCACGGTGTTCTCCACCAGCACGCGCAACTTCAACAACCGCCTCGGCAACGGCGCCCAGGTGTATCTGGGCAGCGCCGAACTGGCGGCGGTATGCGCCCTGCTGGGCCGCATTCCCACGCCGGCCGACTACCTGGAGATCGCGGCGGCCAAGATCGATCCCCTCTCCGATCAGCTCTACCGCTACCTCAACTTCGACCAGATCGACGGCTTCAGCGAGGCCGGCCGCGTGGTGAGCATGGAGGAGGAGCAGAGGGTGCTGGCAGAGGTCTGAGCAAGGGGGTGCCGGCGGAAGATCCCCCCAAGCGCACGCTGCTGCGGAAGCAGGCGGGCACCAATGTGGTGCGGCGCCTGCTGGAGCACCGGCTGCTGCCGGTGGTGCTGGCCCTGATCCTCACCGGCCTGGGCGCGGCCACGGCCGGTCTGCTGTTCAAGCTCGGCCTCGATGGTCTGGGCCGCTGGCGGCTGCGCGTGCTTGATCTCGGTCCTGACCTGCTGCTGTTGCCGGCGATCGGCGGCGCAGGCGGCCTGATCGCCGGGCTGTTGGTGCAGCGGCTGGCCCCGGCGGCGCAGGGGTCGGGGATTCCCCAGGTGAAGCAGTTCCTGCGGGGCCGGCCGATCCCGATGGATCTGAAGGTGGCGCTGGTGAAGCTGGCGGCCGGCATCGTGGCGATCGGCAGTGGCTTTCCACTCGGCCCGTCCGGCCCCTCGATCCAGATGGGCAGCTCGGTGGGACACGCCATGGCGCGCCGCATCCAGGCACCAAAGGCCTTTGTGCGGCTGATCGTGGCCGGCGGTGGGGGCGCCGGCATCGCGGCGGTGTTCAACGCACCGATCGGGGGCTTTTTCTATGCGCTGGAGGAACTGCTGCGCGGGGCGCGGCCGGTGGTGATGCTGCTGGTGCTGTTCACCACCTTCTGGGCTGACACCTGGGCTGATCTGCTCGGGCTGGCGGGCCTGGGCCCGTCCCTCACCGGCCTGAGCCGGTCGTCGGGCACCCTGCCACTGGAGCGTCAGGTGTTCGCCTTCTTCGAGGTGCGCCCGCTCGATTTGCTGGTGCTGTTCGCCCTCGGTGCGCTGGTGGCCTGCGCCGCCGAGGCCTATTGCCGCTTCGTGGTGGGCCTGCACGCGCTGCGCCTGCGCTGGCAGGTGCCGCTGGCGGCGGGCATGGCCGGGGTGGGGGTGCTGCTCGGCCTCAGCGACGCCCTGCTGCCGGCGGATTTCATCAACCGGGCCGGCATCCGTCAGGCGGTGGCGGAAGGCGATCTCGACATCTCCCGGTCGCTGGCGATCTTCGCGGTACTGTTCCTCACCACCGGTCTGGCCGCCGCCGTGGGCACCCCCGGAGGGCTGTTCGCGCCGATGCTCACCCTCGGCGGTGCACTGGGGCTGGCGGTGGCGGGGGTGATCGCGCAGTTGGGTGGCACCGCCCCCAGCACGGTGGTGTTCGCCTGCATGGGGGCCTTTGTGGCGGCTTGTGCCCGCACCCCGATCACGGCGATGTTTCTCACCTTCGCCCTCACCAAGGATCCGTTGATCCTCAAGCCGCTGCTGGTGGCCTGCCTGGGTGGGTTCCTGATGGCGCAGCTGCTGGATCGCCAGTCGTTGTTCGAACGCCTGATCCCGCCGCTGGCGCCCGAGCCGCCCAGCAGCGCGCCATAAGATCTGCGGGCAATGCCCGTTGCTGGCCTGCCCGCCGCTGAGCCTCAGGGATCAGCCGCAAACCCAGACGCCGCCGATCGGACCGGCCGACCCGCTGGGGTTCGGGCCATCTGTCTCCATTCCGCCCATTCCCCAGCGCGATCGCCCTGTGCCCACCCTTTCCAGCGAACTCGAACAATTTTTCTTCGACAAGGAGCGTTGGGTGACAACAGAGGTGGACGCACCGACAACCGCCGTCGCCCCTGCCCACGCCATTCCAACGTCCGTGCAGCGGGGCAAGGTCACCCTCAGTGATCTGCTCGACCTCGCCGGTGAGCGCACCTTCGGGTTCCTGTTTGTGCTGCTGTCGTTTCCATCGGCGCTGCCGATTCCGGCGCCGGGCTATTCCGTTCCGTTTGGGATCGCCATGCTGCTGCTGGCGGTGCAGTTGCTGCTGGGCCGACAGGAACCCTGGTTTCCACAAAGCTGGCGAACGCACGGCTTCGAGGTGACCCAGGTGCGGCGGGTGCTGAAACTGGGGCTGCCCTGGCTGCGGCGGATCGAGTCGATTTCCCGCCCCCGGCTCACGCCGGTGTGCACCAGTGTTCCAGGCCGCATGGTGATCGGCCTGGCGATCGCCTTGATGGCGATTTCGATGATGATCCCCATCCCCGGCACCAACACCCTGCCAGCCATGGGCATCTTCGTCACGGGCTTTGGCCTGCTGGACGACGACGGCGCCATCAGCCTGGCCGGCCTGGTGCTCTGCGTCTGCGGCTTTGTGGTGTCGTCGTCAATTCTGCTGGCGATCGTGTTCGGCGGCTCCAGCCTGCTGGACCTGCTCAAACAGGCGATCGGCCGCTGAGATCAGCGGTGCAGGCCTGCTCCTACAAGGTGAACGCATACACAAAGATTCTTCCATCGGGTGCGAGGCCAACCCAGCCGTTGGCACGGCCAGTGAGAGATTGCGGGCTGTAGAACTCCAAAAAGCTCAAGTCGTCTTCGCTCAGCCACCACGGCTGGGATGGTGACGGTGCTGCACGCTTGATATCGTCGTCGTTTGAAAAGTGATTCCAGGGTTTCAGTGGAGACAATGCAGCCCTCCACGCAGGGAGATGGGCGGGAGCCACAGTAAGGGCGTAAAACGCCTCAAAGTCCGACGGACCGAGCCTGCCATCGCCGGTCTGCTGCTCGAAAAAGTGGGCGTCTAGAAGTGAGCTTGGAAGTGGGGCGGTTCTGCTGAGGAGCTTGGAAATCGCAGCAACGCGGTCTGCCGTCGAGCCATCAATCGTCTGAAATGATTGCGGGGCCTGCAGACTGCAAGCGGCCAGCGCACCTAGGAGACACAGAATGGGGCTCTTCAGGCGTGCTGTCATCGGTAGGGACGAGCTACATTGAACTTGTGAGATCAAGCAGAGGCGGGAGAAGGCTGTTGCACCTTGAGCGAAGGCTGTCCCACCTTGATCGAAGGAGTGAACAGCGTCTCACCGCTGCCGCTTGAGGCTGCCGCTTGAGGTCACTGAACCACCTCCGGCTTTTCAATGAAACCGAAATTCGCTTGGCGAACTTCAGCAGCCGCGTCGTCGTAAAGGAATGGTAGGTATGTGTAACGGGTGCCACGAGTGACAGGAGTGACCTCATGCAGCAAGGAGCACGAGAACACCACTGCGCCGCCCATCGGCGGAGAATATGTTTGCCTGCCAAATTCAGGAAATCTCAGGCATCCACCATCAAACTCTCCAGAGTTCAAAACAATTGACACGGCGAATCTGCGGTGAGCCGTGCCTTTGGTTGTGTTGTCCCGATGGGCTCGGAAATGCCCACCTACTGCTGCGTCATAACAAGCAACGATGTGTCGTTCAATTCGCGTGGCATGAAACTGAAATACTTTGCGGATTTCAGGAACAAGGCGATCATGGATCCTGGCCACGCATGTGGCCCTGAAAGCCTCATCATCAATCACCTTGTCAGATCTGCGCTTATGCCCGTAGTCATAAACACCTACTGTCTTGCCGTCAACATCTCGCATGAATCCAGAGTCTGATCCACCGCCATCGTCGTAGAAGTCAATGAGGCTTCGGCAGAGCTGCGGCTCAAAGATTCTGGGGATGACAAGAACAGGGGCAGGTACCAGCGCTGCCAGCGACGTGCCGATCTTTGGCGCTACAGCTATGAGTTGCGCAACGCTTGCGGCATGCGCCTTCGCGTCGCTACCAAAGGGGACAACGGAGTAAACGCGAAGCCGCTCATCCAGGATCACCGTGACGCGACTATAGCGCTGGCCATCAATACGACCATAAAGACGACTGACAGCACCGTCAAAGTCCCAAAAGAACCGAAACCCAGGCATGCTGTCATGCACACGTCCTTCATTCTCATCTCCAGGATCGACACTCACTCCAAAGAAGCAGGCATGATCATCGTCGAAAAGGTCGCGATGCCCCGTCAGGAATGAATCCAGCACGGCTTTACTAACTGGCTCTGACGAGGATGCATAAAAGCAAAGGACGATGTATCTACCAGCAACCGTGTCGAAAGAATACTTTTCATTTGATGCTGAGCGTGCCTTAAACCACGGAGCAGGCTCTCCAGGGATAGGCATCCGGAAGGTCCCCGCAGAATTGGTCACCGAGTCGTTCAGGGCTCCAGCCATGGCAAGTCCCATTCTCCACACCAATCAAAGCAAAAGCAAATCCCCTGGGGATGCTGGCCGGAACTGTACCCACCGAGGGGAAGAACAGTTGGTGCCTCGGGCTCAGCTCAAAACGCCAGCCACTTGGTCACAACAGAGACCGCGAACTAGTTCGGCGCGCTGAACGCGAGGGAGGAGTGGTGCAGAACAATGCGGATGCTGCCATCAGGCTCCCGAACAAAAGACCAGGTCATGTCGACAGTGGTGAGCGCCCCTTTGCCTTCGGTGAGGTCAACGTTGCCCATGGTGGTGGCAAACATGCCCTGGAGTTGGATCACCTGGTTGCGCACCTGGCAGGCTTTCCACGGCTTGATGGCAAAACCTGTATCGCCAGGAAAGTTGGGATCACCCCCCACAAAGTAAGCCAAGGCGCCAGCCTTGGTTGGTCTGAACGTCTGGGGAATCGTGGTGAGGGTCGGCTTGAAGGCAACGGCTCCAAATTGATAGGCGTAGGCCTGATCTCCTCGCAATCATGAAATGCAAAGACATAGTCCGGATAGCCTGCATGTTCAAGTGTCTTGTGAGGTCCTGATTGACGCTTAACTCTCCACTCAATAGAAGCTGCTAATGCCTTTTGGCTCTAGCTGACGGCCAATAACTCATGCAGGGACTGGAAGCGAGAACCGGATGCGGACTGGCTCGGATTCGCAATTTTCAAGCCGATCAGCGATAACACAAAGGGCCAGGACCTCGGCCTTTACCATTACATCAGCAGAGGAACTCCCGTATGCAAGGACCCCAGGTAACTGCGGCACCTCGGCGATCCAACGACCGTCTATTTCTTGTTCGCACTCCAAAGTGAAGTTCATACTTAGCTCCCTAATGTTAGCACTGTAGCAATATCCCAGCCTAGAGCGCATCCTCTTCATCAGCTCAGCCCGGCTCCCTTCCCAGAGATCCGGCTAACGCTCGCCATCACCTGGCCGGAGAAAGCTTCTGGTTCGGGATCTCGTTGGACCTCGGAAAATTGAAGGTGGCGGGTCATGTGCATGGCTGTGTTAGCCAGGCATCTACACAGCGAACATCGCCTGAAGAACACTCAGCAGCTCATTCAGCGTAGTCTCCGACAGACTCCCCAACCGCTTGACTAGACGGTCTCTGTCTACAGCTCTCAGCTGATCAGCCACAACATGGCCGTCCTTGCCATCAAACCTGCAACGCACACGAAATGGGTATGGATGGCCGCCAGTTGTGAGCGGCGCAACAATGAAAGTGCGAAGGTGAGCATTAAGCTCGTCCGGCGACACTACGGCACAAGGCCTCGTCTTCCTGATTTCAGATCCTCGCGTGGGATTCAACGCGACAAGGAAGATATCGCCTCTTGAGACGTGGTCTTCAGTCACCATGACCACTCTTCGTCATCAAACTGGGTGTCGCTCGTTTCATCGAGAAGTCCCTCTGGCGCCAAAGACGATGCCGACTCTGCCCAACCAGCCCTCGGATGCACGGATGGCCTGATGGTCAGAACCCCTGGAGCCGCTTCGATCTCGACTTCGTCAGCGAGCCCTGCAACCTCAAGCAGCGGCTTGGCGAGGCGGATACCTCTCGAGTTGCCGATTTTGACCAGCTTCGCTCGCACCACGACCACACCCTGCACACGTGCTCACATTGTAGCCACGGTGGCGACTTCCGCGCATCCCCCTGCTCTGGCTAACGCTCAAGATCAGCGGCGGGAAGAAGCCCAGTGCATTCATCAGACATCTTTGGCACCGGCCGCTGAATCTTGATGTTGGACAGCCGTTGAGTTCGTCATAGAAGGTCTTGCAATTCGGTTCTTGAGACCTTGATATCTCGAAGGATGCTTGCCAGGAGGCCAGGCCCCAAAGTTTCATTAGAATGAACGGGAACAACTGTCGTTCTTCCGTCCAAGTGCTTAAGGAAACGGTGGCTACCTCTTATCCTGATCTCTTCAAACCCAATTCCCTTCAAGGCTGCGATGAGGGTCTTTCCTGAAACTGCAGAGTATCTCGTCACACTTCTACGGTAACTCGCTGTACTCCCACAAAATCAAGTGTCTCAGGATCAGTGCCTGCAACCTCAAGGCAAAGCTCAATGGCTTCCTTGATTCGCTCCATTAACTGATCCAGCGATTTTGCTTGTGTGTGGCACCCGGGTAGCGCAGGGACCGTCGCCACAAAGAACCCTTCAGAATCCTTTTCGATTACTACATCAAACTGTCTAGACATTGAAATCACCTCCTCATGCCACTGTAGCTGCTTAAGCGCGGACTGGTACAGGGGCCCTACTTATCTGTTGGTCCAACGCTCCAAATCAGAAGCGGGCATGAATCTCGGCACAGAAGCCATTGCTCCCGTCTTCTGAATTTGGATGTTAGAAGGTGTCATCTTTCAGGGAAGCAGACAGTATTTCAATGAGTTGGTAAATGACTTCTGAAAGCTTGGAATGGCTCAGATGTCCAGCAACTCCAAGAATGAGAGCCTCATTGGCAGTGAAGAGCTTCGCGCCACGGATGAAACTTTCTCGTTTGATGCCACCTGAGAGGAAGTCGGACTCTTTGAGGGGCAAGGCATGCAAATCACCATATTGCTTGCTAGTGATCTGACAAAGAAGGAAATCACCTCTGCCCGCTTCAGCAAGGACAAGGGCGGGCCTGCGCTTGGATTGCGACAGATCGGAATAAGGGAATGGAATGATGACTACATCACCTACTGAAGGTGCGCCCATGCCTCTTCTTCATCTGGATTGAGCCAATCATCTGAAAGCGAGGGTTCGCTTAATGCGATTCCGCTTAACGCAGAATCCTCGTCGCTTCGTGGCACTGCGACCAAGACCTTGAGGCCCTTTTGGAGATGTACTGATGTATTGAGCCGTATTCGTCCGTCAGGCTCAACAACAGCATCATAGAGATTTTCCATTTCTTTCTTCAAACCTCCCTTGCATTCATCTCCACCTTAGCCAAGAAACCATCGAGTTGCTCTCCTGGCTTGTGAATGGGAGATCGGACGGCCTCTACCCCGAAAGGACTGAGCCCACAGCCTCCCACGCATCCTTCTAACGCTGGCCATCACCTGCCCGCAGTGATCTGGAGCCAAAGCAACCCTGAGGGCACTCTGATTCTGCGGTGGCGGGTCAGGTGCATGGCCATGTTAGAGAGTGGCAGCATTGTCAGGATTAAGGAGAGGCAGGATCCTTGCCGTAACCATCGCCAGTAGCTCATACGATGCTCGCTCAATCAGCTTCGCCTTCCTGGCACGCCAGTCAAGGCTCTTCAGCTGATCGGCAAGAACGACACCGTTCACCCCAATACCTTCTGGCAAGACCACCTCAAATGGATAACCCTTGACACGAGAGGTCACAGGACAGAACAAAGCCAGGCCAACCTTTGCGTTGTAGGCCTTCGGTGAAATCACCAAAGCTGGTCGCCTTCCAGCCTGCTCACTACCTGTCTGCGGTGTGAATTCAAGCCACACCAAATCTCCTCGATCAGGGACGTATGCGGCTGTCACTAGAAGATCTCCGCCCCGACAGCCGATCCCGTATCAACAGACGAATGGATATTACTCTCTGAGACGCCTGCCAAGAGATCATCAAGACTAAGTCGAGTAGGGAGAGCTGGCTTCATAACAAGCTGGCCATCCTTTGAGCTCAGGCTTACTTGAGTGCCAGCAACCAGGCCTACCTCCTCCGCCAGACCACGCGGGATCCGCACCCCAAGACTGTTTCCCCATTTTTGGACCCGCGTCTGCATGGCAATCAAGCGGCTATACGCTGAGTATACCGGCTTTGGGCTGCATCTGCTTGACCCCCAGCTCTCTAACGCTGCCCCTGAGTGGCAGGCAATGAGCCTGGGGTTGCGAAGCAAAGAGCTGCTGGTGGCCTGTCCACTCGAGGGGCTTGTTATCCGTTCCTCTACGCCGAGACACTTCTCTGGAGTGCTTCCTGGGCAAGTGAGTTGAGACTCTTTCCTTGTGCCTCAGCGGTCATCGCCAGTTTCTCATGAAGTTCAGGCGGAATCCGAAGGTTGAACTTGCCTGAATAGTGTCTGCGGGGTTCGATTCCTTTCTCCTTGCAGACCTCAAGAAAGACCTCCAATGACTTTGTAAATTCTCGGCGAAGCTCCTCAGGACTGGACCCATAAAAGTCTGCTCCTCCAGAAAGCCCCAGAATTTCCCCGCGAAACTGATCCGTCTCCTCGTCGTATTCAATTTTGGCGTTGAAGCCATCCACATTCATGCGATTCATGGTGTCACTCCGTGTTCTTCAAGCCATCTGCGGATCGAAGCAACAGCACCCTTGTCTGTATCGGGCGATGGGTGGGGTCTGTGGAAGACCCTGACTTCGCCAAACAGGAGGACCGCAACTCGGCTGCCCGCTCTCTCACTGACATCCCCACCAAGCTCCTGAAACAGGGCCTCGATGTCCCTCCAAGGCAGGCTGCCGCTTACGGGACGGGAGAAGATCAGCTCAAGGGTGCGCTGGTGCTTCCGCTTCATTCCGCCATGGTACTGCCTACCGGTACCAGGCGCGGCTTCCGGTTAACGGCTTGCTGGATACGGATAACGCTCCAGATCAGAAGCGGGTGAAGATCTGAGCAATGCAGGTAACTCATGCTCCCGTCTTCTGTATCTGGATGTTATACAGCAATGTGCACGTTGCATCCTACTTCTTCCTTTTGCCCCTGCTTGGCTTCTGTGTCTGATTCTTGTCAGTGCCAAATCCGTTTGGTTTCCGTATCGCATTCTTTGGTCTAGGCAACACTGCTGGATATTCGTCTACGCTGAAGCCCTTGAGCGTTGGATTCGATAGCATTTCAAGACCTGATGCTATAGCGGCAATTTCAGCTATCTCTTCTGTGCTATATGCTGCAAGGTCAATGTAAGCAGCATCGTGGGAGCGGCCGCCATTGTCAATTCCAGGTTCGGTTGCAAGACCTACAACATGCCTGGCTTCAGGGTGGTGCGCTTTTAGATTTACTCCACTAATCTCAACCAACTCTCTCCTCATTCTTCTATAGTTAGAGTAGTTACTTGCTGCGTCGACAGGAAGAGTCATGAATAGATAGTGCGGCTGACCTGGCTCTATTGGCATCACGTATCTTGTGGCCCGTTGATTCCGAGGTGCTAGTTCAATGAACTCCCCATACATAATGGAAAGCGCTCTCCTGCGTAGACGTGGCTCGCGTGCGAGCCAACGAAGAAGTGTTTCTGCTTCTCCAAGATCGGAGCCAGTTCGAAAGTAATGAGTACCGCTTACTATATGCCGACTGTGCTCCTCTATTAATGCATCCCAAACATAGCTTACTCGATCTGCCCTGAGTTGTGCATCTCGTTGCTCGCTATGGCAAAACTTTTCCCAATGCCCTTCCTCAAAGAATAGGGCGTTGGGCGTAACGGTATTGCCGTCGCTATCCCATACAGCAAAGTCATGCCGGCCTTCTTGATTGACATTAGATAAATAATAGGCCAGCAGATCTTCTTCCCCAAATGCAACTACATGTGTTGACGATCTGAGCAAGGCTTCTTTCCGCTCCAGATAATTCACAAAGTCGCTAACAGTGTCAACAGTCTTTAGCACTATATCCAGTGTCTGATCGCCAAGAACATGCACAAAGCTTCGTGTGGCCTCAATATCTCCTATAGCAAAGCATCGCTCATTTGCGCTTGCGTAATGCTGGCTAGACTGGATTGATGAATCGATCATGAGGCTGCCCTTTCCTCCCAGCTCATCCTGACTCCTCTTTTGATAATTGTGCGCAACAACTATTAAATTAAAGCGTGCTTGGCTTGGATCTGGGATCTGGATGGGAAATCGCTGTGAACAGCTTCTATCAAGAAAGAGCCTATTTGGGAAAGACTTAATCCAACGCTCGGCTCCCCAAGCCTGCTCCGCTGACTTGTAGACTGCACGCTTAAACCAGCGATTCCAGTCTGTTGCCAAACAGCCAGAATTTGGAAAGCGACAGTCTTTATCGGAAAAAATGATTATGTTATTTTCGAATACTACTATTAGATCGCAGATCTCTTTGCCATCCCCAGCCTTGGTCTTGTTCTGATCCCTGTAGATCCCCGGATAGCTCCATAGTGAAAGGAAAGTCTTATCACAAAGAGACTTAAGGTAACGCTCGGATTGAGTAACTCCCTCTGCACGCTCATTGGTCATAGTTTCAGCTGTTGTCTCCTTTCAAGATAGGCATCTCAGGCGTGGGGGCTTTGGGATGGCTGAAGCCTGACTGTATAACGCTGCCCCTGAGTGGCAGGCAGGATGCTTGGGGGGCGGAGCAGAGAGTTGATGGTGGCCTGTCCACTCGAGGGGTTTGTTGGGCGGCCCACTGTTACCAATGCCTATCATGGAACCCGATTCGGATGCCCCAATGCTCAGCGAGGCTGCGCAGGAAGCTTTTGAACACGTGAAGGAAGAGATGATGGTCCTCAATCACGTGTTCGTTCAGGATAAGTTCACCATGGGTCAGTTGGGATCAGATAATGCTAAGTATTTCTTCTCGGTGCGAGATAGCATCATATATCGATCCAATAGTTTGATGTGGCATACTTCTCAGCTAAGCTCTATTCATGCTGATCTGGAGTTGCAGCTTCATTCAAGCTTCTTGGCCGGAATGCACACGGCAGAGCTTCTTCCATCGCACCAGGCAGGCCTTCATTACTTGTTTGATGATATTGTATTTGGCAATGTATCACTACTAGATTATGTCGCAAATCTAGTCGGGCTTGTTTTTGAAGGATTTGCGCAGCGCGGAAAGTACAAATGGAACAGTGCCTTTAAGTCTGCTGCCTCGAATCACGGTCCACTTTCAAGCAGTGAAACTGGCAGCCTACTTATACAGGCTCATAAAGACTGGGTTAATTGCCTTCAGGCATATCGGGGTGACTTAATTCACACCCATGCAATACTGGGCAATGCTTCGCATGAATGGAAGTTCGATGCAAGTGGAATGCAGTTATCCTTGCGGGTTGTCATTCCAAGCAATCTCAAAAAGCTCTTCACGAGGATTCCACAGCCTCATGACAAGCTTGATATATGCAGTGCTGCTGAGATGATTGGCATAACAAGTGCCAATCTGTCTGCCAACATTCTCTCCAGTCTGATCACAAGAGTCAGGACCAACTCGAACAAACCATGGATTCGTGATCCAGATACTACCTCATAGATATTCGCTGAATCTTGAGCTTTGCTGTCTTCTGCTTGACCACCCAACGCCCAAGATCAGCGGCGGGCAATCGGCTAATGAGCTAGCGACGTATCTTTAGCCCCGTCCGCTGTATCTTGATGTTGGGGTGTCCCTTGGTAGATAGCACCAGGATGCTGTCAAGTCTAACTGCAGACTAATCTATTTCTTGGAATGGAAGAAAGTAAGCCCCTACTATCCGCTCATGATTCAAATTAGACGATTGCAGAAACTGTGCGCACTCAGAGATCAGATCTGGGCCTGACCGCTGGCTACTTACAAGGGCTTTAAGGATGCGTCGAGCATCTGAAACCAGCTCAGCAAGCTTCTCATACGTCAAAGCAAGAGAGCCCTGCGCTATTGCATTTCTTGTAGCATTAGAAGTTGGGTGAACACTTGCTCTATGACAGGGCTGGCCTGGATATTCAACATTAAACCATTGCTCGGCAACCAAGAGTTGGCCATGTTGCTCCTTGGTCAGAACATTCTTTCCCTGCTTTCGACTTTTGGCTTCAATAACAATGCCTGTTGCCGATGGAAGTAGCCATAGGACGTCGGGCCCTTGGCCGTTGTTATCAAATCGCTCAGATGAGAGCCCGATAAACCTAGCAAGATTTGCGAGTTCCCGTTCGAAGATATTGGATGATGACTCTGGAGTTAACAGCGAAACTGTGTATTCGAAAGAGCTTAGCAAGCCCATACGCGCTCTATACTCATTCAGCTGTTCACATATTGCCCTTTCTTGAGCTGCTGGTACTGCAATTCTCTGGTAAGGGGGCTTTACTCTTGGACGCGTAAGATTCTCGTTGAAGGAAAAGGCTTGTGCTTGTAAGTCCTGAGCCTTTTGAGTATTCCCCCAGGCATTGGCGATACGCCCAGCAAATTGGAGCAGCCATCCCGCAACTTGCTTTTCTGCGTGAGGAGAAGTCTGCAGATACCTCTCAATTTTGGTTATTGCTTGCTCGGGATATCCCCTTTGCCAGCACCCAAAGGCACGTCTCTCAACAGATGCTTGGTCAATAAGATCTTGATTTGTAGTCTCATGCTGAACCATATCAGCAAGTTTTTCGGCATGATAAGATGTCCAGTCAGTATCGCGACTAATTCCCTTGTTTACTGTACTAAGGACATCCCCTTCGCCCGCAATTGATTCACTTATCACTGCGCCCATCTCGATCTGAGCCTTTGTAGCATCAGTGAGAAATTGGTAGTTCACTGCCTTGCTAATCCATGCAGACAGATCTTTACCGGTCATGATCACTACGCAATGATCACCAGATCCCCTCGCACCACGACCAATGCCCTGTTCAATTCTTTGCGCAAGCAGTCGAGTTAAAGCATTTCCTCCATAAAAGCAAATGCGTCTGTATTGTTCATATGCCGAGCTGCCTCCGGGCAGGCCATCCATTAACAACAATCTACATGAATTCCCTGGAAGATCGATACCATCGTACCGATTAGAAAAGGCTATGGGGCCTATGGTTACTCCCTTTTGAAGTTCGTCCACTGCCTTCTCAACGGCTTCCGTTCCTCGGGCCACCATCGCTACATCAGCCCATTTTGCAGCACGATAATCAGACGGCGACAATATAACAGTCCCTTTGCCTTGCTGGGACACATTCTGAATCACGGTTCTTGCTAGAGTTGGTGTATCGACCTCAAAGTTCATCAGATCTGGAATAAGAATCATCCGCTCACTAACGCCAGCCAGCGATTGAGAAGATAATGGCTGCCTAACGAATTCGGCATTGGCATTGAATGTACGCACTATCTCACTATCATCGGAAATCGTTGCCGACATGTAGACCCTTCTAGGAGAGGCTGAAAATGTCGGGAACAAGTTGACTAGTGGAAGAACGGGAGTTATTGTAAAAGAACTATGACTTACGAGAGCATGGCAAAGATGAAGATTGTCTCGAAGCAGCGGCCAAACGAATGGGTAACTTGACGACTCTAATGAAAGTTGAGTCTTGACGCTTTCAATATGATCTAGCCACGCCCAGTATGGAACCTCAAGTAAGCCGGTCTCTCTGCCTGCAACGATGTCATCAAACGTGCCCAGTTTGTCAATTTCTCTAAATGACAGCCTGAACAAGGTGCACAGGTCAAAATACCTCTGCTGAAGCTTCTGCTTCTCAATCTCAAGCGTAAAGGAATCCCGAACCGATCCAAATGCTACATGTGCATCATCAAGAATCACCGCTGAAGCTGATTGTATATCCGGCTGCCCCAATAGGCCAAATTTGCTGCGCCCGTTAAACAATGATCTATACGTAGCAATCATAATTATATCTGCTCGCTCAAAGCTCTCACTCAATGCTCTTCCTTTCTCGTATACCACTGTCTCAATGCCATATTGGCGAGCCTTCTCAGATGTTTGCTTGACCAGCTGATTAGTAGGGACTAAATATAAGACGGGGCCACCTTTCTCATTTATTGTTGATTGAGCAATCAGGAGGCCGACAAGCGTCTTGCCGCCGCCGGTATGAAGTTTGACGACGATATCTTGCTGGTCTCTCCTGTTGTTCCATTCGCGCAGAACCTCTGCCTGGCTAGTGTACAAATCATTGATTTCCGGTGGTTTCGGCTGTCTCCTAAAGATCTCTAGCGGGTCAATTGGTTTTGCCTTTGCCGATTCAGCGCGTAGCTTTTTAAAGTCAACCATTAGAAAGGTCTTTTTTGAGAAAGATAGCAGCCCAACGCCAAGATTAGAAGCGGGACGCAGCCTTGGCATAGACAGCAACCTCAACTCCCGTCTTCTGTATCTTGATGTTATACGGCTTTGACGCCACGCATCAACTCTCCCAGAGGCTTTTCCAAGGCAT
>NZ_JAGQCV010000018.1 GCF_024346375.1 Synechococcus sp. ATX 2A4 | reverse complement strand
CGTGCCTATAGCGATGGCTGGGAAGCAGAGATCAGCCTGGCCCGCTTCTTCTGGAGGTATGGCCATGTAAGACCACACAGCGCACTGGGAGGCAAAACTCCCCAAGAGGTCTACACTGAGACCAAACCCTGTTCCTCCCGTCCTGGGTTAACGATGTCAGGGGCCGAATCTGTCCAGTAAAAGGCACCCACCTCAGTTTATTGTCTGCTCGTCCGGTCCTGAATGGAGCAAGATGGCTACTGGCTGTTAAATTATAACCTGCTAACATCAAGATGCAGAAGCCGGGTGCGGAAGCTGGTGTCTATACCAAAGTTAATCCCCGCTTCTAATCTTGGCGTTAGCCAATACAGATCCCGCCGCGTTATATGCCTTCTCGACCTCTTCGGGCATCCTCCCGTGGTGACGATCGCGTATCACCTGATACAGATCGCGCAGCGTGGATTCTAGCCGCTCGGCGTGGGCCTCCATGATTTCAAGGCGGATGTCTACGGGCAGGTTTAGTTCTTCGTGGTGTTTTTTGAGTTCGGTGGTTTTCATCAGAAATAAAAGGCGGGCTAACAAGGCGTTACAGAGAACGCCCATGATCGTCGGTTTGCGTGCTAGGCTCAAAGACTGGTCGTCACTGAGTTTTAACGTTAGCCAAAAACAAAACAACACAATGCCATATCAATACCCGTTCCAAGGAACAGACGAACAAACGAAGCGCCGTGTTTTCGACACTGGCACCCCGATAACAGATTTCGATGCCTCCATATGGAGGCGTGACATTTGTGGTCATGCGATGAAATACTCCGATCACGGAGACACTAATTCGGAATTTGGATGGGAGATCGACCATAAGAAGCCAACGGCAAAAGGAGGGCCAAACACTTGGGAGAACTTGCAGCCGCTATATTGGAAGACCAATCGAGAAAAGGGAGATGCCTATCCTTGGGATTGTTCGATGCGGGGCGGAGCGTAATCCACTGAAACAATGAAGTGGTATATTCCGCCATGTTTGTCCGGTATTGGTTCTACATATAGCCCCATTTTGAGGAGCGTCTCATAGAGCCGTTCGTTTCTTGATGCCGCATCCATATGAAGCGGTGCTTTATCGAATATTGTAGGTGTCACAACAGAAAAATTAAATGAGGCTAACCAGGCAGTGGAGCCAACTCCGGCAGCTGTCACAGGTCGTGCTTGCGCACGCCCAGTGCCAGCTACCTCCGTGGCTCACTTTGAGCGTTGTATTGACTAGCGAGCCCGTGTTGTGCATTTAACCGGGGTTTCCACGCGGTCAAAAAGCTGCCTGCCGATTCAGGCTTCCCATGCAAGCCAGTCTCACAGCTGGTATGGTTTGGGTCACTGACCACCATGCTATGACTTCGATGTTTGGAAAACTTCAATCCATTGCTGGCAAGGCAG
Source organism: Synechococcus sp. ATX 2A4 (assembly GCF_024346375.1). Taxonomy (GTDB): domain Bacteria; phylum Cyanobacteriota; class Cyanobacteriia; order PCC-6307; family Cyanobiaceae; genus MW101C3. The sequence continues at coordinate 41,684 of NZ_JAGQCV010000018.1, read as the reverse complement.
GCAATCTGGCCGCACAACTTCAGGAGAAGACAGTTACAGAGTATCTGCCGTTAATTGCCAAGCTTCTCAGAGAGAAGGCGGGTCCGGCTGCTATTGAGATCTTAAATGACCCCGCCAGGATGACGGAACTATCCCGCACGGTATATCAAGTTATGCCGATGCCGGTCAGAATGGCGATTAAAGAAGATGCTTTCAGTTCAGCTGTACTTGCTCACAAGGACAAGTTGATTCCACTTATCCAGGCTCAGATTGAGAATGAACATCTTGATCAAGAAAAGGATGCAAACGCTGCAAGCCAGGAATCTAATGAGGCAGCGCAGGCTGGGACAGAGTCCGTAGCGGTTAAATCATCGCAAGCAGAGATTGTGGTTGATGAGTGTCAAGATCATTATGCCATGAGTATGGATAACACCGACGGGGCGAGCAATACAGCACCACAATCCACCTGAGCCGACACCGGAAGCTTGGTGAACCCAATTATGCAAAAGTCAAATAAATACTCTGCGACCAGCTGATGGCAAGCGTTAGACTTACCTTCTGTGTACACTCCTAGAATGGCACACCTTGCGGAATGCTTTCTGACAGCAATCTCTGTCCAGAAAGCCGTTGAAGGTATCAAGCCAAAGGTGTTTCAAGTTTCAATTGGTTCGTGCAATACTGTTGAAGGACTTGATGTTGACTTTAGAATGAGCGTGGAGATTCTGTTTGATGAGTCTCTGAACTTTCTCGGAGATCGAGTCACTTGCTTTGGCGCGTGTTGGACTTTTTATGGGGAACTAGCCCGCGATTCTGTGGAATGTGAAAGGATCTGCAGAAATGTCAAGATGTAGATGCCTCTCAATGTAGTTGTCGAGCAACTTGGGCCAGTTTCGATTTGAAGCAGGATGGCGAAATGCTTTATGCAAACCCAGAGATCTTGGGCCGATTCTTTCAATTGTTAGCCTCATTTTGGAAGGTAGGCTGAAGGGACCAACTAATGACATTCTTGCGATTTAACTCATGCAGGGCTTGAGTGGGCATCCCACTGCATCTTCCTTAAACAAGATATGATGGTACACTTGGACTATCAGCCTTAGGAGCGATGCAAGCACAGCAGGGCGAGCTCCAACTCTCTTTTCCTGCTGTGCATCCCGCCAGCCGCTCTTCAAAGGTGCGAGAAGCGATTCGTGAGTTATCGGTTGGAGGTGGCATTGAGGCCAGAGGGGCGATTTTCACCAAGCCAGAAGTTGTAGACTTCATCCTTGACTTATCTGGCTATAAGGCTTCAGCCGATCTCACGCAACTCAGGTTTCTGGAGCCCTCTTTTGGCGGTGGAGATTTCTTGATCCCAGCGCTTCGAAGGATCTTTGCTTCATGGCGTACACACAGATCACGCAATCCCACTAGAGCAGAACTTGAAAGTTCAATCGTTGCCTTTGAGCTCCACAAGCAAACATTTTATCAAACTCGTGATTTAATCTCCAGCCTCTTGATTCAAGAGGGCCTCTCGGTAGATGATGCAGAAGCGCTTGTAGGCACGTGGTTGCATCATGACGACTTCCTCCTTGCGCCGATTGATGGCCATTTCGACTTCGTTGTTGGCAATCCTCCGTACGTTCGCCAAGAACTGATCCCGGCGGCCTTGCTCAGGGAATACCGCTGCAGATTCAGCACCCTTTATGACCGTGCTGATATCTATATCCCATTCATTGAGCGCTCTCTTGGGCTCCTGGGGCCAACTGGAGTGTTGGGTTTCATTTGTGCTGATCGCTGGATGAAAAATAAGTATGGCGGTCCGCTCAGAAGGTTGGTGTCCGATGGATATCATCTGAAAATTCATGTTGATATGTCTGATACGCAGGCCTTTCAATCAGATGTGATTGCTTATCCTGCAATCACGGCGATCTCAAGGGCGCCCTCGGGTCCCACGCGTATCGCGCGGCAGCCGGTCATTAGCAAGGAGTCTCTAGAGCGCCTTGCGCAGGAGCTCACGGCTGCTGATCATGTTTCCAATGAGAAGGTGCGTCTTGCCGTTGGTGTGGCGAAGAGCTCTGAGCCATGGCTTTTATCAGGTGCTAATCAGATTGAGCTGATCAGGCGCCTGGAGGATCAGTTCCCCACGCTCGAAGAAGCAGGCTGCAAAGTTGGCATCGGCGTGGCAACAGGAGCTGACCGGGTCTTTATCGCTGACGACGCAAGGCTTGATGTTGAAGCCGACCGAAAACTTCCTCTTGTAAGAACAAGAGACATTTCCAGCGGTGAAGTTAAATGGTTGGGCAAGGCCATCATCAATCCGTTCAATGAAGACGGAAGCTTGGTGAACTTATCCGACTATCCCAAGCTCAATCGCTATCTGGAGGCCCGCAGGGCCACCATCATGGGCCGCCATTGCGCCCAGCGCAATCCCCGCAACTGGTATCGCACAATTGATCGAATTACGCCTTCTCTTTCCTGCAGGCCAAAACTCCTAGTGCCAGACATCAAGGGCGAGTCTCATGTTGTCTATGAAGATGGCCAGTTCTATCCCCACCACAACCTGTATTACATCGTTTCAGATGAGTGGGATCTGCGTAGCCTCCAGGCCGTGTTGCTGTCTTCGTTGTCACGTGCCTTTGTTTCCACGTATTCAACAAAGATGAGAGGAGGCTTCCTTCGGTTCCAGGCTCAGTACTTGCGCCGAATTCGGATACCGGTATGGGGATCTCTGTCTGTGCCGATGAGGGATGAGCTGGCCGATGCTGCTGTCTCCAGGGATATCTCTGCGTGCAACAGGGCCGTTGGCAAGCTTTATGGCCTAAGCCCTGAGGACATGGGCACGTTGTGCAGTGCCGCCTCTGCATGACCTTAGATCTAGCCGGCTATAAGGAGAAAGCCCACAAGGCGGTGAAGGAGTTCTGGGGCAATCGCGATGCCGCCAGACAGCGCCAGCTCGCCTCCGGCAATGTGGATCAAGGGGAGCGGGCTGGTGTGACGGCAGGCAAGAACATGGATGGTTTCCTGTCCCTGGTGATCGATGTTGTCAACTTGAATGGTCTGGCTCATGCCGATGTCCATATCAATCGGGCAATGCTCACCCTGCCTGGATTCTTCCGTCCCACCAAGATTTGGGACTTGGTGGTGCTCCATCGTGGCGAGCTGATTGCTGCGGTTGAGCTGAAGAGCCAGGTTGGATCCGTTGGCAACAACTTCAACAATCGGACAGAAGAAGCCATCGGCACGGCCCATGACCTTTGGACTGCCTATCGAGAAGGTGCTCTTGGTAATCAGCCCAGACCTTTCGTGGGTTGGCTGATGATGGTTGAAGATGCGCCTGGTTCACGCAGGCCCATTCGCGACGCCTCCCCTCACTTCCCAGTGCTTCCCGAGTTCCAGGGCGCTTCTTATCTCGACAGATATGACCTTCTCTGCCAGAAACTCATGAGAGAGGGGTTGTACAGCTCTGCATGTCTTCTCGCTTCTCCAAGAGAGGCGGCCCTTTCTGGCGAGTTTTCTGAGCTCTCCCCGATGACCAGCCTCAAGACATTTATCACATCGCTGGCTGGCCACATCGCTTCCGAGGCTTCTCGCCTTGCTTGACGATGATCTAGCTGCACGTATACGCCGTGGCGGCAGTCAACTCTCGTCAAGGCGCCAACCGCGCCTTATGCAACCGACTCTTCTCATACCACTCCGCAAACTGCGGCACCCAGCCCTGCAGGTGCGGCCACATCAGATCGCAGAGTTCGCGGATTTCCTGCTGGGCATCCAGCTTCGCCCGTAGATCCAGAAAGTGCAGAAACGCCCGCAGGGTGAAGCTCACCACGAAGTGCTGGCGGTAGTCGAACGGCAGGATGCCGCGGGCGTGCTCTTCCGCGTAGCCCGCATCCAGCAGATCGCGGTAACGCGCCGCCGCAGCACGGCAGAGCTCCAGATCAATGGCCCGTTGGGTGTCGTCGTAGATGTATTTCTTACCCTGGCGGTCGTTATAGGCGCCCACGGGCCGTAGATAGAACACTTCCTCCAGGTCTATTTCACCATTGGCGGCCTTGCGAATTCGGTCGCCCGTATATCTCATCGACTGCACATCAAAGCTCACACCAACACGATGGGTGCGCGCCTGTTGCATCACCGAGTGGGGAAACCAGCCCACGTTGAGCACAATCTGGGCGTGCTCGAGCGGGCCGTAGTGGCCGCGTTCGCCGGCCAGCAGGCGCTTCACGCAGATCTCACCGGCCTTGGTTTCATCCGGCCAGTCGGCGCGGTCGGCGGCCACGAAGCCCTCGCTGTAGTCCTGATGCATGCCGGCGTACACGCACTGCTGCGGGTTCGGGGTAGCGGCGATCAGCTCAACCCGGAAGCGGGGATCCATGGGCAGGGGCGGTGAGGGTGGGCGTTTCTGGGGTTGGGCGGTTGGCGTTCCGCGGGCGTTCGGCGCAGGCGGCGTCGGCCCTCAGCCGTGGCTGCGCGGGCCGGTGGCGGCGGGTTCGCTGCTTTGGGGTCCCTGCTCCAGCTCGCTGAGCTTGCCCACGCCAGCTAGGCGGGGCAATGGCTTGTCGTCGATCAGGGCGATCGTGATCGCGGCCAGTTCCGCCGGGCTGCGCAGGCCCAGGGAGCGGCCGATCGGTTGGCCTTTGCGGTTGAACAGCTCCAGCTGCGGGATGCCGTTCACCTCATAGCGGTCGAGCTCCGGGCCCCAGCGGGGATTGTCCACATTCAGCAGCACCACATTCAGCTTGCCGCGGTTCTGGCTTTCCACCGCCTCCATCGCCGGCGCCATCGCCCGGCACGACTCACACCAATCGGCGTAGAACTCCAGGATCGTGGGCCGTCCATTCCCCAGCGCCACCGGCAGCTCTAGCGACCGCCGTGCCAGCTGCTCCAGCGGCGCCTGCGGTTGCAGCCAGCCACGCGCGAAGAACAGCACCAGTGCCAGCAACGCGGCCAGGCCGGCCAGCACCATGCGTTCGCGGCGCCCCAGCGGTGGTGAAGAGATGGGGTCGATGGGCGGTTCGGTCATCGGGGCGTGTGCTGGGATCGCCTCGGGCTGGGGCACTCTGGCAGCTACGCGCTGCAGGCCGGGGCTGCTCGCTGCACGCTGCAAGCCGGGGCTGCCTGCGTCAGCATGGGATTTCGCAGCGCCCGCCCCTCCGTTGAAGCGCCGCCTCACCCTTCACTTCCCGCGCCAGGCGGTGCATCAGCCGATCACCTACCGCCTGGCGGTGGATTTCGACATCGCCGCCAAGATCCTGCGCGCCCAGGTGGCCCCCAACCAGAGCGGCACCATGGTGGTGGAGCTCTCCGGTGACATCGACGAGCTCGACGCCGCCGAGCTGTGGCTGGAAAGCCTCGGCCTCTCGCTGGATCGCGCCCCCGGTGAGATCCGCATCGATCCGGCCCGCTGCGTCGACTGCGGCATCTGCGCCAGCGTCTGCCCCAGTGGCGCCCTGAGCAGTGCGCAACCCGATTGGCGGCTTAGCTTCGATGCCAAACGCTGCTTGGTCTGCGAACAGTGCATCCCCAGCTGTCCGCTCGATGCGATCGCGCTGGTGCTGGAGCCCCGATGACCGCGCCTGCCCCCCGCCTGCGCCGGCCATGGTGAAGGCCCAGCCCCGCAATGGCCCCGTGCGGGCCCTGCTGCGGCTCACGCTGCTGCCCGTGCGCGCGCCGTTCCTGGTGGTGCTGCTGGGGGTGAGTGCCTACCTCGGCATGCAGTGGGTGCTGGTGTACCCCCACGAAGCCGTGTCGCTGCTGGCCCTGCCGCGCCACCAGCAACTGTTCTGGTCGGTGGAGTGCCTCCACTCGCTGATGGTGGTGGTGCTCTGCTCCATGCCCGGTTACCTGCTGGCCCAGGTGTCGCGCCTGATGAACGCCAGCAAGGTGTTCACGCTGGTGTTCTCGTTGCTGGTGGTGAGCGTGCTCGCCATCTACATGATCGATCTGGGCCGCTTGCTGGCCGAAGTGATGATCCTGGGCTCGTCGGTGTTCCTGGCCCGCCTCGACCTCGCCCGCATCAAGGTGGTGCCACCGCCGCCGCAGCTGGCCTTCGTGCTCAGCCTCTACGTGCTGGCGGGCGTCGGCCTCGGGCGTTGGTTGTTCCTTGAGGGGATCTGGCGGCCGTTGCCGGTGTGAGGGGCGCCAGCTGCAGGGGTGCCGCTGAAGCAGGCCGCAGGCTTGCGGCGGGCGTTCAGCAGCCTGGCGTTTGCCGCAGCGCCTCGTAGCTCCATACATTTCCCAGCACCTTTTTCACGTAGAGGCGGGTTTCGGGGAACGGGATCGCCTCCACCCACAGTTCCGGCTCGCGGCTGAGCGAAAGGCTGGGGTCGGCGGGCGCTTCCAGCCAGGCGCCCACGGAGCCCTGGCCGGCGTTGTAGCTGGCGGCCGTCAGGAAGGGATTGCCGCTCCACTGGCGCAGCCGCTGGTTCAGGTAGCGGGCCCCCAGCGGGGCATTCACCTCCGGTTGGCGCAGCTGTTCGTCGGACACCGGCGCCCCGGCCAGCTCCGCCGCCGTGCTCGGCAACAGCTGCAGCAGCCCCACGGCGCCGGCTGGTGAACGCACCCCCGGCGTGAAGCGCGATTCCTGCTTCGCCACCCCCAGCAGCAAGGCGGGGTTCAGCCCTTCCGCCGTGGCTGCCGCCCCGAAGATCGCGCCGAAGCGCAGCGGATGCAGCGCCTGCTCCAGCGGCAGGCTGGCGCGGCAGCTGGCGCCCACCCAACGCAGGCTGGCCAGCTCCAGTTGCCCCAGGCTCGTCCAGTCGTCGCCCACGCCCTGGCGCAGGCGGCCCTCCACGATCAGCTCCGCCGGCCGCTGGGGCGGCTGGTTGCGGCGCGCGGTGCGCCAGCGCTCCCAGGCCTCCAGCGGCTGGTCCAGCCGCCACAGGCGGTTCAGGTTGCTGTTGCCGCTGCTCAGCGGCTGCCAGGGGGTGGCGGCCAGGCCGCTGCTGGTGCCGTCGTTGCGCAGGGCGAGCGGTGCCTCCAGGCCCAGCCGCACCCGCGTTCGCCAGCCGTAGTAGCCCCAGGGGTTGCGCGCCAGCAGCTGGCTCCAGGAGCGGCGCGCCGCCTCGTTCTCGCCCAGCTCCTGCTGCGCGTAGCCCAGCCAGAACAGTTGCCGTGCCGCCAGTGGGCTGGGCAGTTGCTGCGGCTCCAACGCCATCAGCAGCGCCGCCGCTGTCGTCCAGCGGCGCTCCAGCAACGCCTCGCGCGCCAGCTCCCACTGCAGCTCCCAGCTGGCCGGATCGGTGGGCCAGCGGCGTAACACCTGCTCCCAGCCCCAGCCGTCGGCGGCGGCGGCACGGCGGGCTGCCACCGGTGCGCTCTGCTGCAACGCCAGCGGCAACCTCGCCAGCTGGGCCACCGCTTCCGGTGTGTCGCCCTGGCTCAGCAGGCGGGAGGCCTCCAGCGCTTCCGGTGCCGCCGGCCAGCGGCCAGCCAAGGCCAGCAGCCGTGCCTCGCCCGCCTGACCCTGGGCTGCCGTGCCCTTCAGCAGCGCCCGGCCGATCACCAGCTCCGTGGCCGCATCAGACGCTGCCCTCGCCAGGCAGGCCGCCGCGGCATCGCCGTCGCCCAGTTCCCCCAGCCCCCGCGCCAGCACGCGCCGTTCGCTGGCGCTGAGCGGTGGTGTCTTCAGCTGGCAGCTCTGGCGCAGCAGCGCTTCAGCCCCCGGCCAGCGCGCCCCCCAGCGGGCCAGGTGCAGGGCGCCCGCCCGGCGTTGCGCCGCCCCCGGGCCCGCTTCAGCAGCAGCAGCGAGCGCGGCGGGGTGGGCGGGGAAACGGCGCCACAGCTGCCCGCGCAGGGCGGGATCGTTGTGGCCCAGTGCATAGAGCGCATCGGCGCTGGCGGGGTCGGCCGGGAAGCGGCGTAGCAGCTCGCGCCAGCGGGCGGTTTCCACCAGCGGTTGGCCGAGCTTGCCGGCCGCCATGGCATCGAGCTTGAGCGCCACCGCCGCGAGCGGGTCGCGGCCCCAGCCCTGGCCCTGCAGCAGCTCCCGTTGCCGGGCCGGTGTGGCCGCCGCCCGGGCCGTGAGCAGCAGGCTGGCTTCGCGGCGCCGCTCTGGATCCATCTCCCAGCGCCGGCTGCGTTCCAGCGCGGCGGTGCTGGTGGCGGGGCTGGGCAGGGGCCGCGCGTTCAGCGCCTGGCGGGCCAGCACCAGCAGCGCCAGGCTGCCCAGCACGGTGAGCGCCAGTAGGCGTGGGCCTTGCGTGGGCGGGGCGGCCGTTGGCGAACTGGGCACAGGCGGCAGGGGTGGCGGTGACGCCGGCAAAGTTTTGGCATTCTGTAACCACGTCTTCGATCCCCATGGCGCTGCGGCCCTCCTTGCCCCCCCGGTTGACGACCCTGCCCGGTGCGTCCCAGCGCCGCCGCGCCCTGGCCGTGACCGCCCTGGCGGCAGGGGTGTTTTGCCTGCGCCCCTTCTGGCCCCTGCAGGTGCTGCCCGGCTGGGTGGTGGGGGCCCTGCTGCTCTGGGCCGTGCTCGAACTGGTGCGCTGGGTGTGGTGGCCCCGCCGCAGCGTGTAGATCTCGGTGGCGCTTGCGCTGCCGGGAGCTCCCGCCTGAAGCCCGGCACTTAATCTGCGCCCAGCGATTGCGTGTTCATGGCGGAGCCGGCCCCCCTGCCCATCGGCCCGCCCCTCAGTGCCGGTGGGGCCTGGTTCGGCACCGACGGCATCCGCGGCCGCGTCGGCACCCACCTCACGCCCCTGCTCGCCCTGCAGGTGGGCTACTGGTGCGGCCAGGTGCTGCCGCCCGAGGGGCCGGTGCTGATCGGCATGGATTCCCGCAGCAGCGGCCCGATGGTGGTGGCGGCGCTCACCGCCGGTCTCACGGCGGCCGGCCGCGATGTGTGGGACCTCGGGCTCTGCCCCACCCCCGCCGTGCCCGGTGCGATCCGCCGTTGTGGTGCCGCCGGCGGGCTGATGGTGTCGGCCAGCCACAATCCCCCCCACGACAACGGCATCAAGCTGTTCGGCCCCAGCGGCGACAAGCTCGACCGGCAGCAGCAGGAGGTGATCGAAGCGGGCCTGCATGGCCGCGCCAGCGCCAATGCCACCGCCAGTGCCAGCGCCGCCTCCGGCGCCTGCGGGGCGGTGCGGCAGCGGCCCGAGCTGCTGGCCGCCTACACCGACACCCTGCTGGACAGCGTGGCGGGGCGCCGCCTGGACGGCTGCCCGATCGTGCTTGATCTCTGCTGGGGATCGGCCACCGCCTGCGGCGAAGCGGTGTTCCGCGCCCTCGGCGCCGATCTCACCGTGCTGCACGGCACCCCCGACGGCAGCCGCATCAACGTGGGCTGCGGCAGCACCCAGCTCGAGCCGTTGCGGCAGGCGGTGCTGGCCCGTGGTGCGGCGATGGGCTTCGCGTTTGATGGCGACGCCGACCGCATGCTCGCCGTCGACGGCCGCGGCCGGGTGGTGGACGGTGACCAGATCCTCTACCTCTGGGGCGGGGAGTTGCTGGCGTCCGGTGAGCTGCCGGGCCGCCGCCTGGTGGCCACGGTGATGTCCAACCTCGGCTTCGAGCGGGCCTGGCTGGCGCGTGGTGGTGTGCTCGATCGCACCCCCGTGGGCGATCAGCACGTGCATGCCGCCATGGCCGCCAGCGGCGCCGCCCTCGGCGGTGAGCAATCGGGCCACATCCTCTCGGCCCACCACGGCATGAGCGGCGATGGCCTGCTCACGGCCTTGCAGGTGGCCACCCGCATCCACGCCGGTGGTGGCTCCCTGGCCGACTGGATGGACACCAGCTTCTCGCCCTATCCCCAGATCCTGGTGAACGTGATCGTGCCCGACCGCCAACGGCGGCAGCACTGGCACGACTGCCTGCCCCTGCGCGAGGCGGTGGCGCAGGCCGAGGCCGCCATGGGCGGCGAAGGCCGGGTGCTGGTGCGGGCCAGCGGCACCGAACCGCTGCTGCGGGTGATGGTGGAAGCGGCCGAACCCGCCGCCGTCGATCACTGGTCGTCGCATCTGGCCGACCTGGCGGCCGCCGAGCTCAACGGGGTGTGATCAGAGACCAGCCAGCTGCTCGGCGGCAAGGCTGAGCGCACCGTCGCAGGCATCACCGGCGGCTTCCACCAGGGCGGCGCCGGGCAGGCCGGCGGCCAGCGCCTGCCGGTAGGCCGCGGCGAAGGTGGGCAGGTGGACCAGGGCCCCGCCCTGGCCGCACACCCGCGGCTGCTCCAGTGCCAGCGCTGCCGCCACGCCCCGCACCAGGCCAGCGAGGGCGTCGGCGGAGCGCTGCAGCACCGCCAGCGCGTCCGCGTCGCCTGCTGCCGCCAGTGCCTCCACGCAGGGGGCCAGCCGCGCGAAGCCGGCGGCGCCGAACGCCGGCGCCACCACCATCGCCTTCACCTGCTGGGCCGTCACCACCCCGCTTTCCCCCGCGAGGGCCTGCCACAGCGCGGGGCGCAGGCCGGTGCCCGGCCGCCGGCCATCGGCCATCTCCAGCGCCAGCGCCAGGGCGTCGCGGCCCAGGTCGCAGGCGGAACCGCCCTGGTCGAGCAGCCAGCCCCAGCCGCCGCAACGGTGCTCGCGGCCGCGGCCGTCGCGGCCCAGCGCGATGCAGCCGGTGCCGCTGATCACCACGATGCCGGCGCCGGCGGGCCCGTCGCCAGCGAAGGCGCCCCGCAGGGCGGTGCGCTCATCCCCGGTCACCAGCACGCGTTCCGCGGGCAGCTGCAGCGCTGCTGCCGCCAGCTCCTGCCCCCGCTGCTGCACCGCGCTGCCGTGCTCAATGCCGCTGGCGCCCACTCCTGCGGCGGCCAGTGGCGTTGTTGCGGCCGACCCCCCTGTGCCAGGCCCCGTGGCGCCCAGCCCCGCCGCGCCCAGGGCCGCCTGCAGGCTGGCGCGCAGGGCGTGGCTGAAACGCTCCTCCCCGCCGGCGGCCTCCAGATGGCTCACCCCCGGCCCCTGGCCCTCCGCCAGCACCCGCCAGCCGCCACCGGGCTGCACCGCCGCCAGCCGGCAGGTGGTGTGGGTCTGGCCGGCATCGAAGCCGGCCAGCAGGTCGGGCGGCGCGCCGCTGTGGCTGCGGCCCTCAGCCATCGGCAGCGGCAGCCGGCAGTGCCGACAGGGTGGCCAGGCAGAACCAACCGGTGAGTTGCACCTCCGGCCGGAAGAAGATCGTGTCGGTGATCCCCTGCACGGCCAGGCCGGCGATCACGGCCACGGCGGCCACGGCCGGCAGGGCCTGGCGGCCGTTGGCGCGCACCTGGCGCAGCCCCAGCCGCACACTGGCCACCAGCAGCCCGATTCCGGCCAGCAGCCCGGGGATGCCCCCCTCCACCGCCAGCTCCAGCGGAATCGAATAGGCGCTGAGCGCGTTGAACTTGGGTTGCTGATACAGCGGATAGATCAGGTTGAAGGCGCTGTTGCCCGGCCCGATGCCCAGCCAGGGGCGGTCTTTGATCATCTCGATCGCTGCCATCCACACGTTGATGCGGAAGTTGTTGGAGCTGTCTTCCCGGCCGGCGGCGAGGCTCATCACCCGCACCCGCAGCGGCTCCACCAGGGCGATCGCCACCACCAGCGCCACCCCCGCCAGCCCCATCAGCAGCAGCGGAAACACCCGCCGCCAGAACACCGGCCAGTGGCGGGTGAAGCGCAGCAGCAGCAGCACCGCCAGCACCCCGTAGGCGGCCACCAGGCCCAGCCAGCCGCCACGGCTGTAGGTGAGCACCACGGCCACACTGCCGAGCACGGCGGTGGTGAGCGCGAACAGCCGGGCGCTCAGCCGCTGCCAGCGGAGCAGCGCCACCACGGCGATCGGCAGGATCGGCAGCAGGTAGCCGGCCAGCAGGTTGGGGTTGCCGAGCGTGCTGTAGATCCGCACCGTTCCCCGCGCCACCGAGTTGGGATCCGACCAGCGGGCCAGGGCGGAGGAATCGGCGTAGAGCTGGCGGATGCCGATCACGGTCACCAGCAGGCTGCTGCCCAGCAGGCAGGCCGTGATCCGGTCCCACCAGGGCGGCGCCGTGACCAGCAATTGGCGCATCAGCGCATAAACGCTGAGGTAGCTGAGCAGCTTGAGCAGCCCATTAGCGGCCGCCGCCGGCACCGGCGAAAAGCCCGTGGCCAGCACCGACAGGCCCAGCATCACCAGCAGCCAGCCACTGATCGGGCCGATCCGCCCCGCCGGCGTGCACAGCGCCCACAGCAGCCACAGCACCCCCGCCGCCGTGATCAGCAGACTCAGGCCCTCGCGGGTCACCAGCGGCAGCCCGGCCATCAGCGCGCAGAGCACCAGGCCGGCCAGCAGCGGCAGCCGGCGGCCCAGTGGCCCGGCCGCCCAGCCGGCCAGCAGGCCCTGCCAGCGCAGCAACCAGGGAACGGAGCCACGGGCGGGGCCCAGGGCGTTGGGGGTGGTGGAAGACATTCAGGCGCCGGGCGTGGGCGGATTATGGGTGCGGCAGGCGGCTTCCTCCAGCCCTTCCAGAGCAGGCGTGGCCGCGCCGTTGCGCCGATACAACACCCGGTACACCGGCAGCCCCAGCGCCAGCACGTGCTGCTCCCGCTCGGTGGCCACCGGCAGCGGGTTGGTGGGGCGATACGGCCGCGGGTCGTCGGCGGGCCGCTCGAAGCAGCCGCTCGCTTCGGTGACCTGCACCATCGGCACGATCACCGCTTCCACATCGCTCTGCAGCAGCAGTTCGCCGCCCGCTGGCAGGGCCGCCGCCAGGGCCGCCACCAGCGACGGCTGCAGCACCCGCCGCTTCTGGTGCCGTTGTTTGAACCACGGATCGGGAAATTGCAGCGTGACCCGCCGCAGCCGGCCTGGCGGCAGCTGCGCCAGCCAATCCAGCAGGCTCACATTGGCGTTGCAGAACACAAAGCGCAGGTTGTCGAGCTGCAGGCGGCGGCGGTCCTGCTCGGCGGCCTCCACCAGCACCCGGCGGATCTCCACCCCGAGGAAGTTGGTGCCCGGCTGCTGCGGCGCCATCGCCAGCAGAAAGCGGCCCCGGGCGCTGCCGATGTCGAGGTGGAGCTGCAGCTGCGGCTGGGCGAACAGCTCGAGCAGTGGCGGCAACGGCCGCGGCTGCTGATGCACCCGGCTGAGCGGGTTGACGTGCTGACGCACCAAGGCTCAGGTCCCGGCCCGGGCGGCCGCAGGGGGCACGCCGTCGTCGTCGTGGTTGGGCACAAGGAAGCCCCAGCTGGCCGTGTAGCCGTGCAGATGGGTGCTGCCCGCCACCGGGCCGATCTCGCCGTTGCAGAAGGCGCCGGCGATCGGCACCTGCGGAAATTGCTCGCGGCACACGCTCACATCCCCATCAGGCTGGCCGTAGAGGCCTTCGCCGCGGCCCAGGCAGGCGAACAGCAGCGCCGCCAGCGGCGTGCCGTCGGCGCGGGCCTGGCGGCGCAGGAGCTGGCGCAGTTCCTGCCGAGACGCGGCCGCATCGCGCAGCTGGAACTGCACCTGCTGGCCCACCCGCAGTTTTTCCGCCACCGCCACGGCGCCGTTGCGCGGGTCGACCCCCAGCAGGTTGCGCACCAGGAAGGCGGTGGGCTCCGCCGGGCTGCTTTCGCCGGGCAGGCTGAAGTTGCTGCGCGCCACGCCCAGAAACAGCGAATGGCGCACCTGCTCCCGTTCTGCCTGCGTGAGCGATTGCAGGATCCCCTGCAGGCAGTTGACCGGGCTGTTGGTTTGCGCGCCCGAGCTGAGCTGCAGCACCACGTTGCGTTCCGCCTGCTCGATCTCAAACACCGGCCCGATCGGTCGGCAGCCCTGGGCCACCACCGGATCCAGCCGCCAGGCACCGCCGATCAGGCAGCCCACCGCGCCGGTGAGCACGCGGCCATCAAAAAACAGTGAGCCGTGATCGGCGCTGTGGTGGCCGGCGATGCCACCCACCTTCGCGGCCGCCGGGTAGGCGTAATCCAGGCCGCTGATCAGATCGTTGATCTTCTGGCAGGTGGGATCCACGAACAGGAGCATGGAGCGGGCCCGCTCCGGGTCGGCGCCCACCCAGTTGATCCAGTCGAGGTTGTCGCCGTCGAGATCGGGCAGGGAGGCGGGATCCAGCTCGAACAGCTGCAGATCCGCCCCCGGCAGCCGCAGCAGGGTGACGCTCAACGCCGGCTGCTGCTCCAGTTCCCGCGCCTCGCCGCTGGCCTCGGTGCCGATCACCCCGCCGCCGGCGCAGCCGATCCAGTGGCGCGCGTTGAGCCGGCTGCGCAGCAGCGGCAGCAGGCGGGGGAGATCGCTGGCGTAGCTGGTGGAGCAGAACACCAGGGCCAGATCGTTAGCGCCACGGTTGCCCAGCGCCTTCGCCACCTCCTCGATCGCGGCTTCCAGGGAGGGCTGACGGGACAGGGCCGTCTGGCACGAGGCCGGTGCTTCGCCACGTTTGAGCCAGGAGGGCAGGGAAAGCGCAGCCATGGACTGGACCTTACTGCCGGAGCACGACTACGGATAATGGCGCTTCCCGTACCGCCCCTGTGCCAGATCTGCTCTACCGCACCCTGGTGTGGCTGGATTACCGCCTGGCGGTGGTCTTCGCCGTTGGGCTTCCGCTGGTCCTGCTGGTGTGGGCCGTCGCGCGGCGGGAAGGCGCTCTGGTGCGTCTGCTCTCGATTTATTGGAAGGTGGCCAGCCTGCTGGGCATCTCGGTGCTGCTGCTGATCGATGCCCGCCCGCTCGGCTACGTGCTGGCGTTGGTGGCGGAGGTGCTGGTGGTGGTGGCGGTGTGGTTCTGGGTGGATCTCAACGAGGAACTCGACGATCTGCCCCCCTGGCGCCCCCTGCCGCTCACGGTGCGGACCTGGCGCTGGGCGCTCACCTTCTACGGCGTCACGGCGGCGGTGTTGAGCGTTTCGGCGCTCACCTGCCTGGCGGGCGGGGTGAACCGGCCGGTGTGCCAGGCGTGGCTGGAGGCGCCCCGGCAGTTGCACCAGGTGGCCGTGCGGGTGTTCGGCTTCGTCTTCGGTGGGGAGCTCACCCCGGGGCTCACCGCCTTCTTCGGCTACCTGGCGCTGGCCCTCTACGTGGTGGGACTGCTGCAGTGGCTGCTGGTGCGGCTGCCGCGCTTCGGCCGGGTGGCGGGCGGCTTCTGATGGGGCCCGGCCTGCCGTCCCTGCTGCAGCGCCTCGAGCGCATCAGCCACGAGCGCCCCGACCGCGTGCTGCGCCTGCGCGGGCGGCTGCCGCTGGAGCTTGAGGGTGCTGCTGAGATGAAGCCTGATGGGCTTGATGCACCAGGCGAAGCGGCTGCTGCTCAAGCTGATGCTTGGGAACCTTTTGAATTGCTGATCTTTCGCGGTTTCTCCAGCAGCGTCACCCACCCCACCGCCTACGACCCCGACCAGAGCGCCCTGCCGCCCGGCGCCGAGCTCGCCAGCGCTGAACTGCTGGCCGGACCGCTCGATCCCAGCAACGAACGGGTGCTGGTGGCGGCCACCGCGGTGGAAGCCTTCCTCGATCCGGCCACCTGGGCCTGAGCTGGCTCCGCTTGGCCCGGCTCGGCTCTGGCCTCAGTTCCCTGCTGGCAGGCGCACCGCGCCGCCGCTCACCACGATCCCGCCGGTGGCTGGAACCGTCACCAGCAGCTGGCTGGGCCGGCCCATGGCCTCGCCCTGGCGGATCTCCAACGTGGCGGGCACGGGGATCAGGCCCGCGGCGCGCAGGTAGCCGCCGAGTGCGGCGGCGGCCGAGCCGGTGGCCGGATCCTCCACCACGCCGCCCACCGGAAAGGGGTTGCGGCTGTGGAACAGCTGGCGGTCCTGGCGCCACACCAGTTGCAGGGTGAGCAGGTCTTCGCGCAGCATCAATGCCTTGAGCGGCTCGAAGGCGTACTGGAGCCGGGCCAGCCGCTCCGCCGTGGCGGCAGCCAGCACCAGGTGCCAGGCGCCGGCGTAGGCCTTCATCGGTGGCAGGGCCGGGTCGAGCTCCTCCGCCTGCCAGCCCAGGGCCTCGAGCGCGGCGGCCACCAGTGGATCAGCGGCTGGCGCCTGGCGGGGTTCCACCGAGGTGAGCGAGGCCTGCAGCACGCCCTCCCGCTCCGCCACCTGCACCGGCACTGCCCCCACCGGGGTGTGAAACACAAAGCTCCGGCCGGGTCCGGTTTCCGCCAGCAGCACAGCGGCGGCGATCGTGGCGTGGCCGCAGAACGGCACCTCCCCCGCCGGGCTGAAGTAGCGCACCTGCCGCTGCGGGCCGTGCTGCGGCGAGAGGAACACGGTTTCCGAAAACCCCACCGCCGTGGCCAGGCGCTGCATCGCCGCCGCTTCCGGCAACGCCGCGCCCACCCACACCCCGGCTGGATTGCCACCATCGGCGCGGCTGGTGAAGGCCGCCAGACGGTGCAGCTGGGGGGGCTGCCTGGCGGAAAGGCTCAATGGACTGCGGTGCCTCCGCTGTCCGGCAGGTTCAGTTCTGCGGCGGTTGCCGCCGCCCGCAGCCGCACGGTGTAGCCCATGTTCGAGCCAATGCCGGTGCCGCGGTAGGTGCCTGACACCGGTGCGGCCAGCTGGTGGTCGGGGGCGGCGGCGATCGCCACATGCCCATCGGCCACGGCCAGCCCGAGGCTGGGGTCGTAGGCGCGCCAGCCGCCGCCGGGCATGTACACCTCCGCCCAGGCATGCAGCTCCTGTTCGCTCACTTCCGGCGGGTGGTGCATCGAATAGCCGCTCACGAAGCGAGCCGCCAGCCCCTGGCTACGGCAGGACTCCACGAACAGCATCGCCGTGTCGCGGCAGGCCCCGCAGCGGCTGGTGAGGCAGTCGCTGGCCGGCAGTGGTTCACCGTCCGGCCGGCCCACGTGGTGGAAGGTGAGGTGGATGGTGTCGGTGAGCTGGGTGAGGAAGTCGAGCGTGTTGTGCTGGGCGCCCGCAGCCAGCTCGGCCGCCCAGCTGCGCACTGGCTCCGCCACGGCTCCGCCGCGGCTGGGGGCCAGGGAGGCCGCCTCCCCCGGTTGGTAGTGCGCCGGCAGGTGCTGGGCGCCGGCATCGGTGACGATCCAGGCGAATGGGTTGTCCCGCAGGGTCTCCACCACCGACTCCACCTCGATCACCAGCGTCTGTCGCTTCTCCTTGAACCACAGCACCACGGCATCACTGCCATCGGGTTCCACGATGCTGGCCTGGCCCAGGGGGGGCTCCACGATGCGCAGGCTGTGGCTCAGCAGCCGCTGGCTGGCGTCCTGCCGCGGCGTCAGCCGCAGCGTCATCGGCTCAAGGAACACCGGCTGGTCGTAGGTGTAATCGAGGCGGTGGCGGATGTGAAACAGCATCAGACGGGGGGTTTCGGCCTCGGCGCCGGCTGGTGCAAGGGGCTCCCACCATCGTGCCTCCCGTAGGTTGGGCCGCCCGATCGCTTGGCATTCGCTGACACATGCGCTTGGCTGTGCCGCGCACCAACGGCCTGCCGGGTGCCTCCTTAATGTGTCTTCATGAACCAGTCGCTTCCCCAATCCCATGCCGCGCCTGAGCCGGCCGGTCCCGAAGTTGTCCTCGATGGCGCCGCCACCACGCGCATCGACGAGCCCTGGGCCTCCGGGCAACGCAAGCGCTATCTGCGCAGCCTGGCCCCGATCGAAAGAGCTGAAAACACCTGAAGGACCAGCCTCCATCCACGCGCGTTGCCGCTGACCGGCACCACGGAACCTTTCACCTCAAGGCCTCTCACCTCAAGGCCTTCTGGCTCAAAACCCTTTCTCCTCGAAACCTTTCCGATCAAAAGTCTGCGCCGCTGAACCCTGCGCCACTAAATCCGGCACCGCAGGGATTCGCCCATGGCCGTGTTGGCCGACACAGCGGCCTGTGGTGCGGCAAACGCCGGTGCGTGCTCTGGCCAGATGGCCTTAACGGAACCTCAACATGGGGCCCCTACAACGGTTCTGCGCCTCCATGGGCCCCCTTGGCAATGGGACTGACGGAAGAAGAACAGGCGATCGTGATGACCGCCCGGCAGTGCGGAATGATCAGCGACAGCGAGCAGGTGCGTTACCTCTGTGGGAACCGCTGCATCCTGTGGGCCTTGGGCCTGGCGCCGTTCACGCTGGGGTTCTCGCTGATCCTTTGCCCGCTCGTCTGGGTGGCGCAGCACGACAGGACCGGCCGGTCAATTGATCGCCTGCGCCAGCAACTGGCCGCGACACCCTTCGCTCAGGGTTGATCGCCCGGGGCCGACGATCAGTCTTCGTCGGTATCTTCGCCGCCGACCGGCACGAGGCGAATCTGCTTGCGGCCCAGCTTGAGTTCGAATTCATCGCCGGGTTTGAGATCGAGCAAACCGGTATAGGCCTTGCCCACCAGCAGGTTGCCGTTGCCTTGCACAGTGGCCACGAAGCTGAGTTTGCGGCCGCCTTTGCTGACCGGGGAACCCGCGCCATTGCCCAGGCTCACGCCTTTGGCTTCAAGCAGAGCTTCGTAGAAGGCGGTGAAGTTGAGCCGCTCTGTGCCGTCCTTCTTGGTGCTGAGATAACCGCAGCTGCGGACGAGCTCAGATTTGGAGGCATCGCCAAGCTCCTTGACTTTGGCGAGCAAATCAGATCCAGTGAGCATGTTCGGATGCGCCTGAAGACGTCTTCAACATAGCAATCGAAGGGCATGGCTCTGCAAGTGGTTGGCCAATTCAAGCCGCGATCCAGCCGCAATAACGTATGACCGGCCCCAAACATGCAGGGTGTTCGCTTAGCTGGTCCCATTAGCTGGTCCCAGGCGACACCGGGCATGATGGCTCTGGACGAGGGCTCAGTTCCCTGCTATAGAAAGGATCCTGGGTGCCGCAGAGGTTGTCCCAGAACGTGAAATAAAGGCCGAAGTGAACGCTGTGCTTGCGGTGATGAAGCGAATGATGCTGGGGGCCGATCACCCAGCGACCCAGCCAGTGGTGAGGAAATGAACCGGGCAGCCGATCGAGGCCGAGATGGTTCACCACCGCCCACACGCTCATGGTGGTGAGCACCGCCAGCAGGGTCACCACATGGAGCGGCACCACGAACACGATCGCCACAAGGAACACCGCTTGAACCGCCGCTTCGGCGGGATCGAAGGCGAAGGAGGTCCAGGGTGTGGGGCACGGTGAACGGTGGTGGCCCTGATGCAAGCGCACGAACAGGGCAGGGTGATGGAACAACCGATGGGTGGCGTAAAAATAACCGTCCTGCAGGATCAGTGCGGCGCCATAGCTGAACGCCGCATAGAGCAGGCCATGGCCGTCAAGGCCGTCGTAGAGGAGGGTGAACCCATGGTTGTAGGCCGTCATCATCGCGGCGGTGGCGAGCGCGAAGATCGCCGCCGATATCACCGAAAGCCGGATGTCATGGCCGATCCAGTGGCGCCAGGAGCGGCGACCGATCGCCTGCGCTTGCAGCTGTGTTCTGGGCTGCGGTGAAGCCTCTGAGGCCACGATCGCCGTGGCACCGGCAGGCTCCGATCGGTAAAACAGCAGATGGGAGATTCCGGCCACGAGGAAGTAGCGCAGCACGATCAAGGCGAAGAACACCACCACGTAGAAGCCGAAACCGTGGCTCTGCATGCCTGAACGCGATTCCCTTCACCGTATGGGCGCCGGACGATTCCCCCAGGGTGGGTTTCCCCCTGCCGTCCCCCCGGCCGTCGCTCCGCCCCCCGCAGCTTCTGTTCGTATTGCCACACCAGGGCTGATCGCCGCTGGCCTGGTGGCACTCCTGGCTGCAGGCGGAAGCGCCGTGCTGGTGTTCACCGCCATTGCCACTGGCACGGCCACAGCCACTGCTGCCACCACCGCCGCCACCACCAGCAGCAGCAGCACCGCCGCCAGCGAGGTGCTCACCGTTTCAGCGGCCGCCTCGCTCACCGGTGCCTTCCGGGAGCTGGCTGCCGACTTCCGCCGTCGTCACCCCGGCACCGTGGTGCGCTTGAACCTGGGCGCGTCGTCGTCGCTGCTGCGTCAGATCCAGGCCGGCGCGCCGGTGGATGTGTTCGCCGCCGCCGACCGCACCAGCATTGAGGCCCTCCGATCTTCCGGCCATCTGCGCAGCCAGCCGCTGCCCCTGGCCCGCAACCGGCTGCAGATCGCCGTCAAGCCGGGGAATCCCCTGCGCCTGCGTGGGCTGGCGGATCTGGGCCGGGCCCCGGTGCTGGCGCTCTGCGGCGCCACGGCGCCCTGTGGCCGCTATGCAGCAACTGCACTGCAGCGGGCTGGGGTGCGCCTGGAGCGTTCCCGCCTCAGCCGTGGCACCGATGCCCGCGCCACCCTGCTGGCGGTGAGCCGTGGTGATGCCGATGCCGCGATCGTGTACGCCACCGATGTGCGCGCCGCCGGCCGGGCGGTGCAGGGGGTGGAGATTGCGGCGGCGCAGAACATCAGCGCCTGGTACGGGCTGGCGATCGTGCGCGCCGGCGGCGCCCGGCCGATCGACCGGGCCTTTGTGGACCACGCCACCTCGGCCCGCGGGCAGGCCATCCTGAGGCGGCATGGCTTTGCGGCGCCCTGAGCGGCCAGCACCGTTCCCCCCGCCCATGGCCAGATCCGTTCGCCATTCGCCCCGCCTGCTGCGCAGCCTGCTGCCGCTCTCGCTGCTGGCGGTGCTGTTCCTGGCCCTGCCGCTGGTCGGTCTGCTGCAGGGGGTGCGCTGGACGAGCCTGCTCAGCGACCTCGCCGCCCCCCAGGCCCGCGAGGCCCTCGGGCTCTCGCTGCTCAGTTCGCTGCTGGCCACTGCCCTCGCGCTGCTGCTCGGCCTGCCGCTGGCCTGGAGCCTGGCGCGCGAGCGCTTTCCGGGCCGGGAGCTGGTGCGGGCCCTGGTGATCCTGCCGATGGTGCTGCCGCCCGTGGTGGGCGGCCTGGCCCTGCTGGGCGCCTATGGCCGCAGCGGTGGTCTGATCGGCGGCTGGCTGCACCAGGCGCTCGGCGTGCAGCTCACCTTTTCGCTGGCGGGGGTGGTGGTCGCCCAGACCTTCGTGGCGCTGCCCTTCCTGGTGCTGGCGGTGGAGGGCGGGCTCCGCGGAATCGATCCCCGTTATGAGCAGGCCGCCGCCACGCTCGGCGCCGCTCCGCTCGCTTGCTTTCTGCGCGTCACGCTGCGGCTGTTGCTGCCGTCGCTGGCCGCCGGCACCGCCCTGGCCTGGGCGCGGGCACTGGGGGAGTTCGGCGCCACGATCACCTTCGCCGGCAACATCGAAGGCCGCACCCAGACCGCCCCGCTGGCGGTGTACCTGCTGCTGGAAAGCCAGCCCGCTGCCGCCTATGCGCTCAGCTTCGCGCTGGTGCTGTTGAGCCTGGCGGTGATCATCGGGCTGCGGGGGCGCTGGTGGAGCCTGGGCCGATGAGCCTGGAGCTGCACGGGCTGCTCACGCTCGGCTCCCTGCGCCTGGAGGCCCACCTGGAGGTGGGCGATGAAATCGTGGCCGTGACCGGCGCCAACGGCATCGGCAAGACCACCCTGCTGCGCCTGATTGCCGGCCTGCTGGCGCTCGACAGCGGCAGCTTGCGCCTGCACGGACGCCTGCTCGATGAGGCGGCCAGCGGCCTGTTTGTGCCTCCTCACCGGCGCCAGGTGGGGCTGATGTTTCAGGACCATGTGCTCTTCCCTTTCAGCACAGCGCTGGAGAACGTGGCGTTTCCGCTGCGTCGTCAGGGGCTCGGCGCCACTGAGGCGCGCCGCCGTGCCCAACGGCAGCTCGATCACTACGGCATCGGCGCCCTGGCCGACCGCCGGCCGCCGCAGCTCTCCGGTGGCGAAGCCCAGCGGGTGGCCCTGGCGCGGGCGCTGGTGGGGCGGCCCGCCGCCCTGCTGCTCGATGAGCCGCTCTCCGCCCTCGATGCCGGCGCCCGCGCCGAATTCCGCCGCCTGCTGCGGGATCAGCTCAGCGCGTTGCCGGGGCCGAAAGTGCTGGTCAGCCACGATCAGCTCGATAGCGCGCAGATCTGCGACCGGGCGGTGACCCTCTGCTGGAACGGTTCGGCGGTGGTGATCCGCCCGGCGCCACCGTGATCGGCCGTTAGCGATCACTCGTCAACCATCAACCATCAACAATCAACCATCAGCCCTTCCAGCCCGCCAGCCGCGAGGCGGCCTGGGAGCGTGCCAGGGCGCGGGCGGCCGGCAGGGCCGGTTCAAGCCGCAGGGAGGTGAACGGGGGCAGGTAGCGGCTGCGCAGCCAGGCCCCCCAGCGGAACTCATGGAAGGGGATCAGGGGTGCCGGCTCGATCACCCCCTCCCGCTTCAGCTTCCACACCAGGCTGCGGTAGGGGTCGTCGTGCAGCTCCAGCAGGCTGCTGGGCAGCTGCTCCGGCGGCAGGGGCCCCTGGCCGCGGCCGTCGAAGAGATACAGCCAGCCCAGCGCCTGCAGCTCCCGCAGCACCGAGGGGCGGTCGCTGTGGTCGAGCTGGCGCACCAGGTAGCCGAAGGCAGTGGCCCTGGGGTCCACATCCAGCAGGCCGCGCAGGCGGTGGTGCCGGTCCACCATCCAGAGGCCACCAGCGGCGCTGCGTGCCAGCGGCACCGGCTTCTTCCTCAGGTAGCTGCGCCGCTGCTTGTCGGGTTCGTCTCTGAAATCAGCCCGCCGGTGCAGCACCTCGGCCAGGCCGATGCACATCTGGGTGGGCTGCAGCTCCGCCACCGGCACTTCGAACAGCGCCTCGACCTCGGGCGGGGGCGGCAGGGGCTCGAAGGGGGGCAGATGCAAGACCATCACATGCTCAGCGCTGAGGATTGACCGGGGAGGCCAACCCTGACCAGCTTTTCACCCATCAGCGCCCCGCCACACCTACAACCGCAACAGAAGAGATGGCTTACAGGCCATGGAGTTGCCAACATGTACGGAATGTGCCAATGCCGCCAACTCTTGAAGACCTGTTAATCCATTCATAACGCAAATGGGCTCATTGCGTTGCTATCAATACGTTGCCCCCAATTGGCTTTTCTGATGACCTTCGCGAAGAAGGCCCTAATTCTCTCCGCTGTCAGTGCTGCCAGCGCTGGAATTGTGATTCCGGTCCTTGCCCAGAGCACCTCCATCAGTGGAGCCGGGGCTAGCTTTCCCGCTCCGGCCTATCAACGCTGGGCCGTTGAATTCGCCAGGGAAACCAAGAAGCAGGTGAACTACCAGTCGGTGGGATCCGGCGCCGGTGTTCGCCAGTTCCACGCCGGCACCGTTGATTTCGGCGCTTCTGACGAAGAACTGCAGGCTTCCAAGGGCGAGTTCACTGCCGGTGTCACCGCCCAGCGCGGTGCCCTGCAGATTCCGATGATGGGCGGCACCGTCACCCCTGCCTACAACAACCCCAGCTGCAAGAACCTCAAGCTCACCCAGCGCCAGGTTGCCGACATTTTCCTCGGCAAAATCAAGACCTGGGAACAGCTGAAGTGCGGCACCGGCCCGATCCGGGTGGCCCACCGTTCCGACGGTTCCGGCACCACCTACGTGTTCACCAACTCCCTCTCCTGCTTCTCGCCTGAGTGGAAATCAAAGGTGGGCACCGGCAAGGCCGTCAAGTGGCCCGTGGGCCTCGGTGGCAAGGGCAATGAAGGCGTGGCTGGCATCATCCAGAGCACCCCAGGCTCGATCGGTTACCTGAACCAGGCCTTCGTCAAAGGCAAGATCGTGGGCGCCGCCGTCCAGAACAAGGCCGGCAAATTCGTGATGGCCAACGACGTCACCGGTGCTGCCGCCCTCAACGGCGTCAAGCTGGATGCTCGCCTGGGCGGTGAAGATTGCAACCCGGCTGGCGCCAACGCCTTCCCGATCGCCGCCTTCACCTGGATCCTCGCTTACCAGCGTGGCAACGGCGCCAAGACCGACACCATCAAGCAGTTCCTGAACTGGGGCCTCTCACCCAAGGGTCAGGCCATCGCCAAGCAGCTCGATTACGTGCCCCTCACCGGTGCCGTGCTGGCGCGCGCCCGCGCTGAAGTCAACAAGATCGGCCGTTGATCTCGCTGACCACCCCGCTCTCCTGAGCGGCGTTCTGGGGGCTTCGGCCCCCTTTTTTGTTGGCGCCACTTTGGGATTGATTCACAGCCCCTGCAGACATGCGCCCCCTGCTTGAGCCCTTGCCGCCCCACGGCCCTTCACCCACCGCCCATCCAGGGCCTTAGCCGCTGCTTAACCGACTCCTTATCCGGCCTTTGCCTCCTTGTCGGTAGTCCTCCATACGCTCATTGGTGTCCCCGGGTGATGGCCATGGTTTCGACGCCTTTCCGTGATGCCGGCCGCAGTGGCGCCATTCGAGACATCCTCGAAACCAGCTATCGCAACCGCAACCTGCTGCACGTCACCGCCGGTAGTGGGGTGCCGTTGATCAAGAACAGCATCTGGCTGGTGGTGCGCGGCATGGTGAAACTTGAGGCCGTCACCATGCATGGCGATGCGCTGCTGCTCGGCCTGGCTGGCCCCAACGAACCCTTCGGCGAACCGCTCACCAATGTGCAGGCCTACGGTGCCTACACGATCTGCGATTCCGATCTGCTCTGCCTCTCCTGCGCCGAGATCGAGCAGTCACCCCACCTGGCCATGGCGATGATGCAGGCGCTGGTGTCGCGCTATCGCCAGGCCGAAACCATGTTGTCGCTGCTGGGGCTGCGGCGGGTGGAAGAACGGGTGCGCGGCTTTCTGGAATTGCTGGCCCAGGATTATGGCCAGGCCTGCGAAACCGGCCTGCGGCTCAACCTGCGGCTCACCCATCAGGAACTGGCCAGCGCCCTCTCCACCACCCGCGTCACCGTCACCCGCGTGCTCGGCGTGCTGCGTGAGGAAGGCTGGTTGCAGATCGATGGCCAGCGCCATCTGGTGATCAGCCATCTGCCCAAGCGCCGGTGAACCCGCAGGAGCCTGGCCTAGCTTCAGCTCAGGATGCCCCCTGGGTCAGAACTCTCATGCCACGGCTGCTGATCGTCGATGACGATGAAGGCATCAGAACCACCCTGCAGGAAGCCCTCAGCCATGAAGGTTTCGATGTGGTCTGCGCCTCCAATGGTCGTCAGGCGATCAACCAGATCGATGCGCGCCAGCAAGCCGCCAACGGCGGCTTTGACCTGGTGGTGCTGGATCTGATGCTGCCGGGTGTGGGCGGCCTTGATGTGTGCCGCCACATGCGCCGCAGCGATTCCCGCACCCCGATCCTGATGGTGAGCGCCCGCGACACCGAAACCGATCGCGTGCTCGGCCTCGAACTCGGCGCCGACGATTACCTGGTGAAGCCGTTCGGGTTGCGGGAGCTGGTGGCCCGCTGCCGCGCCCTGCTGCGCCGTTCCCAGGGCCCGTCTGAGCGCTTCCCCGTGCACCCTGCCGTCAGCCATGCGGGCCTCACGCTCTACCCGGATGAATTCCGCGTCACCCGCGACGGCGTGAACGTGAACCTCTCGCCGAAGGAATACCGGCTGCTCGAGTTCTTCATGCAGAACCCCGGGCGTGTCTGGAACCGCAACCAGCTGATCGATGAGGTGTGGGGCACCGATTACGTGGTGGACACCAAGACTGTGGACGTGCACATCCGCTGGCTGCGCGAAAAGCTGGAAGCCAACCCCTCCGCTCCCGAACACATCCTCACGGTGCGAGGCTTCGGCTACCGCTTCGGCTGAGGCCGCCTCCCCGGTGAAGACACTCCTCGCCCTGGCCTTCGGCATGTTGATCGGCTGGAGCCTGGCCCAGGCCACGGCCTCCTGGCGCCGCCGCGAAGCCGAAGCCGGTGCCCGGGAGGCGACCCCGCCCACCCGCGCCCAGTTGCTCGCCTGGCTGAACGCGGCCCCCCATGGCTGGCTGGCCCTCGACCCCACTTGCACGATCCAGGCGATCAACGCCAAGGCCGAGCATCTCCTGCAACTTCCCGCCGAACGCCTGCTGTGCGGCGAGCAGCTGCTGCATGTGATCCAGTCGCCCGAGCTGGAGGAGGGCATTCAGCGCTCGCGCCGGCTGGCGCGCGCCCAGCGGGTGGAGTGGAGCCTGGGCTCGGAGCCGCTGGAAGCCACCCTTTTGCCGGGAGAGGGGGGCTGGATGGCGGTGTGGCTCAGCAGCCGCCGCTCGCTCGAATCCCAGCTCGATCAGCAGAGCCGCTGGGTGAGCGATGTGGCCCACGAACTCAAGACGCCGCTCACGGCCCTGCTGCTGGTGGGTGACAGCCTGGCCGCCCAGGCCACCCGTTCCAACGCCGTGCTGATCGAACGCCTGCAGCGCGAACTGCAGCGGCTGCGGGAGCTGGTGGGAGATCTGCTGGAGCTGTCGCGCTTGGAGAACAGCCTTCCCGGCGACGATGAGCGTTACCGCCGCCTTGATCTCTGCGATCTGCTGGATGAGGCCTGGAGCAGCCTGCGCCCGCTCGCCGAGCAGCGGGGCGTGAGCCTGGAGCTGCCTCGCTGCCCCTCCGCCCCCCTGCGGGGCGATGAGGGCCGCCTGCACCGCGCCCTGCTCAACCTGCTCGACAACGCCCTGCGCTACAGCCCGGACGGCACCGTGATCGAGGTGGACATCACCGGTACGGGGCAGTGGTGGGAGCTGACGGTGCGCGATCACGGTTCTGGATTCAGCGACACCGATCTGAAGCATCTGTTCGAGCGCTTCTACCGCGGCGATCCCTCCCGGGTGCGCAGCCGCCGCTCCGGCAGCGGCCTGGGCCTGGCGATCGTGCAACAGATTGCGCTCACCCATGGCGGCCGGGTGGAGGCGCGCAACCACCCCGGCGGCGGGGCACTGATGGAATTGGTGCTCCCCCACGGCGAGTCGCCCCTCCCTCCGGTTTCCCCGTAAGGTGAGGGCTCACAATTGCCAGTCGGGCGTCGGATCAGGGGATGACACAAGCTCTGGCCCTCCCGCCTGAACAGCATGCCGCCTCCGCCAGCACGGCGCCCGTGCGGCAGTCGGTGCCGAAGATGTATCTCGACCCACCGGAGCCGTGGAACCCCACGGTGGGTCTGTTCCTGGCGGGTTACGCCCTGGCCGCGCTCTGCATCTGGGGCTGGTTCGTGGGCAACTGGCCGTTGCCGGCGCTGCTGATGCTCGGCTTCCTGGCGCTCCACCTGGAGGGCACGGTGATCCACGATGCCTGCCACAACGCCGCCCATCCCAACCGCTTCTGGAATGCGGTGATGGGCCACGGCGCGGCGCTGTTGCTGGGTTTCAGCTTTCCGGTGTTCACGCGGGTGCACCTTCAGCACCACGCCCATGTGAACGATCCCAAGCGCGACCCTGACCACATCGTCTCCACCTTCGGGCCGCTGTGGCTGATTGCGCCGCGCTTTTTTTATCACGAAGTGTTCTTCTTCCGTCATCGCCTCTGGCGCCGCTGGGAGTTGCTGGAGTGGGGGCTGGCCCGCGCTGTGTTTTTCACGATCGTGGCGGCCTCGATTCACTTCAACTTCCTGCACTTCGTGCTCAACGTCTGGTTTGCTTCGGCGTTGATGGTGGGTGTCACCCTTGGGCTCTTCTTCGACTACCTCCCCCATCGACCCTTTCTGTCGCGCAACCGCTGGCAGAACGCCCGCGTCTATCCCAGCCGTGTGATGAATTGGCTGATCATGGGCCAGAACTATCACCTGGTTCACCATCTCTGGCCTTCCATCCCCTGGTTTGAATACCAGGACGCCTACCGCGCCACCAAGGATCTGCTCGAATCCAAAGGCTCACCCCAGCGGCTGGGGCTGTTCGAAACCCGCCACGACGGCATCAATTTCCTCTACGACATCTTTTTCGGCATCCGCAGCCATAAACGCCGCCGCAGCCGTCTGCGCCCGATCGCCGCACTGTTCCCCAGCCCTCGGGCCCGCCGTCATGTGCTGGCGCTGCTGCACCGCACCGCTGTTTCCCCTTTGCCCCGCTCCTCGGCCAGCTGAGCAGTTCCAGCGCGGGCCTGCGTTTTTCAGGGCCAGCCGCACCTGCCGACCAATCCATCGGCCGGACGTTTCCTGATCCATCGGCCGGGATTTTCCTAATCCGCCAGGATTTTCGGCACCCGGAAGAAATCACCCTGGCGCTGGGGGGCCAGCCCCAGCAGTTCGTCGCGCACGGGGGTGGGATCCACCCGGTCTTCGCGGGTCACATTCACCACTTCCACCGCGCGCGTGGTGGCAGGCACGCCCTCGGTGTCCACTTGCTCGAGGTGGGCGACGTAATCGAGGATGCGCTCGAGCTGCCCGGTGTAGGTGGCGATCTTCTCGTCCGGCAGCTCCAGGCGGGCCAGCTTGGCCACCTTGCGCACGTCATCGCTGTCGATCCTGCTCATCGCGCTGGAGCTCACCATCTGGGGCCGAACCTAGCCTGTGCCGCTTCGCTCAGTCGGCCGGTTCCCCGTCGCTGAGGAAGGCTTCGAGATCGGCGGTGAGCGAGCTGGCGGCCTGATCGAGGATGGCCGCGCCATGGGCGGCGGTGGCCAGGTAGGGATCGGAGCCCATGCGCCCATCGGGATGCCGACGGCGGAAATCCTCCGGGCCGTGGATCGGGCCCGCTGGCGCCGCTTCCGGCAGGGGGCGCTGCAGGGCGATCAGGCTGGGTTCCAGGTGCAGGGTGAGGGCGATTTCACTGGGGGTGGCGTGGTGCCCCTCCCGGTCGCCGTAGAGCTCGCGGGCCTGGCGCATCACCGGCCCCGCCATGAACCAGTTGGCCAGTCGGCAGCGCAGGTCGGCGGCATGGGGCAGCCCGCGGGCGGCAGCGGTGCCGTAGGCCTGGGCGAAGGCGGCCCGCGCCGTGGCGATGTTGCCGCCATGGCCGTTGATCACGTAGATGCGCTGGAAGCCATGCCGTGCCAGCGACAGCACCACGTCGTGCAGCACGGCCAGCAGCGTGGCGGGCTGGAGGCTGATCGTGCCGGGGAAGGCCAGGTGGTGCTCCGCCATGCCGAAGGCCTGGGCGGGCGTCACCAGCACGCCGGTGCGGCGCCCCACCTCCAGCGCCACCGCTTCGGCGGTGAGTGCATCGGTGCCGATGGCGCCGGTGGGCCCGTGCTGTTCGGTGGAGCCGAGCGGCACGATCACGCCCTTGCAGCGCTCCAGATAGGCCTCCACCTCCGGCCAGCTGCGCAGCTGCAGCCGGATCGCCTCAGGGCTGGCCACCGGGCCGGGAACGGCGGAACCAACTGCAGCAGCAGGGGTAGAGGGGGCGCCGCCGGCAGCAGGGGCGGTAGCGGAAGCTGTGCCGCTGCCAGCCGAAGCCGGTGCAGGGGAGGAAAGGGTGCTCACCGGCGGGAGGCGGCACGGCCGCCGCATGAAACGGATCCGTCCATCATCTCTAGGATCGAAAGCAACCGGGCCCGACCCGGCCTCGTCCGGCGCCGGCCGGGAGGGTGATGCTGCACCGCAAGCTGGATCAGTTCTGCAGCGAGAAACGCCCGGTGTGGGTGTTCCTGCGCGATCAGCAGCGCTGGATTGAGCAGGCGATTGTGGTGGAGATCGTGGGTGATCTGGTCACCCTCCGCTACGACATGGCCGACGACGACGAGCGCCACAGCTGGGAGGAGAGCGTGCGGCTCGAATCGATCGGCGCTGTGAGCACCCGGTTGGCCTCGTTCAGCCGCAGCGGCAGCGCGCAGGATCTGGAAACTGCCGACGATTGCCCGGAATCGGAACGGCTGCACAGCCAGGGTTGAACGCTGCTCGCTGGGCTGGCCCGGGCGCAAGTCCCGCTGGCTTGGCCTCAGTGGGCCGTGCCGTTGCCGTCGTAATCGTCGGTGTCGTAGAAGCCACCGCGGGTGCCGAAGTAGAGGGTGGCCAGAACGAACAGCCCGCTGCCGGCCAGCAGCACGGTGCCGAGGTTGAAACTGGAGAGAGCGCTGGACACGGGAAGGAGCCGATCGGACGAATGGCAGGGACGTTGAGCCCCCCCGCCGGCACCAGTCTGGCGGGTGGCGACCCGGTGGGCGCAGCCGTGTGCGCGAGCGATCACCGGCTGCCCGCTGCGGCCGGCGCCGGCCTGCCGCCCAACGTCTTTGCCCGCCCGGCCGAGCTTGTGGCCCCCGATCTGGTGGGTTGCCTGCTGGTGCGCGCCCTGCCCGGGGGCGGCCATGTCTGGGGGGTGGTGGTGGAAACCGAGGCCTATTGCCAGAGTGAACCGGCCTGCCATGGGCACCGCCGCCGCTCCCCCAGCAACGACACCCTCTTCGGCCCGCCGGGCCGCTTGTATGTGTACCTCACCTACGGCCTGCATCACTGCGTGAACGTGGTCACAGGGCACGACGGTCATGCCAGTGGCGTGCTGCTCAGGGCCGTGGCCCTGTCGGGTGAGGCCGAGCGGATCGCCGCCGGCCCCGCTCTGCTGGCGCGGCGTTTCGGCCTGAACCGCTGCCAGGACCGCCAGCTGTTGATGCCGCCGCAGGGGGTCTGGATGGCGCCGCGCCCTGCGGCGCTGCAGCGCTGGTGGCAGGCCCGTGAGCTGGAGGGCGATGGCCCCTTGGTGTGCACCACCCGCATCGGCATTTCCCAGGCTCAGGAGCTGCCCTGGCGCTGGTATCTGCGCGCCAGCCGCAGCGTCAGCCGGCGCGCGCGGGGCGATCGCATGCCTCGGCCGGCGGCGGCCTTCTGCCCCGCAGCGATGGGCACACCGGAGGCGCAGCCATGAGCCGCTGGAGCCACCGCCATGTGCTGGATCTCGCCGCCTTCTCCCTGGCCGACTTCACCACCGTTCTGGAGTTGGCGCAGCGCTTCCGCTCCCTGCCCACCAGTGGCGCGCGGCGCTTGCCGGCCCTGCAGGGCCGCCTGGTCACCAGCCTGTTCTTCGAGCCCAGCACCCGCACCCGCAGCAGCTTCGAGCTGGCCGCCCGGCGGCTGTCGGCCGATGTGCAGAGTTTCTCACCGGCCTCCAGTTCGCTGAGCAAGGGTGAGAGCCTGCTCGACACCGCCCGCACCTACGTGGCCATGGGCGCCGACGTGCTGGTGGTGCGCCATGCCTGCGCCGGTGTGCCCGCCGCCATGGCCCGCGCCCTCGACCGCAGCGGCGAACGGGTGGCGGTGCTCAACGGCGGCGATGGTCTGCACAGCCACCCCAGCCAGGGCCTGCTGGATCTGCTCACCCTCGCCCGCTGGTTCGAGCCGACGGCGCCCACGCCGGCTGCCCTGGCCGGCAAGCGCATCGTGATCGTGGGGGATGTGCTCCATTCCCGCGTGGCCCGCTCCAACCTCTGGGCGCTCACCGCCTGCGGCGCCGATGTGGTGCTCTGCGGCCCTGCCACGCTGCTGCCCGATGGCTTCGCCGCCTTCGTGCAGGCGCCGCCGCCGGGCCAGGCGCACGATCCGGTGGAGTGCCGCGGCACAATCCGCATCGTGCGCCAGCTGGAGGAGGCCCTGCCGGGGGCCGATGCAGTGATGACCCTGCGCTTGCAGCAGGAGCGCATGCACCAGCACCTGCTCACCAGCCTCGACACCTACCACCGTCACTACGGCATCAGCCACCAGCGGCTGGAGCTCTGCGGTAAGCCGGTGCCGGTGCTGCACCCGGGGCCGGTGAACCGCGGCGTCGAGCTGAGCGGTGCGCTGCTGGATGATCCCAGCTGCTGCCTGGTGGAAGAGCAGGTGCGCAACGGCATTCCGATCCGGATGGCGCTGTTGTATCTGCTGGCGGCGGCTGAACCCGACCCGTTCACAGCAGCTTGAAACCGTCCAGCAGCAGCCCGTAGAGGAAGCCGGTGCGGGCGGCATCGATCAGCTGCAGGGTGAGCCGGTCACCGCTCTGTTGCAGCAGGGCGCGGCGGGTGCGCACCGATAGCTCCATCAGCGCCACACAGGCCAGGGCAGCGATCGGGTCAAGATAGGAGAGGGCGCCGATCAGCATGCCCACCGAGCCCCCCATGAAGAAGCCGCCCAGCAGGGTGATCACCTGCAACGAGAGCCGGCGCCAGGGGTTCTGGGCCCAGAGCTGCAGCCGCTCACCTGCCAGGCCGATCTGGCGGTGAAGCCTGGTCTGCTGCAGGCGGGTCACGGAAGAGGGTGGCAGGAGCAACGGCTGGCGATCCCCATCACCTGGCCCGGACAACTGCCAAACACTTTTTACACCATTTCTGGTGTGGGCGGTACCCCCAAACGCCATCCATAGGGGATTGAAATAAAAAGGCCCGGGCAGGGCCCGGGCCAGAGGGATGGGAACGGACTCACAAAACCGATGGCTTTGCGTCCTGGCAAGACGCACCCTCTGCCGGTGCTGTCAAGGGGCCGGCAGCCTCAGCCGTCGCTGTCCTTGTTCTTGCGGGCGCCCTTGCCTTCCAGCAATTCGAGCAGGGCTTCCATCTGTGCCATCACGCCGCGCACTTCGCCGGCCTCGGGCAACAGGCCGTCTTCCATGACGCCCTGGTGCATTTCGCGCAATTCCTGACGGATGTAGCGCAGATGGCTGACGACCTGTTCTCGCTTTGACTGCGACATGGAGGCGGGAGGCAGGATGCTGACCTCCCTTTTACCCTATCGAGCCCCCCTGACCCGCTGGCCAGGTGTGGCTGCTGCGGTTCGGGACCTCAGAGCGATGCAGGTTGCACCCTCGTCGCCGCACTCAGCGGCGCGCGAACCGCGCCCGGGCCTCGTCATAGAAGGCCAGATCGATGGCGCTGAGCTGCGCCTCCTCCGCCATCGCTTCGATCCGTCGCCGCACGGCGGGTCGCACGAAGAAGGGCACTTCCTTCAGCTTCTGTTCGGCGTCGCTGGTCCAGTCCATGGTTCAGGCGGGTCGTTGGAGGGGATGGGGCTGCCGCGAGGGCCGTCGCAAAGGCAACAGGCCCGAGGCAACCGGTTTGCAAGAGTGGGCGGATCGGATGGCCCCAGCGTGCAGTTTCACGGAAGCCTGGACGAGCTCAAGTCCATCGTCACCAGCCTCGACCATCCCGGTCACTGGGAGCACAAGGGGGTCTATGAACTGTTCGTCTTCGACGAAAAGCACACCAACCTCCGCCTCAACTGGTGGCCCGAAAGCGGCGCCATCACCCTCGTGGGTGACCCCGCCGACCGTGACACCTACCAGGCCGCCCTCGCGGGCTTGCTGGGCGGCAGTGGTGACTGAGCGCTTGAAGTTCGGCGCCAGCAGTGGTGGGCTGGCGGCTCAGCTTCTGCGGCTGCCGCTCTGCTGGAGGTGTGAACTCAAGCCTCCAGCCCGCAACGGCTCAACACGTCGTCCAGGGTGATGGTCGGCTCCCCCGATCCCTCGTGCCCCAGCCAGGCGGATTCGGCCAGCTGAGCGTCTTCGATATCTTGCAGGCTTTCGTTGATGACCCGACCGAGCAAGGCATCGGCGCTGCTGCCGGACGCGTTGGCAAGCGGTTGCAGCCGGCTCTCTGGATCCGGAGACAGGCGCACCGTGGTGGCCATTGGCGGGAGTGGGAAAAACTTAAAAGCTAGCTCTGGCCTGCCGAGCACACTGCGTTGCTTGGCCGCTGGCGGAACTCAGCGAAGAGCCGGAGCGTGTATCCCCGCCGGCTCGCGCCACCCATGGACACCGGCGCAGGGTTGATCAAGCAGCAGCACCGCCGCCCCACCATCGCTGCGATAGCGCAGTGGCCACGGCCCGGCTACCCACAGTGGCCGGCCAGCCTGCAGGGGATGGTGTAGCAGCGGTCCACAGCGGGGGCGCAAGGCCGGGAGGATCCGCCGCTTGTGATTAGGAGCTCCAGCCACGCCGGCGCACGATTAGATGCGGCAGCCGAACCGCTGGCTCCCCGGCGCCTTTGCCGAGGTGGAGAACTGGATCGGTACCCGACCCTGTACCCAGGTTCTGCACCCAAGGTCTGCA
This sequence comes from Synechococcus sp. ATX 2A4, assembly GCF_024346375.1. Classification (GTDB taxonomy): domain Bacteria; phylum Cyanobacteriota; class Cyanobacteriia; order PCC-6307; family Cyanobiaceae; genus MW101C3. The sequence goes on along the minus strand of NZ_JAGQCV010000018.1, from coordinate 8,125 downwards.
CCAGGGCGAGCCAGGAAGACTTCTTGAGACTCCTGAAATCCAGTCACCGACCGGGAAATGCTGGCTTCCCATGGAGAATAGGGGACTCGAACCCCTGACCTCTGCGGTGCGATCGCAGCGCTCTACCAGCTGAGCTAATTCCCCGTGCCGAAAAGCTATCACTGCCGCTCGGGTGTCTGCCGGGGGCTGGGCCGGCGTCCGCAGGGCTGTTGATGCAATGAGCAGCCGCAAGGCCGTTGATGCGATGGAATGAAACCGGACATCCGTCTCCATTGTCTTGGCCGACCCCATCGCTCCGTCCACGTCCCAGGCCGCTGGCCAGCCGCAAGAGCGCGGTGGCCCAGCGATCACCCCCGAACGGCTCGAGGCCTTTGATGAAGCCGCGACCGCCGAGCTGGCCCGCCGCCTTGATGAAGACGATTACCCCACCCCCTTCGCCGGCCTGCAGGACTGGCACCTGATGCGGGCACTGGCGATTCACCGCCCGGAGCTGGCCCGCCCCTACGTCCATCTGGTGGATCAGGAACCGTTCGATGAGGAATGAGGGCGACAGCCGTGCTGATCCCCTGGCGGGGTGCCGGATCCTGGTGGGCATCAGCGGCAGCATCGCCGCCGTCAAGCTGCCGGGCCTGGTCAGTGCCCTCGCCAAGCGGGGCGCCGAGCTGCGTTGCGTGCTCACCCCCAGCGCCACCCGGCTGGTGAGCCCGGTGGCGCTGGCCAGCCTCAGCCGCCACAGCTGCCTGCTGGAGGCGGATCAATGGAGCCACCAGGCGGCGCGGCCGCTGCACATTGAACTGGCTGAGTGGGCCGAACTGGTACTGGTGGCGCCGCTCAGCGCCACCAGTCTGGCCCGCTGGGTGCACGGCCTGGGCGACACCCTGCTGGCGAGCACCTTGCTGGCGGCCGAGGCGCCGGTGCTGGCTGCCGCCGCCATGAACACCGCCATGTGGCGCAGCCCCGGGGTGCGCCGCAACTGGCAGGAGCTCCAGAACTTTGAGGGGGTGCTGCCGCTTGGCCCCCAGCCGGGGCTGCTGGCCTGCGACCGGCAGGGCGATGGACGGATGGCCGAACCGGCCCTGCTGGAGCTGGCGCTTGAATCCCTGCGCCTGCATGGTGCCAGCCGCGACTGGCGCGGACGTCGGTTATTGGTGAGCGCCGGACCGACCCGCGAATCTCTCGATCCGGCCCGCTGCCTCACCAACCCCAGCACGGGACGGATGGGGGTGCTGCTGGCCCAGGCCGCCCGCCTGCGGGGGGCGCAGGTGGATCTGGTGCACGGTCCGCTGAGTGTGGAGGCCGCCTGGCTGGAGGGGTTGCAGCTTCATCCGGTGGTCACCGCCGCTGAGCTGCAGCAGCGGCTGGTTGCTCTCCAGCCCGAAGCCGATGCGATTGCCATGGCGGCGGCGGTGGCCGACCACCGCCGGGCGGCGCCCCTGCCCACCAAGCTGGCCAAGGAGGAGCTGGCGCAGGCCCTGCAGACGGGCTGGCAGGGGGTGCCTGACCTGCTGCAGCAGCTGGTGAGCCAGCGCCCGCCCGGCCAGCGGATCCTCGGCTTCGCGGCCCATTCCGGCGATGTGTTGCCCCAGGCCCGGGCCAAGTTCCGGCGCAAGGGCTGTGATCTGCTGTTCGCCAATCCGATCGATCAGCCCGGCGCCGGATTCGCCGCCGCCACCAACCAGGGCTGGCTGCTGGGGCCCGGCGACGGGGAGCGACCGCTGGCGCCGATGGGGAAGCTGGCCTTGGCTCACCGGCTGCTCGATGCGCTCGGCGCCTTGCTCGCGCCTGCCGCCGCGCCGGCCCCGCCGGCATCGGCCAGGCGGCTGTGAGTCATGTTGTTGAGAGGCGCAACGCCGCTGCAGGAGCCCGGGTTTCTCCTCTGTAGGATCGCCGCGACGCACGCCTTCACAAGGTTTCACCCTGCCCGCGCGGCTTCTCCCCATGCGTTTCCGACCCCTGCTCGCACTCGTGCTGGCGCTCTGCCTCACCATGGTCACCGCCTGCGGCGGTGGTGCCAAAGCTGTTGATCGCTCCAACGTCACCTATGACGACATCGTCAACACCGGCAAGGCGAACGACTGCCCCACCCTTCCCGATTCTGCGCGCGGCACGATTCCCCTCGATTCCGGCGCCCGCTACCAGCTTCGTGACATCTGCCTCCACCCCAGCGAAGTGTTCGTCAAGGGTGAACCCACCAACAAGCGGCAGGAAGCCCAGTTCGTGGCCGGCAAGATCCTTACCCGCTACACCTCCAGCCTGGATCAGGTGTATGGAGATCTGAACGTCTCGGGCGACTCCCTCACCTTCAAGGAGCTCGGCGGCATCGACTTCCAGCCGATCACCGTGCTGATGCCCGGTGGTGAGGAAGTGCCCTTCACCTTCTCCAGCAAGGAGCTGCTGGCCACCTCCAATGGCGCCGCCATCAGCACCAGCACTGATTTCGAAGGCACGTATCGCACCCCCAGTTACCGCACCAGCAACTTCCTGGATCCCAAGGGCCGCGGCCTCACCACCGGTTACAGCAGCGCTGTCGGCCTCGTGCCCGCCGGTGACGACGAATCGCTGGCCAAGGAGAACACCAAGCAGTACGTCGACGGCCGCGGCGCGATGAGCCTTTCGATCACCAAGGTCGACAGTGCCACCGGTGAATTCGCCGGCGTGTTCACGGCGATCCAGCCCTCGGACACCGACATGGGCGGCAAGCAGGCCGTCGACGTCAAGGTGACCGGCCAGCTGTACGGCCGCCTCGAAGAAGCCTGATTCAGGCCCCGGCCTTCCTCCTTTCTTCAAGCCCCTCCGGAGCTCCCTCCGGAAGGGCTTTTTGCTGCCAGCCGATCCCACCAGGCTTCGCGGCTTGCCAGCAGGGCCTGGGTGCTCTGAAAGAATCTCTCCATTCCCTCACGCCGCTGCCCGTGACCTCCACCACCTCCACCGAAGGCCAGCCCCAGGTTCATGGGATCGCCCCCCATGGCGGCACGCTCGTTGATCTGCGGGTGCCGCCCGAGCAGGTGGCGGCGGTGAAGGCCGGTGTGGATCGGGTGCTGGAGTGTTCCGACCGCAACGCCTGCGACGTGGAGCTGCTGATGGTGGGCGGCTTTTCGCCCCTGCGCGGCTTCATGCACGAAGAGGATTACCTCGCTGTGGTGAGCGGGCACCGCACCACCTCGGGCCTGCTGTTCGGTCTGCCGGTGGTGATGGACACCGATGACGACACCATCGCTCCGGGCGATCGCCTGCTGCTCACCTACCGCGGCCAGGATCTGGCGGTGTTCACCGTCGAGAGCCGCTGGGAACCCGACAAGGTGCGTGAGGCCGCTGGCTGCTACGGCACCACCTCAATCGAGCACCCGGCGGTGCGCATGATCTGCGGCGAGCGTGGGCGCTTCTACCTCGGCGGCGCGCTGCAGGGGCTGGAGCTGCCCCGTCGGGTGTTCCCCTGCCAGACGCCGGCTGAGGTGCGCAGCCAGTTGCCCGCCAATGAAGACGTGGTGGCTTTCCAGTGCCGCAACCCGATCCACCGGGCCCACTACGAGCTGTTCACCCGCGCCCTGCATGCCACCAACGTGAGCGCCAACGCGGTGGTGCTGGTGCATCCCACCTGCGGCCCCACCCAGGAAGACGACATCGCCGGCGAGGTGCGTTTCCAGTCGTATGAGCGGCTGGCCGCCGAGGTGGAGAACCCCCGCATCCGCTGGGCCTACCTGCCCTACGCGATGCACATGGCAGGCCCGCGCGAGGCCCTGCAGCACATGATCATCCGCAAGAACTACGGCTGCAGCCACTTCATCATTGGTCGCGACATGGCCGGCTGCAAGTCGTCGTTGAGCGGCGACGATTTCTACGGCCCTTACCAGGCCCAGGATTTCGCCCGTGACCAGGCCACCGAACTGGGCATGGAAACAGTGCCGTCGCTCAACCTCGTCTACACCGAGGAAGAGGGCTATGTGACCGCCGAGCACGCCGAGGCCCGGGGCCTGCATGTGAAGAAACTCAGCGGCACCCAGTTCCGTCAGATGCTGCGCAGCGGCGAGGAAATCCCGGAATGGTTCGCCTTCCGTAGCGTGGTGGAGGTGCTGCGCGCCGTCTGACGGCCTGCCGCGCCATTAACATTCCTTTACTTCCATCTCATCAGGAGCACACAGGGTGAAAAAGCGCTGGCGCAACGCGGGGCTCTACGTGCTCCTTGCCGTCGTGGTGATCGCCGTGGGCACGGCCTTCCTCGACCGGCCCAACCCGGCCAACGCCCCCCGCACCCTCCGTTACAGCGATTTCGTTGAAGCGGTGCAGAGCAGGCAGGTATCGCGTGTGCTCATCTCCCCCGACCGGGGCACCGCCCAGATCGTGGAAAACGATGGCGGCCGCGCCGTGGTCAACCTCGCCCCCGACAAAGACCTGCTGAAACTCCTCACCGACAACAACGTCGACATCGCCGTGCAGCCCAGCCGCGAACCGGCGGCCTGGCAGCAGGCGATCGGCAGCCTGCTGTTCCCCCTGCTCCTGCTCGGCGGCCTCTTCTTCCTGCTGCGTCGCGCGCAGGGTGGCGGTGGCAACCCGGCCATGAGCTTCGGCAAGAGCAAGGCACGGGTGCAGATGGAACCGCAGACCCAGGTCACTTTCGGTGATGTGGCCGGCATCGAGGGCGCCAAGCTCGAGCTCACCGAGGTGGTCGACTTCCTCAAGAACCCCGATCGCTTCACGGCCGTGGGCGCCAAGATCCCCAAAGGGGTGCTGCTGGTGGGCCCTCCCGGCACCGGTAAAACACTGCTGGCCAAAGCGGTGGCCGGTGAGGCCGGCGTTCCCTTCTTCTCCATCTCCGGCTCGGAATTCGTGGAGATGTTCGTGGGTGTGGGCGCCAGCCGCGTGCGCGACCTGTTCGAACAGGCCAAGAAGAACGCCCCATGCATCGTGTTCATCGATGAGATCGACGCGGTGGGCCGTCAGCGCGGCGCCGGCCTCGGCGGTGGCAATGACGAGCGCGAGCAGACCCTCAACCAGCTGCTCACCGAAATGGACGGCTTTGAGGGCAACACCGGCATCATCATTGTCGCCGCCACCAACCGCCCCGATGTGCTCGATTCGGCGCTGATGCGGCCGGGCCGCTTCGATCGCCAGGTGGTGGTCGATCGCCCCGATTACGCCGGCCGGTTGCAGATTCTCGGCGTCCATGCCCGCGGCAAGACCCTCGCCAAAGACGTCGACCTCGACCGCGTCGCCCGCCGCACCCCCGGCTTCACCGGCGCCGACCTGGCCAACCTGCTCAACGAAGCGGCGATCCTGGCGGCCCGCCGCCAACTCACCGAAGTGTCGATGGATGAGGTCAACGACGCGATCGAGCGCGTGATGGCCGGCCCCGAGAAGAAGGATCGGGTGATGAGCGAGAAGCGCAAGCGCCTCGTGGCGTATCACGAAGCGGGCCATGCTCTTGTGGGGGCCCTGATGCCCGACTACGACCCGGTGCAGAAGATCAGCATCATTCCCCGTGGCCAGGCCGGCGGCCTCACCTTCTTCACCCCCAGTGAAGAGCGAATGGAATCGGGCCTCTATTCCCGCGCTTACCTGCAGAACCAGATGGCTGTCGCCCTCGGTGGCCGTGTCGCCGAAGAGATCGTCTACGGCGAAGACGAAGTCACCACCGGGGCCTCCAACGACCTTCAGCAGGTGGCCCGGGTCGCCCGCCAGATGGTCACCCGCTTCGGCATGTCTGACCGGCTGGGCCCCGTGGCCCTCGGCCGCTCCCAGGGCGGCATGTTCCTCGGCCGTGACATCGCCGCCGAGCGGGATTTTTCCGAAGACACCGCCGCCGCGATTGATGAGGAGGTCGGGCAGCTGGTGGAAGTGGCTTACCGCCGTGCCAAAGGCGTCCTCACCGACAACCGCCCGGTGCTCGATGAGCTCGCCGACATCCTGGTGGAAAAGGAAACCGTGGATGCCGAGGAGCTGCAGGAGCTGCTGATCCGCAGCGATGTGCGGGTCGCCGAATACGTCTGAGCGTCACGATGCTCCGCCGCTCCTACCAGGGGCTGCGGAGTGCGGGCTTGCCGCCGCCCGTCTGATCGACTCCTTGCGGGAGCAGCCGCTGCTCACAGTGGTGCGCTGCAGTGAGCCTGCCGCTCTGCGCCGGCACGTGGGGCAACTGGCAGCTGCTGGTGTGCGCCATGTGGAGGTGGCCTGGATGCCCCAGCCTGGTTGGGTTGAGCAATGCCGCGAGTTGCGCCGCCTTTTCCCCGCCTTGCAGTTGGGGGCAGCATCGATCACCACGGCTGCCGCTCTCGCCGATGTGCGTGCGGCCGGTTTCTCCTATGCGATGTCGCCGCTGCTGCGCGCTGAACTGCTGGTCGAGGCGGCACGGATGGGCCTGCTGCTCGTGCCAGGGGTGATGTCCCCCACGGAGGTGGATCTCGCCCGCCGCCTGGGCTGCAGGCTCGTCAAGTTGTTCCCGGCGGCGGCACTTGGCCCGGGTTACTGGCGCCTCCTGGCCGGCCCTCTGGCTCCACTGCCCTTCTGCATCGCCGCCGGTGGCCTGCGCCCTGCCGATGTGCCCATCTGGCTGGCGGCCGGCGTGCAGGCGGTCACGCTTGGCGCGGCACTCTTTTCTGCCGCCCCAGAGGCTGTGCTGGACCCTCAGCTGGCGCTCGTGCTGCAGGGTCTGAGGGAAGCATCAGCGGCCGGCCCACCTCAGCCCGCAGGTGAACCTGCCCGCTCTCCAGCAGCGGGTTACGCCTGACAGCAGGCTCCTGGGTGGCCCTGTCCTCACCTCAGTGCCTTCACCAGAGGCTGCATTGCCCCTGCTGTCGCAGGAGGTGATCGGCCAGCACCAGCGCCACCATCGCTTCCACCATCGGTACCGCCCGCGGCAGCACGCACGGATCGTGGCGCCCCTTGGCTTCAAGCGTGGTGGCTTCGCCGGCCAGCGTCACCGTCTGCTGCGCCTTGCGGATTGTGGCGGTGGGCTTGAAGCCCACCCGCAGGCAGATCTCCTCGCCGTTGCTGATGCCGCCCTGGATGCCCCCGGAATTGTTGGTGGCGGTGTGCAGGCTGCCGTCAGCGGTGGGCAGGAAAGCATCGTTGTGTTCACTGCCCCGCAGCAGGGTGCCTGCGAAGCCGGAGCCGATCTCGAAGCCCTTGGTGGCCGGCAGCGACATCACCGCCTTGGCCAGATCGGCCTCCAGCTTGTCGAAGACCGGCATGCCCAGCCCCGGCGGCGGCCGCCGCACCACACACTCGATCACCCCACCGCAGGAATCGCCTTCGCGGCCGATGGCCTCGATCCGCCCGATCATCCGCTCCGCCGCCTCGGCGTCGGGGCAGCGCACGATGTTGGCCTCCACGGCCGCCAGGGTCACCTGCGCCGGATCGATCTGCGCCTCGATCGTGTGGATGCGCCGCACCCAGGCGATCACCTCGGTGCCATGGGCCCGGGCCAGCAGTTGCTTGGCGATCGCACCGGCGGCCACCCGGCCGATTGTTTCCCGCGCCGAGGCGCGGCCGCCGCCGCTGCGGGCCTGAATGCCGTACTTGGCCTGGTAGGTGGCATCGGCGTGGGAGGGGCGAAAGGCCACCTCCATGTCCTTGTAGTCCCCGGGACGCTGGTCCTGGTTGCGCACCACCATGGCGATCGGGGTGCCGAGGGTGATCCCATCGAGCAGCCCGCTGAGCACCTCCACCTGATCGGCTTCCTTGCGCGGGGTGGTGATGCGGCTCTGACCGGGTCTGCGCCGATCGAGCTCGGCCTGAATCGCCGCCAGATCGAGCGGCAGCCGCGGCGGACAGCCATCCACGATCACCCCGACGCCGCCGCCGTGGGATTCGCCGAAGGTGCTGATACGAAAGAGCTGGCCGTAGCTGCTGCCCATGGCGCCGTTGCACTGGTGGGAGCCTACTGATTCGAGCTGCAGAGCCTGAGGAAGCAGATGCTTCCTGCCGCAACCCAGAGCCGATCACTGTTCGCTCGTTTCCCGCAGGCCTGAGTCGATCGCAGGTGTTGGCGATGCCGTGCCCATTGCCCCCGCCTGCGATCCCGTTTGCCGTGGCTGTGCTGCATAAAAAAGCCCCCGCAATGTGCGGAGGCTTTGGATGGATCGATCGCTGTCAACCGGAGTGCCTTGAAGCAGGTTCAATGAACACCGGC
>NZ_JAGQCV010000017.1 GCF_024346375.1 Synechococcus sp. ATX 2A4 | reverse complement strand
GCTCCTGCATCACCTCCACTTCCATGAAGCTCGGTGCAGAAAGCCACAGCCCGGAGCCGTCAGCGTCAACAAGCCCGAACTCGCTGCAATCGGTGGACCGATTCTCTACGAGCAACAAACTCCTAGCGCAGCTGCTGACGCCACTGCCAGTGCTGACGCCACTGCCGCTGCAGTTCCCGCATGAGGCGGCCTGGGTGCTTCCCTGCGAGGGCCCGCTCAGCTGGGAGCTGCTTCAAGAGGTGGAATTGCCCCGGGACGGCAGCGACGGCCAACCGCTCGGCGGTTTTTCGGCCGCCGCCATGGACCCTGACGGCCGCACCCTCTGGCTGTTGAGTGACGCCGAAGCTTCCTTTCTGGTGCCGGTGCATGGCGTGGCGCGGCTGGGCGTGAGCACCGACAAGCCACCGGTGCTGGGGCGCCGCCTGCTGCTCACCGATGCCGATGGCCAGCCGTTTGTCCACCCCCTTGACGGCGAAGGGCTGGTGATCAAGGGTGAGGCGCTTTGGATTGTGAGCGAAGGGCGCCGCACGGCGGAGCAGCCGCCCCGCTTGCTGCGCTTTGACCGCTTCACTGGGCGCCTGCAGCAGGCGTTGGATTTGCCGGAGGCCTGGCAGGCGGCGCCGCAGCGGGGCCTGGGCTCCAACCAAGGGCCGGAATCCTTGACCTTGCTGCCAGGCCCGGCAGCAGCAGGGGGCCGCCCTGCTTCCCCCCCTTCGCTGCTTCTGGCGGCCGAGCGTCCGTTACTGCAGGACGCGGAGGGATCGCTGCGACTCCTGCGCTTCGGCCCAGTGGCCCACAGCCTGCCCGGCCGCGCCCCATCGGCCCCCGCAGCCGGTTTCACCCCGGCGGGCCGGTTGGCGGTGACGCTGGAGGGGCCCAACTGGGGGCTCACCGATCTGCTGGCACCGCCGCGCTCTGGCCTCCTGTTTGGACTGGAGCGGGGCTACGCCGCGCCGAATCAGTGGTGGGCGAGGCTGCTGGCGTTCTCCCTGCCGCCGCCGCCGCCCGCTGACGACACTGCACCACCGCTCACGCCAGTGCGGCAGTGGGATCTACTGGCGGCCGGACTTAGCCCCGACAATTGGGAGGCGCTCGCCGTGGGCCCGTCTCTTGCTGATGGCCGTCCCACCCTGCTGCTGGCAAGCGACGACAACTTCAATCCCCTTCAAGCCAACCGACTCGCCCGGATCGCTCCATTGTGCTTGCCGCGTCAGTGACGAGCGCTCGCAATGCCGGCCGTGCTGGATGTTGTGGCTTAGCTCTGGTCGGCGCCGGAGCCAAGCCGCTCAAGGCTGGGCATCAATGCCACCGCCGCCACCAGCCCTAACGCCACGATCAGCAGCGCCGGGATGAGTGCGGTCGACACCCGCTCGTCGCCGGCGTATTGATACACCCGCACCGCCAGGGTGTCGAAATCAAAGGGCCGCAAGGAGAAGGTGAGCGGCAGCTCCTTGACTGTGTCGACAAACACCAGCAAGGCCCCCACCAGGATTGGACCCTTCAGAAGTGGCAGGTGCACGCGTTTCAGCACCTGAGACCAACTGCAGCCCAGGCCGGTGGCGGCCTCATCCACGCTGGGTGGGATCCGCTCGAGAGCCGCATCCAGGCCGCCTTTGGACACCGCCAGAAAACGATCGCTGTAGCCCCAGAGCAACAGCAGCAGGGGGCTGAGCCCGAGCGGACCGCCGATCAGCATCAAGGCCAGGGCCAACACCGTGCCGGGGATCGCATAGCCCATGCCGGCCACGAAGGTGAGCTGGCGCAGGAAGGGCTGGGGAAGCCAGCGGCGAGCGATGGCCAGCAGCACCGCCGCCACCACGGTGACCACCGCCGCGGCCAGCGCCAGCCCGAGGCTGCGCAACGTGAGCGCCACCAGTTCTTCGAGCGAATCGCTCTGCAGGTGATCGAGGCTCATCACCAGCCAGGTGAGTGGAATCGCCAGACTGACCACCGGGGGCACCACGGTGAGCAGCTGGGCCGTGTAGCAACGCCAGCCACTCAGCTGCCATTGCAGCGAGCTGGTGCCCTCATGGCCCATGTTCCAGCGGCGGCTGCGATGGCGTAACCAGCGCTCGGCCCCCACCAGCAGGCTCACCATCACCAGGGCAATCAAGGCCAGACCCACGGCTCCCTGCAGATCCCCTTCTCCCTGCCAGCGCTGCAGAATCCCGCGCGACAGGGTGGGCACGCCGAGCATTTCGACCGCGCCCAGTTCATTGACCACCTCCATGCCGCTGAGGGCGACACCAGCCCCGATCGAGGGCAGGGCCAGTGGCAGGGCCACCCGCCGAAAACTGCCCCAGGGGCCGACGCCCAGGCTGCGGCAGGCCTCCAGCTGGCGGTGGCCGCTCATCGAGAAGCTCTCGGTGGAGAGCAGAAACACGTAGGTGTACGTGGTGAGGCTGAGCAGCAGCACGGCCCAGCCGATGCCGTGAAAGCGGTAGCCCCAGCGGCTGCCGAGGTCAACGAGCACGGCGGCCAGCACAAAAGCAGGTGCCGCCAGAGGCAGCACCTGCGCTAGACGCAACCAACGCCGCCCGGGGAAATGGCAACAGGCCGTGAGCCAACCGTTTGCCGTTCCCACGACGGCGCCGATCAGGCCGACACCGACAACGAGCACCACAGTGTTGACCACTTGCTCAAGGCCCTCAGCCCCCAGCTGGAGGGTGCTGGAGCCGGGGGCCAGTAGGGCATAGCCCACCAGCATCAGCACCGGCAGCAAGGCCAGGGCTGAGACCACCACGACCGCTCCTGTCAAGGACGCACGCCGCATCGGCGGCGGCCCCTTGAAAGCTGGAGCGCGTTCGGCTGTTGCCAGTGCCGCCATTCGGTGTCCTACTTCCAGCCGTTGGTTTCCATCATCTTGGTGGCAGCCTTGGTACGAGAGCCGATCTGCTCAACCGAGACGCCATCCGCCCTGAACGTACCGAAGCCCTTGAGGTAGGGGTTGTTGCCCACACCCCTGAGCGGGTATTCGTTGTTGGCTTCGGCATAGCCGCGGCCGCCGGTGGGGGAAGCGAGGAATTCGATCAACTTGATCGCTGCCTGGGGATTCTTGGCATAGCGCGTGACGCCGGCACCGCTGATGTTGACGTGGGAGGGATTCACGTAGACGATCTTCACCTGCTCGGCCAGACGCTTGTCTTCTGCGCCGCCAGCGCCTGAAAGCATGCGGGCCACGTAGTAGGAGTTGACCACGCCAACCCCGCATTCACCCCGGGCAACGGCACGGGCCAGGGGGGTGTCGGAGGTGAAGAACGGCTGTTTGACGTTGGCCACCATGCCGCGCACCCAGGCGCGGGTGGTGGCATCGCCACGCAGGATCATCTGGCTGGCCACCAGTGACTGGTTGTAGGGGCTCTTGCGCTCCCGCAGGCAGAGCTTGCCTTTCAAGGCCGGGTTGGCCAGATCGGCGTAGGTGCGAATCGTGGCGGGATTCACCAGTTTCGGGTTGACCACCACAGCGCGCACGCGGCGGGTGAGGCCGAACCAGCGACCCTTGGAATCGCGCAGGTTGGCGGGCACATCGCGCTCCAGCGCGGCGGAGCGGCTGGGCTGGAACAGGCCCTGGTCGGTGGCGATGTCAAGGCGGGCGGCATCCACCAGCACGAGCACATCGGCCGGGCTGTTGCGGCCTTCGGATTTGAGCCGCTCAATGACGGCATCGTCCTTGGACTCCAGCACCTTCACCCTGATGCCCGTGCGGGCGGTGAACTGGCGGTACAGCTCTTTGTCCGTGTTGTAGTGGCGGCCAGAGTAGACACCGATCTCAACGGGTGCCTGCTGAGCCAGCCCGGCTCCGACTGCGGTGCTGATCGAAACAACCATCAGGCCGGCAGAGGCCACCCTCAAGGTGGTGGAAGTGATCCGTTTCATCCAGGAAATTGAGCGCCCTATGGCGCGAATGCAACATGTGGAGCGTAGGAATCGAGGGTGAACAGGACGCGACGAAAGGCTGCGCCTTGATGTAGCAAATGTGACCAGAACATTCTCTGATCAGCCAGTCCTGTGGCTGGTTCAAAAAGCCAGCAACCAGAACAGATCAGGCCGAATTGATGGAATTTGCTGATCGAAACCTGAGCGATTGGCGGCGTTGATCAGAACATGTTGATCGGTGGTTTGCCAGGCTGTTGTTCAGTTGGCTGGCTGGATTGCCTGAGCCTTGAGGCCATAAAAAAAACTAACCAGCGATCAAGCGCTGAGCGGACACTCAAGTGTTGAGCGAACGATCAGTTCATCACTGATCACGTGAATGGAACAACAGGAGCACTGCTGTTCCGTGCGGCGCGGATGGTGTCAGCGAATGGGCCGGGCGGCGGTCAGCGGCTGGGTCTGACCCGGATGGGAACCAGGGCGGGCTGCATCAGGCCGCCGCCGGAATTGTCGTCGTCGGAGTCGGTGGTGAGCCAGAAGGCCAGGCCGAACAGCGCCACGACGCCGGTGAAGAGCAGTAGTTCGACCATGACACCCAACCGGTATCCCACAACGTTAGCCAGATCCGGAGGGCGAACTGTGTCGATGACTGCGATTGGGCCGCTGCTCAGGCAGCGCCGACACCGATACCGGCCAGCAGCCCGATCGGACCCAGCGCCAGCAAGGCTCCAACCACGGTGAGGAGCACAGCGAGTCGCACCGTCCAGGCGGTGCCAAGCCGGCGCAGCAGGAGGAAGGTGACGCCCACGGTGAGGCCCGAGGCCAGCAGGGCTCCTGCCCACCAGCTGCTGGCACCGCTGGCCTCATGGCCGTGCAGCATCGCGTGGATCGCCACCGCCGTGGCCACCAGCGTGCCGGCCGCGGGGATGGAGGGGGGATGGCCAGAACGACGGCTCATCAGGATCAGCAGACCCAGGCCAGAAACCGCCAATGCCGCCAGCAGCTCGGCCACGGGCAGGCCGCCACCGCTGACGCCGAAGAGGGCACCGATCACCGCACCGCCCAGGGCGAACAGCAGCAACTGGGCGCTCACGAACGACGCCGCCGCACCTACACCCACCAGCAGGAAGAGGTGGTCCAGGCCGGTGAGGGGATGGTTGAAGCCGCTGGCCAGGCCGGCGCCGGCCAGCTGGTGGGCGGTGGCGGGCAGCGCGCCCAGCAGGCTGAGACCAAGACCGGCGCAGCCGGCCAGGGCCAGATCACGGCCTGAGGATGATTTGAGCAATGGAAAGGGCATGGTGAACTCCGGTCCGCGCCGGGGATTGAAGGGGGAAGAGCAGGGGCGAGCGTTCTGGCTGAGGGACTGCCATCTGACAGGGCCCATCACAGCTGCGGGACAGCGCCGGACTGACAACCACGCATTCGAACGAGGCGTGATGCTGGCACCGGACTTTCCTCGTTGCCTCACCGGGGTGCACACCGGCAAACCACTGCTGGGCCAGTATGAAGGCAGCCCAGCCGCCTGAGGGTTCAACGGCAACTTTTGGATGCAGGGCCTTTCGATCCAGTGAAGGCCGGTTCGTGGCCTTTGGCGGGCTCCAGCGCGGGCCTGATCAGGAAAAGCCCTTGCCTGTGGCGCCGCTGGCCACGCAGGCGCGCAGCTGACGGCGCAGTTTGTCGTGATCGAGCTCCTTGCCGATCAGCACCAGCTGATTCTTGCGGGGCCCTTTCCAGTCGGTGTCGTCGATCGAGAAGCGCTTGCCGGCGAGGTGGAACACATGGCGCCGCTCGCTTTCGCTGAACCAGAGGATCCCCTTGGCCCGGAACACCCCGGCCGGCATCTGGTTGTCGAGGAAGTTCTGGAACTTGCGCAGTGAAAAGGGCCCTTCGGCGGCGAAGGAGAGCGAGGTGAAGCCTTCGATCGCCAGGTGGTCGGCGGCATGGACGGCATCGCCGTGAGCGTGATGATCGTGGCCATGGTTGTGATCGTGGCCGTGATCGTGTTCAGCGGCGTGGTCGTGCACGCACTGGCCGTGGTCGCAGGCGGTGTGATCGGCAGCGGTGTCTTCGGCGGCGCCGTTGCTGTGGGCATGCCCGTGATCGTGGCTGTGCGCCTTGGCCTCACCGGCCTGCTTCGCCACCACCCTGTCGGATTCGAACAACCCCACGCTCAGCAGCAGCGGCAGCGGCACCTGCCCGCTCACCGAGCGCAGGATGCGGGCATCTTTCTTCAGGTCGCGCAGGCGTGACTCCACCTCCACCAGCCGCTCTTCCGCCACCAGATCGGTTTTATTGAGCAGCAGGATGTCGCCATAGATCACCTGGGCGCGCCCCACTTCGCTCGCCATGGTGGAGTCGTCGAAGTTCTCCGCATCGATCAAGGTGATGATCGAATCGAGCCGGGTGGTGTCGCGCAGCTCGCTGCCGAGGAAGGTCATCGCCACCGGCAGCGGATCGGCCAGGCCGGTGGTTTCCACCACCAGGTAGTCGACCGGATCGGGGCGATCGAGGATGCGCTCCACCGCCTCCAGCAGCTCGCCGTTGATCGAGCAGCAGATGCAGCCGTTGCTGAGCTCCACCATGTCGTCGCCGGTGGCGATGATCAGATCGTTGTCAATGCCGATCTCACCGAACTCATTGACCAGGACGGCGGTCTTGATGCCGTCCTGATTGCTGAGGATGTGGTTGAGCAGGGTGGTTTTGCCGGCGCCGAGAAAGCCGGTGAGGATCGTCACCGGCAGGCTGGTGATGCCTGCCTCCGGCGCGGCGGGGATGGGCACCGTCGCAGGGCCGTCGGCGCGGAGATCGGTGGCGGTGCTGGTCATGGCGATGGCGGCCGGGGCGGAGCTGATGCGCCCAGTTTGACGCCTGAGCGCTGCGAAGCGGCTGGCGCTGCCGCCCAGCAAGCAGCCGGTGCGTTGCCATCACGGGCAGCCGTGGCAGGGTGAGGGGGAGCCCCCTGCGGGTCGCCTGTGCGGGCGGCCACTCTCCAGGCGCAGCTCTGTTCGGAGGCCCGGCGACGATGAAGTTCAAGGACTACTACGCCGCCCTGGAGCTGGAGCGCGACGCCGACGGCGACGCGATCAAGAAGGCCTACCGGCGGCTGGCCCGCCGCACCCACCCGGACGTGGCCAAGGAGCCCGGTGCCGAGGAGCGCTTCAAGGAGATCAGCGAGGCCTACCAGACCCTGTCTGATCCTGAGAAGCGCCAGGCCTACGACGACCTGGGCCGCCACCGCAGCGGCGAGGAGTTCAGCCCACCGCCGGACTGGGAGAGCCGCTTCTGGCGAGAGGGCAACCGGCAAGCAGGCCAGCCGGCAGGCCAGGAGGTGGATCTGGCCGATCTTTTCGAGCAGATGGGTTTCGGTGGCTCTGGTGGCGCGGGTGGTTTTAGCGGCGGCGGCTTCGGCCCACAGGCGGGCGGCTTCCAGGTACGCGGCCAGGACCTGGAGGTGACCGCCGAGCTGACGCTGGAGCAGGCAGCCAAGGGAAGCGAGGTGGCGTTCACCCTCAGCGTTCCCAGCCGCCGCGCCGATGGCGGCATGGCGCGGGAGCCCCGCTCCGGCACGATCCGGGTACCACGCGGTGTTGCCGATGGCGAGCGCCTGCGGGTGCCCGGCCGTGGCGGCCCCGGCCACGGCGGCGGCCCGGCGGGTGATCTGTTCCTGGAGATCCGGCTCAAGCCCCACCCCCGCTTTCGCCCCGTGGGCCACGACCTTTACCTGGAGCTGCCGATCGCCCCCTGGGAGGCGGCCCTCGGCGCCGAGATCGATCTGCCTACGCTCACTGGCACGGCGCGGGTGACCGTGCGGCCGGGCATGCGCAACGGCCAGAAGCTGCGGCTGGCGGGAAAGGGCCTGCCGCGGCGCAAGGAGGGCGCCGGCGATCTTTACGGTGTGATCCAGATCGTGATGCCGGAGCAGATCGGTGATCGCGAACGGGAGCTCTACCGCGAGCTGGCCGAAGCCTCCGCCTTCAACCCCCGTCCATCGTTCGAAGGAGCCGCCATCCATGGCTGACGATCCGCTGATTCCCGCCGCCGACGACAGCCCGCTGGCGCTCGAGGACTTGCTGGCGGCCTCTGGCCTGGCCCATGAAGAGGTGAGCGAACTGATCCAGTTCGGCGTGTTCCAGCTCACCGGCAGTGGCAGCTCCTGGTGCTTCCACGCCCGCACGCTCATGCTGGCCCGCCGCGCCGCCCGCCTGCGCGACGACTTCGGCCTCAACGTGCCCGGCATGGCCCTGGCCCTCACTTACCTCGAACGCATCGAGGCCCTGGAAGCGCGGCTGCGGGAGCTGGAGTGCCAGTTGCCGCGGTGAGGGGGGACGTGAGGGGTGGACGTTGTTCGCACGAAAACCCTGCCACCAACGGCCCAGCAGGCCCACACTGGCCTGAGCCATTGCCGCGTTGAGCTTTCGCCCCGATGCCCGTTCGAGCCGATCTTGTCGATGCGATGGTGCCGCTGCTGCCGGAAGACGGACGCAGGCTGAGCAATGACGAGCTCAAGGCGGCGCTGCTTCAGGAAGCTGATGAACCCTTCACCGCCGAGGAGTTCGATGCCGCCAAGGATCATCTGGTGGCCATGGGGGCTGCGGTGAAGGTGAAGGGGCCCGGCGGTGGACTGCGCCTGGCCGGGGTGGAACCACCGCCCAAAGCTGCTCCGGCATCAAGCAACGGCCGCAGCCGCCGCAACGGCAATGGCAATGGTGCAGTGGCCACCGGCGCCCAGCCCTCGATCGCCCCCGGCACCACCGCCGCCTCGGTGCTCACCGGTGAGCTGCGCAACCAGATCGATGCCATCTGGAATGCCTTCTGGAGCGGCGGCATCGCCAACCCGCTGGAGGTGCTGGAGCAGCTCACCTACCTGCTGTTCTTCCGGCGGCTCGATGAGCTCGAAACCCTGGAGGAGCGCAAGTCCCAGCGCACCGGCCAACCGATGACGCGGCGTCTGTTCCCAGAGGGCGCTGATGTCCACAAGCGCCCCTACGAGCAGCTGCGCTGGAGCCGCTTCAAGCATCTGGCCGCCGCTGAGATGTTTGCGCTGGTGGGCGAAAGCCTGTTCCCGTTCCTGCGCGAACTGGGCGGTGATGGCTCGGCCTATGCCGGCCACATGAAGGATGCACGCTTCACGATTCCCACCCCGGCGCTGCTGGCCAAGGTGGTGGATCTGCTCGACGCGGTGCCGATGGCCGACCGCGACACCAAGGGCGACATCTACGAATACATGCTCGGCAAGTTGGCCACCGCCGGCACCAACGGCCAGTTCCGCACGCCGCGGCACATCATCGAGCTGATGGTGGCGATGACCGAGCCGGTGCCCACCGATGTGATGGCCGATCCGGCCTGCGGCACCTGCGGCTTCCCGGTGGCGGTGGGCGAATACCTCAGGGAGCACAACCCGGATCTCTTCAGTGATTCGCAGCTGCGGGAGCACTTCAACCATGGCCTGTTCCATGGCTTTGATTTCGACAACACGATGCTGCGCATCGGTGCGATGAACATGCTGCTGCACGGGGTGGAGAACCCCGATGTGCGTTACCGCGATTCCCTCTCGGAAGACACCGCCGACGAAGAAAACCGCTACTCGTTGATCCTGGCCAATCCGCCCTTTGCTGGGTCATTGGACATCGAAAGCACCAGCGCCCGATTGCAGCGGGTGGTGAAGACCAAGAAAACCGAGCTGCTGTTCATGGCGCTGTTTCTGCAGCTGCTCAAGCCGGGTGGCCGGGCGGCAGTGATCGTGCCCGATGGGGTGTTGTTTGGCTCCAGCAAGGCCCACAAAGAACTGCGCCGCACCCTGGTGGACGACCACTTTCTGGAGGGTGTGGTGTCGTTGCCGAGTGGGGTGTTCCGCCCCTATGCGGGCGTGAGCACGGCGATCCTGCTGTTCACCAAAACCGGCCGGGGCGGCACCGATCAGGTGTGGTTCTACGACATGACCGCCGACGGCTGGAGCCTCGACGACAAGCGCAATCCACTGCTGACGCTGGAGAAACTCGGGCCCGCTCCGAAAGACCCCCTGGCCGAAGGCGAGCACGGGAAAAACAATCTGCCCGACTGTCTGAACCGCTGGCGCCAACGCAAGGATTCAGAGCGTCAGCGCGAACGCACCGCGCAGAGCTTCTGCGTGCCCAAAGCGGAGATCGCCGCGCAGGGCTACGACCTCAGCATCAACCGCTACAAGGAGCTGGTGCACGAAGAGGTGGAGCACCATCCGCCGCTGGAGATTCTGGCGGAACTGCGGGCGATCGAGCAGGAGATCCTGCAGGGGATTGAGGAGCTGGAGGGGATGCTGCGATGACCCTGGCCGAACTCGAACGCCTGATCGCAGGCGGCGAATCGGAGCAACTGGAGTTCAAGCGCTCCACCGGCCAGCTGCGCAGCGGTTGCGACACCCTCTGTGCCTTTCTCAACGGCCAGGGCGGCACGGTGCTTTTCGGCGTGAAGGATGACGGCCGCATCGTGGGCCAACAGTGCAGCGATGCCAGCCGGCGTGAGCTGGCAGAAGCGCTGCGGAGGATCGAACCTGCCGCCCAGGCCACGATCGAGGAGGTGGCCCTCCCGCCTCACCCCGAGCATCGGGTGATCGCCGTACGGGTGCCGCCAGGCCAGGGGCTGCGGCCGTTCTTCCATGACGGGAGGGCCTATCAGCGCATCACCAGCAGCACGGGCCGCATGCCCCAGCCGGTGCTGGAGGGCCTGCTGCTGGAGCGGGGCCACCCGATCCAGCGCTGGGAAACCCAGAAGGCCGCGGGCATCACGGCGGCAGATCTGGATCAGGAGGAGATCCTGCGAACGCTGCGTGTGGGCGTGCAGGCGGGCCGGCTCCCGGAAGCGGCACTGGCCGATCAGGCCGGAGCCCTGGAGCGGCTGCAGCTGCTGCGCGATGGGGAGCTCACCCTGGCGGCCCAGGTGCTGTTCGGGGCTGGCAAGGCGGTGCTGCCCCAGTGCCAGCTACGGCTGGCCCGATTTCGTGGCACCGACAAGCGGGAGTTCCTCGACCAGCGCCAGCTCAACGGCCATGCCTTTCTGCTGCTGGAGGAGGCGATTCTGTTCTGCCAGCGCCACCTGAGCACCTCAGCGCGGATTCCCCGCGATCGGCTGGAGCGGGAGGAGCAGCTGGCGATCCCGTTGCCGGCCCTGCGGGAGGCGCTGGTGAATGCTCTCTGCCATCGCGACTACAGCCAGCAGGGCGCGGCGATCAGCCTGGCGATCTTCGACAACCGGCTGGAGCTGTGGAACGAAGGCGGCCTGCCCTTCGGCCTGGAACCTGAGGCCCTGAAGGGCGAACACGCCTCCCGCCCGCGCAACCTGCTGATTGCCGATGTGTTTTACCGCCGGGGCCTGATCGAGCGCTGGGGGCGTGGCACCCAGGTGATCGTGGAGGAATGCCAGCGGGCAGGCTGCCCGGAACCGAACTACAGCCTCAAGGGCGGCTGCTTTGTGGTGACCTTCCCGGTGGGGGCAGAGTCAGAGCCAGAGTCGCGGCCAGAGTCAGAGCCAGAGTCGCGGCCAGAGTCAGACCTGGCTCGTGGAGTTCTGCAGGTTCTCCAGAACGGACCCCTGGGCAAGGCGGAAATCGCGAATGCCCTGGGTCATCGCTCCATCTCGGCCAGCCTCAATCGCACCATTCGGCAGCTGCTGGCCGATGAAACGATTGCGTTCACCCTTCCGGAGAAACCGAACAGCCGACTACAGAAATATCAGCTGAGATCAACGCCGCCTGGCAGAGGAGGATCATGAGAGAGACCAACAACCCAGTGCCTTGGGGCTCCCGCGGAGCTGGAGAGGATGCTGCGATGAGGTGTTGCCACCACGGCTCAGCGGGCCAGGCCCAGAAACACCAGCAACGAACGGTTGAGGCGCAGCAGGTCGTCATCGGCCAGCTGTCCGATGCGGTGACCGAGGCGGCTGCGCTGCACGGTCGTGACCTTGTCCACCATCAAGTGGCTGGCGGCTCGGAGGGCGTTCTCCTCTGTGGGCTCCACTGGGATGCGAAACACGGGCAGATCAGCGGGGTCGGTCGTGATGAGACACACCGTCACCGACTCGCGTTCAGCGAAGGCGTCGTCCTGAACGATCAGCACAGGGCGGGGCTTGCCGGCGTAGCCGGATCCCCCGGCCATGGTCCAGATCTCACCCCGCTTCATTGGGTGTATTCGTCATCAGGCCATTCGTACACCGAATCAATGAAGGCCTGGATTTCGGCCTCCTCAGGGCTGGCATTGGCCAACAGACTCTGCCGCCGCGCCTCGGCGGCGAACTCCGGTGAATGCACATCCGGCACCCAGATCTGGATCGGCCGCATCCCCTGGGCCCGCAGACGCTCGCGGTGCTCCCGCACCTTGCGGCGGTTGGCGGCGCGGCGGGCGGCCTGGGGATCGGCACCCGGGGTGACTTCCGCTTCCATGGCGGCTTCGGCTGTGGTTACATGTAATGGTAACTCGCCCTGTCAGGGCCGCTCAGGCCCCGCCCAGGGCTACGAACTCAGCCTCAACCGCACCAAGGAGCTGGTGCACGAAGAGGTAGAGCACCATCCGCCGCTGGAGATCCCGGCGGAACTACGAGCCATCGAGCGGGCAATCCTGCAGGGGATCGAGGTGCTGGAGGGGATGCTGCGATGAATCCAGTACTTCAACTGGGCGAGATAGCAAGCGTCGTAATGGGACAAGCCCCTCCAGGGAAAGATTGCAATAAAGAAGGCAGGGGGGAACCCTTCGTCAAGGCCGGAGAGTTCTCAATGGCTCGTCCTGTGATTCGAGAGTGGACAACAAACCCACTCAAGAAAGCCCAAGATGGCGATGTGCTGGTCTGCGTCGTTGGAGCCACCGCTGGCAAAGTAAATCTGGGGATTGATTGCGCCATTGGTCGGTCTGTTGCAGCCGTTAGGCCTTTACTACAAAGACTAGACACTAACTACCTTTATCACTTCTTATGCACAAAGACACTCCTCCTCCGTCATGGATCTCAGGGGCTCGCTCAAGGAGTAATCACTCGCGAGATGCTGTTAGGCCTTGATATCCCCCTCCCTTCACTGGAGGAGCAGCGGCGCATCGCGGCGATTCTGGATAAAGGGGAAGCAATCAAAGTCTTGCTTTCCAAGCGTGAAAGATCTTTGCTTGCCGTCGAGGCGTCGCTTTTTTCCGATCTTCACCAAGGGGGCAACGGGGATTTAGTCGGACGGGCATACTCATTGAACGATGTCTTCTGGTTTCAGGAAGGGCCTGGAGTCGCAACTGGCAATTCACAAGCTCAGGCGTGAAGCTTCTAAATGTGGGAAACATCACGATTGATGGCAGGATTGATCTCCGTAGATCCGAACGCCATGTTTCTGAGGATGAAGCTTTTGGGAGATATAGCCATTTCTTGGTAGAGGAGGGAGATCTCTTGATGCCATCCTCGGGCATACCCATTGAAGGCGATGGCCTGCTTCGGACGCGCTCAGCATTTGCAACAAGCTCGGATTTGCCTCTTTGCATGAACACCAGCACCATAAGGTTTAAGTCAAAGATGGAAGAAGCGAGCCTGCTGTTCCTTCAAGGATGGCTGCAAAGTCGTGAATTTCGCGTCCAGATCACAAAGCTTGTAACTGGCTCAGCCCAGAAGAACTTTGGCCCTTCTCATTTGAAGCAACTATCCATCACACTTCCGCATCCTGACCTCCAAGGCGATTTCGAAAAGAGGCTAATGAGGATCCGAAAGCTTCGACACTCTTTAAATCCCTCAGAAAGCAACTTTGTGGATCTTATGTCCTCGCTTGGAAATCTCGCTTTCAACAGTGGTGCCGCAGCATGAAGGCAACAGAGGCTAAGCTTCTCGAGATTCTGCGGAATGTCTCCCAGTTCATCATCCCGATCTACCAGCGCACCTATTCCTGGACGGAGAAGGAATGCCAGCAGCTCTGGGCTGATCTCCTCCGCACGGGTTCCACGGACGCCATTGGCGTGCACTTCATCGGCTCGGTGGTGCACATCGATGAGGGCCTCGGCAACCTGGCCGTGCAGGCCCCCAAGCTGGTGATCGATGGCCAGCAGCGGCTCACCACCATCACCTTGCTGCTCACCGCCCTGGCCGAGGTGCTGGAAGCTCTGCCGGAAGACCAGCAGGAGCCGATCGAAGGCTTCGCGCCGGCGATGATCCGCGAGTACTACCTGATCAATCGGCTGCAGAAAGGCGACAAGCGCTTCAAGCTGCTTCTCTCCGATGCCGACCGCGTCACCCTGATGGCGTTGGTGGATCCCACTGCCGCTGCGCCGCCGCCCGAACCCTCGATCCGCATCCAGGCCAATCACCAATTCTTCCTGGAGCAGCTGCGCCTGCCCAGCACCGATCTAGCCATGCTGTGCCGTGGCATCAGCAAGTTGCTGGTTGTGGATGTGGCCCTCGCCCGCGATCAGGACAATCCCCAGCTGATCTTCGAGAGCATGAACTCCACCGGCCGGGAGCTCTCCCAGGCCGATCTGATCCGCAACTTCGTGCTGATGGGCCAGCCTCCCGATCTGCAGGAGCAGCTTTACACCCTGCACTGGCGGCCGATGGAGCTGCTCTTTGGCCAGGAGGCCTACAGCGGCAACGAATTCAGCGCCTTCATGCGCGATTTCCTCACCCTGCAAACCGGGGAAGTGCCCCTGCTCAATCAGGTGTACGACACCTTCAAGGCCTACGCCCGCCGGCCGGAGATCGAGCAGGCCGGCACCGAATCGCTGCTGAAGGACGTGCACGCCGTAGCGAAGCGGTACTGCCGCGTCGTGCTCGGCAAGGAGCCTGACCCCGACCGTCACCAGGCGTTTTTCAACCTGCGGGAGCTCAAGGTCAGCGTGGTGAACCCCCTCCTGCTGGAGCTCTACGCCGACCATGAAGCCAGCTTGCTCAGCCATGGCGAGTTCCTTGAAGCCCTGCAGCTCTTGGAGTCGTATGTGTTCCGGCGGGCCGTCTGCGCGATTCCCTCCAACTCCCAGCAGAAGACCTTCGCCACCTTCAGCCGTTCCCTGCGCAAGGAGAACGGCCACTACCTGCCCAGCTTCAAGGCCCACCTGCTCAGTCTTCCCTCCTACCGCCGGTTTCCCAGCGACGCGGAATTCCGCCGCGAGATCCAGGAGCGCAACCTCTATAAGTTCAACAAGAGCTGCAGCTACTGGCTCAGGCGGCTGGAGAACCACCAGCGCAAGGAGCCGATCGCGGTGGCCAACTACACGATCGAGCACATCCTTCCCCAGAACCCTGAACTGTCCGTTCCCTGGCGCCAGGCCCTGGGCGAGAACTGGAAGGCCCTCCAGGAGGAATGGCTGCATCGCCTCGGCAACCTCACCCTCACCGGCTACAACGCTGAGCTGAGCGATCGCCCCTTTCTTGAGAAGCGGAACCACGAAGGCGGTTTTGCTGGCAGCCCCTTGAAGCTGAACCAGGGACTGGGCCAACTTGAGTCCTGGGGTGTGGAAGAGATTCAGGCGCGGGGGGCACATCTGGCCGAGCGGGCGCTGGCCGTGTGGGCGGCGCCGGAGCTCTCGGAGGCGCAGCTGGCCGAGTACCAGACCGCACGGACCGCATCTCCTGTGTCTTACTCGCTGGCCGACTACCCCCACCTGGCCAATCCCCAGGTCCGCGCCCTGTTCAATGCCCTTGATCTGGGGATCCGGGCTCTGGATCCAAACATCTACCAGGAGGTACTCAAGTACTACATCGCCTACAAGTGCGAGACCAACGTGGTGGACATCATTCCCCAGGCCAAACAGCTCAAGCTTGTCTTGAACATGCCCTTCGCAGAGCTCGATGATCCGATGAACGTGGCCCTGGATGTGGCCAACATCGGCACCTGGGGCAACGGCGACGTGCAGATCATCGTGGCCAGCCATGCCGAGGTGCCCTATGCCATCGGCCTGATTCGCCAGTCGCTGGAGCGGCAGCTGGATGACGCCACCGGATCGCCATGACCGAAAGGCTGCCGTGGAGGCCATCGCCACTAACATGCACAGATAACCTGTACGACTTCTGTGGCCATCGAGACCACCTACACCGCTGCCCGCGACCAGCTCAAGGCCCTGATGGACAAGGTGGTAGACGATCGCGAGGTGGTGCTGGTCCGGCGCCGTCAGGGCGGTGATGTGGCCATGGTGGCGGCCGAGGAGCTTGAGGGGCTTCTCGAAACCGCCCATCTGCTGCGCTCCCCCCGCAATGCCGCCCGCCTGCTCAAGGCCCTGGAGCGCGCCAACAGCGACAACCTTCCGCCGCTGCGCCTCGCGGATCTCGAGGCACAGCTGGAGGCATGAGCCCCCAGCGGGAGGCGGTGTGCCATCCGGAGTTTCTGGAGGACCTGCAGCATTGGATCGAAACCGACCGCCGCACGGCCCGCCGCCTGCTGGAGTTGATGAAAGCTGTGCTGCGCGATCCCTTCAGCGGCATCGGCAAGCCGGAACCCCTCAAATACCTGGGCGCGGGCATCTGGTCGCGTCGGATCACCCAGGAGCACCGCTGTGTCTATCTCGTCAAAGCTGACCGGGTGGAATTCCTCCAGGGTCGGTATCACTATTAGCCCATGCGTTCCCAGTACGCCCTGATCGCCGAGCAATGGCCGGAGCTGCATGAAGAAGCGGCCCGGGTGGAGCGCTATGCCCTCGCGGATCCCCGCACCGCCTGCTTTTACGCCCGCCGCACCGTGGAGCTGCTGGTGGAGTGGGTGTACGCCAATGACAGCCAGCTGCAGCGGCCTTGGGGGGAGCCGTCCCTCTCCCAGCTGATCCACACCGTCGACTTCGGCGAACTTGTGGGCCCCCAGCTGCTGAGCCGCTTCAAGTTGCTCAAGAACCTGGGCAACGATGCCGTGCACCGCAGCGAGGCCATCCGCAGCGGCAGTGCGGTGCTGGCTGCCACCGAGCTGTTTAAGGTGCTGCGCTGGCTGGCCCTCACCTATGGCCGCAACCCCGCTGATGCGCGCGGCCACCGTTTCGACAAGGCCCTGCTGCCCGCCGCCGAGCCGGCAGCACAGCAGCAGCGCCAGAGCCGCGAACAGCTGGAACGTCTCGCCCATCAGCTGGCCGAACGCGACCAGCAGTTGCGGGCCGCCCGCGAGGAAAGCGCCGCGTCGCAGGAAGCCGTGGAACTGCTGCGGCTGGAGATCACGGCCCTGCGCAAGGCGAACCAGGCCGCTGCTCAACCCGAAGCGGATCTCACCGAGTTCGCCACGCGCCGCCTCTACATCGACCACTACCTCGAAGAAGTGGGCTGGCGGCTTGGTGAAGGCCGCTCCGATGAGGTGCCTGTCACCGGCATGCCGAACGCAACCGGCGACGGCTTCGTGGATGTTGTGCTCTGGGGCGATGACGGCAAACCCCTGGCCCTGGTGGAAGCCAAACGCAGCAGCAAGGATCCGATGCTGGGCCAACAGCAAGCGAGGCTCTATGCCGACTGCCTGGAACGTCAATACGGCCAGCGGCCGCTGATCTTTCTCTCCAATGGCTTTCGCCATCGCCTCTGGGACGACAGCCGCTACCCACCCCGAGAGGTGCAGGGCTTCTACCGCAAAAGCGAACTCGAAACCCTGATCCGTCGCCGCAGTCAGCGTCAGAGCCTGGCAGCGGCGGCGGTGAATCCCCAGGTGGTGGAGCGCTACTACCAGCAACGGGCCATTCGCGCGATCAACGAATCGCTGGAACGCGGGCGGCGCAAGGTGCTGCTGGTGATGGCCACCGGCACCGGCAAAACCCGCACCGTGATCGCCCTGGCCGATCTGCTGATCCGCTGCAACTGGGTGAAACGGGTGCTGTTTCTGGCCGATCGCAATGCCCTGGTGCTGCAGGCCGAACGCGCCTTCCGTCGTTTTCAGCCGGATTGTGCACCGGTGAATCTGGTCTCCAACCGTGGCGGCGAAGGGCGTGTGTTCCTCTCCACTTACCCCACGATGATGAACCTCATCGATGAGGAAAACAGCCAGGGCGAAAAGCGTTTCGGGGTGGGGTACTTCGATCTGGTGGTGGTGGACGAAGCCCACCGCAGCGTGTACCAGAAATACGGTGCCATCTTTGCCTACTTCGATTCCCTGCTCTGCGGGCTCACCGCCACACCACGCGATGAGATCGATCGCAACACCTACGACCTCTTCGATCTTGAAGTGGGCCTGCCCACCGATGAATACGGCCTCGATCAGGCCGTCGACGACGGCTATCTCGTTCCCTTTCGGCCCATCTCGGTGCCGCTCAAGTTCCCGCGCGATGGCATCACCTACACCGAGCTCAGTGCCGCAGAGCAAGCCCAATGGGATCTGCTCGAATGGGAGGAAGGGGTGCTCGGTAACGGGCGTGTGGATTCCGGTGCGGTGAACAGCTGGCTGTTCAATGCCGACGCGGTGGACAAGGGCCTGCAGGTGCTGATGACCCAGGGCATGGGTGGATCCAGCGGTGATTCCATCGGTAAGACGATCATCTTTGCCCGTAATCACGACCACGCCGTGTTCATTCAGGACCGCTTCGATCACCACTACCCCCACCTCGCCGGCAAGGCCGCGCGGGTGATCGACAACCGCGCCCCCTACGCCCAGAGCCTGATCGACGAATTCGCCAATCCCGCCAGCGATCTGGCCATTGCCATCTCGGTGGACATGCTGGACACCGGCATTGACATCCCCGAGATCGTCAACCTGGTGTTCTTCAAGCCGGTGCGTTCGCGCACCAAGTTCTGGCAGATGGTGGGACGAGGCACACGCCTCTGCCCGGATCTGTTCGGGCCAGGGCAGCACAAGGAGTGCTTCTGGATCTTCGATTGCTGCCAGAACCTTGAATTCTTCCTCGGCCGTAGCGGCCGCGACCGTGCCACCCCACCCGCTTCGCTCAGCGCCCGCCTGTTTCGAGCTCGGCTCGCGTTAGTGGCAGGCCTTGATGCCTGCGCCCTGCCCACCAGCAACGGCACCGCAGTTCCGCTCCCCGCCGATCAGGCTCTGCACCAGCACCGCAAGGACCTGGCGGAAAGCCTGCGCTGCCATGTGGCCGCCTGCCCCAGCGATAACTTCCTGGTGCGGCCTCACCTGGAGCTGGTGGAACGGTTTCGCCAGCCAGCGGCCTGGGCGGATCTCGATGCCGATGCACACGCGGCACTGGCGACCACCCTGGCCCCTCTGCCATCTGCTCAGGCAGCGCTCGACGGTGACATCGATCCCGATGCCCGCCGGTTCGATCTGCTGCTCTACAAACTGCAGTTGTCAAAGCTGCGCAACGCAGCTGATTTTCCCCGCCTGCAAGCCCAACTCCAGGAGATCGCAGGCCTGCTGGAGGAGCGCCACACCATCCCGATGGTGGCCGCGGAAATGGAGCTGATTCAGGATCTGCTTCAGGCCGACTGGTGGCAGGACGTGACCCTGCCCATGCTCGAAAACGTGCGCCGCCGCTTGCGCAGCCTGATCGGCTTGATCGAGCGTCAAGCACGCGGCCCCGTGTACACCACGTTCACGGATGACCTGGGTGAGCTTGAGGAATTTGATACCGCATGCCTGATCAGCCAGGATGAATTTCGCCAGTTCCGCCTGCGCGCTCGCGAGTTTCTGCGGGTGCATGAGGATCACCTCACCATGCAACGGCTGCGCCGTAACCAGCCCCTCACCGCCACGGATCTACTGGAGCTGGAGCGGTTTCTGGTCAGCCAGGGCATCGGCAATGAGCGCGTCATCGCGCGCGCCCGTGAGGAATCGAACGGCTTCGGCCTCTTCATTCGCTCGCTGGTGGGGCTCGATCGCAATGCCGCCAAGGAACTGTTCGCCGATTTTCTGATTGAAGGCACGCACACCGCTGCGCAGATCCAGTTCATCAACGAGATCATCAACGAACTCACCAGCCGGGGCGTGATGGATCAGGCCCGCCTCTACGCCCCGCCCTACATCGACCTGGCGCCGATGGGGCCGGAAGGCCTCTTCAGCGAAGCGGATGTGATCCGCATCTGCGATCTTCTCAGCGTGATCCGGCAGCGTGCCGAGGTGCCGCAGGCGGCCTGAGTGGGGCCACTGGCGGCTTGCGTTGCCCCCTGCCGAACCAGCCAAGCTCAGCATTTCGCTGATACAAATACTGACAATTGGTGGCAATAGCGAAGGCCCCCAAGCTCAGCCTTTGTGCCCACTGCCACCCTGCTGACGCTGTTCGACGTGGATGCAGCAGAGCAGAGCCACTTCCTCCTGCCGCGCTCCGGCTTGCCGAAGAGCGTCCTCCACTGGCTGGTGCAGGTGTGCGGCGTGAACGATCAGGAGCACCATCGGCAGGCCCGTGAACACACCGAAGTCCTCATCCTCCAGGAAGGTGGCAAGCGGCTGGCGCAGGATTGCTGCCTTTTTGTGGAGGCAGGTGGGTGCCAGCTTGAGGGGGAAACGTGGCGCTGCTTGCTTCGCTATCTGGTCACCTTCCACGCCAGGCGGCGCCGAATTCTGGTGTCAGCCTGGCGTCGCCCAGACACCAGCAGCGCGTGGCAACGGCTGTTGATGGCGCAACAACCACACGACGGCATGCGCTTGGGACCTTGCAGTGGAAACACGTTCAAGGAATGAGCGTTCCATCCTGCGCGACAACTGAGCGATCAGAAAAGGCGCGGCACCATCAGGCTCCTGGCCCAGCAGTGCACGCAGCGATTCAGATCAGAGGCCCAGAACTCCACGGAACCCACTGATGAAGACCACCCCACTCAGAAGCGGAAGGTGGTCTTCACCAGGCCGCCCAGCTGGTTGAAGGTGTCGCCGGAGGGGGTGGCCTGGCCCAGGGGCCGGCTCAGATAGAAGAGGGCGGGGGTCACGGAGATGTTGTCGCTCACCTGGAACTTGTACCACCACTCCCACACGTAATTCCCGTCGTTGGGGGAGTCGCTGCCTTCGAGGGCCGTGGCGAAGATCGGCTGGCCCACCGCCATGCCGAGGGCATTCCCCTTCACGAACACATCGCTCCACTCCAGCCCCACCATCCACGACTGACTCGTTCGCACATCCCCGTCCACCTCCTGGCCGTCGTAGGAGGTGGTGTTGAGGCCCCAGCCGGCGCTGATCGAGGGCACCCAGCTGGAACTGGAGGGTTGCCAGTAGCCGCTGAGGCCCACGGCATTGGTGCGGGCGGCGGCGTTTTCGAAGGCCAGGGCGGCGAGCGGCGTGGTGCCGGAGACCCCCACCCCTGACTGGATGTAGGAGTAGATCGCGGCCACGGCCCACTGCTCCTGGGCATAACCGATCTGCACGGTGCCGGTGCCGGCGCTGGCGTTGGTGCCGATGCCACCCTCGCTCGGGTTGCCGGTGTTGCCATTGGCGGCCACATAGCTGGCGCTCACACTGAAGCCGCCGTTTTGCCACCAGAGGCCGGCGCCAGGGCCGAGGTTCTTGTTGTAAGCCGCCGGCGCACCGTTGAGGGTGAGCACGTTCAGGATCGTGTCGCTGGGGTACACGCTCGGCCAGAGGGCGAGCATGTCCTCCTGGCCGACGCGACCACCAACGGTGGCCGTGACGCCGTTGCCGATGGGGAATTGATAGAAGAGCTTGTCGATGCCCACCACATCCGCACCCGCGTCCTCCTGGAACGCCACTTCCAGGGTGGAAAGGCTGCCGGTGGGTCCGGCACCACCAAAGGCGCTGCTGCCGAAGTTGCCGGCCCGCAGGATCGTGCGCAGCAGATCCTTGCCGGTGAAGCTGGTGTCGAAGCTGAGCTGAAGGTCGTAGGTGAAGATGGTGGCCCCCACCTCCTGGCGTGCCGCATCCCTCAAACTGGTGGCACTGCCGCCGAAGGCATTGGCGCCCACCACAAAAGTGGCCTGGCCGCTGAGCTTGGTGGTGGTGGAGAACTGATTGGCTTCCAGCTCACCCACTTTGGCTTCGAGGCCATCCACCCGGCCCTTGAGCACGGCCAGTTCGGTTTCGAATTCCTTGAGCAGGCGGCGCAGCTCGTCGGTCACCTCGGTGATGCGATCGAGGCAGGCGTTCAGCAAAGCAGCGGCTTCCCAGCGGCTGAGGGCCTGCTTGCCGCGGAACGTGCCATCGGGGTAGCCGGCCACGCAGCCATAACGCTCGATCAGGTTCGAGAGCGCCTGGTAGGCCCACTCGGTGGGCTGTACATCAGAAAACTGGTTGATGCTGGTGACCTGGTCGGCGCTGAGGCCATCGGTGACGTGGCCAGAGGCATAGCGGTGGATGCCCTCAAGGTTGAGCTCCGCAGCGCTGGCGCCCACGGGGGCCAGCGGCGCCAGCAGGCCGAGGGCGGCAGGAGCGATCAGGCGAAGCAGGGGCTGGGCCATCGAGGATGGGGCGCAAGGTGGAAGTCATGAGAAGGATAATCGTTATCAGGCAACGCATCAACGATCCCGGCCGGTTGCCCTGCCGGCCAGTCCAGCCAGGTGGAAGCCGGCGCTGAGCGCGTGACCCAGACCACCTGGCCCGTGATGGAGCCTCTGGGGCAGGGAAATCTGATTGTGCAGGCTGCTGCAGGGGCTGACCCCCTTTTGGCGCCAGCGGCGACACCATGCGCGGCGGCGACCTGAATGGCCGTCAGGGAGCCTCTTGGCGGTCCTGGCAGCTGGGGCAGATGCCGAAGAACTCCAGGGTGTGGAACAGCAGCTGAAAGCCGTCGAGTTGCTGGGGTTGCAGCTGTACGTCGTGCATGGGGCAGACCCGCAGTGGCAGGGTACGGCCGCAATCCACGCAGGTGAGATGGTGCTCGTCGCGTTCGGTGGGGGCGTAGAGCGCTTCGCCGCTGGGCAGATGGCGGCAACGCACCAACCCACGCTGCTGCAGCTGACGCAGATGCCGGTACACCGTGGCCAGACCCATGCCGTGGGGCGTGCCGCGCAGCCGGGCGTGCAGGTCCTGGCCGGAAAGTTCGTGGCCGGCGGCGTGCAGCTGATCGAGCAGATGGCTCTGTTTTGCGTTGAGCGGGCTCTGCTTCAGCGGGCTCTCGGTCTGGGAAAGAGGAACGGCTGCCTTCGAAGCCATGGCCAGGACGACAGCACATCACTGCTGATCCTATGGAGCGGGGTGAACAGGCGCAGCGCGCGCCGGTGCGTTGTGCCCCTGTGCCCAGCACCCCGTGGCGCTGTGTATTGGGCCAGTGACATTTGGGACCCAGCGTCGACGTCCTAATGAGTATCATTCTCATTTCGACCCTTTGACCGTTCCGGTGCCCGGGTCCCCGCCCTTCTTCCCTGCCATGCGTCCCTTTCTGCGCCGTGCGGCGGTGCTGGCCTCTGCCGCCCTGCTGGTCGCCTGCGGCCAAACCGCCCAGGATCCTGTGGCCGACACCGGCCCCGACCTGCAGGTGGTCACCACCTTTTTGCCGATCACCGCATTCACCAAAGCGGTGGCTGGCGACTGCGCCACGGTGCAGGCGCTGATTCCCACCAACGTGGGGCCTCATGATTTCCAGGCCACCCCCTCGGATCTGGTGAAGCTGCAGAAGGCCGATGTGCTGGTGAAGAACGGCCTTGGTCTGGAGTCGTTTCTCGACAAGCTGATCGCCAGCGCTGACAACAGCGCCCTGCGCGTGATTGACACCAGCAGCGGCGTGGCCACCCTCGCCAATGCCGCAGAGAAGGCGGGCGGTGGCCACGACCACGACCACGACCACGGCCATGACCACGGCCATGACCATGGCCATGACCATGGCCCGATCAATCCCCACATCTGGCTCGACCCCCTGCGGGCCGTTCAGCAGGTGGAAACGATCCGGGATGGCTTGATCGCCGCCAAACCTGCCTGCCAGGAGCAGTTCACCTCCAACGCCGCCAGCTTCAGCGCCGAGCTGCGCGCCCTTGATGCCGAGCTCACCACCCAGCTCAAGCCCTTTGCCGGCAAAACGTTCGTGGCCTTCCACGACTTCGCCCCCTACTTCGCCGAGCGCTACAAGCTCAAGACCGCCTTCGTGGTGGAGGCTCCCGAGCAGAACCCCACCCCGGCCGACCTGAAGCGGGTGGCCGAACTGGTGAAGCAATCCGATCTCCAGGCCCTGCTCTCTGAGCCGCAGGAAGGCAGCCGCTCCTTCAACGCCCTCGCCGGCGATCTTGGGGTGCGGGTAAGCGTGTTCGATCCGCTCGAAACGGGCCCGGCCGAGGCTGCCAAGCCCGGCTACTACTCCGCCCAGATGCGGCGCAATGTGGCGGACCTGGTGAGTGCCTTCGGCAAGTGAGCAGGCTCTGTCCAACTGGGCGCCCCCCAGCGGTGCTTCAGCCGCACACTCGGTAGGCTGCAGCCATGGCGGAAATGGTTCTCGAAGTCAGCGACCTCACGGTGCGGCGCGAGGGTGTCCGTGTGGTGGAGAGCGTCAGCTTTGACCTGGCGGCTGAATCCGACACAGCCCTTGTGGGCCCCAACGGGGCCGGCAAGAGCACCTTGGTGCAGGCCATCCTTGGCATCCTTCCGCACCACAGCGGCCAGGTTCGTGTGCTGGGCCGGCCCCTGGGCCCCAAAGGCCAGCTGCCCGGTTCGGTGCGCGCCCAGCTGGCCTACCTGCCCCAGTCGTTCACCGTGCGCAACCGCTGCCCCCTCACTGTGGCCGACTTCGTGGGCCTCGGCTGGGATCCGCCTGGGCTGCAACTGCCCTGGCGTGGCAGTGAGCGGCGGCGGCAGGCGGTGCGCCAGGCCCTGGTCAAAACCGGCTGCAGCGATCTGGCCGACCGGCTGATCAGCGAGCTCTCCGGCGGCCAGACCAAACGCGTGCTGCTGGCCTTCTGCGTGGTGCGGCCCCGGCGCCTGCTGGTGCTCGATGAGGCCCAGGCCGGCCTCGACAGCCAGGCGGCGGAGCAGTTCTACGGCCTGCTGTTCGACCTGCGCCGCAGCGAGGGCTGGACGATCCTGCAGGTGTCGCACGACCTGGAGATGGTGCGGCGCACCTGCGATGGCGTGCTGTGCCTGAACCGCAGCCTGCGCTGCTCAGGCCCCCCCGATCACGCCCTCAGCCCCGCCCAGCTGGAACGGGTCTACGGCCGGGGTTACGTCCCTTACCACCATCACCACCGATGAACGACGGCGTGGCCCTCGGCGAGTTGCTGTCTCTGCCCTTCATGCAGCGTGCCCTGCTCGGCGGTCTCCTCACCGGTGCCCTCGGTGGCCTGCTGGGCAGTTTCGCGGTGCTGCGGCAGCTCTCCTTCTTCAGTGACGCGCTCGGCCACTCGGCCCTGCTCGGCATCACCCTCGGCATCCTGCTGGGCCTCAACCCCACCCTGGTGTTGATCCCCTTCGCGGTGCTGTTCGCCCTGGTGGTGAGCCGCCTGGTGGAGCGCAGCCAGCTGCCCACCGACGCGCTGTTGAACATCGTGTATTCGTCGTCGCTGGCGAGTGCCGTGGTGGCGCTCAGCTTCGTGCGCAGCTACAAGGGCGGCATCCAGCAGCTGCTCTTCGGTGACATCCTCGGCATCTCCTGGCTCGACCTGGGGCTGATCGTGGTGCTGCTGTTCACCGCCGTGGGCTATCTGGGCCTCACCCGCCGCGACCAGATCCTGCTCACGCTCGATGAACCGCTGGCGCTCTCGCGTGGGGTGGCGGTGCCGCTGCACCGGCTGCTGTTCATTGTGTTGCTGGCGGTGGTGGTGGCGATTTCGATCAAGGCGGTGGGGGTGCTGCTGATCAGCGCCTTCGTGGTGATCCCCGCCTGTGCCTCCCGGCTGGTGAGTGTTCAGTTCAATGGCTACGTGGCGCTGGCTGCAGGCCTTGGCGCGATCTGCGCCGTGCTCGGCCTGCTGCTCTCCGGCAGCTTCAACCTGCCGTCCGGTCCGTGCGTGGTGTTGATGCAGCTGGTGGGCTTCCTGCTGGCTTTGGCCCTCGCCCCGCGGCAACGGCTGGCCTGAGCGGGGCGAGCAGCGAGCAGCGAGCAGCGAGTGGGGTGCGCCTCAGCCGGCCGGGAGCCACTGGGCCTGGCGTACCGGTTTGTCGATCAGCGTGAGCTCGAGAGTGAACGGATCGATCAGGGCGGGCTGGGCCTCGCGGCGCCGGGGCGGGCCGCCGCCAATGCGGGTGTTGTCGAGCTCCTGGCGGCGCAGGGTGAGCAGCAGCCGTTCGCCGGTGGGGTCGTAGTGGAGGCCTGTGCCCGGCTCCAGCTCCCAGCCGGTGAGCTCGCGGCGTTGCAGCACCGCGCCGTTGCGATCGAGGGCCAGCAGGATCAGCCGCGGCTCAGCGATGCCCTCGATCAGCAGCGCCCACACCCGTTCGCCGCCGCGGGAACAGGCGCTGGCCACCAGCCCGGCGGTGCCGATCCAGAGCGGCCGCGGGGCCTGCCCCGGCTCCACCAGTTCGAGCGAACGCCGGAAATCGGGCCAGTGCCGCACCAGCAAGGCCCGCCCCGCCACCGGGCAGAAGCTGCTGAGGTCGCGGCTGCCGGGCAGGACCTGACGCCGCGGTTCCCGCGGTGGCAGGGTGCGCAGCGACAACCCCTCCCGCTCCGGCACGATCAGTTCACCGCCACCGGGCAGCATCGCCACCGGGCCGCTGGCCTCAATGTCATGGCGCCGTCGGCCGCCGCTGCGGAACCATTGCACCAGCCTTTCAGGCCCTTGGGTCAGCGGCGTGGATTGCACCAGCAGATCGCCCTGCCGGTTGGTGCTCAGCTGGGCGTACTGGAGCGGTTCGCTGACGAAGCGATCGATGCCCTTCTGCTGCACCCGGCCCAGATCGGGCCGCAGTGGCGTGTTGATGGCGGCCACCCGCTCCAGGTTGCGTTCCTGCAAGTTGAGGCGCCATACCTGGTGCCGCCCCTGGTCATCCCGGCTCACCACCCCCACACCGGAGCCATCGCCCAAGGGCTCGATTTCTGAAATCGAGCTCCATACCGGCGAAAGCGCCGTCCAGGCACCATTGCCTTGCTGCACCTGCACCTGCTCGCCGCTGCCCACCGGCACCACGGCCAGCAGATGGGCGCGCGGATCCCACTGCCAGAGGGCTGGTTCCATCGGCAGGCCGCGCCGGTCATCGCCCTCCAGCTGCAGCCGCAGCGGTGTGACCAGCCGCTGCCCCTGGCCAGGCAGCAACAGCAGCGGGTTGCCACCGCCCTGCAGATCGAAACGCAGCCGCGGCTCCAGGCGGGTGCCTGCCGCCACGCTGGCGGGATCCATCGGCCGACTGAAGCGCAGGTTCAGGGCCGCCGGACCAGAGCTGGCCGCCGCCTGCTCCAGCGTCAGCAAGCGGGGCGGGCGGCGCAGCAGCACCTGTTGCTGGGCAACGGCCAGCAACACCCCAAACAGCAGGGCCAGCCGCAGGGGCCTCATGGTTCGAGCGGCCGCGCCGGCCGGGGAATCACGCGCACCGATTGGGCGCGGATCACGCTGCGGGTCTGGCCATCGAAGCGTTCGGTGTCCATCACACCGCGCAGCTCCAGCCACTGATCCGCCTGCGGCAGCGGCCGCCCTGGCAGCCACAGCACCGGCAGCCCCACCGGTGTGGCATCCACCAGGCAGCAGCGCACCAGCAGGCGGGCCAGCTGGGGGCGATCGCCGGGCACGTGCAGCACGAAGCCGCTGATGCGCACCGGATCACCGGCATGCAGCTTCGGGTCGGGCTGGCTGCGCAACAGGCGCACCCATTCAGTGAGGCTGCGCTGGCCTGGCGGCACCACGAAATTCAGCCCCGGTTCATCAAGCAGTTCCCGGCCACGGTTGGCGGCAAGATCCGCAAATGAGGGCCGCGGTGGCACAAGCAGCACGGCGATCGCCACCACCACGCCCACCAGCAGCACCCTGCGTTGCCGCGGCGTGGGGGCGGCGCCACCCCCTGCCACCAGCTCCAGCACGGCCACCACCACCAGCACCACGCCGCTGATCCACACCAACGGGTGGAACACGGCGCGCAGCAGCAGATCCAGGCGGCCGCTGATGCCGCTCTGGAGCAACACGGCGCCCCATAGACCCAGGCCGAGGGGCCGTAACCAGCGGCCGCCGCGCAGGCGCCTGGGGAGTGTCACAGCCGCCACAGGTTCACCCATTGACCGATCACGAGCACCACCAGCACGGCGCTGACGCCCGTGATCAGGATGGCGCGCGGACGCAGCAACACGCCGAACAATCCCACCAGCTTGATGTCGATCACGGGCCCGAGCAACAGGAAGGCCAGCAGGGCGCCCGGCGTGACCTGGGCCGCGAAACCCAGGGCCAGGAAGGCATCCACGCTGGAGCACACCGACACCACCAGGCTGAGCAACATCAGGGCCAGGATCGAGAGCGTGGGTGCCCCTCCCACCGCCAGCAACCAGGGCCTTGGTACCAAGGTCTGCACCAGGGCGGCGATCACACAGCCGAATACCAGCAGGGACGCCAGCTCAATGAACTCCCGGCTGCCGTGACCCAGGATTTCCGCCAGCGGCGGGCGGGGGGTGCGGCGGGGGGCGGCGGCCAGGGCCTGGGCCGCCAGTGGATCGGCGCCGATCACCCCACTCCGGCGTTCCAGCAGGCTGACGCGGCTGAGCGGCAGCACCAGCCGCCGTTCCTCCAGCAGCGCCGGCTGCAGCAGCTCCGTCTCCGGCAGACGGGCCAGCAGGGTGGCGAGCACGAGTGCGATCAACACTGCCCCCACCGGCCTCGCCACGAGCAGCCAGGGCTGGTTGGGGAAGGCAGCCCAGGTGCTGGCCACCACGATCGGGTTGAGCACCGGCGCTGCGAACAGGAAGCCGAGGGCGGTGGCCAGTGGCGCCCCGGTGGCGAGCAGCTGACGCGCCACCGGCACATTGCCGCATTCACAGGCGGGCAGCGCGAAGCCGAGCGCCGCACCGGTGAGCGGCCCCAGCACCGGATGGGAGGGCAGGCGCCGCACCCACTTCCCTCCGGGGCTGAGCCAGCGGGCCAGGGTGGAGATGGTCACGCCGATCAACAGAAACGGCATCGCCTCGATCAGCAGGGCCTGAAACAGGGCCCAGGCCGTGGCCAGACGTTCAGGGCTCACAGGAGTGGCTGGAACCAGGTGGGCACCGCCTCGTAGCAGGCGGCATTCTTCTCGTTTTCGCGCGCTTCCACCTTCCAGCAACAGGCGCGGCCGCCGTCCCGCGCCAGCAGCAGCTCGTTCGCCCAGTCCCACACCAGGGCCGCGCTGCTTTCCATGCCCACGTTGTCCATCACGCGCAGGTCGAGGGCACCCTGGCTGTGCAGCGCCTGCCATTGGGATAACAAAGGGTCGTCGGCGTTTACCAGAAAGGTGTGATCAAACTGAGCGGCCAGCCTGGCCTCAAGCGGTTGCAGACTGGAGAAATCCACCACGAAGCCGTTGGCATCGAGCTGGGTGGCCCGGAACGACACCGTGAAGCTGCGGCTGTAGCCGTGCACGAAACGGCAGTGGCCGGGGTGGCGCCACTGGCGATGGCAGCAGGGGTAGCCGCTGAACCGTTTGGAGCAGGTGTGGGCCGCGGTCATGGCAAGGGGGAGGGGAGTGCCGCCGCTGGGGGGGTGTCAGTCTTGGGGGATCCATTCGCCCCGCCGCGAGGTCTAGCGCGGACACCACCATGGAGGAACGCGATGCCGCCGCTGTGCCGACCGGCGGGCCTGCTGACGCTGCGCCCACCGGCCGGCCTGCTGCCGCTGCGCAGACAGAGGCGCCGCTGGTGGAGCCGGGCTGGATCGAGCAGTTGCGTTTTGATGCTGCTGGATTGATTCCGGCCGTGGCCCAGGACTGGCTCGATGGGGCGGTGCTGATGGTGGCCTGGATGAACCAGGAATCGATCGCGCGCAGCCTGGCCAGCGGCGAGGTGCACTACTGGAGCCGTTCCCGCCAGGAGCTGTGGCACAAAGGCGCCACCAGCGGCCATTTCCAGAAATTGCGCGGCCTCCGCTACGACTGCGACGCCGACGTGCTGCTGCTCACCATCGAGCAGAAAGGCGGGGTGTCGTGCCACACCGGGGCGCGCAGCTGCTTCTTCGCCGACGGTGAGCTCCAAGCCCCTGCCACCGCTCAGGGCACGGCGCTGCCGCCGCCGGCCGATGCCTGCACCGAGCTGGCGCGGGTGATCGTGGCGCGGCGCGAGCAACCGGAAGCCGGCAGCTACACCAACAAGTTGCTGGATGGAGGCGATAACCGCATCCTCAAGAAGATCGGCGAGGAAAGCGCTGAATTTGTGATGGCCTGCAAGGACGACGATGCCGCTGGCATCGCCGGCGAGGCCGCCGACCTGATCTTTCACATCCAGGTGGCGTTGGCCCATCACGGGGTGGACTGGCGCCGGGTGCTGGAGGTGCTGGCCGAACGCCGGGGGGCGCCGCGGCGTCACAGCTGAGCGGCGGCGGGTGCCGGCAGCGGCTGGCCGAAACGGCTGGGCTGGGCCTGCAACCAGCGCAGGGTGGCCCGGTCACGGGCCGTGAGCGCGATCACCGGTTGGCTGCCGGGCACGGCCGCCAGGGCGTCGGCGGGATCGTCGCTGTGGCCCCAGAGGCCGAAGGCATGGCCCAGCTCGTGCAAGGCGGTGGCCTGAATGGCCAGCTGGCGCTGCCCGGGGCTGATCAGCACCTCCACCCGTGGCTCAAGCCGCCAGCTGCCGGCCCGTTGCACCTCCAGTACCTGCAGCGAGGCGCGGCCGTGGCTGGCACGCAGGCGGCCGCCCAGCTCCCGCAGCGGCGGCCGCTGACGCCGCACCAGCACCTGCGCCCGGGCCGGGTCCGTCACCGGCACGATCACCAGCTCCTCCCCCCAGCTGGCCAGCGCCGCCAGCACCGCCTGCTGCCAACGTGCTTCCACTGGATCAGCGGTGGCAGCAGCCATGGTGGGCTCCACCCACACACACCAGCTCTGCAGCCGCGCCCAGCCGGCGGGTGAGGGCGTCAGCAGGTGGCTGTAGCCCGCGGGATGATCCGATCGCTGGGCGGGTGTGGATGCACTGGGCTGCCATGGCCGCGTGGCTTGCGTGGGCGGGCAGTCGCTGGTGGGAGCGGCGGCAACGCGATCGGCAGGTGCCCCTGAGCAGAGCAGCCAGGCGGCAACGGCCCGAAGCACCACGCGTCGGAGCTGAGGAGTCCGGGGCTTCACAGGTGGTGCTCAGCTCAGGCCGCCAGGCCCACGCCGCGGGCCATCAAGGTGGCCAGCAGTGGAATCAGAGCAAACCCCACCAGCTCGATGTTGAGGATCCAGCGCAGGCGGCTGGCCAGCGCTTCGCTCACCTCGGGCAGCTCTCCCTTGCGCAGGGGCAGGGCCCAGAGGATGTAGGTGATGGTGGGGTAGAGCGAAAGGCCGCCCACAGCGAGGTAGAGCCCCACCTTCCACCAGAACACGGGGTTTTCGGTGTAGAACTCAGCGCCCTGGCCGTAGTGCAGCACCCGAAGGATGCCGCTGAGCAACAGGGTGAGCGCCGCGATGCCATACACGATGTCGGTGATCACCAGGGTGGTTGCCACCTCCTTGCTGGGGCTGGGACGGATCAAGCGGCGCTCCAGCACCAGGGCTCCAAAGCACAGCATCACACTGATGTAGTGCAGGTAGGCCACCCCGGCACTGGGCAGCACGCCGGTGGGAAACACGAAGGCGCCCACGGGGCTGAACAGCGGCGTGACATGCGTCGTGAGGTGCGGAGCGAGGGCAAACACGGTGGGCGGCATCAAGGCTGGGGGGACGGTAGCGGCCTGACGCGGCTGATCGCCCGCAAGGACAGGGCAAGCGGAGGCGCCTTCAACTCATGGTGCCGCAGATCTGCTGCATTGCGCTGCAGTTCGACATCATTTAGAAGCGTCTTGTTGTGGCGATAGCAGCATGGGAGAGCTGCAATGTTGGCCTTGAACGCTGAGGAATTGGAAGTCTTTCTGTAGCTCCTCTTTTCAATTGAAAAGCAACGTAGGGTCGAAGCAGTTAACAGGAAGACATGGCTAGCTCACTCAGTGCCTTCCTTGGCGAGATCGGCAGACATCAGCTGCTCAGCCCGGCACAAGAACTCATGTTGGGTCGAAAGGTGCAGGCGATGGTGGCGATCGAAGAGCGTTGCGGCGCAAGCCAACGCATCGGAGAACCTGTCCATCTCACGCTGATCGAAACACGCACGGTTCGTTATGGGATGCGCGCCAAGGAACAGATGATCATCGCCAACCTGCGCCTGGTGGTGAATCTGGCCAAGCGCTACCAGGGCAAGGGCCTTGAGCTCCTGGATCTGATTCAGGAGGGCACGATCGGCCTGGCACGGGCCGTGGAGAAGTACGACCCCACCCGCGGCCACCGCTTCAGCACCTACGCCTACTGGTGGATCCGCCAAGGCCTCAACCGGGCGCTTTCCACCCAGAGCCGCATGATCCGCATTCCGGTGAATGTGAACGAGAAACTCACGCGTCTGCGGGCCGCCAAGGCCCAGCTGTTACAGCTCAATGGCCTCAGCCCCACGCCACGGGAGCTGGCCGCCTGCATGAATATCCCTATGGTCGATGTGGAAGACCTGCTGGGTTGCGAGCTGCGCAGCGTCACCGTCAGCCTGCAGGGCATCGTGAAATCGAAGGCGGATCCCTCCGAGCTGGTGGATGTGCTGCCGAGCAACGAAGTGCCGCCGATGGAGCGGGCGGAACAGGAGGAGCGGGCGGCAACCGCCTGGAGCCTGCTTGAGGTGGCCCAGCTGACCGAACGGGAGCGCACGGTGGTGATCCTGCGGTTCGGCCTGGACGCGGAACACGAATGGCGCACCCTCGCCGAAGTGGCGCGCCAACTGGGCTGCAGCCGCGAATATTGCCGCCAGGTGGTGCAACGCGCCCTTCGCAAGATGCGCAAAGCCGGCACCCAAGCAGGCCTGGTCGGGGTGGCCTAGGCCGTGATCACCGCCCTCTCCAGCCAGAAGTCCGCCCTGGAGATCGGCAGAAACAGCCGCGATGATGGTCGGTAGCAATGGCTTGGAGTGAGCGATGACGTCAGGAGAGGCCGCCCCAGGCGCCGCTGGTTTTGATTCCTCCGGCTTCAATTCCGATGGCTCCGGCGATGCCGACCGCACCGTCGAGGCCCAGGTGCTCGAAAGCAGCGTGGTGGATGAGGGGGCGCTGCAGCGCCTGTTGCGCCGCGCCGGCCGGGCGATCGCCTTGCCAGCTCTGGAATGCCTGGAATTGTTGCTCGATGGGAAAACCCCGCCCCAGGTGCGGCTCACCATGCTGGCGGCGCTCACCTATCTGCTGCTGCCCCTCGATCTGATCCCCGATTTCGTGCCGGTGGCCGGTTTCAGTGATGATCTGGTGGCGCTCACGGCCCTGTTGGGGCTCACCGGCAGCCACCTCACCCCCGACATCAAGTTGCGGGCACGGCGCAAACTGGATCGCTGGTTCCCGCCCACCCGTTGATGGCCACCTTCACCTCCCCACAACTGGAGGATCTGCAGACCTTCCTTAAGGAATGGCTCCGCCACCACGGCCGCACCCAGTCGGATCTGCGCAGGGCCTTGCGTGCGGGCTCCATTCGCATGCCGGTGCTGCTGGAAGAGCTGCAACGGCTTGAGCACGAGGAGGGACTGGCCCAGCTCGCCGCCCAGCTCTGCGCCATCGAAGAGCAGTGGCTGAGCGAGCAGGTTGATGGGCGCCCGGACGAGCAACTCGATGGGCAGCTGGATCTGTTGCTGCAGGAAATCCTGCAAGACGCCCATAACTGATCCCCGCAGGCAAAGTGGGAGCAATCGCCTGCCCTTGATGTTGTCCCTCAGCCCGCCAACTGCCAGCCATGGCCACTTCCGCACCCTGCTGCTGATCGCCAGCAGCGCAGCGCTGAGCTCCGCCAGCCTTGGTGCAGGCCCTGCCTCCGCCCAGCGCGAGGGTTACCTGCTCGGCCCAGGCAGCAACGTGGGCCCCGCCACCCGGATTGTTCCCACCAATTGCGTCACGGCGCCCGATGGCTCGGTCACCTGTGACACCAAGATCGAGAACCCTCCCGGCGACACCCGCGCCAAGCCCCAGGTCAGCCCGTTCTCTAACTGATGCCCTGGAGACGCGGAAAGGTGGGCGACGAGGCCTTCCTCACCCTGATTGATCGCTTCGAGCGCCAGCTAGCCAAGGTGCTCTCACTGATTCTTTGCATCGTGCTGCTGGCGGCCACCGTCCAGTTCGTCGGCGCGGTGGCCCAGCAGTTCATCAATCCAAACACCGGCTGGCTGGGAGACGACCTGATCCGCCTGCTCGGTGATCTCCTCACCCTGTTGATCGCCCTGGAGGTGCTGCAGAACGTCACCGCCTATCTGCGCCATCACGTGGTGCAGATCGAGCTGGTGCTGATCACGGCGCTCACGGCGGTGGCGCGGAAGGTGATCGTGCTGCCCCCGGGCTCGGAAGACAAACCCATGCTGCTGGTGGGCCTCGGCATCGCCGTGCTGTCGCTCTCCGGGGGGTATTGGCTTGTGCGTCGCGCCGAAGTTACAAACCCGAACGCCAATGCAGCGCAAGCCAGAGCGTTCCCGGAGCAGGATCCGTAGCCTCCACGCGGTGCGCGCGCCCGGGGGCGATGCGAAGCATGTCGCCGGTCACCAGCTCGCGGCTGGTGGGTTCATCGGCGAAAGAGAGGCGGGCACCGCCACGCAGCACCAGGACCCATTCCTCCATATCCTGACTTTGCCATTGTCCGGGCGGGGTGCACCAGGCGCAGGAATGGATCCGCTCCAGCCGGAGCTCGGGGGTTTCGAGCAGCAGATCGAGGCATTCCTCACCCTCCGGCGGGCAGGTGCTCCCCAGCAGGTTGCCGGCACCCGCTGCAGCTGCCAGCAGATTGCCGTTTGGCTCTGCGGCTGTCGGCGCACTTTCGCCCCAGCGGCGACCGATCTCAAAACCGTGCTGGCGCGCCAGTGCCACCACGTCGTGGTGGTGGTTGCAGGCCTTGAGGGCCTGCTCCAGAGCTGGGTCGCCGTCGCTGAGAACGAGAAAGGCCACCAGCTGTCGCACCTTGGCGCGAAACTGCAGCAGATCACTCTCGGCCATGGCGGATTCCCTGATCCCGCCCCATCATCCCGGCGGCGGCGCCGTGAGGGGTTTCTGCATCAGAAAGCGCCGGAAGGACACCCCCGCCAACGCCAGCTCCTCGATTGCCATGACCTGCCAGCCCTGCCGCTCGAACAGGGGGCGGGAGATGAAGCTGGCCTCCGTGCGCAGCGCCTCCACCCCAGCGGTGAGCGCCAGGGCTTCCAGGCCTTGCAACAGGGCACTGGCTCGGCCCTGGCGGCAGGAGCGGCCACGGCAATACAGCAACGCCACACGATCGAGCGGCTCCAGCACAGCGAAGGCTTCAATCGGCGGCCGTGCTGTGCTGCCGGAAGGTTCCCCTTCGCTCACCAGACCGAAACCCTGAGCCAGGGTGAACCGAAACTCCGGGCGGCTGAGCGGCAGCCCGGCCCAAGCCGCCACCTGCTGGGGGCTGTAAAGAGCAGGAGCCTGGGAGTGCACGGCATCGCGATACACATCGGCTGCGGCACCGTGATCCTCATCCGTGAGACGACGGATCAGCACGGGTCCGCACGTCTCTGCCTCGGTAAAACCACTGGCAGGTGAGGGAAGGGGGAACGAAGTGTACATTCGTCTGTGCCAGGGGTTTCGGTATCTTCCCAGTTATTCACTCGTGCGCAGTGTTTGGTGGGAGAAGAGGGCGAGGCTGCCATGTTGGCGCCGCCATCAGCGGTAGATTGCCGTGCGGCAGAGGCCTGTCAGGGCCAACAATGCGGGGCCGCTCACCGCGCAGCGCCCGCACTCTTGCCCCTTGCTTGGCGCACTCACGGGAACCTCTTCGTGGGCCGTCTGTGCGCAGAACATTGCGCAGGTTCGGACCCTCAAGGCGATCCGCCGCGCGGCTGTGAGAATCACACACCATCGATCGATCGTGTAAGTTGTACAGTGTTAGGCACGTTCAACCAAGAAGATCTCATGCTTAAAGGAGCAGATTTGCTGTCCAAGGTCAAGGAACTGGGCGATGTCGGGAAATCCGAAATTGTCCGCTCTTGTGGCTACGTTTCCACCAAAAAGGACGGCTCCGACCGCCTCAATTTCACGGCCTTCTATGAAGCGCTGCTTGAAGCCAAGGGTGTGGATCTCGGTGCCACCAGCAAAATGGGCAAAGGTGGCCGCAAGCTGAGCTACATCGCCACCGTTCAAGGCAACGGCAACCTGCTGATCGG
Source organism: Synechococcus sp. ATX 2A4 (assembly GCF_024346375.1). GTDB lineage: Bacteria > Cyanobacteriota > Cyanobacteriia > PCC-6307 > Cyanobiaceae > MW101C3. The sequence goes on along the minus strand of NZ_JAGQCV010000017.1, from coordinate 8,048 downwards.
CAAGGCCTACACCGCCATGCTGGATCTCCATCCCGGCGACGAATTCGAAATCAAGCTGGGCCGCAAGCAGATTCGCCTGGTTCCTGCCGGTAGCGAAGATGGCGAGGCCGACGACTGATCCATCCGTTGCTGTTGCCGCCACGCATGCCACTTCCCAGTGTCCACCACACTTTTTACGGCCCAGCCGCGCAGCAGCGGCCCCGGCTGGTGGCCTGCCTGGTGGCTTTCGCCCTGGTCCTGCTGGCCTGGTGGCCCAAGCCCGCCTGGGGTGAATCCATCCCCTCCCTGCAGGTGAGCGGTGCCCAGCTGTTTGAGAACCACTGCGTGGGTTGTCACCTCAATGGCGGCAACATCCTGCGGCGCGGCAAAACCCTCAAGCTGGCCGCCCTGCAACGCCAAGGCATCGATGGCCCTGCGGCCATCGCCAAGATCGCTGCCGCCGGCCAGGGCCAGATGAGCGGATACGCGAAGGTGCTCGGCGATGGCGGCGACCAGCTGGTGGCCGCCTGGGTGTGGGAGCAGGCCCTGAACGAGTGGAAACCAGCCCCGCCCGTGGGCTGAGCCCTCCCTGTGTCAGGCGGCGAATGCCGCCGCCCATTCAGGCGGCAAACGCCCTCACCCAACCTTTGATTGTTACGGCGCTGTCAAATCGCCTGGATCCAGGGGTACACCTGGACCTCACTCCAGATTCCCTCGCGGAAATACACATCTCCCTCCACCAGGGCCTTCACCTGTGCCAGTGCGTCAGCTTCATACAACGCGAACACATGGGTGCTGCCTTCGGTGGGTCCGATTGTGAGCAGCACACCCTCCTTGTGCTGGCGGTGAAGGCCGTCGAGGTGTTCCTGCCGGAAGGGGGTGCGCCGCGTGAGGGCGTCCTCGCAGTAGGTGCCCCAGAGCACGAATTTCGCCATCGCCGTGGTCAGCGGGTTGCAGGGTCCACTGTGCCGCCCCGCCGCCGCCGGCAACGCTCGGAGCAATAACGCACCTCCTCCCACACGGCGCTCCAGCGGCGGCGCCATTGGAACGGCCTGCCGCACACCGGGCAGATCTTGGTGGGGCGGTCACCACGCCGCGGCGGCCGGTTGGCAGGCTGCTGTGTTGCCATCACACCACCTACGGTGAACAACGCTTCCAGTCCACCACCATGACGCTGGCAACCGCGCCGATCGGCCAGGTTGTGGTGCTGGTCACGCTGCCCCAGCTCCCCTCCCTCCACGACCGCCTGCGGGCGATGGGATTGCGGCCGGGCTCCGAAGTGCTGGTGCTGCGCCGTGGCTTTCCCGGCGGCCTGCTGCATGTGCGTTGCGGGCAGCTGGAATTCATGCTGCGGCGCAGCGATGCCGCCGAGATGGCGATCCGGCCCCTGGCAGCGTGATGCGCTTCCCCCAGCTCCAGGCTCCGGGAGCCGCTCAGCTCAGCCCAAGCCGAGCAGCAGTCCGCCCTGATAAGTGAGCAGGGCCATCACCCAGGCCAGCGTGAACGACCAGGCCAGGGACACCAGCACGAAGACACGGCTGCGGGATTCCTGCCACTGCACCGCCACCGTGGACAGGCAGGGGGTGTAGAGGAGGGTGAACATCATGAAGCTCACGGCCTGCAGCGGCGTGATCGCCTGCACCAGCGCTGCGCCCAGGCCCGCCTGGCTGGTGGCATAGATCACCGCCATCGCCCCCAGCAGGATTTCCTTGGCCACGAAGCCGAAGATCAGCGACACCGTGAGGGCTGGGTTCATGCCGATCGGCCCGAGCAACGGCTGAAAAGTGCGGCCGATCATTCCCGATAGCGACAGGCCGGAGAGCGGATCCACGCCCGGCGGCAGGTTGTTGAGCAGCCACACGGCGATCACGCCGATCACGATGAACTGGCGGGTGGTGAAGAAGAAATTCACCATCTGCTGCCAGGCGCGCTGCAGCATGGTGTTGAGGCTGGGGGTGCGGTAAGGGGGCAACTCGAGCACGAAGCCTTCGCGGCCCCGGTACACGTGCTTGAACAGCAGTGCCGTGAGCACCGCCGCCACGAAGCTCATCACGTAGAAGCCGAACACCACCAGCCCCGCCGCCCACCAGGGGCGCACAAAAAAGGCGCCGGCCATGAACACAAACACCGCCAGCCGCGCCTGACAGAGCGAGAACGGGATCACCAGCATCGACAGCAGCCGCCGGGGACGGTCGCGGATCACCCGGGTGCCCATGATCGCCGGCACGTTGCAGCCGAAGCCCATAATCTGCAGCACGAAGCTGCGGCCATCCATGCCGAGCCAGTGCATGAAGCCGTCCATCAGGAAGGCGGAACGGGCCAGATAGCCCGAGTCTTCGATCAGGGAGACCATCAGATAGAAGAGAAAGATGATCGGCATGAAGCTCACCACCGTGGTGAGCCCGAGCCACAGCCCATCGGTGGCCAGCTGCAGGAGGAAAGGCGAAAGGCGCAGGCCCTGCAGCAGCGGCAGCAGCAGCCGGGTTTCCAGTGCATCGGCGGCCCTGCCGACCAGCTCCTGCAGCGGTGTGCCGATCGCGTAGATCGCCTGGAACATGGCCAGCATCACGACCAGGAACGCAAGTATTCCCACCGCCGGATGCAGCAGAAAGCGGTCGATCCGGTGGCTGAGCCGGTCGATCAGGCCGTGCGGTGCCTGCACGCAGGCCGCCGACAGCGCGTGCAGGCGCTGGTCGAGTTCGTCGGGCTCGAGGGCAGCAGGGGCCGGAAAGGCAATCGTCTCCAAGCGGTGAATCTGATACAGGAGCTCCGGCACCCCCCGACCATTCCTGGCGCTGATCGGCACCACCGGCACCTGCAGGTCTTCACTGAGGCGGACCCCGTTTACCTCCACGCCGAAGCGGGCGGCTTCGTCGCTCATGTTGAGCGCCACGATGAATGGCAGACCGGCGGCGCGCAGCTCCAGGGCGAGGTGCAACTGGGTGGCGGCGCGGCTGCTGTTGATCACCAGCACGATCAGATCCGGCGGAGCTGTGGCCAGATAACGGCGCACGATCGCCTCGTCTTCGCTGCTGCCCTTGAGGTCGTGAATGCCGGGCAGATCCACCAGTTGGTAGTCGTTGCCGAAGGCATCGGCGGGCAATTCACCGCGCAGCAGATCCACGGTGAGGCCCGGCCAGTTGGCCACATGGGCGCGGCCGCCGGTGAGCTTGTTGTAGAGGGTGGATTTGCCGGTGTTGGGCATGCCGATCAAGGCCACCTGGCGCACCCCGCCCGGCAGCGGTGCCGCTGAGCCCGGTGGATGGCAACCCTGGGTGATCGCAGGCATGGCTTCAGGTTAGGCAGGGGCAACATTTGCCAGCAATGGGGAGCCAGACAGCGGCCCTTCCAAGCCAGCACTGCTGGCGGCCACCGCCGGCCGCGATTGCCATGCTGGGGTCTGCAACGGCACGCCACGCTCCATGCAGATCACCACCTGGCAGGCAGAAGCTGCCGGCGCTCCGCTGCAGCGCAGCAGCACCGAGTTGCTTCCCCCCGGCCCCGGCGAAGCGCTGCTGGAGGTGCTGCACTGCGGCCTCTGCCACAGCGATCTGTCGATGCTCGACAACCACTGGGGGATCAGCAGCTATCCGCTGGTGGCCGGCCACGAGGCGGTGGGCCGGGTGGTGGCGGTCGGCGACGGGGTGCCGGAAGCGCTGATCGGCCAGCTGCCCGGCCTGGGCTGGATCGCTGGAAGCTGCAGCCACTGCGCCCTGTGCCTCGGCGGTGATCAGAACCTCTGCGCCGATTTGGAGGCGAGTGTGGTGGGCCGCAGCGGCGGCTTCGCCAGCCATGTGAAGGCCCAGCAGGACTGGCTGATCCCCATCCCTGACAGCCTCGACCCAGCCCTGGCTGGACCGTTGTTCTGCGGCGGCATCACCGTGTTCGCGCCCCTGATCGACGAGGCCGTCTCCCCCACCGCCCACGTGGGCGTGATCGGCATCGGCGGGTTGGGCCACATGGCGCTGCAGTTCGCCCGCGCCTGGGGCTGCCAGGTGACCGCCATCACCACCAGCCCCGCCAAGGCGGAGGAGGCGCGCGGCTTCGGTGCCCATGAGATCCAGCTGCTGGGCGATCTGGCCGCCACGCCGAACCGCTACGACCTGATCATCAACACCACCAACCATGCGCTGGAGTGGGACGCGGTGGTGAACGCCCTGGCGCCGAAGGGCCGGCTGCACCAGCTCGGTGTGACGCTGGAGCCCATCCCACTGAGTGTGTTCCCGTTCATCGCCGGGCGGCGCCAGTTCACCGGCAGCCCCACCTCCTCACCCGCCAGCCTGCTGAAGATGATGGAGTTCTGCGCGCGGCACGGCATCCAACCCCAGGTGGAAAGCCTGCCGATGCACGCGATCAACACCGCCATCGCCCGGCTGCGCAGCGGCGATGTGCGCTACCGCTTCGTGCTCGACGGACCAGCCTGAGCCCTGCGCCGGTACGGCCTGAGCCGGACGCCAGCGCCTCAGCCGCCGGCGGGAGAACGGCGGAACACCAGCAGGCGGTTATTGGCCGGCAGCGGAAGATCCGCTTCCGGCACCAGCCCCTGCGCACGGGCGATGGCGATCAGCTCCAGGCTGTCGCGCACCCCCATGGCGGGATCGATGGCGCGCAGGTGGGCATCAAAGGCGGCATTGCTGGCGCTGGTGTGCACACCCCCGTCGTGGAAGGGGCCGTAAAGCAGAAACAGCCCACCTGGAGCCAGCACCCGGGCACTGCCGGCGAACAGGGAGGGCACCGCTGTCGCCGGCATGATGTGGGCGGTGTTGGCGCTGAACACCGCATCAAACGGACCGGCTGGCCAGTCGGGTTGGGTCACATCCAGCTGCAGCGGCGGCAGCAGCTGGCCGGCGGCAGCAGCGTTGGTGGCGCTGGCGTGCGCCTGGCGACGCCGCAGCCCCGGCAGGTGCTCGGACCGGTCGCTGAGTTGCCAGCGCACGGGCAGATGCTGGCTGAAATACAGGCCGTGCTGGCCGGTGCCCGAGCCCACCTCCAGCACCTGTGCCGGCCGGGCATGGGGCTGGGGCAGCCACGCGCGCAGCGCCTCCAGCAGCGGTTGCTTGTTGCGCTCACAGGCTTCAGAAAAGGGCAGATCGAGCGGCTGGGAGGACAAGGGCATAGCGCTCAACTGTCGAGGGCCTGGCGCAGGCCAGCCAGGTAGGTGCCCGCCGCTGCCGCCACCGCTGCCGTTACTGGCGCCTCGGAGGAGGCCGCCGCCGCCATCACCTTCACCAGCGCGCTGCCCACGATCGCGCCGTCGGCGCCCCAATCGCGCACCTGGCGGGCCTGCTCCGGCCCGGAGATGCCGAAGCCCACGGCCACGGGTGTGGGGCCCATCGCCTTGAGCTGTTGCACCAGGCCGCCCACCCGCGATTCCATTGCGACCCGCACGCCGGTGACGCCGGTGACGCTGACCAGATAAGTGAAGCCGCGGCTGGCGGCCGCGATGCGGGCCATCCGCTCAGATGGGGTGGTGGGTGCCACCAGCAGCACCAGATCCAGGCCCACGGCTGCAGCGATCGGCGAGAGCCTCTCCGCTTCCTCCAGCGGCAGATCGGGCACCACCAGGCCGGCGGCGCCGGCAGCGGCGGCCTCACGGCAGAAAGTGTCCATGCCGCGGTTGAGCAGCGGGTTGCTGTAGGTGAACAGCACCAGAGGAGTGGTGAGCTGGCCGCGCAGGCCGGTGAGCATGGCGAGCACCTTGCCCGGCGTGGTGCCGGCGGCCAGGGCGCGGCTGGCGGCCGCCTGGATCACTGGGCCATCGGCCAGCGGATCGCTGTAGGGGATGCCCAGCTCGATCAGGTCGGCGCCGGCCTCCTGCAGGGCGAGCAAGGTGGCGGCGGTGGTGGCCAGATCCGGATCACCGGCCATCAGGAACGGCATCAAGGCGCAACGGCCCTGTGCCTGCAGCTTGCTGAACCGTGCCTGGATGGCCGTGGTGCCGCCGGCGGCGACATTGCTGGACGGGGTGGCGCTCATTCGGAGCCGGATCCTGCACGCTCTGGCCGTGAGCCTATGGGGTCGCTGGCAGGACAGCCCACCAAACCCTTGACCCCAGGCCTCAGCCGCGGTGTCTCCTGGACTCGACGCCTCAGCCGCCGTGGCTCAAAGACTGGCGTCGTCCTTGAGCTGGCCGATCTCACGCAGCAGGCGCTCCTGCTCGGCCGGGCTGAGCGCGTCGAACTCCTTCTGAAGCTGCTCGGCAGTGATGGCGTCGTAGCCGGCGCGGTATTGGCGGCGCTGCTCCATGAAGGTCATCTTGCCGGTCACAACGCGCAGCAGGTAGCTGCCCGTCCAGCCGAGCACGATCAGGATCAGGACCGCCTCAGCGGCGATGCCGGCCGAAAACCCCTCGAAGCCGGCCGCCTTGAAGCCCCAGTAGCCGAGGCCACCAAGGCCGAACACGCCAAGCCCCAGCAGCAGTGCCTGGCCGCGCGTCATTCGCCCTGGCCGGCAAGCCTGAAGTTGAGGAAGGGCGAAAACACGATCATGCCCGGGAAGAACAGGAACACCAGGCCGTAGACGGCCGTGCGCTCGATCTTGCCCATCACCATCCAGCGCTTGTTCATCCAGAAGAACAGCACCAGCGGCACCACCACCAGATAGGCGCCGCCAAGCAGCAGGTAGGCACCGAGCACCAGCAGGGTGTCGAGCGGCAGCGTGCTGAGAAACCCGGGCAACGGCACGGAACTGGGAGCGGGGTGCGCCAAATCTAGGATCAGTGCGCGGGGGCATGGCGGAATCGGTAGACGCAGCGGACTTAAAATCCGCAGGCCGCAAGGCTGTGGGGGTTCAAGTCCCCCTGCCCCCATGGGTGAGAGGGGTACCGCGGGGGCTCTTGCAGGGCCTCCCGGTCCAGGCATCGAAATGTGCGGAAAGGGCATCAAACAGCGTTTTGCAAGCGTCTAGCGGCGCTGGTCGCTGGTGGCTCGGGGGCGAGGGCGGGGAACAGGCCAGGAAAGGCCTTCCTCAAGGATGAGAGCCGAAACGCATTGGAGATCTGTGATTCGGATTTCTACGCGTTGGCAAGTGCTGGGTAGGATTTTAACCACGGAGATCAGACTTCAGGATTGCAATTGCCAATGAAAAGACATCTGCAAGTAATAGGACTTTGCAATTTCCTGTCCCTAGGGATACCAAGAATGTTGAGCCAAAGCCAAGGAATCATCCCGTTCAGGATCAACAGTGAGGCGAACACGCCGGAGGTGGATTGGGAAACTAGCGCAAACATGTGGGTCTTAAAAGTGTGGTCTTAGGCACCTAAAACAATCGAAGCATCTAGTTGCTTCAAGCTCAGCCAACCCTGGGAAAGCTGATGAGCCAGGGCGTATATGCCGGCCTGTTGGCTCATTCTGCCGCTCTGCCCGGAGAGTGAGTTGGCTGTGCAGCAACAAGGGCTGAGTCAAGAACTCCTTGGCCTTGGAGGCATTGCAATCCATCTTTTCAAGTAGATGTCCGACTCAAGCACCACTATTGCCACAGCATAGTTACCACCCCGGCAAGAAATGTGCCCCATCGCAGCCAGGGCATGCTTTTTCATATAAAGGAAGCTATGCATCATGATTCAACAGCGATTACGCGTGCGAAGCATTTTCACGCGTGGTGGCCCAGTATATCCCCGTTGCCAGCTGACAACAATAATTGTAGATATAGCAGATGATGCAGGCAAATCGACCCTCCGACCTCTGCAGGCTGACGACCCGCCATCAGGCCACAACCCAACGCTGCAAGGGCTGCCAAGAGCGAAACAACCAGATCGGTGGCCCCGAGGCAAAGCGATTCTGACGCGCCGATAAATGTAGCTGGGGCTACAAGGTGCTTGCGCCGCCTGCCTTAAACTAAAGGTGAATACAAAACCAATACTAATAATCGAGGACTTTTGAAGGTTTTCTTAAACGGCTCATCCGCATGATCAGCTCATTCCCCGTCCGCGTCTGGCAAACTCCTAGGGAGACTCTGGAAAAGTCAGCCTATTCACGGGACAATGGCCTTGTGATCGCAGGTAAGGATTGGGTTCATGGGTGGAAAGCAGCTTGGATTCGGGGACTACGAGCAGTCCACAGCCAAAAAGC
>NZ_JAGQCV010000016.1 GCF_024346375.1 Synechococcus sp. ATX 2A4 | reverse complement strand
AGGCATGACGCAGCAAAAGCGTCAGTTCCTAAACTTTTTTAGTTGTCCAGGTGCGCCTTGCCCTCTTCAGGGCTCGGCTCTCGCGGCTTCCTCAGCCGCTTTGAAAACTTACAGCATCGTCGGCTTCCGCCTTCTCCTCTGTAAGCACTGCGGCAGGTGCCTCTCGGCTCCCGCGCAGTCCAAAAAACTAGCACACTCACCCACCCTTAGCTCCCAATCAAGGCTTCTGCCCACGGGGCAAAGCGCGCCAATTGCTCTGGATTGCTGGCAGCAAGCACGGGAAAGTCTGTGCTGGCAAGGCTTTCGCCGCTGAGGAGCAGCTCGGGGCTGCGCTGCAGCCACTGCAGGGAACAGCCCAGCTCCGTGAGCACCAGCCAGGCGGCTGCCAGGTCCCAGATCTTCGGCGTGGCCTCCAGGGCTGAGACGGTCTGGCCCATCGCCACGCTGACGAGGTTCAAGCTGGCGACACCCAGCAGGCGGATCTTGCCGGGGAATCTGCGGTCGGGAAGCTTCTGCAGCACACCGATCGACCGGCTACATAGGGACGCGCAGCCTGTCTGCAGCTGCTGGGCGGACGGGGGCAAGAGGCGTTTGCCATTGCGCCAGGCCCCCTGACCTCGCACCGCCACGATGCGTTGCCGCAGGGGAGGCACATCAAGCAGGGCCAACACGGGGACGCCCGCCTCGAAGCGGGCCATCGATATGGCCCAGTAGGGGATGCCCGCCGCGTAGTTGGTGGTGCCATCAAGGGGATCCACCACCCAGAACGCCTCAGTGGCTGGGACGAGATGCCGCCCCTCCTCGCTCAGCACTCCCTCGCCGGGATAGAGCTCAGCGAGACCCTGCACCAGCGTCTCGTCACTCCAGCGATCACAGGCGGTGATCAAGCTGCCATCGGCCTTGGCTTCTGAAGCCATATGGCCAAAATCGTGTCGCTGCCTTTCGGCCACTGCATCGAGCAGGGACGTGAGCCGCAGGGCTTCCGCCGGCAACGCGTGGGCAACGGTCATCCGAGCTCCATGGCAAGCACCTGGGTAAGGCTGCGGCCGGTATCCTCACGGAACCGGTGCAGATTGACGCGGCTGAGCATCAGCAGGGCGGCCAGTGCCACCAACGCCTCGATGCCAAGCACCAGAGCGAAGGGGGGGAACGGTCCCTGAGCGGGGAAAAGAGCCCGCCCAAGGTCGAGCAGACCACCGCCGAGCAACTTGGCGATGGCCCTGGAAAACGCCTGCGCCAGACCCCACACCCCAACGAAGGTGCCGGCCGCCTCGGGCAAGGTGAGATCAAGCATCAAGCAGAGCGCGCTGTTGGTTCCGATGCCGGAAGCCAGACCGAACAGAATCATCAGCCCTTGCAGAACAGCAACCCGGGCGGTGAAACCGGCCAGCAGCAATAGCAGGAGGGAGATCAGGATCAGCCGGCAGCCAAGGCGGGCCGCCCCGAACTTGCCCAGAACAGGCACGATCCACAAACCGGCCAGCAGCAAGCCCACCAACGTCCCCGCCCCCCAGAGCGCATTGAGCGATGCGGTGGCAGCGATGGGCATCCCGAACACATCGGCGCCATAGCTTTCCAGGATCGGGTCTTGAAGAAACAGGGCCAGGGTGAACAGGATCAAGAAGGTGAAAAAGATCGCCACCTGCGCGCTTGATCGGATCAGGCGCCAGGCGCGCGCTGGGGTGATGGCGTCGTCGCGGTCGACGGCAAGGCTCAGCGTTTCACCGGCGCTTGCGGGCTCGATCCCCCAGGTGGCTACGAGCGTGAGCAGGAACACCACCCCGGCCGAGCGCACCATGAATGGACCCAGAACCGCTTCGAGGGTGGCCCGATCGGTGATGCCATCAAGGCCCCTGAGGCTCAGCGAAATGGCAATGGCACCGATCACGATGCCGATGGTGAGCATGCACCAGATGATGCTCACCGCCCGGGGGCGTTCCTGCTCCTCGGTGCGGTCGATCACCAGGGCCAGGTAAGGAGTGGTGGACATGGATACGGCCAGGCCATAGAAGGCGAACAGACCGCACAACAGCACGATCCCCAGGATCACCCCCTCGCCACCAGGGCTGTCCCTGGCCTCCGCCAGACGGAAGATCAACGGAACCACCAACACCGCCAGAGAGCAGAAACAGGCGCTGCCCACCCAGATGTAAGGGGTGCGATGGCGGCCGGCGATGGCATGGCGGTCGGAAATCTGGCCGAACAGGATGCGCGACGGGGCGACGAACTGCTCAAAAGCCAACGCCCCGCCCACCAACAAACCTGGGAAGCCCAGTTCACTGAGCATGATCCGGTTCAGCAGCCCCGCAAACACAACCGCCAGGAAGCCGAGCGATCCCTGAAACAGACCCAGCCTGACTGTGGTGACGAACGAAAGGCCTGGCCGCGCCGTCGCTGCTGGGGTCATCCGGGTGGTCGGCGACGACACCGTGACCTTATCAACGGAAACAAGACAGCCAACGGAGAAGGGGCATTCAGCGGGAAAGCGGAACCCCGCCACCGGGGCCGCGGACCTCGGCCTGACAGGCCGGTTGCAGCGGCTGGGGATCGATCGAAATCTGGGTGGCGGGATCCACCGCGGGTTTCACGGCTGTCAGAGCCGGAGGCTTGCAGATGGCCACCTGATCGAGGCCCGTGCGCCGGCGCAGTTCCGCCAGCCGCTTGTTGTAGTCGGTGACGGCGGTGGCGTAACGCACCTCCGCCTGGGTGAGGTCGCGCTGGCTGTCGACCACTTCCCGCTGGGTGGTGACACCGGCTTGAAAGCGCAGCCGGGCCAACCGCAGCGCTTCACGGGAAGAAATCACCTCCCGTGACGTGGTGGTGATGTCGCGATTGTTCTGAAGCAGCTGATAGAAGCTGGTTTCCACCTCAAAACGGATCGCGTCCCGCCGGCTGGCGAAGTTGAAGCGGCTCTGCTGGGCCGCCTGCTTCTGCTGACGGAATTCGGCAGCGGCGCGCCCACCATCGAACAGCGTCCAGCGGAGGTTCAGGCCAATGGCGTTGTCGAGGGAGTAGGCGTAGTTGTCGAAGTTGATCGACTGTCCCTCGGGGACGTTGGTCTGGCCATTGTTGCGGTCCCAGCCGAAGTTGTTGACGATGCTGAGGAATGGCTGCGTCGCGCCGAGGGACGCATTGGCGTTGCTGTTGGCGATCGAGATGTCGAGCAACACCTGATCGAGCTCCTCGCGGAAAGCGAAGGCCGCCACGATGCTCTCCTGCAGTGAGGGGATCCAGGTGGCCAACACCCGTGCAGGTTCTTTGGCCGTGGGGGTGACGTCCTGCGGGAGATCCAGCAGAGAGGCCAGGCTGCGGCGGGCGATCGCCTGGGAGGACAACTGGTTGGTGAGGAGTTGCTGGTCGCGAGCGAGCTGGGTTTCCGCCTGCAGCACGTCCAGCTTGGTGGACACACCAGCCTGGAAGCGGGCACGGGCATCTTTGAGGCTGACGAGCGAGGCACGCACGGATTCCTGACCGATTCGAACCCCCTCATCGCTGAGCTGGAGGTCGAAGTAGGCCTGGGCAGCCTGCAGACGCAGATCGCGCAGGGCAATCAGGTATTGGTTCTGAGCCTTCTCGAAGTTGTCGCGGGCGGCGGCGATCTGGGGAACCCGCTGGGGGTTGATCAGATCCCAGTTGATGCCGATGTTCATCGCTGCACCCACCAGCGCGCCACGGGTGGCACCGGTTGGAGCGAACAATCCCGTGGAGGAGTTCTGGAAGCTGTAGTTGTTGCGCAGCGCCGGAAAATTGTTCTGGGTGGTGAGGTTGATGTTGGGGTACCACGCCGAGATCTGGGCCCGAAGGTTCGACTGGGCCTGGTCCACTTGCGAAGCAACCGCCTTGAGGTTGGGGTTGTTCACCTCTGCCAGGGTTTCCACCTCCTGCAGCCCCAGCGGGCGCAGCTGCTGGATCCGCACCTGGGCGGGCCGATCGGGCAGTGCCAGCGAGGGGGGAGCGAGCAGCGGTTGGAGCGCTTCGGGCAACTGACGGGCCGCCGGCGTGAGCACCGAGGGATCCGAGCGGGGGCGATCGCCCTTGAGATCGGTGGCCAGGGGCAGGGCACTGGAGCCGGCGACGACAGGCGGGACGGCAGCGGGGGCCGACGGATCGGCAGCAGCGCCGGTGGTGGGCTCAGCCGCCTTGGCGGGCTGCTGGGCAACAGCGTTGGAATTGGCCGGCTGGCCAAAGGAGCCCTGGGCGAGAGATGGACGTGCACCGAGCGGAAGGCACACCATCCCTGCCAGAGCACACGAAGCAAGGACGGAAGGGCGCACGCGTCGTGAGTCCTGGTGGTTTCCCGAGCTTAAGGAAGATGGGGGAGAGCGCCGACACAGGCAGACACGAAATCATCTGCCCCATCCACGACCCGGATCGGCACCCCGAGACGTTCCGCGATCTCGCGCAAGGGAAGATCGTCAAGAAACACCGGCTCTCCCTGGCGCAGCATCACCCCTGGCAGCAGCAGCATGTCGCCGAGATCAGCCCCGGCCAGGCCCGCCAGCAGATCTGAACCGGTGAGCAGGCCCGTGACCACCAGATCCTGCCCCCAGTAGGGACTGGGCAGGCCGTGCAGGTGCACCTGCAGCCCCTGCACGGCGTTGAGCCGCTCCACCACGGGGGCGAGCGCGCCGCCCACCAGGCCACCCACCACCCAACTGACGCGCCGCGGAACAGGCAGCCGCTTCGGCAAGGAGATGGTGGCCCGATCCAGCGCTTCGAGGAAGGCGCGAATGCTGCCGACGCCGTTCTCCTGCTGCGGCAGATCCTCGTAGTTGACGCGCTCCGGCAGGGGCAGACCGGCCATCAGATACCACTCATCGGAAAGCCAGGCGAAGCGGGTGTCGAGCCGCTGCTGGAAACCTTGCTGCAGGCTCTCCACCAGAGCAATCACCCCCCTGGCACAGGCAGAATCGACGGGTCTGAGGCCATCGTCGCTGGGGCGGAAGCGGGTGAGGCCGACCGGCACGACAGCCGCCGAAAGCACGGCAGGCCAGGGGCCCGACGCAAACTCCGCCAGATCCAGCAAGGTGCGCTTGAGGGCCGCACCATCGTTGAGTCCCGGGCAGACCACCACCTGGGCGTGGATCTGCAGGCGGCGTTGGGCGAACCAGTCGAGCTGCTCCAACAGCAGGCCGGCACGCGGATTCACCAACAGGCGGCTGCGCAGGTCCGGGTCGGTGGCGTGGACGGAGACGAACAACGGAGACAGCCGTTGCTGCTCGATCCGCTCCCAATCGGCGGCGGTGAGGTTGGTGAGGGTGAGGTACGAGCCGTAGAGAAAGCTGAGGCGGTAGTCGTCGTCCTTGAGGTAGAGGCTGCCGCGACGCCCAGGCGGCTGCTGGTCGATGAAGCAGAAGGGGCAGTGGTTGTTGCACTGCCGCAGGCCATCGAACAGCGCCTCGGTGAAGCCCAGCCCAAGCCCCTCATCAGCCTCCTTTTCCAGCTCCACCCGATGGCGCTCGCCGCCGGGATCCTCCACCTCCAGCACCAGCTCTTCTTCGCCCACCAGCACCTGCAGATCGATCAGGTCGCGGGGACGCACCCCATTGATGCTCAGCAGCCGGTCACCGGGTTGAAAGCCCAGCTCTTCGCCGATCGAACCGGGCTCCACCGTGGCCACCACGGCGGGCTGGGGCTGACGGCCCGGGGTGGCATCGGCCAACGCCAGGCCGGCGGATGGTTCGTTCCACATCGGGCGCTGGACATCAGGCTCCAGTGTGGAACCCAGCAGGCAGGGCTGGGGGCCTTGCCTCCACGGCTCTGTTGAGATCAGCTCCGGTCAGCGCAGGGAAGCTCTGGGCAGCGCGTTCAATTGAGCAGGACCGGGGCCGCCTGACGGGCCCAGACCAGCAGTGCCACGCCGAACACCAGCCGGTAGGCCACGAACACCCAGGTGCTGTGGGCCTGAAGGAAGCGGAGCAGCCAGGCGATTGCCAGCCACGACACCACCGCCGCCGAGAGGATCCCAACCAGTAGAGGCAGAGGGCCCAACGAGGCGCTGGCAGCAAACGCCGACTTCAACTCCACCAGCCCGGCCAGGGTGATCGCCGGAATGCCGAGCAAAAACGAAAAGCGCGCAGCAGCAGGGCGCTGCCAGCCATCGAACAGGGAGGCGGTGAGGGTGCTGCCGGATCGGGAGACGCCCGGAATGATCGCCAGCATCTGGGCAAGCCCGACCACCAGGCCATCGACGGGGCGCACCTGGGGCAGTTCCTTGCGCCGGCGCCCCACCACTTCAGCGCAGGCCAGCAGCAGCGCCATCACGATCGAGACGATCGCAATCGAGGGGACGCTGCGCAACACGGAGGTTTCGTAACCGCTCCAGAAGCGCTTGATGGCGCCGCCGGCGGCCACGATCGGCAGGGTGCCGACGGCCATCGCCAAGCCCAGCCGGGCGGACGGATCACGCCATTGCCCATCACGGACGGCCCGGGACATGCCCGCCGCCACATCCAGCAGGTCACGGCGGAAATACCCCACCACGGCGGCAATGCTGCCGAGCTGGATCACAGCCGTGACGGCAACGCCGGGGTCACCCCAGCCCAGCAGCACGGGCACGACCTTCAGATGGGCGGTACTGCTGATCGGCAGGAACTCGGTCAGACCCTGGACCACTCCCAGCACAAGAGCCTGCCAGCAGGCCTCCAGCAGTCCCGGTGGCTGGGATGCAAAGGCAGGAGGCATGGGGAGGGCCGTCAGGACATGGAGTGACCTTATGGCGGGTGACTGGCGCCAGCCACCGGGCCATCCCCTAAGGTTGGCAACCTTTCTTCATACATGCAGGTGCCCGGGGTTTCGCTCTACCTTGCCCGCGTCTCGACTCTGGAGCGATCCCCCGAGGTGGTTCTGGCCCTACCGCAGCCATCCGGGAGCACCTGGCCAGCCCGGCTCGCCCCTGTCTCGCGCGAGCGGGGCTGGCTTCTGCCGCTCACCGTGGGGCTGCTTGTTGCACTGCCGGTGTTTCTGCAGGCGCCATGGGTGCGCTTGCATCCCGCCAGTGCCACCGCCTTCACCGCCGTGCTGCTGAGCGCCGGGTTGTTTCTGGGCTGGGGCGGCCAGGGCCAGTGGCGCGAACTGGGCGCCGTGCTGGTGGGTTTCAGCGGCAGTTGGCTGGCGGGTTGTCTCTTCTGGGGTTGGCTCCGGCTGCACCCGGCCTGGCATCTACCGGTCGAAGCCTTCGCTGTGCCGATCGCTTGGGCAGGACTCTCGACCCGCTGGCGTAGCGCAGGGGCGTTCTATCTCGCCTCCTTGCTGGGCACGGCCTGCACCGATGGCGCCATGCTGCTCACTGGCGTGATGCCGCTCTGGCCGGAAGTGCTTCAGGCACCGGTTCAACAGGCGCCTGAGCTCTTGCGCCAGGCCGCAGCCCTGGTGTTGCAGCCGCTGGCCCTGGTCGAAATTGCTGCGATCGCCACCGGGCTGATCCTGCTCGGGCGTCGCTGGTGGCTGCGGGGAACCGGTGGCCGGGTGGCCGCCGCTGCCCTGATCACCACCCTGGCCGTTGATGGTCTTTTCCTGGGTGCGGCGCTGTTGAGCCCCCACCTGAGTGGCCTGATCTGAGCGCTCCTCCGACGCCGGCCCCATCGCGCCCGATCGTGCGTCGATTGAAGAACTGCAAAAGCCAGGGGTTGGCTTGGTGGGGATCGCAAGCAGGCGCTGTAGCGTTGCCGAGGTGCCGACCGGCAGCCTCAACAGGAGATTTTCGATGAAACGGGTGGTTGCCTGGCTAACGAGTGGTGTGCTTCTTGCGGGCCTGCTGATGGCCATGGCTCTGCCGCCGGCGGCCTTCGCGCAAGCCCCGCGGAACTTGGTGGACGACACGATCGCCGCCGCCGTGGGGAAGGTGGATCTCAACAATTCTCCGGTCCGCAGCTTCCAGCAATTCCCGGGGATGTACCCCACGCTGGCGGGCAAGATCGTGCTGGGCGGGCCCTACAACACCATCGACGACGTGCTCAGCCTCGACCTCACGGAGCGCCAGAAGGAGCTGTTTGAGAAGTACCGCGATAACTTCACGATCACCCCTCCTTCCATTGCGCTCAACGAAGGTTTTGATCGCATCAACAACGGGGTCTACCGCTGATTCAGCTCCTTTCTGATTCCTATCTGGCCGCCGGGGTTCATCCGGCGGCTTTTTTGTCGTTCCGTTGACCGCACCGACCCCTGGCCCCTCGTCCCACCAGCCGCCGCTGGCGGCCACTTGGGATGTGGTGGTGGTGGGCGGGGGTGCGGCCGGCCTGATGGCCTGCCTGGAGCTGCCGAGCGAACTGAGGGTGTTGCTGCTCAGCAAGGAGCGGGGCCCACGCTCAGCCAGCCGCTGGGCCCAGGGGGGCATCGCCGCCGTGACCCGCCCCGAGGACAGCTTCGCCAGCCACCGGGAGGACACGCTCAAGGCCGGGGCAGGGCTCTGCGATCCCGCCGCCGTGGAGTTGCTCGTTCATGAAGCCCCGCACTGCGTGGAACGATTGCTTCAACTGGGGATGGACTTCGATCGGGATGGCGCCAACCTCAGCACCACCCTGGAAGCGGCCCACAGCCATCGCCGCGTGCTCCACGCTCAGGACCGCACCGGCGGAGCCCTGGTGGATGCACTGGAGCGGGCGGTCGATCGGCGCGCCCTGCTGGTGCGCTGCCAGGGGGTGATGGCGCTGCAGCTCTGGATCGATGCCGGCCGTTGCCAGGGGCTGCAGGTGCTGGAAGGCAACCAGGTGCGCTGGCTGCGCGCCGGGGCCGTGGTGCTGGCCAGTGGCGGCGGCGGCCATCTGTTTGAGAAAACCACCAATCCTTCGCAAGCCACCGGCGATGGCGTGGGCATGGCCTGGAGGGCGGGCGCGCAGGTGCGGGATCTCGAATTCGTGCAGTTCCACCCCACGGCGCTGATGCTGCCTGGCGCTCCTCACTTCCTGATCTCGGAAGCCGTTCGGGGCGAAGGTGCCAAGCTGCTCGACAGGCAGGGCCGCAGCCCGGTGCGCACTCTGGCGGGCGGGGATCTTGCGCCTCGCGACCAGGTGAGCCGGGCACTGGTGCGCACGATGCACGAGCAGGGCGTGGATCACCTCTGGCTCGATCTGCGCCCCATCGGCAGCGCACGCATGGAGAAGCAGTTCCCCACGATCCTGGGCCGCTGCCGCCAGCTGGGGCTCGAACCGGCCGATGCACCGATCCCGATCGCTCCGGCAGCCCACTACTGGATGGGAGGGGTCAGCACCGATCTCAACGCCGCCACCAGCATTCCTGGCCTGTATGCCGTGGGGGAGGTGGCCTGCACAGGAGTGCACGGGGCCAACCGACTCGCCAGCAATTCGCTGATGGAGTGTCTTGTGTTCGCGCGCCAGTTGAGCCGGATCCAGCTCAACGCCAGCTCGACGGCACCACGTGCTGGTACTGCGGCGCGCAGTGCCACGGCGGAGCTTTCGTTGTCGGGCTCCCACGCAAGCGTCAAGGGCAACGGTGCCGGATGCAGCGCCGTTAGCTCCGGTCTCGGCAGCATGGTGAGCGTTGAAGCCATTGCTGCCCTGGTGGCATCCCTGCGCCGCAACTGCTGGAGGGTGGCCGGTGTTGAACGACGGGGCACGAGCCTGCGCCAGGGTCTGGCGGCGATCCAGAGGCAACGCAGCACGCTTGAGAGCGTGCCCCTGCTGGCCGAAGTGGCACGGCTGGCGACCATGGATCAGCTGGAGATCCACGCGGATCAGCTGAAGCTGATTCGGCCGCTGCAGGATCTCTTGCGGCAACAGGAACTGGGCGAACTGTTGATGGAAGCCGCCCTGTTTCGCACCGAAAGCAGAGGGGGTCACTTCCGCACCGATTGCCCGAGTGCCCAACCGTTCTGGCAACGCCACACCGTGCAGACGCTGGGGCAGGGGATCGGCACGGCACCACTGGCCGACGCGCTTAGTGGCTAGCCGCTAGCGATTCACGCTCTGGAAGCACCGCTCAGAAGTTGTCAGGTCCGGTGTAACCGGAGAGCTTGGCAAGGCCGGCGAGCGGCTTCACGCCAGAGGTGATCTCGCCACGAATTTCCCAGGAGGGGAAGCCCTGAACGTTCTTCTCCCTGCAGAGTTCGGTCTGGTTGTTGGCGCCATCAGGGGCACACTCAATGATGGTGAGCGATTTGTAGGCCTCCTTGCCGAACAGCTCTTTCTGTTCATGGCAGTGGGGGCACCAATAGGCCGAGTACATCACGGCGCCCTCCGCCTTCAGGTGATTGGCAAGGGAGATGGTGGCTTCCGTGCTGGGACGGACCACTTCAGGAGGCAGGCCCTGGGTGCTGAGGGCGGCCGGCCTGTCGACGGAGGCGGCCCAGCCGAGCCCAACGAGGCCCACCACCAACAGCACGAGAACGCCGCGGAACAGGAGCTGGCCTGGATCCTCCCAGTCACCACCGATCAGGCTGAGCACCAGTGCCGACACGCTGAGCAGCGCGGAGAGCACGCAGAAGAAACAAAACGCCTGGATCTTGAAGATCAGCAGGCCCATCAGCACCAGGCTGAACACCGACATGGCGCCGCTCAGCAGGAACAGGCCCCACCAGCTGCGGCTCTGCAGGTCGCTGCCGCGCTCGCCGCGCACCACCAGCGGCAGCACGGCCAGCAGCAGCAAGGCCGAATACGCCAGAAAACCGAACAGCGACAGGGGCTGGCCAAACAGGCTGCCCCAGACGCTGCTGAGCACCTTGTCGCAGCCATCCCCACCACCGGGGCAGCTGAGCGGGCCGATCAGGCCCCAGCGCTTGAGGGTGATGGCACCGGTATCGATCACACCGACCGTGGCCAGCACGGCAATGGCCACCCGCACCCAGCGGCTGCCGGCTTCACCGCGGCGACGGCTGCTGAGTCGGCTGGTAAGACGGGAGGGGGTCAAAGCACTGACGCTCGCTGCAGCGATTGTGGCAGCTTCCGTTTCAGGGCGTCCACCGGCAGGCCGGAGGTCACCACCCGCCCACGATGAAGCGCTGTGGGTGCCAAGCACCGGCCCTTCTCCCATAGGGTGATCCATTGGCCCTTCGACGGCCCCGGTCTTCCCTCCTCCATGCGCCACGCCACCGCCAGGGCCGGCATCGATTCCTCGGTGGTCGGTTCCGCCCCTTCCCTCGCTCCGGAGTCGCCCGCCGGAGCTCCGACGGCAGCCAGCCGCCCGCCCACCGTGGCGTTTGCGCACCTCGGCTGCGAAAAGAACCGGGTGGACACCGAACACATGCTCGGTCTGCTGGCAGAAGCCGGCTACGGCGTCAGCGCCGATGAGAGCGAGGCGTCGGTGGTGGTGGTGAACACCTGCAGCTTCATCCAGGACGCCCGGGAAGAATCGGTACGCACGCTGGTGGAGCTGGCCGAACAGGGCAAGGAGCTGATCATCGCGGGCTGCCTGGCCCAGCACTTCCAGGAGGAATTGCTGGATGCCCTGCCGGAAGCCAGGGCGATCGTGGGCACTGGCGACTACCAGCACATCGTGGAGGTGCTGCGGCGGGTGGAGGCAGGTGAACGGGTGAACCGGGTGAGCGCCACCCCCACCTACGTGGCCGATGAGCACCTGCCCCGCTACCGCACCACATCGGAGGCGGTGGCCTACCTGAAGGTGGCCGAAGGCTGCGACTACCGCTGCGCCTTCTGCATCATTCCCAAGCTGCGCGGCGATCAGCGCTCCCGCACGATCGAGTCGATCGTGGCCGAAGCACGGCAACTGGCGGCTCAGGGGGTGAAGGAGCTGATCCTGATCAGCCAGATCACCACCAATTACGGCCTCGACCTCTATGGGCGTCCGCAGCTGGCGGAGCTGTTGCGCGCGCTCGGCGAGGTGGAGATCCCCTGGATCCGGGTGCACTACGCCTATCCCACCGGCCTGACGCCTCCGGTGCTCGCCGCCTACCGGGAGGTGGCCAACGTGCTGCCCTACCTGGATCTACCCCTGCAGCACAGCCATCCCGACGTGCTGAGGGCCATGAACCGCCCCTGGCAGGCGAATGTGAACGGCGATCTGCTCGATCGCATCCGCGAGCTGCTGCCGGAAGCGGTGCTGCGCACCACCTTCATCGTGGGCTTTCCGGGCGAAACCGAGGAGCACTTCGAGCACCTGCTCAACTTCGTGACCACGCAGCGCTTCGATCACGTGGGTGTGTTCACCTTTTCGCCCGAGGAGGGAACGGCGGCCGTCGATCTGCCCGATGCCGTGCCCGCCGCCGTGGCCCAGCAGCGCCGCAACCGGCTGATGGAAGTGCAACAGCCGATCGCCGCCGAACGCAACGGCGCCTGGGTGGGCCGGATCGTCGATGTGCTGATCGAGCAGGAGAACCCTGCCAGCGGCGAACTGATCGGACGCTGCGCCCGCTTCGCGCCCGATGTGGATGGCGATGTGCGGGTGAAGCCTGGCGAGGGCGGCCTGACGGCTTCGCCGGGCCAGATGGTGCCGGTGCGGATCACCGCGGCCCATCCCTACGACCTGGAAGGGGAAGTGGTGGGCACAGCGGCGATGGTGCTTCAGGCGCGAGCCTCGCGCGGCAACAGCGATTGAAGGACTGGATCCGACGGCATCAACGCACCACCTTCCTGATCGCTTCAGGGGTGAGCACGGCCGGATCCTTCGCAGGCATCACGGCCAAGGCCTGGATCCTGATGAACGGCACGCGCAACCCCTTGCTGCTTGCCGTCAATTTCGCAGGCCTGGCCCTGCCCAGTCTGCTGGTGAGCGGCCAGGCAGGAGTGCTCACCGACCGTTTGGGCTGTGGGCGGATCCCGGTGCTGTCCCAATGGGGGCTGGTGGGCGGCGCCGCCCTCGGGGCGATCACCATTCCCCTGCTCACCGGAACGGCTCAGGTGGCGCTGCTGATGTTGAGAACCCTGGTGGTGGGGGTCTCCGGCGCCTTTGAGCCCACGGCGCGCCAGAAATATTGCCCCTTGTTGGTGGACGAACCCCAGCAACCAACTCTCCTCTCTATCTGGCCAGTTTCGCGGTGGTGTTCAACGAGGGGAAACTGGTGGGCCCCCTGGTGGGCGGGGTGCTGCTGGCCCTGACTGGTCCGGCGGCCACGCTCACGATCGATGCCGCCTCCTATCTGCTGCCGATCGCCGCGGTGGTGTGGCTGCTGACGCCGCATCACGTGCTGGTGTTCACCGGGCTGGCCTGCCTGGCGGTGTTCTTTCATCCGGAGCTGGCACCGTTGATCGCCGCGGAGGTGCTCGGACCCAGTCCGCAGGACCTGGGCCCGTTCACCAGCGTGCTGGCGGCCGGGCTGGCTCAGATCGCCGTTCTCGGCGGCAGAGGGCTGAGCGGGCTGCTGGAAGCCACCCTCTGCCTCAGGGTGGGGGTTCCGGCCACCTTTGCCCTGATGGGGTCGGTGGGGATGGCACTCGCCGTGATGAAGCTGGCGCGAGGCTGGGGCCGGCTGCTGCTCCAGGAGGCTGAAGGGCTCAGAACAGCTGGCGGCAATGAGCGGCCGAGCGGCGTAGGACGTGGCCGGGACTGGGCTGACGCGGCTTCAGATCAGCTTGATGCCGCGCAGCACGGTGGTGATGGCGAAGGCGGTGACCAGACCACCAACCACAAGAGCCAGATACAGCGCAATGCCCATGGCGATGGATGTGAAATCGTCCACCCATTAGAGCAGAACAAGTCTGCTTCCTTGGGGAGCCCCTAGGGTGGCTGCTACTCACGGCAGTTCCCTGCCGCCTCCTGCGGCGTGGGTTACGTGTCTCACCCTGACCCGGAACGGCATGCGCGCCCTGCTCATCTACCCGGAATTTCCAAAGACGTTCTGGAGCTACGAGAAGATCCTCGAGCTCGTCAACCGGAAAGTTCTGCTGCCGCCGCTCGGCATGGTGACCGTGGCGGCCCTTCTGCCGCAGCACTGGGAGTTCAAGCTGGCCGACCGCAACGTGCGCGAAGTGACCGAGGCGGAATGGGCCTGGGCTGAACTGGTGATCATCTCCGGGATGATCGTGCAGAAGGGCGACATGGCCGCCCAGATCGCCAACGCCAAGCAGCGCGGCCTTCCCGTGGCGGTGGGCGGCCCCTTCGCCAGCTCCACACCCGATGCACCCGAGCTCGATCTGGCCGACTTCAAGGTGCTCGACGAGGGGGAAATCACCCTGCCGATGTTCATCGAGGCGATCGAAAGCGGCGCCTCCAGTGGCCGCTTCAGCTCCAATGGTGAGAAGCCGGATGTGACCGGCACGCCGATTCCTCGCTTCGACCTGCTTGAGCTGGATGCTTACGACTCGATGTCGGTGCAGTTCTCGCGGGGCTGCCCTTTTCAGTGCGAGTTCTGCGACATCATCGTGCTGTATGGACGCAAGCCTCGCACCAAGGAACCGGCGCAACTGATTGCCGAACTTCAGTTCCTCTACGACCTGGGCTGGCGGCGTTCGATCTTCCTGGTGGATGACAACTTCATTGGTAACAAACGCAACGCCAAATTGTTACTGCCGGCCCTCAAGCAATGGCAGATCGAGCACGACTACCCATTCAGCTTCGCCACGGAAGCCTCCGTCGATCTCGCCGCCGACGACGAAATGATGCAGATGATGGCCGAGAGCCGCTTCGACAGCGTGTTCCTGGGCATCGAAACTCCGGATGAAGCCAGCCTCGAAACAGCGCGAAAACTGCAGAACACCCGCAGCTCCCTGGAAGAATCCGTCGACAGGATCACCTCCTACGGCATCCGGGTGATGGCTGGCTTCATCATTGGTTTCGACGGTGAGAAGACCGGCGCCGGCCAGCGCATCGTGGAGTTCGTGACCCGCACCGGCATTCCCGCCGCGATGATGGGCATGCTCCAGGCCCTGCCGAACACTGGGCTGTGGCACCGGCTGGAGAAGGAAGGCCGGCTGATTCAGGACAAAGCCGCCGCCAAGGGCGTGAACCAGACCAACCTGCTCAACTTCGTACCCACCCGGCCGATCCGCGACATCGCCAACGAATACGTGGACGCGTTCTGCGCGCTCTATGAGCCCAACGCTTACATGGACCGGGTGCACAGCTACTACCTCAAGGT
This sequence comes from Synechococcus sp. ATX 2A4, assembly GCF_024346375.1. Taxonomy (GTDB): domain Bacteria; phylum Cyanobacteriota; class Cyanobacteriia; order PCC-6307; family Cyanobiaceae; genus MW101C3. Next base: position 29,649 of record NZ_JAGQCV010000016.1, on the reverse strand, counting down.
GGGCACACCCCGCTGGCACCAGTTCCTGCGGCCATCCACCGGGGCGCCCAAACTTCCCGCCATGAGTGACGTGCGCGCGCTCAGCATCGTGGTGTGGAGGCAAGGCATCAAGCGAAACACCCGTACCCGCTTCTGGCGCTACATGCTCGACATCGCCCGCCGCAATCCCAGCCAGCTGGAGCAGTTCCTGGTGGTGCTGGCCCACAACGAGCACTTCCTGGAATACCGCAGCGTGGTGACGATGGAGATCCAGGAGCAGCTCAAGACGCTGCCGCCTGAACTACCTCCCGCCACCAGCGTGGAGAAGGAGCTGCAGCCGGCCTGAACGCCGGCAGGGGCTTCCCTCCGCTCTTTAATCCTGGATGTAAGGAAGTCCCATGTGCAGGCAGGCTTCCGCCTTCTGCAGTTCGCGCCCGAGGTAGAGGGCGTGGTCGAGGCGGCTGAGCGGCAACGGTTCGGCGGTTTCGGTGAGCCGGATACCAAGTTCCTTCGCCGTCCGTCCCCGGTAAGTGGCCAGAGGGGCCCGCGGTCCGGTGCCACGGCAGCTCAGCACCTCCCCGGTGTCGGGGTCGGTGGCGAGGCCACGGTCATCGATGCCGTTGCTGTAGTGCTCGGCGATCAATTCACCGGCGGCGGCATCCAGCTTGATCAGGAAGTAGCCGGCGGGATCCAGGGCGATGGAGCGCTGCGACAGCCGCTCATCGAGGCTGTCGCGCTCGCAGAGGAGAGTGTTCATCGGCTGATCGTAGGAATCAGACCGCTGCCAGGGGCAACTCCCGTCGGCAGAACGGCAGTTCTGCGTTGACGGCTTCAATCTCCTCCAGCAGCTGGGCGTTGGCGTGGGGCAGCCACTGACGCACGAGGCGATCGAAGCGGGGGTCGCTCCAGCGGTGCAGGCTGGCCCGCGGCTGGGCCACGAAGCCGCGGCGGCGCTTGTGGCTACCGCCCGCACCGGGATCGAACCAGCGCAGGCCCTGGCCGATCGCCCACTCGATCGGGGCGTAGTAGCAGACATCAAAGTGGAGGTTCTCGATCTCCTCGTTGCTGCCCCAATAACGGCCCCACAGGCCCTCGTGGCTGCGCACGCACAGCGACATGGCGACCGGCACCAACGGATCACCGCGGTGGGCGCTGAACAGCACCAGATCGGGGCGCAGGTGTTCGGCCGCGTAGCGGAAGAAGTCCTCGGTGAGGTATTTGCTGCCCCAGGCCCCCCAGCGAGCGCAATGCTGCTCATAGAAGCCGTGCATGCGCTGCAGCATCACCGCCGGAATCTCCTCCCCCGCCAGTGGGCTCACCGTGAGGCCCGCCTCCTCCACGGCGCGGCGCTCACGGCGGATGTTGCGCCGCTGGTTGGCATTGAAGCCGAGCAGGTAGTCGTCGAAGCTGGCAAAACCTGGGTTGCTCCAGAGGCTCTGCTGGTTGAGCCAGGTGGCCCAGCCCGCCGCTTCCGCCAGGGGCTGCCAGCTGGGATCGACGTACAGCAGGTTGCAGCTCAACAGCCGCTGCTCCCGGCAGAAGCGGTCGATCTCTTCGAGCATCAAGCGGGTGAGACCGGCCTCATCTTCGCCGGGGGCCACGTGAAAACGGTACCCCTGCACCGGGCTCACCGGGCTCATCCCCACCAGCTTGGGGTAGTACCGCAGGCCCATCTGTCCTGCGAGCTGGGCGAAGGATTGATCGAAAACGAATTCGCCGTAGCTGTGGCCCTTGAGGTAGAGCGGCGCCAGCGCCACCAGCGCCTCGCCCCGCCAGACCCCCAGATGGCAGGGTTGCCATCCTTGACGGGGAACGATGCTGCCGGAGGCCTCCAGACCATGCAGCCAGCGCCAGCTGAAGAAGGGGATCCGGGCCGCGCCACAGAGTTCCTGCCACTGGGCTTCGCTGAGTCCGGCGGTGGACGGGTGCCAGCGGGTCTCGAGTTCAGCCATGCCGCCGCACCACGCTCGTGCATCGCATCGCACGCAAAACTAACCACAGGAGCCGGATTACGGTGCGCCACGGAACCGCCAAACAACACGCCCTGGCCTGGCTGCTGGGGCTCGGCCTGCTCGTTGTCACCGCCGGCAGCGGGCAGCGGGCGGCGGCGAGTCTGCTGCAGCCCCTGCTGCTGCTGATGCGCCCCCAGCTGGAGAACCGGTTGGCCGAATTGTGCGTGCGCCTGGGCGCAGGGGGCACGGCAGGGCTGGAGCGGAGCCTGCGGCAACCCTGCCGCCAGCTGGCGGGGCCGGTGAGCACCTGCTTGATCCGGGAATCGGAAGCCACAGGCCGCACCTTTGGTGTGATCACCGAAATGTTGGGCGGCCGCTTCGGCGACGACAGCGAGGCGGTGGCCAAGCGTTGCGCCGCCAAGCTGCTGGGCCTGCCGGCTGAGAGCCTGAAGGATGTGTCGCTGGAGGATCTCGGGCGCCGCTTCAGCCCTCAGGGCTCCCGCTGAGCACAGGCCAGAGCCGCTGGGCGCCGGTAGCGCAGCAGCAGCTCCCCGCCGCCAAGGTCGTGGTGCTCCACCAACTCCCACGCCGATGGCGCGGCCAGCGCAGCCGCCGGCAGCCAGGTGTGGGGCCCACCCAGCAGGAGCGGGCACAGGGTGAGCTGCAGTTCATCCACCAGCTGGGCACTCAGCAGGGCACCCGCCAGCTCGGCGCCCCCAAGCAGCACCAGACGCTCCAGCCCCAGGGCACGCAGCTCAGCCAGAGAGGCGGCCCAGTGGCCCAGTTCCAACCGTCGCTCGAAGCCGGGGGGCACCGGCAGGAGCAATGGGGCCGGGTCGGCGGCCTGCAGCAGCCAGCGCCGCAGCGGCTGGCTGAAAAACGGCAGCGTGGGCGCAATCTGGCCGCTGCGGCTGACCACCACGGCCAGCGGCTGCGGTGAACGGCCCTGGGCGGCGCGCCGGGCCAGCAAGCCAGGCTCGCGGATCAAGCAGGTGGTGCCGTGCACGCGGAGGGTGCGGGCTCCGATCAGGCAGCCATCCGCCCAGGCCAGGGACGCTTCCAGCACGGCACGATCACCGGCGCCGCCGAACTGAGCTGCGCCGCCCCCGGCGGGCGCGAGGCGGCCATCAAGGCTGATGGCCAGCACCAGCCGCAGCTGGGGCAGCGGGGGGGTGGCGGCGGAGTGGCTCAGGCGTAGGCGAGGGCTTCGAGCGCCTGGGGGCGCATCTCCAGCTGCGGCACCTCGGCGTAGACCTCGGCAGCGTTGTTGGGGCTCTCCTGAAGGCGCACCTTGTGGAGCGTGGCTCCGGCGGCGGCCACCGGAGCGCTCAGGAGATCGGCAATGTGCAGCGCGATGTTCTCGGCGGTGGGCACGCAGTCGGCGAAATGGGCCACATCCTTGTTGAGGAAGGTGTGATCAAACGGCTCGACCACCAGCTCGTTCACCACCCGCTGCAGCTCGGCCAGATCGCAGACCATGCCGGTGCGGGCATCAATCGTGCCGCGCACGGTGACGTCAAGCAGGTAGTTATGGCCGTGGCCGTGCGGGCGGGCGCACTTGCCGTAGATGGCCTCGTTTTCAGCCATCGAGAGCTCGGGCCGGGCCAGACGGTGGGCAGCGGCGAAGTGGGTGCGGATCGAGAGGAAGGCTTCCATGGAATCGCCGAGGACATCGGCCCAGAGGGTGGATTGCTCGTAGAGGCGCAGACCCACCACCGGCAGGTGGGGAGCCAGACGCTGCCAGATCACCTGGCAAAGGGCTTCGGTGGTGGGCAGACGGCCCTCGGGCCGATGCAGATCGAACTCCGGCCAGCAATCGTTGAGGAACCGGAAATCGAGCGCTTCGGTGACCTCACGACGAATGGCGTGCTTCACCTCAGAGAGGTTCAGCACCATGCCGTCGCCATCAAGCGGGCCGGCCATCGCCACGATCAATTCGTAGTTGTGGCCATGGCCTGGAGCCAGGCTGCAGCGGCCGAAGCGCTGCTGGTTCTGCTCCGGCGTGAGCTCAGGCAGGGCATACAGATGGCTGGCACTGAAGGTGGCCCTGCGGGTGATCACGCAGCCGCGGCCGCGGCCATGGCGGGGGGATCTGGTGGCAGTTGCCGTCATCACCGGGAAGCCTCAGGAGCCATCCTAGGGATCTCCTCCCTGCGCCGTTCCATTCCCCGACCATGCCTGCCGCCCCTGCCCATCCGCACCAGGCCCTGAGGCAACGGCTCAGCGGCATGAACATCTATCTGATCGGAATGATGGGGGCGGGCAAGAGTTCCGTGGGACGGCCCCTGGCCGAAGCCCTCGGCTATCACTTCATCGACGCGGACCAGGTGATCGAGACGGCGGCCGGGCGTTCGATCGCCGCGGTGTTCGAAGCCGATGGGGAAGCGGGATTCAGACAGCTGGAAACGCAGGTGCTCAGCAGCATCGCCAGCTGGCACTCGCTGGTGGTGGCCACCGGCGGCGGTGTGGTCACGCGGCCGGGCAACTGGGGGCAGCTGCGGCAGGGGGTGGTGGTGTGGCTGGATGCCCCAGAACAGCTGCTGCTGGAGAGGCTCGCCGCCGATCCCACCCCCCGCCCGCTGATGCAGAGCGCAGATCCAGCCGCCCGGCTGCGGGAGTTGCTGCAGCAGCGCCGGCCGCTGTACGCCGAAGCCGATCTGCAGGTGCTGCAGGACGGCCGTTCGCCGCAGGCAGTGGCCGAGCAGCTGCTGGCGGCGCTGCCCGAGGTGCTGAAGGAGCCTCCGCAGCCGCCGGAAGCACCTGCAGATCGGTCAGGTCCGGCCCAATGAACCGGGCGGAACTCAATCCGGGCGGCTGGGTGCCTCCAGCCGCACCGCAAACCACTGCACCGCCACACCCGGCTCCAATTCCAGCTCGCAGGCGGTGTCGAGCAGGCGCTGGGCGCGGGCTGCATCACTGGGCAGATGGGCCAGCTCCTGCGGTGGCGCGGCCATGGCGGCCAGGGTGGTTTCCAGCCACCGCAGCGTTTCAGCGGCCGTGAGACAGGTTTCAGGAGCGGAAGGCTCCAGCACCACGTAATGATCGAGTTCGCGCAGCAGGGGATCGGACATGGCAGCCGCACTGATGGGCCCCATCCTGGCGGTGCTGCTGGCGATCTGGCCCCTCGGCGCCGCCCAGGTGCAGCCGCCCGAGCCAGCCGTGGCCCCTGCCGGGGGCGGGGTGCTGGCGGAACGGCTGGCCCACTGGCCCGACTGGAGCCTGCCGGCACCGTTGCCGCGCCCCGGCCGCCACGACCTCGTATACCCCGACAGCTTTGAAGGCACCTGGGAGGTGCGCAGCGAGGAGATGGTGCCAGGCAGCGCTGCCCCATTGACGTATCGGGTGCGCTTCGCGCGCAACCAGCGCGGCGAGCTGGTGGGGGATCGGGCCTTCAATGCCGCCCAGGTGGGCAAGGCGCTACTGGGAGCGCAACTGCTGGCGGTGGCCAATGACCCGGCCAACCCCAACCGCCAGCTCGCCAGCCTGCGCGGCGATCTGTCACTGGAATCCACAGTGGTGGGGCGGCTCAGCCAAGCGAAACCCGGAGGCCGCTTCATCGCCGATGAACTGGCGCTGCAGGTGGTGCACGGCCCCGGTGGCGCCCGGGTCAGCAGGGTGGAAACCCTCACCCGCTACGAACCTGCTGCGCTCTCACCCGACCAGCCGGTCAGGCTGCACGCCATGCAGTGGCAGGCCACCTATCCCTCACCGGAGAACGGGCTGGCAGCCATGCCACTCCACACACACAGCTTCCGCCTGGATCTGCAGCAGGTTTCTACGCCGCCGCTGACGCTGACTCAGGGTCAGCGGCGCTGACCGGTTCTGCCTGCCGCCCCACCTCGGCGTAGATGGCATCGCGCCAGCGGAACAGCCCTTCGAGCAGGGGGTGGTCGGCCACGCCGGCGACGCCCCGGCCCGCCAGCGGAGCACCGGCGCTGGCGGGAAACAGCAGAAGCGACAACTGGGCCGCCACCGCCAGATCGGCCAGCGACAACTGATCGCCGAACAGATAGGGGTGGCTGCTCACCAACGCCGCCAGCTGCTCAAGGTTGGTCTGCAGCTGCTGGCGCTCCGAGCGGCCCATCACTTCACCGACTCCGGCGAACAGATCCCCCGGCAGGGCGCCGAGCAGGGAGCGCAGGGGAGCAGGGGTGGCGTCGGGGAGCAGGGCGCCGCGCACCACGCTGTCCGTGCCCATCGCCTGCAGCAAGGCCATGCGGCCCCCGGCCGCCAGCGCCGTGTCGGCCCAGTCTTCAAGCAGCAGCACCTGGGCGCGGGCGCGGGGCTCTACCGGCAGCAGCGAGGGCGTGGGGTAGTGGGCTTCCAGGTGCAGGGCGATCGCGGAGGAATCGGCAATCACCTCGCTGCCATCCACCAGCACCGGCACCTGGCGCTGGCCGGAGAGGCGGAACAGGGCCAGCTGGCCAAAACCGGGCGTGACCTCCACCACGGTGTAATCAAGCCGTTTGGCGGCCAGAATCAGCCGCACCTTCTCGCAAAAGGTGGAATGTCTGAACTGGTGAAGTTCCAGCATCGGCGGCCCTGACCCGGTGGCGGCAGAGTAGCCATCGAATCGAGACCCGCGTGCAGGTGGGTGGTTCGGCTTCGGCTTCAGCACCAACTTGAGCCGGGCGGCTCCAGGTGTTGACCCTGGCCAGAGCCTCCCCCACGCCCGCGACTCTCCACCGCCTGAACCTCACCATCGCCTGAAGGGCTGCCCCATGAAAGAATTCTTTCTCAACGTCACCCGCTATCCGCGCTATCTGGTCGCCATCGGCCTCGGCGTGTTCAACTCGGTGCTTGAGCCGCTGGCCCGGCGGCGCAGCAACCCGGTCACCGCCGTGGCGCTGGTGGGGGCACTGGTGAGTGGCCTGGTGAGTCTTTCGCTGGTGCTGCGTGCGATGGTTGGCTCAGCACCACTGGCGTAGCAATGGCACAGACCCGACGGGTCGAGCGGGTCGCAGCTCTGATCCGGCGTGAGATCAGCGAACTGCTCGTGAACGGCATCAAAGACGAGCGGGTGTCGCTGGGCATGGTGAGCGTCACCAACGTGGATGTGGCCGGCGATCTCCAGTACTGCAAGATCTTCGTGAGCATCTACGGCAGCGAAGCCGATCGCGACCAGGCCATGGAGGGCCTCCGTTCCGCCAGCGCCTATGTGAAAGGTGAGCTGGGCCGTCGCTTGAAGATGCGCCGCACGCCTGAAGTGGTGTTCCATCTTGATCGGGGCCTGGAACGGGGCACCACCGTGCTTGGCCTGCTCAATGAGCTGGGACGCGAACGGGAGCAGCGGGGTGAGGTGCCGCCAGGCAGCGATGAGGAGCCAGGCGGCCTCGATGAGCTTCCAAGCGACAGCGACGCTGACGACCGAGGTGACTAAGCCCCCGTCCTCCAGCCTGCGGGAGCAGGTGGCCCGCCTGCTGGTGGTGCGCGGCAGCGGCCATCTCAGCGACGGCCAGCGGCGCTACCCCCGCTGGGAACTTCCCAACAGCGAGCTGCGCGACCTGCTCGCCGCCGGTGTGGGCGGGGTGATCCTGCTGGGCGGCAGCGCCGCGGAACTGCGGCTTCGCACCGAGCAGCTCAGCAGTTGGGCCAGCCATCCCCTGCTGCTCTGCGCCGATGTGGAAGAGGGGGTCGGGCAGCGCTTTGAGGGCGCCACCTGGCTGGTTCCGCCCCTGGCACTCGGTCGCCTGTTCGCCAGCGCCCGGGAGCAGGCGCTGCTGCTGGCTGGTCGCTATGGCCGCTGCACGGCCCGCCAGGCCCGCGCCCTGGGCCTGAACTGGCTGCTGGCCCCTGTCTGCGATGTCAACAACAATCCCGCCAATCCGGTGATCAACGTGCGGGCCTGGGGGGAGGATCCGGCCACGGCAGGAGCGCTGGCTGCTGCCTTTGTGGCGGCGGCGCAGGCGGAAGGGGTGCTCTGCTGTGCCAAGCACTTCCCCGGCCACGGCGACACGCTGGTGGATTCACACCTGGCGCTGCCGGTGCTCCCCCACGACCGCAAGCGGCTGGAGGCGATCGAGCTGCCGCCCTTCCGCGCCGCCATCGCCGCTGGTGTGGGCGCGGTCATGACCGCGCACCTGCAGCTGAGCGAGCTGGACCCTGAGCGCCCCGCCACCCTCTCGGCCCGGGTGCTGGAGGGGCTGCTGCGCGTTGATCTCGGCTTCGGTGGCCTGGTGGTGACCGACGCCCTGGTGATGGAGGCGATCGCAGGCCGCTGGGGGGCGGGGGAGGCGGCGGTGCTGGCCTTTGAAGCCGGAGCTGATCTGCTGCTCATGCCGGCCGACGCCCACGCCGCGATCGATGCGCTGGTGGCGGCCCTCAACAGTGGCCGGATCAGCCGGGCGCGGCTCACCCAGAGCCTGCACCGGCGTGATGCCGCGCTGGCCCACCTGGACCCGCCCGCTGACGCCGCTGCCAGCCCTGCGGCGGCGGGCCAGCTGCTGCAGGTGACCCACACGCTGGCCGCACTGGAAACGGCGGATGACCTCGCGCTCAGCCGGGAGCTGGTACAGCTCAGCACCGGCAGCCAGGGGCCCAGCGGCCTGCCGCCTGGGCCCGGAGTCAACCTGATCCGGCTCGACAGCACCCTGGCCAATCCGTTCCTGCCGCTGCTGGCACCGGCGCTGCAGAGGCCGCTGGGGAGCGGCTACGCGCCGGTGCTGATCGATGGCCGTGCCCCCAGCCCCTGGAGCGCCGACCCCCAGGCGCCGCTGGCGATCGAGCGGTTGCCGCAGGGCCCGGTGCTGCTGCAGCTGTTCGTGCGGGGCAATCCCTTCCGGGGCAGCGCAGGCGGCGAGGAACACTGGGCCGCGGTGGTGCGGCAGTTGCTGGCAGCCTCCCGCCTGGCTGGCCTGGCGGTCTACGGCAGCCCCTACCTCTGGGAGACCCTGCAACCCCTGCTGCCCGCCGAGCTGCCGGCCGGCTGGAGCCTGGCCCAGATGCCCCTGGCCCAGGCCCAGTTGCTGGAGCGGTTGGGCCTGCCACGCAGCGCCCTGGAGGGGGGCTTCACCGACTGAGCCGGTGAGGAAGGGGCACTAGCCTCGGCCCCAGCTCAGGGGCTCCTGCAATGCTCAGCCTGTCGATGATCGTGCGGGACGAAGCCGAGCGGCTGGCGGTCTGCCTCGACTCGGTGGCGGGCTTCGTGCAGGAGATGGTGGTGGTGGACACCGGCTCCAGCGACGACACCGTGGCGATCGCCAGGCAGCTGGGGGCGACCGTGCACGAGCTCGCCTGGCCGGGCGACTTCGCCCCGGCACGCAATGCGGCCATGGAACTGGTGCACGGCGACTGGGTGCTGGTGCTGGATGCCGATGAGCAACTGCTGCCGGAGGCACGGCCGGCCCTCAAGGCGCTGATGGCCCAACCGGACGTGCTGCTGATCAACCTGCTGCGCTACGAGCGGGGCGCGCGGCAATCGCCGTATTCGAACGTGAGCCGCCTGTTCCGCCGCCATCCAGGCATCCGCTGGAGCCGCGCTTATCACGCGATGGTGGACGACAGCGTGGCGGCAGTGCTGGCGTCCGAACCCCACTGGCGCATTGCCGATTGCTCCCAGCCCTGCCTGGTGCATGACGGCTACCGCCCCGATCTGCTGCTGGCCGGCCGCAAAGCGGAGCGCCTGCGCCAGGCGATGGAGCAGGAGCTGATTGAGACCCCCAACGACCCCTATGCCAGCGCGAAGCTGGGCGGCCTGGAGATCAGCGAAGGGAACCGGGAGCGGGGGATTGCCCTGCTGGAGGCGGCCCTCGCCCACTGCCCTGCCTCCGCCCGCGTGGAGCGCTACGAGCTGCTGCTGCATCTGGGCATCGGCCACGCCAGCGCCACGCCGGCGCGGGCCGAGCTGCTCTACCAGGAGGCCCTGGCCCTGGGCCTCAACCCCCGCCTCAGCCTGGCGGCACGGCTGAACCTTTCCGCACTGCTGCTGCAGCGCGGTGCGCTGGAGGAAGCCAGCCGCCTCTGTGAGGCCGCCGTACGGCTGTCTCCCGAGGTGGCGCTGGGCTGGTACAACCTTGGGGTGATCCGCCGTCGCCAGGGGGACATCGCCGGCGCCCTGGAGGCCTACGCGGCCGCCCGGCAGCTCGCCCCCGACCACGCCGAAACCCACCAGAACCTGGCGGCGGCCCAGCTGCTGGGCGGCAACATTGAGGCGGCCCGTGGCAGCTTCCGCACGGCCATCGCCCTGCTGCGTCAGCAAGGCCGCGCTGAAGAAGCCGACCGGCTTCGCCAGCAGGCCGGCGCGATCGTGAAGCTGGAGGCCTGAACCATGCCGGAGCCGCTGAATCCACCGCCGCTGAAGCTGCCACCTGTGTCGCTGCCACCCCTGCAGCACCGCTGCGTGGTCGTCACGCGCGCGGCCAGTCAGCAAGGTGAAGCACGCCGGTTGTTCGAGGCAGCCGGCGCCCGGGTGCTCGACCTGCCGGCCCTGGTGATCGGGCCGCCGGACACCTGGGGGCCCCTGGATGACGCCCTGGCCGAACTCGAAGACTTCCACTGGCTGGTGTTCTCCAGCGCCAACGGAGTGGAAGCGGTGGAAGCGCGGCTGGAGCGGATCGGCAGCAACCTGGCCGACCGACCACGGGGCGTAAAGATCGCCACCGTTGGGGCCTCAACAGCCCGCCGGCTGGAGCAGCTCGGTGTCCCGGCCGATTTCGTGCCGCCGGCCTTCGTGGCCGACAGCCTGATTGAGCATTTCCCTGTTTCAGGCTGGGGGTTGCGCCTGCTGCTGCCCCGGGTACAGAGCGGCGGTCGCACCCACCTGGGCGAAGCCTTCGCCACCGCCGGCGCCCGCGTGGTGGAGGTGCCGGCCTACGAATCCCGCTGCCCGCAGGAGCTGCCCCTGGCCACAGCAGCCGCCCTGCGGGCCGACCAGGTGGATGCGCTCACCTTCAGCAGCGGCAAGACCGTGCAGCACACCTGCGCGCTGCTGGAGCGCAGCTTCGGCAGCGACTGGCGGGCGGCTCTCGATGAGGTGGCGCTGATCTCGATTGGCCCGCAGACGAGTGTCCGCTGCATGGAACTGCTGGGCCGGGTCGACGCGGAAGCCGACCCCCATGACCTCCACGGCCTGGTAAGAGCCTGCGTGGCAGGCATCAGCAGGCCGGTCAGGTCGGTCTGAGGGCGGCGCTGATCGTTTGCTTGCCCAGGCGCATGCGCAGGCGGCCGTTCTGGACGTCGATTTCGGTGACAACCCAGCCGTTGGGAATCAGCCGGGTGGAGCGCCCGCCCTGGTCGCCGACCACCACGCTGCCGCTCTGTTCAGAGCGCTGCACCAGGGCCTGAGGCACTCCCGCAATCGCGATCACCCCGCTGAAGCGGAAATCTTCGGGGAGCCGCAGCGGCCCTGGGCCGGCCGGCCTGGAGGCGGCGCCAGCCGCCGCTCCGGCGGACTGGGGCCGGATCACCGGCGCGAAGGGATCGGGGCGATCGGTCGGCGCCGCCGCCAGCACCTGCTGCTTGCTGGGCAAGGGGGTGAGGCCGGCGAGCAGAGCTGGTGGGGCCGAGGCCGCTGCCGGGGCGGCGGCAGCGCCAGTGGGGGCAGGAGCAGTGGCAGGTGCCCCTGCGGCCTCGGCGGGTTGGGCGGGCGGAGCAGGGGCGGGCGGCGGCGGCGCGCTCGCCTCGGGCGCTCCGCCGCATGCCATCAAGCTGGAAAGCACCAGCAGGGCTGCGGGCGCCAGGAAACGCTTGCCAGGCGAACAGAACAAGCTTCCGGCCACGAAGCTGGGGCCGGAAGCAGAACGCTGATCAGGGCTGGGCATCATTTCCACGCTCGACAAGTCCACGCTCGACAAGATCCCTGAAACGATCAAGATTGGCCTGCAATTCCTTGGTGACGATGCCACCGAGGATCGAAGGCTCCATCAGTGGTGCGAGCACCCCAGGGAGTTCGTAACTCACGGTCAGTTTGACGACCGTGAGCGAATCGCCCTGAGGATAGAAGCGAACGGCTCCTTTGGTGGGCAGACCCCCCACCGATTCCCAGTGCAGCTGCTGGGCCTCCACGCGCTGGGAGATGCGGGCCTTCCAGTGAAAGCGGAAGCCCTGGGCGGCCAGGGTCCAATCGGTGATGTCCGGATCATCAAGGGTGACCACAGACTCGATCCAGCGCATCCAGAGGGGCATGGCCTCCAGATCGCTCCACACCTCCCAGACCCGCTGCACCGGGGCCTTGATCTCTGTGGTGACGCTGTGCTCCAACCAACGGCCCATGGTCGTCAGGCCGCCGCGCCGAGTGACGCCATCGCCACCGGCTGATCAAGAATCACGCCGGCCGCCAAGCGCCCACTCATGGTGGCCCCTTCCATGGAATCAATGTAATCCTGCTTGGTGTAGCTGCCGGCCAGGAAGAAGTTGCTCACTGGCGTGCGTTGCTCAGGCCTGAACGGTTCCATGCCAGGAGCCTCCCGGTAGAGCGATTGGGCCAGTTTGACCACATTGCTCCACAGCAGCGTGAGTTGGCTGGCGGACGGAAACAACTCCCGCACTTGAGCATCGACGGCCGCCACGATCGCCTCGTTCCCCTTGGCGATCCAGGGATCTCCCGGGGTGAGCACGCACTGCAGCAGCGAGCCCTGGCCTTGGCGGCGGTAATCGGCAGGGCTGGCCAGGGCGAGATCGGCGAAGCAGCTGAAATCGGCGTCTGCGGTGTAGAGCAGGTTGTTCAGGCCGGCGGGGTGCTGAAGATCGGAGCGGGCGGCCGCATGGGCTTCGCCATCCCCCAGTTCGGTCACCCAGCCGTCGTAGCGCAGCTGCACGGTGGCCACCGGCACGGCCTCCAGCCGGTAGATGTTGTCGAACTGCTCGTAGCGGCGCCAGGCACTGGGCAGCAGTTTCTGGATGCCCGGCACATCGCAGGCGGCAAGGTAGGCATCGGCCTCCACGTGGATCTCACCCTCGGGCGTGCCCAGCCGCAGACCCGTGACCTGCGGCGCCAGCGCATCAGGGCCGCTCCGACCGTCAGCACTGGCACCATCGCTGGCACCTTCACTGGCGCAGAGCTCCAGCACCCGGTGGCGCAGGTGGAGTCTGGCGCCGCGGGCCTCGATGTAATCGAGGATCGGCCGGTGCAGCCAGCGGTGCGGCGAGCCCTTCAGCAGATTGAGCTTGGAGGCCTCGGTGCGGGTGGCGAACATCAAAAAGATGGTGAGCATGCACCGGGCCGAGATCGAGGCGCAGTCGATGAAGCCGAGCGCGTAGGCGATCGGATCCCACATCCGCTCGATGCTCTTCGGGCTGCCGCCGTGGCCAACGAACCAGTCGCGGAAGCTCATGCGATCCAGCGCCCGGATCACCCCCATGGCGCCATCGGGGTCGATCAGGCCCCGCACGATCGGGCTGGTGCCCAAGGCCAGGGCATTGCGCAGTTTGTCGATCCAGTCGAGCTGCGGGGTGGTGAAGAACGCCTTGAGGCCATTGAATGGCGCCCCGACGGGGAAGCGGAAATCGAGGGCACGCAGGTCGCCGCCCTTGTTGACGAACAGGTGGGTGTGCTCCTTGGGCAGCAGGTTCTCGAACGCCCCCACCTTGCGCATCAGGGCGAAAAGGTTGGTGTAGTTGAAGAAGAACACGTGCAGCCCCATCTCGATGTGGTTGCCGTCTGCGTCTTCCCAGCTACCCACCTTGCCACCCACGAACGCCCGCGCTTCGTAGAGATCCACCTGATGGCCGGCGTCGCAGAGATCGACTGCGGCTGCCAGACCGGCCAGACCCGAACCCACGATGGCGACCCGCACCCTTGACCTCCAGAACAACGTGACTCTATGGAGCCGGCGCAGGCCGCGGCGTTCGGATGGCCGCTCCCGCCTGGCCGTTCTCGCCGGGATGCAGGAGCCCAGGCGGGGGTACGGAGGCTTCGAAAACCGGCCACCCTCCATAGAGTGCACGCACGACGTTTCCACTTTCCTCAGGCTCCGCCCATGAGCAGTTCCACCCCGACGGCCCCTGCCGCTCCCCTCACCCACACCGGCCGCGATGGCAAGGGGATCCTGATCACCGCTCCGGCCATGCATCAGCTGGGCACATTGATGCGGCAGCAGGGCGAAGAGAAGCTGCTGCGGGTGGGCGTGCGCTCCGGCGGCTGCAGCGGCATGAGCTACACGATGGATTTCATTGAGGCGGGCGGCATCCGCGCCGACGATGAGGTGTACACCTACGAACCCGATGGAGCCCCCAGCTTCCGCGTGGTGTGCGATCCCAAGAGCCTGCTCTACATCTATGGAATGCAGCTGGATTTCAGCGCCGCGCTGATTGGTGGCGGCTTCAACTTCACCAACCCCAACGCCAGCCAGACCTGCGGCTGCGGCAGCTCGTTCGCGGTCTGAGCCAACGGCTTGAACCAACGCTCTGCACCAACGGCTGGCGCCGCCACCTGCTGGCCGCCTGAGAGGCCGAGCTCCTGCCCACGGCGTGGGAATCTGAGGGGCACTTCCTTGCCGCAGTGTCCACGATGGCCACGGACGCTTCCACTGAATCCGCCTTCGAGCAGGCCATTCGCCGCTACCAGGAAGGTGACGAGCCCGCCGAACTGATCCCCGAATTCCAGGCGATCACCGACGCCGCCCCGCGGCTGGCTGCGGGCTGGACCTGCCTGGCCTGGCTGCAGCTGCTCGACGATCAGCCTGTGGCGGCCCTGCGTTCAGCGCGCATGGCCGTGAAACTCAATCCGCAGGATCCACAGTCGCGGGTGAATCTTTCGGTGGCCATGCTCGAAACCGGCGCCAAGGGCGTGCGCGAACACATCGACATGGTTCTGAGGGTCACGGCCGTGGCGCCCGAGCTGGGCAACGAGCTGCAGGAATCGATCGCCGATGGCCTCCGGCGGCGGCCCGGCTGGGGAGCGCTGGAGAAGGTGAAGGCCTGGCTGAAGGGGTGAACGGGACGGTGTCGCCCCCAGCAACGGCCACGAAACGCATCCTGCTGATCAGCAATGGTCATGGGGAAGACCTCAGCGGCAGCCTGATCGGCCAGGAGCTGCTGGCAAGCGGGGCCGAGGTGGCGGCACTGCCCCTGGTGGGCCACGGGCACGCCTACCAGCAGGCGGGGGTGCCGGTGTTGGGCCGCACCCGCACCTACAGCACCGGTGGACTGGGCTACACAAGCCTGGCGGGCCGCCTCACGGAGCTGTTCCAGGGGCAGGTGACTTACGTGATCAGGCGCCTAGTCCTGTTCCTCACCCAGTCGCGGCGTTTCGACCTGGTCGTGGTGATCGGCGATGTGCTGCCGGTGCTGGCGGCCTGGTTGAGCTGCCGGCCTGTGGTCACCTATCTGGTGGCCTATTCCAGCCATTACGAAGGGCGGTTGCGCCTGCCCTGGCCCTGCGGGTGGTGCCTGCGCAACGCCCGCTTCCAGCGGGTGTACAGCCGCGACAGCCTCACCGCCACCGATCTCACGGCCCAGCTGGGCCGCCCGGTGCACTTCCTCGGCAACCCGTTCCTGGACCGGGCGCTGGAGCCGGCGGCACCGCTGCAGCCATTGGAGCCGCGTCTCAGCACCGGGGCCAGGCTGCTGGGCCTGTTGCCGGGCAGCCGGCTGCCGGAAGCGCTGCGCAATCTGGAACTGATGCTGAAGGTGCTGGTGCGGCTGCCGCCGTCGTGGCAGCAACGGCAGCGGCTTGAACTGGTGGCAGCGCTGGTGAAGGATCTTCAGCGTGAGCTGGTGGCCCAGTGCGCCGCCCCGCTGGGGTGGACCCTGCAGGGCGACCGGCTGGAACGGGGTCCGCTGGTGCTGCACCTGGTGTGGGGGGGCTTCGCGGCGGTGGTGCAGCAGAGCGACCTGCTGCTCTCCATGACCGGCACGGCGGCCGAACAGGCCGTGGGACTGGGCAAACCGGTGCTGCAACTGGTGGGCCAGGGCCCGCAATTCACGGTCAGCTTCGCCGAGGCGCAACGCCGGCTGCTGGGTCCGTCGCTGGCCTGCAGCGATGGCGAGCCCGGTTCAAAAGCCAGCCTGGCCGGCACGGCGGCCCTGGCCACCGGCCTGCTCACCGCCCTGGCGGACCCCGCCTTTGCAGAACGCTGCCGCCGCAATGGCCTCGAGCGCATCGGGGGTCCCGGCGGCGCTGCCAGGATGGTCCGAGAGATCCATGCGGTGTTGAGCGATGTCTGAGCCGCAATCCCTGAGCGTTCGCCTGAAGGGCTGGCTCGACAACCTCCTGGTGGCCAATGTGTTTCTGGTGATCGCTGGAGCCGTGTGGTTCGGCTTGGCGATCGCCCTGCACAGCCGCAATGTTGAGGCGCCCCTGAAGCTGTTTCAGCAGCTGTGGGAGCCTCTGTTCACCCCGGCGATCGGCCTGCTGATGGCGGCAGCCGTGCTCAGCGGGATCCTGGGCTGGTGGCAGCGGCGAGCGCAGAAGCAACATCCGGATACTGGAAGCTGAACCCCTGCTTCTGCAGGCGTTCGGGCACCACTTGCTGCCCTTCAAGCACCACCTTGGCGCCGTCGCCGAGCAGCAGCTGCAGCACCGGAGCCGGCACCGGCAGCAGGCTCGGGCGGCCCAGCACTTGCCCCAGGCTGGCAGCGAAGGCCTGCATGGTGACGGGCGTGGGTGCCACGGCGTTGTAAGCACCTGCGAAGGCCGGATCCACCAGGGCGGCGGCGATCAGCCGGCACAGATCGGTGCGCTCGATCCAGCTCATCCACTGGCGGCCCGAACCCACGGGCCCCCCGAAGCCGGTGCGGAACACCGGCAGCATTTTGCCGAGGGCGCCACCGTCGGCGCCAAGCACGATGCCGATGCGCAGCTTCACGACTCGGATGCCCAAGGTGGCGCGATCGGCTGCCGCCTCCCACTGGGCGCAGAGCTGGCCGAGAAAGTCGGCCGCCGGCGGTGAGGCCTCGGTGAAACTGCCGCTCGGGCTGTTGCCGTAGTAGCCCACGGCCGAGCCATTGACGAGCACAAGAGGCGGGGTGCTCAAGCGGCCCATGGCCTCCACAAGCTCCGTGGTGGTCACCAGCCGGCTGTCGAGCAGGCGCTGGCGGTGCTCCGGGGTCCAGCGCTGGTCGGCGATCGGCTCACCGGCCAGGTTCACCACCCCCTCGGCATCGGCCAGGGCCTCGAGCACGTCGGGGCGCCTCCAGGTGGCGGAGTCAGCGGGATCTCCCTGGAGCCGGACCACACTGCCGGAGCCGGAGCCGCCCCCGGCGCTGGCGCTGGCCGGCTGCCGGCTCAGCAGGGTGCAGCTGTGCCCTTTCCGCTGCAGCAGGGGCACCAGTTCACGGCCGATGAAGCCGGTACATCCGAGCAGAAACAGCCGCACAGCAGGGAGGACGCACTGGTTCAACGGTAGGGCTGGCACCGGTGGCCGAGGCGACCGGAGAGGGGCCCTAACCTGCGCGCATCGATCACTGTCGTGATGGCTGACACCGCACCCGCCCCGATCAAGCCCGCACCGATCAAGAAAGGCAGCCTGGTGAAGGTGAATGCGGCGCTATACGCCGGCAGCCTGGAAGCGGCGGCCAGCGATCCCACGCCACCGGCCTACCTGTTCGAGGGGCCCGGCGAAGTGCTCGCCGTGAAAGGCGATTACGCCCAGCTGCGTTGGCGCCTGCCCGTGCCTGATGTGTGGCTGCAGCTCGATCAGCTCGAAGCCTGCTGAACCACATCAGAGATCCAGCCGGCGCCGCTCCTCCTTCATCAGGCTGCGGCGGCGCTTGGCTTCGCGCAGCATCTCGCGGCCGTCGTGGAGGTAGCTGTCCACGTAGCCGAGGGTGTAGCGCTCCAGTTCCGCCAAGGCATCTTCCACCTGGCTGAGGCAGTGGTAGAGGCTCAGGCCAAATCCCTTGGCCGACGACGGACAGGCCATGGAGCTGTAAAGCGTCTGCACTTTGTCGAGCTTGGCCTTGCTCTGTTCCAGGAAGGCGCAGAACGCCTCCATGAGCAGGTCGTCGTAGGGGTCGGCGGCGAGGGCGCGCAGCTCACCCGGGAAGGCCAGGATCACCTGCCCGAGCAGCCGGTCGATCGGCGCATACACCCGCTGCAGCCACACCAGCAGTTCCCCGTCGCGGGCCGCGCCGCGGCTGTCGGGGGCTGGGGCCTGCACGCGCACACCCCGCACAGACGTCGGCCTGCCGCCGCCCAGCCCAGGGCTGTGGGTGCTGTCGTAGAGACGGCGACGCTCAAGGTCGCCCAAGACCTCCCAGGCGGCATTGAGCGCCACGATCGTGGCCGCATCGCCGCCGGCATCCGGGTGGTGCCGCTTCACCAGCTGCCGGTAGGCCGCCTTGATTTCGGCGGCGCTGGCCTGGGCGCCCACACCGAGCACGGCATAGGGGTTGGCGGAGGTGGGAGGAGTGGCCATCCAACAGCCCGGGAGCGGTGCCATCATCTCCACGCTGGAGCGCAAACGCGAAAAAAAGCCCCCCGTTTCCGGGAGGCCGTGTGGTGTGTGAGGAGGGTTGAACTGGAGAACCGGTCTTCAGAACTTGAAGGTGGTCTGCACGAGGCCGCCGAACACGCTGAAGGACTGATCGCTGGGGCCGGTGAGCTGGCCGAGGGGACGGCTGAGGTAGAAGATCGCCGGAGTGATCGAGATGTTGTCGGTCACTTGGAACTTGTACCACCACTCCCAGACATAGTTGCCGTCATCCGGGCTGGTGTTGAGCCCAGCGGTGGTGCCTGACTTCAGCTGGGTGGCGAACACCGGCTGACCCACGGCCATGCCGGCAGCGTTGCCCTTGGCGAAGAGGTCCTTCCACTCAAGGCCAACGAACCAGCTTTGCGACTCGCTCACGAAGGGCGTGGCGAATTCAACGCCGCTGGAGCGCGTCTCGTTGCCGGAAAGGCTGTTGAGGCCCCAGCCGAGGCTGATCGAGGGGATGAAACCACCTTTCTTGGGCTGCCAGTAGGCGTTCACCGCCACGCTGTTGGAATCACCACTGGCCAGGAACCAGCTGTTCGAAGCGACGAAGTTGGTGCCGCGACGGAAGTTGGTGGCCTGTTGGCCGTAGCGGTAAGCCGCCGAGATGTTCCACTGGGGGGCGGTGTAGTTCAGCTGAGCCAGGATGTTGCCGCGGGCGCAATCCGTGCCGATGCCGCCCTCGGCGCTGGAGCAGGCGTCAGGGTTGCCATCGAAGGCGGTGCCGGAGAAACCCTGTTGAGCCGTGTAGCTGGCACTGGCGCTGAAGCGAGCTCTTCCCTTGGGAACGGTTTGCCTCCAGATGATGCCGGCCGCAGGGCCAGTGGCCTTGTTGTAGACGCCAGGAGCGCCATGAAGGCTGAACAGATCAAGGATCTTGTCGGCCCGGCCGTACGCCGAAGGGGTGACAGCCAGCATCTCGGTGCCGCGAGCCCTGGCGCCAAGAGTGAACGTGAAGTCCTTGCCAACGGGGAAGCGGTAGAAGAGACGATCAATGAAGACCGAATCATCGCTGTTGCCGGCAACATCAAGGGCCGTGAGGTTCACACCCCGGCCATTGAAGGCGTTGTTGAAGTTGTTCGCGCGCAGGCGGGTGAGGAGCAGGTCCTTACCGGTGAAACTCGTGTTGAAGTTCAGGCGAACGTCATAGTTGAAGGTGGTGGCGCCGAACTGGGCGTTGTAGTTTTCACGCGCCCGGTTGCCGGTGGCCGTGCCGAAAGCCGTGCTGGTGCTGTTGCCACCGGCATTGACGGCACCCAGCACGAAGGTGGCCTGACCTCGGAGTTTGGTGGTGGTGGAGAACTGGGTGGCTTCCAGTTCACCCACCTTGGCTTCGAGGCCATCCACCCGGCCCTTCAGCACGGCGAGTTCAGCTTCGAATTCCTTGAGCAGGCGACGCAGCTCGTCGGTCACCTCAGTGACGCGATCAAGGCAGGCGTTGAGCAGAGCAGCGGCTTCCCAGCGGCTGAGGGCTTGCTTGCCGCGGAAGGTACCGTCGGGATAACCGGCGACGCAGCCGTAACGCTCGATCAGGTTGGAGAGCGCCTGATAGGCCCACTCGGTGGGCTGAACATCAGAAAACTGATTGATGCTGGTGACCTGTTCCTTGACATTGGCATAGCGATTGACGCCATCCATGTTCAGGTCCGAAGCCGAAGCTGCCACGGGGGCGAGCAGGCCAAGAGCGGCAGGAGCCAGCAACAAGTGCTGAAGGCGATTCATGAGAGTCCTCACACCAATTGAGGGGATGCTTCTGTAGTGAAGCATGCAGATTGTATGAACTGGTCACGCCTTCCGCCTGTCCTGAGCTACCCGATGAAGTATCCCAGGCTACACGCGGTGATTTTGGTCACATTCGAGACCGCACCTGGGATTTGGCCAATAAAAAACCCCACCTGATGGTGGGGTCAATGACCTGATTAGCCGATGGTCGTTCACTCAAATTGGTCGTAGTGGCCTGAGCAATGTGTGAGGGGCTCAGGCCGAACGATTCAAGTGAAGAGGGACAGGATCAGAACTTGAAGGTGGTCTTGACGAGGCCGCCGAAGTTGGTCAGCGTGGCGTCGTTGAAACCAGTACCTCGGATGGTTTGGCCGAGCGGTGCACTCAGGTAGAAGATGGCAGGGGTCACGCTGATGTTGTCGGTGACCTGGAACTTGTACCACCACTCCCAGGCGTAGTTGCCGTCGTTGGGGGACAGCGCCGAGTCGTCACCCGACTGGGTGAGGAAGGTGGCCTGGCCGACGGCCATGCCAGCTGCGTTGCCCTTGATGAACACATCGCTCCACTGCAGGCCCACGTACCAGGACTGGGTCTGGGCGCCGTCGATCACGTTCGCCAGGCCGCCATTAGCAGGGTTGCCAGCGGAAGCGAAGGTGGCCTTGTGGGAGTTGAGGCCCCAACCAGCGCTGATCGAGGGGACGAAGCCAGAGGTGGAGGGTTGCCAGTAACCGCTGACGCCAATGGAGTTGACGGCGCTGGAAAGGGCAAAGCCGGTGACAGCCAGCGGGGTGCCGTTGCCGCCGTAGAGGCCAGCCTGACCAGCTTCAGGGCTGGTATAGACGTAGGCAACAGCCAGACCGTAGTTGGGCTGGGTGTAGGCAACCTGGACGGTACCGGTCTGAGCCGAGCCGGAGGTGCCGATGCCACCCTCGCTGGGGTTGCCTGAGTTGCCGTTCACAGCAACGTAGTTAGCGCTGACGCTGAAGCCGTCCTTCTGCCACCAGAGGCCAGCACCTGAGCCGAGGGCAAGGCTGTAGGCACCGGGAGCGCCGGCGTAGGTGAAGATGTCGAGAACGGTGTCAGCGGGATACACGCTCGGCCAGACAGCCAGCATGTCGTCCTGACGGACACGGCCACCCACGGTGGCGGTGAAGCCGGTGCCGATGGGGAATTGGTAGAAGAGGCGGTTGATGCCGACGCTATCGGCACCGGAAGGCTCTTCAAAGCCGGCTTCAAGGGCGTTGAGGCCGACAGGACCATTGCCCCAAGGGGAGGAGCCGAAGTTACCGGCGCGCAGGCGGGTGCGCAGCAGGTCTTTGCCGGTGAAGCTGGTGTTGAAATCAAGCTGGAGGTCGTAGTTGAAGGCGGTAGCGCCCTGCTGGTTACGGGTGACTCCAAGAAGGCCTTGGGCGTTGGAACCACCAAAAGCGTTGGCGCCAATCACGAAGGTGGCTTTGCCGCTCAGCTTGGTGGTGGTGGAGAACTGATTGGCTTCCAGTTCGCCGACTTTGGCTTCGAGGCCATCGACACGGCCCTTGAGCACGGCCAGTTCGGCTTCGAATTCCTTGAGCAGACGGCGCAGCTCGTCGGTCACCTCAGTGACGCGATCGAGGCAGGCGTTGAGCAGAGCAGCTGCTTCCCAGCGGCTGAGGGCTTGCTTGCCGCGGAAGGTGCCGTCGGGATAACCGGCGACGCAGCCGTAGCGCTCGATCAGGTTCGAGAGCGCCTGGTAGGCCCACTCAGTGGGCTGAACGTCGGAGAACTGGTTGATGCTGGTGACTTGCTCCTCAGTGGCGTACTGGTTGACGCCGTCGAGGTTGAGTTCTGCAGCGGACACGGCCATCGGGGAGAGAAGCCCCAGAGCGGCAGGTGCCAGCAGCAGTTGCTGGAAGAGTTTCATTGTGTCCTCACACAAAAAGGGGCGCAATGCGCCGACCACATCTTCCCGGCAGCTTCAAGCAGCTACCAGGTCGGATGTGACAGAAAAGACAATGGACGGTGTGCGCTACGGCTTGCCACCCGGTGGCTCGCCGGCTGCTGGCCGGTCCACACTGGGGCGCCCAGCTTGAACATCCTGGCTTCCCGTTCCTCTCGCGCCTGGCCGTGGTGGCTGGGCCTTGGCCTGCTTTGGCTGCTGAGCACCTTCGCCGACAGGCTCTGGTTGCGGCTTGATCAGCGGTTGCCGGCCTGGGATCAGGCCGAATACCTCAACACCGCCGTGGACCATGGCCGCGCCCTCGGCCTGCTGGCCGGCGGCGGCTGGCAGGGCTGGAGTTCCCTGCTGGATCTCTCCCCGAAGATTCCGCCGCTGGCCAGCCTGGTGAATGGCAGCGTGATGGCCTTCAGCGGCGACAGCCCGGACGAGGCCAGCTGGGCACTGGCGATCTGGCAGTTGCTGTTGCTGGTGGTAGTGGCCTGTTGGGGCCGTCAGTTGGACGGGCCCAGCTTCGGCCTGCTGGCCGCCACGCTTGTGTGCCTGGCGCCCGCCATGGCAGCGCTGCGGGTGGATTTCACCCTGGACCTGCCGCTCACTGCCACCGCCATGCTGGCCCTCTGGCGGCTGGGATGCTGGTGCGCCCCCGCTCCGCAGGGTGGACGCTGGAGCCAGGCGCTGACGGCGGCAGCCGCTGTGGCAGCCGCCGTGATGGTGAAGCAGAGCGCCCTGCTGGTGCTGCTGCTGCCGTGCCTGTGGGCCGCCGGCACAGGCCTGCGGCAGCCGGGTCGCCGCCTGCAGGTTGGGGCCGCCCTGGCTCTGGTGCTGGCCGTGGCCTTCCCCTGGCTGAAGCACAACTGGATCACCACCATCGGCGGCACCAACCGGGCCGTGCTCGAATCGGGCGCCGCTGAAGGCGATCCATCGCCCCTCAGCCTGGCCAGCCTGTTCTGGTACCCCAAGCTCTGGCCTGCCCAGCTCGGTACGCCGATGCTCGCTGCCGGGGCCGCGGGGGCGGCACTGGCAGGCTGGCGGCGCTGGCGTGGTCCGGCTTCATCGCCGCGGAGACAGGGATCTGGGCCACCAGAGGAATCCAGCAGCAGGGGCTCCGGCTGGGGCTGGTTGCTGGGGTGTGCCATCGCCGGCTGGCTGTTCACCAGCCTCAGCCCGAACAAGGACGCGCGTTACATCGCCCCGGTGCTGCCATTGCTGGTGATGGTGCTGGCACGCGGTTGGTGGGTGCTGCTGCTGGCGGCCCGGTCGCGCTTCGGCCACCGGCTGGGGGTCGCGCTGCTGGGCGCGGGCCTGCTGGGAACAGGGGTCGCCACGGCCGCTGGGCGTGCCGAAGACCTGCAGCCTCGCGCGAAGGCGCCCGTGCCTGACATCGTCAACCTGCTGCGCCAGCGCGTGGGGAACGCTCCGACCACCGTGGTGGTGATCCCCACAACCGCTGACGTCAACCAGCACAACGTGAGCACCTTCGGGCGCCTGGGGGGCGGGCAGCTGCTCGGGCGGGAAAGCGGCAAGCAGGAACGGGAGCATGCCCTGGTGCTGCAGCAGGCCCAATGGCTGCTGCTGGCCAGCGGTGACCAGGGAACGAAGCGCAAGGAATCCAGGCGGCTGAGCCACAGCGTGCGCAGCGATGGCCGCTTCAGCCTGGTGCGCAGCTGGCCCTGGAGCAGAGACCGCCAACTTGAGCTCTGGCAGCGGCGGCCCGATGCGCCGGCAGCGGCGCCGTTCGATGCCCGCTTCATCGCGCTTGCCCGTGGTCTTGAGCAGGGCCCAGCGGGCCTGGGCGCCGTGTTCGACGCGATCGGGCCGGAACATCAGCTCGAAGGGCACTTCCTCTATCAGGAGCGCGTGCGCGCCTGGGCGGAATCCCAGCTCAACAGCAACCCTGCCGACCGCGAGGCGCTCTGGTCGCTGGCGCTGCTGGAGGTGCTCCAGAACCGCCCGGCCGCCGCCGCCCAACGGTTCGAGCGCCTGGAGGCGGTGGACCCGACCAATCCGTGGCCGAGTGCGTACCGCGCCGTGGTGCTGCTGGCCGATTGGCGCCCCTGGCAGGCGGCGGCTGTGGCCGAGGCGGCGCGCCTGCGCCACGACGAACCGGTGCTGGACGGGCTGATGCACGTGGCCGGCAGCCTCGGCGGCGATCTGCGCCGCATCCCCGGCACCCGCGCCGCCGTTGAGGCGGCGATTGCCTCGGTGGAGGCCCGCATCGAAGCCGGCGCCAAAGAGGGCCGGTAGCCTCCTGCCCACGCCTGATCTCTGCCGATGGCCGCTGCGGCGCCGGCTTCCGCCTCCAAACCCGCCACGACCCTGCCGCTGTGGCTTCCGCTGCTGGTGGGGGCCACGTTGCGGCTGATCCAGATCCAGGCCCCGATCCTCGGCATCCACAGCTGGAGGCAGGCCGACACGGCGGCGATGGCCCGCAACTTCGCCGAGCAGGGCATGAACCTGCTCACGCCTCAGATCGACTGGGGCGGAGCTGGCAGCGGCGTGGTGGAGGCGGAGTTTCCGCTGTATCCCTACACCGTTGCGCTGCTCTACCGCTTGTTCGGGGTGCAGGAGTGGTTGGCGCGGGGCCTGTCCGTGCTCTGCAGCCTGCTCACGATCGTGCTGGTGGTGCGGATCGGCCGCCAGCTGGTGGGGGAGCGGGCCGGCTGGTGGGGCGGACTGTTCTATGCCCTGCTGCCGATTCCAGTGTTCTACGGACGCACCGTGCAGCCGGAAGCGGCGCTGATGCTGCTGGCGGCCCTCGCGCTGGAACGCTTTCTGGCCTGGTTGCGCGGCGGCAGGCTGGCGGCCCTGGGGGTGAGCTGGCTGGCCTTCACCGCCGCCTGCCTGATCAAGGTGCTGCCCTTCCTGTGGCTGGGCCTGCCGCTGTTGTGGCTGTGGGGCCAGGCCCACCGCTGGAAGATCGCGCGGCGGGCGGGCAGCTGGCTGTTTGCCCTGTTGGCGCTGGCGGTCACGGCGGCCTGGTACTGGCATGCCCACCAGCTGGGCCTGGCCAGTGGCCTCAGCTTCGGTTTCTGGGGCGGCGAGGCCAACCGTTACAGCTGGACCGACCTGTTCGCGCCGGGGTACTGGCTCGGGCTCGGGCTGCGGGTGAGCGTGCGCAACCTGGCCGTGCTGGGGCTGCCGTTGCTGGTGCTGGGCCTGCTGGCCAGGCCCGGCCCGCAGGCGCGCGTGCTGCCGGTGGGGCTGGCGGCCGTGCTGCTGGCCGGGGCGCTGGCGCCGGAATCCAGCGCTGTGCATGAGTATTACCAACTGCCGCTGATGCTGTTCGCCTGCCCGCTGATGGGCCTGGGCTGGGTGCGTCTGCGGCAGCAGGCCACGATCTGGGGGCGGCAAGGGGCCTTGGTGCTGCTCACGCTGCTGATCCTGGTGAGCCTCACGGTGCTGGGTGTGGATTACTGGAGCCGGGAACGGGTGGCCGGATCCCCGGTGTGGGAGCTGGCGCAGCAGATCCAGGCGCGCACACCGCCCGGGGCCAAGGTGGTGGTGGCGAGTGGTTCCGACCCCACCGTGCTCTATCTGGCCAACCGCAAGGGATGGCTGGTGAGCCCTCAGCGGCTGATGCGGCGCGATGCGGCGGCCTGGCGGGCGGGCGGCGCCGATGCGCTGGCCGGCAGCTTCGCGGTGATCGAAAGCTATGAACCCTTTCCCGATGGCGAGCGCAAAACGCGCCTGAAACGCTGGGTCTGCGACCAGCCACCGGGCTGCCAGAGCGGCCCCAGTTTCGTGATTCCGCTGCCGGCCGCCGGGGCCGTGCCGCCGGCAGGCTGAGCCCATGACCGCCCGTTATTCCCAGACCCCGCCCCGCGCCGTTCCCTGGCGGGGCCTGCTGCTGCTCTGGCTCGCCGCTGTGGTGCTCGCTGTCGCGGGCCTGGGCAACCTGCCTTTTCGCGACTGGGACGAGGGGATCGTGGCGCGGGTGTCGCTGGAGATCGCCAACCGGGGCCTGCCGGAAGGCTGGCTGCCCACGATCTGGGGCAGTCCCTACCTCAACAAACCGCCTGGGCTGCACGTGCTGATCGCCGCCACCATCGGCCTCTGGCGCCAGCTGAGCCAGGCGCCAGCGCAGGCGCTGCCGCCGGAATGGGTGGTAAGGCTGGTGCCGGCCCTGCTTTCCTCCCTGGTGGTGCCGGTGGGGGCCCTAGTGCAGCTGCAGCTGCGGCCAGGCGACAGCCGTGCCGCCCTGGCGACCGGGGCGATCCTGCTCACCCTGCTGCCGGTGGCACGCCACGGGCGGCTGGCGATGCTGGATGGGGCACAGCTCACCGCCATGGGGCTGCTCTGGTGGGCGCTGCTGCGCAGCCGTTCCAGCGGGGCCGGAGCGGGTTGGCGCTGGGGGCTGGCTGCCGGCCTGGCTGGCAGCGCGCTCTTGATGTTGAAGGCCCCGATCCTGCTGCCGGTGCTGGCCGCCGGCCTCGCTGGCCTGGTGCTGGATCCGGAGCGGCCGCGCCGTGCCCTGGCGCCGCTGCTGGCGGCCCTCGGCGTGGGCCTGCTGCCCGGGCTGGCCTGGCACGGCTGGCATGCGCTCATGCGAGGCAGTGACGCGCTCTGGCTCTGGGGCGGCGACGGGGTGACCCGGGTGCTGCTGGAGGCGGGCGAAGGCAGCGAGCTGGGCTGGCGGGTGCCGGTGATCGAGGTGCTGGAGGGCGGCTGGCCCTGGCTGCCGCTCTGGCCCCTGGCGGTGGTGATCGCCTGGCGACAGCGCCATCGCAGCTGGGGGCGCTGGTGCCTGGTGCTGCAACTGGTGATCGCCGCTTCAATCCTGCCGCTGCGCACCCAGCTCCCCTGGTACAGCCACCCGCTATGGCTGCCCTTCGCCCTGCTCTGCGGGCCACTGCTGGCCGCTCTGATGCAGCCGTCCGAAGACCTGGGCCGGCAGCGGATCCTGCGGCGCCTGCCGTGGTTCTGGGCCCTGCTTGGCGGCGCGCTGCTGCTGCTGCCTCTGGTGGTTCTGCTGGCCGGCGGCGGCAGGCTGGCACCACTGGCGCCGCTGGTAATTCCGGCGGGGCTGGGCCTGCTGGCCGGCGGCATCCTGCTGAGCCGCCCGGCGGCGTTAGGTCGTCAGCTGGGGGCGGGTCTGTTGGTGGCCGGGTGGTGGCTGTCGTTGCTGTTGTTCTTCCAGAGTCCGCTCTGGAACTGGGAACTGAATGAAACCTGGTCGGTGTTGCCGGTGGCTGAGCTGGCCCGCAGCGGCAACGCCGGGGAGCCGCCGCAACCGGTTTACCTGGCGGGCAAGGCGGCCCAGCGGCCCAGCCTGCGCTGGTATGCCCAGGGAGCCATCCAGCGACTGCCGCGCGGAGAGCGGCTGTCTGCGCTGCCTCCCGGTGGGTTCGACTTCATCCAGCGCGCCGTTGACCCGCTGCCGGACAGCCTGCTAGAGCGCAACGTGAGCTGCCGGCTGGAGGGCCTGGCGGAACCCGACTGGCAGCGCTGGCGCTGCCGGCTGCCAGGCGATCCGGCGGGCTGAAGTGTGTGCTGGCAGCGAAAAGCTGAGGACTGAGGACTGAGGACTGAGCAGAACGATGCCCCCACCCGCGGACCGAAGCCTGCGAATGGGGGCGCTCGCCGGATCCGCTATGGCGCGAAACCGTTTGACGTTGGAACTAGCTGCCTGAAATCAGACGGCGTTCTCCGCGATCAGCAGACCCTCTTGAAAACAACTGTGACTCACGGGCACCTCCTCCTGAAAACAGGACAACGACAGCCGGCGGGGCCTGCGGCTCATGCCCGAAGGCGAGCCACCCCACTGCTGACACAACCTCGAAAATCTAGCGACGATTGCTGTTAAAGGCGACTAGGAATCCGCCAGCGCGCGGTCGATGCAGCCCGCCAGTTCCGGCTTTGAAGGCACCTGGCGGCGCAGCACAAAGGCCCCATCCCGGCAGGCCACCACGCCATAGCGGCCACTGGTGAGCTGTTCCCGGGTGCGCTCACGCAGCGCCCTCTCCACCCCACGCTCGGTCTTGAACACCTGGCGGTAGGGGTGGTAGTAGGCGGGGAAGGCGGCGATCCAGTCGACAGGGCGCACCTGGCCGTCCCTGTCGCGGTAGGTGTCGTTGCGGGGATAGCGAAGCGCCACCTCCCGGCCCGCCAGCCTGGGCAGCAGCGGGGTGTCCGCTGCCACGGAGGCCAGGGGAGGCACGAGGTCCACCATCTCCCTGGCCGTGGCCGCGCGGCGCAGCATGCCAGGGATCGACACATGCACCCAGGGATCAAAGCTGTCGGGGATCAGCGCCGAAAAGCTGCGGTAGGGATTGCTGGTGAGAGTGAGCACCAGCGAGAGGGCCAGGGCACCGGTCCAGCAGCGGCGAAAGCCACGCTGCTGGAACAAGGGCAGATGCGTCTGCCACCAGAGCATGGTGCCGGCGAACAGGGCCGGCACCAGGAACATCACATAGCGGAGCGTCACCGACAGCGCGCTCATCCCCTGGGAAACCAGCGGGACAAACAATGGTGCCGCGATCAGCAGCCCCACATCCACCGAGCGCAACGGGATCAGGGCCAGCGGCAAGGCGATCGCCAGCAGGAAGGTGAGGGTGCGGCCGGGGGGTGAGAGCAGTTCCCGCAGCAGCAGGCCGGGCTGTTGCAGCATCGACTGCAGCAGCACCAGGGTGCCGCCGCCTTCGCGGCCGGCCATGAAGGGCGCGAACTTCTCCTGCATGAAGCGGTCGGAAAGATCCGCACCGAACTGCGGCTGCACCACGGCGGTGAGCAGGGCCACATAGGCCACGCTGTAAATCATCACCACCAACCCCTGGCGGCGCGAGCCAGGGCAGCGCACAAGAGCCCACAGGCCGATCGAAAACGCCGTGATGCCGGCGTCCTGGCGCACCAGGCACAGCAGCACCAGCCAGAGCAGGGTGGTGCCCCAACGGTGCTTCAGCAGGCTGCGGATCAGCAGGAAGCCAAGCAACGGAATCGCACAGAGATCGTGGTAGTTCTCCACCAGCGGGCCGATCACCGTACCGGCAGCGAAGTAGGCCACCGCAAGCCGCACCGCCAGGGGCTCCGGCAAGACCTCCTGGGCCATGCGAAACAGCACAAGTCCGGCGGCTGTCAGAAGCACCACCTGCAGCAGCGGCAGAGTCCAAAGACCCAGCAGCGATAACAACGGCGCCGCCATAACTGTGAGCAGATTGCTATGCTGAGCGATGTGCAGATAGCCCAGCTGAGGCGGCAGATCATGCACCGTGACCGCCGCAGAAAGCTCAGAGGAGAGCGTGCTCTCAAACGGGTGGCCCTGCCAGGTGGACCAGAGCAGCTGATAAAACAGCGCCTGATCAAAGCTGGCCGTGAAACTCGCCAGCCGCCACCACTGCACCAGCAGGCCGAGCGCAAAGAACAGCACGGCCGCCCAGCGCAGCGGCACCGGGTAAGGACGCAGCAGGGCACCGAACCAATGCCGAAGGGCTTCAGGCATGGGACCGGATGAACGGAACGCGAGGCCCACCTTATGGGCAGGCCTGCCGGGCCACCATGAGGGCTGCGCGGGCGAGCCGCTGGTGGCCCAAAAAAAGCGCCCTTACGGGCGCTTCATGCATGGAGTCAAGAGTCTCTGAAGCAATCAGAGAGCGTTACCACGGGGCAGAACCTCTTCAGGGAAGACGAAGTTTTCATGCGGCTGGTCAGCCGGTGCCATCCAGGCACGCAGACCTTCATTCAGAAGAATGTTCTTCGTGTAGAAGGTTTCGAA
>NZ_JAGQCV010000015.1 GCF_024346375.1 Synechococcus sp. ATX 2A4 | reverse complement strand
ATGGCAGGGGAAATGGCTCGAAAGAGCAGAAAGCAGGCCGATTCTTACTGGATCTGCACCGAGACAGGCCACCGCAAACATTTGGGGGGCCCAGGTGTCGCTTGCAGCCTTGTTGCCCAGAGCTTCCCTAGATTCCGCACCAAAGCCTTCGTCTTTTCAGCCCCGATGAGTGCTCCGTTCCCTGCCGGCTGCGCCGGCTTGCACCAGCGTCTGCTGACCCTGGCGGGTTTCACCCTGCTGCTGGGCGGCACTGGCCCTGCCATGGCCGGCAGCACACCCACCCCTGCCAAGGACGGGGGCGTGCAGGCCGTTTTCGCCACGCAGCAGGAGGCTGAGGCGGCAGCGCCCCGTTTTGGCTGCACGGGTTCTCATAGCCACGGCAAGATCTGGATGCCCTGCACAGGCCACCCACCTACTCCGGGCAGCGGAAAGAGCGGCGGTCATTCGCACTGATGCAGGAATCCGGATGCGGCTCCAACCCGAAGTTGGTGGCCATCGGCATTGCTCCGCTGGGGATCATTTCGATCGGCATCGTGCCGATGGGAGTGGTGAGCATCGGCGTGGTGCCGATGGGGGTGATCAGCCTCGGGGCCGTGGGCATGGGGGTGATCAACCTCTCCGTCGTGGGCATGGGGGTGATCGTGGCCGGCGTCAATGTGATGGGCGTGTGGTGGACGGGCCTTGAAGGCATGGGGCCGTTCCGGCACGGGCCGATCCCGGCGCGCGTGCACCATCACCACGGCGCCGCGCCGCCGCCCGCAGCGCTGATGGCCTACCCCAGCAAGGAGACGGCGCTGCAGAAGGCGAAGGAACTCGGCTGTGAAGGCGTCCACGCGATGGGCGACCTGTGGATGCCCTGCAGCGAGCATCCCGGCGGTCACGGCGCGCACTAGGGCGCTGCCTGTTTTTGGTTCAGGTGCCGCACGAGGGGCATCACCCTCTAGAGCCCGCCCGCAGGAAGGCTTCAGTCTGCGCCTCGTTCCAGCTGATGCCGCCGTGCCAGCGGCCGATGGCAGCAGCGATCGCTGAGCCAGTGAGCAGCCAGGGGAGCACGGCGGCATTGCCCTGCAGCGTGAACACGAACAGGCCGCAGAACAGCGGGGTGCGGCAGGCGCCGCTGAACACGGCGGCGGCAGCGACCCCGGCCAGCGCCGCCTGCTGCTCCGCCGGCAACTGCTGCAGCCAGGGCCCCACCAGCACCGCCCCCAGGCTCATGGAGTCGTGCATCAGGCCGCCGGGTGCACCGATCGCGATGCTCAGCAGGGGCCCGAGCAGCCGCGGCAGCGGCGCCCACCAAGGGCCGTCGGGCGTGCCGGCCAGGGATGGGCCGAGCGCGAGCGACCCATCGTTGAGGCTGATGCCGCCGCTGGCCAGCGCCAGCAGCGTGAACAGTGCGGCGATCGCCACCGCCGCCGGCCAGCGCCTGGAACACAGCCAGGGGCCAAGCCACTGGGCCAGCGGCACCAGCAGGCGTACCAGCACCACCCCCACCAGCGCCGCCAGCACGGAGATCAGCAGGGCGAGTGGCAGCAGCTCCGGCGCCAGCGCCACCGCCATCCCTTCCGCCAGCCGGGCGGGTTGGCCCAGACCGGTGGTGAACAGGGTGCCAATGCCGGCCAACAGCAGCGTGGGTGCCACCAGGCTGAAGCCGGCCACCGCGCTGAGCTCTTCGAGCGCATAGGCAGCGCCCAGCAGGGGAGAACGGAAGGCGGCCCCGAGGCCGGCGCCACCGCCGATCGCCGCGGTGAGCGCCAGCGGCAGCTGCTGCAGCGGTGCCAGCCGGCGGCGCAACGCCAGCAGCAGCGCAGCGCCGAGGGCGGCGGAGGGCGATTCGGTGCCCACGCTCAGCCCGGCCAGGTGGGTGAGGGCCAGCAGGGGCAGGCGGGCCAGCTGGTGGCGCAGCGACAGGGGGGCCAGGGCGCGCTCGCGCTCGGCGTCGCTGCGGGCTGTCTGCAGCGCGAGTACACCGGTGAGGCCACCGCCGCGGCCCGCCGCCAGCGGCCCCCAGGCCAGCAGCACGAACAGCAGCGTGGCCAGCGCCGGGGCGAGCACCAGCCGGGGATCCAGCGCCCCGTCGCCGCCGAGGGGCCAGAGCCGCTGCAGCCGGAAGCCCAGCTCCGACAGCCACTGATAGGGAAGTTCGGCCAGGCCGATCAGCACACCGGCCAGCAACAGGCAGAGCGCGAAGGCGAGGCGGTTCATGCCGGACTGAGGCGGGTGTGGCGGGTGTAGGTGCGCACCAGCAGCCCGAGCACCAGCGCCAGGGCGAGCAGCGTGAGCGCCAGCGGCAGCTGGGAGGTGGCGGGCAACACGGTGGCGATCAGCACCAGCAGCCCGGAGCCCTCCTGCTGCAGGAAGCCGGTGAGGGCGGAGGCCTGCCCGGCCTGGGCTGGAAACGCTTGCATCGGCATCGCCAGCCCGATCGGCACCAGCACGCTGGCGCCGACGGTGATCACCAGCATCGGCAGGAACAGGGAGAGGGTGTCGAACCAGCCGCCCAGCCCCAGCCCCACCATCAGCAGGCCGCCGAGCAGGATCGTGCCCAGCCCGAAGCGCAGCAGCCACGGCTGTCCCCTGGCCACCACGAACCGCACCACCATCAGGGCCCCGGAGATGTAGGCCACGGTGAGGCCGAGGGAGAGGGAGCCGAAGCCCGCCGCGTTGAAGCCGAAGCGCGTCTCAAAGATGAAAGGGCTGGCGGCGTCGTACAGGGCGATCATGCCGGTGGCGAGGGTGGCGATCAGCGCCGGCAGCAGAAAACGGGCATCCACGGCGAGCCGCAGGTAGCTGCGGCCGATCGCCGCCACCGACTGGTTGCTGCCGACAGCCGCCCGCTCCGCGCTGAGCGATTCGGGCAGGGCACGGGCCAGGTAGGTGGCGGTGGTGAGTCCCAGCGCCGCCAGCAGCAGAAAATCCACCCGCCAGCTGGTGGCGCGCGCGATCAGTCCGCCCACGAAGGGGGCTAAGCCCAGTGCCAGCGCGAAGCTGATGCTGGCAAACGACATCGCCCGCGCCAGTTCCCGGTTGCTCAGCACATCCCGCAGCGCCGCCCGCGACACCGAGGTGCCGCAGCCGGCCCCGACCCCCTGCACCACCCGCAGCACCAGGAACGGCCCGAAGCCCGGCACCACGGCCAGCAGCAGGCTGGCGGCAATGAACACCCCCAGCCCAGCCAGGGCGATCGGCTTGCGGCCCCGTCGATCGGAGAGAGGCCCCCAGACCAGCTGGGAGGCGCCGTAGCCGAGCGCATAGGCGGTGACCGTGGTTTGGGTGGCGGCGGCATCGACACCGAACGCAGTGGCCAGCTGCGGCAGGGAGGGAAGGTCGATGAACAGGCCTGCCTGGCCGAGCGCCGCACCGAGGCACACGTACAGAATCACCGCCAGGTTGTTCATCCGCCCTGACCTGCGGAGGGTTGCGCTGCATGCCCCACGAGGATCCGGCCGTCACCGTTGATGTGCTGCAGCGGGTGAAGCCCGGCCGCACCGCCGCCTTCGAAGCGACCCTGAGCGAACTGGTAGGCGCCGCCCGCCGCTGTGAGGGCCATCTGGGCGTGAATGTGTACCGCCCGGTGGATGAACACGATTCCAGCTACCGAATCGTGTTCAAGTTCGCGCGCCTCAGCCAGCTGCGGCGTTGGGAGGTGTCGCCGCTGCGCCTGGCCCTGCTGGCGCGCCTGGCGGAGCACACCGTGGTGCCACCGCAGATCTCCGTGCTGAGCGGGCTGGAAACCTGGTTCACCCTGCCCCGGCAGCCGGGGGTTCCGCCGCCGCCCCGCCACAAGATGGTGGTGATCACCACCCTCACGATCTTTCTGCTGATCAACCTGGTCAGCCTGCTGCTCTCGCCGCTGGTGCGGGAGCTGCACCCGCTGCTTCGCACCCTGCTGGTCACCGCCACGACGGTGACCCTGATGACCTACCTGGTGATGCCACGGGTGACGCGCCTGTTCCGCCGTTGGCTCTACCCGCGCGCCTGAGCTCACGCCTGCCGCCGCAGCTGTTCATAGGCCTGGCAGAACGGTTCGCCCAGCGCCTGACGCAGCACCTTGTCGCCGGCGAAGGCCTCCAGCGCCTCCTCCACGCTGCCCGGCAGCGGCCGCGCCCGGCCGATCGGCGGATCGGTGTAGGCGTTGGCGTCGTCGCGGGGGCCGGGATCGAGGTGGCGCTCGATGCCATCGAGGCCGGCGGCCAGCACCGCTGCCGGCAGCAGGTAGGGGTTGGCGGCGCCATCGGCGAGGCGCAGCTCGAGCCGCTGGTCGTCGGGGATGCGCACCATGTGGGTGCGGTTGTTGCCGCCGTAGCTGATCCAGCCCGGTGACCAGGTGGAGCCGGAGGTGGTGCGGAGGCCGCCGAGCCGCTGGTAGCTCTCGGCCACCGGATTGGTGAGCGCGCAGAGCGCCGGCGCATGCTCCAGCAGCCCGCCCAAAAAGTTGTAGGCCAGCGCCGACAGGCCCAGCGGTCCGCGTGGATCGTGAAACAGGTTGTGGCCGTCGGCGTTCCAGAGCGAATGGTGCAGGTGGGCGCCGTTGCCGGTGAGGGAGGCGAACGGCTTGGGCGAAAAGCTCACCCGCGCGCCGTGCTGCTCGGCCATCGCCTGCGCCATCACCCGGAAGAAGGCATGGCGGTCGGCGGTGACCAGGGCATCGGCGTAGGTCCAGTTGAGCTCGAACTGGCCGTTGGCATCCTCGTGATCAGCCTGGTAAGGCCCCCAGCCCAGTTCGCCCATGCCATCCAGCAGGCCGCCGATCAGCGGGTACTGCCGCATCAGTGCCAGCTGGTCGTAGCAGGGTTTGCTCTGGCTGTCGTCGCCATCGGCGATCGCGGCGCCGCCGGGCTGCAGCAGGAAGAATTCCGCCTCCACGCCGGTGCGGAAGTGGTAGCCCCGCCGCACCGCCCGCTCCAGCTGGCACTTCAGCACCCAGCGCGGCGACTGCTCCAGCGGCAGGCCGCCCACCTGCAGGTCGGTGGCCACCCAGGCCACCTCCCGCTGCCAGGGCAGCACCATCAGGCTGGAGGTGTCCGGCAGGCCCAGCACGTCGGGGTCGGCGGGGGTCATGGCCAGCCAGGCGGCGAAGCCGGCGAAACCGGCACCGGCGGCCGCCACCTCCTGCACTGCCGCCACCGGCACGAGCTTGGCCCGTTGCACCCCGAACAGATCGGTGAACGAGAAGAGCACGTGGCGGATGCCGCGATCGGTCGCGAAGCGGGCCAGGTCGATCATCGAAGCGGTGGGGGGTGAAAGGGATGGGGGGCTTGCGGCCATCAGCCAGGCGGGGTGTTGTGGCGGCTTGAGCGCGTCAGTCGTCGCAGAGCCGCTCCAGGGCGCTGCGGATGAAGGCCTGTTCGGCTGGCGCGTCGCGGGGGTTGCCGGCGCGGTGGCCCAGCACCGAGTCGATCACCGCGAAGCGGGCGCCAGGAATCTGATCGGCCTCGGCCGCGCAGTCGTCGGGCGGAAAGTAGAGATCGTGGCTGCCGGCCAGCACGGTGGTGCGGGCGCGGATGCCGCTCAACGGCGCCGGCAGGGCGTTGGCCAGCCAGGTATCGAGCATGGCGATCAGGTCGTGGGGATCATGGCGGCGGTAGGCCGGCAGCCAGCTGCGCTCCACCGCCTCCTCCACGCTGGCGATGCCCTGCAGCAGGTGGCGCCCCTCTTTGTAATAGGCCTGGCTGGCGGCCCAGCTGGCGTAGATCAGCGCGAAGCTGCGCAGACCCTGTTCCGGGCTGGTGCGGAAGCGGCGCCCATCCCAGGCCGGATCGGCGGTGAGGGCCTGGCGCAGGCTCAGCAGGAACAGGCGGTTGTGGGGGGTGGTGTGGGCCGTGCCGCAGAGGCACAACAGCCGCTCCACCGCCGCCGGGGCCAGGGCCCCCCAGTGGTACGCCTGCTGCGCCCCCATCGACCAGCCGTACACGAGCGCCAGCCGCTCCACCTGGAACAGCCCGTGGATCAGCTGCTGCTGGGCCCGCAGGTTGTCGCTGTGGTGGATCACCCAGCCGTCTTCCGCCAGCCCCATGGCGCTGTTGCTGGGACTGCTCGAGCGGCCGTTGCCGAACTGGCTCACCAGCACCACGCACCACCGCGCCGGGTCGAGGATCGGGCCCACCACCCATTCGATGTCCTCCGGCCAGGCCCCGTAGGAACTGGGGTAGAGCACCAGGTTGGAGCGCTGCGGGTTGAGCGTGCCGTACACCCGGTAGGAGAGCTGAGCGTCCGGCAGTGTGTGGCCGCACTGGAAGGAGAACGGCCCCAGCGGGAAGTGGCGGTCGCCGCTGGAGGCCGGGGCGCTCAAACTGGCTGCGGTTGGAGGGTGGGTGCGGCGGGCAACTTCAGCAGCGACGGATCAGCCAGAAAGCGCCGGTGCACCGCCAGGTAGCCCGGATCCAGGTGACGCAGCTGGGGCGCCAGCCACTGGTGGGCTGCCGGCAGGGCATGGAACGGCACCGAGGCGAACAGGTGATGCTCGGCGTGGAACGGCATGTTCCACATCAGCCAGCGCAGCGGCGCCAGGGTGACGGTGGTGCGGGTGTTGCTGAGGCCGTTGGTGCCGGTGTCGCAGCCGCCGTGCTCGGCCAGCAGCACGAAACGCAGCAGCGGTTGCCCCAGCGCCAGGGGCAGCAGCCAGTGCCAGAGCAGAAAGCCGTTGCTCCCCGGCAACGACAGCAGCAGCAGCGCGCCGTACACAGCCGCCTGCTTCAGCAGGGAGCGGCGCACCGCTGGCGCCGCATCGGCGGGGATGTAGGGGTTGGAGCTGAACTCACCGCGCAGGCCGCGCAGGTGGCCGCGCAGCTTGGCGTTCCACCAGGGCAGGCCGCTGAGTTCAAGCAGGTAGGCCCCGCGGCTGGTGGGTGGGTGGTCTTCCAGTTCGGGATCAAGACCCGGCTGGTGGGTGTAGCGATGGTGCCACTGGTGGTAGCGGCGGTAGAAGTCGGCGTTGTAGAAGCTCAGCACCCCTGCCCACCAGGCCACGGCGTCGTTGACGGCGCGGCTGGCGAAGGCGGTGCGGTGGCCGCATTCGTGCATGGCGCAGAAGGCGAAGGCCAGGCCCCAGCCACACAGCAGCAGGGCCGGCAGGCGCAGCAGCAGGCTGAGCCGTTCGTCGCCCCACACCCAGCCCGTCGCCAGGATCAGCCCCGCATGGGAGAGGGTCTGCAGCCAGCCGGCCCGATCGGAGCGGCCATTGAGGCGACGCAGCTCGCCGGTGGGAATCAGGGCGCTGGCATCGGTTGAAGGGGTCGCTCCTGGATGGTCGTCCAAGGAAGGGGTCGCCGCTGGATGGTCCACAGCCTTCATGAGCCGAGCAGTGCCGTGCATTCCAGCGGCTCTGGCCGGCTGCCGCGAGGCTGCAGCTGCTGCTGGATCCACTGGGCGAGGTGGTCGGCGTCGCTGCCGATGCCGCAGAAGCGTCCCGACCCCCAGGTGTGCAGCCACGGCAGGCCGATGAAATAGAGCCCTTCGGCCTGGGTGATGCCCCGGTGATGCACCGGCTCGCCGCTGCCATCGAACACCGGCACTTCCACCCAGCTGAAATCGGAGCGATAGCCCGTGCACCAGATCACGGCGGCCAGCGGCTCCTTGTAGAGGTCGAGCTGGCTGAGCTCGGGGCTCGGGGCAGGCCGCCAGCAGGGCTGGTAGGGGGGCTCCAGCGGCGCGTCGAGGCCGGTGGCGGCGATGTGGGCATCGATGCTGGCGCGGATGCGGCTGTACACGGCATCGGCCGCATCCAGGTTGTCGGCCAGGTTGTCGGCGAAGCTCAGGCCGCCGGCGGTGATCCTCTCCAGCCGGCCGTGCAGCACCATGCCTTCGCTGGCCCGCTGGCGCAGGTCGATCTCGCGGCCGCCGTCGCGGCCGGTGAGGTAGTGGTTGGTCTTGTGGCGGACGGCGCGCGGATCGGCATGGGCGTCGATCGGGGTGTCGTAGACCCCCATCCGCTCCAGCCACTCCACGACGTCGCGGCCGCGGTAGCGCCGCGGGGAGCGGGGTGCTGAACCCACGCTGAGGTGCACGCGGCGGCCGGCCAGGAAGAGGTCTTCGGCGATCTGGCACCCCGACTGGCCGCTGCCCACCACCAGCACCGGCCCCTCCGGCAGCTGATCGGGGTGGCGGTAGTCGCGGGCATCGAGCTGCAGCACCTTGCCGGGCAGCCGCTCGGCCATCGGGTGGCGGCGCGGGTGGTGGTAGGCGCCGATGGCGATCACCACCTGCGTGGCGTCGATCACACCGGCGCTGGTGAGCAGGCGGTAGCCGTTGCCGCTGGGCACCAGCCGCTCCACGCTCACCCCCTCACGAACGGTCACGGCTGAGCGTTCGGCAAAGCGGCGCAGGTAGTCGACGATCGCGTCGCGGCCCATGAAGCCGTGGGGGTCGTCGCCGTCGTAGGGGAAGCCGGGCAGGCGGCACTGCCAGTTGGGGGTGACCAGGCAAAAGGAATCCCAGCGTTGCTGCTCCCAGGCATGGGCCACCCGGTGGCGCTCCAGCACAAGGGCCTCGATGCCCCGCTGCTGCAGGCAACTCGCCACCGACAGCCCCGCCTGGCCGCCACCGATCACCACCACCGCCGCTGCGGTTGGGGTGGCAGCCGCCACATCGGCAGCGGCAGCGGGTGAGGTGGAGGCAGACCCCACAGGCAGGCGGCGAAGGGGAGGGTGAAGATGGCGCGGCCAGGCCATCACCCATTCCATCGTGAGGTGCTGGAAGGGGCGAGCTGGTAGCAAGCAAGACCGAATCGCAGGCCAGCACGGGCCGTGGCGTTTGGTACCGGCTGCTACGCAACTTCACACAGCCTTGATGCATGGTCGTGGCGCTGTTTCCTTCACAGGTCGCCGGTTCATGCCTGAGGTCACCCGCCCCGCCAATCAACCTGGCGATTTCCTCGTGGATTACGAGGAGAAGGTGTTCCCCGATGTGAAGGCGGAACCGGGCGAAAAGGCGCTCGTCACCTTTCACACCGTGGCGTTCGAAGGCTCGATCGGCCTGGTGAACCTGTTGCAGGCCAGCCGCCTGATCAACAAGGGCTTCGAAACTTCGATCCTGCTCTACGGCCCCGGCGTCACCCTCGGGGTGCAGCGCGGCTTCCCCAAGCTCGGTGATGCCGCCTTCGACGGCCACCTCAACTTCAACGCCCGCCTGCAGAAGTTCATGGACCAGGGCGGCAAGGTGTATGCCTGCCGCTTCGCCCTGCAGGCCCTCTACGGCCACGGCGAAGGGGCGCTGATGGCGGGCATCACCCCGGTGAATCCGCTCGATGTGCTCGACATCGTGCTGCTGCACCGCAAGGAAGGCGCCTTCATCCTCGACACCTGGACGCTCTGACGATGAACGGCCCGATCGTCGTGGCCGCCGCCCAGATCCGTCCGGTGCTGCACAGCCTGGAGGGGTCTGTCGAGCGGGTGCTGGCGGCGATCGCGGAGGCGGCCAGCCAGGGGGTGCAGCTGATCGTGTTCCCTGAAACCTTCCTTCCTTATTACCCCTACTTCTCCTTCGTGGAGCCGCCGGCGCTGATGGGCCGCTCCCACCTGCGGCTCTATGAGCAGGCGGTGACGGTGCCGGGCCCGGCGCTGCGCCGCATCGCCGCCGCGGCGCGCGAGCACGCCATGCACGTGCTGCTGGGCATCAACGAACGGGAGGGCGGCAGCCTCTACAACGCCCAGCTGTTGATCGATGCCAGCGGCGCGCTGCTGCTGAAGCGACGCAAGATCACCCCCACTTATCACGAGCGGATGGTGTGGGGGCAGGGCGATGGCGCCGGCCTCACGGTGGTGCCCACCGCGCTGGGGCGCATCGGTGCCCTCGCCTGCTGGGAGCACTACAACCCCCTGGCCCGCTTCAGCCTGATGGCCCAGGGGGAGGAGATCCACTGCGCCCAGTTCCCCGGGTCGCTGGTGGGCCCGATCTTCAGCGAGCAGACGGCCGTGACCCTGCGGCACCACGCGCTGGAGGCGGGCTGTTTCGTGGTGAGTTCCACCGCCTGGCTCGATCCCGCCGACCTTGACCAGATCACCACGGATCCGGCGCTGCAGAAGGCGTGCCAGGGGGGCTGCCACACCGCCGTGATCAGCCCGGAGGGCCGCTACCTGGCGGGTCCGCTGCCGGAGGGGGAAGGCCTGGCGATCGCCGAACTCGACCCGGCCCTGATCACCAAGCGCAAACGGATGATGGACAGCGTGGGCCACTACAGCCGCCCCGACCTGCTCGGCCTGCGCCTCGATCGATCGTCGGCGGGTCAGGTGCAGGAACGGGACGGGGGCAACGCAGCGGCAGCCGGTGACGGCGCAGGTCCTGCCACGGCAGACGCCTTGCCCGTGCTCCTGGAGCCCTTGCTGGAGGCCTTGCCCCATGGCTGAGTCCAGGGATGCCGCCGCGCTGGCGCGGCTCGTCACCGACCTGCAGGTGCAGGGCCTGGTGGAGCCCGGTGTGCCCGGCAACCAGGGCCGCCGCGGCGGAGCCGGCCCCTCCGACCACCGCGCCCTCACCCTCGATGGCACCACGGTGATGGTGCCCGTGTACAGCAGCGCCGCCCAGCGCTCCCCCTTCCGCCTGGAGGCCGGCGGCGCCGGGCTGGAGCTGCAGCGGGAGGCGCCGCTGGCACCCGCCACGCCACTGGTGGTGGGGGTGGAGGCGCCGCCGGAGCCGCGCTTCTACGGCCTGCACACCGCCGACGGCACGCCGTACCGCTCGATCGCGCTGCTGCACAGCCGCGATGTGCTCGCCACCACGCTGCTGCAGACCTGCATCCGCTTCCGCGACCGCAGCCAGTCGTGCCAGTTCTGCGCCATTGAGCAATCGCTTGAGGATGGCCGCACCCTGGTGCGCAAGACCCCGGCCCAGGTGGCGGAAGTGGCGGAAGCGGCGGTGCGGCTCGATGGGGTGCGCCAGCTGGTGATGACCACCGGCACCCCCAACAGTGACGACCGCGGCGCCCGCCTGCTGGCCGAGACGGCGGCGGCCGTGAAGGCGCGGGTGACCCTGCCGATCCAGGCCCAGTGCGAGCCGCCGGAGGATCCGATCTGGTTCCAGCGCATGAAGGACGCCGGCGTGGACAGCCTCGGCATGCACCTGGAGGTGGTGGAACCCGAGGTGCGCCGCCGCATCCTGCCGGGCAAGGCGGAGCTGAGCCTGGAGCGCTATTTCGAGGCGTTCGAGCAGGCGGTGGCGGTGTTCGGCCGCGGCGAGGTGTCCACCTATCTGCTGGCGGGGCTGGGTGACAGCGCCGCCGCGATCGTGGCCTGCAGCGAGCGCCTGATCGCCGCCGGTGTGTACCCGTTCGTGGTGCCGTTCGTGCCGATCAGCGGCACGCCGCTGGAGCACCATCCCGCGCCCAGCGCCGCCTTCATGGTGGAGGTCTACACGGCCGTCGCCGAGCAGCTGGCGGCATCGGATCTGCGCGCTGCAGCGATGTCGGCGGGCTGCGCCAAGTGCGGTGCCTGCTCGGCCCTGTCGCTGTTCGAGCAGGCGGCCACCACGAGCGATGCCCCATCGGCCCCATCGGCCACCCCTCCGACGGGCTGCGGCCCCTCCAGCTCCTGATGTTCTTCATTGATCCCTCCAGCCACGACATCGGCCGCAGCCCCACCTCGGCGCCGGCCGCCTTCACCCCGTCGGTGCGCTGGGGCCTGGGCATCGACGCCGAGGATTTCCGCCTTTCCCCCTCGGCCTGCTCCGAGCGCTTCTCCTTCCATCTGCTGCGGCCCGGCACGCCGCTGCTGGCCGGCTACTGGGAGCTGCGCCGCCGCATTTTCTGCCAGGAGCAGCATCTGTTCGAAGCCTCCGACCGCGACGCCCGCGACGCGGACGCCACCCCGATCGCGGCGATCGCCCACGGGGCCAACCGGGCGGGCGGCAGTCAGGGCGGCAGCGGGCCGGTGGTGGGGGTGGTGCGGATCCTGGAGCAGGAGCCAGGGCTCTGGTACGGCGGCCGGCTCGGCGTGGACGCCGCCTTCCGCCGCCACAACCAGATCGGCAAGGGCCTGATCTGGAAGGCCGTGACCACCGCCAACGGCTGGGGCTGCGACCGCTTCCTGGCGACGGTGCAGGAGCAGAACGTGCGTTTCTTCCAGCGCCTGCACTGGCACTCGGTGGACACCCTGGAGCTCAAGGGGCTGCCCCATCACCTGATGGAGGCCGACCTCAGCTACTACACCCCGTCGCGGGAACGCCGGCCGGTGGCATGAGCGGCATCGACCTGGCGCCGCTGGCGGCGCGGCTGCGGGCCTTGGCCGGCCTGCAGGGCAAGCGTGCGATCCAGCGCCCCGCCGCCCATTTCCCCCACCAGCCCTTCGCCGCCCTCGGCCCGGCCGGCCTGCTCGGCGATGACGCCGCCCTGGTGCCGGCCTGCGGCGGCCGCCTGCTGCTGGCCAGCGAGGGGATGGATCCGGGCCTGCTGGCCAAGGATCCCTGGTTTGCCGGCTGGTGCGGCGTGCTGGTGAACCTCAGCGACATCGCCGCGATGGGCGGCCGGCCGCTGGCGCTGGTGAACAGCCTCTGGTGCCGCGGGGCGGAGCGGGCCGAGCCGGTGCTGGCGGGCCTGCAGGCGGCGGCGGCGCGCTTTGACGTGCCGGTGGTGGGCGGCCACACCAACCTCAACAGCCCCTACGACGCGCTGGCGGTGGCGGTGCTGGGCAGCGCCGCTGGCGCGGTGCTGTCGGCCCGTTTCGCCCGCCCCGGCGACCACTGCGTGCTGCTGGTGAATGGCGCCGGCCGCTTGCGCCTTCCGGATCGTTTCTGGGATGCGGCCACGCAGGCTGCGCCGGAGCTGCTGCGCCGCCAGCTGGCCCTGCCGGCGCAGCTGGCGGAAGGCGGGGTGGTGCACGCCGCCAAGGACATCAGCATGGGCGGCCTGGTGGGCACGGCGGTGATGTTCTGCGAGAGCGCCGGCTGCGGCCTGACGCTCGAGCTCGAGGCGATCACGCCGCCTGAGGGCGTGCCGCTGGACGACTGGCTGGCCTGCTTCCCCAGCTTCGGCTTCCTGCTGGCGGTGGCGCCGGAGCAGGAGCCGGCCCTGCGGGCAGCCGTCGCGGCGGAGGGCAGTGAGCCGGCCCTGATCTGCCAGCCGATCGGCCGCTTCACGGCGGAGCCGGGCGTGCGCCTGCGGGCCGGCGGCGGCGAGGAAACCGTGTGGAGCGGCGCCGAGGCGCTCACCGGCTTCGGCCCGGTGCCGTCGGGGTAATGAGGTTTGCGCGGCGAGCGCCGTGCTCAGCCTCGGTGGGTTGGTTCTGCTTCAGCGCTCACCATGTTTCCTTCTCGATCAGCTGTTCAAGCTGTTCGTTCACCTGCACCTTTCCTCATCAATACCTTTCCGCATCAATACCTTTCGGGATCAACACTTTTCGAGATCAACACTTCTCTGCATCACGCCCTCTCACCGCTACTGCTTCTCACGACCACCACCTTTTACTTTCACCGTACCCTTTCACCTCTCGCTTTTTAGTCATGCCCGAAGTCACCCTGCAGCTCGAATGGCCCGACGGCCGCCAGACCACGCTCTATTCGCCCTCGACAGTGATCCTCAAGCACCTGCAGCCTGGTGAGCGGTTGCCGGTGGCGGAGTTGCAGCAGCGCGCCGAGCGGGCGCTGGGTGAGGCGTCCGAGCGGGTGCGGGCCCGCTATGGCTTCGCCTGTACCCGCACCGATGAGGAGCGCAGCAAGTTGCGCCACACCGCCAGCGCCTTCGCCGCCGACCAGTTCGTACAGATCAGCGCCGCTTGAACGCCTCCTGCTTCGCCACGTTCCGCGGCGACCGGGCGCCGCTTCCCCCGTGCAGGCTGCAGGGCCATCGCCGTGGCCGGCCCAACCCGTTGATCGTGTTCCTGGTGCAGCCCAGGTGGAGCTTCCTGCACCGCATTGAGAGGCGGAATCCTGCCGTTGACACCAAGCGATGAAGGATGTTTTTCCTGAAGATTCGGGCGGGCTTCGCAGCACGTAGATGAGCCGCCATTCGTGGCAGGCCACAGCATCCAGTTCATGTGCGGCGAGGAAATACAGCAGCAACAGGTAGGGCGCGAGCATCATCTTTGAGCCAGCATGCTGCAGAGCTTTTGCCGCATCAGCATTGCAACCCCGCTGCAACCCCGCTGCAACCTTGTCATTCGTGCACTATTTTGTAGTCGGTCGTAATGCAGCCATCACTTGGATTCAAGGCTCGTAGCTCGCCTCCGGCCATAGCGCATTGATCTCATCGGCCTGATGGCGGGCGGCGAATCGCTCCCACGCAATACCGTTGACATCCGTGTCCTGGGTGAAATCGGTGGCCGTAGGATCTTCCCAGCCCAGATGACGCAGCGAGCCCGGAGGAATGGCGGGGTCTTGGCGTATGGAAAGATTGAAAGCTTCTGTTCGCCACAGTGCATACTGCCCTGGAATGCTTGAACACGGCGCGGTGCCCAACCGTCTGGAATAGTCCTCAATGGTGGCTTCGATGTTGTCTGTTGAAATGGAGATATGAAGCCGTCTCATTTCTTTCCTGCTGCGGGTTGGCCATCCCAATGATGCAGGAAACGCTGGCCTGGGACCAGGTTTCAGCGTCCAGCCACTCCCCAGCCACTCTTCAGCCAGTCTTCAACCTTCCGCCTGGTGAATCACCCGCTGCGGGAAGGGCATCTCGATGCCTTCTTTGGCGAAGCGCTCCCACACGGCCACGCTCACTTCGCTTTTGATGCTGGCGT
Source organism: Synechococcus sp. ATX 2A4 (assembly GCF_024346375.1). Lineage (GTDB taxonomy): Bacteria > Cyanobacteriota > Cyanobacteriia > PCC-6307 > Cyanobiaceae > MW101C3. The sequence continues at coordinate 53,519 of NZ_JAGQCV010000015.1, read as the reverse complement.
TGTTCATCGGATCTTCGATCCAGAAGCGCAGGCCGTAGTTGATGCCGGAATCTCCGTAGCTGAGCAGCAGCGCTTTGGGCGGTGGCTGGCTGAGCACGCGGGGGGAGAGGCGGGCCACGTCCTCCAGCAGGGGGATCACCTGGGCGGGGTCGTGGCGGTAGGCGGCGGCCACCTCCACCTGGCTGCGGCGCAGGCGGTCGGTGCCGGTGTAGGTGACGGTGGTGGTGGTGAAGAAGTCCTGGTTGGGGATCACCAGTTCGGCATTGTCGCGGTCGCGCCAGAGCACGGCGGCCCGCAGGCCGAGGCTGCGCACCTCGCAGGGATCGCCATCGATGAACAGGATCTCACCGGGCCGCACCGACCCTTCAAACAACAACCACAGCCCGCTGATGAAGTTGGAGAACACTTCCTTGATGCCGAAGCCGATGCCCACCGACAGCCCGCCGGCGATGGCGGCGATCGCATTGGGATTGAGGCCCACCCGGTGCATCAGCCACAGCACCCCCGCACCGATCAGCAGGTACCGCAGCACCAGCGTGGTGGCTTCCCGGGTTCCCTCGCTGAAGTGCAGCAGCCCCTGCAGCACGCGCGCCAGCCAGCTCACCGGATAGGCCGACACCGCCACCAGGAAATAGGGAATCGTGAGCAGCAGAAACAGATTGCCGGTGGTGAGCGTGTCACCGAAGACCGGCAGCAAGGGGATGTCGGCCACATCCTCAAGCGAATCGAGCTGGTTCACCAGCGAGCCCGCCACCAGCAGCACATACAACGGCTGCACGATCTGGCTGAACAGCTGTTCCACCCCCCTGGCGGAACAGCGCAGCAGCAGCACTTCTCTCAGAACGGCCAGGAACAGCCAGATTCCATAGATCTGGGCGAAATAGAGGGCCAGGCCGTGCGGTTGGCCCAGCCACTCCAGCGCCAGTGCATTGAGGCGCAGTGCCAGCAACAACCCCACAGCCCCCAACAGGGCCAGCCGCCGGCCTCTGTGGCGCAGGCGCGGGCGAACCACCGTGAGGAACAGTGTCAGCAGGGCTGCGGCACTCAGGCACTGCACCAACACCACTGGGCGGCTGAGATATCCTGCCCAGCCCGTGATTTCGTACAGAAGGGTGTTCATCTGCCTCCCTTCATGGTGCCTGTGGAGCCAAGGGGCGGATCGCCAGCAGCATGGCGGAGGCCTGGGCTGGTGTGAGCTCTCCCTGGATCGTTTCCTGCAGCACTGATTCGATTTCCAGACTCGCCGCAACGGTTTGCTCGGGGTTGCTGAAGTTCAGCATCTGGGAATTCTCCCAGCTTGCAGCCAGGGCAGCCAGGCGGTGGGAACTCTTGGTGGGGATGAGCACGTCCGGGTTCACCGGCAATGTGCCCGGAGACGACAACATCATGTCTTTCTGGTTCACCTTGTTGAGGCTGAAGAACACAAACGCCTCTGCCAACGCCCGTTGACGGCCTGTGGAGTGGCGCCCGAAACTCCACACCCGCAGCGCGGTGATCGGTTCTGCTGGACGTCCATTCCCGCCCGGCAGAACCGACATGCCCAGATTGTTGCCGAGCTTGCGATTGAGCGGCTCCAGCCAGTTGCCATTGCAGCTGACCCAATCCCGTTCGCCCCTCTCCAGTTGGCCCGCCAGCTCGGTATCGTCCTCAGCGAAATCAACGTTGTTCTGGAGGCTGGTGGCTGCGAGCCATTCCAGCCATTTTCTCAGCTGCTCTCGGTCGTTGGTGGTCAGTGGTGGCTGCAGCGATGCTCTTTGACCGGGCGGGGTCTCCACCAGCCGGATGAGTGTGTCGCTGGCACCGAAGCTGCTGGCGGTCCACAACAGGTCGGCAAGCCGCAGGGGCAGACCCACCCGCAGCCCCTTGGCGCTGAGCTCCAGCAGGGCGTCAAGGGTGGCCGGAGGGGTGCTCACACGACGACGATCGAAACAGGCCACCTGGGGCATGGCCAGCAGCGGCACCGCCATGTAGCGATCGCCCCTGCGGAAATCGTCGCGGAAGTAGGGGGCCAGGCGGTCGAGCTTCGCTGGGCTGAGGGCCACGTCGGTGGTGAGCCCCCGCTGGTGCAGCCGCAGCGCCGTGACCACCGAACTCACCACCAGATCGGGCCCGAGGCCGCGCGACTGGCGAAAGGCCATGGCGGCCACGATTCGGTCGGCCGGGTAGTGGGTGATGTGGACGTCCACCCCGGGATTGAGTTTGCGGAAGCCGCTGATCAGGGATTGCGTCAGGGTGGAGACACCGTCGTTGCGGGCTGGCCTGCTGCTGGAGCCCGCTGCTTTCTCCACGTAGATGTAAATCGGCTCACGGCCCAGCAGGTTCGCGATGCCACCCTCACAGCCGCTCAGCGCCAGCAGCACCGTCACTGCGGTGCCGATCCGCCACCAACGCCGGGTTCCATGCTCCCCCCGGCGCTGATTCATCGGCCGATCCCCGTGAGCGTTTCGCTCACTTCCCATAGCTGTCTCCGCTGGGCGGTATCGAGGGCCGCCGGCGCGATCCGCACCTGGGTGGGCCAGCCGCGCATGCCACCCCATTGATTCGGTCCGTAGTGCTCCCCGCCCTTGGCACTGGGGGCCGTGGCGGCATGGAGCTGGGGCAGGGCGCCCATCGCGGCGCTCTGGAACAGCGGATCCATCAGCCGGTAGCTGAGGGCTTCCAGCTTCGAGCCGTTGGCGGCCACCGAGGCGGGCTGCAGGTTGGTGCGTGCCAGGCCGGGATGGGCGGCCAGCGAAGCCACGCCGCTGCCGTCGGCGGCCAGCCGCTCCTGCAGTTCGAGCGCGAACATCACATTGGCCAGCTTGCTCTGGCTGTAGGCCGCCCAGCGGTCGTAGCGCTGCTCTGCCGTCAGGTCGTCGAAGGCGATGCGGCCGAAGTACTGGGCGCCGGAGGTGACCGTGACCACCCGCGCCTCGCGGCGGCCCCGCATCAGCGGCAGCAGCAACAAGGTGAGGGCGAAATGGCCCAGGTGGTTGGTGCCGAACTGCAGTTCGAAGCCATCGCGGGTGAGCGTGCGGGGCGGCGCCATCACACCGGCGTTGTTGAGCAGCAGATCCAGCCGGCCGTACTGCTCGGCCAGCCACAGGCTGGCGCGCCGGATGCTCTGCAGATCAGCAAGATCCAGCTCCAGCACCTCCAGGCCCCCGCCGCTCCGCACGCTGGCGATCAGCTCGTTGCGGGCCGCCTCGCCTTTGCGGCGGCTGCGGCAGGCCAGCACCACGGTGGCGCCATGGGCCGCCAGCGCCCGGGCCGATTCCAACCCCAGGCCGCTGTTCGCTCCGGTGATCAAGGCGATCCGACCGCTCTGGTCAGGGATGGCGTCAGCGGTCCAGGGCATGGGACGAGCGGCTGGGCGGCGGGCATTCACGCCTACCACTGTGCCGTCTGGGGCCATTGAAGCGGATCAGTCCTCCGGAAACAGCAGGTTGGCCAGTTCGTCGGGATCCACGTCGTAGACGCGGGCCAGGCTGGTTTCGATCGCGGAAGTCACTTCACCGGGCAGGAAGCGCATGGCGTTCAGGGCGTCCTCGGCGATGTCATCGGTGAGCAGGGTTTCCTCGCCGCCCAGCTTTTCGTCGTTGATCACCGCCATCACCCAGCTCTGGTAGGCGTACACGAGGTCGGAGAACTCGAGCTCCGGGTCATTGAGATCCAGGGCCATGGAGGTGTCGTGCGCAGTCGAGAGCAGTTTGGCCCCCAGTTGGCCCCCAGCGGTGACGTTGCGCCCAATCCGCTGGTCGGCGCCGCGACGTTGTTCAGTAGCCCGAGGAGCCCGGCGGCGGCGCGCTGGCCGGCTGGCGCCGCAGGTGGGCTGCCACCGCGACCGGCTGGCTCTGGGCGTAGCCCACCGGCAGCCACAGGTCGCCACCGGCGGCAGCGAAGTGGATTTCCCAGTGGTAGAGCCCGATCAGGGCGCGGGGATCCTCCTGGATCAACGACGCGTAGGCCAGCACGGCGCGGCCGTAGTTGTCGCTGTTGTTGTAGCCCCACAGGCCTTTGCGGATGTCCTTGAGGCCGCCGCGCCGTACCAGGTAGCGGGCGGCAGCCTGGATGGCGTCGTGGGGATCGCGGATGTTCCCCTTGCCCACGCCGGCCTGGGCCCAGGTGGTGGGCAGGAACTGCATTGGCCCCTGGGCGTTCGCCACCGACACCCCATCGATGCGCCCCATGCCGCTCTCCACCAGATTCACGGCCGCCAGCACCTCCCAGTCGATGCCGGTGGCCTGCTCCGCCTGCTTGTAGAAGCGCACCAGCTGCTCCAGCGGCGGCGGCGGCAGGATGCGCCAGCCCGGCAGGCTGGTGGGACGCCGGTCGCTGCGGTGCATGGCCAGGAAGGAGCGCCGGGCCAGCAGGTGCCGGTCGTAGATGCTCAGCCAGCCGGACGGGAGCGCGCGGCGCACCTCGGCGGCGAGTGGAGTGCGGTGCGCCAGCACCCGGTAGATCACCTGCTGCTGATGGCCGAGGGCCGGCAGGGTCTCTGCGGGCGTGGCTGCGTCGCGCAGGGCCTCCTCCACCGCCGCCAGCAGGGCCGCCAGCTCCACTGGGTCCGCTGGCACCAGCGGGTAGTGGCGCCCATCGGTGTGGGTGGGCAGGGCCGGATCGGTGGGCAGCCGCGGCAGGCGCGGCCCCACGGCCAGGGTGTCTGCGGCGGCGGGGTCAGGCTGGCTGGGTGGAGCGCTGGCGGGTTCGGTGCCGGCGGCGCGGGAGGCCTCCAAGGCGGGGCGCAGCAACAGGCTGCCGCCCAGCAGGGCCGCCGCGGCGCCCACGCCGATCAGCAGCTGAGGCGGGGAAAGCCTGGGCATGGCGAGTCAGCGGCAGGGTTCCGGCGCCAACGCTAGTGGTGAAAGCCGCTGGCTTCTGCCGGGGTGAGCGTGGCGTGCTGGGGGTGGCGCTCGAAGTAGGCCAAGGCCTGACGGATGTCGTCGAGCAGCAGTTCGGCGAGATCGCGGCTGACGCCATGGCGCACCAGGATGCGCTGCACCACCTGCTCCTGGCAGTGCGGCGGCAGCGTGTACGCGGGCACCTGCCAGCCCCGCACACGCAGCCGGTCGGCAAGGGAGAAGAGGTTGAAGTTGGCGCCGGCGTGTTCCTTCAGCGTCCAGCAGATCGCTGGAATGCCGCCGGCTGGATCTCCGCCATAAATGATCTCGAAGGGGCCGAGCGCGGCGATGGCGCCAGCCATGAATTGCGCCGTGCCGTAACAAGCGGTATGCACCTTCTTGTAGCCCTCGGCTCCCAGGCGCAGGAAGTTGTAGTACTGCGCCACGATCTGCCCACCCGGACGCGAAAAGTTCAAGGTGATATCACGCATGTTGCCGCCCAGATAGTTCACCCAGAAGATCATGTCGTCCGGCAGATCGGCGGCCTCACGCCAGAGCACCCAGCCCACCCCCAGCGGCGCGAGACCGAACTTATGGCCGGAGGCATTGATTGAACGCACCCGCGGCAGCTGGAAATCCCACATCAGCTCCGGTGCGCAGAACGGCGCCAGGAAGGCGCCGCTGGCGCCGTCCACATGGATCGGGATGTCGAGGCCGGTGCGCTCCTGCAGCCCGTCGAGGGCGGTGGCGAGCTGCTGCACCGGCTCGTACTGGCCGGTGAAGGTGACCCCCAGGGTGGGCACCACGCCGATGGTGTTCGCATCACAGGCCGCCAGCGCCGTTTCAGGCGAAAGGATCAGGCGATCGGGCTCCATTGGGATTTCCCGGTGTTCGATGTCCCAGTAGCGGCAGAACTTGTGCCAGCAGATCTGCACCGGACCAGTCACCAGGTTGGGCCGTTCGGTGGATTGTCCGGCTGCTTTTCGCGCTGCCTCCCAGCGCCGTTTCATCGCCAGGCCCCCCAGCATGGCGGCCTCGCTGGAGCCGGTGGTGGAAGCTCCGATTGCCCCTTCGATTGAGGGGGCGTGCCAGAGATCGGCCAGCATGTGCACGCAGCGTGCTTCGATCTCGGCGGTCTGGGGATATTCGTCCTTGTCTTCGATGTTCTTGTCGATGCAGAGATCCATCAGGTCGTGGATTTCGCTTTCCACCCAGGTCTGGCAGAAGGTGGCCAGGTTCTGCCGCGAATTGCCATCCAGCATCAACTCATCGCGCACCGCGGCAAACACCACCTTCGGATCGCTCTCCACCGCCGGAAAGCGCTGCTTCGGCAGTCCGCCGAAAAGATCCACCGCGGCGTAAATGTCGTCTGCTTTGATGTCGTCGTCGGGGGTATCACCGGCGGTGGCGTTTCCTTGGAGTTGCACTGCTCAACCGCACGGCTCTGCGGTGATGCTATAGAGAGAAATCGCGCTGCTCAGCCACGCCTGGCCAGCATCTCCAGCGCCATCACCCCCACCCGGTCCCTCCCACACCCATCGCTGCCGGCACGGCAGCAGGCGTTTCAGCCGCAGCCCACGTCTGCAGGGGCGTGAGGGTCAGCTCCTGGCGCCATTGCTGCAGGGGCTTCTCCCAGTCTTCCTCCCAGCGCATGGCGAACAGCGGCCGGGCCTGCTGGCCCATGCGCAACCCGGTGTGGATGGCCTGCACCAGGGCTGGCAGCTGCTCGGCGTCGAACAGCGTGATCGACTGCAGCGCCTGGGCCGTGAGCATGGCGCCCAGGGGGTAGGGGAACTGGCCGAGGTGGAAGGCCTGCAGGCCGATTTCGCCGTGCAGCGAGGTGTCGAAGCCGGTGAGCACATGCCAGAGGTCGTGGGTCTGGCTGAGGCGAATCTCCACGTAGGCCGCGTCGCTGCTGGCCTCCATGCCGGCGTGCAGGTCGGGGTCGTAGCCGAGGCGGGTCACCGCAGCGGCATAGGCAGCGCCGAGTGAGCCCTGCGGCAGGTCTGCGAGCCGCTCGATGTTGTGTTGGCCCGGCAGCCAGCGGGCGTCGAGCAGGGCCGCGCAGCCGGGATCGCGGCGCAGATGCTCCGCCGCCAGTGCGTAGGAGGGGGTGTCGAGCAACGCGTCGGTGAGGGTGCCCACCAGCTCCAGGCTGGTGTCGCCTCCGCCCATGGCGAGCATCGTGCCGAGCACGCGAAAGAGGGGGTCGGTCATCGATGGGTGCCTGAAGGGTCAGCGCGGGCGGTGAGACACAAACATGAGGAAAGCTCACGTCAGTAAAATATGAGCATCCCTCGTCTTTGTCAAGGCGAATGCGAGGATTGCTCGTGTTGCCTCCCTCTGCTGGTGGCGCCATGAGCGCTAGGCCTGTCGTTCTGCGCCTGTGCCCTTGTCCGCGCCGGCTTGCCCCTTGCTGCTGCCATGACCCAGCGCTCCACCCCCGCGCCCGTCTCCACCACCGGTCTGCGCCGCCAGCCCCGTCAGGCCCGCAGCCAGGAGCGGGTGCGGCGGATCCTGGAGGCGGCCGAGGCCTTGTTCGTGGCCGAGGGCGTGTCCAGCGCCACCACCAATGCGATCGCTGCACAGGCGGGCGTGCCGATCGGCTCCCTCTATCAGTTCTTTCCCGACAAAGCGGCGATCCTGCGCAGCCTCGCCCGTGGCTACGGCGAACAGTTGCACAGGGAACTGGCCGCCTTCGAGCAGAGCGAAGCCGCCGCGCTGCCGCTCGATGCCTATATCGAAGCGATGGTGACGCGCACGGATCAGTTCTTCACCAGCCATCCCGGTTATCAGGCGATCTTCAATGAGGCGCAGAGCGCCACCGCCGATCTGCTGGCGATCGAGGAGGAAGCCGATGAGCGGCTGGTGGCGGATTGGTCGGCGGCCCTGATCGCCCGGGTGGGCGCTGAAGGCTGCGTGCTCAGCGCCGATGATGCCCGCACGATGGCCTACGTGCTGGTGAAGTCAGTGGGCCATCTGCTGTGGTTGTCGCTGGCGAAGGCGCCCTCCTTCCGTGCCCAGCTGCTTCATGAAACGGTGCACCTTGCGGTTGCCTACCTGCGCCGGCGCATCACCCTCCCCCGCGACCCGGGCGAGCCGGCCTCAGGGTGAACCGGGCGTTCCGACAGGAGGCGTATTGCCAGGAAGGGCCTGCACCTCAAGTTCCAGGCAGTTGGTGATGGCGTCGTTGCTGCGGCTCAAGTTCCAGCCGCCGGGGCAGACCAGCAGGATTTCCGCTGTGGTGCGCACGCGGCTGTCTTAGCAGAGGTGGCCGCCGCGCACCTGCCCCTGGCCATCAGCCACGGCAATGTGCAGGTGCGCGCCATCTGGGGTGAGAGAGCCCGATAGCGAGAGGATTTCGAACGGCCCATCAAGCTGGGTTTCCGCTTCGGCGGCGGCGAAGCGGAGCCTGGGATGCCACAAGCTGCCAATGCCTGAAACAACGAAGCAACCGTTGACGGCCGCCGTGGCCGTGGCTTCGAGGGCACGGCGAAGATCCTCACCGGGAGGCAGCCTGAGGGGCAGATAGGACACGGAATATCAAGGCGGAATGATGGGATGGCAGGCCGAAATGGTGGCGTAAGTGACGCCTTATGACGTGACCGGCTGAAGCCTCGGCTGAGCAAAAGCCTGTAGGCCAAGCCAATCGGAGCCGCAAGGTGAATGGCGTTTTCCTTTGCCCGATGGCCTGATGATGTTGGATCAACCGTTGTAGGAAACAGTGCAATCTCTCCCTTGTCGTTTGGCGAGATACAAAAGCTGATCGGCCTGCTTGAGAATCTCCTCAAGGCTCACGTCAGCAGAGGGCAGAACGGAAACAAGCCCGATGCTTGCTGAATAGCGAATGGAGGATTGCTCATAGGCCACCACAGAACCACGGATCGCCTGGTGAAGGCGTTCAGAGAGTGCCAGCGCAGCTTCCTCAGGCGTGTTGGGGAGAAAGATGATGAATTCTTCGCCGCCGATGCGACCGAAGTAATCACTCTTGCGCAAAATCGCCTTCACCGTGATCGCAAAGCTCTTGAGCACTTCGTCGCCGCCAGCATGGCCATGGGTATCGTTGATGTCTTTGAAACGGTCGAGATCTACTGCGAGCACAGAAATATGGCTCTGCTCGCGCTCCGCCAGATGCATCACCTGCTCAATCTGATCAAAGATGGCCTGCCGTGTCAGCAATCCGGTGAGTTGGTCGTAGGTGGCCATCACGCGCATTTCCTTTTCAAGGCTGTCGATCTGCATCACCAGGCCCACCAGTGGCCAGGTGACCAGTGGCGCAACGAATGAAGGAATGGCGATTGCGGTAGCAATTGCAATCTTCGGTGCTTCACATTGCTCGAAAAAGCAGAGAGTTAAAGTGAGTGCGACGGAACACAGGACTGAAAAGGAGGTGACGATCAGCACCGTCGCGAGGGTGCCGAGGCTCTGGATCAGCTGCCGCATGGAACCCCTCCCGTCTCAGCGTCCGTGGCGGAGGGCTCAGCCTTTAGACGTCCGGTGTCATGACGGTGCACGGCAGGAGAGCCGTTCATGCAAAGTTTGCCTTGGGGAAGGTCAATGGCGCGGGTGTGGACAGGCCTGCTTGTGGAGAGTTCAGCGGCACGCATGAGCCTCCTTCCTTTGCATCCGTCTCCATAAGATAGGAGCAGCACAGCATTCAGCGCGCTGCAGGTTGGGTGGCCTGCCAATGTTTCCTGGCTCCGCAGGCCAGGCTTCATTCGCCTCAACCAACTCCCTCGCCGCAACCTTTCCCCCAACCCTTGCTGCAACCCTGCCAGAGCGATGGCGGCTCACCCGCTGCGTCCCAGCCTCAGTCCTGCAGCATGCGTTGACGCGTGTCTCCGCTTTGGTCAGGGTGTGCGCATCACCACCGCTGCCGGCTGCCATGTCCCTGCTTTCTTCTGCGGCCCATTTGGTGACAGGGGCTCTGCTGCCGCCCCTGGCCATGTCCGCCTTGATGGCCGGCGCCCCCGGCGCCTCCCTGGCGCAGTTACGGGCGCCGATTGAGGAGGTGCGGGCCATCAATTTCGCCCGTAGCTACGCCGTCAAGCTCAACGGTGGTCTGCAGGCCTACCGGCCGGCGCCATGCATGTTTGCCACCGTCACCAACGACAACCCCTGCCTGGTGAGCCGCGGCCCTGATGGCTTCGTGTTCCGTTTCCTCGGTGGCCCCCCGGCCTGGGAGGAACGCCAGGAGCCTGCCACCCTGGAAACCGAGATCGTGATCTCCCCCGATGGGCGCAGCCTGCAGAAGCTGGTCTTCAACGGGGCGCCCCGCTGACCCGGTTCCAGCCGCATCGGCCGTGCCGCTGGGACCCTGGCGTTCGGCTCGTAGCCTGGGCGCGCAGATGAGGCTTCCGGCGCACCCATGGACCTGACCCTGTACCAGGCCTGCGTGCCGCCACTGCGGCGTGCCCTCACCAACTTGATCCATGTGCTGGAGAAGGGCCAGGCCCATGCTCAGGTGCAGGGATTCGATTCCACCGTGCTGGTCACCAGCCGCCTCTACCCCGACATGTTCCCGCTGGCGCGGCAGGTGCAGATTGCCTCCGATCTGGCTCGCCGTGGTGTGGCCCGCCTGGCCGGCCTTGAGGCGCCGCCGATGGCAGACAATGAAGCGACCCTCGAGGCGTTGATCGAACGCCTCCAGCAATCGATCGCCTACCTCGACAGCTTCAATGCCGAGCAGATCGATGGGGCAGAGGAGCGCCCGATCACGGTGCCGATCGGCAGGAATGAAACGATCACGATGGCGGGCTGGCCTTTCCTTTCGGCCTTCGTGTTGCCCAACGTCTACTTCCACACCACCACCGCCTACGCGATCCTGCGCCACAACGGCGTGGTGATCGGTAAGCGCGACTTCCTCGGTGCCCCCTGAGCGCCAGGCGCCTCCTTCTTTGCTTTTGCCATGACAAACTCCTCCCCTGCCATCACCACCCAGCTGGGTCAGCAGGGTCTGGGCCAGCAGCCCTGGTGGGTGGAACAGTGGATGGAGTTGATCAACTCTTACCGCTACAAGAAGCGTCTGGAGCGCGCCTGGACCTACGCCCGCTCCGGCAATGTGCTGTCGATCCGCTTCGAGGGGCGGCGGGTGCACGCCAGGGTGCAGGGCACCGAAGCTGAGCCCTACAAGGTGAAGCTCTGGCTCGACACCCTCTCCGATGAAGACTGGGGCTATGTGCTGGAGGCGCTCGGTCAGAAGGCGCGCTGGTCGGCGCAGCTGCTGGCCGGAGTGATGCCGCAGGACATCGAGCGGGCCTTCGCCGCCAGTGGCAAGCGCTTGTTTCCCTTCAAGCTGCAGGAGGTCCGCTGCGAATGCAGCTGCCCCGACAAGGCGGCTCCTTGCAAGCACGTCAGCGCTGTCTACTACCTGATGGGGGATCGCTTCAGCGAGGACCCTTTCGTGCTGTTCCAGATGCGCGGCCGCAGCCGTAGCCAGCTGCTTTCCGATCTGGCCACCCAACGGCGCCGGCAGCTGGCGGCGGCCGTCTCCGAGCCGGCGCCGGAGGCTGCGCCCCATCCGGTTCATCCGGCCGTGATCGAGCCCACCCGCTGGTGGAGCTACACCGCCGCCCTCGACCCCGATCTGGTGGTGATCACCCCGGCGATGGAGGGGGACATGGGCCTCGATGAGGCCGGTGAACTGCCGCTGGCCGCCGAGCCCTGCTTTCCCGACGCCAACCGACTGTTTGCTGAGCGCCTGCGCAGCCAGGGCATCAGCATCGGCCAACAGGCCATGGCCCGCGCCATGGGTGCCGGTGCCAGTTCAAGTGCGAGTTCAAGTGCCTGAGGCGGAGCCGCCGCCGGAGGCCCCCTGGCTGATGCCTGCAGTCCAGGCCAGGGCCGCTCTGCTGCTCGCCTCGCACCTGGAGGCCTTCGGCCGTCCTCTGCTGGCGCTGGGTGCCGGCCCGTCGCAGCTGGCGGCTGCCGGTGATGCACGCCACCAGGCGCAGGAACTGTTCGCCGCCCCCCTGGTGGTGCTCGCCCACGACGACGGCCTCGCCGGCGGCACCCCTGCGGGCGCCGACCCCCGGCTGATCTACGCGAATGCCACCGCGCTGCGGTTGTGGCGGCGGCCCTGGGCGGCAATGGTGGGCCTGCCCTCGCAGCTCACGGCCGAGCCGGCCGAGCGCCAGGGGCGGGAGCAGATGCTGGCGCTGGCGCGGCGCCGCCAGGCGATCAGCGGCTATCGCGGCGTGCGCATTGACAGCTGCGGCCGCCGCTTCGTGATCGATGGAGCCCGCCTCTGGACCCTGCGGGACAGCAACGGCCGCGACCAGGGCCAGGCGGCGGCCTTCAGCCACTGGTGGTGGCTCTGAGCGGCGCCTGCGGCGCCATGGTCGGTTCCCACCACCGCGGGGTGGGGCCGACCGAATCAGGGGGGGAGCGCCGTACCGCCATGGCCGGTTCTTGCGCTTCAGCGTTTCATTCGACCTGGCGAAAGTAGCTGCACGGGCGGAGCGATTCCCCGTTCTTCACCATCTCAGGTGCCTGCGAATCGCAACACCTGAATGCCATACCTCAGCCATTCTGTGGAGGACATTCCCATGCTGACCCTGCGCCAATCCCCCTTTGATCTGTTCGAACGGCTGGAGCAGCAAGTGCTGCAGGCCGAGCGCGTGCCGGCCGCCGAAGTGCATGAGCACGATCATGCTTACACCATCGTTCTGGAGCTGCCCGGTGTCGACAAGGACTCGATCGATGTCAAAGCCACCGACCGCACTCTGCTGATCAGCGCCGAACGCCGCAGCGATCGCCATGCCCCAGCGCGAGCACAGGCCGACGCCAACGGCACCGCCCCGGGTGCGGAGGCCACGCCTGCAGCAGCCACGCCTGCAGCAGCGAAAGTGCCCGCCCGACCGGCCCCGCTGCACAGCGAGTTCCGTTATGGCACCTGGAGCCGCAGCTTCACCTTCCCCGGCGGCCTGCAACGGGACGGCCTCGAAGCCCACTACCGCGATGGTCTGCTCACGATCACCGCACCCAAGGCCCAGACAGTCACCACGGTGAACGTCAAAGTGGAAGGCTGAGCGATTGGGACAGAGTTAGGCAGGTTCTGCTGCCCTTTTCTGCCCGCTGCATTGTGTCCCTGCAGCCCCGGCTAAGCCGGGGCTTTATTATTGAGGCGCTGAAGCACGTTTTCTTGGGTAACGCAGCCAGCAAAGTTTCTGGCAGTTTCTCTCCTTATGGTGGCCGTCTGGCTGTGCTGGCCACCATGCATGGCAAGCAGCGCGCCATTGCCCGGCCGCTGCGGGCTGCGCTGGGCCTGGAGCTGGTGGTGCCCCCTGGTTTTGATACCGATGCCTTCGGCAGTTTCTGCGGTGCGGTGGCGCGGCCTGGCACGCCGCTGGAGGCCTGCCGCCGCAAGGCGGAACGGGCGCTCGAAACCAGTGGCTGTGATCTGGCGCTCGCCAGTGAGGGGGCGTTCGGGCCGCATCCGGCGGTGGCGTTTCTGCCTTGCGGCCTGGAGTGGATGGTGTTTCTCGATGCCTCCCAGGGTCTGGTGATTGCCGACCACCTGCTGGCCCGGCGCACCAATTTCGATCACTGCACCTGCCGGCGCGCCGAGGCCCTCGCAGATTGGCCGGCCCGTGTTGGTTTTCCCAGCCACGCCCTGCTGGTGCGCCCCCACCAGCTCCCCCCCGGCGCGCCCCCTGGCCTGGCCCTGCGCAAGGGGATCACCGGCACCGCCACGCTGGAGGCCGCCATCACCGTGGCGGCCGCCGCTTCCATCGATGGCCTGGCGCAGGTGGAAACCGACATGCGCGCCCATCGCAATCCCACCCGCATGGCTTCGATCCGCGCCCTCGCCTTCCGGCTGGCGCGGCGCATCGCCACCCCCTGCCCCGCCTGCCGGGCTCCGGGCTGGGGGCGGGTGGAGCCGCTTCCGGGGTTGCCCTGCAGCTGGTGCGGTACTCCCACGTCGTTGCTGCGGGCAGAGCGTTTCGGTTGTGTGCGCTGCGAGGCCAGCGAGGAGCACCCCCGCAGCGATGGGCTGCTGTTGGCCGATCCCCAGCACTGCCCGCACTGCAATCCCTGAACCCCAGCCGCTGCCGGTCTCAGCGACTCAGGGCAAACACCACCACGAACACGCTCAGAACCACCAGCCCCACCTGGGCGATCCCCAGCAGCAGCGGCCCCAGTCGATCCGCCGGCGCCACCTGCCGGCCCTGCATCACCCGCAGGTTCATCCAGCCCAGCAGGGGGGTGGTCACGAACGACACCACCATCGCCAGCTGCACCAGCGCCCCCATCGAGCTGGCCCAGAAGAGCAGCACGGCGGCGGCGGCTACCCCGTGGATCACGATCCAGAGCCCGTGGTCGCTGCGGCTGTGCACCTCGCGGCCCTCGAAGCCCCGCAACAGGCGCAGCCCTGCTGACGCGGAACGGGGGTAACCATCCAGGCAGGTGATCACGGTGCTGAACATGGTGGTGAACGCGGCGCCGGCGATCAGCGCATGGGCCCAACCGCCCAGGCTGGCGGTGTAGAGCTGGATCAGCTGCTGAGCGAACACGCCGCCGGCCGGCGAGAAGCTGCGCCCGGTGCCGTGCATCACCCAGGCCCCCAGCAGCACGAACAGCACCGCCATCACCACCGTCACGAGGTAGCCGATGTTGAAGTCGGCCTCCGCTTCCGCCCTGGTGCTCACGTGGCGGGAATCCTCGCGGCGGGCAAAGATCCACAGCGACGACCAGGCCGCCAGATCGAGCGGGCAGGGCATCCAGCCCATCAGCGCGATCAGGAATGGCAATGCCGAGAGGGTCCAGGGGCTGGGGCTGAACATCGCTCCGATCGATTCCCCTGAGGCGGGCCCCTTGAGCAGGGCGGCCAGGGTGGCCACGGCGGTGCTCACCACCAGCAGGGCCACGACCACCTTGCTGAAGCGATCAAGGCTGCGGTATCGCCCCCAAAGCAGCAGCACCAGGCAGAAACCCAGCATCCCTATGGCCAACGTGGTGGGTGGCAGTGACGCTCCGAACCCGGCGGGCAGCAGGTTGGTGGCGAGGCTGCCGCACACTGCTGCCACTGCTGCGATGTTGGCCACGCCGGTGGCGGCGGTGATCAGCAGGAACAGGGGCAGATACCAGCCGGCCTGGCGCTGATATCCCTCCAGCAGGCTCACGCCGGTGGCCGCCGTGAAGCGCGTGCCCACCAGCAGGAAGGGGTACTTGATCAGGTTGATCAGCAGCACCAACCCCACCAACCCCAGCCCGTAGGAGGCACCCGCCTGGGTGGAGGACACCAGGTGCGAGCCGCCGATGGCGGCGCCGGCCAGGAGGATGCCGGGTCCGAGGCTCTGGCGCAGGCCCTCCAGGCTGAGGCGGTTCGAACCGGCGGTGGAGGTCATGGCGGCCAGGAGCAGCCAACAGTTTGATCAAGAGCAGGCAGCCTGTCTCCCGCCTTCAGGAGATACGGGCCCGGTCCGCCGCCAGGGTCCGGGGCGCTTGGGTTGGTGTTTGGCGCTGGCGCCAGGCGTGCCAGAAGGTGATTCGCCGCCTGTCACCCAGCGTTTTCGCCATCTTTCTCTCCACTTCTTTCGCTACTTTCCATCCACTTCTTTTGTAGAGGTTTCAACAGCTGAAAAGCCCGGCTGTGCGATGGGCGCACAGCCGGGATGAAGATGGCAGGCAGGCCTGATCAGAAGCCGGACGGATCGAAACGCTTCAGTGTGGATGCATTCCAGCCCCCATCAGAACTTGTGATCGCGCAGGGCTTCCACCTGGTAGATGTATGTGATGATTGAGAAGTCTGCATAATACTTGGCCGCGATGTCGCTGGTGATCTTGTCGGCCAGCTCACGGGTGCTGGTGAGCACCTCAATTTTCACATTAGCAAGCGTGTGCGACACACTTGGCTCTCCGGTGGAGCGTACGTTGCGGCTTCCTTCACCACCTGCTGCATTGACGGTGTAACCGGTGGCACCAGCAGCCTTGATGAGCTTGATGAGTTTCTTGGAGAGGATTTCCTCTGCAACGATCACCAGCTTCCAGACTTGTTGACTCATGGCGTTGACTTCTGAATTGGTTGTGGTTTTGAACGTTTATCGGCCAATCATCATCTCTGCAAGCCCCATGAACAGGGGGATGCAGATGGCGATCGCCACGGGCGTGCCGATCGCCGTGGAAGCACCGATGTAGGCCGAGGGATTCGCCGACGGGATGCCAGCGCGAAGGGTCGGCGGGCCCGAGATATCCGAGCTGGACGCAGCGATCACCGCCAGCACCACCGCGCCACCGATGCTGAAGCCGGTGAGCTTGTGGATGATGAGGCCAAGACCGAATGCCAGAAAACCATGCACGATGGGCGCAAAGAAGGCATAGATGGCAAACCACTGGGCAACTTTACGCAGCTCATTCATGCGCTGGGCGGCCTCCATCCCCATGATGATCATCAGAATCGCGAGGAAGCCGCGGAACAGAGGGTTGAAGAAGCTATCCCAGACGGGCTCTGGCTTGGTGAGAATGCCAAGGGCCACGCCCAGCAGCAGCGAGGTGACGGCCGAACTCTGCAGGCTTTCCTTGATGATCGGCCAGATCTCGACTTTCTCGGAAGCGTTGCCGGACTTCTTGCTGAAGTAAACGCTGGCCACCACGATCGCCGTCACCAGCGCGGGAATGTCCATGAAGGGATAGAGGGCCGCCGTCCAGGCCTCATAGGGGATCTTGGCGGCATCCAGCTGGGGCAGGACCGCTGCCAGAGTGGAGCCACTCACTGCTCCGAACAGACCACCGGTGGCCACGGCATCAGGCACGCTGATGCCTGGCAGCTTCCCCAAGGTGTAACGACCGATGTAAACGATCGCGATGCCAATCCCCACAGCCGCGAGCGCCGGGAGAAAGATCTCGGTGGGGTTGGAATTGCGAATGGCGATCCCGCCAGTCAGGCCGATCTTCATCAACAGGAAGAAGCTGATGAACTTGTAGATTGAATCTGGAATGGCCAGTTCGCTCCCTAATGCAGCAACAACGATGCCGCCGATCAGGAAGCCAAGGGTCGGAGACTGAAACTGCTCCAAGAATAGTCTGATGAAGTCTGTCAATTCAATCCTCTTGATGTGACTTAGATTGTTTTGTTCTGGATGTAACTCTTGGGCTGGCTCTGGCTCTGGCTCTGGCTCTGGCTGTGAGAGTGAGGGTGAGGGTGAGGGTGGTTGAAGTGCCTGGGAGCTCAGTTGTTCATGTGTGCAAGCAGGGCAAGCCTGTGCCTCAGATGAAAGAAGTTCTGAAGCATGAAATAGCTCTGCTGGACATATCTGCGTTGCCACCAATGGCCACGCATTCGCTGAACGCGATGGGGTCAGCGGGATCAGCTGGAGTGCCCTGATCACGCCGGCATATCGCCCCAGTCTTATTGGGGTGCCTCAGTCATGGGTCATCAGCGGTGTGGGCAAAGGAGGGGAATTGGGGACTGTTGCTTCGGCCGAATGGAGGGGCTGCATGACAAGGCGAGTTCGCGGTTGGATGAGTGCTTGCCGGTGCAATCAAGTGCCACGAACTTCTGCAGCGAATGGCGATCTTCAGTGACGAGACATGGGCCTTAGGCGGAGTGGCTGAGAAGTTAACCCCATCCCAATCCGGTTGGGTGCATGCTGCAAATGGACTTGCCTATCCCTCCGATAAGCAGCAATGATCTGGTGCCAAGATGATGCAAACTCGCCGAGTACCTGCCGAGTACCTGCCGAGCACTCCCCGAGCACTTGGCGGCAGTGGCGGACCCTGTTCTGCGCCCCCGCCGCCTGGGGTGCTCACACGACTCCAGGGTGGTCATCGAACCCCGCCATGGCCCGTGGCCAGGTCCTCTTCACACCCCCGATCCGCCCTGGCTCTGCTCGCGCCGATCACTGCCATCAGATTGTCGAATCGGCCCAGCCAGCCCGGGTGCTGCTGGAGGCAAGGAAACTCCCGCAGCGTTTCTAGAGTCGATGCCCCCGCAGCCACCGTCGATGCCTGTCGCCACCACTGCCCCGCCTCGCCTTTCGCTGCAGTGCGAGCCGATCGGGCCCGACACCACCACGCTTCGCTCGCTTGACTGGGACCGCAGCCGCTTCGACATCGAGTTCGGCCTGCGCAACGGCACCACCTACAACGCCTTCCTGGTGCGGGGGGAGCGCACCGCCCTGATCGACACCAGCCACGCCAAGTTCGAAGCCACCTGGCTGCCGCTGCTGGAGCAGCAGATCGATCCAGCCACGATTGATCACCTGATCGTGTCCCACACCGAGCCCGACCACTCCGGCCTGATCGGCGCCCTGCTCGACCGCAACCCGGAGATCGAGATCGTGGCCTCGAAGGTGGCGATCGCGTACCTGGCCGACCAGGTGCACCGCCCCTTCCGCAGCCGCGCGGTGAAAAGTGGCGAGGAGCTGGATCTGGGCACCAACCCCGAGAGCGGCGTGGCCCACCGCGTTGAGTTCCTCAGTGCCCCCAACCTGCACTGGCCCGACACGATCTTTTCGTTCGACCACGGCACCCGCATCCTTTACACCTGCGATGCCTTCGGCCTCCACTACTGCGGCAACGACGTCTTCGACGTCGATCCCGGCGCGATTGCCCCCGACTTCCGCTTCTACTACGACTGCCTGATGGGCCCCAACGCCCGCAGCGTGCTGCAGGCGCTCAAGCGCATGGACGCTCTGCCTGAGATCGCCATGATCGCCACCGGCCACGGGCCGCTGCTGCGCGAACACCTGCGCCTCTGGATCGGCGACTACCGCGACTGGAGCAGCCAGCGCAGCGCCGGTGAAACCTATGCGGCGGTCTGTTACGTGAGCCAGTACGGCTTCTGTGACCGGCTCAGCCAGGCGATCGCCCGCGGCATCGGCAAGGCGGAAGCCCAGGTGCAGTTGGTGGATCTGCGCGCCTCCGATCCCCAGGAGTTGGCTGCCCTGGTGGGGGAGGCCAGCGCCGTGGTGGTGCCCACCTGGCCCGCCAGCCCCGATGCGGAGCTGCAGCAGTCGATCGGCACGCTGCTGGCGGCGCTCAAGCCCAAGCAGTGGGTGGCCTGCTACGACGCCTTCGGCGGCAACGATCAACCGATCGACAGCGTGGCCAGCCAGCTGCGTGGCCTGGGCCAGAAGGAGGCCTTCGCGCCGCTGCGCATCCGCCAGGCTCCCGATGGCAACGATTACCAGCGCTGCGAAGAGGCCGGCACCGACCTGGGCCAACTGCTCACCAAGGCGAAAACGATCGCCGCCATGAAGGCGATCGATGCCGATGTGGACAAGGCGCTGGGGCGGCTCAGCGGTGGTCTTTACATCGTGACCGCCCGCCAGCATGAACGCAGCAGCGCCATGGTGGCCAGCTGGGTGAGCCAGGCCAGCTTCGATCCACCGGGCCTCTCGATCGCCGTGGCCAAAGACCGCGCCATCGAGGCGCTGATGCAGGTGGACGACCGCTTCGTGCTCAACATCCTGCGCGAAGACAACTACCAGCCCCTGCTGCGCCATTTCCTCAAGCGCTTCCCCCCGGGCGCCGACCGCTTCGCCGGTGTGCCCACCCTTGAGGGCGCCGCCGCCGGTGGCCCGGTGCTCAGCGATGCGCTCGCCTTCCTCGGCTGCCGGGTGGTGCAGCGCATGGAAACCCCCGACCACTGGATCATCTACGCCGCGGTGGAAGAGGGCACGGTGTCTGACACCGAAGCCACCACGGCTGTGCATCACCGCAAGGTGGGGAATCACTACTGATGGCTGATCTCGTTCTTGATCCCACCACTGCGGCCCCGGCAGTGATCGACCGCAGCGTCATCACCATTCCGCTCGACGATGGCCTGACCTGCCTGCGCTGCCTCAGCCCCAAGCGGCTGCGCTTCGAAGTGGAGTACGGCCTGGAGCGCGGCACCAGTGCCAATGCCTTCCTGTTCGCCGGTGGCCGCAGCAGTGCCCAGCGGGAGATCCCGCCGGTGCTGGTCCATCCCCCGGGCGCTTCCTTCACGGCGCCGTTCCTGGCCCAGCTGGCCTCTTTGGTGCCAGCGGAGGCGCCGCTCAAGGTGGTGCTCGGTCACGTCAATCCCAACCGGGTGGCGCTGCTGCGCGAGCTGGCGGCGGCCTGGCCCGCCCTGATGCTGGTGGCCTCCAACACCGGCGCCCGGCTGGTGGAGGAGCTGTGGCAGCAACGCCGCCCCGCCGCTCCGGGCAGTGAGGCGGACGAACCGCCGCTGCCGCCCCTGCCGCCGATCGATGTGGTGAAGCAGGAGGTCAGCCGCGAACTGGCCCGTGGCTTCCGCCTCACCCTGCTGCCTGCCCCCACGCCCCGCTGGCCCGGTGCCCTGATCGCCTTTGAGGAACGCACCGGTCTGCTGATGAGCGGCAAGTTCTTCGCCGCCCACCTCTGCAGCGAGGCCTATGCCGAGGCCAACCGCGACAGCACCGAGGAAGACCGGCGTCACTTCTACGACTGCCTGATGGCGCCGATGGCCCGCCAGGTGGAAACGGTGGTCGACCGGCTCGATGAGCTGGAGATCCGCACGATTGCGCCCGGCCACGGCCCGGCGATCACCGAAAGCTGGCGCAGCCTGCTGGCCGATTACCGGCGCTGGGGCGAGAACCTCGAGAAAACCCGCCTGTCGGTGGCGTTGCTCTACGCCAGTGCCTACGGCAACACCGCCGCCCTCGCCGATGCGATCGCCCAGGGCGTGGCGCGCACGGGCGTGCGGGTGGAGAGCATCAACTGCGAGTTCGCTCCCCCCGACCAGCTGCTTGAAACGATCCGCAGCTGCGATGCGGTGCTGATCGGCTCTCCCACCCTGGGCGGCCACGCCCCCACGCCGATCGTTTCGGCACTCGGCACCCTGCTGGCCGAAGGTGACCGCGCCAAGCCGGTGGGGGTGTTCGGCAGCTTCGGCTGGAGCGGTGAAGCCATTGATCTGCTGGAAACCAAGCTGCGGGATGGCGGCTTCCGCTTCGCCTTCGAGCCGATCCGGGTGAAGTTCAGCCCCGATCCGCCCACGCTCAAGCGCATGGAGGAAACGGGCACGGCCCTGGGGCGGCAGCTGCTCAACCAGCAGAAGCGTCAGCGGCGGGTGGTGGCCGGCGGCCTCAGCGAAAGCCGCAGCAACCCGGCGGTGCTGGCCTTGGGCCGGGTGGTGGGCTCGCTCTGCGTGCTCACCTGCGTGAAGGGAGAGGGGGCCGCCGCCCTCAGCGGCGGCATGGTGGCCAGCTGGGTGAGCCAGGCCAGCTTCACCCCGCCCGGCTTCACGGTGGCGGTGGCCAGGGATCGGGCCGTGGAAAGCCTGCTGCACGTGGGCGATCGCTTCGTGCTCAACGTGCTGGCCGAAGGCCGCGAGAGCGGCCCGATGAAGCGCTTCCTGCAGCCTTACCCCCCCGGCGCCGACCGGCTGGCGGGCCTGGAGCTGGAGCAGAGTCCGGCGGGTCAGCCCGTGCTGCCCGAAGCACTGGCCTGGCTTGAGGCCAGCGTGAGCCAGCGGATGGAATGCGGCGATCACTGGCTGGTCTATGCCCAGGTGAGCCATGGCGGCCTGCTGGATGGCACCGGCGTCACCGCCGTGCACCAGCGCCGCAGTGGCGCCACTTACTGAAGCCAGCGCTACTACCGAGCTAGCCCCTTCACCTCCTGAGGCAGCGCCATCACCACTTACCGAGCCACTGACTGAGGCAGTGGCACGGTCGGCAGGGGCACGGTCGGCAGGGGCGAGCGGGCCTGGCGGAAACACGGTGCCTCGAACAACTTGTGCTGGCTCAGGCTTTCCACTTGGGGGGGAACGCCTGGCCTGGTGTAGCGCAGCACGAAGATCTGGTCGAAATCCATCGCGCCGATGGCGGGCATCGTCGCCCAGCCCAGCCCCCGGGCCAGGTCGGGCATCCGGCGGTGCTCCCAGAACAGAACAAGGTTTCCGCCCTTGTAGGCCGCTTTGCGCAGGATGTCCTGCCCATCCATGAAGGAATCCTCCACCGAGGCCTGGGAAATGGAGATGTTGATCCCGGTGGCCACCCCGAGCGGCACGGCGCTCTGGTAGCTGCGGGCGTTCTTGCTGGTGTCGGGGTTGAGGAAGAAAGTGCGGATGTGGGTTGGGGCGCCGAAGCAGGCGGGGATGAGCCGTCCCAGGTTGATCGCGCGCAGAAGGCCGTTGGCCGAGAGGTTGTAGTTGCCATCGCCTGAGGCCACCTTGTCGCCGTGGCGCAGCAGGATCACCTGCCGAGGCAGCGCCTCCACAGGTGCGGCACCAAGCACGACGGCGCTCACAGCAACAGCGGCCGCAGCCGCAACAGAAACTGCAGCACCGCCAGACAGAGAGGAGACAGCAGCCGTCGTTGCAAGAGCCGCAGCTACAGCCGTGGCGCGGAGCCGGGGGCCGATGACGGCCACAGCACGGCGGCGGTGTGTAGCCGTCAAGGCCATGGGTGCTGGGCGGTGGGTCCGGCCGGAACAGACGCCTGCGGGCGCACGGCCCATGGTGGCAGCGGAGCAGGCTCGACCACCGAGGGGGTGGCCGTTCCACGGATGCCTTCACCATCCCAGGCCCCACCACAGCCCCGTCAACTGCTCCATCCCAGCCCCGCCCACCGCACCCCGCCGTCCCCACCGCACGCCGTCTCCATGGACATCTCCAAACCCGGCACCCTCGCCAACCTCGAAGCGGCCTTCGGCGGCGAGAGCATGGCCAACCGCAAATACCTCTTTTTCGCTGATGTGGCCAAACAGCTCGGCAACAGCGAGCTGGCCCGCCTCTTCCGCGACACCGCCGCCCAGGAAACCGAGCACGCCTTCGCGCATTTCCGCCTGCTCCATCCCGAGCTGGTGGTGGCCGATCCCGCCGCGCTCTCAGAGGAAGCCAGGCAGCAGGTGCTGAGCCGCTGCCTGGAGCTGGCGGTCGAGGGCGAAACCTACGAGTACACCACCATGTATCCGGAGTTCGCTGCTCAAGCCCACGCCGACTGCGACGACGGTGCCGTGGCCGAATTCACCGAGCAGATCGCCGAATCCGAGCAGCACGCCGGCCTCTTCCGCCAGGCGGCCAGCAACTTCGGCCGGCTCACCCCGATCGAGCACCACCACGCCGACCGCTACAGCGTGGCCCTCGAAGCCCTTCAGGGCCAGGGCGCGGCTGGGGAAAGCGAGCCCGTGGCGGGCCTGTGGGTCTGCAAGGTCTGCGCGGTGATCTACGACCCCGCCCTCGGCGACCCGGATTCCGGCATCGTCGCCGGCACCCCGTTCGAGGCCATCCCCGACAGCTGGGTCTGCCCGCTCTGTGGCACCCGCAAGGCCAATTTCATCCCTTACCGGCAGCCGGTGCTGCTGCCGGCCTGAGCTGGTGCCGCCGTAGGGCAGGGCGCGCCGTCGCGCCGATCACGACTCCGATGGCGTCGCCCCCCAGGCGTGCAGGCTCTCCAGCACCGGGATCAGCGTCCAGCCGCGTGGCGAGAGCCGGTATTCCACCCGCGGCGGCACCTCGGCAAACACTTCGCGCTCCACCACCCCTGCGGCCTCCAGCTCCCGCAGCTGGCTGGTGAGCACCTTCGGGCTCACGCCCTCCAGCGCCCGCTGCAGGGCGGAGAACCGCCGCGTGCCATCCGCCAGCTCCCGCAGCAAGGGCACTTTCCAGCGCCCCTGCATCACACTCAGCGCCAGCTCGGCGGGGCAATGGGCATGGTCATGGGCGTCCAGGAAGCCGTCTGATTGCACCATCTGTTTGCACCATCCGATTGCATCAGGGTTACCGACAGGTAAGCGACGCACATAACGGTGCGTTCTTGTCAGGCAACCCGCAGGCATTCCACTGTGACCCCAAGGGGTGAACTGCCGCTCGCTGGATGGTCTGATCCCCATCATTTCCGCCTGGCCATCCTTCCGCCCCAGGGGGTGCGGCCCCACAGGCCGCCGGGTGTCTTTACGCACCTGCCAAGCCAGCGGACCGGGGTCATCCTGTGGCGACAGCCCGTCCCGGTCATCCATCTTTTCCGTCATGACCCCTGATCTGTTCACGCCCCTGACTCTCGGGGCCCTGGAGCTGCCCAACCGGGTGCTGATGGCTCCGCTCACCCGCTCCCGCGCCGAGGAGGGCCACATCCCTGGCCCCTTGATGGCGGAGTACTACGGGCAGCGGGCCGCCGCCGGGTTGATCATCGCCGAGGCCACCATGGCGATGGAGGGCCACTCCGCCTTCATCCGCGAGCCCGGCATCCATTCGGCGGCCCAGGTGGAGGGCTGGAAGCTCACCACCGAGGCGGTGCATGCGCGCGGCGGCCGGATCGTGCTGCAGATCTGGCATGGCGGCCGGGCCTGCCATCCCCTGCTCAACAACGGCCTTCAGCCGGTGGCCCCCAGCGCCATCGCCATCAGCGGCGACCAGATCCACACCCCCCAGGGCAAGGTGGATTACGTGGTGCCGCGCGCCCTGGCCGACGACGAACTGCCGGCGATCGTGGCGGGCTTCCAACTGGCGGCCCGCCACGCCGTCGCCGCCGGTTTCGACGGCGTGGAAGTGCACGGTGCCAATGGCTACCTGCTGGATGAATTCCTGCGCGATGGCAGCAACCACCGCAGTGGCCCCTATGGCGGCCCGATCGAGAACCGGGCGCGGCTGTTGCTGGAGGTGATTGAGGCGGTGCGGGCCGAAACGGAGCTGGTGGGGCTGCGCCTCTCGCCGCTCAACAGCTACAACGCCATGCGCGACAGCGATCCTGTGGCGCTCGCGAGCTGGCTGGCGGATCACCTCAACGGCACCGGCCTCGCCTTCCTGCACGTGATGCGCGGCGACTTCTTCCAGCAGCAGCAAGGCGATGTGCTGACGCCGGTGCGCGAGCGCTTCAAGGGTGTGCTGATTGCCAATATGGGCTACAGCGCCGCAGAAGCCAACGCTGCCATCGGCGCCGGCGCCATCGATGCGGTGGCCTTTGGCACGGCCTTCCTGGCCAACCCGGATCTGCCGGAGCGGCTGCGGCTGGGGGCACCCCTCAATGCGCCCAATCCGGCCACCTTCTACAGCCAGGGCCCGGCTGGCTACACCGACTACCCCTCGCTCAACACCGCCGCCTGATCACCGTTGGCGTCGGCCCCACTGCCTTCGCCAACTCTCCCTGCCTTCGCCAACGCTCTCTCCCTTCGCTAACCCCTCCCCCCCAGTCCCGTCCTCACCCTCCATCCATTTCCGGGAGCACCGCCATGACCACCACCAACACCCCGCGTTCTGCCGCCACCTCGGTGTTCCGCCCTGGCCCGGAACGCTTCCACAGCCAGCTCGACTGGCTCGATAGCTGGCACAGCTTTTCCTTCTCCAGCCACTTCGATCCGGCCTGGATGGGGTTCGGCCCGCTGCGGGTGATCAACGACGACACCATCGCTGCCGGCCGCGGCTTCGGCATGCATTCCCACAACGACATGGAGATCGTCACGGTGATGGTGGAAGGGGAGCTCACCCACCACGATTCGATGGGCAACGGCGAGGTGCTGCGGGCCGGTGAAGTGCAGCGCATGAGCGCCGGCACCGGCGTGGTACACAGCGAGGTGAACAAGGGGGCGGCCCCCTGCAGGCTGCTGCAGATCTGGATCCAACCCGCCAGCACCGGCATACCGCCGGCCTACGAGCAGAAGCCGTTCAGCGTCGGTGAGGGTTGGACCCTGCTGCTGGATCCCGAGCAGCGGGACGGTGCCATGGCCGTGCACCGGTCGGTGCGGCTCTGGCGGGCACGGCCGTCGGCCGGCACCCGTCTGGAGCTGCCGCTGGCGGCCGGCCGCCAGTGCTGGCTGCAGCTGATCGACGGCAGCATCACCCTCGACGGCGGCCGCCGGCTGGAGCGCGGCGATGGCCTGGGCTTCGAGGGCGGAGATCCTGGCGCCCCCTCCGCCATTGCCAGTGAAGTTCCGCAGGCGCTGGGGGCCGGGCAAGCCGGCGCCGACCTGCTGTTGTTCGAGCTGGCCTGAGCTTGGGGCGGCTTGCACCCGGCGGGGACCGGCCGGCCACCGCCATGGGCGCCAGCAAATCTGCTGAGTGTTTCTGAAGAGTCTTCGATTGCCCGCAGAAAGGAAGCGAAAGATGCTGCCAAATGCAACTGGGTTCGCTGAAATAACTGCTTACCAGTTGCCGCGTACGGTCATGGCCACGGTTCGTTCACTGTCCGATGCCAGCCTGCCCACCATCCTTCCGGCCGCTGATGGCAGCGGCAGCGGCCGCCGCTGGGTGGTGCGCTACCGCGGCTTCGTGCTGATGCCCCAGACCGACCTCACCTGGCTGGTGCGCCCGGAGCGCAGCCCCATGGATGTGTTGCCGTTCCGCGCTCCCGCCAGCTCACTGGCGGATGTGAAGGCCTTGGTGGATTGGCGGCTCGGCAAGGCTGCCTGAGAGCAGGGCTTCAGGCGGCCTGGGGCGGCGTGGGGCCACCGGCATGGAATGGAAGCACCAGGGTGACCCAGGTTTCCGGCCGTGCCGGGCGGTGTCGGCGCGGCTGACGCACGCCGAAGGGAACGCGCACCACGTTGGTGCCATCCACGCGGATGGTTTCGCCGCGGGCGGAGGAATGGGCCAGAGAGCCCGGAATCGGCGGCAGCTCGGGAGTCCGGTTCAGCGGAGCCGTTTTGCCGGCACGAATCGAAAGCTCAGACAGGATCGGGGAAGTGGGGCCGTCGTTGCCGTTCATGGTTCGATCGAAACGTGTGCCGTGGCCTGGGTTGTTGCGGGTTGGGTGCCTTGTGGCCCGAGCTTGCCTCGTTGGGCAGGATCCAGCAACAGGGTTTTCTATAGAAATAATGTTGATTGTAGCAGTGGCGTACACCCATCACCGAGATCACCGGCCCTGCCTTGCCAGTGAACCACTGTGCCAGGTGTTGCCCTGAATGCTGGCCTGAGGTAAGGAGATTCGAATCGGCACCGCCACTGACACTCAAATGGCCACCGCCACCGCCACTCAGATGGCCACCGCAACTGGCACTCAGATGGCCACCGCCACCGGCACCCGCTCCGGCGTGACGGCCACGCTGCTGCTGGCCAGCTCCTCCACCGAGGGGCAGGTGCACACCAGGTTGCGATCGCCGTAGGCGTTGTCGATGCGGGCCACCGCCGGCCAGAACTTGTTCTGCCGCTGGCCGTCGCCGGCCGGGAAGGCCGCCTCGCTGCGGCTGTAGGGGCGGTCCCAGAGGTCGGCGGTGACCGCCGCCAGGGTGTGGGGCGCCCGTTTCAGGGGGTTGTTCTCCGCTTCGGTCTGCCCCGCTTCGATCGCGGCTGCCTCGACGCGGATCGCCACCATGGCGTCGCAGAAGCGGTCGATCTCCGCCAGGGATTCGCTTTCGGTGGGCTCCACCATCACCGTGCCCGCCACCGGCCAGCTCACGGTGGGCGCATGGAAGCCGTAGTCCATCAGCCGCTTGGCCAGGTCGTCGACCTCCAGCCCGGCGCTGCGTTTCAGCGGCCGCAGATCCAGGATGCATTCGTGGGCCACGCGTCCGCCGCTGCCGCGGAACAGCACCGGGTAATGGGGCTCCAGCCGCTCGGCGATCACGTTGGCGGCCAGCAGCGCCACGGCGCTGGCCTGGCGCAGGCCGGCGCCGCCCATCATGCGGATGTACATCCAGCTGATCGGCAGGATGCCGGCGCTGCCCCAGGGCGCGGCAGACACCGGCCCGATCGCCGCCTCGCCGCCCACCGCCGCCAGCGGATGGCCCGGCAGGAACGGCACCAGATGGCTGGCCACAGCGATCGGTCCCACCCCCGGGCCGCCCCCGCCATGGGGAATGCAGAAGGTCTTGTGCAGGTTCAGGTGGCACACGTCCGCGCCGTAGTGGCCGGGTTTGGCCAGGCCCACCTGGGCGTTGAGGTTGGCGCCATCGAGGTACACCTGGCCGCCGTGGCGGTGGATCACCTCGCAGAGCCGGCGGATGCCGGTTTCAAACACCCCATGGGTGGAGGGATACGTCACCATCACCGCAGCGAGAGCAGCGGCGTGGCGCTCTGCTTTCGCCTCCAGATCCTCCAGATCGATGTTGCCGTTGGCATCGCAGGCCACCGGCACCACCTGCAACCCGGCCATCACGGCGCTGGCGGGGTTGGTGCCATGGGCACTGGTGGGAATCAGGCAGACCTTGCGGTGAGCCTCGCCGCGGCTGTGGTGCCAGGCGCGGATCACCAGCAGCCCTGCGTATTCCCCCTGCGAGCCTGCGTTGGGCTGCAGCGATACCCCGGCGAAGCCGGTGATCACCGCCAGCCAGGTCTCCAGATCAGCCACCAGCTGCCGGTAGCCGGCCTGCTGGGCGGCGGGAGCGAAGGGATGCAGCTCCGCGAAGGCGGGCCAGCTCACCGGCGCCAGTTCAGCGGCGGCATTGAGCTTCATCGTGCAGCTGCCCAGCGGGATCATGCCGTGCACCAGCGAGAGATCCTTCGCCGCCAGGCGTTGGATGTAGCGCAACAATTCCGATTCGCTGTGGTGCCGCTGGAACACCTCCTGCTGCAACCAGGGCTGCTGGCGCAGGGGCACCCCCGCCAGCAGCGCCGCGTCGTCGGGCAAGGCGGCGAGCAGGGCGGCGGCGGTGGGCCGGGGGGCAGCGTTGTCTGCCATGCCATCTGCGCCAGCTGCGGCGGCGAACAGGGCGAGCAGGCGATCGAGCTCGGCGGTGTCGGTGCGCTCATCGAGGCTGATCGCCACCCCGATCAGCGCCGCGCCCGCTGAGCCTGCCACTGAGTCAGCCACTGAGTCAGCCGGTGAGCCTGCTGACGACCCAGCCGCAGGGAGCGGCCGCAGGTTGAAGCCGGTGGCTTCCGCCCGCTCCAGCAGGTGGCCGGCCCCGGGCAGGGTGAGGCTGAGTGTGTCGAAGGCGGTTCCGGGCTGCACCGCCAGCCCAAGGGCTTCAAGGCCCGCAGCGAGGGCGGCCCGCTGGCGCAGCACCCGCCGGGCGATCGCCGTGAGCCCGCCGGGGCCGTGATGCACCGCATAGAACCCGGCCATCACCGCCAGCAGCACCTGGGCGGTGCAGATGTTGCTGGTGGCTTTGTCGCGGCGGATGTGCTGCTCGCGGGTCTGCAGGGCCAGCCGCAGGGCGGGGCGGCCTTCCGCATCCAGCGAGCGGCCCACCAGCCGGCCGGGAATCTGACGCTTGTGCGCGTCGGTGGTGGCGAAGAAGGCGGCATGGGGCCCGCCGCCACCGAGCGGCACCCCGAAGCGCTGGGTGCTGCCCACGGCGATGTCGGCGCCGAGGGCGCCCACCGGCTCCAGCAGCACCTGGGCCAGCGGATCCACCGCCGCCGTCACCATCGCCCCGACCGCATGGGCCGCGGCGATCACGGCGCGCGGATCCCAGAGGCGACCGCTGGCGCCGGGCAACTGCAGCAGCAGGCCGAACACCGTGGGGTCGAGGGGGGAAGCCGCGTCGCCAGTGGCGAGTGTGGCGGGGTCCACCAGCTCCACCGCCAGGCCGAGCGGTTCGGCCCGGGTCCGAAGCACCGCCAGCGTCTGGGGGAAGACGTCCTGATCCACCAGGAAGCGGCGGGCGGCAGGCCGCTTGCAGGCCCCGAAGCTGAGTGCCATCGCCTCGGCCGCGGCGGTGCCTTCATCCAGCAGGGAGGCATTGGCGATCGGCAGGCCGGTGAGCTCGCTGATCAGGGTCTGGAAATTGAGCAGTGCTTCCAGGCGGCCCTGGGCGATCTCGGCCTGGTAAGGGGTGTAGGCCGTGTACCAGCAGGGGTTTTCCAGCACGTGGCGCTGGATCAGGGCCGGCGTCACGGTGCCGTAGTAGCCGAGGCCGATCAGGCTGCGGCGCACCTGGTTGGTGGCGGCGATGGCGCGCAGCTCGTTCAGCGCCTGGGCTTCGCCCACCCCCAGTGGCAGGTCGGCCGCGGCGGCGCTCGGTTCGATCAGGATGTCGCCCGGCACCACCTCGGCCACGAACGCCTCGAGATCGCTGGCGCCCAGCCGTTTGAGCATTGCGGCCAGATCCTGCGGTGATGGCCCCAGATGCCGTTCCAGAAATGGAGAAAAGCCGGTGGGGTCAGCGAAGGGTGCGGTCACGGCGCGACGCCCGGCAGGTGGGGCGGATCTTAGGGAAATCTGGATTTGCGCCGTTCCAACGCTGCGCTTGCCTTGATCGCGATGCCCGCTCGTCTGCCGCTGCTCCGCTCCAAGGCCGCCGGCCCCGTTCCGCCAGCCCCGCTCAGCTGCCTTCCACCTTCAGGCGGTAGGTGGCGGCATCCATCAGGTCGTTGAATTCGGCAGCGTCGCTGGGGCGCACCGCCAGCAGCCAGCCTTCGCCATAGGGATCGTTCTGCAGTTCTTCGGGGCTGGCCAGCACCGCTTCGTTGCGCAGCTCCACCGTGCCGCTGATCGGCGCGTACATCTCCTCCACCGCCTTCACCGATTCCACTGAGCCGAAGCTGGAGCCCCGCTCCAGCTGGCTGCCCACCTCGGGCAGCTCCACAAACACGATGTCGCCCAGCTGATCCACGGCGAACGCGCTCACGCCGATGCGCAGCAGCTCCCCATCCGGCCGGGCGTATTCATGGCTGTCGGCGTAGCGGCAGCTGTCGGGGAACTGGAGCGCCATCGAAGGCGGAAGCGAAGACGGCGCCAGTCTGACCGCCCCTGGCGTTGGAGGCTCAGCCCCCACGCTGCGGATTCAGAACCGTGAGGGCCCGCTCCAGGGCCAGCTCCACGTGGGTGCGGTGCGTGCCCCCCTGGGCGAACAGCACGTAGGGCTCACGCAGGGGGGCGTCGGCGGAGAACTCACTGGTGCTGCCGTCGATGAAGCTGCCGCCTGCCATCACCAGCTCACTGGCGTATCCCGGCATGGGCGCGGGCACCGGGTCGAGGTAGGCCCCTACCGGCGAGCAGGCCTGGAAAGCGCGGCACACCTGAATCAACGGCTCCGGCGCCCCGAAGCGCACCGCCTGGATCACGTCGCTGCGGGGGGCCCCCACCAGTGGCTGCACGGCGTAGCCGAGCGCGCTGAACACCGAGGCCACCAGCTCGGCGCCGATCAGGGCCTCCCCCACCATCTGGGGCGCCAGGAACAGACCCTGGAACAGCAGCCGGTAGAGATCGAAGCCGGTGCCCCCCTCACTGCCGATGCCGGGCGCCGTGAGCCGGCAGCAGGCCCGCTCCACCCATTCGGCGCCGCCGGCCACGTAGCCGCCGGTGGGGGCGATGGTGCCGCCGGCGTTCTTGATCAAGGAGCCGGCGATCAGGTCGGCGCCCACGGCCGGAGGCTCCAGCGCCTCCACGAATTCGCCATAGCAGTTGTCGACGAAGCAGAGACAGCCGGGCTGCAGCTGCTTGACGCGCTCGACCAGGCGGCCGATCGTGGCCACCTGCAGCGAGGGGCGCCAGCTGTAGCCGCAGCTGCGCTGGATCAGCACCAGCCGGGTGGGGGGTGTGAGCGCGGCGGCGAGGCCGTCTTCATCCACCGCGCCATCGGCCTGCAGGGCCAGTTCGTCGTAGTGGATGCCGAATTCGGCCAGCGACCCCTGGCCGCTGCCGCGCAGGCCAATCACTTCTTCCAAGGTGTCGTAGGGGCGGCCGGTGATCGAGAGCAGGCGGTCGCCGGGCCGCAGCACGCCGAACAGGGCCGCGGCGATCGCGTGGGTGCCGCTGACGAACTGCAGCCGCACCGCCGCCGCCTCCGCCCCCAGCACCCGGGCGAACACCCGATCCAGCACCTCCCGGCCCAGGTCACCGTGGCCGTAGCCGCTCACCGAGGCGAAGTGGTGGGTGCCGAGACGCTCGGCGGCGAAGGCGGCCAGCACCCGCTCCAGACCGGGCTTCACCGCAGCGGTGTGCCGGGCTGCCAACGGTGCGATCCGCGCGGCGGCGGCCTCCACCTGATCGCAGGCCCAGGCCGAGGCGGCTTCCTTCCTTTGCTGCCCATCCATCCCCGCCACTCCAGCCAGTGGCCATGCTGCCTGCCGACCTCGCTCCCGCCGCTAGATTTCTCGCTGATGTGTTGGCTACAAACGGCCTTCATCACCAGGTTCTGGTGAGCCACTCTCTCCTTCGGGAGCTTCCAGCAGCGGGTTCTGCCCGCTGAGGGCGAACGGGTGAACTCCAGCCTGCGTCACTTTCGCGAGAGTTCATTTGGTCGCCGCTTCAGATGCCCCCTCAACCGCTACCCCGGCGGATCCGCGGGCCCCGTTCAAGCCCCTGCGCAGCCATGGGGGCCACGCTTCCGACCGCCAGGAAGCCCTCATCCGCGCCGGTGTGACGGCCCCACGCACGCCCCTGCCGAAGAGCCAGCGGACCTACAAGTTCGGCACCACGGCGTTCATGCTCGCCATCCACGTGGGGGCGGTGTTCGCCCTGTTGCCCGGCTTCTGGAGCTGGCAGAGCGTGGTGGCACTGGCGGTTCTGTATTGGGTCACGGTGCTGGGAGTCACGCTCGGCCTGCACCGCCTGCTGGCCCACCGCAGCTTCGTCGCCCCCCGCTGGGTGGAGCGCACCCTGGTGCTGATGGGCACCCTGGCCTGCCAGAGCGGGCCGATCGAATGGGTGGGGCTGCACCGCCACCACCACAAGTTCTCCGACCAGGCCAACGACCACCACGACGCCGGCCGCGGCCTGTGGTGGAGCCACAGCGACTGGATGCTGCATGAGATCCCGGCCGTGCAGCATGTGGAGCGCTTCACCGGCGACCTGCAGCGCGACCCCTTCTACCGCTGGCTGGATCGCTGGTTCCTGCTGCTGCAGATCCCCCTGGGCGCGGCCCTTTGGTGGTACGGCGAGCGGGCCAACGTGCACGGCGGCGGGCTGGGCCTGGTGCTGTGGGCCATCCCCCTGCGCCTGGTGATCGTGTATCACGTCACCTGGCTGGTGAACAGCGCCACCCACGCCTTCGGCTATCGCAACTTCGACAGCCCTGATCTTTCGCGCAACTGCTGGTGGGTGGCGATCCTCTCCTTCGGCGAGGGCTGGCACAACAACCACCACGCCCACCCGGCCAGCGCCCGCCATGGCTTGCGCTGGTTCGAGTTCGACATCACCTGGCAGCACATCAAGCTGCTGCGTTCCCTGGGCCTGGCCAAACGCATCCGCGAGGCCCGCTATGTGCCCGGTGCCGCCTACGTCCCCAACTCCTGACGGATGGCGGCCCCCAGTTCGCTGCTGAGCCCGCTGGCGCCTGTGCTTGCGGTCAGCTGAGCGGCCTTGCGCCGCAGCACAGTGAGGAACTGAGCGGTGCTCAGTTCCTGCTCGCCGGCAGCGCCGAGGCCCGCCAGGGTGCTCTTCAGATCCAGTAGCTCACTTTCCAGTTCAGCGGCCTCGAAATCCTTCTGGCCGGCCATCACGGCGGCGAAGCGTTCGCGGCGCTGGGTTTTTTCTGCTGGATAGGCCGCCAGCACCGCCTCGCGGCAGAGGCGCCAGGGCCGGCCGGCGGTGAGCAGCTCCGCTAAGGCGAAGCTGAGCGCCGGGGCTTCGGTCGCGGCGATGCGCAGATCGAAGGCCGCCGGCGGCTGACGCTGGCCCACGAAGATGTCCAGAAAGTCCCCGGGCCCGAGCGGCACGCCGGCGGCGTCGTTGAGCAGCGGTACGCTGCCGGCCACCAATGCTTCCAGCAGTTCCGGGTGGCTGGCCAGGGCGCTGGGGCCTTCGGCCACGGCGGCAGCGGCGATCCATTGATTGATGCGCCCCAGGGCGAGGAACACCTCAGGGCCGGGGGAGGCCAACTTGCGGTTGCGCAGCATCGACACCTGGGAGCTGTGGATGCGGCCGAGATCAAGCACCTCGGCTAAACCGGGAAGGATGCGGTGGGACCAGCCGTTGCGCTCATGCCAGGCCCTGATCAGATGCGCAAAGGCCTCACGGCCTGATCCGATTTCTTCCTGATATCCCACTCAATCCGAATCCGAACTGCTACCATTCTAAAAGACCGATCAGGAACCAGCTCCTATGACCGTCCTGTCCAAGCGCCGCTCCCGTCCTGCGGGCGTGGCCAGCCTTGCTCCGGCCGCCCTCTCTCTGGCTCGGGCCGAGGCACTGCATCGCCCCCGTCGCGGGGAGCCCGTCCCCTCGTCGCCGCCGGGCCGCCGCTGGGGCACGATCGGCTTCATGATCGTGATCCACGCGCTGGCCCTGGTCGCGCTGCTGCCCCAGTTCTGGAGCGTGCCGGCCGTCACCAGCCTGCTGGTGCTCTATTGGATCACCGGCTGCCTGGGCGTCACGCTCGGCTACCACCGCCTGCTGGCCCACCGGGCCCTGCGGGTGCCCCAGTGGCTGGAGCGTTTCTTCGCCACCTGCGGCGCGCTCAGCTGCCAGCACGGTCCGATCGACTGGGCCGGCCTGCACCGCCACCACCACAAGTTCTCCGACACCGACGCCGACCACCACAACAGCCACAAGGGCTTCTGGTGGAGCCACATGGGCTGGATGATGGAAGAGATCCCGGCGATGGCCGCCGTGCCCCGGCTCACCGGCGATCTGGCCCGCGATCCCTACTACCGCTGGCTGAACACCAACTTCCTGCTGCTGCAGGTGCCCCTGGGCCTGCTGCTGTTCTGGATCGGCACGGTCACCGGTGCCGGCGGCTGGGCCCTGGTGCTGTGGGGCATTCCCCTGCGCCTGGTGGTGCTTTACCAATGCACCTGGCTGGTGAACAGCGCCACCCATTGCTGGGGCAGCATCGCCCACATCAGCGGCGACAAGTCACGCAATAACCCCTGGGTGGCGGCGCTCACCTTCGGTGAGGGCTGGCACAACAACCACCACGCCTTCCCCCACTCGGCCCGCCACGGCTTCGGCCCCCGTCAGTTCGACCTCACCTGGCAGCACATCCGGCTGCTCAAGGCCCTGGGCCTGGCCACCCAGGTGCGCCTGCCGAGAGCCGCGGCAAGCCACTGAGGCGGCAGCCTTCCGGGCAAGCAACCCTCTGGCCTAAGCTGCCGGATTGCTTGAGCGGCACGTCACCCCGGCGGTGGCCCCCGCTCGTCGATCCGCCCTGCGGCACTCCCTGTTTCCCTAACCCGATCCCATGGCCAAGCGTGTTTCCGTGGTCCTCAGCGAGGACATTCTCAGCCTCGGTAAGGACGGTGAGCTGGTGGAAGTGGCGCCCGGCTACGCCCGCAACTTCCTGCTCCCCCAGGGCAAAGCCGTTCCCGTCACCCCGGCGGTGCTGCGCCAGGTGGAGCACCGCCGGGCCAAAGAGGCCGAGCGCCAGGCGGCGCTGCTGCAGGAGGCAGAAGCCTTCCGCACGGCCCTGAACACCATCGGTCGCTTCACGGTCAAGAAGCAGACCGGCGGTGACGACGTCCTCTTCGGCACCGTCACCAATGGCGATGTAGCCGAGGCCATCGAAGCCGCCACCAAGAAAGAGATCGACCGCCGCCACATCGAGGTCCCCGAGATCCACCGCACCGGCTCCTACAAGGTGCAGATCAAGCTCCACCACGACGTGGTGGCCGAGATCAACCTGGAAGTGGTCAGCCACTGAGGCTCCGGCGGGGCTCTGCCGCCCGCCCATTCCCTTGCCCCACCGCCAGACCCCTCAGGGGTTTGGCGGTCTTTTTTGTGGGTCTGCGTGGCTGATGAAACAGCTCCGTCGCTGTCCGCGCGGGCACCAACGCACACCGGAGCGCCGGCCCGGAACCCTTAGCCTGCCGCCATGGTGAGCGTCCCTTTTCCAGCTCAGGACGGCCCCGGCGCCGCAGCCACTGCAGGGCTGACAGCCCCTGTGGCGGCAGGCGGCGCCGGGACGTTCCGGCGGCGCGGGCGCGAGCATGAGGAAGCCCGCTTCGAGGCCCTGCCTGACCAGCAGCCCCCCCAGAACCTGGAGGCGGAGGAGGCGGTGCTGGGCGGCATCCTGCTCGATCCCGATGCCATGGGCCGCATCGCCGACGTGCTGCGGCCGGAGGCCTTTTATCTCACCGCCCACCGGGAGGTGTACCGCACCGCCCTGATGCTGCACAGCCAGGGCAAGCCCACCGATCTCACCGCCATGGCCGCCTGGCTGGCCGACACCGGCCAGCTGGAGAAGGTGGGCGGCACCAACCGGCTGGTGGAGCTGGTGGAGCGCACGCTCAGCACCGCCTCCATCGACCAGGTGGCCCGCCTGGTGATGGACAAATACCTGCGCCGGCAGCTGATCCGCTCCGGCAACGAGGTGATCCGGCTGGGTTTCGATCAATCGAAGCCGATGGAGCAGGTGCTCGATGAGGCGGAGCAGCAGATCTTCGCGATCAGCCAGGAGAAGCCTTCGGTGGGGCTCACCCCCACCGCCGAAATCCTCACCAGCACCTTCAACGAGATCGAAAGCCGCTCCGTCGGCACGTCGGTGGCAGGCATCGCGGTGAACTTCTACGACCTCGACGCCATCACCCAGGGCCTGCAGCGCAGCGATCTGATCATCGTGGCCGGCCGGCCGGCGATGGGCAAAACCTCGATCGTGCTCAACATCGCCAAGAACGTGGCCCAGCTTCACCAGCTGCCGGTGTGCGTGTTTTCGCTGGAGATGAGCAAGGAGCAGCTCACCTACCGGCTGCTCTCGACGGAGGTGGGGATCGAGAGCGGCCGGCTGCGCACCGGGCGCCTGCAGCAGGAAGAATGGCCTCTGCTGGGCCAGGGCATCAATACCCTCGGCCAGCTGCCCCTGTTCATCGACGACAAGCCCAATTCCGGCGTGCTGGAGATGCGCTCGCTCTGCCGGCGGCTGATGGCGGAGCAGGGCAAGGAGCTGGGCCTGATCGTGATCGATTACCTGCAACTGATGGAGGGCACCACCCCCGACAACCGGGTGCAGGAGCTGTCCCGCATCACCCGCGGCCTCAAGGGCATGGCCCGCGAACTCAACGTGCCGGTGATCGCCCTTTCCCAGCTCAGCCGCGGCGTGGAGAGCCGCACCAACAAGCGGCCGATGCTGAGCGATCTGCGTGAATCGGGTTCGATCGAGCAGGACGCCGACCTGGTGTTGATGATCTACCGCGACGAGTACTACAACCCGGACACGGCCGATCGCGGCATCACCGAAGTGATCGTGACCAAGCACCGCAACGGCCCGGTGGGCACGGTGAAGCTGCTGTTCGAGCCCCAGTTCACCCGTTTTCGCAATCTGGCGAACCCATCCGGCGGCTGAGCCGCTGCGCCGGCAGGCTGAGCGCGATCAACCCGGCGGCGATCAGGCTGTTGGTGGTGTCGCCGATGGCGGCGCTG
This sequence comes from Synechococcus sp. ATX 2A4, assembly GCF_024346375.1. Taxonomy (GTDB): domain Bacteria; phylum Cyanobacteriota; class Cyanobacteriia; order PCC-6307; family Cyanobiaceae; genus MW101C3. Next base: position 16,636 of record NZ_JAGQCV010000015.1, on the reverse strand, counting down.
AGCAGGAAGGCGAGCGAGCCGAGCCACACCACCGACGCGCTGAACGGGAAACCCCAGGCCCGCACCGGGCGTTCCAGCTCCGGTTCACGCCAGCGCAGCACAAACAGCGACGTGATGCCGGTGAAATAGAGCAGCACATAGAAAAAGACGGACACCCCCAGCAGCACCTGGAAATCGCCGCAGGCGATCAGGGTCGCCGTGACGGCGGTGGTGAGAAGCAGGGCCGCATCAGGGGTGCCGCCCGCATTCACCCGCGCGAACACGGGTAGAAACAGGCTGTCGCGGCTGAGGCCGAACAGGATGCGCGGCGCGCACATGATCACGGTGTTCACCAGCCCGATCGACGACAGCAGCGCCAGGGCGGTGATCAGCTGGGCGCTGAACGGCCCGAACAGGCGGGCGGCGGCATCGGCCAGCGGCAAGGTGGAGGTGGCCATCGCCTCCAGCGGCAGCACCTTGAGCAAGGCCACGTTCATCAGCAGATAGAGCCCCGTGACAGCGACCACGCCGCCGATCAATGAGCGGGGCAGGTCGGTGGCCGGCGCGGTGAACTCTTCGGCGAAGTAGATCGGGCTCTGCCAACCGTCGTAGGTGGTGATCACGGCCTGAAGCGCGAACACGCCGGCGGCGGCCAGCGCCAGTGGGGTGTTGTTGAGAATGGCCAGTGATGCGACCCCAGTCCCACCAGCGGCTGCGGCCAGCGGTGTGCTGGCGGCGGGCGGGGCCACCAGCAGGCAGGCGCCGATCAGCGCCAGAAAGGCGATGGCCTTGACCAGGCTGAGGATCTGCTGGCTGAGGCTGCCGGCCCGCAGGCCCAGCCGTTGCAGCAAGGCGAAGCCCACCAGGGTGAGCAGGCCTACCACCTTGCCGCTGGGGGGCAGGGCCGGCACCAGGCCGCGGGCGAACTCACCGATCGTGATCGCCACCCAGGCCAGGCCGGCGCAATGACCGAGCCAGTCGATCCAGCCCACCGCAAAGCCGGCGCGATCGCCGAGGGCGCGGCGGGCGTAGACCGTCCAGCCACCGGCGCGGGGCAGGGCCGCACCCAGTTCGGCCACGGCGAAGGCGCCGCAGAGGGCATAGAGCCCGCCGACCAGCCAGGCCAGCAGGATCAGTGGGGCGCTGCCCAGCTGGGCCGCCACCAGCCCCGGGGTGCGCAGGATGCCGGCACCGATCGAGCCTCCCACCGCCCCCGCCAACCCAAAGCCGAGCCCGAGGATGTGCAGCAGGCCACCGGCGGCGGCGGGTGGCGCGACCGGCGGCGTGGGCGGTTCCGGTTGTGCTGGCGAGGGCTGTGGCAACGGCGGTGGTGTTTCCGGCTCCGGCGTTCTGGCCGTCGGGTTGGGTTCCATCGCAGGCCCCACGGCGGCCCCGAAGCGTAAGGCTGGTGCAGGGCTGCGACCTTCGGTTGTTGGGGCCAGGTGCGGCCGGCCTGGCACTCCCGGTGCAACCAGGCCAGGGGCTTCCGGTGCGGTCCGGAATGCCATTCCGTAGTTGTGGCCACAGTCATTTCTGGGGCTTCGGTGGACTCTGGGCGCAGCGGAAGAAGTTTCTAGGGTTCCGGTCTGCATCTGTTCGCATCAGCGAGCAGGTTCAGACGTCTGGTCCGAGAGAAGCTCACCGGGGTCACCCGGTTGCACGGAGGGATAAAAGCCCGGGAGACCGCACCCCCCACCTCCGTGTTCTCCCATGACAGCAACCCCAGGGCCTGAAGAGGCCTTCGACCGGCGCAGTTCCAGCCCAGGCTCCGGCTCAAGCGTCGGCCAGCAGGGCGCCGAGGCGCTCGAGAAGGAAGCCCGTCTGCCGCTCACCGGTTGGCAGCAGGAGGTGGAGCAGGGCCTGCGCTATGGCCTCGAAGCGGCCGAGAGCATCGTTGACCGGCGCATCTCCACCTTCTCGCGCGGTGAGCTGCCCCACTACGCGGGCATCAACACCTTCATAAAGGCGCCCTACATCGAAGACGTGAACCGCGTCGGTGAATTCGATGTGGCGATCGTGGGCATTCCGCACGACTGCGGCACCACCTACCGCCCCGGCACCCGCTTCGGCCCCCAGGGCATCCGCCGCATCTCGGCGCTTTACACCCCCTACAACTACGAAATGGGGGTGGATCTGCGCGAATCGATCACGCTCTGCGATGTGGGCGATATTTTCACGATTCCCGCCAACAACGAGAAGAGCTTCGATCAGATCTCCAAGGGTGTGGCGCATGTGTTCGCCAGCGGCGCCTTCCCGATTCTGCTCGGCGGTGATCACTCGATCGGCTTCCCCACCGTGCGGGGCGTGTGTCGCCACCTCGGCGACAAGAAGGTGGGCATCATCCACTTCGACCGCCATGTGGACACCCAGGAGATCGATCTGGATGAGCGCATGCACACCTGCCCCTGGTTCCATGCCACCAACATGGCCAACGCACCGGCCGAAAACCTGGTGCAGCTGGGCATCGGCGGCTGGCAGGTGCCGCGTGAAGGGGTGAAGGTGTGCCGCGAGCGGGGCACCAACGTGCTCACTGTCACGGACATCTGCGACATGGGCCTGGAGGCCGCCGCCAAATATGCGATCGAGCGTGCCACCGACGGCACCGACTGCGTGTACATCTCCTTCGACATCGACTGCATCGACGCCGGCTTTGTGCCCGGCACCGGCTGGCCGGAACCGGGCGGCCTGCTGCCACGGGAAGCCCTCAAGCTGCTGGAGCTGATCGTGCGCAACGTGCCGGTGTGTGGCCTGGAGGTGGTGGAAGTTTCCCCCCCTTACGACATCAGCGACATGACCTCCTTGATGGCCACGCGGGTGATCTGCGATGTGATGGCCCACCTGGTGGTGAGCGGTCAGCTGCCGCGCAAGCAGAAGCCGGCCTGGCTGCATGAGGCCTGCAACATGAACGTCGATCAGAAATGGAGGTGAGCCATGCATGAAGTTGACATGACCCGCTGCCTGCTGCTTTCGCTCGAAGAGTGGAAGCAGGAGCACCATCCCCACGTTCCCTGCGTACAGGTGGTGCATCTGCAGGTGGGTGCCTTCACCTGTGTGGAACCGGCCGCGCTGGTGTTCACCTATGGGGCCGCCGTGCAGGGCAGCTGGCTGGACGGCTCGGAGCTGCGCATCGAAACGGTGCCGCTGCGGGCCCGCTGTGTGGCCTGCGGCAGCGATTACAGCCCCGAGCCTGCCTTGGGCTACCAATCCCCGTGCTGCCACCACCCGATGGAGGAGATCCTCTCGGGCCGTGAGCTGAGGATTCGCAGCATCGATTACACCTCCCCCGCTGTACCCGCAGACCGGGCTTCCATCCTTTCCGCCTGAACGCCATGCACATGCCCCTGGAAGACACACTCGGACGCAATTTGTTGGCGGCCAATCAGCACCGCGCCGACCACAACCGCGCCCATTTCGATGCCTGGAACCTGCTTTGCCTGAATGTGATGAGCAGCCCCGGCGCTGGCAAGACCTCCCTGCTGGAACGCACGATCACGGCCCTTTCGCCCCAGCTGGCGATGGCGGTGCTGGAGGGCGACATGACCACCCAGCTGGATGCCGAGCGGCTGGCGGCGGTGGGGGTGCCGGTGGTGCCGATCACCACCGGACGGGCCTGCCACCTCGATGCGTCGATGGTGAGCGGCGGCCTCACCCTGCTGCAGCAGCGGCTTGATCCTGCGGCGCTGGATCTGCTGTGGGTGGAGAACGTGGGCAATCTGGTGTGCCCGGCGGAATTCGAGGTGGGTGAACACCTCAAGGTGGCGTTGCTGAGTGTCACCGAAGGCGATGACAAGCCGCTCAAGTATCCGGTGATGTTCCGCGAAGCCGATTGTGTGCTGATCACCAAGATCGATCTGCTGCCGTATGTGCCGGTGGATGTGAGCCGCATCGAGGCCCATGTGCGGGCGGTGAATCCCCGCGCCCAGGTGTTCCGTGTGTCGGCCGGCACCGGCCAGGGCATGGGCGAGTGGCACCGCTGGCTGCTGACCACGGTGAGGGAGCACGCCGCCAGCCAGCCGCCGGCCCTGGTGAACGCCTGATGGAGCTGGTGAGCCCATCGGCACCGCTGCCGGCCAGCCCAATGGCCCCGCTGCCGACGACCGCAAGCGTGGGTGAAGACGTGCAGGTGGATCTGCTCAGCCGCGGCGTGAAGTATGCGCTGGCCAACTTCGTGGACATCCACGGCAACGGCAAGGCGAAGGCGGTGCCACTGGATCACTTCGCCTCGATGTTGTCGGGTTCGGAACTGTTCACCGGCGCGGCCCTCGATGGCGTGCCGCAGGACGTCAGCGACGACGAAGTGGCGGCCATCCCCGATCTGGCCAGTGCCACGGTGCTGCCCTGGCGCCGCGATGTGGTGTGGCTGGCCAGCAGCCTGGAGTTGAACGGCGCCCCGTTCGAGGCCTGCAGCCGCCAGATCCTGAGCCGGGTGCGGCAGCAGGCGGCGGCGCTGGGCTACTGCTTCAACCTCGGCATCGAAACCGAGTTCTTCGTGCTGCGGCGCCAGGACGATGGAACGCTGGTGCCGGCCAGCGGCCGCGACACGCTCGATAAACCCTGCTACGACCTGGGCGGCCTGCTCGACAACCTCGACTGGCTCGATGAGCTGGTGCAGAGCATGAATGGCCTGGGCTGGGGCGTGTATTCCTTCGACCACGAAGACGGCAACGGCCAGTTCGAGATCGATTTCGCCTATGCCGAGGCGCTCACCATGGCCGACCGGCTCACCTTCTTCAAGCTGATGGCGAAGGAGATCTGCCGCCGCCATGGGCTGATCGCCAGCTTCATGCCCAAGCCGTTCGCGCACCGCACCGGCAGCGGCGCCCACTTCAACATGTCGCTGGCGGATGTGCAGAGCGGCGCCAATCTTTTCGATCCCGGCCGTGGCGAGGCCGGTGCGATCACCCCGCTGGCGGAGCAGTTCATCGCCGGGGTGCTGCGCCATGCCGCCGCGATCTGCGCCGTGATCGCCCCCACGGTGAACAGCTACAAGCGGCTGGTGGCGCAGGGAAGCATGAGCGGCTTCACCTGGGCACCGGTATTCATCTGCCACGGCAACAACAACCGCACCAACATGCTGCGCATTCCCTCCGCTGGCGGGCGGGTGGAATGCCGCGCCGCCGACAGCTCCTGCAACCCCTATCTGGGTGCGGCACTGATCCTGGCGGCGGGGCTGGAAGGCATCCGCGAGCAGCTGGTGCCGCCCCCGGCCAACCGGGTGAATGCCTACCGGCTGAGTGCGGCGGAGCGGGCCGAACGCGGCCTGCATACCCTGCCGCGCCATCTGGGTGAGGCGGTGGAGGCGTTTGCCGCCGATCCGCTCTGCCGTGAGGTGTTCGGCCCCGCGATGTTCGACGCGTTTGTGTCGTTGAAGCGGGCGGAATGGGAGGCCTATCACGGCGCAATTTCGGCCTGGGAGCTGGAGCACTACCTGGAGTTCTTCTGACATGCCCGCCCGCGCCAGCCCCAGCCACGCCTCGCGCCAGCCGCCCCCCTAAGCCGCGCGGGCACCTGCCGCTTTCTTCCTCCCGCCCCTGCTCCCGCTCCATTCCCCCCACACCCCCGTTTCCCCATGACCGCACCCTCCCGCTTCCGTTTTCCACGCTTCCGGCGCACCACCAGCCTGCTGCTCACGGCCCTGTTGGGCGGCGGCTTGCTGGTGGCCTGCCAGCAGCAGCCGGCAGAAACCTCCGCCACGCCGGTGCGCATCGGTTACAGCGCCTGGCCGGGCTGGATCCCCTGGAAGGTGACCGAAGAAAAGGGATTGTTTGAGGCGGCGGGCGTGCCGGTGACCCTGCAATGGTTCGACGGCTACCTCGATTCGATCAACGCCCTCAATGCCGGCCAGCTGGATTGCAACAGCCAGACGCTGGGTGACACGATCAGCTCGATCGCCGGTGGCGCCGCCCTCACGGTGGTGCTCACCAACGACAACTCCACCGGCAACGACCAGATCATCGCCGCTGAAGGCATCACCAGCGTGGAGGGTCTGAAGGGCAAGAAGGTGGCCGCCGAAGAAGGCACGGTGGATCACTACCTGCTGCTGCTGGGCCTGAAGAAGGCGGGCCTGAGTGCGGCCGACATCACCTTCGTGCCGCTGGAAACCGGCGCCGCCGCCGCTGCGTTTGTGGCGGGCCAGGTGGATGCGGTGGGGGTGTTCGCGCCGTTCACCACCCAGGCGCTGAAGCGTGCGGGCAGCACCACCTTGTTCTCGTCGAAGGATTTCCCCGGCTCGATCAGCGACCACCTGGTGTGCCGCACCGAATTTGTGGAGAAGAATCCTGAGCAGCTGCAGAAGGTGGTGAACGCCTGGTTCGCCACGCTGGCGGAGATCGAGGCCAATCCGGCCCCGAGCCTGGCGATCCTGGCCGCCCGCGCGGGCGTGAGCGAGGCGGAGTACACCGAGTACGACGCCGGCACCACGATCTTCACGCTCGAGCAGAACCGGCAGGCGATGAAGCCGGGCGACACAATGGATTCGCTGCCATTTGCGGCTGGGGAGATCAGCACCTTCCTGCAGGAGGTGGGTCTGGCCAAAACCCCGCCGGATCTCAGCAAGCTGTTTGATCCGCGCTTCGTGGACGCGGCGCAGTGAAGCTGAGCGCGGGCCTGCGGCGACGCCTCGACCATCCCTGGGTGCTGGGTGTGCTCGGCATCCTCACGGTGCTGGTGCTGTGGCAGCTGATTGCGGCGAGTGGCAGCGTCGACAGGCTGTTTCTGCCCAGCCCGGCGGGGGTGCTGGCGGCGGGCTCCGCCCAGGCGGAGGCGGGCATCCTGCTGGCCGATGCGATCGCCAGCATCGGCCGGGTGCTGGGCGGCTATGCGCTTTCCATGCTGGTGTCGCTGCCGCTGGGGATCGCGATGGGCAGCAACCGGATCATCTGCCGGTTGCTGGAGCCGCTGATCGGCCTGATCCGCTACATGCCCGCGCCGGCTTTCATCCCGCTGCTGATCATCTATTTCGGCTTGGGGGAGCTGCCCAAGGTGCTGCTGATCTTCATCGGCACCTTGTTCTTCAACACCTTGATGATCATGGATGCGGTGAAGTTCGTGCCGGCCGAGCTGCTGGAATCGGCGCTCACCATGGGTGGGCGCCGCCTGCAGATCCTCACCCGCGTGGTGACACCCTTCATCGCGCCCCAGGTGATTGATGCCTACCGCATCAACATGGCCGCCGCCTGGAACCTGGTGATCGTGGCGGAGCTGGTGGCCGCCAACGAGGGGCTGGGCAAGCGCATCAGCCTGGCCCAGCGCTTTCTGCGCACCGATGAGATCTTTGCGTACCTGATCGTGATCGGGTTGATCGGTCTGGTGATCGATCTGCTGTTCCGATTGGTGTTGCGCCGCACCTGCCGCTGGGCCATCTGAGATGCATCTTTCGCTCACAGCGGTGTGCAAAACCTTCGGGCAGGGCCGCGCTGCCAAGCAGGTGCTCGACACCATCAGCTTCGAGATCAATTCCGGCGAATTCGTGGCGCTGGTGGGCAGCTCCGGATCGGGCAAGAGCACGGTGATGCGCCTGATCGCCGGGCTCGATCGGCCTACCAGCGGCACGATCCTGATGGATGGCCGCCCGATCACGGGGCCCGGCCACGACCGCGGCATGGTGTTCCAGAAATACAGCCTCTATCCGTGGCTGACGGCGGCCGACAACGTGGCCTTCGGCATGACGTTGCAGGGGCTGCCAGCGCGGGAGGTGCGCGAGCGCACCGGCTATTTCCTGGAAGTGGTGGGCCTGCAGGATGCGGCAGGGCGTTTGCCACGGGAGCTGTCCGGCGGGATGCAGCAACGGGTGGCGATTGCCCGCGCCCTGGCGGCCGATCCGAAGGTGATGCTCCTGGATGAACCCTTCGGCGCCCTCGACCTGCAGATCCGCGAATCGATGCAGGAATTTCTCTATCAGCTGTGGAACCGCACCGGGCTCACCGCCCTGCTGATCACCCACGATCTGGAGGAGGCGCTGCTGATGGCCCAGCGGGTGCACATCATGGCGCCGCATCCGGGCCGGATCGTGCGCACGGTGGAAACCGAGCTCGACCGCAGCGATCTGGGCGCGCTGCGGGTGGATCGGCGTTTTCTGGAGGTGCGCGAAGACCTGGCCCGCTGCCTGCGGGGGTTGAGTCAGGAGGCGGTGACGCCGCTGCCGCCGGTGTGATCGGTGCCGCCCTCAAGCAGCTCAGGCTGAATGCCGAGATACACGGCCTCGCGATACAGCGCCTGCTTGGCGGTGATGTTGCCGGCGTGCACGGCAGCCCGGTAGCGGCGCTGCAGCGACACGAGCATGGCGTGTTGGTGAGGATCGCGAAGGGTGCGGGGCATGGCCTGTGCTGGGCGGATGGAACGCCCAGTGTCTGTTCATTGCGAACAGATTCTATGGCTGTGACGGGCGATCTGGGGAGTTCAGCCGCGTTTGCGGGCCACGTGAAAAGCGGAGTGGCCGCTGAGCTCCAGGCTGCCGCCGGCCTCAGTGTCGATGATGCGGCGCAGCTCGGCGAAGAGAGCTTCGCGGGCGCCGGGCTCCAGGCGCAGATAGGGGGAGTAGGTGCTGAGCAGGGCCAGGTATTGCTCGGCGCTGTAGGTGAGCTGCACCGGCACCCGCCCCGCCTGCGGCGGCAGGAACAAGGCGGGGTCCACGAGTTGCTGCACCAGCGCTTCGAGGATTGCCTGCTGCTCGGCGTCACTTTCGCGGCGGTGCAATGCGGGGGCGTAGCGGGCATAGCTGGCCGCGAAGCGCTGGTGCAGGGCAAGTGAGGGTTGCAGCTCCTTGTTCCAGAGCAGGATCAGCGCGCCACCTGGCTTGAGCGCCCGGGCGGCGGTGCGCGAGCCGAGGCCGGCGGGGATCCAGTGAAAGGAGCTGGCGGCGAGCACGGCATCAAAGGCCTGCTCCTGCACCGGCCACTGCTCGCAGGCCAGCGGCTCGATGTGCACGCGCTTGAAGCCGGCGCAACGCTCACGCGCCAAGGCCACGAAGGCGGGGTTGGGCTCCAGGGCGGTGATGGCGCAGCCACGCCGCGCGAAGGCCACGGTGGCGGTGCCCGGCCCGCAGCCCAGCTCCAGCAGCGCCGAGCCGTCGCCCACCCCGGCCAGGGCCGCCACCTGCTTGATCATCGCCGCTGGATAGCCGGGTCGCACGGCGTCGTAGGCGGCAGCGGCCGGCGCATACCAGTCGGCCCGCTGCTGCAGCGGCAGGGCAGCGGCACTGCTCACGATCCGCTGCTGCTCGTTGTTCGCGGGGGCTTGCGGCTCCAAACGCGCGCTTGCCTCCGCCGCCGGCTTCCAGCGCTCCAGCGCCGCCTGCAGCGCGCCCGCCAGGGCGGCGGCTTCGCGGGCATCGGCGAGGCCCTGCAGCTGGACGGGGGGACGGCGCTCGCTCCAGAGCACGACCTGGGGCTCCGGCTGATCGAGCGGCAGCGCGGCCAGCACCGTGCGGGTAGGCAGGTGAACGGCGGCATGGCCGGTGCGCCACACGCCCACCTGTTCGGAATCGATGCGCAGCTCCTGCCGGCTCCAGTGGCGGTAGCTGCCGAAGCCGGCGGCACCGAGCGCCGCCACCACCAGCAGCGCCTGGATCACGCTCCACTCGGGCAGGACGAGCGAGAGCAGGCCGGGCAGGGAGAGATCGAGCACGAGCGTGGTGGGGGCGGTGAGGCCCAGCCGCGGACCCAACATCCACACCAGAAAGCCGCCGTACTTCACCATCACGGTGTTGAGCACGGCGAGAAACAGCAGGTAACCGCCCTGGCGCACAAACGCCCGCCACCACTGAGCGGCGTTCACGGTGCTGCGGTCGCGGAAGATCCGGGTGGCGCCTTCTTCCTCCACCACCGCCCACATGCTCGCCGGCGGCCCCGCTTCCTCGTCCTCCTGGCTGTCCGCCTCCGCCAACCGCAGCGGCAACGCCAGCTTGCGGGCGAGGGCAAAGGCGCGCTGCCAGGCGAGCGCGAGCGTGGGCTGACGGTCGAGCAGCAGCTCGCGGGCAGGATCCTGCACCGCCAGCAGCACATCCCAGCCCTGCGGACGGGCTTCGCCGAGCGGCAGGGCGAGCGGGGCGGCGCGGATCAGCACGGCCGTGAGTGCGCTGTGCTGCAGCTCCAGCTGCTCGTGACTGCCGGCGGCATCGCACCGCCAGGAGAGCCGATCCCCCCAGCGCTCCAGCACCACTCGGCATTCCGGCCGCCAGGAATGGCCGAGCTGGTTGGCGAGCAGTTCCAGGGGCAGCAGGAACAGCAGCAGGCCGATCACATACGGAACGACCCCTTCCAAGGTGGCCCAGAGGCAGAAGGCGGAGAACAGCAGAAAGGCGAGCAGGTTGCCGAGCTGGCTCTCGAGCGGCTGGTTGGCGATCAGCTCCTGCCACAGCAGGCTTTCGAGCGTGCGGCCGAGCAGGTGCACGGTGCGGCGCAGCACCAGCAAGGGAAACAGCAGCAGGCCGAGGCCGTTGCGTTCGAGGCGGCGAATCGTGGCGCGCCACTGCATGAACGAACCGGCCGGCGGAGGGGCTGCGTGCTCCATTGTGAAGCCGGCGGTTTCTAGGGTTAGCGCCCCTTGCTCCTGGTGGGGTCTGCCCATGGCTGCCACGCGCCGCCTGCTGCTCACTGGCGGCAATTCCGGCATCGGCTTCGAGGCGGCGGTGCGGCTGTGCCAGGCCGGCCACGCGCTCACGCTGCTGTGCCGCGATGCGGCAACGGCCGAGACGGCCCAGCGCCAGCTGGCGGAACGGGCCGGTGGAGGCAAGGCGCCGGCGGTGGCCGTGTGCGACCTGGGCGATCTGGAGAGTGTGCGCGCCTGCGGGCAGGCGCTGCTGGCGCAGGGGCAGCCGATCGACACGTTGGTGCTGAATGCGGGCCTGCAATACGCCGGCGCCAAAACGCCACGGCTGACGCCCCAGGGCCATGAACTCACCATCGCGGTGAACCACCTGGGCCATTTCCTGCTGGCCCAGCAACTCACGCCATTGCTGCTGGCGGGGCAGGCGCCGCGGCTGGTGGTCACGGCGTCGGAAGTGCACGACCCGCTCACCGCTGGCGGCAAGGTGGGCTCACCGGCGGGGCTGGGCGATCTGGCCGGCCTGCAGGCGGGGCAGCCGGTGCTGATGGTGGATGGCAGCCGCTTCGATGCCGACAAGGCCTACAAGGACAGCAAGCTCTGCAATGTGCTGATCGCCCGTGAGTTCGCGCGCCGCATGGAGGAGGCCGGCACACCGCTGCCGGTGCTCAGCTGGAGCCCGGGCCTGGTGATCCCGCCCACCAGCGAGGGCGGCTTCTGGCGCTACAGCCGCCAGAGCAACGAACTGGGCCAACGCCTGTTCGCCTTCGCGGCCCGCTCCGTGCTGCGCCTCACCGAAAGCGTGGAAACCGCCGGCGCCCTGCTGGCTTCCCTCTGCTGCGACCCCGCCTACGCCGCCTACGGCTTCAGCTTCCACCGCAACCGCGTGGTGGGCCCAGGCCGGCGGGTGTTCGAAGCCAGCGCCACCAGCGCGGAAGGGCAGGACACGGAGTTGGCGCGACGCCTATGGGTGGCGAGTGAGGGGGTGGTGGGGTGAAGGGGGCGGCTGGTTGGCGCCAGGCGTGGAGGGGGATTTCCGTGACCTGCTGCTCCCCTACAAGGCCCACCGCTCCAGTAGCGACCGGGAAGCGCGGCTGCTCAGAAAGTCCGGCGGCACCGGTGCTGATCTCTGTTCACGGGGCCATTGCCTCACAGACAACCGCCATGGCCTAGTGGTGGCTAGGTACAGGGGGTTCAGGCATCCCCTATGAACTGATTCGCAAAGTTATCGAAAGCCCGCCACTTGCCTCAGGGGCACTTGCCAAAGCCCTGGCGAATTGATCTCAATCTGGAGGAGGTGCTCAACAGGCAAAGGAATCAGTATGGCGTGGCAATCGCTGGCGACGCCACGGCAAAGTCAACCCCAAGCTGGTCGACAAAACTCTTCGCCGATTGGTGAGCAAAGCCTAAACCTCGGGCTTAATGGAGCAGTGAATCTATCGCTGCCACCAGTTCGGCGAACCGGGGCCGACTCGCCGCAACTGGCGCTACGCAGCGGAGTTGCAGTGCTTTTAACGATGGGAGGAGCGCTTCATGGTCGGGTTCAATGCGCTCTAGTAGTTCGCCAAGCAAGCAGCCGAAGGCGCGCACCTCCAGCGCCTCGAATGGATTTGTGCTTCCACTTGCCTGAGATGGGTAAAAGGAGGCCGCCCCGAAGTCCCCCAAGTAGCAGCCGCCTTCGGGGCGATACAGGACGTTGTGCGCATAAAAATCCCCGTGCGAAATTCCACGGGCGTGCAGGTGCTCGCCAACAGCGGCCAAGCCCTTTGCCAGATCCAGCACCAAGGGGAGGGAGAAACGTTGGCCGTCGTCGTAAATGTCCCTGGTGCATGTCGCCAGATTGGGCGGGCCGGCCAGACTGCGAAACCCAGGCTCGACCCAGGGCATCACCAAGCCGGTGCTGCCGGCTGGGTGCCCGGTGAGTTCACCAATGACCCCGATCAAGTGAGAGTGATTACCCGCCGCCAAACAGGCCGCCATTTCTTCTGCCGGAAACCCGTCACTGGTGACCGCCCCCTTAAAGAGTTTCACCGCGACGGGATGCCCGGCTTCCTGCGGCGACGGCTGCCAGTGCGCTTTGTGGATCACTCCCGAGGCGCCTTCACCGAGTTTTTCACCCAACACCAGATCCCCCCAATGGAAGCGGGCCACGGCCGGACGCGGGGCGTGCGGCACCGCTGAAACCGGATTTCCGCCAAACGCCAACCAGGTCAACCGGGGCAATTGCAGCAGCCACTCCGGCAGAGCCTTGAAGCGGTTGGCCGAAATCCGCAACAGCTCAAGCCCAACGCAGCCGCGCATCGCCTCCGGCAACTCTGCCAGTTGATTTCCGGCCAACATCAGTTTTTGCAGGCGCGCACAGTTGCCGATTGAGTCGGGAAGTGCCGAAATCTGATTATCCGTGAGGATCAACCAGCGCAACCCGGGGGAAATGGCGGCAGGCACCACCTCCTGAATGGTGTTCGCCTTAAACCCGACCATCTCAAGGTGAACACATGAGGACAGCACCTCGGGCAGCTGGGTAAAGCGATTGTCCGAGCAGAAGATCACTCGTAACTTACTCAGCCGCGATAAGTCGTCCGGGAGCTCGGATAACATGTTGCCCGAGAGATTAAGAACTTCAAGGGTGTCGGACAGCTCGAAGATCTCCCGCGGGAATTCCTGCAGGCCGCAGGCAAGATCCAGCCGCGTGATCCCCTTCAGTTGACCGGAGCGCAAGGCGGCAAGAGTGGCGGTGGTTGTCGTCATGGGTTGAATGGCAGGCCTATTCACCGCGGATGATGAAGGCGGTACGACATCTAAAACCGAAGTCCGGCAGCGCCTGATCGCCTATGGGAGCAGGCGCGCAACTGCCGCGCAGCGCCGGAACTGTCGCCAGAACGTAGTGCTAACGCCATGAATTCGCCACGCCTTGATCACATGATAATGCGTTGGCCAACACTGCTCGCCGCTCCTCAGCGCTCAAGCCGCGGCGGTACCCCTGCTTTTGGACGTGCGTCTGTATGCGATTTAAGCAACTATCAGAAGAAATTACTCGCTTTGGCCGCGGCTTCCCGTCTCCAGCTATCTAACGCTTTGCCCACCGGAATATGTCGAGCGATAGCGAGTCGTTTTTCCGGTGCGGCAAATTGTTGTACGGCGCAGCTATGATGTTTGATTCTTCAGCGCTTGGAGAATCACCGGCCAGTCCTCTGGATGTAATTCATGCCCCGTGCCTTTCAGCGTAAGTAGTTTCGAATCACGAATCGCATCCTTCAGTGCCAAGCCGTGTGCATAAGGAAGCACAGGATCTTCTGTGCCATGAATGATTAGTGTTGATACAGTTATCTCATCTAATCGCCCGAGCCACTCTTCGCCACCACCTAAAGTAGTGTGATTGAATGTCGTTAGTATATTTGGCGTATGATCAAAATTTGACTGAGCGATCTGCCGAATCTTTTCAGCGTCAAATACATGGGCAGTACCTGAGTTGATTCGCCACGCACCAACCTGATACTCCACCACCGCATCTTTATCAGACCAGTCAAGTGATCCTGCCTGCTGGCGATACTCCATGATTGTAGGATCAAAAGGGGGCATATCTGGGTCTATCTCCGCAAGACGCTCTGAAGAGATCAGGGCTAAACTCTTTACCCGATTCGGATACTTGAGAGCAACAAGCTGGGATAGAAATCCTCCCAGAGACATGCCAACCAGGTGCGCAGCCTTCAGACCATAACCACCAATGACGCGAACCACATCATCTGCTAATTCTTCAACGGAATATGGAGCCTGGCCTGGCTCATAGCTAGTTGACTTCCCCGTATCGCGATGATCATATCGGATCACGTAGCAATCCATTGCGGCCAGCCGGGCACAAAAATCATCAGGCCACCATACCGCCGACGACATTGCCCCCATGACCAAAATAATGGGTTCATGGGCTGGGTTACCGAATGATTCGGTATAGAGTGAAATATCGTTATCAGTAACTACTTTGGCTTCCATAATTACACTGCCTTGAGGTTTCTCGTACAACGCTGGCCCAGAGTGGCAGGTAGGGAGGCTGGGGTGGCGCAGCAAAGAGCTGGTGGTGGCCTGTCCACTCGAGGGGTGTGTTCGAAGTGTCGCTTCTCCATAGGCAACGTCCACAGACCTTCGCATCCACTGGATGACCCATAGCAATTACGGGTTGACCAAAGGAATTGTTTGCCTTCCATGGCGGCGGTAGATATGGAAGTCGCTATCGGTAGTGAGAAGCAATGGTGAATCGTTCATCTCCGCAAGCCGAATCAAAGCAGCATCAGCTAGAGATGCAGGAACATTCTCATACCTCTTGAAGAGTGAACTCACAGACCCGATCTGCTCCTGGAGCACGAAAGGCAATTGAACGGCCCCTCGCTCAATGAACTGCAACGCCAGGGAAGGATCAAAACCGGAGCGCTTCAGCAGGAAACAAGTCTCCGCAACGACAGCCTCACAGCTCAGCAATGGTGGCTGAAAGAACTGAAACTGTTCAACAGCCCATTGATGATGGGTGTCGTTGCGACTCAACAGGGCAACCCAAGGGCCTGTATCCAGCAGAACCGCCATAATCAGAGTGTGCCGAAGTCAGACATGTAAGCGGGATTGGATGACAGATCTACTGGTCCATCTTCACAACAACCCACCAAATCGGCCAACAGATCAGCAGCTGATTGTCGTGCTGAGCCTTCCACACCCTGCTCTGAGGACTGGAGAAACGCCGTCAATGCTCGCCGAACCAACTCAGACTTGCTCAGCCGACGACGATGAGCCTGCTCTGTGAGCTGCGCATCTAGGGCTTCGGTCAACTTGAGTGAGATCACCGCCATGGCAAGCACCCCGCTGCTACGCCGCCATCCTACCAGCTGCCAAGCGATATTACGTCCATCATTGGCGTGCAGTGCTCGGAGTTGGCGGCAGAGTGTACTTATGCCAACAGCAGCAGCCTCCGCACGGGGCATTTCTGCTCCCTCTTTCCGTTCCTTCGAACGCCCAAGATCAGTGGCGGGCAGTAGCCAATTGCGCTTAACAAGGCATCTCTGGCCCCGGCCGCTGGAGCTTGATGTTTGGCATCGCGCTCATGATGAACTACACCGGCTCGAAGCCCGATGCTGCGGGAGAGACGACTGAAACGAAAACAAGCGGATCTTGCCCGGTGTTGAGTACACCATGAACTTCTCGGCGATGGGCTACCAGCACATCCCCCTTGGCGATGGCAATCGACTCCCCATTAGCACTGACGCGGTACTCGCCGCAACCTGAAAGGATGGTCCATGTATCTTGACCATCAGGATGCACATGAGCCGAAATACGCTGGCCGGGCTTGATATACCAAGCAACAACCGCTGCGTCAGCCGACTCGGTGATGACTGAGCGAATGGGCTCACCGTCTGCTGGTTGGACGAAATCTGTGACCTTGAACAAACGCTCCGGGCTCATTATTGACTCGATGGAAAAGGGTTTGGCGAGTTTTAGCAAGAATGGCGGGCCAGCCGTTGTTAGGCTGCACCGGCGAGAGAGCGTGAAAAAATCACCTTTGAGTCTCCTTCAGCATAGAAATCAGGGATACGCCCTCGCTCTTCATATCCGCGCTTCAGGTAAAAGTTTCGAGCTCGCGCCAACGCTTCCTGGTCGCTTGTCTCAATAACAATAACGCGCGCACCAAATGCTGCCGTGTCTCGCTCGATGTTTGAAAGAATGGCTTGGCCGACACCGCCACCATGATGACTGGGACTTACGCCGAGCCACCACACGTTCCACACCCCCTCGGCATAGGGGTCTGGCGCATAGTACGACCACCCAATGGCTGGGCCGTCTTGAGACTCACGACAAGCCACAGCAGTATGCCCCTCGGGCAGCTCCCCAGCAGCTAGGAGTTTGTTGCTCGTAGAGAATCGGTCCACCGATTGCAGCGAGTTCGGGCTTGTTGACGCTGACGGCTCCGGGCTGTGGCTTTCTGCACCGAGCTTCATGGAAGTGGAGGTAATGCAGGAGCCCCTCATCCCGTCGCTTCCATCAACATCTGCTGCTGTGATCGCCGGAACCTGAACAGCTTGAGCAGATTGTGTGTGGCGGCGATCAGGGCCCATTCGCCATTCACTTTCTCCAGACC
>NZ_JAGQCV010000014.1 GCF_024346375.1 Synechococcus sp. ATX 2A4 | reverse complement strand
GCCGATTGGGGACAAGACCGTCTTCCATGGAAAGCATAATTCACCTAAGAGAGGTGAAATCAGGCCCATTCAAACCTGATCTGCACTGCAGTGGTCCATCCCAACCACTTGAGGGCCTGAAACTTGGGTTGCGGGCTTGTTGCCCAGAGCTTCCCAAAGCCTTTGCTGGCTCCATTCACTCCACCATCTCCTCGTTGCCATTGCTTTACACCGTCGTGGCGGACAGCGACGCAGGCCGCTACTGGCGTTGGCGTCTGCTGCTCGATCGCCTGGGGATCGGCCGTGCGGGTGGGGCGGATCTGCTGGGGTGGTTCCGGGGCTTTGCCCTCACCGCCACCCCCGCCAAGCTGGGCGAATTGAGCCGGGTGCAGTTGCTGCATGAGCACCTCCTTGCTGTTGGGTGGGGCCCTGGTTGTCACTGCTGCCGTGATGTTGCTCAGCAGAACCCCCCTGTCGCTGGCTGGCGGGTCGTTGGGAGCACTGGTGTCGCCACTTGCCCAGCGGCACCTTGGCCCGCGCCACCTTCCCTGCTGCCCTGATCTCTGTGCTGGTGTGGGCGAATGAAGCTCTGGTGCTTTGGCTGCTGGTGCGCCTGCTGTCTCCGTCCGCGATCAGCATTCCGGTGGCGATCGTCATCTATCTGCTCTCCGGCACCGCTGGAATGGCCTCCTCCCTGCCGGGCGGAATCGGCGTGAATGAGGGAGCAACGGTGTTGCTGCTGGCGCAGCAGGGTGTGCCGGCGGAGTTTGGTCTGCCGATCGCTGCGCTGCGCCGGATGATCACGCTTTGGTCCATGGTGGTGCTGGCTGTGGCCATGGGAATGGGGCCAGCTGTGGCAAGGTCCTAACACCGGCGAGACTGCTGACCATGGCCGCAGCCGTTGCGATCACGATTCAGAGCACCTTTGTGCTGGGCAGCACCAGCGCGGTGGCCCGCGCCATCTGCCATGAGCTGGCGCGGCGCGGCTGCCAGCGCTTCCACCTGGTGGCCCGCAACGGTGAGGCCAATCAACAACTGGCTGTTGATCTGCAACAGCGATACGGGGCCGCGGTAACCACCGAGCCCACCGACCTGCTTGTCGATGCCGCCAGCGACCCCGCCCGGCGCCCCGCGGTGGGAGCGTTCGACCTCTATCTGATCACCGCTGGATCGCTCGGCGATGCCGAATTGGCCCGCAGCGATGCGGGGGAGGCGCTGCGGATCCTCGCGGCCAACGTCACGGGCCTGATCCCCTGGCTCACGGCCATCGCCACCCCTGAGCGCCTCGCCAGGCCAGGGCGGCTGTGGGTGTTCAGCTCTGTGGCGGCCGATCGTGGCCGGCCCTCCAACTACCACTACGGCGCCGCCAAGGCCGCACTCACGACGTTGTGTGAGGGGCTGCTGCTGCGTTGTCACGGCAAGCCATTCGCGGTGCGAATCATCAAGGCCGGCTTCATGGCCACGCCGATGACCGTGGGCAAGGCACCGCCTGCTCTATGCGCCAGTCCGGAGTCGGTGGCGCGGGATCTGCTGCGCCGGCCAGATAAGCGGGGCATTGACTATTTGCCCTGGTGGTGGTCCCCGCTGATGCTGCTGATCCGCCTGCTTCCAGCTCCCATCGCTGCCAAGCTCTGAGATCCGTGACCTTCTCTCTGCCTGCGGGCATGACCGCTGAAACACGAAGCATCAGCGGGTGGGGCCGCACCAATCCGGCCGCAGCCCGTGTGGTGCAGCCCGCGTCAATGGAGCAACTGCAGGAGCTGGTGCGTGCTGCTCCGCCCCGCTCCATGATCGCCCGGGGCCTGGGCCGCTCCTATGGCGATGCCGCCCAGCTCGCCGGTGGCACGGTGATCGAGCTACCAGCGTTTGATCGCATCAGCCTGGATTCCACCAGCGGCACGCTGACAGCTGGAGCCGGCGTGAGCCTGGATCAGATCCTGCGGATGATCGTGCCGGCGGGGTTTTTCCTGCCGGTCACCCCCGGCACCCGCAACGTCACGGTCGGGGGTGCGATTGCTGCCGATGTGCACGGCAAGAACCACCACGTGGACGGCAGCTTTGGCAATCACGTGCGGCGGCTGCTGCTGATGGATGGCACCGGCACCCTGCGGGAGCTCACGCCCAGCGGTCAGGGCTGCGTGGCAACGGCGGAGTGCTTCTGGGCCACGGTCGGTGGCATGGGCCTCACCGGCGTGATAGTGGAAGCCACGTTCTCGCTGATCCCGATCACCAGCTCGCTGATCAGCGTCGACACCACCCGCTTCCGGGATCTCGCCTCACTGATGGAGGGGATGGTGGCGGCCGACGCCAAGTACCGCTACAGCGTGGCCTGGGTGGACAGCCTCGACCCGAATGGGCGCGGAGTGCTCACCTGTGGTGACCATGCCCCCGTGGAATCTCTTGCCAAGGCTCAGCAGGCCCATCCGCTTCACTACGACCCGAAGGCCCTGGCCTCCACGCCACCGTTCCTCCCTGGCGGGCTGCTGAACACATTCACCGTTCGGGCGTTCAACGAGGCCTGGTACCGGAAGGCGCCAAAGCAGCGTGAAGGCGAACAGCAGGCGATGGCGCCGTTTTTCCATCCGCTCGATGGGGTGCAGGGCTGGAACCGCATCTACGGCCCCGCCGGCTTTTTGCAGTACCAGTTTGCGGTGCCGACCGAGGCTGCCCACCTGGTGCCGCGCACCCTGGAGGCACTGCGGCGGGTGGGGGCACCGAGCTTTCTCACTGTGCTCAAGCGCTTTGGCCCCAGCAATCCAGCCCCCCTGTCGTTTCCGATTCCCGGCTGGACCCTGGCGGCTGATGTGCCTGCTGCGGTGCCTGGGCTGCTGGAGGTGCTGAATCGGTTGGACGAGGACGTGGCGGCAGCTGGTGGACGGATTTACCTCGCCAAGGATTCGAGGCAGTCGCCAGCCATGTTTCGGCGGAGTTACCCACGGCATGTGGACTGGAACCACCGGCGAAGCGAGATGGACCCTGGCCGCATCCTTGATTCAGACTTGTTGGCCAGAGTAGAAAGGAAGAATGAAGGCGGCATGGCCCACGAGCTAACTCAGGGCTGAGGTCTCTTTTTCATCGCCCTCATTGCCTTAAGTGCATGATCGGGTTTCCCTTGTGATTCCAGGTGGTTCACATGGTTTGTGCAGCTGTTGCCCTCTGACAGCCACGATCTGGCCCAGCGTGATCTCAGCCGACACGAAGTGGCGTGCCAGTGGACATGGGGCAGCGCACATCAAATCTCGAAGTGCTGGAGCGGGTCAAGGCCTTGCCCAGGCTGGCCAGTCACCAGCGATTAGGCTGCGCCTGGCGACGTTATGGCATCCAGGGAAAGAATGAACGCCCCCGGCAAGAAAAATGCTGTCCAGTCCATGCCTCTTCTCGGGCGAAGAGGAGTCATTTATGCGGGGTTGGCACTGCTCTTTGTTGCGGTGTTCCTGTCGATTGTTCAAGGGCTTTTGAATGCTTTTGAATTTTCGCATGATTTCCAGTGGTCTCCAGCGCGTGTCTTCTTGCTTAGGGAGAATCCTTATCAACTGTACCTGGATGGCAATATTGACAGGCGGATCATTCATTCGCAAATTCCAAACTATGCCCAATTGCTTTATGTTCTGATTCTGCCTTATGCAGCGATGCCCTATGCCGCGGCCAAGGTGGCCTGGGGGCTGACCAACATTGCTCTGGCGGTCGCTTCCTTTTCGGTGTCTGCAGGGACTTTCGGTTTGTCTCGGCGGCAGCACTTGCTCGGTATTGCTGTTTTTCTGATGGCAACGCCCACAAGAAATGCGATCGGGAATGGTCAGCAATCTCTATTCGTTCTCGCTGCATTTATCTTTTCAATCTCTTTGGTTGTCAATGGGCCAAGTGCTGATGGTGCCGGCTTGCAGATCGATCGCCAACGTCGCAAGATGTTGTCCGCCATCTGCGCTGGCTTGGCGTACGTCAAGTATTCCTTTGCGCCGTCCTTGGGTGTTGCCTATTTGCGTACTTTTGGTTGTCGTTATCTTTTGCTTTCTTTCTCTCCGATTGTCCTGGGAATTGTGATCTTCGGAGTCTGGACAGGGAGCAATCTGGCGTCGTTGGACTTTCTCTCGCAGCCTGTAAGAGTCGCTGCTGAGGCTGTTCCATTTGGCGCTGGTGACTTGCTCTCGCTGATTCAAGCCTTCTTTCCTGGTGATATCAGGGTGGAATACGCGGCAAAAGTTCTCTGCGTCCTGCTGGCCGGTGGTGTGCCGTTCCTGATGAAGCCACTGGCAAAAAGCCTCGAATGGTGGAGCTTTGTTTCGGTGGCGTCCCTCAGTTTTGTGACCCACCTTGGGTATGATTATGTATTCTATCTTTTGCCATTCCTATGGGCGATTAAACATCTCCATGGCTTGCGTGGCAAGGCGATCGCGGCGTTGGTGGCCTATCCATGGTTTGCTGCGCGAGCGCTGGCGTTGATGGGCGTCAGCACGACGGTCTTGTTGATTCTGGGGTTCGCAGTCAATGTGCTCATCCTCTACGTGTTGCGCTGCTCCACCGCCAGGCATTGAAGAGCAGGCCCCCGTGCTTCGCCGGCAACTGCTGGCCTGGTGGAAGGCCCATGGTCGGAGGAACATCGCGCAGAAGCCGTGGATGTTCACCACCGCTGGCCAACGGCCGGCGGATGGGGAACCCCTTGATCCCTTGAAGGTGTGGGTGGCGGAGGTGATGCTCCAGCAGACCCGGCTGGCCGTGGCCCTGCCCTATTGGCAGCGCTGGATGACGGCCTTCCCCGATCTGCCGGCCCTGGCCGCCGCCGATCCGCAGCAGGTGCTGCTGCTCTGGCAGGGCCTCGGCTATTACGTGCGGGCGCGGCGCCTGCAGCAAGGGGCGCGGCAATTGCTTGATGCCTGCGCCCCCGGCGCCGACCCCTGGCCGCGCCATCTGGACGGCTGGCTGGCGCTGAGCGGCATCGGCCGCAGCACCGCCGGCAGCATTCTTTCCTCGGCCTTCGATCAACCCATCGCGATCCTCGATGGCAACGCGGCGCGGGTGCTGGCGCGCCTGATCGCCGCTCCCCGCCCGCCGAAACGCGACCTTGCCGGGTTCTGGCGGCTGAGCGAGTTGCTGCTCGACCCGCACCGGCCCCGGGCCTTCAACCAGGCGCTGATGGATCTCGGCGCCACGGTCTGCACCCCCCGTTCTCCCGACTGCGGCCGTTGTCCCTGGCGAGACCCATGCGCTGCTTACGCTGCCGGCGACCCTGCCCGCTACCCCGTGAAGGACGCTCCCCGGCCCCTGCCCTCTCAGGTGATCGGCGTGGGGGTGGTGC
Source organism: Synechococcus sp. ATX 2A4 (assembly GCF_024346375.1). Lineage (GTDB taxonomy): Bacteria > Cyanobacteriota > Cyanobacteriia > PCC-6307 > Cyanobiaceae > MW101C3. The sequence continues at coordinate 66,506 of NZ_JAGQCV010000014.1, read as the reverse complement.
TGGATGGCCGCGGCAGGGTGCTGATCGATCAGCGGCTGCCAGAGGGGCTGCTGGGGGGGCTATGGGAATTCCCCGGCGGCAAGCAGGAGCCGGGGGAAGCGATCGAGGCCACCATCGCCCGTGAACTGCGCGAGGAGCTGGCGATCGAGGCGGAGGTGGGCGAAGAGCTGATCACCCTGGAGCACAGCTACAGCCACAAGCGCCTGCGCTTCGTGGTGCATCTCTGCCGCTGGTTGGCGGGCGAGCCGCAGGCCCTGGCCAGCCAGCAGGTGCGCTGGGTGCGGCCGGAACAGCTGGGCGAATTCCCCTTCCCGGCTGCCAACGCCCGGATCATCGCGGCCCTGCTGGAGCGGCTGACCGGCGCGGCGACCGCGGCGGCACTCGGGCCGGCCGGCGAAGGTGGAAGCAGTTGAGCGTGAGCCTGCCGTGATGGTCCCTTCCCCTGCCCGGGTGCTCTGCTTCGGCGAAGCACTTGTCGATCGGCTCGGCCCCCCCGGCGGCGATCCCGCCCGCGACACCCCGGTCGACGACCGGCTTGGCGGCGCCCCGGCCAATGTGGCCTGTGCCCTGGCGCGGCTCGGTACCGCCGCCGCCCTGATCGGCCGCTTGGGCGACGACCCGATCGGCGCCGCCTTCCGCGCCCTGTTACGGGAGAGGGGGGTCGACACCACTGCGCTGCAGCGCGATCCGCTGCGCCCGAGCCGCACGGTGCTGGTGCGGCGTGATGCCACCGGTGAACGCCACTTTGGGGGCTTCGCCGGCGATCGGGGTGAGGGCTTCGCCGATCAGGCGATCGATGCCGGGGCGCTGGCCGGGCCGCTGGAGCCGCTGCTGGCCGAGGCCCGCTGGCTGCTGTGCGGCACGATTCCGCTGGCTTCCGGCGCGGCGGCGGCGGCACTGCACGTGTTGGTGCAGGCCGCCGGCGAGCGGGGGCTGCCGCTGGCGCTTGATGTCAACTGGCGGCCCACCTTCTGGGGACTCGGCCCCGAGGAGGGCCCGCCCCCGGCGGTCCGGCAACGCCTGCAGCCCTTGCTGGCTAGGGCGGCCTTGCTCAAGTGCAGCCGCGAGGAGGCCCTCTGGCTGTTCGGCAGCGCCGATGCCGCCGCCGTGCGCCGGGCCCTGCCGCAGCAACCCGCGGTGCTGATCACCGACGGCCCCGAGCCGATCGACTGGGCGGTCGGGGCGTGCGGTGGCCGTCTGCCCTCCATTGCCGTGGCCGCCATCGATGCCACCGGTGCCGGTGATGCCTTCCTGGCGGGCCTGCTGCACCAGCTGGTGTGCAAGCCCGGGTTGTTGCAGGAGCCGGTGGCCGTGAGCGCCTTTGAGCAGGCCCTGCGCTTCGCGGCCGCCTGCGGCGCTCTGGTTTGCCAGGCTGCCGGTGCCATCGATCCCCAGCCGAGCGAGCAGCAGGTGCTGGCCGTTCTGGGGGAGAGTGCAGCGGACACAGCCGCCCGATGAGCAACCCCCCCGGGTACTACGAGCGGGTCAATCCCGATCTGCTGCAGCGCATCCCGGTCACGGCTCGGGTGGTGCTGGAGGTGGGTTGCGGCGCCGGGGCCCTGGGTGCCGCCTTCAAGGCGATCAACCCTAGCTGCGTGTATGCGGGGCTGGAGCGGGAGGAAGCCGCCGCCGCCATGGCCGCGGGCCGCCTGGATCATGTGCTGCGCGCCGACGCCGAGGACCCGGCGCTGGAGCTTCCCCCCCTGCCGCCCCTCGATGCCTTGGTCTACGGCGATGTGCTCGAACATCTGCGCGAGCCCTGGGCGGTGCTGGCTCGCCATGTCCCCCTGCTCTCCGACGACGGGTTGCTGATCGCCTGCATCCCCAACGTGCAGCACTGGAGCGTGCTGGAGCATCTGCTGCACGGCCGCTGGCCGCTGGCGGAGGAGGGGATCTTCGATCGCACCCATCTGCGCTGGTTCACCCGTGCCGGCATCGCCGAACTCATGGCCGGTTGCGGTCTGCATCTGCTCGGCCTGCATCCGCGGGTGTTCCAGATCGAGCAGGCCGAGGCGTTCGTGAGCCGCCTGGCACCCGCGCTGCCGGCGATGGGGCTGAACCCCCAGACGTTGCTCTCCGGCGTGGCGCCGCTCCAGTACGTGGTCACGGCCAGCCGCCGCCCGCGTCAGCACCTGCAGCTCGATGGCCTCACCTTGAAGCCCCAGGCGGGCATGGTGGACGTGCGCATGCGCCAGCCCCTGGCGGCTGTCGCCAGCCGGGGCGGCATCGGCCTGCGCCTGCGCTCTGCCGACCTGGATCTGCTGCGGCCCGATCCGGCCCTGCCGCGGCTGCTGATCTGGCAGCGGCCCCTGCTGCATGACCCCGCCCACCTGGAGCAGCTGCGCCAGTTGCTCAACAACAACTATGTGGTCATCGTCGAGTTCGACGATGACCCCGACCATTGGCCCGCCATCGCCGCCAACAACCATCTGTCCTTCACCGGCGTGCATGCGGTGCAGGTGTCGACGGAGCCAATTGCCCAGGCGGTGCGCCGGTACAACCCCGAGGTGGCGGTGTTCGGCAATGCGCTCGAAGCACTGCCCCCACCCCGCCCGGCCCCGGCTGCCGGCCAGCCGCTGCGCCTGTTCTTCGGGGCGCTCAACCGCGAAGCCGACTGGGCCCCCTGGCTGGACACCCTCAATGCGGTGCTGCTGGAGACCCCCGAGCGCTGGCAGGTGGAGGTGGTGCACGACCGGGCCTTCTTCAAGGCCCTGGCGCTGCCGCAGCGGCGCTTCACCCCCACCTGCGATTACGCCACCTACCGCCAGCGGCTGGCGGGCTGCGACATCGCCTTCCTGCCGCTGGCCGACACGCCCTTCAACCGGTGCAAGTCGGATCTCAAGGCGGTGGAGGCGGCGGGCCATGGCCTGGCGGTGCTGGCCAGCCCGGTGGTGTACGGCGAGAGCCTGCGTGACGGTGACACCGGCCGCCTGTTCCGCCATGCCGACGACCTGCGCCAGGCGCTGCGCGACTGGCGCGATGATCCGGCAGCGCTGCACGCCATGGGCCAGCGGGGGCGGCAATGGGTGGCCGCCGGCCGGCTGCAGCACCACCAGACTGCGGCGCGGGAAGCGTGGTACCGCAGCCTCTGGGATCGGCGCCAGGAGCTCAATGAGCAGCTGTTCCGGCGGGTGCCGAAGCTGAGGCCTTCAGGCGACTGAATCCGGTGGTCGCAGCACCGCCCGGCGCCAGTCCCCGTCGTGCTGGAGCTCCAGCCGCCAGGCGCCCTCCGGCAGCCACGGCAGCCGCTCGGGCCACTCCACCGCCAGCACCGCCCCCAGGGCGCGGGCTTCCTCCTCCTCCTGGGCGAACAGTTCGGCCGCGGCGGCCGGCTGCTCCAGCCGGTAGAGATCCAGATGGACGAGGGCATGGGGCCGGCCGTCAGCGCTCAGGCCGCTGTAATGCTGGGCCAGGGCGAAGGTGGGGCTCGTGATCGGCTCGACGATCCCCAGCGCCAGGGCCAGACCCTGCACCAGGCAGGTCTTGCCGGCCCCCAGTTCCCCCTGCAGCAGCAGGGTGGGAGGGGTTGCACCGCTGGCAGCAACACTGGCAGCGCCCCCGTCAGCGCCACCGCCGCTCAGCAGCAGGGGAGCCAGCTCTCGCCCGAGGGCCGCCGTGGCTGCCGCATCGCCCAGATGGAACACCCGGATCTCAGCAGACTGTCTCATCGCTGTAGATTCTCTTTAAGCGAGCCCGAAGCCTCGGCGTCTCTGCAGATATTTCCACATCCCCAATCCTTCTCCCTTCGGAGCTTTCGCCATGCTGGCATCGCCTTCAGCTGTCACGTCCGTTTCCGCTGCCGCCACAGCGGGTCTGTCCACCCCGTCGTCGTATGTGATCGCCGATCTCGGCCTTGCCGCCTGGGGCCGCAAGGAGATCGCGATCGCCGAAACCGAAATGCCCGGTCTGATGGCATTGCGTGAGAAATACGGCAGCCAGCAACCGCTCAAGGGTGCCCGCATCGCCGGCAGCCTGCACATGACGATCCAGACAGCCGTTCTGATCGAAACCCTGGTGGCCCTTGGCGCCGAAGTGCGCTGGGCCTCCTGCAACATCTTCTCCACCCAGGATCATGCTGCCGCCGCGATGGCGGAAGCCGGCATTCCAGTGTTCGCGTTCAAGGGTGAAAACCTTGACGAATACTGGGCCTTCACCCACCGGATCCTGGAGTGGGCCGACGGCGGCACGCCCAACATGATCCTCGACGACGGCGGCGATGCCACCGGCCTGGTGGTGCTCGGCACCAAGGCGGAGCAGGACCTCTCGGTGCTGGACAACCCCGGCAGCGAAGAGGAGATTGCCCTCTTCCATTCAATCCGCCAGCGCCTGGCGGCCCAGCCCGGCTTCTACTCCCGCATCTTTGCCCAGATCCAGGGCGTCACGGAGGAAACCACCACGGGTGTGGCCCGCCTTTATCAGATGCAGAAGAACGGCGAACTGCCGTTCCCTGCCATCAACGTGAACGATTCCGTCACCAAGAGCAAGTTCGACAACCTCTACGGCTGCCGCGAATCCCTGGTCGACAGCATCAAGCGCGCCACCGATGTGATGGTGGCCGGCAAGGTGGCTCTGGTGATCGGCTATGGCGATGTGGGCAAGGGTTCCGCCCAGTCGCTGCGTGGCCTCGGTGCCAGCGTGATGATTGCTGAAGTTGATCCGATCTGCGCGTTGCAGGCGGCGATGGAGGGTTACCGGGTCGTCCGTCTCGACGACGTGGTGGGCGATGTGGACATCTTCGTGACGGCCACCGGCAACTTCCGTGTGATCACCCACGAGCATCTGATCCAGATGCGCAATCAGGCGATCGTCTGCAACATCGGCCACTTCGACAACGAGATCGACGTGGCTTCCCTGAAGCAGTACCCCTGGGACAACATCAAGCCCCAAGTGGATCACGTGCTGCTGCCCAGCGGCAACCGCATCATCCTGCTGGCGGAAGGCCGGCTGGTGAACCTGGGCTGCGCCACCGGCCACCCCAGCTTCGTGATGAGCAATTCCTTCACCAACCAGGTGCTGGCCCAGATCGAGCTGTTCACCAAAGGTGATGAATACGGCAAGGAGGTGTATGTGCTGCCCAAGCACCTTGATGAGATGGTGGCCCGCCTCCACCTCGACAAGATCGGCGCCCGGCTCACCGAGCTCACCCCCGAGCAAGCCGCTTACATCAACGTGCCCGCCGAAGGGCCCTACAAGTCCGACCACTACCGCTACTGATCCCACGACCTCTACACATCCCGCGCCCTGCGTCCCCCCCCGGCGGCATGGCCATCGAACTGGTTCCCCACCTGTCCAGCTGATCGGCTGGACAGGTGGAGGCCAACCCGGTGGCCACCGACGTGGCAATTTTTGCGGCCATGGTCCTCGCGGACCTGTTCGCGCCGATTCCCGCGGAGCTGATCATGTCCCTGGACGGGTTCCATGTGCACGAGGAGCAGTTGAGCCTGGTGCCGGTGGTGGGGGCTGCGGGAGCCTGGCTGGGGCTGAGCCTCTGGGAAAAGCGCCAGGACAGCCACCGAGGCTGACCTACCCCTGAGGCCAGCCACCCAAGACCCCCACTTGCTGAAGGCAACGCCCTTGCAGGCGGCTCAGAAGGGAACTTCCTCGCTGCTCGGCTCGCCACCCCCGAAGCCGCCGCTATAGCCACCGCCCTCGAAACCGCCGCCAGCGCCGCTGCCGTCGTCGTAGGCGCCCTGGTCGGCATCGCGTTTGGAGCCCAGCAGTTCGAGCCGATCGACCCGCACCACTGGCTTGGTGCGTTCCTCGCCGGTGGTGCGGTCGGTCCAGCGGTCGAGCTTGAAGCTGCCGATGATGCCCAGCAATGACCCCTTCTTGACGTAGTCGGCGGCCACCTGGGCCTGCTTGCCCCAGATCTCAAGGTTGAACCAGTCAGGTTCGTCGTCGCGACTGCGGCGGTTGACCGCGAGGGTCAAGTTGGCGACCACGCTGCCGGATTCGAAGTAGCGCACCTCGGGATCACGGCCGGCACGGCCCACCAGCGTCACGGAATTCACACCCATGGGTTGTCCTGTTGTTGAAAAAATTGGAGTTGTTGGATCAATGATGCGGCACTGCTGCTTCAAGTTGCGGCAGCTCGCTTCTCCCTGAAGGTTCCCCCGTTTCACCCGGATGTACCACCGCCACTGCTGGGCGGAAACCGCTGGACCCCGCTCCTATGATCGCAACGGCTCAGGTGCTTCTACGTGTTCTTTCGACGTTTCCAGCTCTCACGCGACATCGGCATCGACCTGGGAACGGCCAACACTTTGATGTACGTGTCCGGTAAGGGCATCGTGCTGCAGGAACCCTCGGTGGTGGCACTCGATCTTGAGCGGGGCGTGCCCTTGGCCGTGGGAGATGAAGCCAAGCTCATGCTTGGCCGCACACCGGGCAACATTCGCGCCGTCCGTCCCCTGCGCGACGGAGTCATCGCCGACTTCGACGCCGCCGAGCAGATGATCAAGACCTTCATTCAGAAGGGGAACGAGGGCCGCGGAATCATGGCGCCCCGCCTGGTGATCGGCATCCCCAGTGGCGTCACCGGTGTGGAGCGCCGCGCCGTGCGTGAGGCCGGCCTGGCTGGTGCCCGTGAGGTGCACCTGATCGATGAGCCGGTGGCGGCGGCGATCGGTGCCGGTCTGCCGGTCACCGAGCCGGTGGGCACCATGATCGTCGACATCGGCGGTGGCACCACCGAGGTGGCGGTGCTCAGCCTCGGCGGCACCGTGGTCAGCGAGTCGGTGCGGGTGGCTGGTGATGAAATCAGCGAGGCCATCGGTGTGTACCTCAAGAAGGTGCACAACCTGGTGGTGGGCGAGCGCACCGCCGAAGACATCAAGATCCGCATCGGCTCCGCCTTCCCCGACGACGCCCACGACGAAACCTCGATGGACGTGCGCGGACTGCACTTGCTCTCCGGCCTGCCCCGCACTATCAACGTGCGCTCCGGTGACATCCGCGAAGCGATGGCCGAACCGCTCAACGTGATTGTGGAGGCGGTGAAGCGCACGCTCGAGCGCACCCCGCCCGAGCTCGCTGCCGACATCGTCGATCGCGGCATCATGCTCGCCGGCGGCGGCGCCTTGGTGCGTGGGATCAGCGAGCTGATCAGCCACGAAACCGGGATCCTCACCCACGTGGCCCAGGATCCCCTCCTGTGTGTGGTGAGCGGCTGCGGCCAGGTGCTCGAGGATTACAAGCGCCTGGAGCGCGTGCTCGACACGCCTGACTTCTCCCGTCTGTCCTCCTGAAATCCATGCCGTTCGGGCGCCTGCCCCGCGTCCCCTCGCTGCAACGGTTGATCCAGGCCTGGCCCTGGTGGCTCCTGCTGCTGGCGCTGGTGGGTGTCCGTCTCAGCAAGGGCGCGGTGCTCACCGACGCCTACGCGTTGCTGAGCCGTCCGTTCTGGCCCGGTACCGCCCAGCGCGAGTGGCTGCAATCGGCGCAGCAGCTTGACCAACGCAGCCGCCTGGCCCAGCTGGAGCAGGACAACCGGCGCCTGCGCACCCTGCTGGGCCTGCAACGGGCCAATCCCCAGGAGGTCACGGCGGCGGTGATCTCGCGCGAACCCGAGGGCTGGTGGAAGCAGTTGGTGTTGGGCGCCGGTGAGCTTCAGGGCATCCGTCTCGGCGATGCGGTGGTGGGTCCGGGCGGTCTGGTGGGCCGGGTGGCCAGCGTCACCCCCACCACGGCGCGGGTGGCCCTGCTCACCGATTCCTCCAGCCGCGTCGGCGTGTGGGTGGGGCGCACCCAGAGCATGGGCCTGCTCACCGGCGTGAATGGCAGCCGGCCCGAGCTGCGTTTTCTGGTGAAGGATCCCCAGGTGCGTCCGGGCGATGTGGTGGTCACCTCGCCGGCCAGCACTTTGGTGCCACCGGGGATGAGCGTCGGCGTGATCCAGTCGGTGGATGACAAAGCCGTGCCGGCGCCCACGGCCGTGGTGCAGCTCAGTGCGCCGGTGGAAGCGATCGACTGGGTGCAGGTGCTGGTGCAGCCCCGGCAGGCGGCGCCTTGAATGGTGGGCAAGCTGCACCGCCATCCCTGGTACGTGGCCAGCGCCCTGCTCGTGCCCTGGCTCACGCTGGCCTCGCCCACGCTGCTGCGGCTTTCGGGGGCACCGCCCAGCTGGTCCGTGCTGTGGCTGCTGCCCTGGGCGATCAGCGATGGGCCCGTCTCCGGTGCCCTGGCCGGGCTGGGGCTGGGGCTGCTGCTCGATGCCCTCACGCTCGATGGCGCCACCCAGATTCCGGCGCTGGTGCTGCTCGGCTGGTGGTGGGGGCGCCTGGGGCGCAAAGGGCCGCCGATCGAGCGCAGCTTCAGCCTCGGGCTGCTGGCGTTAATCGGTACTTTCCTGCTGGGGCTCACCTTGATCCTGCAGCGGCTCGGCCTGCCCCCCCAGCTGCCTCTGGCGGGCAGCCTGCGCACCCTGCTCACCCAGACCCTGCTCACCGGTCTGCTGGCGCCGATGATCTGTTCCCTGTTGCTGCTGCTCTGGCGACAGCAGAACGCACCATCGAGGGGCTGAAGCGATGCGGGGGCTGACCGACGGGATCCGGGGGCGCTGGCGCCGGCGTGCCGTGCTCACGCTGCTGACCCTGGTGCTGGCGGGCTGTGGCGGTCCGCGCAGCCAGGGGCGCCAGCTGAACGTGTGGACGCTCGATCTCTCGCCCAAGTTCGATGCCTATCTCACCGAGGTGATCGCCGCCTGGGAGAAGGAGAATCCCGGCACCACGGTGCGCTGGACCGACATCCCCTGGGGATCGGTGGAGCGCAAGCTGCTGGCCGCGGTGTTCGCGCGCACCGCCCCTGATGTGGTGAACCTCAATCCGCTGTTCGCCGCCAACCTGGCCAGCAAGGGGGGACTGCTCGACCTCGATCCGCTGCTGCCGCCAGGGGCCTCGGAGGTCTACCTGCGGCGCATCTGGGCGGCCAGCCGCAACGCGGAGGGGCAATTTGCGATCCCCTGGTACCTCACGGCGCGCATCACGCTCGCCAACCACGACCTGCTGCAGCGGGCCGGATACACCGACCCACCGCGCCGCTGGGAGGAGGTGCCTGCCTTCGCGGAAGCAGTGAAGCGTCGCACGGGCCGCCACGCGCTGTTCGTCACCGTGGTGCCAGACGACTCCGCTGAGCTGCTGGAGTCGATGGTGCAGATGGGTGTCACCCTCACCGACGACCGCCAGCGGGCCGCTTTCAACAGCCCGGCCGGCCGGCGCGCCTTCGCCTTCTGGACCGATCTCTACCGCCGCGGCCTGCTGCCGCGAGAAGTGGTGAGCCAGGGCCACCGGCGCGCGATCGAGCTCTATCAAGGCGGCGAACTGGCGATGCTGGCCAGCGGCGCTGAGTTCCTGCGCAGCATCCAGACCAACGCGCCGGGGATCGCCGCCGTCACCGAACCCCATCCGCCGCTCACCGGCCCCGATGGCACCGCCAACGTGGCGGTCATGAACCTGGCGGTGCCGCGCCAGAGCGCCATGCCGAAGGAAGCGGTGAGCTTTGCCCTGTTCCTCACCAATGCCGCCAACCAGGCGCGCTTCGCTGAGCAGGCGCGGGTGCTTCCCTCGGCCCGGCAGGCGCTGACCACGATTGAGCAGCAACTACGGCGGGACACCCCTTCTGACCCCCAGCAGGCGCTGGTGCATGCGGCCCGCCTGCAATCGGCCGAAACGCTGGGGCGGGCGCGGGTGCTGGTGCCCGCCAACCCCGGCGTGAAGCGGCTGCAGGCGATCATCTACCGCCAGCTGCAGCGCGCCATGCTCGGCCAGCTCAGCAGCGATGCGGCCGTGCTGGCGGCGGAGCGGGAATGGAACCTCTACGCGGAAGGGCGCTGGCCCTGAGCCGGCGGCGTGCCTTGTGGCGTGGCGGTGCGCGCCGCCGAAGCCACCGATGAGCTCGGTGTACCTAGTGCTGACAGGTCGCCGCCGCCGCAACTATTGAAAAATCATTAAGTCTTGGCGCCGTTACTCCCTGACGTGCGCCTTCTGCTCTCCATGCCTACAAGCTGACAGGTAGGGTGATTTTTCTTCACGACTGTTCCTGTGATGCCACTGGACACGCAGCCTCGGCAAGCCAAGGCGGAGGCGGTGGTTCAGGACACGCGGACAACACCCAAGGCCACCCTGCTCGTCGTTGACGACGAAGCCGCCGTGCGCCGCGTACTGGTGATGCGCCTGCAGCTGGCGGGCTACCGCGTCCTCTGCGCCGAGGATGGGGAGGAAGCTCTCACCCTGTTCCACCAGGAGCAGCCCGATCTCGTCGTGCTCGACGTGATGCTGCCGAAGCTGGATGGCTTCGCGGTGTGCCGGCGCCTGCGGGCTGAATCCTGCGTGCCGATCATCTTCCTCTCGGCCCTCGATGCGATCGCCGAGCGGGTGGCCGGCCTTGATCTCGGCGCCGACGACTACCTGCCCAAGCCGTTCAGCCCCAAGGAACTCGAAACCCGCATCTCCACCATCCTGCGGCGGGTGGGGCGTGGATCGGCCACCACCGAACCGCGTGACATCCCCGCAGGCCAGGGCGTCATGCGCCTCGGTGATCTGGTGGTGGACACCAACCGCCGTCAGGTGACCCGCGGCGGTGAGCGCATCGGCCTCACCTACACCGAATTCAGCCTGCTGGAGCTGCTGTTCCGCGAGCCCGGCCGGGTGGTGCCGCGCGCCGAAATCCTCGAGCAGCTGTGGGGCTACCCGCCGCGCCGCGCCGCTGACTTGCGCGTCGTGGATGTGTACGTGGCCCGTCTGCGCGGCAAGCTCGAACCCGACCCCCGCAACCCCGAACTGATCCTCACCGTGCGCGGCACCGGCTATGCCTCGCAACGGATGATCGATCCCCTGGTCGCCGTCACCGCCTAAGCCCGCCGTCCACAAGCGCTGCCGGCTCCCGGCTCCCGCCCTCAGGCGCTGCAAGCTCCCGGCCGTCGCCGCTTCAGCCCGCAGCCCTTTCCCCACCGCCTGCGCTCCTGCAGGATGGTCGCTCCCGTCCCCTGTTCGTCGCTTTGCCGGAGCATCCCGTCAGCCGCCTGGAACAGGCCCGCTTCGAGAAGGGCCAGGCCCTGGCGGCCATCGGTCAGGGCCCCTACGCCCTGCGCTTCGAGCCCAGCCACCGCACCGCCGCCCTGCAGCAGGAGCATGCCGACCTGCCCAACGGCGAGGAGCGCCCGGTGGCCGTGGCCGTGGCCGGCCGGGTGATGACCCGCCGGGTGATGGGCAAGCTCGCCTTCTTCACGTTGGTGGATGAAAGCGGCCCGATCCAGCTGTTCATCGAGAAGGCCCACCTGCTGGCGGCGCTGCCCAAGCAGCCCGAGGCCTTCGCCCAGATCACCTCGCTGGTGGATGCCGGCGATCTGATCGGCGTGCACGGCACACTGCGCCGCACCGACCGGGGCGAGCTGTCGGTGAAGGTGAATGCCTGGCACATGCTCTGCAAATCGCTGCAGCCCCTGCCCGATAAATGGCATGGCCTGGCGGATGTGGAGAAGCGCTACCGCCAGCGCTATCTCGACCTGATCGTTTCGCCCCTCACCCGCGAAACCTTCCGCCGCCGCGCCCGCCTGGTGAGCGGCATCCGCCGCTGGCTCGATGCCCGCGACTTCCTCGAGATCGAAACGCCGGTGCTGAATGTGGAGGCCGGTGGCGCCGACGCCCGCCCCTTCTGCACCCACCACAACGCCCTCGATCTGCCTCTGTTCCTGCGCATCGCCACCGAACTGCATCTCAAGCGGCTGGTGGTGGGGGGCTTCGAGCGGGTTTACGAATTGGGCCGCATCTTCCGCAACGAAGGCATCAGCACGCGCCACAACCCCGAATTCACGTCGGTGGAGGTGTATCAGGCCTATGCCGATTACACCGACATGATGGTGCTCACCGAGCAGATGATCGCCGCCGTCACCGAGCAGGTGTGCGCCACCACCGCCCTCACGTATCAGGGCGTGGCGATCGATCTCACGCCCCCCTGGCGCCGGGCCACCATGCATGAGCTGGTGGAGCAGGCCACCGGGCTGGATTTCTCTGGCTTCGCCAGCCGTGACGCGGCCGCCACCGCCATGGAGGCCGCGGGGCTGGAGGTGCCTGCCGCCGCTGACAGCGTGGGCCGCCTGCTCAACGAGGCCTTCGAGCAGCGGGTGGAAGCCAACTTGATCCAGCCCACCTTCGTGCTCGATTACCCGGTGGAGATTTCACCACTGGCGCGCACGCACCGCAGCAAGCCCGGCCTGGTGGAGCGCTTCGAGCTGTTCATCGTGGGCCGCGAAACCGCCAACGCCTTCAGTGAACTGATCGATCCCCTCGATCAGCGCCGGCGCCTGGAGGCCCAGCAGGAGCGGCGCCTGGCCGGCGACCTGGAGGCGCAGGGGGTGGATGAGGATTTCCTCCAGGCCCTTGAGGTGGGCATGCCCCCCACCGGCGGGCTGGGCATCGGCATCGACCGGCTGGCCATGTTGCTCACCGACAGCCCCAGCATCCGTGATGTGATTGCCTTCCCGCTGCTGCGTCCGGAGGCCGGGTCCAGCTGAGCTTGAAGGCCAAAGTGGATAATGGGGTCACGTTGGCACTGACCTTGGCCCATGAGCGGTGAGCGCGTTGGATTCCGCTTCAAGCACGCAGATGCGGTGGTCAAGCGCAACCCTCAGGGCCGCTCCCGTCGCGGCTGGGTGATGGAGCCGGTGGAGCAGACCACCAGCCGCGGCACCAAGATGCCGGCCTACAGGATTCGCTGGCGCGACAGTGAACGCCCCGAGATCGTGCTGCAGCACATGCTGATCGCCGATCCCGATCCAACGCCGCCGCCCGAAGGGGTGAGCCTGGTGCCGCCGGCGCCCAAGAAGTAGCTCCCGCCCAGTTTGTCGCATCCGGTCCGGATGTGCTGCTGGCAGCAGGGTGTGCTGCCGCAAGCCCACCTGCGCCCCATCCCGGCCTTCAACTCCAGCCCCGCAGCCGGTACACCAGCAGCCCCAGGTGCTCCTTGAGCGCCTGGGTGGTGAGCTGCAGGGCGCCGGCTTCGGGCAGCAGCTCGATCAGCAGCGAGGCGGCGGTGGGGCGGCCGGTCGCGCTGCGGGACGGCAGCAGATAATCGCAGGCCACCGGCACCACCTGGAGCCCTGAGCGGCGCTGAAACGTGGCCAGCGAGCGGGGCATGTGCATGGCACTGGTGACCAGCAACACGGAACGCCAACCGCGCGCCTGGCCGATTGCGCGCAGCGCCAGGGCCTCTTCCGCCGTGGTGCGGGCCTGATCGCTGAGCAGAAGGGGCGCCTCGGGCACGCCGAGCTCTAAAGCCAGCCGTCGCGCCGATTCCGCCTCCGCCGGCGCCGGGTTGTCGCTTTGGAAGGTCACCCGGCCGCCGCTCAGCAGCAGCAGCGGCGCCTTGCCGGCCCGCAGCAGGCGTACTCCGGTGAGCAGGCGGTCCCCCGCTTCGTTCACCTCCACGCTGGTGCGGGGCGGCAGCTGGGGGTGCAGGCCGCCGCCCAGCACGATCACGGCGTCAGCGGTGGGAAGTGGACTGGGGGTCAGGGCAGCGCTGCGCTCCTCCAGGCCCCAGACCAGCTGGCGGGCCGTGAACGGCAGGGCGCTGATCCACAGCAACGCCAGGCTGCCGCCACTCAGCCAGGGGCTCCAGCGGCGGCGGCGGCCCGCCAGGGCGATCGCCTGCAGGCCGATGGCCAGTCCCAGCGGGTAGAGCAGCAGCGGCAGCAGCTTGGAGAGCAGGAACCCCATGGCGGCCGGCTCAGCTCGGTGGAGAGCCGTGGCGGCGCCGCAGCTCCTCCAGCTCCTGCTGCGCTTCGAACGCCGACCAGGCGGCTTCCAGCTCGATCGGATCGAGCGGCGTGGGGCGGGCGGAAGCGCCAGCCGCCGCCGTTCCCTGGCGGCCTTCGGGGCGGCCTTGGCCGGCTCCGCTTTCGCCTGTCCCGGCTGGCGCTGGCGCGCCGGAGCCAGGTCCCCCCTGGGCGGTTCCGCTTTGGGCAGCTGCGGCCGCCTGTTGTTGCTCCTGTTCCTGTTGCAGGGCTGCCAGGTCGGCTTCCAGGCGGCGGAACTCATCGCCCAGGCTGCTGAGGGCCTGCCAGCGGTCGCGGCCCAGACCCATCAGCTGCCGCAGCCGCGCTTCGGCCTGGTCGGCCAGTGTGCCGGCGCCGGCGGCCCGGGCCCGCTCCACCCGCCCCTGCCACTGGGTGATCTCGCTGGCCAGCTCCAGCAGGGCGCGCCGCAGCCGTTCCGCCTCCGCCTGCACCTCCAGTTGCCGCTGCTTCAGCCGCCGCTGCCGTTCCCGCTGTTCTTCCTCCACCAGCAGCTGGCGCTGCTCGGGGTTGCCGCTGAGGAACGCTTCCAGCTGCTGCTCCAGCTGCGCCTCCAGCTGCTCGAACCAGTTGCCGCTCATGGCCGCTGCCTGCGCCAGAACCCGCCTTTCATTCCGGTGCCCGCGTGATCAACGGCGCCTCGATCTCTTCCTGCAGGGGCGTGATTGCGCCATCGCGGGAGCGCAGCAGCAACTGGGTGAGGCGGGCGATCGCCCCTTCGCCCAGGTCTTCGCCGCCGATGCGATCGAAGGCCTGGCGGTAGAGCTCCTCGAGCTCGGCGATCAACTGCTCGCGCGTGGTGCGCATCGCCTGGCGTTGGTCTTCCCGGCTCATCGGCTGGCCTCGACTGGTTCAAGTCTGCCTGGCGCCTGGGGGGCGAGCAGGTGCAGGCTGAAGCTGTCGCTGGGATCGGCCCAGCGCGCCTGGGCCCGCCAGCCGGCCGCGGCCGCCAGGGCCGTGAAGGCCGCGGGGGCGTACTTGTGGCTGTGCTCGGTGATCAGCGCCTCGCCGGGGGCGAACGGCCAGCGCCGGCCCGCCACCTCCACCACCTGCTGGCAGGTGCTCACCAGCGCCATCTCGATGCGGCCCTGCTGCGGCTGCCAGCGGGCGCGGTAGCGGAAGCGTTCCGTCACGAAGCTCCCCCCCAGCTCGCGGTTGAGCCGCACCAGCAGGTTGCGGGCAAAGGCGGCCGACCAGCCGGCGGCATCGTCGTAGGCGGCCTCCAGCTGGGCCGGGGCGCGGGGCTGGTCGATGCCGATCAGCAGGCGCCCCTCCGGGCCCAGCAGCCGGGCGAACTGACGCAGCAGGGCCACCGCTTCGCTGGGGGCGAAGTTGCCGAGCGAGCTGCCTGGGTAGAAGCCCAGCAGCCGCTGGCCATCGAGCAGCCGGTGGGCCGGCAGGGTGAGCAGTTGGCTGTAATCGCAGCAGATGCCGAGCACGGGAATGGCCGGATGGCGGGCCTGCAGCGCCCGGCAGGCCCCGGCGAGGTGCTCGGAGCTGATATCGAGCGCCACATAGGCCGGCGGCGCGAGGGCCTCCAGCAGCGGTGACACCTTGCGGGCGCTGCCGGCGCCGAATTCCACCGGCACACCGGCGCCGAGCGCCGCCGCCATGGCCGGCGCCTCCCGCTCCAGCAGGGCGGTTTCGGTGGCGGTGAGCGCATATTCCGGCTGCTCGCAGATGCGGTCGAACAGGCGAGAGCCTTCGGCGTCGTACAGGAACCAGGCGGGCAGCTGGCGGGGGCTGCGCGACAGCCCCTCCACCACCAGCCGCCGCATGTCGGCGGCGACGGGATGGAGATCGAGCAGCTCGACGGCGGCCGGCCCGCGCTGCAGAGCGGCGGCGGGGGCGCTCATCGGCCGTCCCGCGCGAGGCGCAGGCCGCCGGCCAGCCAGCGGCTCGCGGGCGGAAAGAAGTTGCGGTAGGTGAGGCGGCCGTGGCCCGGCGGTGTGAGAAAACTGCTGCCGCGCAGGACCATCTGGGAACTCATGAATTTGCCGTTGTATTCACCCACCGCTCCGGCGGCGGGCCGGAAGCCCGGATACGGACGGTAGGGGCTGGACGTCCACTGCCACAGCACCCCCTGCAGGGCGTCCAGCTCGCCGCTGCCGCCCGCCTGGGGTGGGGTGGCGGCGGTCACTTCCCACTCCGCTTCGCTGGGCAGGCGCGCCTCGGCCCAGCGGGCATAGGCGTCGGCTTCGAACCAGCTGAGGTGCCGCACGGGCGCGGCCGGGTGCAGGGGGCGCCGCCCCGCCAGGGTGAACTCCCACGACCAGCCCTCGGGGGCGCCGCTGCCGCGCCAGTAGCGGGGCGCCTGCCAGCCGCGCTGCTGGCACAGTTGCCAGCCCTCGCTCATCCACAGCTCCGGCCGCCGGTAGCCGCCCGCGGCGATGAAGGCGGCGTACTCCCCGTTCGACACCAGCCGGGGGGCCAGGGCGAAGGGCTCGAGCCACTGGCGGTGACGGGGGCTTTCGTTGTCGAAATGGAAGGCGCCGGACGGGCCCTCGGGGCCGGTGTGGCCCTCGGCGTGACCGATCTCCACCAGCCCTCCCGGCCAGTGCAGCCAGGGGGAGGCGGGCGGAGTAGGGCTGCTGGCGGAGGTGGTGGCGGGGGAGGGGCTGGTGGCCACCATCCCTTCGTAGGTGGCTTCGGCGCCGCGCCCCGCCGGCTCCACCGCAGGCTCCAGCGGGTTGCGGCTGAAGCCGTCGAGCAGATCCATCAGCAGCAGCTCCTGGTGCTGCTGCTCGTGCTGCAGCCCCAGCTCCAGCAGCGCCAGCAGGGGCGCTGCCGGCTCGGCGGGCCCGGCGCTCAGCCGCTCCAGCAGGGCCTCGAGTCCCGCATCGACGCGCCGCCGCCAGGCGAGTACCTCCGCCAGGGGCGGCCGGGACAGCAGTCCCCGCTGCGGCCGGGGGTGGCGTGCCCCGATCGCGTCGTAATAGGAATTGAACAGAAAGCCCCAGCGGCTGTCGACCGGCTCATGGCCCGGCAGGTGGGGCGTGAGCAGGAAGGTGTCGAAGAACCAGGTGGTGTGGCCCAGGTGCCACTTGGGCGGGCTGGCGTCCGCCATGCCCTGCAGGCACAGATCCTCCGGCTCCAGCGCCGCGATGAGCGCCTCGCTGTGGGCGCGCACGGCATGGAGCCTCCGCAGCAGAGCCTCGGTGGGGGCGGCGGAGGCCATGGCCAGAGGGCTGCTGGTTTGAGCGTAGAAGGAATCGGCCGCCATGGCCTTCGCCCCTACGATCGTCGCCAGAGCGATTTCTTCCCCCACAGGCGCGATGGGCAGCACCGCCGGTTCGATCAGCAGCGGCGGGGCCATGTCCGCCAGCGGGGCGATGGCCGCCGGCGGGGCGATGGCCGCCGCCCGGGCGGGAACCACCCAGGGCTTCGTCGGCGCGGTGGGCAACACCCCGCTGATCCGGCTGGGGCTGCTCAGTGAGCTCACCGGCTGCGAGATCCTCGGCAAGGCCGAATTCATGAATCCCGGCGGGTCGGTGAAAGACCGCGCCGCCCTCGGCATCCTGCTGGAGGCGGAAGCCAGCGGCGCCCTCGAGCCGGGCGGCACCGTGGTGGAGGGCACCGCTGGCAACACCGGCATCGGCCTCACCCACCTCTGCAATGCCCGCGGCTACCGCAGCTTGATCGTCATCCCGGACACCCAGTCGGCCGAGAAGATCGGTCTGCTGCGCAGCCTCGGCGCCGAGGTGCGCACGGTGCCGGCGGTGCCGTACCGCGACCCCAACAACTACGTGAGGCTCTCCGGGCGCATCGCCGCGGAAACCCCAGGTGCCGTCTGGGCCAATCAGTTCGACAACCTGGCCAACCGCCGCGCCCACTACGCCAGCACCGGGCCGGAGATCTGGGAGCAGACCGGCGGCCGCATCGACGCCTGGGTGTCGGCCACGGGCACCGGCGGCACCTATGCCGGCGTGGCCCTGTTCCTCAAGGAGCGCTCGCCCCAGGTGCGCTGCGTGCTGGCCGATCCCCACGGCAGTGCCCTCTACAGCTGGGCCACCGCCGGGGCGCTGCAGGCCGAGGGCAGCTCGATCACCGAGGGGATCGGCAACAGCCGCGTCACCGCCAATCTCGACGGTGCCCCGATCGACGATGCCGTGCGCATCGACGACCAGGCTGCCCTCGACACCATCTACCAGCTGCTCTGGCGCGAAGGCCTGTTCATGGGCGGTTCGGTGGGCATCAACGTGGCCGCCGCGGTGGAGACCGCCCGGCGTCTCGGTCCGGGCCACACGATCGTGACCGTGCTGTGCGATGGCGGCGACCGCTACCGCTCCCGCCTGTACGACGCCGACTGGCTGGCCGGCCGCGGCCTGCGCCAGCCCGAACGGGGCCCCCAGGACGGCCTCCCGCAGGACCGGCCCACCCATGGCTGACCAGCCCGGGGCGGACGCCGGTGCGGTGATCGCCGATCGCTATCGCCTGGAGATGGAGGTGGCCAGCGGCCCCCAGGGGGTGCTGTGGCGCGCCAGCGATCTGCTGGCCGGTGAGGTGCCGGTGGCCCTGCGGCAGCTGGGCCCCAGCCACGACCAGGCCGGGGCGCGGGCGGGCTGGAGCCGCCTGCAGGCCCTGCTCCACCCCCAGGTGCCCCGCTTCGGTGAAACGATCCAACGGGACGGCCAGCTCTGGCTGGTGCGCGAGTGGCAGGACGGGCGCACCTATCTGGAGCTGCTGGAGGCGCGGCGGGGACGCCAGCTGGTGTTCGGCCCCGGCGAGGTGCTGTTGCTGCTGCGCCAGCTGCTGCCGGTGCTGGCGGTGCTGCACGGCCAGGAGATCTGCCACGGCGATCTCACCCCCGCCAACCTGCTGCGCCGCGACCGCGACGGGCTGCCGGTGCTGCTCGACATCGGTTGGACCGGCCCCGGCCAGGCCGCTGCCGGCGCCACCCCGGGCTATGCGCCGCCGGAGCAGGTGGCCGGCGCTCCGCTGCTGCCCTGGATGGACCTGCACGGCCTGGGGGTGGTGGCGTTGGTGCTGCTCAGCGGCGAGGATCCCGCCGCCCTGCTCGATCCGGTGAGCCTGGCCTGGCGCTGGCCCGACGGCCTCCGCCTCGACCCGCCGTTCCGGGCCGCCCTGGAGCGGCTGATCAGCGCCGATCCCGCTGCCCGCTTCGCCAGCACGCCGCAGGCCCTCGCCGCCTTCCAGGCGCTGCCGATGCCGGAAAGCACCGGCCCGGTGGCCCGCGCTGATCGCACCTTGATGCTCGTGCCCGCCGCCGCCGGCTCGCCTGGCCTGGCCGGCGCCGGCGCCGCGGAGCCGGAGCCTGCGGAGGAGGCCGCTGCCTTCACCAACACCGCTGCGGCTGCCGCCATGACCCCCGCTGTTCCTGCACCAGCTCCCGAGCCCCGGGCGGCGGAGCGGCGGCCACCGCCACCGCCCATGCCGCCGCTCAGCCGGCAGCAGCAGAAGGAGGAGGCCGTCGAAGGGCGGCTTTGGCCGGTGGTGGTGGCCTTGGTGGTGTCGGCGGTGGTGGGCATCACCGGAGGCTGGTGGCTGCTCGGCCGCGATACCGCCCCTGCCAACCGCCCGGCCGAACAGCCCCGTGAGCTCACCGCCAGCCTGCCCCCCGGTGAGGTGGACCAGCGCCAGCAACTGCTGAACCGCCTGCGGGCGCTGCAGATCAACCGCAGCTGGTTCCTGCGGCTGGTGGACGCCAATCTGCTGGCCCAGTTCCCCGAGCGGGGCGGCCGCCTGCCCAACGACTCGATCGAGGACGCTCCTCTGCGCAAGGTGTGGAACGCCCTGGCGGAGGAGTGGCTGGCCCGGGTGGAGCGGTTGCCGCCGCCGCTCCGCAGCAAGCTTGGCTCCTTTTCCACCACCGACTGGGACGCCCGTCAGCGGCAGCTGGCCGGCCAGGGGGTGAGTCCGCCGGTGCTGCGCCAGCTGGTTTCGGGCAACGCCCAGGCGCTGCTGCCGGGCCGCGCCGGCGCCGACATCCCCGCTGAGCCCTTCCGCCAGCTCTGGTATGCCGCTGGCGAGCAGACACTCCAAACCCTGCAGATCGAACCGATCCAGGCCACGGCGGGCGAGCTGAAGGCCCTCTCCGCCTCGCTCGGTGCCGGTGGGGCACGGCTGTTTCCGATTCGCCTGCCGCAGGGATACCGGCTGGTGCTCGGTGTCAACGGCTCACCGCTGATGCAGATGAGCGTCTACAACGCGGCCGGCAGCCTGCTGGAGCCGAAGGGGCCGCTGCGGGTGGTGAGCCTGCCGCCGGTGCAGGGCACCGAGGTACAGCTGCTGGTCACCAACGACGGCGTGGCCCCGGCGATGATCACCCTGTCGCTGCGCGCCGATGCGCCGCCGCCAGAACCTCCGTCGGAGCAGCAGCAACCGCCCGAGACCGCCCCCGGCGACACCACCGCACCACCGCCGCCCGCTGAACCGGTGACGCCACCCTCCCTGCCGAGCCAGCCCCCTGTGGCCCCCTCGGCTCCCACGGCGCCTCCCGCTGCGACGCCCGAGTCCCAGTCCCCTGCTTCGCCGTGAGCACCGCTGCCCCTCCCGTCGCCGTCGCCCTGCTCTCCGGCGGCCTCGATTCGGCCACCGCTGCGGCGCTGGCGATCGAAGCGGGCTACCGCGTGATCGGCCTCTCGCTCGATTACGGCCAGCGTCACCGCCAGGAGCTGGCCGCGGCCGCGGCGCTGGCGTCCGATCTTGCCCTGGCGGAGCACCACACCCTGGCGGTGAACCTGGCGGCCTGGGGCGGCTCGGCCCTCACCGATGCCGCCATCGCCCTGCCGCTCGGTGGTGTGGAGGAGGGGGTGATTCCCACCACCTACGTGCCCGGCCGCAACACCGTGTTCATTGCCCTTGGCCTGAGCCTGGCCGAAGCGCGCGGGGCCGAGCGGCTCGTGCTGGGGGTGAACGCTGTCGACTATTCCGGCTATCCCGATTGCCGCCCCGATTACCTCGCCGCCTTCCAGCAACTGGCTGATCTGGCCAGCAAGAGCGGCCGCGAGGCCCACGGCGCCCAGCTGTGGGCCCCCCTGGTGACCTGGAGCAAAACCCGGATCGTGCAGGAGGCGCTGCGCCTGGGGGTGCCGATCGCCCGCACCTGGAGTTGCTACGCCGGCGGCGCCTGGCCCTGCGGGCGCTGCGACAGCTGCCGCATCCGCGATGCTGCCCTGCGGGACGCAGGTCGCCCGGACCTGGCCAGCGATGGGGGCGGCAGCAGGGGCGGGCCGTCGGCATGAGACCGGCTGCTGGGGCGGAGCGGCCGCCGCTGCTGCGCCGCTCATTGCCGTGGCGTGACCCCTGGGAGGTGGCCCTCGCCCTGGCCACCGTTGGCGGCACCGACGGCCTGGCCTGGCTGGATGGCGATGGCAGCGCGCTGGGGCGCTGGGGCCTCCTGGGCGTGGCTCCGCTGGAGCAGGTGGTGTGCCGGGGGCTGCCAGGCGAGCCGGATGCGGCCGATCCATTCGCGGCTCTCGCGCGCCTTCAGGAGCGGCCGGGCAGCTGGTTCGGCTGGCTCGCCTACGAGGCCGGGGCGTGGGTGGAACCGGCCGCCCACTGGCGCTCGCCCGACATGGCCCTGCTCTGGGCAGGCCGCTACGACCCTGTGCTGCGCTTCGATCTGCAGGAGCGTCGCCTGGAGCTGGAGGGGGTGGATCCCGCCCGGCTGACGGCGATGGCGGAGCGGCTCGCGGCCCTGGTGCCGGTGGCCGGCACGCCAGCAGACGCCGCTGGTGTGGCCGCCGAGGACTGGCACTGGCACACCGATCCCGCCACCTTTGCCCGCCAGGTGGCGGACCTGCGCCACTGGATCGCCGCCGGTGATCTGTTCCAGGCCAACCTCACCGCCTGCTGCGAGGCCAGCCTGGCCGCGCCTCCCGACCCGCTGGCCCTCTACGGCCGGTTGCGCACGTCCTGCCCGGCGCCGTTCGCCGGCCTGGTGGTGGCGGGCGATGAGGCGGTGCTCTCGGCCTCCCCGGAGCGCTTTCTGCAGGTGAGTGCCACCGGCTGGGTGGAAACCCGGCCGATCAAGGGCACCCGCCCGCGCCACAGCGATCCGGAGGCTGATGCCGCCGCCGCTGCCGAGCTGATCACCAGCCCCAAGGATCGCGCCGAGAACGTGATGATCGTGGATCTGCTCCGCAACGACCTCGGCCGGGTGTGTGTGCCGGGCTCGATCCAGGTGCCCCAGCTGGTGGGGCTGGAAAGCTACCCGCAGGTGCACCACCTCACCTCGGTGGTGGAGGGGCAGCTGCGCGCCGACCGCAGCGTGGTGGATCTGCTGCGCGCCTCCTGGCCCGGTGGCTCGATCAGCGGTGCCCCCAAGGTGCGGGCCTGCCAGCGCCTGAGCGAGCGGGAGCCCGTGCCCCGGGGCCCCTACTGCGGCGCCCTGTTCCGCTTCGGCGCCGATGGCAGCTTCGACAGCAATATCTTGATCCGCAGCCTGATGCTGCGGGGCCGGCGCCTGCGCGCCCATGCCGGCTGCGGCATCGTGGCCGACTCCGATCCGGCGGCGGAGGCCGAGGAGCTGCTCTGGAAGCTGGGTCCGCTGCTGGCGGCCGTGGCGCCAGGCCCGGGGAGTGGGGCGCGCTGATGCGGGCGATCGCCTGGATCGAATCCAGCGGGGCGCCGGGGGCGCCGGGGCTCTGGGGCGCGCCGGCCCAGCTGGCTCTGCCCCTCGCCGATCGGGGGCTGCAACTGGCCGACGGCCTGTTCGAAACCCTGCTGGTGGAAGCGGGGCAGCCGGCGCTGCTGAGTGCCCACCTGCAGCGCTGGTCGCAGAGCGCGGCCCTGCTGGGCATGGAGCCACCCCCCGGCGCTGAACGGGTGCGCGCCCTGCTGGGGGAGGCGGTGTCCCGCAGCGGCATCCAGACCGGCGCGCTGCGCCTCAACTGGAGCCGGGGTGCACCGGCCGCGGATGCTGCTGCTGAGGCGGCCGGGCCGCGGGGTGTGGAGCTGCCGGCAGCCGGTGCCCCACCGCTGCTGCCCCGCTTCTGGCTGCAGCTCACGGCCGCGGCGCCGGTGTTCGATCCCGTGCCGGTGATCGTCAGCCGCAGGGAGCGGCGCAACGCCGCGAGCCTGCTGAGCTGCTGCAAAACCTTCGCCTATGGGCCCGCTATTGAGGCGCGGCGTGAGGCCCGGGCTGCCGGCGCCGCTGACGCCCTGCTGGAGAGCACGGCCGGCGGCCTCTGCTGCGCCACCACGGCCAACCTGCTGCTGCGGCGAAACGGCCAATGGTTCACACCGCCCCTGTCCAGCGGCTGCCTGCCGGGGGTGATGCGAGGCCGCGCCCTGGCGTTGGGCTTGGCGCGCGAAGGCCCCTGTCCCCTGGGCCCCGACAGCGCCATGCTGCTGATCAACAGCCTGGGCTGCCGGCCGGCTTCGAGCGTGAATGGCGCCCCACTGCCGCTGGAGCCGGAGCCGGAAGCGTTCTGGCGCCAGCTGCTGGCAGGTGGGTGACCTTTGCCGCCGCCGGCCATTGCCGCGATGGGCGGCGAGCCTATGTTCTGAGGCTCCACGGTGAAGGCTGGGTGATGAGGTTGGTGTCCGGATCGGCCTGGAGCACAGGGGTGGCGGTGGTCGCAGCAGCGGTGGTGGCGGCTTCTAGCCTGAGCGCCTGCCGTGCTGCCCCCGGGGAGACACCCGCCCAGAAGGCCGAGATCGGCGATCTGCTGGTGCAGGCGGGAACCACCACTGTGACCCTGGCCAAGGCCTTCGTGCCTGGCCAGCCCAACGGCCTCTACAAAGGGGTCGTGAGCGTGGAGACGGAAGGGCAGCCCGACAGCAGCGCCAGACTGTATCAAGTGAATGCAGTTTGCAGTATCGAGAACGAGCCCAACTGGCCGACGTATGACAACCTTTATGGCAATGCACTGAAAGATCTCGCAGAAGCCGGAAAGTTCTCCACCACTACGCGCTGGCAGATTCTTTATCACTTCGATGGCGGTGTTGACAGCAGCGGTGTGTTGTCGCGTCAACCCTGGACCGATCGCCTCAAGGACAATCTCTGCCGCCGCGGCACCTTCAACGACAGCACGGCAAGCCCCGCCACATAGCCGGCCAGCCTGCAGATCGTGCTGCCGCTTTCTGCGGCGGAGGTGCGGCGTGCGCGCCTGTGTTGCCGCAGCCAGGCTGCTTGGTTCTGGTAGCCGATGACACTTCCGCGAATCCACCCGTGGATTTCGATAGAGGTGAAACACGCCTCGTTTGCGATGCCGAAAACGCTGTTCAAGGTTGATCTCACCAAGCCGATGGATCAACAGGACATGCCGGGCCACAACCGCTGGCATCCCGACATCCCCGCCGTCGTTTCCGTCAACCCTGGTGAGGTTTTCCGGATCGAATGCAAAGACTGGACCGATGGCCAGATCAAGGACAATGACGACCCCCAGGATATCGCTGATGTGAACCTGGAAGTGGTGCACGTGCTCAGCGGCCCGATCTGGGTGAACGGAGCTCAGCCCGGCGATATTCTTGTTGTTGACATCCTCGATGTGGGTGCACTCCAAGGGGATGAGTGGGGCTTCACCGGCATCTTTGCCAAAGAGAATGGCGGCGGCTTCCTCACCGATCATTTCCCCAAGGCCGCCAAAGCGATCTGGGATCTGGAAGGCATCTACACCTCGTCGCGTCATATTCCCGGCGTGCGTTTCGCCGGCATCACCCACCCCGGGCTGATTGGCTGTGCCCCTTCCCACGAGCTGCTGCGGGAGTGGAACCGCCGGGAAACCGAGCTGGTGAACACGGCCCCGGACCGGCGCACCTATGGCGCCGGCCTTTCGGGCAGCGAGCCCGTGCTGGCGGCCCTGCCCAACCCCAACAGCGCCATCCTCGGCACGCTGCCAAGCGCAGACTTTGAGCGTGTGGCCAACGAAGCGGCCCGCACCGTGCCACCCCGCGAACACGGCGGCAACTGCGACATCAAGAACCTCACCAAGGGAACGCGCATCTACTTCCCGGTGTATGTGGAAGGGGCCAAGCTCTCGATGGGAGACATTCACTTCTCCCAGGGCGATGGAGAGATCTCCTTCTGTGGGGCAATTGAGATGTCGGGCTATCTCGATCTCCATGTGGAGATCATCAAAGGTGGCGTCGCCAAGTATGGGATGGTCAATCCCATGTTCAAGACGAGCCCCGTGGAGCCCCACTTCACCGACTACCTGGTGTTCGAAGGCATCTCCGTGGATGAATTCGAAGGCAAGCAGTATTACATGGATGTGCACATCGCCTACCGTCGCGCTTGCCTCAATGCCATCGAATACCTGAAGCGCTTCGGCTACACCGGTGAGCAGGCCTACCTGCTGCTGAGCTGTGCGCCGGTGGAAGGCAGGATCAGCGGCATTGTGGACATTCCCAATGCCTGTTGCACCCTGGCGATCCCCACCTCCATCTTTGACCAGGACATTCTTCCCTGCTGATGGCTCGCAAGGGGCTGCCGGCGCCGCCGCGAGGTGAGGCGTTCGGTGGCCCTAAGGCGCCAGGCCACAACTCCTGCCCCAGCAGCAGGGGCTTTTGCCCCAACCGCGTGCTCCTTGAAGAGGCTTCGCTTGCGGGGCCTCCATTTCTTCTCTCCTTTTCTTCATGCCTGTCTACGAATTCAGCTGCGCTTCCGGCTGTGACAACTACGAGGTCTGGCGCAGCATCGATACCCGCCAGAACGACACGGATTGTCCCGGCTGTGGCCATCCTGGCAACAGAGTGTTCAGCCCGCCGATGACACTGTCAGGCAGTTTCCGCCTCAAGCAGGAAGCCAGTGAGCCCCGCCTGGTGCGCAAGGAAGTGCGCGAAGAATCTGCTAAACCCCGGCTCAGGGAAAGTGCCGCCCGCCCTTGGATGGTCACCCGCGGCTGTTGAGCCGCTGGTGACCATCCAGGGTTGCAAAACCGATGACGCAAGCAGTTGCGCACGAATCGCTGCGCACGAATCGTCGTGCACAACCGTTGGCTCCAACGGTTGTGCACCAAGAGCTCCAGCTCGTGCCGGCAAGGCTCAAGCTGTTGAGCTCCGGGCTATCGGGTTTGAAGTGTGGGCTCAGACCGTGAGGAAGGCCTGAACCACATCATCCGAAAGGTTTTCGGTGGGGCCGCTGGACACAATCCCCCCGCGTTGCATGGCGTAGTAGTAGTTGGATTGGCGCACGAAATGAAGGTGCTGCTCCACCAGCAGCACGCTGATGCCGGTTTCTTTCATGATCCGCTTCACTGCCACTTCAATGTCATGAATGATGGAGGGCTGGATGCCTTCGGTGGGTTCATCCAACAGCAGCAGTTTTGGCTTGCCCAGCAGGGCGCGGGCGATGGCCAGCTGTTGCTGTTGCCCGCCGCTGAGGTCACCGCCTTTACGGGCCAGGAACTTCTCGAGAATTGGAAAGAGATCAAACACGATTGGGTCAATGTGGCGGTTCTTTCCCATTCCGCCTGGGAGTGCTTCCATTCCCAGCAGTAGGTTTTCCTTCACCGTCACCTGTGGAATGATGTCACGCCCCTGGGACACATAGCCGATGCCGGAACGGGCGCGTTGGTAGGGGGGCTGATCACTGAGGGCCTGGTCGTCGTATTGCATGCTGCCGGAGCGTTGCTTGAGCAGACCAATGATCGTTTTGAGAAAGGTGGTTTTGCCCACGCCATTGCGACCGATCAGGCACACCATCTGGCCCTTGGGGATGGAGAGATCCACATTGCGAAGAATGTGGCTTTCGCCGTAGTACACATTGAGATTGGAGACGGAAAGCAGGTTGTCGGTTGTCATGGCAGCTGGGATTAGGTGGGAAGCAAGTGGTGGAATCTGCTTATTCCTCGGCTGGGCCCAGGTAAACCTCAATCACCCGAGGGTCCTTCTTCACATCCTCCAGGAGGCCTTCAGTGAGCAGTTGCCCCTGATGCAGCACGGTCACGGGGGCATTGAGGTCACGAATGAATTCCATGTCATGTTCGATCACCACAACGGTGTGATCGCCAGCCAATGACTTGATCAATTCGGCGGTGCGAACCGTTTCTTCGTCGGTGAGTCCGGCCACGGGTTCGTCGAGCAGCAACACCTCCGGTGACTGGGCCACCAGAGAGGCAATCGCCAGCCATTGCTTCTGTCCGTGCGAGAGAGAACCTGCCTGGGTGGTGGCGAAGGGGGTGAGACCCACGTAGTTCATCAAGCGATGCACTTCATCCTTGGCGGTTTTCGGAAGTGTGTCAGTGAGCAGGCTGAAGGGATTCTTGTTCGGTGACGCGGCCAGTTCAAGGTTTCGCAGCACCGTGAGGTTGTCGAACACTCGAGGTGTCTGGAACTTTCTGCCGATTCCTTGCCTTGAGATCCTCTGCTCCGACAGCCCCACCAGCGATTTCCCTTTGAATGTGACAGTCCCCTTGGTGGGACGCACCTTTCCCGTGATCACATCAAGAAAGGTGGTTTTGCCGGCGCCATTGGGCCCGATGATCGACTTGATCTCGCCTTTCTGCAACGTGAGCGAAAGATCGGTGAGCGCAAAGAAGCCATCAAAGCTGACGCTGACGTCGTGAAGTGCAAGGAGTGGTTCAGACATGATCGTCAGGACGGTTCAGGGGGGCTGTGGAAAGGGGGCTAGCCAGCGGGCTTGTCAATGGGAAGAGAGAGTTGAGGAAGGCGGATGGGATGGCGCTGGAGGGAGCAGGGCGGAGAAAAGATGGGGTTTGGTCACCTTCGGAGCAGTGAGTTCGCTGCCCATCGCCCAGGGCCCCGTTGCCAGCTGTGCGCCGGCCTGCCGCTCAGGCGGAGGAATCGTTGGGGGCTGGGCTCTTCATCTCCATACCTGGGCCTTCCTGATCGATCTGGGGATAGGTGCGGGCCTTGGGAGCAATGCCGAAGGCGGCCAGCAAGGTGCGCAGACCCCCTTTGGACACCCAGCCATAGATGCCATCGGGCATCAGCACCACGACGAAGACGAACAACGCCCCCTGCACGAACAGCCAGAACTCCGGCAAGGCTTCGCTCACCAGGCTGCGCAGATAGTTCACCAGCACGGCACCGATGATCGGGCCCACCAGCGTGCCGCGGCCACCCACAGCCACCCAGATCACCATCTCAATCGAGAAGGAGATCGACATGAACTGCGGGGAGACGATGCCACTCTGCACGGTGTAAAGGGCCCCTGAGATGCCGCACAGGGCACCAGCAACGAGGAAAACAATCGTTTTAAAGGGAACTGGATTGAAGCCGGCAAAGCGGAAGCGCTGTTCATCATCACGGATGGCAATCAAGGCATCGCCAAAACGGCCGGAGGTGAAATAGCGGCAGATCAGAAAGGCGACTGGAATCAGAATCACCGTGAGGCGGTAGAGCCAGATCTGCATATCGCTAGATCCCACTTGCAGGCCGAACAGCTCAGTGGTGCTGGTTTTTAGGCCGTTCGTGCCGTTGATCAGCTTCTGCTGGCCATTGAAAAAGTGAAAGAAGACCATCAACGCCGCTTGGGTGATGATCGAGAAGTACACCCCCTTGATCCTGTTCCTGAAAATCAGATAACCCACCAGCCCGGCCACGATCGCCGGGAGCACCCAGATGGCGATCAGGGTGAATGCGGGCGACCAGAACGGCTGCCAGAAGAAGGGCAGCTGAGCAACACCGTAGTTTTCAAAGAATTTGGGGATGCCATTGCCGCCGGCCTCACTCGGGGTGTTAAGCGTGAGGTACATTGCCACCCCGTAGCCTCCGAGGGCGAAAAAGATGCCTTGGCCAAGGCTCAACAGGCCCGTGTAGCCCCAGATCAGGTCGATCGCCAGGGCGGTGATGGCCAGGGAGAAATACCGGCCAAACAGGTTGATGCGGAAATCACTGAGGAACGTTGGAAGGATGAACAGCGCGAAGGCCAGCAGAATCCAGGGAATGAGTCGCTTTAGAAGTTTCATGGCTGGGGCCTCAGTGGAGAGGTGGTAGATGGAAGGAGCTTGGTTGTTGGCTGTGGTGTATCAAGCATCCACCGATCTCCCCTTCTGAGGGAACATGCCGTTCGGCCGGAATTGCAGGAAGGCAATGATGAAGATGAACACAAGCACCAACGACATGCTTGTGGTGGCGAAGAATTCCACCACGCTTTTCGCTGCCGGGGGCATGCCCGGGAACGCAGTCAACAGCGATCCCGAGCCCACCACCGACTGAATGATGCCGAGTATCAGAGAAGCGAACACCGTGCCCAGCAGGTTGCCCACTCCCCCCAGCACGATCACCATGAAGCAGGAAACGATGTAGGCCGCGCCCAGGTTTGGCCCCACTGACCCCAGCAGCGTGATGGCACATCCCGCCACTCCGGCCAGGCCTGAGCCAAGGCCGAAGGTGATGCTGTCCACGCTGTCGGTGGGAATTCCCAGGCAATTGCTCATCTGCCGGTTCTGGGTGACGGCCCGAATGCGAAGCCCCCACACACTCTTGGTGAGGAACCACATCACGAACAGCAGCAGCACGGCCGACAGCAGAATGATGAAGATCCTCAGACCAGGAAGTTGAATGCCGCCGATCACTCCCCAGCTGCCTTGCAGCCATTTGGGTGCGGTCACGTCGATGTTGCGGGGGCCAAACCAGGGGCTGGCGAGGGCCCGCATCGAGGAGAAGGAATTCACAACTGCCAGGCCAATGCCCACAGCGGCGGCCCACATCACGCCGTTGAGATAGGGGAAGGCAGGGCGATCGCCGATCTTTTTGCTAAGAAACTGACCACCGAAGAAGCCGATCGCCACCGCTGCGGCGATGCCGATCACCATGGAGGTGGAGATGCTTCGAATCAGCTGGATCAGGATCAGGCTCACCCCCCAGGTGGCCAGCAGCGTTTCCAGTGGTCTTCCGTAGAGCTTGCGGATCAGCGTTCGCTCCAGCACCACTCCGAAGATGGCGGTGACAAAAAAGGCGGCCACCAGTGCCACGGGGAAGTAGAGCTCAAACACCAAACCGCCCATCGGCCGAAACAGGTTCTGGACCACGAAGGTGATGTAGGCACCCAGCATCATGAATTCACCATGAGCAAGGTTGATGACCCCCATCAGGCCAAAGACGATGGCAAGGCCCGTGGCGGTGAGCAAAAGAACCGAGCCGATGCTTAAGCCATCAAGAATCTGCGAAAAGAAAAGTTCCACTGGGGGGCTGTTCCGTGCGAGTGGGATTAACCTTGGATGAACGTGAGCCTCACGGCTGTATCAAGCGATATTGCAAACTGTCTTTGTGCGTGAAGCGCGATCTGGGAGGCGAAGCAGGCCAAGCAAGCACCGCCATCCAAGCCGCTTCCATGCACAGAACGAGTGGCGGAATTGTCTGAACAAATGGGAAATCCAGAGAGAACAATCCGTGTTGGTTGATCTCTCTGGTGTGTTGTCTGCAGATCTAGGGAAAATGCCTCTTTGAGTGCCGAAGGCTATGGATCGCGCAATCAATGATAAAGGCGACAATCCAACGCCTGAAGCGATCACTCCAGGCAGCATCAATCGCTCAAGCCAGATTCAATGGCTTAAAGTGGAATCAATCACTCAAGCCAGGACTAATTGACCTGGCACGGATTCATCAACAAAGCCAGACAGTGAAAAGGAAGGGTGGCTTCCGAAGAGGCCACCCAAGCGATCACATCTTGAACTTGCCGGCATCCGGCCGGTCCTGCGTCCAGTCGCAGGTGTAGCCCTTGGTTTCAGGAACGAACTGGTTCCAGGGAATCGGTGGGATGGCCGTTTCGCTGTCGGAGAGGATTTTGAACTGTCCGTCGGGAAGAGCTTCGCCGATCATCACACGCTCGGACGTGTGGTGGTTCGGGAACATCTTGATCTCACCTTGAGGGGCATCAAAGGTGATGCCAATCATGGTTTTGCGGACCTTGTCAAGGTCTTCGAAGGTGTCTGCCTTCTCAACGGCGTTCTTCCAGAGATACACCATGTTGTAGGCCGACTCCGCAGGGTCGCCCACCACACGGTCAGCCCCGTAGGCCGCTTGGAAGTCGGCAACGAACTTCTTCGATGCCGGTGTATCCAGGCTCATGAAGTAGTTCCATGCGGCGTAGGTGCCGGCAGTGAACTCAGGGCCGATCTGGCGGATTTCCTCTTCCGCGATCGAGAAGGACATGATCGGGTACTTCTCGGGATCGATGCCCGCAGCCTTGAATTGCTTGAACAGAGCGACGTTGGAGTCACCGTTCAAGGTGTTGATGATGATGCCACCATCAGGGAACACTTCCTTGATCTTGGCGATGATCGGCGCCACTTCCGTGTTGCCGAGGGGGATGTAATCCTCGCCGACGGTTTCGCCGCCCAGCGCCTTCATCTGCTCCTTGATGATGGTATTGGCGGTGCGGGGGTAGACGTAGTCAGAGCCGACCAGGTAGACCTTCTTGCCCAGCTTTTCGCCGTACTGTTTCATCAGCCAATCAACCGCAGGCTCGGCCTGCTGGTTGGGAACGGCGCCGGTGTAGAAGATGTTGCGGGAGCACTCCTGACCCTCATATTGAATGGGGTAGAAGAGCATATGGTTTTTGGACTCATACACCGGCAGCATGGCTTTGCGGCTGGCTGAGGTCCAGCCACCGAACACCACGGCCACGTTGTCGGAGTCGATCAGCTTCTGAGACTTCTCGGCGAAGGTGGGCCAGTCAGATGCGCCGTCTTCAATGACGGGCACGATCTTGTAAGACTTGCCACCAACCTTGACGCCGCCAGCATCATTGATCTCCTTGATAGCCATTTCTTCGACCTCTTTCAGGGTCGTTTCAGAAATGGCCATCGTGCCACTCAATGAGTGAAGAATGCCAACCTTCACTTCGCCATCGAAAGAACCAGCGCCATCACCACCTTCACCGCCCCCGCAGGCGACGAGGGATAACGTGATCGCAGTTGCAGCAAGACCGGCAACCAGTCGCCTCGAGAAATACGGAACCATTGGGCCTGTTCAAGGTGAAGAAATTGCCGCAGTGCTGACGGCATTGCGGAACATACGGAGCTGTCCCGGTTGGCCCTGTCGTCAAAGGCACAGAAATGAGCGATCCCGTCATGCTGAGGGTGGCTTTGGAGCTTCCCGCACACAGCATTGTTCAACTACGTTCAATCCCTGTCTCGCTTTTGAGGTTGCGCCCACCGATCTCACGGTGCCCGCGCTTCTCCCTCCAACCACACAGCGGGGCTCTGGGTTGGTGCCGTTTAGGGAGCGAAGCTCGGAAGGGGTAGTTGTCGATACAGAAACTGCTCCACGGCATCAAGGCCTTCGCCGCTGCGCAGATTCGTGAAACACCAGGGGCGGTCCCCGCGCATGCGGCGGGTGTCCGCTGCCATCACCTCCAGGCTTGCTCCCACCATCGGCGCCAGGTCGATCTTGTTGATCACCAGTAGATCGGAGCGGGTGATGCCCGGCCCCCCTTTTCGGGGGATCTTGTCGCCGGCGGCCACATCAATCACGTAGATGCAGAGATCCACCAGCTCCGGGCTGAAGCTGGCCGCCAGATTGTCGCCACCGCTTTCCACCAGCACCAGGTCGAGATTCGGAAACTTCTCTTCCAGGTCTTCCACCGCAGCTTTGTTAATGGAGCAGTCTTCGCGGATGGCGGTATGGGGGCAGCCGCCGGTTTCCACCCCGCGGATCCGCTCCGGCTCCAGTGCTCCGGCGCGGGTCAGAAACTGGGCATCTTCCTGGGTGTAAATGTCGTTGGTGACCACCGCCAGCTGCAGCCGGTCGCGTAGCCGCCGGCACAGGGCTTCCACCAGCGCCGTCTTGCCCGAGCCCACCGGTCCGGCCACGCCGACACGCAGTTTGCTCATGGAGTCTCATCAAGCGGATGGGCGCAATCCTGCCACCGGTGCCCAGCCCAGCCTCCGCTCAACTTCTGAACAGGCGTGAATAGAGCTCGGTGTGTCCCAGCTGGGCCAGGCCCGCTCCCACTCCGCCGCTCCAGAGCGTGCGGGGGTCGGTGTGTTCCAGCTCTGCGGCCCGCTGGGCCAGCAGCGGCGCCAGGCGCAGTTGCAGCCCTTGCCCCTGGGTGGGCCCGATCGGCACCAGCCGCACGGCGGCGCTGATCTGGCTGGCCACCCAGGCATAGAGATAGGCCTGCACCAGGTCGGTACTGGGAACGCCGAGGCAGTGGCCGGCCCAGGCCCAGGCCGCCGGCCAGGCCAGCCCTCGCGCCGGTGTTGCAGGAGTGGCTGGTTCCTGGCCCGCATCGGTCGGTAGCCGCCAACCCAGTTCGCCCAGCAACTGGGTGAGGGAACGGCCCATCTGGCGCTGCTGGGCGCGCACCTCCGGCGCTTCCCGCAGGGCCAGTAGCCAGCCATCGAGATCGAGCACGGCGTTCCATTGCTCCGCCGCCATGGCCTGCTGCAACGGTGCCAGAGCCGCGGCCTCCACGCACAGCGCCCCCCGCTGCAGTTCCGCCGCCAGCCAGCTGTGCAGTGCCTCGGCGGAGCTGATCCGGCCTTGCTGCACCAGCACTTCCAGGCCCTCCGAATAGCTGAACGCCCCCACCGGTAAAGCCGGACTCACCAGCTGGAACAGCAGCAGGCGGGCCGGCGCAGTGCCCGCCGGGGCCGGGGGCTCAGTGCGCATGGCCGCCCTTGCCGGCGTAGGCGCCCGGTTCCGGCAGGAACGGTGCGTCGAGGCGGTCCACCACCAGCCCGCGGTGGCGCAGCAACTCCTCCAGCACCGGATCTTCCAGCAGGCGCAGCTCGCCGGGGCGCAGCTCCAGGGCCACATGGCGGTTGCCGAGGTGATACGCGGCTTGCATCAGCTGGAGGGAGTCGGCGCTGTGGGCCCGCAGCAACGGTTCTGGAGCGGCTTCCACCTGCACCACCGCGGCGTCGCCGTCGCGGCTGCTCAACCACTCACCGGGTGCGAGCGCCTCACCGCGCGGCAGCTGCAGCAGCAGATCCTTGCCGCAGGCGGTGCGGCGATGGCCGCGCAGGCTTTCGCGCTGCTGGGCGCTGAGCGGCAGCCGCAGGCTGGCGGGGGTTTCGGGCGGGACGCTCAGGCGCCGGTCGAGGACGATCATGGGCCCCACCCTCGCCACCGGCAGGGGCGAGAAATGTGCCGATCGCTACCGGGCAGCCGCCGCTTCGCTTTCAGCATCGCCGGACCGACCCATTCTTCTTCTGGCCCACGTCATCGTTGCGGATCCGACCCCAGCCACCGGCAGCGACAGCGGCAGCTGGCGCGGAGAGGCCAGTCTTCGCTTTGCGCTCTCGCCCTCGGTGCCGTCGCTCACCATTCATCAGGGAGGGGCCACCTCGCCGCTGAAGATTCAGCGTGCCTACAGCCGCGCTGACGGTCGCTGCGAGTTGCCCTTGCTGCACACCGCCGGCGGCCTGGTGGGCGGCGACCAGCTGGAGATCGCCACCCAGCTGGAGGCCGGCAGCCGCGCCCTGGTCACCAGCGTGGCGGCGCAGAAGGTCTATGGCTCAATCGGCCGCTCCCGCCGGGCGCCCGAGGGCCAATGGGCCCGGCAGGTGCTGGAGTTCCGCCTGGAGGACGGCGCCGATCTCGAATGGCTGCCCCAGGAGCTGGTGCTGTACGCCGGCGCGCTCTACGAACAGGAGAGCCGGGTTGAACTGGCGGCAGACGCCAGCTGGCTGGGCGCCGAGGTGGTGCGGCTCGGCCGCAGCGCCGACGGGGAATCCCTCGGTGCCGGCCGCTGGCGTTCGTCGCTGGCGATCCGCCGCGCCGGCCGCTGGAGCGTGGTCGATCGCCTGGAGCTGGGCGGCGACAGCCTGGATCACGGCCACGGCCTGGACGGTGCTCCGGTGTTCGGCAGCCTCGTGTGGGCGGCGCCGGCGCCAGTGAGCGAAGAGCTGCTGCTGCGCTGCCGCGACGACCGGCAGGGTCTGGTGGGTGAGATGGCCTGCGGGCGCCTCGATCAGGGACTGGTGGCCCGCTACCGCGGCCCTTCCACCCAGGCGGCCCGCTACTGGTTCACGCGCCTCTGGGCGCGCATTCGCGCCGAGCGGGGGCTGGCGCCGCCCCAGCTGCCGCGGGTGTGGCCGTTCCAGGAATCGCCGTTCGGCTGAGCCGGGCCATCACCCCCCTCCGTGGCCGGCGCCGCGAACGTTCCTGCTGAACCTGCTCCAGCCCCGCACCGCTGCGAGAGTGTGGCCGGCAATCGCGTCCCCCATGCATCTCACCCCCCAGGAGAAGGACAAGCTCCTGATCGTCACCGCGGCCCTGCTGGTGGAACGGCGCCTGGGTCGCGGTCTCAAGCTCAACCATCCCGAAGCCGTGGCCTGGCTCAGCTTTCAGGTGCTGGAAGGCGCCCGTGATGGCAAGAGCGTGGCCGCCCTGATGGAGGAGGGCAGCACCTGGCTCCGGCGTGACCAGGTGATGGAGGGCGTTCCCGAACTGATCCCCGAGGTGCAGATGGAGGCCACCTTCCCCGACGGCACCAAGCTCGTCACCCTCCACGACCCGATCCGCTGATCCCCCTGATCGCTGCGCCTGCATGTCTCCTCTCATCCCTGGCGAACTGCTGCCGCAGCCCGGCAGCCACGAACTCAACGCCGGCCGGCCTGTCACCACGCTCAACGTGGCCAACCGCGGCGACCGCCCGGTGCAGGTGGGCTCCCACTTCCACTTCTATGAAGCCAACGACGCGCTGGTGTTCGACCGCGACAGCGCCCGTGGCCAGCGTCTCGACATCCCGGCCGGCACCGCGATCCGCTTCGAGCCCGGCGACCAGCGCGAGGTGCAGCTGATCCCCCTGGCCGGCGCCCGCCGGGTGTTCGGCTTCAACGGCCTGGTCAACGGCCCGCTCGACTAAGGCGTCGCCGCCAGCGCGCGCTGCCAATGCCCTGCGACGGCCACCCCGGCCACCACCCACCCGTCCTCCTCGACTCTCCTCAGCCATGCCCTATCGGATGGATCGGCGGGCCTACGCCGAAACCTATGGCCCCACCACCGGCGACCGGCTGCGGCTGGCCGACACCGAGCTGTTCCTGGAGGTGGAGAAGGATTTCACCACCTACGGCGAGGAGGTGAAGTTCGGCGGCGGCAAGGTGATCCGCGACGGCATGGGCCAGGCCCAGACCTCCCGGGCCGAAGGGGCGGTGGACACGGTGATCACCAACGCCTTGATCCTTGATTGGTGGGGGATCGTCAAGGCGGATGTGGGCCTGCGCGACGGCCGCATCTGCGCGATCGGCAAGGCGGGCAACCCCGACATCACCGACGGGGTGACGATTGTGGTGGGCCCCGGCACCGAGGCGATCGCCGGTGAGGGCCATATCCTCACCG
The DNA here is from genome assembly GCF_024346375.1 of Synechococcus sp. ATX 2A4. GTDB lineage: Bacteria > Cyanobacteriota > Cyanobacteriia > PCC-6307 > Cyanobiaceae > MW101C3. The sequence continues at coordinate 30,556 of NZ_JAGQCV010000014.1, read as the reverse complement.
CCGGTGCCATCGACACCCACATCCATTTCATCTGCCCGCAGCAGATCGAAACCGCCATCGCCAGTGGGGTCACCACCCTGCTGGGTGGCGGCACCGGCCCGGCCACCGGCACCAACGCCACCACCTGCACCCCCGGTGCCTTCCACCTGGCCCGCATGCTGCAGGCGGCCGAGGGGCTGCCGGTGAACCTGGGCTTCTACGGCAAGGGCAACGCCAGCACCCCGGCGGCGATCGAAGAGCAGATCCGTGCCGGCGCCTGCGGCCTCAAGCTCCACGAAGACTGGGGCACCACCCCGGCGGCGATCGATTGCTGCCTCACCGTGGCCGACAAGTACGACGTGCAGGTGTGCATCCACTCCGACACGCTCAACGAGGCGGGGTTCGTGGAGGACACGATCCGGGCCATCGGTGGCCGCACCATCCACACCTTCCACACCGAAGGGGCCGGCGGCGGCCATGCCCCCGACATCATCCGGATCTGCGGCGAGGCCAATGTGCTGCCCAGCTCCACCAACCCCACCCGCCCTTACACCCGCAACACGCTCGAGGAGCACCTCGACATGCTGATGGTGTGCCACCACCTCGATCCCGCCATCCCCGAAGACGTGGCCTTCGCCGAATCGCGCATCCGCCGCGAAACGATCGCCGCCGAAGACATCCTCCACGACCTGGGCGCCTTCTCAATCATCGCCAGTGATTCCCAGGCGATGGGCCGCGTCGGTGAGGTGATCACCCGCACCTTCCAGACCGCCCACAAGATGAAGGTGCAGCGCGGCAGCCTGCCGGAGGATTCCGCCGGTCCAGGCGGCGGCCGCAACGACAACACCCGGCTGAAGCGTTACATCGCCAAGGTCACGATCAACCCTGCCATCGCCCATGGGCTCGACAGCCAGATCGGCTCGGTGGAAGTGGGCAAGTTGGCCGATCTGGTGCTGTGGAAGCCGGGCTTTTTCGGCGTGAAGCCGGAGCTGGTGATCAAGGGCGGCTCCATCGTGTGGGCCCAGATGGGCGATGCCAACGCCTCGATTCCCACCCCCGGTCCGGTGCACGGCCGGCCGATGTTCGCCGCCTACGGCGGTGCGCTCGCCCCCAGCTGCCTCACCTTCTTGAGCCAGGCGGCCCTCGACGCTGACCTGCCGCGCCAGCTGGGCCTGAAGCGCCCCTGTGTGCCGGTGGTGGACACACGCGGCATCGGCAAGGCGCAGATGCGCAACAACAACGCCCTGCCGAAGGTGGAGGTGGATCCCCAGACCTACGAAGTGTTCGCCGATGGGGAACTGCTCACCTGCGAGCCCGCCGACGTGCTGCCGATGGCGCAGCGTTACTTCCTGCTCTGAATGGCCGGATTCACCGCCCGGGCCGATCTGGCCGGGCCGGAGCCGCGGCCGGCCTGGCTTGATCGGTAGCAACCATGACGGGTTGGCCCCGCGCCGCTGTTCATGATTGAGCCCGATGCGGCTGGACATGTTCACCGATTACAAGCCCGCAAAGGGCTACGACGAATATTTCAGCGCCACCTCCCAGCCGCGCTCCGCCCTGCGGCCCCTGCTCTCCTCCCTGGGGCAACTGGGCATCGAAGAGATCAACCGCAACCACGCGGCCGCCGGCATGCTGCTCAAGCGCTTGGGCGCCACCTTTCGCCTCAATGGCTCGGGTGACCAGGGCGGCGAGCGGATCCTGCCCTTCGACCCCCTGCCGCGGCTGATCCGCGCGGGCGAATGGCAGGAGCTGGAGAAGGGCCTGGTCCAGCGCCTTGAAGCGATCGACTGCTTCCTCGCCGACGTCTACAGCGACCAGAAAATCCTCAACGACGGCGTCATCCCCCGCGCCGATGTGGTCAGCTCCCACGGCTGGCGCCCGCAGATGGCGGGGTTCAAGCCGCCGCTCGATCGCTGGTGCCACGTTTCCGGCCTCGATCTGATCCGTGACGGCAAGGGCACCTGGAGAGTGCTGGAAGACAACCTGCGCTGCCCTTCGGGCGTGGCCTACTTCCTGGAGAACCGCCGCGTGATGAAGCGGATGTTCCCGAGCCTGTTCTCCGGGCCCACGGTGCAGCCGATCGACGACTATCCCTCCCATCTGCTCCAGACCCTGCGCGAACTGGCCCCCTGGACCGACACCCCTTCGGTGGTGCTGCTCACCCCGGGCGTGTTCAACAGCGCCTACTTCGAGCACAGCTACCTGGCCCAGCAGATGGGCATCCAGCTGGTGGAGGGCCGCGACCTGGTCTGCGAGGGCAACCGCGTGTGGATGCGCAGCACCGCCGGGCTCGAGCCGGTGGACGTGATCTACCGCCGCATCGACGACGACTTCCTCGATCCGGCCGTGTTCCGCAGCGATTCGATGCTCGGTGTGCGCGGGCTGATGGAGGCCTATGCCGCCGGCCGGGTGGCGATCGCCAACGCACCAGGCACCGGCGTCGCCGACGACAAGCTGATCTACGCCTACGTGCCGGACATGATCCGCTACTACCTGGCGGAGGAGCCGATCATCGAGAACGTGCCCACCTACATCTGCGCCCGACCCGAGGACCAGGCCTATGTGCTGGCCCACCTCAAGGACCTGGTGGTGAAAGCGGTGGGAGAAGCCGGGGGCTACGGCATGCTGATCGGCCCACACGCCGAGCAGGCCGAGATCCTTTCCTTCGCCGACAAGATCAAGGCCGATCCCCGCAACTTCATCGCCCAGCCCACCTTGGAGCTCTCCACCGTGCCCTCGCTGAGCGAAGGGGAGCTCTACCCTTGCCACGTTGATCTGCGGCCGTATGTGCTGCGGGGCAAGGGGGCCTGGGTGAGCCCGGGTGGTCTCACCCGCGTGGCGCTGCGCCGTGGCTCGCTGGTGGTCAACTCATCCCAGGGCGGAGGATGCAAGGACACCTGGATCGTGGATGAGACCTCATGCTGAGCCGCGTCGCCGAATCCCTCTACTGGATCAACCGGTACGTCGAGCGGGCTGAGAACATCTCCCGCTTCCTTGAAGTGAGCGAGGCGATGGCGCTTGACTGCCCGCCGGGCAGCGCCGAACCCTGGCTGCCGCTGATCGATGCCAGCGGCGACCGCGAGCTGTTCGACCGCCTCTATCCCGCCGGCGGCCCCACCGATGTGGTGGGCTTCCTGGTGCGGGAGCCAGGCAACCCCAGCAGCATCGTCAACTGCATCGCCACCGCCCGCGAGAACGCCCGCCAGATCCGCGAGGTGATCACCACCGAGATGTGGGAGCAGATCAACGACATCTATCTCACGCTCAAGGAAAGCGACCATTTCTGGCGTCTGCCGGCCCAGGAGCAGCTGCACGAGGTGCGCCGGGCCTGCCAGCTGTTCTATGGCGTCACCGATGCCACGCTCAGCCGCGATCTCTCCTGGCAGTTCAGCAAGCTGGGGCGCCTGGTGGAGCGGGCCGACAAGACCAGCCGCATCCTTGATGTGAAGTACTTCCTGCTGCTGCCCAGCCCGGAGGAGGTGGGCGGTGTGCTCGACGAGCTGCAGTGGATCTCCCTGCTGCGCTCGGCAGGGGCCTATCAGATGTTCCGCCAGTCGCAGCAGCGGGCGATCGAACCCAAGGCGGTGGCCGCCTTCCTGCTGCTCGATCCGATCTTCCCCCGCTCGGTGCGCTATTGCCTCGAAGGCCTCAGCAAGTCGCTGCGGGTGATCCGCGGCAACCCCGTGCCCGGCCCGCCCGACGACCTTGAATGCCTCTCCGGCCTGATGCTGGCCAACTGGAGCTACGTGCGCATCGACGAACTGATCGGGCGCGGTTTGCATGAAGCGATCGACCAGTTCCAGAGCGACCTCAACCGCCTGCATGGCCTGATCAGCGACCGCTACTTCGACACCGTCATCCACGCCAGCCAATCCCCGGCCTGCGTGCAGTCGGGCGCTCCCGAGACTCAGTCGATGGACGCTTCCAGCTCCTCGGCCGCGTCCCCGCCACCCCTGCCCACCGCCTCCTCCCCGGCATGCGCGCCCGCGTAACCCATACCCTCTCCTATCGGTACAGCGCGCCTGTCCAGCTGGGTCCCCATCGCCTCTGCCTGCGGCCGCGGGCCCATGGCTTCCAGCGGCTGGTGAATTTCGAACTGTTCTTCTCGCCCGATCCCCACCGGCTGCATCTGCTGGTGGCCGCCAGCGGCGACGACGTGCTGCGGGCCCGTTTCGCCGGCAGCACCGACAGCTTCGAGATCCGCGCCACCAGTGAGGTGGACACCCAGATGCCGCCCCTGCTGCAGGCCTGCCTGGAGGAGAATGAGCCCCTGCTGCCGTATCCGATCGGCCTGCTCAACAGCGACCTCAAGGGCTCGCTCGATGGCTGGCTGCCCAATGGCCAGCACGAGCCGGCGGCGGTGGAGCTGGCCCAGGAGGCGCTGATGGGCAGCGACCAGCGGGCGCTGATGTTCCTGCAGCAATTGGTGGAGATGATCCAGGACCGGGTGAAGTACACCCAGCGGCACGTGGGGCCGGCCTGGCCTGCCGGCCGCACGCTCAAGGAGCGGGTGGGCTCCTGCCGTGATCTGGCCGTGCTGATGATTGAGGCCTGCCGCTGCGTGGGCCTGCCCGCCCGCTTCGTGAGCGGCTATCACCTGGTGGAGCCCAGGCCGCAGCGCTACGACCTGCATGCCTGGGCGGAGGTGTATCTGCCCGGGGCCGGCTGGCGTGGCTTCGATCCCAGCGGTCAGGGGGCCATCGACGACCGCTACATCCCCCTGGCCACCTCCTCCAAGTCCGGCCTCACTGCGGCGGTGTCGGGCAGCTTCTCCGGCCCGCCCGGTGTGAAAAGCGAACTGAGCTGGGCGATCACCGCCGATGTGATCAGCGAGGAGCACATCGTGCCAAACCTGCTTCAGCTCTGATCCAGCCTCGCTTCTGGCCGCAACGGCGGCCTGGCGGCCCCGGCGCGGCAAACGGGAAATGAACCTGAATCGGTAACCGTTGGCGCAGCATCGGGGGCCCGGTCCGCAGCATGAAGGTGCGATTGCTGATAAGCACCCCATGGCCGCCACCACAGCACCCCCTGCGGAACGCGAATCTTTCTCTTCCGCGGATGGCAAGGCGCTGGCGGAGGGCATCCGCCGCCACCTGTTCTCCAGCCTGGCCAAGTCGCCGTCGCTGGCCACCCGCCACGACTACTACCGCGCCCTGGCGCTGTCGGTGCGTGATCAGCTCCTGCACAACTGGGTCGACACCGCTGAGACCTACACCCAGCAAGGGGTGCGCACGGTCAGCTACCTCTCCGCCGAATACCTGCTCGGCCCGCACCTCGACAACAACCTGGTGAACCTGGGGCTGCGTGAGGCGGCCAAGGACGCCTGCGACGAACTCGGCGTCGACCTTGAGGAGCTGATCGCCGAGGAGCCTGAACCGGGCCTGGGCAACGGCGGCCTCGGCCGCCTGGCGGCCTGTTTCCAGGAATCGATGGCCAGCCTGGAGCTGCCTGCGATCGGTTATGGCATCCGCTACGAGTTCGGCATCTTTCGCCAGCAGATCAGCAACGGCTGGCAGGTGGAGAGCACCGACCCCTGGCTGGCGCAGAGCAACCCCTGGGAGGTGATCCGGCCGGAATGGACCTACCCGGTGCAGATCGGCCAGCACGTGGTGCTCGGCGTCGCCTACGACACGCCGATCCTGGGCTATGGCGTCAAGACCACCAACACGCTGCGGTTGTGGTCGGCGCAGGCCCCGGAAGCCTTCGATTTCGCCTCCTTCAACGCCGGCGACTACACCCGCGCGGTGCTGCAGAAGGTGGAGTCGGAAACGCTCTCCAAGGTGCTCTACCCCAACGACGAGCTCGAACAGGGCAAGCGCCTGCGGCTTAGCCAGCAGATCTTCTTCGTGAGCTGCTCCCTGCAGGACATGTTCCGCATCCTCAAGGGGCAGGGCCTGCCGATCACCGAGTTCCACCACAAGTTCGCGGTGCAGCTCAACGACACCCACCCGGCGATCGCCGTGGCCGAGCTGATGCGGCTGCTGATCGACGAGCACGGCGCCGACTGGGACACCGCCTGGTCGATCACCACCGCCAGCGTGAACTACACCAACCACACGCTGCTGCCCGAAGCGCTCGAGACCTGGGGCCTGGAGCTGTTCGCCCAGCTGCTGCCCCGCCAGCTCGAGATCATCTACGAGATCAACTCACGCTTCCTGCGCATGGTGCGCATCCGCTATCCGGGCCAGCCCGAGCTGCTGGAGCGCCTGTCGCTGATTCAGGAGGGGCCCCAGCGCAAGGTGCGGATGGCGAACCTGGCGGTGGTGGGCAGCCAGAAGGTGAACGGGGTGGCGGAGCTGCACAGCAACCTGGTGCAGAAGCAGCTGTTCCCCGAGTTCGCCGATCTCTGGCCCGACCGCTTCACCAACGTCACCAACGGCGTCACGCCCCGCCGCTGGATCGCGGTGGCCAACCCGTTCCTCTCCGGCCTGCTCGATGACACGATCGGCCGCGGCTGGCGGCGGGACCTGGCCGAGCTCAAGGGCCTGGAGGCCCATGCCGACGACGGTTCTTTCCTGGAGCGCTGGCGCAGCGTGCGCGACCAGGCCAAGCAACGGCTGGCCGCCACCATCCACCAGGACCTCGGCGTGCTGGTGGATCCCTCGTCGCTGTTCGACGTGCAGGTGAAGCGGATCCACGAGTACAAGCGCCAGCACCTGGCGGCGCTGCAGATCGTGGAGCGCTACCTGCGGCTGCGCAACGGCGAGGACCTGCCGCCCCGCACCTTCATCTTCGGGGGCAAGGCGGCGCCGGGCTACCACATGGCCAAGCTGATCATCCGGCTGATCGGCGGCATCGCCGAGATCGTGAATATGGACCCGGCCATGGACGGCCGCATGCGGGTGGTTTTCCTGCCCAACTTCAGCGTCAGCCTCGGCCAGAAGGTGTACCCAGCGGTTGATCTCTCCGAGCAGATCTCCACCGCTGGCAAGGAGGCCTCCGGCACCGGCAACATGAAGATGGCGCTCAACGGAGCCGTCACGATCGGCACTCTTGATGGCGCCAACGTGGAAATCCGCGAGCTGGTGGGCCATGAGAACTTCTTCCTGTTCGGCCATACCGCCGACCAGATCGAATCGCTCAACCGCAACGGCTACCACCCGATGCCCTGGCTGGAGAACGATCCGATCGCCCGCGAAGCGATCGAGCTGATCGGCTCGGGCCACTTCAGCGAAGGCGACCGCGACCTCTTCCACCCGCTGCTGGCCAACCTCTGCGGCAGCGATCCGTTCCGGGTGATGGCCGACATGGGCGACTACCGCCGCGCCCACAACGCCGTCGATCAGGCCTGGCAGAACCCCAGCAGCTGGAGCCGCATGTCGGTGCTGAACACCGCCCGCTGCGGCTTCTTCTCCTCCGACCGATCGATCGCCGACTACGCCGAGCGCATCTGGAAGGTGGCACCGGTGCCGATCAATGCCTGCACCGTGATCCCTGCCAGCCTGCGGACAACCCCCCACTGACCATGACCGTCACCCCCGCGTCTGCGCCCGCCGACTCCCTGCAACGGCCTGCGCCACCTCCCCTGACGACCACACCCGCCTGGATGGCGGACACGGCCATCGAAGCGGAGCACCGGCTGCGGGCCGAGGGCATCCACCTCACCCTGGGCGGTGAGCCCACCTATGTGCCGCTCAAGCCCGAGGGAGCCGAGTGGTCGGTCACCGCCGATGGGCCCACCAAGCTGGCCTATGCCCATGCGCTGGCGGCACAGATTCAGCGGCGCACCTGGCCCGGCAGCACCTTGATGTATTGCCCGGGCAAGCGCTACGACGGCGAGGTGAACCCGCGCTGGGCGCTGCGGCTGATCACCGGCCTTGATGGCCTGCCCCTGGTGCGCTGGCCCCAGGACGCCGCAGCGGGCCGGCCGCCGGAGCCACGCACGCCGACCGAACTGCCCTCCCTGCCCCGCAAACGGGCCAAGGCCTTTCTGGAGGCCGTCGGTGCGGCCCTGGGCTGCGCGTTCACCCCGCTCAAGCTGAAAGATCCCCTGGCCCCGGACAACCGCATCTGGGCGGTGCCGCTCTGCCACCACGCCGAAGCCACTGAGGAGGGCGATCCCGAGGGTTGGCAGGCGGCGGAGTGGAACCTCGAAAAGCGCCGTTGCCGCCTGCTGCCGGCCTCGGGCCCTGCCGGACTGCGCCTGCCGCTTGAGCATTTCCCCGAGGGAGTGCTGCGCCAGGTGCTGACGCTGGAGATCCGCGAGGACAGCTGGAACCTGTTTCTACCGCCGCTGGCGCGCGAGCCCCTGCACCAGCTGCTGAAGGTGATCGCCGCCGCCAGCGAGGGCTGGAGCCGGCCTGAACTCAGCGGCATGCTGCCCGTCGATGTGGACGGCCAGTGGCAGGTGCTGGGCCTCACCGCCGACCCCGGCGTGCTGGAGGTCAATCTGCCGGTGTGCCACGGCTGGGCCGACTACGCCGGCTGGATGCAGACCCTGGCCGAGGCAGGGGCAGCCGTGGGCCTGTGCAGCTTGAAGGGGGAGGGCCTGGAGCAGCAGGGCACCGGGGGCGGCAACCACCTGCTCTGGGGCGGTGCCAGCCTCGAGGCGAACCCCTTCTTCAGTCGGCCCTCCTGGCTGGTGGCGATCCTGCGCTTTTGGCAACGCCATCCCAGCCTCTCTTACCTGTTCAGTAACAACTCGGTGGGGCCGTCCTCCCAGGCGCCGCGGCTGGATGAGGGCAGCGCCAGTGCCCTTGATCTCCGCCTGGCCCACAGCGCGCTGGAGCAACTGCCCGAGGGCGATCAGCGGGTGCTGGTGAGTGAAACCCTGCGCCACCTTCATGCTGATCGCAGCGGCAACACCCATCGCAGTGAAATCAGCTTCGACAAGTTCTGGAATCCCGCCTGGCCCAGCGGCTGCCAGGGCCTGATCGAATTCCGCGCGATCGAAGCCCTGCCCAAGGCGGAGTGGGCCGCGGCGATCGCCCTGCTCTGGAGTGCGTTGGCGGCACACCTGCTGGATCCGGTGCATCGCCCCACCGCGCTGATCCCCTTCGGCGAGCAGTTGCACGATGAAGCCCTGCTGCCCCATGCGCTCTGGAGCGATCTGCAACAAGTGCTGCAGCAGCTGGATGCCGACGGCCTCGACATGCAGCCCGAGCCCTACCGGCAGATCTGGAACTGGCGCTTCCCCCTGCTGCTCTCCTGGGAGCGGCATGGGGCCCGGCTCGAGATCCGTCGTGCCCTGGAGCCGTGGCCGCTGCTGTGCGACACCCCGGCGGAAGGGGGCACCACCAGCCGCTTCGTCGACAGCTCCCTGCAGCGCCTGGAGCTGCGGGTGAACGAGGCGTTCCTCGACACCCACCGGCTGCGGCTCTGCGGCCGTGACCTGCCGCTCGGGGACGGCTGGCTGGGGATCCGGTACCGCCATAGCAGCCTGTTCCCCTCCCTGCATCCCTGCATTGCCAACCAGTTGCCTCTGCAACTGGAGATCCTTGCGGCGGCAAGTGGGGAGCGGCTGGCCTGTTTCCGCCGCGATGGCGAGCCGCACGAATTCGTGCGCGATACGGAGGCGATCGAGCCGCTGGAGGCTCCCCCCTGGCCATTGCCGGCGGCCGGTCTGCGCACCATCGATCTGCGCCTGGGTTGAAGCGGCCCTGGCGGTGCGGTGTGATTCCGCCTGCGTCGATAGGTAGGGTCAAAAAGCACACCCAGCCTTTGCAATGGCCGCGCTTCTGATCACCGGTGGGGCGGGCTTCATCGGCAGTCACCTGTGCGTGCTGCTGCTGCAGCTGGGCCATCGGCTGGTGGTGCTCGACGACTTCTCCAACAGCTCCCCGGAAGCGCTGCGCCGGGTTGAGGAGCTGGCGGGGGCGCCGCTGCGGCTGATCGAAGGCGACATCCGTGATCCGGCGGCGCTGGAGCAGGCCTTTGCCGGCGACGCACCGATCGATGCCGTGATTCATCTGGCGGGCTGCAAGGCGGTGGGGGAGTCGGTGGCCGACCCCCTGCGCTACTGGGATGTGAACGTGGGCGGCAGCGTGCGGCTGCTGGCGGCCATGCGCCAGGCCGGTTGCCGCACGATCGTGTTCAGCAGCAGCGCCACGCTCTACGGCTTCACCGCCGTGGTGCCGATCCCCGAATCCGCGCCGGTGGCGCCGGTGAACCCCTACGGCGAGACCAAGGCGGCGGTGGAGCGGCTGCTGGCGGATGTGGCGGCCAGCGAACCCGGTTGGCGGGTGGCGCTGCTGCGCTACTTCAACCCCTGCGGTGCCCATCCCAGCGGCCGCATCGGCGAAGACCCCGGCGGCCTGCCCAACAACCTCTTTCCCTTCGTGAGCCAGGTGGCGATCGGCCGGCGGCCCTTCCTGCGCGTGTTCGGTGGTGACTGGCCGACGGCGGATGGCACCGGCGTGCGCGATTACATCCATGTGATGGACCTCGCCGACGGCCATCGCGCCGCCCTGGAGGTGCTGCTGGCGGAAGCTCCCCAGCGGTTGACCCTCAACCTCGGCAGCGGCGCAGGCCATTCAGTGCTGGAGGTGGTGCGCGCCTATGAGCGGGCCAGCGGCCGGCCGATCGCCTATCGGATCGAAGACCGCCGCCCGGGGGACGTGGCGGTGTCGGTGGCGGATCCCGCCCTGGCGGCCGAGCGGCTGGGCTGGCGCACCGAGCGCGGCCTCGACGCCATCTGCCGCGACGGCTGGGCGTGGCAATCTGCCAATCCGGCGGGGTATGGCCCCTTTTGAGCGTCAGCTAGCCAGTTGAGCGTCAGCTGGCCGGCTGGGTGACGCCGCGGTGGGGGGCGTCGATGCGGCCGTAGACGTCATCGAAGCGCACGATGTCGTCTTCGCCGAGATAGGGGCCGCTCTGCACCTCGATCATCTCCACGGCGATCTTGCCGGGGTTTGACAGCCGGTGCTTCGAGCCGAGCGGGATGTACGTGCTCTGGTTCTCGCCCACCATCTCCTGGAGGCCGTCTTTCTCCACCACGGCGGTGCCTTTCACCACCACCCAGTGCTCGGCCCGGTGGTGGTGCATCTGCAGGGAGAGTGAGGCGCCCGGTTTCACCAGCAGCTTCTTCACCTGCCAGCGCTCCCCCTCCACCACGCCGTCGTAGTGGCCCCAGGGGCGGTAGATGCGCCGGTGGGCCTTGCCTTCTGAGGCGCCGGCCGCTTCCAGTTGGTTCACGATCGTCTTGACCTCCTGCGCCCGGTCGCGATGGGCGACCAGCACCGCATCGTCGGTTTCGACCACCACCAGATTTTCAATGCCGAGCCCCACCACCAGCCGGTGCTCGCTGCGCAGATAGCAGTTGCGCGATCCCTCGCTGATCACCCGGCCGCGCAGCACATTGCCCGAGGCATCCCGCTCGCCGGTGTCCCACAGGGCGCTCCAGCTGCCCACATCGCTCCAGCCCGCTTCCAGCGGCAGCACCGAACCGAGCACCGTACGCTCCATCACGGCCACGTCGATGGCCAGGCTGGGGCAGCTGGCAAAGGATTCCTGCTCCAGGCGCAGGAAATCCAGATCGGCGGAATCCTGTTCAAGCGCGGCGCGGCAGGCGCTCACCAGCTCGGGCGTGAGCCGCTCCAGCTCGGCCAGGATGGTGCTGGCCTTGAACAGGAACATGCCGCTGTTCCAGGTGAAGCGGCCTGAGGCGAGGAAGTGCTCGGCAGTGGCCCGGTCGGGTTTCTCCACGAAGCGGGCAATCGGCACCGGCTCCTGCGGGCCGGCGGCGGCGCCATTGGCGCCGGCGCTGAAGGGCAGGGCCGCTTCGATGTAGCCGTAGCCGGTTTCCGGCGCGGTGGGCACGATGCCGAAGGTCACCAGGCGGCCGGCGCAAGCGGCCGGGCGGCCCGCCGTGATCGCCGTCCGGAAGGCGGCGGCATCGCGGATCACGTGATCGGCGGCCAGCACCAGCAGCAGCGGATCCTCACCGCGGGCGGTGGCCTGCAGGGCGGCTACGGCGATCGCCGGGGCGGTGTTGCGCCCCACCGGCTCCAGCAGGATCGCGCCGGGGTCCACGCCGATCTGGCGCATCTGCTCGGCCACGATGAAGCGGTGGTCTTCGTTGCAGACGAGCAGCGGCGGGGCGAGCTGCGGCAGGCCCTCCAGCCGTTGCTGGGTCTGCTGCAGCAGGGTGGCGTCATCGTTGCCGGCCAGCGCCCAGTATTGCTTCGGGTAGGAGGCGCGCGAGAGCGGCCAGAGGCGGGTGCCGGTTCCTCCGCAGAGAATCACCGGCATGAGGGCCGTGGCTGCAGGGCTCATGGTCGGCAGTCCACGTGTGCAGGCAGTTTATGGAGGGGCTCAGGCATCGAGCAAACCCGGCGGCGGCGTGATTTCCAGCCATCCTTCGCTGATCTCCACGCGCGGCACGATCGGAGTCACAAAGGGGATCAGCACCCGCCGTCCCTCGCTCAACCGCACCTCCAGCAGGTCGTTGCCGGCATGGATCAGGTCGACGACGGTGCCGATCGGCGTGCCGGCGGGCGCCAGTCGCACCTCCAGCCCCTGCAGATCGAACAGGTGAAACTCCCCTTCGGCCAGGGGCGGGCGGTCACTGGCTTCCACCAGCAGGTCGCGATCAACAATCGCCTCCGCCGCTGAGCGGTTGGCGATCCCCTCCAGCCGCACCACGAACAGCTCCCGCCCCGGCAGCTGGCGGCCGCTGAGCAGGCGCACGGGCTGGGGGGGCTCTTGCTGCCGCCGCAGCCAGCGGGGGCCCGGGCGGGTGAAGCGCTCCGGGAAATCGGTGCGGGGAAGCACGCGCAGCTCCCCTTCCAGGCCCTGGGCGGCCACGATCCGCCCCACCACCAGCCAGGGATCGGCCGCCGGGGCCTCCTTGGGCGGGTGGTCTGCCCCATCACGGCGCGGTGGTGCCCCTTTTGCCATCCCCGCTTGCCTGCATCAGCCTCGATAATGGCGCCACCCCTCACGACCACCGATGGCTGTCAGCACGCTGCCGATCCTGCCCGGGTCCACCGTGGTGGTTCGCGACCCACGCTCGATCTACAACGGCTACCGCGGCTTCGTGCAGCGCCTCAGCGGCAAGCAGGTGGCGGTGCTGTTCGAGGGCGGCAACTGGGACAAGCTGGTGACCCTGCCCCTCAGCAGCCTGGAGCAGGCCTGAGTTCCACGGCGCCCTGCTCCAGCGCCTTGAGCGCCGCGCTGGCCGCCTGTTGCTCCGCCTCGCGGCGCGAACGGCCCCAGCCTTCGCCCAGCGGATCCGCCGTTGCGCTGGTGGCCACGGCGACGGTGCTGTGGAAGCGGCGGGGATCGCCATGCAGCTGGCTGCATTCCTCACCGCGGTAGACGGGCAGCCCCAGCCCCCGCGCCTGGGTCCATTCCTGCAGGGCCTGCTTCCAGTTGTGGCGGTGCGGATCGGCCAGCAGCGCCGCGATGCTCTCCGACCAGTGGGGGGAGAGCCAGCCATGCACCGGCTCCAGCGTGCCCCAGGCTTCATAGAGCGCGCCGATCAGGGCTTCACAGGCTTCGGCGCGGATCGTGGGCCGCGCGGCGGCATCCCCGGCCGCCATGGCGCCGAGCCGCACCACCGCATCGATGCCGCAGCGTTCGCCCAGTTCCGCCAGCCAGCGGTCGCTGACGATCTGGGCCCGCAGCTCAGCGCGCGCGCCCACGCTCAGCTGCGGGTGAAGGCGTTGCAGGTGCTCGGAGGCGGCCAGCCGCAGCACCGCATCGCCGAGAAACTCCAGGCGCTCATGGTTGCGCGCCAGGCCGGCGGAGGTGTGGGTGAGGGCCTCATCGATCGGGGCCAGCCCCGATGGGCCCGTGGGCTCCTCCAGCCCCAGGTTGGCCAGGAAGGCCAGCAGCTGGCGCTGGCGGCGGGGGCTCAGCGCAGGGCCTGGGGGCGTCATCGTGAAGGGGTGAAAGCAGGACGTAAGCCGGGTTCTGTTCCGTTCCGCCGAAGCGGACCGGGGCGATCATCTATCTGGGACCGTTGTTACCAACGGCCTCGAGCGGCACACATGAAGCGGGACGGGTGTCATGGCCAACCCTTGTCCCTCGGCCTTGCTCCCGGCCGGGGTTTACCGAGCCAGCACCTCTCGATGCTGCTGGTGCGCTCTTACCGCACCTTTGCACCCTTGCCTGTGCCCGGCGGGCGAACCCCCTGGGCCATCGGCGGTGTGTTTCTGTGGCACTCTCCTCACGGTCACCCGCACTGGGCGTTACCCAGCAAGCCTGGCCATTCGGGAGCCCGGACTTTCCTCAACCGGGCCCGGCACCTGGCCCGAAAGCCAGACGCTGCCCCGATTGCGACCACCTCGCCTGCTTTCGTGGTCCATCATGCCCGCGGGGGCGGCGCTCATAATGGGCCGCAGGGGGCTGTAGCTCAGCCGGATAGAGCGACGGTTTCCTAAACCGTAGGTCGTGGGTTCGAGTCCCGCCAGCCCCGTGCATTTGAACGCAGTCGCTGCAGGAGCCCTGGCCGGTGGAGTGATTCGCTCCCGGTGACCGCGCATCTCAGTTGAGCGGTTGACCGATGTCGCAGAGACGGCCGGGTTGTTCAGCAAACTTCTCAGGCAGCGCCCCTGACGGGCGCGTCATCCCACCACGTTCACGGTGGTGCCGTAGCGCCGCAACTGGCGGTCCACACTCAGCAGCAGCATCGGCTCGGTTCTGCTCTGGCACACCAGCAGCCGGTCAAACGGATCGCGATGGTCTCCATCGGCCTCCAGCTCTGCCACCGCCAGCAGATGGGTGTTGCTGACCTGCAGCCAGCGGAAGCCCTGCAGCGGCACCTGGCGCTCCAGCTCCGGCAGATCCACCTGCAGCCGGCCGATCGACACCTTGATCGCCATCTCCCACAGCGAGGCCTGGCTCACGAAGACCTCCGCCTCCGGCGCCTGGACCCGCTCCACCACCGGCTCCGGCAGCCGCGGGTCGCCATTCAGCCACCACAGCACCAGGTGGGTGTCGAGCAGGAGCCGCGTCACCGCAGCGCCTCGAACAGCCCATCCAGCGGCGCCTCAAAGTCGTCACCCAGCTGGATCTGACCGCGCATCGCCCCGGGCGCTGCCACCGGCTGGGCCGGAGCCTGCCAGGCCACCAGCCGCGCAATCGGTACCCCCGAGCGGGCGATCACCACGTCCTGCCCCTGTTCCACCTCCTGCAGCAACTGGGAGAGGTGGGTTTTGGCCTGGTGGATGTTCACCAGCTCCATTGCTGAACGTTTCGAACTAAGTCTTAGTTTAGTCTGTTTATGGCGTCGCCCCGCACCCTGCTCGATGTCCTGATCCAGAACCTGCCCGAGCTGCTGCGCCGCATCGAGCCCGAGCAGATGGGCCCGGCCGGGGGCGGGCAAGACCTCTCCCGCTGGTCTTCCCGCCACGCCGCCTGCGAAGACCAGGTGCTCGTTCTGACCGTGCGGGATCTCAAGATGCACCGCTGGGAGTGGCTCGGTCGGGTTCAGGCCGTTGAAGTGGTGGAGGTCACCTCCCGCCGAAGCCCATCCTTCCGCCGATCAGCGAGGAGGCCTCCTCACCGCCGTGGCAGTTGGCAGCAACAGAAGAACCCAGGGCACATGGTGGGGCATGAGCTGATCACATGCCGCCCGACCTTCGCGCAGGGCGCGGCGGCTTGCACGATGCAGCCCGCTTGGGCTGTCTGAGCCTGAAGATGATCGGCGATCTATCGGTGCTGCCGTCCATCCTGAGCTGCTGAAGCACGCTGGAGAAAGCACCGATGATTGTGGGTCCATGACTCTGGCTCCATGACTCTGGGTCGATGACAGTGACTCGATGGCTGGGCTGGGCCGGCTGGCTGGCGCTGGGCTATGGCGGTGTCTGCCTGCTGGTGTTCCTCACCCAGCGTTCGTTGATCTATCTCCCCCAGCCCGCCGCCGATCCATCCGGCCAGCTGCTGCTGCAGGTGGAGGGCAAGCGCGTGCTGGTGGCCCATCGCCCCCATGCGGGGCCCCGCGCGCTGATCTACTTCGGGGGCAACGCCGAGGACGTGTCCCTCACCCGCGCTGAGCTGGCCGCCCTGCTGCCCGACACAGCCCTCTACCTGCTCCATTACCGCGGCTACGGCGGCAGCGAGGGCAGACCCAGCGAAGCGGCCCTGCGCGCCGACGCCCAGGCGCTCCATGCCCACGTGGCCGAGCGCCACAGCGCGATCACGGCGGTGGGCCGCAGCCTGGGCACCGGCCCGGCGGTGCATCTGGCTGCCACCCGCCCGGTGCAGCGGCTGGTGCTGTTGGTGCCGTTCGACAGCCTGCTGGCGGTGGCGCGCGCCGCCATGCCCTGGCTGCCGGTGGATCTGCTGCTGCTCGATCGCTGGGAGGCGGCCGCTGAGGCGCCCCTGGTGCGGGCCCCCACCACGATCGTGGCGGCTGCCGTCGATCGGGTGGTGCCCACGCGCCACGCCGTCGCCCTGCACCGCGCCTTCCAGCCCGGCGTGGCAGAGCTGGTGCTGGTGAACGACCTCGACCACAACACGCCGATCCTCAGCTCAGCGGCCTTCCGCGCTGCCCTGCAGGGCCAGGACCGTGGCCGCCCCAACAGCCGCTAGCAGGCGCTGCTGGTGCCGGTGGGTGGGGTTGGGGACGAAGACGGAGCCGGAGACCTACGGCGCTCTTGCTTCCAGATCAGCGGAAGGGCTCGCAGGACACCAGGAAGCCGCTGACGTGGTCGGACCACTGGGCCAGCGCCAGCAGCTCACGGGGCTGGCGGGCAAAGCCCTTCTGGGAGAGGGCGGTGAGCTCAGCCAGGTTGTCGTGGGTGACCAGGGGCTTGCTGCGCTTGGCGGCTTCGCAGGCGTCGACAAACTCCTGCCCCTGTTCGGCCAGGCACTGGGCGTAGGCCGCCTCGAAGGGCACCCCCTGCTCCTGCAGCCGCACGAAGGCATCGAGCTCAGGCGGGAGGTGCTCCAGCCATTGGGAAAGGTTGCGCACCGGCCCGATCGTGACGGCGCCGTTGTGGAGGTGCATCAGCAGCACGGTGGCCTCCAGGGTCCAGCTGGACTGGGCAAGCAGCTCGCCGGCGGCAAGCTCAAAGACCCGCGGTGGTCCTCGACCAGGGCCTGGTGGATCTGGGAGAGGTCAGCCATGGCTCTGGGTGACACGACAAAGCCCGGTGACGAGGCCACCGGGCTCGGCAGGAGTTTGGTTGATCAGGCGGAGCCGCTGACGCAACACCGCTCCCAATTAGGTCCAGATTACGGCTTCGGATTGGGGCTTTTCTGCCCCTGTGGTCGCTGCTGATGCCGTCATGACGACGAACGGAAGGCTGGCCCGATCAGGAGAGAATGAACCTCCAGGCGCTGGCCGGGGGGTGTTCTCGACCCCGGAGGCACCCGATGACGTTCAGGTACTACGCCAAGGAAGATCCCTGGCAAGAAGATGACGCAGGCCAGGACGGCCGACCGGTCATCCTGGCTCGCATAGGCGATGGCCCTGACACAGAAGCGATCTGCAATTTCGTCCGCAGCAGCCTTCAGTGGCGGCGAGATCCAGGAGCCCCTCCCGGAAGCGGAGATGGACCTGCTCCGTGAGGCCGATAAGGCCTGCAAAGCGCGAGAAGCGGTGGCCACAACCAAACCATGAACCCATAGAAGATCAAGCCGATGACAAACCACCCACCCACCCACAGCGAGCGCTACGACGAGGCCCTGCTCTGGACCGCCCAGCTGCACCGCTTTCAGACCCGCAAGGGCAAGCCGGTGCCCTACCTCTCCCACCTGATGGCCGTGAGCGGTCTGGTCTGGGAAGACGGCGGCAGTGAGAACGAAGCGATCGCTGGCCTGCTGCACGACTCCATCGAGGATGCCGGCCAGAGCCACGATTCGATTGCTGAGCGCTTTGGCGACGAGGTGGCCGCGATCGTGCGCGACTGCACCGACACAACTGGCCCGGTGGCGCCGGGTGTGGCCAAGGAGCCCTGGTTGCTGCGCAAGACCCGCTATGTGGCTGCTCTGGAGCACAAGGGCGAAGGCTCCCTGCGGGTGACGGCAGCCGACAAGGCCCACAACGCCCGCGACATGGTGCTTGATGCCCGGCGCAACCCCCGCAGCTGGGAGCGCTTCAACGCAGGGCTCGACGGCACTGCCTGGTATCTGCAGCGCATCCACCAGACCCTCAGCCAGCGGTTGCCGGGCAGCCGCTCCAACGCGCTGTTGGGGGAGTCGGTGCAGGAGATTCTCGCCAGCGAGGCCTACAGGTGCCTGGTGCCCCATGGGATTGCCCCGACGGTGTGGGCGACGGGCTACGTGGAGCGCCCGGAGACGCACCGGAGCAGATCCGCCCATGACGGCTGAGGCTCCCAGCTCCGCGCCGCGCCTGATCGACGGCCCCGATGCCGCGCCCGCCACCGTGCTGCTGGCCCATGGCGCCGGTGCCCCGATGGACAGCCCCTTCATGGCGGCTATCGCCAGCGGGCTGGCGCACCAGGGCTGGCGGGTGGTGCGCTTCGAGTTTGGCTACATGGCCCGGATGCGCGAAACAGGCCGTCGCCAGGGACCCGACCGGATGCCGGTGCTGCAGGAGGCCTTCCGCCAGCAGGTGCGGCTGGAGCACACGGAGCAGCCCGGCCGGCCGCTGTTCATCGGCGGCAAGTCGATGGGCGGGCGGGTGGCCAGCCTGCTGGTGGATGAGCTGGCCGCCAGCGATGGCGTGCGCGGCTGCCTCTGCCTGGGCTACCCCTTCCACCCGCCCGGCAAGCCGCTGCAACTGCGCACCGAGCACCTGGCCGCCTTGCGCACGCCCACGCTGATCCTGCAGGGGGAGCGCGACACGTTCGGGAAGCGGGAGGAGGTGGACACCTACGCCCTTTCGCCCCAGGTGCAGCTGCATTGGCTCCCCAGCGGCGACCACAGCTTCAAGCCCACCCGCAGCTCGGGCCTGAGCGAGGCGGAGAACTGGGCCGCGGCGGTGGGGTGGAGCGATCGGTTTCTGCGGGAGCAGCTCGGCCAGTGAGCGCTGGTCTCCATGTTGCCGGCGGGTTACCTGGATCGCTCCTGAAGCCTGTGCATCACTCCCCACACGTCCATCGCCGCCTCGTGGAGGTCGTGATCGGTGATGGAGTCCTTGAAGTTGGGATAGTCGATCGCATTTGCCCTGGCGGCCAGAGCCTCAGCCACCTGCTGCCGCGCGACCCAGGCCCGAAAGGCGTAGTCGCTGATGACGACCTGGAACACCTCGGCCTCAGGAAACACGCGCTCGATGTCGCTGGCCCGCCGCGCACGCACCAGCAGCCGCTCCCCCGTGGGGTCAGCTTTGTCGGCGACGACAGAGAGAAAAGCGTCGTTGAGAAAGATCCACATAGCGTTCAGTGGTTCGGTATTGGGGAGGTGGAGTCCATCAAGCTGACTCTGGTGCAGCCGGTGGCGGTTGGCGAGGTCAGCCCCAGCCCAGGGTCGTGATCGACCCTCCAGGTCAGGCTGGAGAAGTCCACCGTGTTCCGCCGCAACGAGGCCGATCTGGAGCTGGTCACCGGGGCCGGAAGTGGAGCCTTGATGAAGACGGCGAGCCATTCCGACTGGTGTCGGAGGCCGAACGCATCCGGCTGGCTACCTGTTTGATCCCTACATGGCGGTGAGCAGCAGCGCGATCAATCCGCTGCCCCATCAGACCGGTGCGGTCTACGAATGCATACTGCCGCGCCAGGAGTATCTGCAGGCGATGAGGTCACCAGGCCCCACGCAGTTGTGAGGGTTGTTGCATCAACCTTATGGCCCTGATTACACGACAAAGCCCGGTGACGAAGCCACCGGGCTCTGAAGGAGTTTGGTTGATAGGGCGGAGCGGCTGACGCTGGCACCTAGGGCCAGGTGACTAGTGGGACTTCCTGTTGGGTCCGGGGCACCTGAGGCGAGGCCTTTCGCGGTGCAGTGGACGGCGGTGGAGCACACACACAGCGGTGTCACGCGCCAGGGAAATCAGAGATCCGTCGAGAGTGTTGGAGCAGGGACCGGATCGTCAGCGCACTCCTGGCCTCTGCTCGGGTGGGGTGTCATCCATGGTCTGGAGCCTCCCGGTGAGTGATGAGATCACAATCGGCCGGCCAGGCGGTGGGGGCAATAGGGCTTTATGCCTGATGTAGCCAGCCCCGGAGGTTCACCAACCGGGCCGCTTCCTGGACTGCTTCCACGCAGCGATGGGCCCGGCGTTTCACATCGTCCTGGCTCTGCGCGCGCATGACGTAGGCCTCCATCGCTTCCGGCGTTTCAATCACGGCCAGCAGGCCCTGGGTGCGGCTGCCGATTGAGGGATCGGCCAGAAGCCGGGTGATCAGGTTCAACTCCCAGAGCCACTGAGCTTGGGAGCCAGGCGCGATCAACTGCTCTTGCAACACGCCCAGGCAGCCCTGCTTGAAGACCTCCAGCTGGCCTGGCCGGAGGCGGCGGCTGTTGGGCAGCCCCTTTGCAGCACTGCTGTGCTCGACACTCCAGCTCAACCCCGTGCCGGGCAGCCCCACGGTGGTGCGGGGTGCACCGGAGCGGGCCACGGGGATGTTGAACGACGCCCCACGGCCGCCGAGCGAAATCGAGCTGAGGCCGCTCTTGCCAAAATTGAACCTCAAGGGGCCCAGGCGGGCCGAGCGGCGGAAGCGAAAGGGCATGGGGCCGCACCGGCCTTGGGGCCTAGGAGTATGCAGATCTTGCCTGTTTTTGCAGGTGCCGCACTATTTCTTCCAGGGGAGGCTCCCCATTCGCTCAAGGCCGGGGCAAAGTGCTCGTTAGTGGTCTGCTTGGCGTGCGCGTTACCAGCACCTGCCTACTGCCTGCTTGGTTCTTCGCATGAAAGAAGTGCTCTTGCCAGGGAAAGCGCTTGATAGTGGTTGGCAGGCCTGGATGACCCGATGATTCGTCTGGAAGACCTCAAACCTGACGCTCTGGTGAAGGGCTTGCTGGGCAAAGAATCCGTGCGGCTGATCAGCGTTCAGCGGATGGGCGATATGGCCTGCCAGGTGTTGTTCCGCTGCCAGGACGGAAGCACCGGCGACAGGATCGTCTTTCGCAGCAACGAGGCCGATCTGGAGCTGGTCTCCGGGGGCGAAACCATGAAAGTCACCGTCGAGCTTCCCGAAGCCGAGATGGCCGAAATCCTGGACCTCACGGGCGAGCGCAAGAAGGGCGCCGCGGTCCGCAGGTTGATGAAGGAGGCGCTGAAGCAGCGACGTCGCGCCGAGATCACTCGGCGCTTTCTCAGCGGCGAATGGGGTGTGGAGCTGGAGAGTTTTGAGGCCGACCAGGATCGCGAGCACCAGCGGGTCCAGGAGACCGCTGCCTGACCCTGTTGCTCGACACCAGGTTGTGGATTGACGTCAGCCGAGCCCGCAGCCCGGCCCCGCTGAGGCAGTTCATCGCGCCTTTCCTGCTGGACCCAAAGGCCCACCTGGCGGAGCCGGTGCTGTTTGAGGTGCTCCGTTCCTCCCGGCCCGAGGAGGCTTGGTTGCTGGAGGCCCAGTTCGCCAACCTGCCCTATCTGCCCACGCCAAAGGATCTGTGGCAACGGGCGATCGCGCTGGCCCTGGCCTGCCTGATCCACATGCGCATGTGGTCGCAGGCCGGCGTCGCGGTAGCGGCTGATGGCGGATGAGAATTCAGGGCTGGGGATCGGAGCGGAGTACGAGAAGGCGATGAGGCTGCATAGGCAGCAGGCCTAAACAATGCACAGGCTGCATAGTTTTGGCATTGACGGGTGAGGCCGGGAGAAGCCTGCCTGCGCCTGGGCTGTGCTGGCGTCACACTGGGGGAATCGTCCCCTGCCATCTATGCCAGCCCAGCTGCGTCAGGCGGTGCCGCAATGAGCCAGGTTCCGCCTGCTCCTGCCCTCAGCAAGGGTTGCGTGGTCCACTGCCGCAGCCACCACCACTTGGTTGAGGAGGTCTGGGCGCCAGAAGAGAAAGGCCTCGACACCGTGGTTCGCCTGGCCTGCCTGGATGACGACGCCAACGGGCAGATCACCGAGGTGTTCTGGGAGCGTGAGGTGGATGCCCGGATCCTGGGCCAAAGCACCTGGGAGACGATCGGGCAGCGCGGCTTCGATGACCCGCAGGTGTTCTCCAGCTACCTGCACACGCTGCAGTGGAACTGCGTCACGGCCACCGACCCGGGCCTGTTCCAGTCCCCGCTGCGGGCGGGGATCGATGTGAAGCCTTACCAGCTGGAGCCGCTGCGCAAAGCCCTGCGGATGCCGCGGGTGGCTCTATTCATCGCCGACGACGTGGGCCTGGGCAAGACGATCGAAGCCGGGCTGATCATGCGCGAGCTGCTGCTGCGCCAGAAGGTGCAGCGGGTGGTGGTGGTGGCACCGCCGTCGGTGGTGCTGCAGTGGCAGGGTGAAATGGAGAGCCGCTTCGGTTTGCCGTTTGCGGTGATGAACCGCGAGTACGTCTCGCGGATGCGGCGCGAGCGGGGCTGGGGCATCAACCCCTGGGCCACCCACACCCGCTTCATCCTCAGCCAGGCGCTGGTGCGCAATGAGGACTACGCCGGCGCCCTGCGCGATTGGCTTGGGGATGGCGAGAAGGCCCTGCTGATCCTCGATGAAGCCCACAACGCCGCTCCTTCCAGTGGCTCCAGGATTGCCGTCGACTCCAAGCTCACCCGGGCCATCCGCGGCTTGGCCGGCTGCTTCGAGCACAAGCTGTTCCTCTCGGCCACGCCCCACAACGGCCACAGCAACAGCTTCTCGGCTCTGCTGGAAATCCTGGATCCCACCCGCTTCTGCCGCGGGGTGCCAGTGCGCAACAAGGCCGACCTGGAGCCCGTGCTGGTGCGGCGCCTCAAGGAAGACCTGCGCCGGATCGGCGAGGAGCTGCCCAAGCGTGAGGTGGTGCCCGTGGTGCTTGAGGGATTGGATCCCTCCACACCCGAGCTGGAGCTGGCCCGCCTGCTCAAGGCCTACCGCACCCTGCGGGAAGAGCGGCTCAAGGGAGCGAGCAGCAAACAGCGCGCCGCCGAACTGTTGGTGGTCACCAACCTGCAGAAACGGCTGCTCAGCTCGATCGAGGCCTTTCACCGCACGTTGGGCGTGCATTGCGACACGCTGCGGCGGCGCGATGCCGGCGAGCGCCTGCGCACGGCCCGAGACCCCCAGCAGCTGAAGCTGCTGCAGCAGGGCATCGACGGCGACGACGAGCGCGCCGACGCCGATGAAGACAGCGTCGAGCGGGAAGCTGAGCAGGAGCATCGGCTGGCGCTAGCTACCACCGAACTGGGCGCAGGGCCCCAGGAATGGGAGCTGCTCAAGGACATGCAGCGCATCAGCGAGCGCGCCCGCTACGAGCCTGATGCCCGCATCACCTACCTACGCCGCTGGATTCAGCAGCACCTCTGCCCTGATCTGGGGCAGGAGGGCGCCGAGTGGAACGGCGAGCGGCTGTTGATCTTCACCGAGTACGCCGACACCAAGCGCTGGCTGCAGGAGCGGATCGAATCGTTGATCGCCGGCAGCGACCGGGAACGGGAACGCATCGCCACCTTCCATGGCGGCATCGGCGATGAAAAGCGGGAAGCGCTCAAGCGCAGCTTCAACAGCCCGCCCGATCAGGATCCACTCCGCATCCTGATCGCCACCGATGCTGCGCGGGAGGGGGTGAACCTGCAGAACCACTGCCGCTACCTGTTCCACTTCGACGTGCCCTGGAACCCGGGGCGGATGGAGCAGCGCAACGGCCGCATCGACCGCACCCTGCAGCGCGCCCCAGAGGTGTTCTGCCACTACTTCGTGCTGGCCGACCGCGAGGAAGACCGGGTACTGGATGTGTTGGTCAAGAAAACCGAGGAGATCCGCAAAACCCTCGGTTCCCTGCCGCCGGTGGTGGTGGGACGGCTGAATGAGCTGTTGGCCAAGGGAATCAATCCCACCGCCATCAACGAGGTGATGGCGCAGATCCAGGGGGTGGATCAGGAGGAGGGCTACAAACGCCGTCAGGCCCTGGTCAACCTGGAGCTGGAGGACAACAGCCGCGAGCGAGAAGACGAGCTCCGCCAGCAGGTGGCACGGCTGGAGAAGGCCCTGCAGAAGTCGGAAGACTGGCTCCACTTCAGCAGTGATCTCTTCCGCGATGCGCTCAACACCAGCCTGCGGGTGAGCGCCCAGGGGAGCGGGCTGGGGAATCGATCGGTGCCTCAACTGATAGCCCGGGATCCTGCGGTGGCAGAGACCGATCCCGAGCGGGCCGAATGGATCTTCCCGGCGGCCGATGAGCTGCCCGGAGGCGAGCAGAGCTGGGGGGACGTGCTGGATGCCCTGCGGCGCCCTCGCCGCCCCGGCGAGAAGCTCTGGGAGTGGCGGCGCAACACAGCGCCCCAGCCCGTGGTGTTCAAAGACCCCAAGGAGGTGAATGCCGACCGGGTGCATCTGCATCTGGAGCACCCCTTGGTGCAGCGACTGCTCAACCGCTTCCTGGTGCGGGGGTTCCAGGGAGAAGAGCTGAGCCGGGCCGCAGTGATCGCCACCCATGACGACACCGCCAAGCTGATCCTGCTGGCTCGGTTGTCGCTGTACGGCCACGGTGCCGCCCGCCTGCACGATGAGGTGCTGGAGCTGGTGGCCGAATGGGACCCGGCTGATCCAGCCCGGCGGCTGCGGGTGCTGAACGCCACCAAGACCGACATGGCCCTGGCCGACCTGGAAACCAGCCTGCGCGAACGCCTGCCGGCGGTGGATGAAGGCATCCAGCGCCAGCTGCGGGAACAGCTGCCGGCCGATGTGGCCCAACTCAAGGACCGCTTGGAAGCCATCGCCGCCGAACGGGCCGAGCGCGCCAAAGCCCAGCTGGGCAAGCGCGCTGAGGATGAGGCCAACGCCTTCGTGAAGGTGCTGCAGGAGCAGCGGGAGCGGATCCTCAAAACCCGCACCAAGCACGACAGTGAGTTCGAACAGCTGGCCCTTGGTTTTGCCGACCACGAGCTGCGCCAGCTGCGCGACAACCGCTCCTACTGGGATAAACGGCTGACGCGGATCGAGCGGGATCTGGAGCTGGAGCCGGCTGCGATCCGGCGCACGTTCGAGGTGGCCACAGCCCCGAGGATTGAGCCCGCCGGGGCGATTGTGCTCTGGCCGCTGCAGGTGGCGCCATGACGAACGCCATCGCCACCCTCGCCCCCCTCGTGACCCGCGAAGCGCTGAACGCTTTCACCCAGCGGCTGGTGGAGCACTTTGCCCCTGAACAGATCATCTTGTTCGGCTCCCAGGCCCGTGGCGATGCCCGCTGGGATTCCGATGCCGACCTGCTGGTGGTGATGCCGTTTGAGAACAAGCCGCGGGAGAAAGTGGAGGCCCTGCTTGCAGCCGGCGCCGCCGATTTTCCGCTGGATCTGCATCTGCGGCGACCCGAGGAAATCGCACCCCGCTATTGCTGGGGTGATCCCTATCTCCGCGAGGCATTGGATCACGGTGAGCTGCTGCATGGGGAGCTGGAGCGCAGCACGCTCGAACGTCCCGGCGCTGCCATCCCAATGCGCAATCCGGTGGTGGATGAATGGATCGCACGCGCCGAACGGCACTGGCGCATGGCAACGCTTCTACCTGATCTACCGCGCGGCTATCTGAGCGGCCTGTTCCTGATCCAGCGCTGCTTGGAAACCTATCTGCGCGCCGTTCTGATTGCCCAGGACATCCCCTCACGCAAGTGCCGTGATTTGCTGGAACTCAGCAACCGGATAGCAGGGTCAATCCCTGGCTGGCACCCCGACCCCGCCACGCTGAACACCCTCACCCAAGCTGCCGTGGCCTATCTCGATCCTGGCGAGGGCGATCCTGAGCCCAATCGGGACACACCCTGGGCGCTGTCGGAGGCGGGGCCACTGCGCGACTGTTTGCGCCATTGGTTCGACAGTCTGGAATCGCACATGCAGGCAGCTGTTCTTCAGGAGGTGGCCTGATGAAGCGATTGCGCCACATCGGGAAACGCCGTCAGGATGGCGTGATCTTCTGTGATCAGCGGCACGCTCAAATGCTGGGCGACAGCGACGAATTCACAGTCGTAGGCACTGCAGCGACTGCTGCTCACAAGTTTCAGGACATGCTCAGTGCTGACCTTTTCTTCATGGGCCGAGAGGATCTCCTCAGCCTCCTGCATCAGCACCAGGGCCTTGGGGAAAGGCAAGAGATCACGCCGCAGGTAACCCGTGAGGACATTGCGAAACTCGCTGCGCCAAAGCGGTGGGGCCGCCCATTGGCGGTGATGCCGCCGGAGGACCTCAGCCTGCTCCGTTCTGGGTCCACCCAACAGCAGGTAGGCCAGCACGTTGGTGTCAACGACGATCAAGGCCGACCCTCGCGCTTGAACGCATCAATCTCGTCAGGATCAAAGCTGCGGGGCCCGAGGCTTTCGCGCAACCCCCTGATTCTCGCCAGCTCCTCTTCAACGGAGGGAACGTCGGCTCCAAGACCTGACTCCAGGCAGACGATCGCCTCCTGGTTGAGGCTGCGGCGGTGCCGCTTGGCCGCAGCACTAAGCCGGGCATGGAGCTCCTCCGGCAGGTTCTTGAGGGTGAGGGTCTTGGCCATGGCAACCAGGCAGGCAACATCGCTGCAGCCAGTATGGATCCATTTCGGTTGCGCAGCCATGGAGGGTCGCACCTGATGCCACCGCGTGCCCCTGGGGTTCACACCCACGAGGAGTGGAAGGGCATGGCCCAGCCGGTGGGCCTGGTGGTGGAGCCTGTGGTGCTCAATCGGCTGGGGGTTTTCCCGGAGAGTGCCACCACCGTGCTGGCCGACTGGCAGCAACGGCTGGAGCAACTGCTGGAAGACCAGCCCGTGGGCGAGCAGTGGCTGAGCGTGGCCCCCAGTTTTGAGCTGTTCTGTGAGGAAGTGCTGGCCTGGCAGTCCGGCGACCTCCGCACGCCCGAGGAGCTGCCGGCACCGGTGGCCGTGCACCTCGACGACTACGACGAGGTGCTCCGCCCCGATTGGGTCGTCCCCGAACCCAGCCAAGGGGATGGACCGCTCAAGGCCCAGCTGCTGGTCCAGGAGTTGCCCGTAGGCACCCCATTCGATGCTCTCCCCAAGGGAGCCGATGGCCGCCGCTGTTGGGAGGCCACACCGCAGCAGCGCTTGGAGCGGCTGCTGAAAGAAAGCGAGCACCCGATCGGCCTGCTCTGGAACGGAGTGGCCCTGCGGCTGGTGTACGCCCCGCGCGGCGAATCCAGCGGCCACCTCAGCTTTCCGCTGGAGCCGATGACCACGGTCGACGGGCGACCGATGTTGGCGGCGCTGCAGATGCTGCTGGGCCCCGATCGCCTGTTTGAAGGCGGCGCCAGCAACACGCGCCTGCGGCCACTGATGGAGCAGAGCCGCAAGGAACAGAACGAGGTGAGCTCCCGCCTGGCCGAGCAGGTGCTGGAGGCGCTGTGGATCCTGCTGCGTGGGTTTGATGCTGCAGGCCTGAAGGTGGACGACCCCAGCCACATCTACGGCGGCTTGATCACCGTGCTGCTGCGGCTGGTGTTCCTGCTCTACGCCGAAGACGAAGAACTGATGCCCACCGATTCGCGCTACGACCAGCACTACAGCGTGGGCGGCCTGGCGCAGCGGCTGCGGCAAGACCGAGCTGACTACCAGAACGCCATGGAAGGCCGGCGGGGAGCCTGGGCCTCGCTGCTGAGTTTGTTCCGCCTCGTCTACGACGGTGGCGGCTCCAGCGAGGCCTATCTGCCGGCCCGGCATGGCGATCTGTTTGATCCCGACGCCTACCCCTTCCTGGAAGGCCGCAAGGCAAAAACGGCTTACACCGATGGGCCGTTGGTCTCCGTGCCGTCCATCAGCGACGACGTGGTGGAGCGGGTGCTCACCAAGCTGCTAGGGACGACTGGGTGCCCTCGATCTGGGAGGACAGCAGGGCTTCACGCCGCACGTAGGCGTAGAGAAAGAGTTCCCGGTCGGGCAGCAGGGCTGACACGCCATCCAGGCGCCCGCAAGCCAGCAGCGCCCGCTCGTGCAGTCCCTGCAGGCCGCCATCGAGCAGAACGGGCGGCTCTGGCGGCAACGGGGCCGGCACGAAGGCGCGAACGGACTCCCCAGCGGTGCTGGTGATCTCGTAGCGGCCCGTGTCGACGCGCTGCAAGGGGCTTCCTCCGCGAACCTTGAACAAGCCTGCAGCTTATTCAAGAATCAGGGGCTTTCCTTGAATAAGCGCGCGTGGGGCGTTGCCTGTGCAGGACGGGCAGACGCCAGGCGCGGCCATCCGATTCCGCCCGCTGTCGGTAGTTCCAGAGCGGTTCACCCGCTCTTGAGCGGTACACCACGGCCCGACGACGGGTGCCGCCCCTGACCAATCCAATCCAGCAGCAACCTCATGACGAAGAGAACCAGACAGCGGGTGCTGGTGGTGTGCACCGGCAATTCGGCGCGCAGCATCATGGCCGAAGCCCTGTTTCAGGCCCTCGGTCAGGGGGCCGTTGAGGTCGTCAGCGCCGGCAGCGCCCCCACCGGGCGGGTCCACCCGCTGGCGCTGGAGCAGATCAGCCGCCTGCCGGTGGATCCCAGCCAATACGCCAGCAAGAGCCTGGCGGCGGTGCTGGAGGCCTCCGCCGACCCGTTCGATCTGGTGATCACCGTGTGCGATCACGCGGCCCGTCACTGCGACCCGCTGCCAGCCGACACCACGCGGCTGCATTGGGGGCTGCCCGACCCTGCAGCGCACACAGAGATGGAAGAGGCCAGAACGGCCTTCTCCACCTGCTTCGACGTGCTGGCCCAGCGGATCGGCGACCTGTTGGGCAGCGATCTGCAGCGGGCCTGAAGAGAGCGTGGCCCGGCCGCCAAGGTGATGCAGATCGCCAACGAATGCGCGGTGCGCCCCCCCCCCTTACTCCTTGTCCTTCGGTGGCCTGCTTGGTCACCATCGAAGGTGTTGTGTCTTGAACCGGCACCGCTGCTGAAGCCAACCTAAAGGAGCTGATCGGGGTGGTGACGGGGCTCACTTCTCCTGCTCGCTCCATGGCGAGCACACATCGATGAGGCAACCGGCTGGGTCAAGCACCAGGAACCGGCGTTGGCCGTAGAACTCGTTTCGCGGTTCCTGGATAATTTTTGCACCCATCTCCTGTGCCTTCTTGTAGACCTCATCCACATCCGGAACAACGAAGGTCACATACATCCCTGTCGGAGCGGTCTGGTAGGCCTTGGGGACGAGGTCATGCGTCCGCTTGATGATGCCGAACTCAAGCTCCAAGGGCCCCGGGGCTCCCAGCTGCACGTACCAATCACTGTCGTACTTCACCACAAAGCCCAGCAGCTGAACGTAGAAGTCACGGCAAGCGGCGAGATCGTCGGCGCAGATGTTCGTAAGGATTCGGCTGAAGGACATGGCGGTAGAGTGAGGTCTGATTGTGATGCCTAACGCTCCAGATCAGAAGCGGGCAGGATCTGGTTGAAAATACAACCTTTGCCCCCATCTTCTGCATCTGGATGTTAGGTGCTCCAGGGTAATTACATGGGGCCACATTCGAGCAAATCATTGTAGATATTTCTGATAGAGCTGAAGCAGAAAACTCATTCTGGCGGCCTCAGATTGAAACTTGAGATTGCCATATGCTTTGTCTACAACTTGATCTAGGGCCTGATGTGCTTTGCTGAGAACGGGTGGCATCGTGAGGGGATCATAGAGCTGGGCAAGGTTTGAATCCGGAAAGGCAACGCGGGCATCAAGGACGGCTTGAGCGGCTGCTTCCACAGCCTGTTGCTGCCTGTCGCTGGGATGTAGCGGCCAGGGAAAGTTATTATAGACGATACCGACAGAATAGCGATAGTCGCTCTTGAGACGTCCGCAGACAGTGCGCATCCAAGCGTTGTGCATCAGCGAGGAGAGAATGCCGAATTGGTATAGAGTTGCATCTGGAAGAATCTTGACCAGATTGCTGCACATCGTGGGCGGTTGTTCAAATCCTATAGGCAAATAGTGTCGCCGTTCTGAGGAAGCTTCAGGAATGACCAGAAAGGAGCCCGTAGGAAAGTTTTCTACATGAAAGCGCGTTGGAGTGGCTGCCAGCTTCTGGGTCGGTGTACTTTTGCTTGCTAACCGTGATTGCTGCACTGCCTTAACTCTTTTCATTGCTTCGGGCATGGCCTGCAGTTGAGCTGGTGAGCAGTCGCCTAGCCATAGGCACCATCGCTCATACCCGTTGAGAAACTCATGAGCACCGATCCAGCGATGGAAATAAGGCGTGGCCAAGGGCTCCAATTGAAGAAATAAATCCCGTTCTTCGGGAGTGAAGAGATAATGACCGCCGTCTATTGGTTTGTTGCCAATCGCAATGTGCGCCACTGCGCAGAGGGGTTTGCTGCGATTAACCAATGTGAGGTTTGGCCCGTCCACAAGATACGGATTAATCGTCTTAGCCTGGCTTCGCAATGGCTCGCCCTTAATGTCGTCGTAGGAAAATAGCCATTTAGGCGTTATGTCTTCTGCACCAAATCCCACAATTACACAATGAACAGCGGCCTTGCCTCGCGCTTCATTGCTCCAGCAGAACGTTCGATGGGCAAAGAAGATGTGCATTCCCTGTTGCAACATCCAGCTCCAGAGCACTCTGAGGTGGGTGCCTTTTACTGGACAGATTCGGCCCCTGACATCGTTAACCCAGGACGGGAGGAACAGTGTTTGGTCTCAGTGTAGACCTCTTGGGGAGTTTTGCCTCCCAGTGCGCTGTGTGGTCT
>NZ_JAGQCV010000013.1 GCF_024346375.1 Synechococcus sp. ATX 2A4 | reverse complement strand
GGCTCCTGCATCACCTCCACTTCCATGAAGCTCGGTGCAGAAAGCCACAGCCCGGAGCCGTCAGCGTCAACAAGCCCGAACTCGCTGCAATCGGTGGACCGATTCTCTACGAGCAACAAACTCCTAGCTTTCGGATCATGCAACGTCAACCACGCCGTATCTCCATCACCATCAGCTATCAGGTGTACCAAACACTCCTGAACCGCTCGGAAGAGGAAGGCCGCTCCATGTCCAACCTCTGCGCCTTCCTGCTGGAGGAAGTGCTCCACCAACAGGCGCCTGCACCCAGCCAAGCGCCCTCCCCACAGCCGGTCAGCAGCGAAAGAAGCCAGCCTCAGTTCAGCCGCTACCTGCCTGATGGTGCGCTCACAACGAACGGCGCCTACTCCTGAGCTGGGCCGTTGGGCCGTTGCGGCGGCGAAGCCGTTGCAACGGAGGCAGACGACGGTGGCAGAGGGAGGCAGAACCCCTGAGATCAACCCTCAGGCCATCGCCTGCAGCTGTGGATGGGGAAGATCCAGGCAGTAGCCCATGCCATAGATCGTCTTGAGAAAGCGGGGCCGATGGGGCTCCGGTTCGATCTTGGTTCTGAGGTGGCGGATGTGGGTGCGGATGCACTCAATGTCGTCACCGGTGGGGTGGCCCCACACCTCCTTGAGAATCACCCCCCAAGACACCGCCTGGCCGTGGCGCTGCAGCAGGCAGTGCAGCAGTTCAAATTCCAGGCGGGTGAGGCGGATTGGCTGATCAAACCACTGCACTTCCAACTGCTCCGGGCAGAGCGTGAGCGGCCCGTAGGAAAGGATTTCGGGAGTGACCAGCGCCAGCGGGGTTTCCAGTTGGTGGCGCAGCAGCGCCCGGATGCGCACGAACACCTCCTCCACCTCGAACGGCTTGGTGACGTAGTCGTCGGCGCCGCAGTTGAAGGCCTTGATCTTGTCTTCCTTGCTGGCCAGCGCCGTGAGCACCATGACGGGCAGGCGGGCGGTGCGCTGATCACGCCGCAGGCGCTGGAGCACCGAGAGGCCGTCCAGCTTGGGCAGCAGCAGGTCAAGCACGATCAGATGGGGTTGGTGCTCCATGGCCATGGCCTGGCCGTGGTGGCCGTCATCGGCATGCAACACGCGCCAGCCCACCTGCTCCAGCAGGGGGGTGAGCACTTCGACCACCTGCGGCTCATGGTCGATGAGTTGGATCAGGGGCTGAACGCGCAACAGAAGGTAAGGACGATTGAACTGCCTCAATCCTGCTGACCTGCAACATCAAGTGAGTGGAATGTCTTGATAAAGAAATGATGAACCTCCTGATTTGCTTATGATTTCAATCAAGAATTCTTAGGGTTCTCAGAAACTCCTCAGCCTCGCGCCCCACTCAGGGTCTGGCACAGCCTCCCGGCTGTCCCCTGTCTTCGCCTGGGTTTTGGGTGGAAGCGTTCGGGTCGGTCTCGCCTTTGCTCGCCGGTTGAAGGCCCCTGAATCGATCGACGGATCAAGCCGCGTTGACAACTGGCCCACCAGAAGGACTTCGCCCGGCGCTCAGTTCGGCATCGTTACGAATTCCTCCGAAACGGTGGGGTGCAGCGCCATGGTGCGATCGAAATCGGCCTTGGTGGCCCCCATGCCGACTGCGATCGCTGCCATCTGAATGATCTCGGCGGCGTGCTCGCCCACCATGTGGCAGCCCACCACCTTGTCAGTGGCCACCTCCACCACCAGCTTCAGCAGGCAGCGGGGGCCGCTCTTGGGCAGGGCCTGGGCCATGGAGCGGAAGCGGGCCCGGTGAATGCGGATCGCGTCGGCGCCGAAGCGCTCGATCGCCGCCTCCTCGCTCAGCCCCACGGTGGAAAGCTCCGGCTGGCTGAACACAGCGCTGGCCACGAGGTCGTGGTTCACCTGGCGCGGTTTGCCGCCATACACGCTGTCGGCGAAAGCGCGCCCCTCATCCACCGCCACCGGGGTGAGGTTGATGCGGTCGGTGACGTCGCCCACGGCATAGATGTGGGGCACGTTGGTGCGTTGATCGGCATCCACAGGGATGCGGCCCCCTTCGCTGGTCACACCGGCGGCGGCCAGATGCAATGGCTCCAGCCGGGGCCTGCGGCCGGTGGCCAGCAGCACACCGCCGCAGGCGAGCTGCTCGCCGTCCTGGGTGGTCACCTGCAGATCGCCGGGGGTGCCGCTGATCGCGGCGGGGCTGTGGCTGAAACGGATATCGATGCCCTCTGCTTCCATGCCCTCGCGCACGGCGGCGGACAGTTCCAGGTCAAAACCGCGCAGCAGGTGATCGCCGCGCACCAACTGGGTGACGGCCACGCCGAGGCCCTTGAGGATGCAGGCGAATTCGCAGGCGATGAAGCCCGCACCCACGATCACCACGTGCTTGGGCAGCTCTTCGAGCAGGAACATGTCGTCGCTCACCCAGGCCAGCTCGGCGCCTGGCAGCAGTGGCCGCTGGGGCACACCACCGGCGGCGATCAGCACCCTCTCCGCCCGCAGGCGGCGGCTGGCGGTGCTGGCCGCTGCCTCACCTGCGGCGTCTTCGCTGGCCACCACATCCACGTGGTGCGAATCGGCAAACCGGCCCCAACCCCGCACCAGCTCCACGCCGGCTTTTTCAAGCAATCCGATGTGCAGGGCATTGAGCCGGTCGACCTCGGCGCGCACATTGGCCAGCAGCCGCGCCGGCTCACAGCGGGAGGCCTCCACGGTCCAGCCGAACGCCTCGGCGTCGTGAAGGAGATGGCGGTAGGCCGAGCCGTACACCAGCAGCTTCTTGGGCACGCAGCCGCGGATCACGCAGGTGCCGCCCACCCGATCGCCCTCCAGCACTGCCACCCGGGCGCCGTAGGAGGCCGCGCGCTTGGCTGCTGCCAGGCCGCCGGAACCGGCGCCGATCACCACCAGATCGAAGCTGTCTTCGGCGGGATGGGGAGATGCAGTCACGGCTGATCAGGGCACGATTTCCTTAATCATGCTGGGCCAGTGAGCGCACCAGCGCCGGCCAACCGCTCAGCCCGGCAGCTCATCGAGCTGGCAGGTCTGCAGGTCGCAGCCGCTCAGGTCGGCGCCACGCAGATCCGCCTGCCGCAGGTCGGCGCCGTAGAGGCACGCCCCCACGAAGCGGGCTCCTTGCAAGCGCACCCCCGAAAGGCGCGCAAAGCTGAGGTCGGCGTCGGTGAAATCGGCGCCGCTGAGGTCGGTGGGTTGATCCTGGCCCGGTCGGAAATCCGCCTCCACCAGCCGCGCTTCGCGCCACACGCTGCCGGCCGCCGCCACGCCGCGCAGGCAGCAGCGGTGCAGGGCGGCACGATTGAATTCCGCGCCCTGCATGCGGGCCCCGGACAGATCGGCCTCCTGCCAGGAGCTGCCGTGGGCCCTGAGCTGGCGCATGTCAGCGCCCCAGAGCAGGGCTTGCTGGAAGCAGGTCCCGGCCAGCTGACTGCCGCGCAGATCGGCGTGGCCGAGCCGGATCGCCCGGAACTGACCGCCCCGCAGATCACAACCCGCCAGCACGAGCTCCACCGCGTCGGCTTCCGGCAACGCCAGCCCCGGAAACGCCCGTTCGCCTGCCGCCAGGGAGGCGCGCAGGTCGCTGATGGTGGTGGGCAGCCGCGGGGCCATCAGAGGCTGGTGGAGAGAGCGTCGAGCTGTTGGCGCCGGGCGGCGAGCAGGAGGTCCTGGCAGGCGGCGATCAGCTGGAACACGTTGGAATCAATCACTTCGTAGAACACCAGGCTGCCTTCCGGCCGCCGCCGCACCACCCCGGCGATCATCAGCAGCTTGAGGTGTTTCGACACCAGCGCCTGGCTGAGACCGGTTCTCTCCACCACCGCTGTGACGTTGAGCGGGCCTTGGCGCAGGCACTGGAGCACAAGCAAGCGACTGGGTTCCGAGAAGACCTTGAAGTGTTCAGCCAGAGCTTCCATCATTCCTTCGCGCCCATCCACCGCCTTTGTGTCCAGACGCACACGTACGCGGTGAGCTTACCGCTCGCCGGGGCAACTCCCTGCCGCCGGGCTGGCAACCGCACAGGCGCAAAACAAAACTGATAGCACCAACTATCATAGAGAAATTGTGCCGAACTTGAACAGAGTGGTCGACAGCTTTGAGCAGCCGCCATCTGGAGCATCCGACTCTCCATTGAATGGCCATCAACAGCAAGCGCTGCAGCAATCACCAACAGCTGCCGATCACGATGAGTTGGCGGCGTTGCTGCTGTTAATCAGCGCTGGCATGTTTGCCTTCTTTGTGGTGTTGAACATATCGGCTTTGCTGCCGTTGCGAATACGCGAACCAGTTTGGGTGTTAACTGCAATCGGTTCAGTTTACGGCAGTATCTTTTACCCATTGCTGGCAGTAGGGATCATTATTCTGCTGGTGATTCTTCGGCCTGAGGATCCACGCCCCCGGCGCTGGCTTGCCCGCTGCCGCCGGCTGAGCATCGTGGTGATGCTGGGTTTCCTGCTATTGATTCCTCTGCAGATTTCAGGAATCGCCCGGCTGGCTGTTCTCCAGGATGTGCCTGCCACCCGCACACTCTCGACGATTACATCGGTGACCACCGAGGTGCGAGCCGCCACCACGGTTCCCCAGCTGGCGGCTGTGATCAGCAAGTTGCCGAATGCTCCCGAGCTCCCATCAAGCATCACCGCTGACACCTTCTCGCCTTTCAAAGAGCAATTGATTGGGGAGTTGGATCGCAACATCAAACGCCTTGAAGCAGAGCAGCGTGAGGCTCGGCAGCAGCGCTTTTTCAACGATGTCGGCACCGCTGTCAAGGGCACGGTCGTCTGTCTGCTGTTTTCCCTAGTGTTTGCGGGGCTGGCACAAAGCTCCCCCAGCAAGCCGTCGGTGCTGGGAGGGTTCCTGATGCAACGGGCCACCCGGCGGGAGCGCTCCGAGCAGCGGCGCCAGGAGTGGCTGGAAAGGCAGCAGCAACAGCGCCTCGACCGCGAGCAGGCCCTGGCGATGAAGAGTTTCCGCCAGATGGCCCAGGCCAACCGCAAGGCCACCGAACGGCAGGTCGAAAGCCAGCCCAAGCGCCAGGCGCCCCCTCCATTGCCAGGCGGCAAGCGCCGCTGGCTGCCTGGAGGCTGGGGCGCACCCAGCAACAAGGGTTTTGGCCCCACCTTTGATCGGGTTGATCCCTACATCAGCCAGCTCGCGGCGCTCAACGAAGCCGACGCCGCGGCGGATCCGGGTGAAGGGAAGGAGAATGGCAACGGAGCAGCAAGCCAGGATGCCGCAAACCAGCCGCCCAACCCTTAGCGCCTGCTCAACGTGCGCTGGGCCGGCGCTGGCTCAACAGGCGAGTGGCAACAGATTCTTGCTGGAGAGCTGCAATTCCTCTTTCAGGCACTGGCGCAGGTGCTGGGTAACCTGCTGCATCAGGGTCTTGAACGACGGTTGTTGTTCGGCGTAGGTGGCGCTGTAGGCGATGCCGATCACGTCTTCGTCGATTGGGGCCTGGTCAAGCAGGCAATAGGCATGGGGCTTGGGCAGTGCATGCACCTGCAGCTGGTTCACCACCCTGGCCACGGTGTGGTCGTGCTGCCGAGATTTGCGAATCGTGGCCGGGAGGATGCGGTAGCCCTCGGTTTCCAGGCGACGCACCAGCCGGGGATGGTGGAGTGTGGGGTCCAGCGCCAACCGGTCGAACCCGTTGCTGCCGATCGTTGCCGCCGCCAGACGCGGCGCCACCCGCCAGAGCGGAGTGCGAACCAACGCCTCCACGATCATCTGCTGGCCTTGGAATTGCACAATTTTGCGGCCCCGCTCCAGCTCCAGCTCATACAGGGAGCCGATGAAGGCATCGCACACCCGCTCGCCAAGCAACTGCAGGCTGCGGGAGATGTTGGCATGGCTGCGGGCCCAGCGCTCCAGCTTGAAGCCATGGGCCCCGAAGCGGATGAAGGGATCCACTTCAACCCGGCAAACCCCTTCGGCAGAGCGCATCTTCTGTGCTGTCGCACGCAGAGTGTCGAGCAGATCAAACAGATGACGGCTCTCCGCCTCAGCCAGCAACCCCTCCAAGCAACGATGGGCCCGGTTCAAGGTGGCCTGGGAGTATCTGCAATCAGCAGCGGCCCGGTTGCAACTTCCTGAGTAGGTGCACAGTTCGTAGAAGGGAAGCCACCGCATCACCATCCGGGTGTCTAGCCGTTCATCCATGCGGGCAGGCACTGAAGCAGAAGAACCTGCTACCACTCAACAGCTTCGAGAGGCGATTATCGTATTCTTGCTCAGAAGATGACCAACCTTTGGCGAGTATGCAGAAAATAGTTAATCCACACTATTTATTAAAGCCAATAGTCCCATTTTCAGCCAGCCCTGTCCTTTGTTGATTGGCAGCTGCATGGCGCGAATGGCTAGATGTCCCCGCAAGATGTCCCCGCAGCTGCCCCGGATGCTGGGTAGGAGCAAAAAACAACAATCACCCTGGTTTCAGGCGGCGAATCCCGCTCGCCTTGAAAGGCTCAGTCCATGGCTAATTGCCTTTCAGGTCTCCCGTCAGTGTGGCCGTGGCTACGGTCTGCCATGAAGTGAACATGCAACTGTGATAAATGATGCGGCCAGCTGTGCTATTTGTCGAACACCATGATCTGGCACTTGCTAAGCAGGCACGCTTTAAGTGTCTTGTGTGCTGGTCCTGTTGTCTGGCCTCGGCACTCGCCGGGACATGGGTGAACCATGGCCTGTTAGCCACCAAGTGCCTGCCTTCAGATGGTTGCCATGGGCTGGCTGCCTTCAGATGGTTGCCATGAGCTGGTTGCCATGAGCTGGTTGCCATTCCTTGCGGAAATCGGCCTGCTGGCGAGCCCCCGGCCCGGTGCGGCCTGCCTCTCCTGCCCTCTAGCGTGGGTTCTCGCCCCTCCCCCTGTCCCTTGCCGGACCTTCCCACCATTCCGTTGAGCTGGCCGGAGCTGGCAGCCTTGGCGCCTGAGCCCCCCGACCGGGTGCACGGTCCTTGCAATGCCCAGTCGCTGTTGCGCCTGTTCGGGCAACCGGAACGTGCCGTGCGCGTCACCCTGTTCCGTGACCATCACGCCTGGTGCCCTTACTGCCAGAAGGTGTGGCTGTGGCTGGAGGAACAACGGATCCCCTACCGGATCCGCAAGGTCACAATGTTCTGCTATGGCGAGAAGGAGGCCTGGTACGGCAGCCTGGTGCCCTCCGGCATGCTGCCCGCCGTTGACCTTGACGGCCGCGTCCACACCGAAAGTGACGACATCCTCGCGGCGCTGGAGCAGGCCTTCGGGCCCCTCGGCGATGGTCTGCAGGATGCGCGGGTGCTGCCCTTGCGCCAGCTGGAACGGGAGCTGTTTCGCGCCTGGTGCCTCTGGCTCTGCCGGCCGGGCCTGACCCCGCGCGCGGAAGAGCTCGCCGCCGCCGCCTTCGATCGGGTGGCTGCCCGGGTGGCTGGCGCCCTCGCTGCCACCACCGGCCCCTACTTTCTCGAACACTTCGGCACCGCCGATGTGGTGTTCACCCCCTACATCGAGCGTATGAGCGCCAGCCTTCACTACTACAAGGCCTACGGCCTTCGGCAGCGGCACACGGCAATCGCCGCCTGGTTCGAGGCCATGGAAACCCGCCCCACCTACCGCGGCACCCAGAGCGACTTCCACACCCACGCCCACGACCTGCCGCCCCAGATGGGAGGCTGCCACCCCAGCGGCACGCCCGCTCAGCAGGCAGCGGCCGAGCGTGTCGACCATGGGCCCTGGCCGCTCGGTGCGCCCGATCCCGAAACCTCCTGCCTTGAACCCTCCGGCGCAGCTGGAGAGGCATTGCAGCGGGTGTTGTGCCACCGTCACCACCTCACGGCCGTGAATCCAGCGCCGGTGGAAGCCTTTGATCTGGCGCTGCGCTGCGCGCTCACAGCCCTGGTGCAGGACGTCAGCTGCCCCCTGCCTGCCGACATCGATCCCCTCGCGGTCACCGGCCTGCTGTACCTGAGGGATCGCATCAGCGTGCC
Source organism: Synechococcus sp. ATX 2A4 (assembly GCF_024346375.1). Taxonomy (GTDB): domain Bacteria; phylum Cyanobacteriota; class Cyanobacteriia; order PCC-6307; family Cyanobiaceae; genus MW101C3. The sequence continues at coordinate 74,898 of NZ_JAGQCV010000013.1, read as the reverse complement.
GCGCGACATGTCGTTGCATGCGGCACGCCGCCTGCGCCAGGCCCTCACCACCACCGCAAACGCTGCCACCGCAGCGATGGCGAGTGACCAGGCTCAAGCCATCCCCGCAGCGCCCGCCATTCCGCTGCGCCATCGCCGCGATCAGAATCCCGCCGCCTTTCACCGCCCCGCAGCGGCAGATGGTGAAGCGCGGCTGGTCGTCGGCCGGAGCCGTCCATGACCATGGCCCTGAGCTGGCCGGTTGCGGCTGCTCTGCCGATTGCTCTTGCCCTTCCCGACATCAGCACCGAGCAGCTGCAGTTGCTGCTGAGCCGCTGGGGCTACCTGGTGGTGTTCGCCGGCATGGTGCTGGAGAACGCCGGCCTGCCGCTGCCGGGCGAAACGCTCACCCTGCTGGGCGGCTATGCCGCCGGCAGCGGCCAGCTGCAGGTGGGCGGTGTGATCGGCGCGGCGATGGTGGGTGCGGTGATCGGCGACAACCTGGGCTATCTGGTGGGGCGCTGGGCCGGCTGGACGTTCGTGCTGCGGGTGGGCCGGCTGTTGGGCCAGCCCCCTGAGCAGATGGAAGATCTGAAGCGGCGCTTTCTGCGCCATGCCGATGCGTCGGTGCTGCTGGGACGGTTCGTAGCCGTGTTACGGGTGATCGCCGGCCCGCTGGCCGGGGCGGTGGGCATGCCCTACGGCCGGTTTTTGCTGTTCAACTTCGTCGGTGCCGCCCTCTGGTCCACCACGATGGTGACCCTGGCGTGGCTGGGCGGGCGCTGGATTCCCCTGGAGCGGATGCTGTCGAGTGTAGTGGGCTTCGGCCTTGGCGCTCTGGTGCTGATCGTGCTGATCCTGCTGCTGCCCCGCTGGCTGAGCAAGCTGGAATCCCCCCTGCTGGAAGCTCCCCTCTTTGAAGCCCCGCTGATTCAGCCGCCCACCAACGACACCCCCTGATGCTTCCCCCCACCCCCTGGCGAGGCAGCGCCCTCACAACCATCTTTGGCGAGCGCCCCGGCGCTTGCTCCGCCCGGCTCACTGCGTTCAAGGGCGCGATGGTGGCCTTGGCTCTGGTGCTTGCTCCTTCGCTGCCAGTGGCCGATCTCGAGCCCCCCGCGGCGGCGCTGGAGATCCGCGGCTCCACCTATTTCCGCAAGGGCCCCTTCCAGCTCAACATGATCACCTACTCCTCCAACGTGTCCCAACCGTGGCCGGAGTACTACGTGACGATCCCGATGCCGGAGCAGGCAGGGGCCAATCTCGGGGCGTTGGAGATTCAGCAGATCGGAGGCGCCGACTGGCAGTTCGGCTTTGATGCCAGCCGCACCCGCGCCTTTATCGGTAAGCCGCGTCGCGAAGGTCGGCAGGTGCCGGTGGAGGCCAGCTTCGATCAACAGCGGCGCCAATTTCTGATTCGTTTCCCCCAGCCACCCGTTCCAGGTGAAACCGTCACAGTGGCGCTGCGGCCGATCCGCAACCCCATTCAGGCCGACACCTATCTCTTTACGGTGAGGGCCTTTCCCGATGGGCCCCAGCCGGTGGCCACCCCGGTGGGGGTTGGCCGGGTGCGCATCTACGACCTCTACTGGGACTGATCCTCCGGGAGCAGCAGGTCTTCGCTGCTCTGATGCAGCTCGAAATCCTCGAAGCTGAAGCCGGGTGCCACACAGCAATGCACCAGGGTCCAGGGGCCGCTGCTGCGCGCCGCCTGCCACCAGCCGGCAGGAATCAGCTGGAAGGGGGCCTGCTCCGGCTGCGCTGGGCTGCGCGGACCGAGCACCAGCGCCTGCGGCGGCGCGAGGGCTGGGTCTTCCGCTCCGCGCCAGAGCAACAGCGGTGCACCGGCCAGGTGATGCCAGCTCTCCTCGGCGCCGTTCACCCGGTGCCAGCGGCTGGTCACCCCGGCCGGCAGCAGGAAATGAATCACGGTGAAGGCGGAGCGCAGGGCGCCGTCCTCGCGGCGCACCTGCAACGGCGAGCGATGGATCTCCCGGTAGAAGCCCCCTTCCGGGTGGGGCAGCAGGCCTAGCTCAGCGATCAGCTCGTTCATGGCGTCGACGGTGGTGCAGGGTCGGGGGAGCTTTCACCCACCCGATCGAGATCGGCCAGGCCGATCACCGCCTCGGGCTGGGCATACCACTTGAATTCAAGCCAGTTGCCTGAGGGGTCAATCAGAAAGAAGCTGCGGTGCTCCAGCAGCTCGCCGGGAAAGCGGGTTTTGGCGTCCACCCCGAACCGCAGTTGCTGCTGACGCGCCCGCTGCTCAAGGGCCTCGAAGGCGCTGGCTTCGGCAAACACCAGCCCGAAGTGGCGCGGGTAGATGCCCCGCTGTAGGGGTTGGAGGGCCTGAGCGCCGCAGTCCAGCACTGGATCCGGCCCCTGATCCGGCCCCTGATCCGGCACCAGATGGGCCACCAGCTGATGGCCGCCGAGGCCAAGCACCAGGGCCGTGGCGCTGCGGCGACCGCGCCGGCAGCCGAGGCCATCCACGTACCAGCTCTCGGTGGCCGCAAGATCGAACACCGGAAACGACAGATGAAATGGCGCCTGTGACGTCATCGCCGACTGGGGCGCACGACCGCCGAACGGGACTGGATCCCTGCGCTCAGAGCCGGCGGCGGAAGCCGTCGCTGAAGCCCGCATTGGTGGCACGTTCGTCGTCGCTGGAGCGGCGCAATTGCCACACGTTGCGGCCGACGCGCTCGGCCACGACGCCGGCCCGCCGCACCCGGGGGGCACCGGGCCGGGCACCCAGCAGCAGGCCCACCTCATGGGTGGAGAGCGGGGCCCCGGTGCTGATTGCCAGGGCGATCGCTTCGAGGCGCCCCTTGATGGATTGAAGTTGCACCGGGCTTTCCAGATCAAAGCCATCGCTGGGGGGCACCGGCAGGCCCATGGCCCCGCCGCCCATGCCGCGCATCAGGCCCAGCCCCACCACCGCCAGCGCCTGTTCCGGCTTGACCCCCTGGTCGATCGCGCCCGCGATCCAGCTGGCGAACGAACCGTCACCGTTCTGCTCGCGGGGGATCGGTGTGGTGGAGCCGGTGGTGGCTGCCGAAGAACTGGTGCGCTTGGTGGTCATGACCGGAGAGAGACACACGTGGCCGGAAATTACCGGTTCCAGTGCGTCTCAGCCAGTGGGTGGCACCCCTGAAGCCATCGCCGCGATCAGCCGGATCGGGAGACAACCGGGCGGCAGGCGCGGGATTGCCCAATTCCCGGCCGCCCAGCTCGTGAACCTGGCCCGCGTGCGCGCCGCGCCGAAGCCGCCACTCAGCCCAGCTGCGTGAGGGCCAAACGGTAGGATCCGCACCAATTGAACGCCCCACGCTCAGGGGAATCGGCCTGCGGTGCACAGGCCCGGCGGAGGCAAAGCCAGCCGATTGCACCCGTCCGCCGATCGATCCCACTGCCAGCGAACGTGTCCTTCAGCCCCGGCGATTCCAGAGCGCAGCCCGCCCGCCGGTCCAGCCTCACGCGTCTCACCGGCAGCCATAGCCCCTCGATTCAGCTGGGCGCCGAGATCGAGCTCAGGGCTTACGTGTTTCTCGATTCGCTCCAGCCCCAGCTGGCGGCCTACATGGGCACCGTTTCGCAGGGGTTTCTGCCGATTCCCGGCGATGCCTGCCTCTGGCTGGAGGTGGCGCCGGGCATGGCGGTGCACCGCCTCACCGACATCGCCTTGAAGGCCAGCACGGTGCGGCTGGGCCAGAAGGTGGTGGAGCGAGCCTTCGGTTCACTGGCGCTTTATCACCGCGATCAGAGCAGCGTGCTGCTGTCCGGCCAGGCCGTGGTGGATGCCATGGGCACCACGGTGGAGCGACGCGGGCGTTGCGAAGTCACATGGTCGGAGATCATCCGCGCCATCACCCCTGACCATGCGGTGCTGATCAACCGCCAGAACCGCCGTGGATCCATGATCCAATCCGGCATGAGCATGTTCATCCTCGAAACTGAACCCGCCGGTTATGTGCTGATCGCCGCCAATGAGGCGGAGAAGTCGTCGAATATCACCGTGGTGGATGTGAAGGCCGTGGGGGCCTACGGCCGCCTCACCCTGGCCGGCCGCGAGGGCGATATCGATGAGGCCTCAGCTGCAGCGATGCGCGCCATCGAGATCATCAACCGGTAGCTGGATGGCTTGAGGCTGCTTGGGGCAAGCGCTTGAGGCTGCTTGGGGCATGGGCGGCAAGAGGCTCCCAGGCCTGGGAGCCACCGGAACTCAGACGCCAAGCAAGCGCCGTAGCTCCGGCGCCAGCTGGCGTGCGGCTTTGGCGCGGCTGCCGAGCTTTTCGAGCTGGTGCGCGCCCATTTCGGCCAGCGTGCAGCCGGCCTCCCGCACATGCAGCAGGGTGTTGTAGCCGTAGCCGGGGGCCTGCACCGGCCGGGTGAGGATCTCGCCGCGGCAGATGCCCTCGGCTTCCAGCACGGTGCGGCCGCTGGGGTTCGCCAGCGCCAGGGCCGACACGATGGCAGCGCTGCGGTAAGGGGTGTCGCCCAGCTCCTGCAGCAGCCTGCTGATCCGCTCGGCGTCGGTGGGGGCATAGCGGGCCGAATAGATGCCCGGCGCTCCGCCGAGGGCATCGACGCACAGGCCGGAATCATCAGCCAGGGTCCAGCGGCCGGTGAGGGCGGCCACGGTTTCAGCTTTGAGCCGGGCGTTCTCCGCGAAGGTGGCCCCGGTTTCCTCGATGTCGAGGCCCTTGGGCTGGGGCAGCACCTGCAGGCGGGCCGCCGCCAGCATCGCCGCCAGCTCGCCAATCTTGTGCCGGTTGCCGCTGGCGATCACCAGCACCGGCCCCTCCAACGTTGCGGCGCGGCTCACCGGCTGGCGGGAGCCGGAGCACGCTTCTGGCGCGGCAGGGGGCCGTCGCGGTCGGAGCGGAAGATCAGCTCCAGGCCGGCGGCATGCAACGGCAGCAGATCGATCAGGGTTTGCAGGGTCTGGCGGGTGAGCGGAGCGCCTTTGGTCATGGCTTCGCCGCTCATCAGCACCACATCGAGCTCGGGGCCATCGGCCTGGGGTTGCACATCGGCGAACAACTGCACCGCCAACCCCTGGGGCGGAATCCGCAGCAGGCCGCTCAGATGCACCGGCCCCTGCTGATCGATTTCGGTGCCCAGCTGAACGAGTGCCGGCAGCAGAACAGGAATCAGATCCTGTTCGGCCGCCGGCCCGCGGGGCTTGAGAACCATGATCAATCGAGCCATGGGCGTCAGCGAATTTCCGCATCCTGGCTCAGCGTCCGCCCAAAGCGTCGCCGCCATACGCGAGACGCAACGCGAGCCAGGTGGTGGCTTCAGCGGTGCTCGATCAACTCCGCTGCGGTGTAGCGGATCTTCGCCAGGCTGGCGTACTTGTCGTCGGCGGAGCGGTAGCCGGCGACGCACACCACCGCGCTGCGATACGGCGAGGAGTCAAGCCCCAGCAGCCGGTCGTAGTCGGGGGGAGAGAAGCCCTCGATCGGGCAGGTGTCGATGCCGAGCAGGGCCGCCGCGGTCATGAAGGTGCCTAGGGCGATGTACAGCTGGTTGGTGGACCACTGGTCGATCAGGGCGCTGCGGGGACCATCCAGCAGATCTTTCTGCATCATCGAGCGGTAGAACGCCAGCTGCTCGATCGGTTGCTCGCGGATCGTGCTTGTGGCCTCGATCAGGCGATCGAGATCGGCGCCGTCGATCGTGCGTTTGGCCAGGAACACCACCAGATGGGAGGCGTCGGTGATCTGCGCTTGGTTCCAGGAGAAGGGGCGCAGCTCACTGCGCAGGGCCGGATCCTCGATCACCAGGAACTTCCACGGCTGCAGGCCGTAGGACGAGGGGCTCAGCACCAGGGATTGCTCGAGGCTGCTCCAGAGCGCAGCGGGAATGGTGCGCGCGGCGTCGAACGCCTTGGTGGCGTAGCGCCATTGCAGAGCCTCCACCAACGTGTTCGGGTCGGTGGCGGGGGTGGGGGGCATGGGGCGCGAGAGCGTGCTGAGGGGATTCTGACCTCAGGGGGCTGGTTTGGCCTGTCGTGATCGATAGGCTGGGCCGATGCAGCGGCCGTTGGGCTCCGATGGAGATGCGCCGGGGCAGCGGCGCCAGTGGGCGCTCAACCGCGCCAACTTCGATGGCCACTGGCAAGGGCCCACCCGCTGGTATCTCCGCGGGCCCGGCGGCTTCGATTTCCAGCGGCCTTCGCTGGAGATTCCGCAGAGCACCTACGCCATTTCGTTCAGCGATGCCGACCACGGCACCTGGCACGGCACCGGCCTGCGCTTCGCCCCCGGCAACGAGCGGATCCTGCCGCTCAGCCGCAGCACCTACAACAGCGGGGGCAGTTGCTGGCAGTTTCCCGGGGCGGGGGGCCAGTCGAGCCTGACGATGACCAGCGAGGCGCCGCGCTGCGGCCACGAAGTGAACCTGTTCAGCGGCCGCTCCCGCTCCATGCTGATCGCCCTCTATGCGCCGCTGGGTGATGGTGCCGTGCAGCTTGAATCGGTTGCCGCCACACCGTTTCGCTGCCAGCGGGGCGAGATCGATCCGCCCCGCGCCCCGCTCGCCTCCGCCGCCGAGTTGCTGGAGCGGGTGGCCGGTTGGCCGGGGGAGCGGCAGGTGCTGGAACCGGGCCTCTGGCCGGAGGCCTGCCCTGCCGCGGAGCCGATCGCCGGCTTCGAGCCGGTGGCGTTCGCCCTCCATGACCACACCACCGCCTTCGACGACAACCTGGTGTGCTCGCTGCCCGATCGCCTGCCTGCCGGAGCCTTTCAGCTGCAGTTCGGCTGCCTGCTGCAGGCCGACCACTTCGCGCAGGTCTGCCTCAGTTTTGACGCCAACCATCGCCTCAGCCGCTGGGAGTTGCGACGGCACCGGCCAGCCCCAGCGCCGCGAACCTCGGGGTGAGCCGCGTGGCCGCAGATCGGTGCGAGGTTGGGGCAGCAGGCAGGTGGCGAAAACCGTCCGCTCCCACCCCTTATCCGAAGTGACTATGACTTAACCTGACCGTGACGACGCCGCCAGGCGTTGCAGCGATCCGTACGTACCGCATTCCTTCCCATGGCTGTCATCGACCGTGTTCCCAGCGTGATCTTCAAGACTCGCGTGCGCGACGAATCCGTGGAGGGCCCCAACCCCTTCCGCTGGCAGGACCTGAGCACCGACGAGCTGTTCAAGGGCAAGAAAGTGGTGGTGTTCTCCCTGCCCGGAGCCTTCACCCCCACCTGCTCGTCCAACCACCTGCCCCGCTACGAGGAGCTCTCCGCCGAGTTCGAGGCGCTGGGCGTCGATCAGATCGTCTGCGTCTCCGTGAACGACGCCTTTGTGATGTACCAGTGGGGCAAGCAGGTGGGCGCCGACAAGGTGTTCCTGCTGCCTGATGGCAACGGCGAATTCACCCGCAAGATGGGCATGCTCGTGGAGAAGAGCAACCTGGGCTTCGGTCTGCGCTCCTGGCGTTATTCGATGCTCGTCAACGACGGCACGATCGAAAAGCTGTTCGTGGAACCCGGCTTCGACGACAACTGCCCCAGCGACCCCTTTGAAGTGTCCGACGCCGACACCATGCTCGCCTACCTCAAGGGCACCCAGTCGCCTGGCGTTTCGGCACCGGTGCGCGCCTTCGTGGGCTGATCGCCGATCCACTGCGCCGATCCCCTGAGCTGAACCTCAGGGATCACGCGTTCACCTTGCCCAGCGGTGTTGCCGCTGGGTTTTTTGTTTGTTCGAACGGTGATCCACGAAATGGTCTGCGCAGCTTCCGAGCCTTCGCTCACACCTGGGCCATGGCATCCTTGCCGCCAAATCAACGTCAACGACTGGTTTCCGGCCAGCTGCCGTGGGGTGATCAATGATCCGCTCGCAAGGCCCGACAACGTGATGGAATGCAAAGTACCCGTAGGCCCCCCGCGGCACAGGCCCTCCGAACCCTTCACCGATCTGGTGAGGTCCGTTCTGTGTTCGCTAACACCCGCTGAGCCGACCCATGTGTGAGCTGCTGGCCCTGAACGCCAATACCCCCACCGATATGGGCTTTTCCTTCCGGGGCCTGCGCCGGCGCGGGGGGGTCACCGGCGAGCACGCCGACGGCTGGGGTCTGGCCAGCTTCACCCCCGATGGCCATGGCCTCACCCTGTTGCGGGAGGACGCCCCTGCGGCCTTCTCCGCCCTGGCGGATCAGCTGGCGGAGCGCTCCCCCAAAGCACTGGTGAGCATCGCCCACATTCGTAAGGCCACCCGCGGCGTGGTGACCCTCGACAACTGCCATCCCTTCTCCCGTTCCTGGCAGGGTCAGCGCTGGGTGTTCGCCCACAACGGTGATCTGCAGGGGGAGATCCCTCTGGGAGAGCAGCACCGCCCCTGCGGCAGCACCGACAGCGAAGCGGCCTTCTGCTGGATCCTGCAGCAGCTCGACGCGGCCTGTCCCGATCCTGAACACCCCGAAACCCTCTTCGCCCTGTTGCACCGCTGCACCGCCGTGCTGGCGCAACGCGGCACCTTCAATGTGTTGATCAGCAATGGTCGCTGGCTGTTTGCCAGCGCCACCACCCGGCTGCATTGGCTCACCCGCCGGGCGCCGTTCGGCATGGCCACCCTGGCGGATGTGCCGCTGCAGGTGGATTTTTCCTCCGTCACCACCGCCAACGATGTGGTGACGATCCTGAGCACCGAGCCGCTCACCACCGATGAGCATTGGCAGCCATTCGCGCAGGGCGAATCGATGCTGCTGATCGATGGGGAAATCCGGCGTCGGCGGCAGCCCGGCAGAAAAGAGCTGATGAGCCTGCAGATGTAGGCGGGTGGCGGAAAGCCTTGCTGCGTGAGCAAACGGACAAGCCATCAGCTGTGAGCCTGTGGCAGCGCCATCAGCTGTGAGTCTGGAGCTCAGGTTTCAGATGTAAAACATCGGTTGGGGCTGGAGACGTTTGTTTGGCTCGGCCAGCAGATCGGCCAAGGTGGTGCTGGAGAGGAGCGACGCGCGCGCTTCATCCAGCTTCTGATCCAGTGCCTTGAGCACCTGAAATTCCGGATCTTCCCGGTCGCCTTGGCGCTCGTTGCTGGGTTCACCTTCCAGGCAGATCTCCACAGCGGCGATGGTGATCTCTTCCGGCGTCCGGGCCAGCTGGAAACCACCCCGCGGCCCGCGGATGCTGGTGAGAAACCCTCCTTAGCGCAGGGCCGTCAGCATCTGCTCGAGGTAGCGCAGCGGTATGCCGTGCCGGCGACAGATGTCGCCGGTTTAAAGCAACGCGCCGGTGCCATGGGCATCGGCCAGATCGATCAGGGCGATCAGGGCGTACTCCGTTTTCGCGCTGAACGCCATCTTGCTGAGTCCAGAAGGTCCACTGTGCCAGCCAAAGGCCGCTTCACCGGTAGGAAAGCCTGCAGGGCCGTGGTTGGCCAGCGGCTCAGAAGCAGAACGGCAGGAACTGGGTGCGGCAGGCGGCGTAGCCGTCGACCAGCGGGCCGAGGCCGATCTGGTGGGCGATGCCGGCGCCGGTGAGCGCTTCGGTGAGGATGCCGATCACGATGCCGAGCATGGCGGCGCGGCCGTTGAAACGCTCAGCGCGCTGGAGCTGCTCCATGTGCAGTTGCTGCTCATCGCGCTCAGGGGCATAGCTGGCGTTGATGGGGGTGTTGGTCATGGCTGGGGTGGCGACAGGAAGGAGGTGAAGGGATTGAAAAGCAGGTTCAGTCGGAGATCGGAGCGGGTTGGAGCAGAGCTCCTACCAACCAGGCACCGAAGAGAAGGAGCGTGAGGGTGGCGATCATTGGCGTTTCGAGGAGAGGTCGCTGGGGCGGGTGAGCATGAAGATCACCATGCCGGTGAGCACCACCACGAGGGCGAAGACAGCGGCAATGGCGGTGGTGTAGTCGGTGCCCATGGCGCTCAGGAGAGGCCGAGTTGGGAAAGAATGCCCTGACCGGTCAGCAGCTCCGTGCCGAGCCCGATCACGAAGCCGAGCATGGCCAGGCGGCCATTCCAGGTTTCGGCGAAGGCGACGAAACCGAAGCGGGAGGTGTCAGCCATGGGGTGTTGCGGAATGTTTCAAAGACTGTAACAGATTGTGACGGGTGCGTCGATTGGCTGCTGGCTTACCCGTTCCATATCGCCCCGCGCCGTAGGCGCTGGTTGAGGGTGTGGTGGATCTGCTGCAGAACCCAGACGGTGTCATCAAGGCCGGCGTTGAAGCGGGTCCAGCTGCCGGAAACGTGACGGGCACCCAGCGCTACCGAGCGGAGATGCTCCATATCGCGCGTCTTGCGCAGGATCCAGGGCTCCTTATCCCCACCCGCCGCCACAGCCCCGCTCGCCGAACCGCTGACGGCGATCAGGTGGGAGATGCAGGGCACGTTCTCCTTGCCCTTGCGGTGCTGGGGGCGGTGCAGTTCATCAGCCCTGAGCAGGGCCTGCCAGTTAGCGGCTCGTGATCACCACGGGATGTCTGGGGTTAGTCAAAGGGTTGGGGGCGTCCGTTGTTGAGCCGCTGCATCTGCCAGGTCACGAAGGTGCCCACCGGGCTCCAGAGCAGGTAGGGCACCAGCAGCAGGGCCGCCAGCGCTGACTCCTGCAGCACCACCACAGTGAGTGCCAGGCCCCACACCCAGCCAGCGAATCCCACGGCGGTGCCGTTGGCAAGGCGGCGGGTGCGGCAGATCAACCAGGTGTAGCTGTGCACCAGCAGCAGCAGGCCCAGATAGCCCGCCATCAGCCCCCAATTCCAGCTGGCATTCCAGGCCAACAGCGCCGAGGCGTAAAAGCAGGCGTAGATCGCCAGCCAGATCACCGGAATCAGGCGCTCGAAGGTGAGCCACACGGGCCGGCGCAGGCGGATGAACCAGGCGAACTGCTCGCGTCCGGGGTTGAGCAGCACCCCCACCGCCACCATCACCAGCAGGATCAGCAGGGCAGCAGCCATGGCGCTTGGTGGGGGCAGCTCCAGCCTGGCGCGCCCATCGCCACATGGGCCCCACCACGAACGCCCAAGCTGGGCCCGGAGTCTCTGGTTGCTGCCTTGGCTGACGCGCCCTATCTGATCTGTCTGGCCCTGCTGGAGCAGGACGCGCAGCGGGCCATGCCCCTCAATGGCCTCTCGCTCAAGCAGGCCATCGCCCCGGGCTCAGATCCCGGCGAGGCGGGGAAGACCCTGGCCCTGGAGCTGCTGATCCGTCTGTGGCAGCGCAGTGATGCGCAGCCCGTGAGCCGTTGCGCTGGCGAGGCCAGCCTGCTGCTGCTGCAACTCCCCCTGCCGGTGATGCAGGAGCAGCTGCCCGCGCTCAAGGCCCGCTGGATCCGCGATGGCGACAGCGAAGGATTTCTCGATCAGCTGCGCCGGCAGGGCGAAGGACTCTGGCGGCTGAGCCTGGCCCGCTACGAACCGCTTACGTTCACGGCGATGTGAGCCTGCTGCCGTGAGCCTTCAGCTGTATTCGCCGGGCACATCGTTTTTGCGCACCGTCACCTTGTCGAACTTCTGACCAGACGCCCGCAGCAGCTCATCCCCCGAGAATTCAAAGCCCAGCTTCACGGCGATCTGGGCCACATCGTCGGCGGTGGAGGACGCCAGCACCTGCTGCTTCAACGCGGCGTCGTTCTGCATCCGCAGCAGAAACGCCTTGAGCTGCTCGCGCGACATGGACCCCTTGTCAACCTGCCTGCATTGTCCCTGACGGCATCAGAAGGTGGTGGGTTCAGGGCTGAGGTTCTGAGCACTGGGCACGCGCCAGCCTTGGTGACCCGAAGCGCACAGATCAGACAATTGGGAACAGAGGAAGGCAGGGACAATCTGAAGCGCAGGCATGCATTCGAATCTGGCGGGGTAAGCGTATGGCCTGCACTGATGGCCTGCACTCTGTGATAGCGCGCAGCTTGGTTGCGGGTGGCTTGAGTGAATGCGGCTTGAGTGTTCGCGGCTTGATGATGAGCAGCTTGATCATGCGCGACATGATGATGGACAGCCGAGTGATGGGCTGCTGTATTGGGGGTATATCGATCAAACGATTGACGTTGTGAGTTGCTGCTTGGATGCTTTCCCCTAGAATGGCAATACACTGAGGCTATGACGCTACTTTTCAGTTGTACATCGGCAGGCCACTGCAGTGGTGATTCGAAGCTGATCTGAAGGCCCCTATGCGTCCAGGGTTGTCATTGCTCAGAGTTCAGTGAGGGCGAAGCGTTCGCCCTTTGGCCAATGCTCTCCACTCAATCAGTGCCGCGATATACTTGCCGTGATATCCACGCAGGGATAGACACGTCGGGACATCTACGCCGCGTTATCAGCTGTGACATCGCCTGCAAAGCCCACCATTCTCCTTCCCCACCTACCATCGAGCGAACGGCTCGATCCATGCAAAGCGCAGTGACAGACAGATCGGAGAAACCGATTCTCCTGTTGATCAACCTCCACTCCAGGCAGGGGCTGGAACGGTTTGGCGAGGTGGTGGCGGCGTTCAACTCCCTGGGGGTGAGATACATCATTGGTCAGGTGATGCGCTCGGAGGACTTTTCCCATTGCATTCGCTGGCATCAGGAGCAAGTGTCTGCAGTTGTGATCGGCGGTGGTGATGGCACCGTGAATCTCGCGATTGATGCGTTGCTGGAAACCAACCTTCCCCTGGGCCTCCTGCCCCTGGGCACAGCCAACGACCTGGCCCGCACCCTGGAGCTCCCTCTGGAGGTGGCCGAAGCCTGCAGCGTGGTGGCTGGTGGCCATCGCCAATCGATTGATCTGGGCAAGGTGAACGGCAAGTACTTCTTCAACGTGGCCAGTTGTGGATTGAGCATCAAGATCACAGATGCCCTCTCCAAAGATCTGAAACAGCGGTGGGGAATTCTGGCCTATGCGATTGCGGCGGTGAAGGCGCTGCTGACGCTGCGGCGCTTCGATGCCGAGATCCAGATCGATGGGGAACAGATCATCCATCGCCACACCCTGCAGATCGCCGTGGGCAACGGGCGGTTCTACGGCGGTGGGCTCACCGTGGCCAAAGATGCCGCGATTGACGATCAACGCCTCGATCTCTACAGCCTGGAAGTTCCCCATTGGTGGCAACTCTTCTTCGTGCTGCCGGCACTGAAATCCGGCCGTGGCAACTCGCGTTTTGGCATTCACCGTTGGCAAGGAAAAACATTTGAGCTGCGCACCCGATCCCACAAACGCCTCAATACCGACGGGGAGGTGACCACCAGAACCCCCGCCGTGTTCGAACTGTGCCCCGCCGCCCTCAATGTGTTTGTGCCGGCGCCAACCCCAACGGCGGACGCCTTGCCTGCTAATGCTTCCGCCCCCAGCTGATCAGCATCAGCACGCCCGCATAGGCCTCGCCGCTGCGGTAGTGATCGAGCCAATCCAGAGCTTCGGGGAACGCACCGGCGAGCTTGCGGGCATTGGCCTCAATGTCGAACAGCAGATCCGATTCCGCGAACCCATGGGTGGGCAGCCACACCTCCTCGCGTTGCAGTTCGCCCACCCCGGCAGCGCTGAGCAGGCCCGGCAGGGCACGGCCAATCCAGGGGTTCTCGAAGGAACGGATCCAGTCGTGCTGGATGCGCTCGCCCAACGCGCTGTGGGGGCCACCCAGCAGGAACGTGCCCCAGTCAGGTTCAGCGCACAGCACCACCCCGCCCCGGCGGGTGACGCGGGCCATCTCGCGCACCACCAGCTCCGGCTGGGCGATGTGCTGCAGCGCCCGGTCGATGCGCACCGCATCAAAGCTGCCGGAGGCGAACGGCAGGGCCTTGGCATCCGCCAGGTGGAACGTGGCAGAGCTGGCGGCATGGCGGGCCTCGGCGGCAGTCAGCAGTGTGCGGCTGCGGTCGGCGCCGACGGCGCGGGCGCCGGCAGCCACCATCTGGGCCACATCGTCGCCGAGGCCGCAGGCCACATCGAGGGCAGTACATCCAGCCACGAGCTGCAGCGCGGCGAGGGCGCGGGCCTTGTAGGCACGGCCGGCCGGCAGCTGGTGCAGGCAGTCGAGGCAGCGCACGCACTGCTCGGGTGCCGTGGCATCCACATCCCGGAAGCCGAGGGGCAGCGGTAGGGAGGGGGTGTCGGTCATGGCCGTCCGTCGGTGGGATCCAGCTGCTCGCCCAGCCAGGCCACCGGCAGCATCAGCAGCATCGGCAACGCGCACAGGGCCAGCTGCTCGAGGTTGAGCGGGGCGGTGCCGATCAGGCGGTTCATGAGCGCCGTCTGGCTGAAGATCCATTGCACCGCCAGGGTCCCGGCCATGCCCAGCGGCACGGCCGGCACAGCGGTGAGCGCCCGCCAGCCCAGGCGCGGCAGGGAGAACAGGGCGCGGCGCAGCTGGCTGATGCTGGCCAGATACACCAGGTGGGCCAGCACCAGGCCCTGCACCGCCATCGTGCGCGCCAGGGCCAGATCCCCGTAGCGCTCCAGGCTCCAGAGGAACAGGCCGAAGATTACCGCCCAGTTGAACAGCGACACCACCAGCAACCGCCGGATCAGGCCGGCGGTGAGCAGGGGCTGGTCGGGGGATCTGGGCTCCTGCTGCATCAACGCCGGGGCGATCGGCTCGAAGGCGAGCGCGATCGACATCGTGAGCGAGCAGATCATGTTGAGCCAGAGCACCTGCAGGGCGGTGACAGGCAGCGGGGTGCCGAGCACAGCGCCGAGCAGGATCGTCATTGACGCACCGCCATTCACCGGCAGCACGAAGGCCAGGGTCTTGCGCAGGTTGAGGTACACCGTGCGGCCTTCCTCCACCGCCGCCTCGATCGTGGCGAAGTTGTCATCGGTGAGCAGCATGTCGGCGGCCTGGCGCGCCACTTCGGTGCCCCCTTTCCCCATGGCGATGCCGATGTCGGCCTGCTTGAGCGCCGGGGCATCGTTGACGCCATCGCCGGTCATGGCCACCACCTCGCCGTTGGCCTGCAGGGCCTGCACCAGGGCGAGTTTCTGGTCGGGTGCCACCCGGGCGAACACATCGATCCGGTCCATGAGTTCAGCGATGGCATCCGGTGTCAAGGCCGCCAGCTCGCGCCCATCAATCGCCGCCACCTCCATCCTCTCGGCAGTGGCGTCTGTCTGTTCAGCGGTGGCATCTGCCTGCTCAGTGGCGGCATCTGCCTGTTTCGCCGCACCGGAAGGGCGGAAGGGTCGTCCGATGCCGATCTGGCGGGCAATCGCCCGGGCGGTTTCCACGTGATCGCCGGTGATCATCTTCACCTGGATGCCTGCGGCCTGACAGGCCGCCACGGCACTGATGGCCTCCGGACGGGGCGGATCGAGCATCCCCTGCAGACCGAGGAAGTCCAGGTCGGTGGCCACATGGTGGGGTTCCAGCTGGTGCGTGGCGGGATCGGCCTGGCCGATGGCGAAGGCCAGCACCCGCTCCCCGCGCCGCGCCATCACCGCCACCGCCGCCTCGATCGCCTCCCGTTGCAGCGGCTCCGGCTGCCCGCCGGCATCGAGCTGGCGGCTGCAGCGCTGCAGCACCGCTTCCACCGACCCCTTGATCAAGATGCGCGCGCTGCCATGCAGGGTGGCCATGTACTGCTGCTCTGAAGCAAAGGGGATCGCATCACGGCGCGGATGGCGATCAAGAGCGTTCTGGCGGTCCAGGCCCACCGAACGGGCCGCCACCAGCAGGGCCGTCTCGGTGGGATCCCCCACCAGGCCTTCCCGCTTGCCGGGACGGGCGTCGTTGCAGAGCAGGCCGGCCAGCACGGTTTCCTGCAGGGCCACGTTGGGCTGCTCGGCGCCGCCATTGGCGGTTGCCCGGCGGTTGGCGGGCCAGAGATCTTCGATCGCCACCAGCACACCGCCGCCATAGAGGTGCTGCACCGTCATCCGGTTCTGGGTGAGGGTGCCGGTCTTGTCGGTGCAGATCACCGTGGTGCTGCCGAGGGTTTCCACCGCCGGCAGCTTGCGGATGATCGCCCGCCGCCTGGCCATGCGGTTCACGCCGATGGCCAGGGTGATGGTCACGATCGCGGGCAGCTCTTCCGGGATCGCCCCCACCGCCAGGGCCACGGCCCCGTCGAACATCTCCTCGGCACCGCGGCCGCGCGCCAGCCCCACCAGAAAGGTGAGGCCCGCCAGCAGCAGGATTACCTTCAGCAGGGTGCGGCTGAAACGGCTGAACTTGCGGGTCAAAGGGGTGGTCAGATCCACCTGGTCCTGCAGGGAGGTGGAAATGCGGCCCACTTCGGTGGCATCGCCGGTGGCCACCACCAGGCCCTTGCCCTGACCAGCGGTGACGAAACTGCCGGCATAGGCCATGCCGATCCGCTCCGCCAGCAGCGCCGAGACCTCCACCGCCTTGGTGCCCTTGCTCACCGCCACCGACTCCCCCGTGAGCGCCGATTCATCCAGCTGCAGGTGGCGGCCGGCCAACAGGCGCAGATCGGCCGGCACCCGCGCCCCGGCCTCCAGCAGCACCAGATCCCCCGGCACCAACTGCTCTGACGCCAACCGCTGAGGCGTTCCGCCCCGCACCACCTCCACCTCGGTGCGCACCGACTGGGCCAGGGCCGCGATGGCGTTCTCGGCCTTGCTCTCCTGCACGAAGCCGATCACCGCATTGATCACCGTGACGCTCCAGATCACCAATGCATCGCGGGGGTGCCCCAGCAACGCCTTGATCGCCCCCACCACCAGCAGGGTGATCAGCAGGGGATTGTTGAACTGGAGCAGGAACTTCCACCAGCCGGGCGTGCCGCCCCGGTCGGTGAGGCGGTTGGGCCCATGGGCCAGCAGCCGGCGTTGGGCTTCCGCTTCAGGCAGGCCAGTGCTGCCGTCGCTCCCCAGCTCGCTCTCCACCTGCTCGGTGGTCAGGGCGTGGGCAGGAACAGTCAAAAGCGGCATGGCAGCGGGGCGAGGTTGGGCATGGCGAAGCGTGTCCTTCGTACTGCCTCCGCCTCAGGCCACGCACTTGCGAACCATAGGTTTGGGTGACGGCGGCGTCAGCCTTCTGCCCGACACCGTCGGTGTGGTGCAAGGCCGTTGCTTCTGCAGACCTGAACGGATGGCGATGACCTTCAGCACCGTGTTTCATGAGCTGGCCGCCATCTTGATCCTCGCGGGGGTGATCGGCATCGCGGCGCAGAAACTGCGCCAGCCGCTGATCATCGGCTACATCCTCACCGGCATTCTTGTGGGGCCAGCGCTGTTGGGCTGGGCCTCAGGTGGCAGTGAATTGAAGTTGCTCTCCAGCATCGGCATTGCGGTGCTGCTGTTCCTGGTGGGGCTCAAGCTGGATGTGGGTTTGATCCGCTCGGTGGGTCCGGTGGCCTTGGCCACTGGCCTGGGTCAGATTGTGTTCACCTCGCTCTTCGGTTTTCTGCTCACGCTGGCGTTGGGATTCACGCCGGTGAAGGCGATGTATATCGCCGTCTGCCTCACCTTCTCCAGCACGATCATCATCGTGAAGCTGCTCTCCGACAAGCGGGAGATCGATTCCCTGCATGGCCGCATTGCGGTGGGGTTTCTGGTGGTGCAGGACATCGCCGTGATTCTGGCGATGATCCTGCTCACCGCGTTCAAGGCGGATGCCAGCGGTGGCATGGCGGCGCCGGCGCTGCGGTTGGTGCTGGTGGGCAGTGTGTTCGTGTTGGGCACAGCCGCCACGATGCGCTGGGTGATGCCGCCGCTGCTGGGGCGACTGGCGCAGAACCAGGAGCTGCTGGTGCTGTTTGCGGTGGCCTGGGCGGTGGGGCTGGCGGCACTGGCGGATTCGGTCGACTTCAGCAAGGAGGTGGGCGCGTTTCTGGGCGGAGTATCGATTGCCTCCACCTCCTACCGCGAAGCGATTGCCTCACGACTCACCGGGCTGCGTGATTTCCTGCTGCTGTTCTTCTTCATTGATCTGGGCTCAGGCCTCAATCTGTCGGCGGCGGGCCTGCAGCTCTGGCCGGCCCTGGTGTTGTCGGTGTTTGTGCTTGTGGGCAACCCGCTGATCGTGGTGGCGATCATGGGGGTGATGGGCTACCGGCGCCGCACCGGCTTGCTGGCGGGTCTCACCGTGGCCCAGATCTCGGAGTTCTCCCTGATTCTGGCGGCGCTGGGGTTGAAACTCGGCCAGCTGGCAGAAGCCGACGTGAGCCTGATCACCCTGGTGGGCGTGATCACGATCGGCCTCTCCACTTACATGATCCTGGGCTCCGATCGCCTGTACCAGTGGTTGCAGCAACCGCTACGGGTGTTCGAACGGGCCAATCCCTACAGCGAGATTGCCGACAGCTCCGCCCGGCCGGCCCAGGTGGATGTCATCCTGCTGGGCCTCGGCCGGTTCGGCAGTGCGATTCACCGCCAACTGTTGCCGCACAACCTTTCGCTGCTCGGCATTGATTTCGATCCCCAGGCCCTGCGCCAGGCGGCCGCCAGAGGCATGGCGGTGCAGTATGGCGATTCGGAAGACCCGGAGTTCACCGCCTCGTTGCCGCTCTCGCCCACCACGGTGGTGGTGAGCACGTTGCCATCGGTGAAGGCCAATGCCGCCATCAGCCACGGCCTGCAATCCGCGGGCTTCCGTGGCCACTTCGTGGCCACCGCTCACAATGATGCGGAAGTGGCCCGGCTGGAATTCCTGGGCGCCCAGCGCACCTTGCTGCCCTTCCTCGATGCCGCCGAACGGGCTGCGGTGCTGATCGTTGACGACCTCAAGGGCCTGCAGCCGCAGGACTGAGCGGGCACGTCATGGCGGTGGCGTCACCAGCACCTTGTCCACGCGGTTGCCATCCATATCCACCACTTCAAAGCGATAGCCCTGCCAGAGAAAGTGATCCGACGACCGGGGAATGCGCTCCAGGACATGAATCACAAAGCCCGCCAGGGTGTGGTAGGGGTGCTGCTCATCGGAGCTGAGCAATTCAGTACCGAGGCGGTCATCGAAGGCGTTGATGTCGAGGCTGCCATCCACCAGCCAGGAGCCGTCTTCGCGGGTCACAAAGGCCGGATCTTCGTCGTCGTCGAGATCGGGCAGATCGCCCACAATGGCCTCCATCAGGTCGTTGAGGGTCACCAGACCCTCCACCCCGCCGTATTCATCGGTGACCAGGGCGATATGAATGCCCGTGCGTTTGAACTGCTCAAGCACTTGGAGTGCACGGCTCGACTCCGCCACGTAGAGCGGTGGCTGGCACAGCACCTCCAGATTCAACGGCTCATGCCCCAGCTGGGCAGTGAGCAGGCTGCGCACACGCACGATGCCGGCGCAGGCATCAAGGCTGCCGCGGCCCACGGGAAAACGGGAATGATTCGATTCCTTCACTTCAACGAGGACCTCAGCTTCTCCTGCTTCCAGGTCCAGCCAGCGGATGTCCGTGCGCGGGGTCATCATCGTCTTGATTGTGCGATCACCCAGGCGCAACACCCGTTGCACCATGTCGTGCTCGCTGGGCTCGAACACGCCGGAATCAGCCCCCTGGCGAATCAGCGCTTTGATCTCCTCCTCGGTGATGTCGGGCTCGCTGCTGGCGGAAACATTCAGGAGCTTGAGCAGTGCATCGGTGGAGGCACCGAGCAGGTGCACGGCTGGCGCACTCAACCGCGAGAGTGTGCGCATGGCCGGGGCGATGCGGCAGGCGATCGACTCTGGGTGGGTGAGGGCGATGCGCTTGGGCACCAATTCACCGATCACGAGTGAGAGGTAAGTGATCAGGGCCACCACCAGGGTGACGCTCAGACCTTCGCTATAGGGCTGCAGCACCGGCAGCTGATCAAGGAAGGGCTTGAGCTTCTGCGCCACGGTGGCGCCAGCCACAGCACCACTGAGCACACCGATCAAGGTGATGCCGATCTGCACGGTGGAGAGAAAATCGTTCGGCGATTCCGCCAGGCGCAAGGCGATGCGCGCCGGCCGGTTCCCCTTGTCGGCCAACTGCTGCAGCCGCACCTTGCGGGCTGAAACAATCGCGATCTCAGAGCCAGAAAAGATCCCGTTGGCCACGATCAACAACAGGATGAACAGAATCTCCAGCGCCAAGCAGGGATCAATGGCTCATGATTTGTTGATTCTACAGATATGGTCCTGGCAATGCCTGCAGGGGTGTGGCTGATCTGGCATGCCTGCCTGGCTACGGCTGCCTTGATACGGCTGCCTGGGTATGGCTGCCTTGATACGGCTGCCTTGATACGGCATCCTGGATATGGCGCTGTGGATATGGCTGTGTGGTTTGGGTGCGTAACGTTCCCGTTTCGGCCTGAAGGCTCGCAATATCTACGGGATGCATCAGCCACTTCAACAACTTTTGCTGCCCATAGAACGCTTGCTTCCGTTCAGGGCTGGCGGTACGGCCGATTTGGCGGCAGTCGAGCGATCACGATCGGTCGTGCTGACATTCGCTGGCTCAGATTCGATGGCAGAGCTTCGCCCGCTTGAGACAGACCGTAGAACCAGCGCCCAGATAGTCGAAAGAACAAGTCTCTGGCCATCATCAAGAAGCATTGCCGCCAGCGACATGCGAACGCATCAGAAGCCCATTGAAAAGGCAGCATGCGAACAGTCCATCATCAGCCGCAACACATCAGCCGCAACACATCAGCCGCAACACACCGGTATTCACCCTCAGTCTGCCACTCCAGGCACCTTCGCCATTGCCTCTAATGTTGTGGTGATGTTGCCAACGAACTCCTCATCCAGTTCGGTGGCGGTGATCTCTTCGCCCACCAGATCCTGGATCAGCGGATAAAAGCGCACATCAAACCACTTGCGGAACACGGGGTAGGTGCGTTCTGCCGGCCAGGCGCCGATGTCGCGGTGCCAGTAATCAAGCTCGGCTTCGAAGATCGCCTCGTACACCTCCGAGAGGATGTCTTCCGCCTCCTCCTGGGTGTCGTAGTCGGGGATCAGGTAAAGGCAGGGCTCCCGGGCTCCGGCCGCATCCACCTCCAGCTCCAGTCGCCGGGCCCAATCCAACAGTTGCTCACTGGGGTAGACCCCTACCGCACATCGGTTCACCACAGCCATGGCCACCTGGCGGAAACTTCTTCACGCTAGGCACAGCCTGCAAGGCGGGCATGGAAGCGTGGGTGCTGCAGCAAACCTGTGGCTGACGCCGCCACTGAGGTTGGGGCTCACGCCAGGGCGCCATCGGGCCCGACGGTGGCCGGCAGATGACCGGTCTTCACCCAGATCGTGCAGCCGGCCTCACTCCAGGGCCTGTGCACACTGCCGGGGGCATGGCGCAACCAGCTGCCGGCGCGATAGGTGCCGTGCTCATCCTGGAACACCCCCTCCAGCACGAAGATTTCCTCCCCACCGGGGTGGCCGTGCAGTGGAAACACTGTGCCGGGCGCCCAACGCACCAGCGCCACATGCTCCGAGCCAAAACCATGCAATGGCAGCACCTGCAGCCCACTCACCAGACCAGGCCGCCAATGGGCGCTGCCTGTGTCGATGCAGACGCGCTGCTGATCGGCCGGGTGCATCTGCTGCAGCTTCACCAGGATCGTGCAACCGGCTGCGCTGAACGGAGCGTGGCTGGAACCCACCGGGTTGCGCAGGTAGCTGCCGGCGGGGTAATCACCCTGCCCATCAGAAAAGATGCCGTCCAGCACCAGGAATTCCTCGCCGCCCCCATGGCTGTGCGGCGCAAAGTGACTGCCCGGCGCATAACGCACCAAGGAGGTGGCCCGCGCCACTTCGTCGCCCTGGCGGTCGAGCAGGCGCCGCTCCACCCCTGGCATCGGTGAGGGGCTCCAGGGGAGGGCGTTGGTGTCGACCACCACGCGCTGGCTCAGATCGGCATGCAGGTCCATGAACCGATTCTGCTGTGTTGCGCGTGCCTGCGGACACCGCCAAAACGGTGGTCAACGATTGAAGCAGAGTGCCAGCCACACCGATGCCTCCGATCACCCGCTGGCTCAGGCACGCATTCAACCCCTAACTCCCGACGCGGATGCCCCGCAGGTTGTCCGTCAGGCCCAGCAAATTAAGCAGCCAGATGACAACAGCGATGACAACAACAATATTGAGGATATTCTTGATTTTGCTATCCATCGGGATGTAGTTGTTGACAAGCCACAACAGCACTCCAACAACAATCAGTGTAATGATCAGTGAGATCAGCGTCATTGGATGGCTTTCCTGAAAACGAGCGTCATGAAGGGGCCGAAATGGAGCGTTGCATCGCAGCAGCCGAATCCGGCTTCCTGCGCCGCGCCATCACCACACCCCTTCCATGACTAGCCACGGTTCCGGCTGATTGGTCAACAAATCAGATGGAGACATGATGAATTGGGTCAGATGGTCATGGCACTTGCCGATGGGATGATGCAGATCTGCAGCGAACAAGGCGCTGATCTGCTGGCGGTTGGGCTCCAGATGGGGAAGTTGGTCTCGGGCCCACGTGAGCACAAGGGAGCGCGGGTCATCGCTGGTCAGCGCGGGTCATCTCCCCATCCTCAAGGGGCTGCTGGATTTCACAGCACTCAGCAGCATCGGCAGCGACATAGCCCTGGGCCCACTCGTCTCTGATCCCGTTGCACCAGTCGCGGCAGATCCGGCGGCCCCAGAGATCAGGGAACGGCTCCCACGTACAACCCGCGACGCGCCTGATCGCTTCGGAGGCGGGGCCAGCGCCCATGGGGGCTAGGAGGCGGGCCATGCGCCGATGCCGCTGTTGTCTTCCTGCCAGGGATCTTCCTTGGTGACATCGCTGAATGTCGTGCAGTGCCTCCAGGGTTGGGAGCACCCCCCGGCAAGCGCCTGGAGGTTCTTCCTCACCCGAGTGGCCCACGGATCAGCTTCCTTGGATGACGGCAATTTCAGCGATCACTGCTTGAGACACACCTCTAGCAGGCGCCATACAAGTCAACAATGACCGGAAATACTGTGGCCCAGCAATCCCGTTCAACGCCGTGCCAGACAGCCGTTGCTGGCGACAACAGCGAAAATCATGCTGGAAAGGTTCAGGCGGACGCCACAACGGAGATGCGTCATGGCGCTGGCCGGGAAGGACGCCTCCTGCTGGCAGGGACCCTGGTCGAGACATCTTGCATGCGGATTCCGGTTTAATCACGCCAAAGCCCCCAGAGGGCGTTGCATTGGGGAGATGCTCAGGTCCCAGGCGCGGCCCTGCAGGCGTTGATTGCCAGTGCTCGGTTCAGGTTCCTGGCAAAGGCTCTAACGGCAGACCGCGCAGTTCCGTTCAACACCCAACGCCCGCCAACCCCCACCCTCAAAGCCCCCCCAACCCCTGCTTCAACCCCTCAGTCACGTTGGCAAGAAAGGGCAGATCCAGGGTGTCGATCGTGTCGCTCATCTGGTGGTAGTGGGGATTGCGCAGGAAGGACGTGTCCGTCACCATCGCGGCGTTGTAGCCCGCATCCCAGAAGGGGCTGTGATCGCTGAGCCGCACCTCGGGCATGGCATGGCCGGCAGCGCGAACCGGCAGCAGCTTGGTGATCACCTGCTTGCCCATGCGGCTGACGATCCCCGACAGCAGCGGTGTGGCGCTGATGTTGCCCACCACAGCGATGAACTCACCGCGATCGCCATACACCGTCCGCATAGCCGGAATCGGGTAGCGCTGTGTGGCGCTGGTGAAGGCGAGCATCTCCAGGCTCACCATCAGCTTCAACTTCTGGCCACTGGCCTTGAGCTCATGGGCCAGCGCGCTGCTGCCGAGCATGCCCCATTCCTACTGATCAAAGGCCACGATCCACACTGTCCGGCGGGGTGGATGGGCCTGCCAGTGTTTGGCCAGTTCGAGCAGGGCCGCGAGGCCTGACGCGTTGTCGTCGGCGCCGATCGAATGCAAAGGGCCGTCGTAGTGGGCGGCCACGAGCAAGGGATCGAGATCTTCTTGCTGGCCAGGCAACTTGAGGATCAGGTTCGTGCCGGCATCAATGCCTTCGCAGAAGCAATGCTCTTCCACCACACCAAGGGCGCCGAGCTGCTCGCTGAGATAACTGCGAACTGCCATCAAGCCAAGCGGATCCCAACGGGCATGGCGCGGCCGGGCCAGGTGCTGCAGGTGCTCCAGCAGCCGGGAGTGGTCGGGAGCGGGAAGGGAAGCGGGACGATCGATACGGAATCAACTGCGGGGTGCCAAGCTTACCCACTTGACACCTGCACTGCAAGTGTGGATAATGGAGGGATGGTTAAGGTCTCCACTCCCGCTGATGCGCACTACGGCCTTGAGGACCTGCTCCTTGCGGCCGGTGAGCTCTTGGGTGAGGAGATTTCATCACGCACGGTGCGGCTCTATGCCACCCAGGGGTTGATCGATCGCCCCGGCAAAGCAGGCCGTAGTGCGGTTTATGGCCACCGGCACCTGTTGCAACTGGTGCTGGTGCGCGCCCTCGCCCGGCGCGGCCTCAGCCTCTCGGCCATTGCACCCCTGTGCGCACTGGATGATGTCGAACTGGAGCAGCAACTGGAGCAGCTCGATGGGGTTGGGGCGGCGGCCACCGCGCCTTCCTCCCTGGCCTCCAGCTCTGCCCTCGATTACCTCCGGGATCTGCAGTCCTCGGAGGATTCCACCGCCGACGATCTCTCTGCCTCCACCGACCTGCCCGCCTCCGCTGCCGCCTCCATCCACCTGTCTGGTTCCGCGGCCTCTCTCGCCTCCCGGCTGGGCAAAGCCCAACCCTTCAGCCGCATGCTCGGGATGCTCAGCGATCCCCTTTCCAGTCAGGTTCGAGCGGAACGTCCATCCTCCGGTTCCCGCACGGGCGGGAGCTCGCGGGAAGCCTCCAGCCGTTGGCGGCGTTACACGCTCGCCCCAGGCATTGAAGTCCACGTGCGCGAATCCGTGTCGCTTCCTCCCGCCGGCCCCAGGCGCGAGCAGTGGCTCAACAGCCTCCTGGCTCGGTTCAAGCAACTAATTCACGACCCCTCTGGCTGACGGCCTTCCTTACGCCCACCACCAACACTTCTCCCTCCCACAAACAAACACCCCACACCCAAACACCCAAATACCAAAACTCCCCACACCCCACACCATGACCCTCCCCCACCTTCGCTTCCGGCCGCTGCGGCCGGCGGTGGCTTCCGATGGCCCGTCGCGTCTGGATCTCCTGCTCACGATCACCACACCATCTGCCCCCACCGTTCCAGACCACGGCCGGCAGCAGCGGCCGCCGTTGAACCTGGCCCTCGTGATCGACCGTTCCGGCTCGATGAGCGGCACCAAGCTCAGCTATGCCCGCAAGGCGGCCCGCTTCCTGGCCGGGGAACTCACCAGCCGTGATCGTCTCGCCATCGTCACCTTTGACAACGACGTGAAGGTGGTCGTGCCTTCTACACCCGTGGCTGATCCGCAGCCCTTCATCAACGCGATCAACACCATCCACAGCGGCAGTTGCACGGCCCTCTTCGATGGCTGGTTGGTGGGAGCCACCCAGGTGGCAGAACACCTCGACCCCACCCACATGAACCGGGTGCTGCTGCTCTCCGACGGCCAGGCCAATGAAGGCCTCACCGATCACGCACAGATCGCCGCCAAGGTGGCGGGCCTCACCCGGCGCGGCATCAGCACCAGCGCCTTCGGCCTGGGGGTTGATTTCGACGAAGACCTGATGGGAGCGATGGCCGCTGCGGGTGACGGCACCCTGGCCCACATCGAAACCCCCAGCCAGCTGGCGGATCTCTATGCCTCCGAGCTGCAGGGCCTGGCCACCACCTGCGGTCGGCGGGTGAGTGTGGGTCTGCGCGCCAGACACGGCGCCACGGTGCTGGATCTGCTCAACGACCTCAAGTCCACCAGCGCCGGCAACCATCAACTGCCCAACCTGCGCGCCGGCCAGGAGATCAATGTGGGACTGCAACTGGAGCTGCCGGCCTGGAGCCCGAACCAGGAGATCCTCAGCGTGCGCCTGGCATGGGACGCACCCGGCAACAGCGAACGCCTGAGCCTGGTGGAGGTTCTGCGCCTGCCGGTGCTGGCGAGCGAGGATCTCGACCAGCTGGATACCGATGCTGAGGTGGCCGAGCAGTTGGCGCTGCTGGCGGCCAATCGTGAACGCAGGCGTGTGATTGAGGAGCTCGATCGTGGCGATCACAGCACCGCCAGCACCAGCTTGATGCACATGCGCGACAGCTTGATGTCGATGCCTGGCAGCGTCACGATCAGCAGGGAGCTGGATCTGCTCAACCAGAAACTGCTGTTGCTCAAGAGCGATCCCAAGCTCAGCCGTAAACGCCTGCGGCGCGAATCGCTGCGCTCCAACACCACCGTCTGGGAGAGCAACGATGACCAGGCCTGATGTGGTGGCGATCGGGGATGTGCACGGCTGCGCCGCTTTGCTTGAGCAGCAACTGCTGCCGCATCTGGATTCGGGAGTTGAGCTGATCTTTCTCGGCGATCTGATCGATCGGGCCCCCGAACCCGATGGTGATCGCAAGGTGCTGGAACGGGTCTGGCAGCTGCAGAACAACCCGGGCGCCTATGGCCTGGCGGCGGTGACGGTGCTGCGCGGCAACCACGAGCAAATGCTGCTGGAGTCGTTGGC
Organism: Synechococcus sp. ATX 2A4; assembly: GCF_024346375.1. Taxonomy (GTDB): domain Bacteria; phylum Cyanobacteriota; class Cyanobacteriia; order PCC-6307; family Cyanobiaceae; genus MW101C3. Next base: position 48,517 of record NZ_JAGQCV010000013.1, on the reverse strand, counting down.
GTCACCCAAACCAGGGCTCGCCTTCGATCTGTGGCGCAGCAACGGCGGCAACCCCGCGCTGCTCCCCCTGGCGCGTGAGCACCGGGAGTGGTTCGAGCAATTGCCGGTCACGGCGATTCGCGGCCGCCATCTGTTCGTCCATGCCGGCGTGCGGCCAGGTGTGCCGCTGGAGCGCCAGAGCTTCGAGGATCTGATCTGGATCCGCCAGCCCTTCCTCACCAAGCCCCATGGGCTTCCTTACATCGTGGTGCATGGCCACACCTTCCGGCCTGACTACAAGGTGATGCATCTGCCGCACCGCATCGGGATTGATACTGGGGCGTATGTCAGTGGCAGGTTGACGGCGTTAAGAATCGACTGTGGCTCTAGCTGAAAGCTTGAACCCATCGTGGCTGGCCAATTCAGTTGGCCTTACGCTTGTCATGGCGAGCTGATGAACGTGGTCAGGAGACTTCGGCCGCTGAATCAGGGTGATCCTTGATCGCCCTTAGACGTCATCCCTTTTGAGGCCGCAATCCAGCTGTTGTTGCAGCTTGTGAAGGGCCCAACCGATGGATTTAATCTTTAAAAGTCAATCGGGGCGACAGGATTCGAACCTGCGACCTAGTGCTCCCAAAGCGAAATTCCATCCCTTCCGCCCCAGGGCGCGTCTGATAGGATCCTAGTTGTAGCAAGGGATCTCGGCCGCAAGTTGCGGCAAGTGGACCAAAGCTGCAGCTTCCCAGCTCCCGCTCAGCTCCCGCCCATGCCCGTATTGATTGCCAAGTCCGGTCATCCCGTTCCCCCCTGGGTGCTTGGCCTGAGGCAGACCGTTTCCTCCAATCCAGGCAGAAAAAGCTGGTTGCTGACGGAGCACCGAGGAACCACAAAACTCCAGATCCGTGTTGGAACGACCCGCCCCTCCGTCAAGCTGCCTTTGGATTGGTGCCAGGCAAACGTTCCTGAGATCGTTCGCCTCTGTGACGCCATCGCGTTCCACTTGGAGAACGGGTCGAGCCTGGCCAATGCTGTCAAGGCGTCCATGAAGGGAACAGCTCGCGCGGGAGAAGCAGGAGCACTGGCACACCATGCAGGAGTGGCTGGTGACTGGCGAGCAGCTTCGGAGCGCTTCAAGACGCAGAAGCTTTTGCATGGCAATGCAATCAAGGCGCCCACCTGGCGGCTGACCTATGAGCCTGTGATTTCCGACGCTCTATCCCTGCTCCAATCGCCAAACCCACCAAGGACCTCGGCGGATCTCATCGATCTAACCGTCAGAGCATGGGCTCCTGGGTCGCGAACCCGTCAGATCCGGGCACGCAACCTCGCCCAGTTTCTCAATCATTGCGTCACCAGAGAGGGGTTTCCCCTTTTTTGGTCCCCGCCGGCTGATCTCGCTCCTCATATCGGTAGAAAGCCGGCCGGGACCCGTTCTGGCGGGGGAGATCCCTTTACCGATCAACAAATCCTCAACCTGCTCGCTGGCATACCTGACGATGCTGTGGGCCATCGTTGGCTCGATGCCCTGCGCCTTCTTGCCGAGCTTGGCTTAAGGCCCGTTGAGCTCGGTCACTTATCAGTGCGGTCCGATCCGGCTACGGGTGAAGCCCACTGGTGGTGCAGCTATGAAAAGGCCAGTGGTGGCGGGGTCACCAAGGCCCGCCGCATTCACCCGCTCCCCCTGGTCGACCACACGGGTGCTCTTGTTGAGTGGCAGCTACTGAGGCGTTGGCAGCAAGGACTGATCGAGCTTCCCCCGCTGGAGAGCGGGAACGGAGCTGGAGATGCCCTCGCTACCTATCTCAAGCGGCGAGCGGCCTGGCGGAACCTCAGGCAGGAACTTGCCTGCAAGGGTGAAGTCGCTGTCCCTTACAGCTTCAGGCACAGCTACAGCCTCCGGGCTCATCACAGAGGAATTGACCCAGGTGCCGTCTCCCAATCGATGGGCCATTCCCTTGAGTGCCATCTGCGCTCTTATGCCTGGTGCTCAGAAGGAACGACCGCCGCAGCGTTCAACCGTGCTGATCTGGCTTTGCGCAGGCGCTGTTCAAGCCAACTGAGCCTGGTAAGCAACCTGGTGACCCAGGACGTTGCGTGAAGCGTCCCCCACTCAGAGCCACTACGCAGCCCGTGGTTCCGGGAGCTGGTTCTTGGGCCGTCAATGCTCCGATACCTCCACGGTTGTCCCACCGTCCGACCTTGCGCCCTGCGATCTGATAGGGTTTTGAGAAGGGCCGGTTCATTACCGTCGCCAGCCCTGGCCTAAGCAGCCGAATGCTCACCCCAAATCAACAACCTCAATCATTCCACCCCAATCAGCCGCCCCCGAACGAACCCGCGATATCAATAGAAGCCGCACCGTCCTCGATACCACACCTTCGCTGAACTCCTAGGAATCCCCCTCGCCCCTTCGCCCAGCCAACTCTGGCCGACGAAGGGGTCTTGGGCCCACTGGAAAAATCACATATCCCAAGAACCACCAAAAAAATGAAACCAATCAGCAACTCGGAAAGCTCTTCTGCTGCTTAGGAATCCCCGACGGGAATTTCTAATCCAATGGCTCTCGCAGCCCCGTTCACTCAAGAAAAACCTCGCTGGGTCACAGAGCGCGAGCTCTGCGAGCTCATCGACTTATCGCGCGATACCCTCCGCCGTCGTCGCAAGGAGGGCTTGCTGAAGCCTGCCGTCCATTACCGAACGACCGGCTACAGCCGCAACAGCTGCTTGCGCTACGACCTTGAGGCCGTCAAGGCCGAAATGGCGAAGTGGGCCCGTACCAGAACCCGTACGTTCCAGACCGCGAGCCCGCTGACTGTCCGCTTCTCTGAGGACAGGGCATGACCTTTGACGACATCAAGCCCTTCGTCGAAGGCGACGAAGGCGGCAGTGCCAATGACGCTGCCAGCCCAGGCTCCGCCCTGGCTGGCGTCACGAACTCCGGTGTGGAGGGCCTTCGGGCCCCCGACGGTCGCTTGGTCTGCGACCACCAGTCGCCAGACACACCTCATACAACTGAGGTTCCGCTTCCAAAGGCAAGTGCCTCTACGCCACACACGGACAGAGCCGCTGACAAGAGCGGCTCAACCTTGGCCGACAGTGGCGAAAGGCTGGGTCCATCTCACCGCGCCAGTCGCAGCAGCACCGTTGAGCCCCCCGTCGTGGGCGCTGGAACTCGAGAAGGGCAGGAAGGACACCACCGTCCCATGGGTGTCGACGACCCCATCGTCGGCCCCAGTTCCGATGATTCCAAAACCAGCGTGCTGAACCAGAACGCTGAGATGGGCGATTGCTCGAACGCCACCTGCGACCCATTGACCCAGGCGACGGCCAATGCGCTTGCTCAGCTAGGGCAGTACGCCGGAGGACTCGTCAGGGACAACACCGCCCACCCCATGGTTCACCTGCGGACAAAGGCCCGTCAACTGAAGCTGCTCTGCAGCAAGGCGCAGCTTGAACTCATCCTTGGCGAAGCACAGGACCAAGCGTCAGAAGACCAGCGTCTGCCGCACAGGGGTGGTGACACCATCTCCCTGAAACCCACCACCTGGCTCTTGATGGGAGTCTTGATCAGGGGCGCTCTCAACGTCCTTGTCGGACCAGGCAAGATCGGGAAAACCGCTCTTGTCATGGGTCTTCTAAAGGCCATGACCCAAGGTGCGTCCTCTTATTTGGGACTCCCGGTCACGGGCCCTTGCCCTCCTGTCCTGCTGGTAGGCACGGACCAGCCGCTTTTGGACTGGACCTCAATGCTGTTGGAATACGGCCTCGCGTTTCGGCTGGACGACGGGAAGGTGCAGCTCAACCCTACGGTTTCAGAGCTTTACGACTCGCAGCATCCGCTCTGGCTCAACCAGAATGGGATTTCTGCTATCGAAGCGTGGTGTGTACGAAACCCAGGCGGTCTGGTCATTCTTGACTCTGCCGCCTCGCTGACCCTGGGCCTGGGCATCTCAGAGAACTCGCGAATGTTCGCCAGGCCCTTTTCGAACCTGATGACTGCGGTTTCTCCCCATGGAGCCACGGTCATCCTGATCCATCACACCTCAAAGGCGAGCAAAGGATTGGATCCAGCCCAGGCCTGTCGCGGTACATCTGCCCTTCCGGCCCTTGCTTCCCAGCTTGTTGGCTTGTTTCACTATCCGGCCGGCAAAGGATCGGTTTCAGACCCTCGCATCGTCTTGGTGAGCAAGGGTCGTGGGGGTGCTCCCACCGAATTGGTGATCGAAAGGTCTGAGGCTGCCACCTGGATCTCTCACGGCACGCTGGAGGAGGTGCAAGCGGCAGCTCAACAGTGTAACGTCCACATCACTCCCCTGAACGATCGCCAGCGTTCGATCTACGAAGCCCTTGAGGAGCAGCATCGTGCCACCGGACTGCTGCAGACAGCGACCCAGATCAGGTCGCACCTGCCAGTGGCCATCACCGACCTTGATGCTCGTTTGCTCCGCAGGGCCCTCGAACAGCTAGAAGCCAAAGGACTGCTCGTCGTCCAGCACGACGTCGCCACATCCAGAGGTCGTGAAAACCTCTACGGATCAAAGGCGGTCCAAGAGCAGATCGACGCCGACGAGTTGGCGAGGCAAGAGCAGGGAGAGGAAGTGGAGGCTGAACAGGGAGAAACGACGCCCGACGGTTCTACGCGTCTCCCCCTTGGCGACGAGAACAGCAGCGCTGGGGACTCTGTTGAGCTTCCCGGAGTGTCATCTTCACCAAGCACGCCTGGCGATTCCGAGTTGCCTGCAGCGAAACCGGTGTCCGACCCGTCCTACCCCTATTTCAAGGATTGGGCCAGTCTTCTCAAGGTACCGCGTCTTGATGACTAGCTAAACGACGAGGAGAGTTCTGCTGACAGCTGATGGATTCCCACATGGTCAGGCCTTTGACATCAGTCCACCCGGCCTGACTCAAGAGTCCCAGCCCTACTGAATGACCTCACTCGTGCCGAGGGAGTGATCACCTCCAGCCTTCCCACGGGGCCAACGCCAGCCCCCTGTCTTGCCAGACGGGGGGTTTCTCGTGTCACTGGATTGCTCGTCCGACATTCCACCCGCGCCTTGTTCGGCAAGATGTCCATTCCTCATCCTGGTTGTTACATCAGACATGGGTATCCATCAAGACCGCATAGCCGCCAAGACTGGCGCGTGCCTCCCAGAGGGGGAACAAAGCCCCAAAACTTCAGATTCTACTTATTACACCTAACGCCTTTTATAAGGCGATCTTATCACTGTGTTCGGTCATTGCCAACCCATTCGCGCCAGTCATCGCTGAAATCTTCAATTGAATCCTTCGGTTTCCCATCTACGCCCTTTTCAGCCACCTTCATCCCTGCAGGTAAAGCGGTGCAGCCCGCGACAGCGGAGCTGCACCGCCGGCCGTCAGGCCGAAACCTGCTCCCGCAGGGTGGCCAGCGCCTTCTTCTGGGCCCGCAGCACGGTCATCGGGCTGATGCCGAGTCGCCTGCCGGCCGCGCGGAGACCGAGCCCCTCCATCACCGTGAGCCTCAGGGCCGCTGCCTGAGCGGTGGGCAGCTGATCGACCATGGCCTCCAGCCCCAGGTCCCGCGCTTCTGCCGTTTCGGCAGACGTGTTGTCTGGGCTGGCCAGGCCATCGAGCCAGCTGCTGCCGCTTTCAGGGTGGACCTGATCGAGGCTCTGATGGGTCCAGTGGGCTTCTCCGCGAGCGTTCTTCGGCAGGCGCACCATCAGGGCCCGATCTCTGAGCCAGTGGGCCAGAGCGCCTTGGATGCAGCGCTTGAGATAGGCCGCTGCCGTGCTGTGGTCCTTGATGCGGCCGCAGGCCCTCACCAGCTCCAGCTGGGCCACACTGCGCGCCTCATCGGCCTCGATCAAGTTGGCGTAGCGGCGGTGGTACTGATAGGCCAGGGCACCCGCGAGGGAAAGGTATTGGTGCACAAGCTGGTCGCGTTGAGAGAGAGGGCGCATCGTGGTGGGGACGCAGGACGCCCCCCCAACCCGCAGCACCGCGTAGGGAAAATCGGGGGAAGACCAAGCCACCGCCACGACGCCTCTCGCCCCGCGTGCCGCGCCAGCAAGACCCCGAGATGTGAACCCGACAGACCACCGCCCGAGCCATCGCGCTGCCAAGGCGCTGAAACCCACCGGGGAGTGACAACGACCCGACCGCTGAGCTCAGCAGCTGCGGCCTGCTGGACAGTTCAACCAGCTCCAGCCCTGCCTCCAGCAGCAACCCCCACCCGCGCCACGGGCGGGCGCAGCGCAACCCCGAGCAGGCGCGAGCGGGTGGAGCGCAGCCCGCAGGCTGGGGTCATCCAACAGATCCCCTCCGGTTGAAATCAAGCCTTGGCGACAGCGAAAACTGAGCCGGAGGCGACCTCGATAGGCACTCTCTTCACCCTTCCCAGCAACACCCACCCGCGCCACGGGCGGGCGCAGCGCAACCCCGAGCAGGCGCGAGCGGGTGGAGCCGGCATCGCAGGCGCTGGGAACCTCCAGGCGCTGCTCGACGAGCAGCACGTTTCACATTAGGGAGAGGGAAAGGGGCCGCAGCCCCTCAGGCGTCAGTGCAGCTCCCAGCTGCGTTCACGGCGCCGCAGCTCCAGCTCGATCGCCAGCTTGCGCGGCAGTTGATGCAGAGGCCAGGCCAGCCCCACCAACCAGCGCAGCTGACGCGTGTGGCGGTAAAGCCACTTCCAGCAGGTGATCTTGTACAAGCGGCTTTTCATGGCTGAGGCGCCAAAGAACACCGCTCCCGAAACCCGGGGTCGGGTTTGTCAAGGGGGCCGCAGGCCCTTGCAACGCCCTTGACGGACCTGGCCGCAGACCCAAAGGCGCAGCCAAAGAACAGACCTGCCCACCGGGTTACGGTCTGCGGTGTCTGGCGCAGCGGTCATGAAACTGCCGCGTCAGGGCGCCTCAAAGGGATAGAAGCCCGGTTGCTCTTCCACCTGCTGGCGATCCAGATAGGGGTTGGAGGACCAGCTATCCCAGGCCGAACCCAGCAGGCCCTGGTCGGCAGCAGGCAGGGAGAGTTCAGCCTGCAGGCACTCCGGCTCAGGCTCCTGCCAGCCCTGGGCACAGGCAACCTGCCAGGCCTCGATCGTGGTGGCCAGCTGGGCGTCGGTAGTTGCAGGTTGGAGTGGAGTCGGCTCCATGGCAGGAACGGCGTAGAACACCGTCCCCAACCAGCGGCTGCAGCAACTCAGGCAGGGGGGACCTTCAGGTCCTCGCGTCAGCCCTTGCCGGTTGCTGCCCCCATCCCCTGAGCCAAGTGAAGGTCGATGGGGTGCCGCTGGATCATCGGGGTGGGGTTCGCCGGTCCTGCCAGAGTCGAGTCCGCTCCAGACAGAGCAGTCACTGGCTTTTTGCACCAGACCGCATCCTGGGTAGGTGGTTCAGTATTGCTAGGAAGCCATTTCCGCCCTTGCAGGCAAAACACGTCGCGGAGCTGTACCCGAAGAAGCGTGCAATCGGTGCATCCCCGCGTGTGAGGGAAAAACGTTGGCGGTGGCTCCGGTGGCGATCCCGTTGAGCGGTCCATCCCCTCGTGTGAGGGGAAAACGCGAAGCCTTCCCAGCCTTCGGTGCTGACGTGCGATCCATCCCCGCGTTTGAGGGGAAAACTCATCGCCCAAGTGCTGCGCGCCAGTCAGCAGCACCGCGGTCCATCCCCGCGTGTGAGGGGAAATCGAACCGCTGGCACCTGATCGATGCGGCGAAGTTCGGTCCATCCCCGCGTGTGAGGGGAAAACCACCGGCAAACCTCCCGCTCTTGTCCCGCTTGTACGGTCCATCCCCGCGTGTGAGGGGAAAACGCAGGAGAAGCTGCGCGCATTTGATCCCTCGACGGTCCATCCCCGCGTGTGAGGGGAAAACGGGCCAGCGCGGCGCCTTGCAGCAGATGCTCGCCCGGTCCATCCCCGCGTGTGAGGGGAAAACAGTCCATGGCCTGGGCGGGATGATGCCCCCGTTCGGTCCATCCCCGCGTGTGAGGGGAAAACGCGGGCGATGCTGAACTGTGAACGGCTCACGCCGGTCCATCCCCGCGTGTGAGGGGAAAACCGGCTTCCGACTTCGCCACCGCATCGGCATAGACCGGTCCATCCCCGCGTGTGAGGGGAAAACTCATCCTGGAGTTGCCCGATCCGGTCCTGATTGCGGTCCATCCCCGCGTGTGAGGGGAAAACCCAGCTCCTTCAGCCAGTTGTTCAGCGGTCAGGCCGGTCCATCCCCGCGTGTGAGGGGAAAACGGCTCTGATGCTGCTCACCGACACCCCGCAGGCCGGTCCATCCCCGCGTGTGAGGGGAAAACGTTGCGGTTGAACCAGCAACGCCAGCATCATGAGCGGTCCATCCCCGCGTGTGAGGGGAAAACTTTATGGCCCAGGAACCCAAGCGCCTGATGGTCGGTCCATCCCCGCGTGTGAGGGGAAAACTCCGCCAGCGCGTTGCCGCGCTCGTTGACCGTCGGTCCATCCCCGCGTGTGAGGGGAAAACGCCTCAGCCTGCGCAACACAAGCAACGCGAGCGCGGTCCATCCCCGCGTGTGAGGGGAAAACGCATGGGGCTGCCGGGCGGAACGTCAAACGAGCGGTCCATCCCCGCGTGTGAGGGGAAAACTTCGCGCTTCCCATTGCTTGATAGCGGCATCGGCGGTCCATCCCCGCGTGTGAGGGGAAAACCGCCGTTCTGCGAGCGCAAGGCAAGCCGTTTTACGGTCCATCCCCGCGTGTGAGGGGAAAACGGCTGAAATCCAGCGGGGGTCTGCCTGCCTCCACCGGTCCATCCCCGCGTGTGAGGGGAAAACGATCCTGCGCCACAAGGGAACACAGGTCTTCCACCGGTCCATCCCCGCGTGTGAGGGGAAAACGCAAGTGCTCTCATGAAGTCCAGCCGTATCGGCCGGTCCATCCCCGCGTGTGAGGGGAAAACGCTTGATACCACCTTGGGTTGGGGTGTTACCGACCGGTCCATCCCCGCGTGTGAGGGGAAAACCGGGGGGAGCCTGAGCCTCGCGTGGGGTATGACCGGTCCATCCCCGCGTGTGAGGGGAAAACCTGGTTGCTTGACAGCCTCAGCAAGCGCATGGACGGTCCATCCCCGCGTGTGAGGGGAAAACTCGCCTTCAGAGAGCACGTCGGCAGGGCGTTTGATCGGTCCATCCCCGCGTGTGAGGGGAAAACGCAGCGGCTCGGGCATCCGTGGCGTCCGTACGCGCGGTCCATCCCCGCGTGTGAGGGGAAAACGAAGGCGGAGGGGCCCCCGGCGGGGGCCGACAGCGGTCCATCCCCGCGTGTGAGGGGAAAACCCTGATGTCATCCAGGGTGGCGGTGGGGAAGTCCGGTCCATCCCCGCGTGTGAGGGGAAAACTTTTCTGTTAAACCGTCAATAGGGGAAGCTAAAGCGGTCCATCCCCGCGTGTGAGGGGAAAACTTGCGCCGGGTTGCTCGCCGGAGTCGCAGTAGCGCGGTCCATCCCCGCGTGTGAGGGGAAAACGGAAAATGTGTTGCGCTCTCAGCGTGAGCTTGATCGGTCCATCCCCGAGTGTGAGGGGAAAACTGGTATTGCCCGCTTGGGCGATGCTGGCTCGCGCGGTCCATCCCCGCGTGTGAGGGGAAAACTGGAAAACGTGCCGCCCAGTGGCAGATCCATCCCCGGTCCATCCCCGCGTGTGAGGGGAAAACGCGTTCAGGGCCCCTGTGAACGCCAGCCATGCCGGTCCATCCCCGCGTGTGAGGGGAAAACGCAATTCGCGCCAATCGTTCGGCGGTGACGTGCGGTCCATCCCCGCGTGTGAGGGGAAAACACTTGGACCCTACTGGCTTTGAGACTCGTTATTGCCCCCGAAGTCTCCCTCCACCTCAGTGGAGGAGCTGGCATGGAGCCGAAACCGAGCGCAAGCCTCCCGCCATGCAGCGTCCTTGATGGCGATCATCGGGATTCCTTCAAGGTCCAGAAGGGTGGAGGAGACCAGGCCATGCACCCGAAGGTCATAACCAGGCTCACCGCGGCGGCTCCAGATCTGGATCACTCGTCCGGAGCGCACCTTGCTGACCGCCAATGTCCAAAGCTCCTCGCGCACGAGCGCAGACACCCGGCCCACATGGACACCAGAGCCGACCGGAGTCAGCCAGCGGCTCAATTCGCCACGGAGAACCGTGGGAACCGACTCAAGAATCATCACGAGCATGTTGTACACCTCCGCATAGGTTCCCTGTTGGGTCCCAGATCTCAGTGACTTTTTCAGAAGTGGCGATTGCCGCATCCTCTGGCAGAGCTTGAAACAATCCAGGGATCAGCCGCGTGAGCCGATCCTGAATCCGCTCATGGCAACAGCGATCCCGCAGGATGCGACGGGCTCTTGATTCCACACTTTCAGCACCACCACTGGCGGCTTCAAAGGCTGCCGGAAAACTGGTTTCGGTCTTGACAAGATCAGCAACGTCATAAACGAAGGACAACTGCTTGCCGGTGTGAATGAACCCCAGAGATGGGCTGTAACCAAGAGAGTGCAGTCCAGCCAGAACGATGGCATATAGCGCTGCATTGGCGGCGGAGAGTGCCTTGTTCACAGGGTCTGCCGATTCCCATGCGGCCCGCTCATAGCGCCGACCCACCCAGGGGACGCCAAACTGCTTAGCGAGCCGATAGTAGGTGTCGCGCACACGAACACCTTCTTTCCCCCTGATCTGCTGAAGGCTGAGGCCGGCAGGCAGTGGATCAGTAAAACGTGCCGTGTACATCCGGCGCACAACGGCAAGGTGTCGGGCAGGATCGGCCCAATGGTGAGCCTGAAGCTCAATGCCGGTGCTCAAGCGCGTCTTTGCCTGGCCGCAGGCATAGAACTGAAGGCCATCGCCACCGGTCCACGCCACAACGCTGCCGCAGTCTGCCAACACCTTGATGGCAGCATGCGTAATGCGGGTGCCAGGGCCAAGGATCACACAACTGAGATTCGCAGCAGGAAGGGTGATCCTTCCGTCTGGTGTGAATGCAGCAATCGAGTGATCTTCCCGTTCGATCACGGCATGCTCCAGGTACACGTGGCTGAGGCTGTCCGTGTAGCGAGCGAGCGCTCGCAGATTCGGATTGGCCATCAGCTGCGGATCGGAGCCACCGACACCAGACCGAGGCCAAGCAATCGCGCATGGCCCACGCCCTGGCGGATGCCAGCGGCCAGCGCAGTTGGGTCAGCAATCACAGCCTGCCCTTCAAAGAGGGCGGCTGCGACCGTCAGCACCCCGCCACCGCGCCTGCACCGAAGCCTCGCAGAGCTGCTCACAACAGCGGCGACAGAAGCCAGACCGAGCTTGGCGGCCTGGCGTTCCATCCAGGCGAGCTGCTCCTCTTCTTTCCACAGTCCAAGGCGTTTGCGGTTGCCTCGCGCGACTGAGACCGGGCTCTCTTGGTTTTCAGGGGCTGGAGGGACCCGACAAACCGTTGGGTTCGCGCGAAGACGGAACCGCAGCCGCCGCCCCTGCCGCAGCACCTCCTCTGGTGACCAGGAACGGGCCTCCTGCTCGATCAGGTAGTTCAGGGGCAACTGGCCCCATTTCGGCTCACTTTCAGATTGCACCAGGACCTCGGGTGGTTGTGCCTCACGGCCTGGCTCAAGCCGCCAAAGAAAGGGGCGCACCTCTGACTCCGGGCTATCCGCAAAGGCGCGCACCAACGTGCGGTGCATGTCATAGGGATTGCCAAGATCCCGGCGAACGTCGCGCTGGCCCACATTCAGCCGGAGTCGGCTGAGGATCAAGCTCATCGATCCACTCCTGTCGAGGCGGTAGGAACGGCGGCGGAGAGGACGCGCACCCGCCGATTGCCAAAGCGACGCTCTGCGAACGGTCCGATCGGCTGGTCGGGCCGGCTTTGCGGCCCCTCAGGGTCTTCCAGGACGAGCCGATAACGCTCCAAACCGTCAGCGAGGGGAACCGCTTGCAGCAATGCCTCCTGCAAAGGAAGATCCAGCACTGTTCCGCTTCCTGGCGGGCAGGTCGGAGGACAGCTCTTACGGCCAAGAACAAGCGGCCAATGCGGCTGTTGGAGAGCCATGTGGATGCTGCGAAGCAGGTCGCATGGTCCCTCCAGTCCAGCCAGAAAGGCAGCATGGGCGAGATACCAGCGGTTGGAAACAACCGTCCGCAGATCGCTGCCACTGGCACCGATCACATTCATGGCCGTGTGAAAGTCGCGGGTGGAGCGGCCTTCCCGGTCCACGCGCACACCAAAACGCAGAGCGGCAAGATCGTCGATCGGCTCGCTGCGGTCGCGGCCCAGGGCAGCGCAGCAGAGGCCAATGACGCCACTCTTGCTGGGCTCAGAGGCGGATTGGCGCAAGGCGAAACGGGAGTCGAGGCCCCACGCCTGCAAGGGGCCAACCAGGGGAATCAGCAGTGTCGCGTTCATGCCACTGCCTCCAGTTCTGCTTCCACTTGAGCAAGCAATGCCTCCATGGAAGCGAGGCTTTCTCCTTTCCATGCACCCGAGAGGTCAAGCACCTTGAGCCCAAGGTCAAGACCGAAGGCCTGGCTCAGCTGGTTGGCATGTGTTTCAAGCCGTGCAACCGACGCAGCAGTGAGGCTCTGCTTGGTGTCTGCTCGAACGGGCTGCTCAAAGGCATTAGCAAGACTGATCGGCTGCGAATTGTGGATGGCAATACCGATAAAGGCTGGGAGATTATGTGCGGCAAACGTGTTCTGCCGGCCAGAAGGAATGGCCATGATCGCTGCACGCAGGAAGGCAAGCAAGCCCTTCCTGGCAAGCAGATCATCACCACCAAGATTTCTGGAGAGCTGATCTTGGTTGACCACTGCATACCGATACTGGCAGGAAGAGTTGAACTCCACGGTGCCCAGCATCCCAGCATCAGCTTCATCATCCTCGGTCCAATCATCCACGGCCGTGAAGAAGTCGGACTCCCGGTCGACCCGATGCGTAGAGATGGCATGGGCAACCTGCGCGGCAGCATCAACGTTCAGCTCTTTTCGATCAGCGAGCATGCGACCAAAGAGCGCTACATCAACCGCAGAAGCCGAGCCAATGCAGTCGTCGATCGCCTTTTTGGCCTCCCGGCTACTTTTGCCACTCTCCAGCAGCTCGTAATGGGCTTGGATCACCCCTGCCAGTTCATCAATGCAGGTGTTGCTGAGAAACAGCAGGTATTCCGTCTGCGAGACGGCCTCTTTGTTGGCAGGCCCATCATCATCCGCCAAGAATCCCTTGTCTTGCTTGCTCTTCACCTTGAGCTCAACGATGGCAAGAGCCTGCTCAATCGCTTTCTGCGGGGCATCAATTCCCTTGTCTTTCAGTTTCTCCACCAGCAAAGCCACGACGTTTCTGGTACGGATGCCGAGCTCATCCTTGTTCAGGAGCCCGAGGCTCGTGAAGGCAAGGCGAGAGGCCCTCTTCAGGCACTGGCTGGAGATGCGGCTGCGCCGGTAACCACCGAACATGGCGTCTTTCGGTGCTCCCGTATCGTCTCGGTTCAAGCAAGAGGGAGCGAAGTTCTGAATGATGTGAAGCTCAACGAACTGAGTCATGAGAGATGGTTGCGAATGAATGGAGGGACGATGCAAGGCATTCAGCTGCGGCTGGCCCTAACACTTGCTTTTGCTTTCGTTGCAGAAGCCGACCAGAACAAGCGCGCCCAGGCCGTCTGAACCCAGCGTTTCTCGCTGCCCCACTGCCAGAGGTCATCCAGCAGGGATGGCCAGTCAACAGCGATCGAGGCCGCCGCCAGTTGGGAGGTGAGATGGCGCAGACGCCATGGCAGCTCATCAGGATCTGCATCGAGCAGGGTGGTGAACCGAGCTTCGAGGCTTTTGCCGCCTTGCTGGTGATTCACCATCAAAGCCTTGACAGCAAGCGGAAGCCTGAGGGGGGCTCCTTTTTCGCGGCGTGCAGCCAACGCCCAACACCCCGCAACGAGATAGGCCGTAGCGCGGCGCTGCTCCCCAAGCTCCATCAGCGAAGGCTCGATGTAAGGAAAGGCTGGAGGGTAAAGGCCCGGTGGATACGAGGCTGATCGGCGCAAGGTTGCCACAAGCGCAGAATCAGACTCAGCAAGCTCTTGGAGCTTTTCAAAGAATGCAGTGGTGTTCATGAGATGCCAAGGCGGAAATGGTTTTGGACTGTGAAAGGGGTCATCGGGTTATGCCTTGATTCCCGCCACAACTTTTCCGAATTGATGACTTGTGTGGCTGGCCGCCTTGAGCGCTCGGGCATCGAGCCCCAAGGATGAAGTTGCTTGTTGCTGAGCGGCCGAAATAACAGCCCTTAGAGTATCGCGCCATTGATCAAGAGTTCTTTCAATATCACCTTTCTGGCTCAGATCATGAACAAACGACCAGAATTCAGGCTCCAGGCTGCTCCAGAAGAAGGCGCTGGCCTGAATCGATTCACCAAGGCTGCGCACCTTCTGCGGGTCGGGTTTGCCGTCGCCACTGCGTTGCAACCACTCGGTAAAGAGCGCATAGAGCGCCTTCCCTAAACCGACACCAGCGTTCTCCGCCAGCTCAAGAGCCTTATCAACGGCATCCTTCAGCCTGGGCTCACGCAAAAGATTCGGCGAAAGTCTGCGTTCTTCGAGCCGCCAGAGCACGATTTTTGCTTGATCAGGCAGCAACCCTCCCGCAAGGATCTCGATCGGCCGTTCGTTGCCCTGCTCCTCGCGAATCCCGCTGGCGTGGCTGAGGGTACCGGCAGGGGTGCTGCCCTTGCTCCCCACCAGAGACTGAAAGTCGCGCCACAGTGCCTTTTGCTCCGAGAGCAGAAGAGGCATGGGTCCTTTCTTTCCCTGCACCACCGCTGCCATCGGGTCAGCTGTGGGCGTGTTGGCATCAGTGGCAATCACTCCTTCCGCATAGAGCAGATGGGTCAGCTGCCCCCCGGAAGGCTGAAGAAGGATGGACCTGCTCAGCAATGTGTAGCGATGAGCAGGTCCTTTCAGTACAAGCTCCTGGGGATTGCGTAACTCCTCAAGGCTCAGCGGTGGCCTCTCCCAACTCGGCAGGTCTGCAGCAAATTTCTCCCCAGACTGCGGAACGATCGAGAACGCCAAGGTTTCCTGAAGGGTGGCACCGATTGGAAGCGTCAGGAGAACCCCGCAGGCAGGCCCCCGAACGGCAGAGGTGCGTAATGCCTTCACCAAGCCCCCCGGGGTGAACTGCAGATGCGCCACGAGAAGGCGTGCCGCTGCACTGAGCGTGAGAGGGCTGGGCGTCGCATCCATGCTGTGGTCCCAGATCATCCGGGCTGCACCCGAGGATCGCTCCATCGCCAGCCGGGTCCACGGTGATGGAGTGAGGTTCGCCTCGGCCAAGGCCGAAACCTGAAGAAAGGGAGTCGTTGGATGCAGCAGATCAAAGTGGTCGCTCCATCGCTCCAGATAGGCCGCCAACTTTGCCCGGGGCCAGTGGTCAACCAGATCGGTTCTTGGTTCTGATTCAGGCCCAATTGCTCGGTGGCTGATGGCGACCATCAGCCGATAAAGCCCAAAGACCTCAACAGGAATGATGCTGTCGATCCCCAGCCAGCGCTCCGGCTCCAACAGCGCCTCACTGAGAGAAGCCTCTCGCCGCTCTCCGTCAACAGAAATCAGTGGAATCCACGGTTCCGTAAGCAGTGAGAAGGTCATGACCTACTGGCGGGTTGGGATTGCGTCAAGTGTGGAGGGTTTCGTAGCTCGTTGCTGATCTCCTCGTGCGAAAGACAAGCCTTGTTCCAGCCAGCTCATCCAGAACTCGCCACCACCAGGCCTAGGTCAGCATCCAGCCAGGCTTCAACCGGGCAACCAAGGACTCGACCGGCTTCGTCGAGGCGAAGGGGGAGGTGCGCAGCCAGCCCGGGCAGGCTTCGCCAGCCTTCCGGAAGTGGTGCCTGCCGAACGGCCTGGATCAACCTCTTATTGCTGATGCGCATCACCTGCTGCGCCAATACGGTGGCCCGGCCCTGCAAATCCGCCAGATCAGCTGGGTAAACAGGCACCACAGACTGGCTGTCCTCCCCGAGACGGGTGCCGAACCGCAGGACTCCAGACTCGGCGTCATCATCATTTGAGAACGGGGCGTTGGGGACGACGCTCCACTCGTCAGGCATCGCCAGCCTTGCCTGACGAGCCAGGTCTTCCATGGCCTGCTGGTCGGCTTGGTGGGTCTTCAAGGCTTCGGCCAGGGCTTTCAGGAGCGCCGCTGATCCCTGGGGCTCCCAGCTTCCATACACGTCCTGAACCGGCCGATCGATGTCTTCTGGCAGCTGCAGAACGCGGTTGGCCTGCAACCAGGCAAACGAGCGCAGAACATCCCATTGGTCATAAACGAAGCTTGTGAGCTCCTCACTAGGCAGCTGCTCATCAAGATCGGCGACGTAGACCAGAGGCTGCTCAAATCCTTCCGGACGAGCGCGGTCGTGACGATGGATTCGTCCCTCTCTTTGCAGGACCAGGTCGACAGGGGCTGGATCGGTGATCAGAACGTCACAGTCAATGTCAAGGCTTTGCTCCGCCACCTGGGTGGCCACCAGCACGTGGCCTGCCGTTGCCGAGCCATCAGGACCGAACAAGCCCAACACGCGCCGCTCAATCTCCAGCCGCTGGTCCATCGGGAAACGGGCGTGAAAGAGAGTGCACGGCACCTCTTCCAGCTGCCGGTATAGCTCTTGCGCACGAGCAACCTTGTTGACGACCACCAGGACCCGCGCCCCTTCCCGGGCCCATGCCATTGCCTGTTGAGCAACAGCCTGGGTGCTTGAGGGAATGGAATGCAGCTCAACGCGTTGCCGGCGGCTGGCCGCAAAGGAGACCGAGTGGACCGCATCGGGCACTGCCCAGCTGATCCGTGGGTAGCTGTTTTCCTGGGGAGGCAAGGCCACAGAACCGCTCCAAGCCTTCAACAGCGCTTCACGCTTGGAAGCAGGCAAGGTGGCCGACATCACCACCACGCGACAGCCCAGCACCTGGAGCCAGGCGATCAACCTTTCAATCAGACCACCCGTGTACGTGTCGTAGGCATGAACCTCATCAAAGATCACTGTGCGGCCACTGAGGCCGTAAAGGCGCACAAAGCCATGGCGTGTGCTCAGGACGCCGATCAAGCCCTGATCAACGGTGCCGATTCCATCAGCGCACAGCAGTGATCGTTTCGAACCGCGGAACCACCAACCTGCACCGGCGTGGCCATCGCTGGTTCCCAAGCCAATTTCCCTCAGGCGAAGATTGGCCGCCTCAGGTCCGCCGGATCCGTGGGCGAGCGCAAGCAGCTTGCTGGCCCCCTGGCCTTTCTGCCGTTCAAGGAAGGCTGCAAGCCGGGTGAACAGGGCATTGCTGGTGGCCTGTGTCGGCATCGCCAAGTACAAGCCTCGCGAGCCGAGCGAGCTACTCAAGGCCGCTTCTGTCTTGCCCTCACCCATCGGAGCCTCGATCACGATGAGGCAGGGTTCAGCAGGCAAGGAATCCATCAGTGAAGCCATCTCCTGCTGAAGCGGGCGTGGCCGGTGTGCAGGGCCGAGGGCAACCTGGACGGCCTCTGCACCGCTTACGGGAGGGGAACTGACGGCTGGATGGAGGCCAGCTTTCAACAGCGCCTCTTCGGCAACGAGCCTTGAGCGCTCGAACCATAGACGCGAATCCCCAGACCATTCGGAAAGCCGTTCCGAACGACAAACCCCCTCACTGGAGCCGAGCCAGTCGGCTGTCGTGGTGAGGCCCATCAACCACTGCAGAAAAGCAGCACGGTGTTTTTTATCCGTTGGGAGAGACGGCAGACCTTCGGCACCGGTGCCATTGAGGACCTCTTCAAACAAGGCTTCATGGGCTTGCTCCCAACTGGGAGAAATCACCCACTCGGCCTCAGTGATTTGTCCTTCAGGAAAAGGCTGGCCGTGGTGCGCACCAACTGCCAGGGCAAGCCAGTTGGTACGGCGATGGTCCAGGCCCCTGCGCTTGAGCGTGTTCCTCAGCAAGAACACCGTGCACATGTCATGACGCTGCTGGCATTCGCGTTGATTCGCCTCCAACACATAGTTGCCCACGGCCGTGAGGCCCAGCTTGCGCTGAAAACCAGGCGAGGCCTTGCCGAAGTCATGAAGGCCAGCAAGCGCAGAAACCCACGCCGATGAACATGGCAATGGGACGGGGCAAGGAACCACAGGAAGGAGAGCCTCTGCCACGGCAGCCACATCAAGAAGATGAGGAAGGAGTGGGTATCCCCCAGGACCCTCAGCCGACATGACTGATGCGGATTTAGCCCATAGAACAAGAACGGGTATTGGTTCAGCCCCGACGGATGAAGAGGCCAAAGTGGTTGCTCATGTTGGGGCAATCAGCTTAAGCAGAATCTTGATGACAACATTCCAACCCCGCAGACTATTCGGTATCTGACTGGCCTCACCAGATTGGCCAACTTAGCCCCTTCGCTGACGACGTGCCCTTCACCAAGTAGCGGAGGCCGCTGGGCTGGGCTTGGAGCTCATCCCACTTCCGGCGCCCAGCCCCTCTGCCGCACCAGGTCTTGGGTCCAACCGCTGCAACGAGATACCAGATGCTCCCCCTGGGCGATCAGCCCCTGGTGCAGCTGGCAGGTGAGCAGCGGGATGCAGTTGGGGCCCATGGTGGCGAAACCAATGGCAGGTGATGCACACCTTGCGGCTCCGACTGGCCTGGAGCACCCCGAGATCGAGGTAATCCCACTCCTCTAGAGGGTCCTCACGGGCAGCCTGGGAACGGGAGCGACGAACAGGAGGCACTAGAGAGCACTAGTACATGGCTACCACTGTAGGCCTGATGAGGGCAATGGCAGGGCGCTCGGTGCGGCTGGTGCCACTGAGCCAAGCGGTCATTAGCGGGGAGGGGCGTCACAACCGTCACAGCGAAGAACCTCAGTGGCTGCAGTGATCCTGACGGTTGTGACGCCGTGACGGTGCTGCGGCAGACACCCGGCCCGCCAGGTCACAGGCACTTGATCACCAGGCCAGCCGCTGCAGCACCAGCGTTCCAGACGGCAGGCCCCCGAGCGCATCGCCACCGCAGTCGCGGGTAGGCCGCTCGGCCCATCGTGACCTGAACCACCCAGCCCGGCGGCGGCGAGGGGGCTTTGAAACCACGCGAGCGCAAGGGTGCGGGACTGGGCTCAGTTGTGTGGAATCTGTTGAGCAAGCGTGGGGCTCAAAGAGCGTTCCGCACTTGCGTAGCCCTTGCGCCGCGTGACAACGTCAACCCCCGCCGCCGGGTGGGTTGGTGGCTCATGAGCTTGCGGTTGGGCTCACTAATGGCATGTGCGCCACCAGCTGTTTCAAGCAAAGGTTGGCAGGATCTTCCTGCCTTTTGCTGATGCGGCAAGTTGTGCCGACCACGATTCAGCGTCCGACGTCCACGCAGGCGTCTATAAAATGAATAACTGACTGGCCACCGGTCTGCTCGAAGCAATGGCTAGCTCCGGCTCGAAGTTTCTTCAGATTTCTGGACCAAGCGAACGGCGGCGTGGATCGTCGCGAGATAGAAGTAGAAGATCCAACTAAGCCATATTAAGCGATCATAGTCGATCTTCTGTCGTGCGTTGTGATGCCGAATCCCAAAGTTATTGGCGATGTTAAACAGGTCAGCTTCGTCCTGTGAGCGGAGCACATTCTTTAATTGCGGCCGCAGATGCTCAAGGACATCGGCCAAGTCCCTGATGGCGTCCCGGCGATCTTCAATCGAAGACTTACGCCGCCGAAATTTCTCAACGGCAGCTTCAACGCGTGCTGATACATTTGACGGGTCGTAAGCTGGCACAGCGGCTTGGAGCAGGGGCTCTAGAGATCCGCCTGGAAGGCTGAGGATTTCGCCCTTGCGCGAGAGTTCATAGCCCTCATTGTAGTCTCTTAGCAGATCGTTGATCTCATCTCGAAACTCGTCCTGCGCAGATCCCTGTATGAACTCCGAGTAATGATGGCCGCACTGGTTCCAAGAGTGGTAATGCCCGCTTGAGGGGATGGGTTGCGAGACATGATCATAAAGAAACTCGATTAGGTCGAAGATTTCATCCTCTGTAAAGTCATCCTTACGACTAAGGATAGGGAACAGGCCCTTTCGACGGAGCTTTCGGAAAGAGTAGAGAACAACGTCACCCACGCTCCCATTGATATACCCGTCGACGCAGTTGATGCCCAGCCTTTCTTGGAAATAGCCTTTGTTTTCGAATGCCTCGTAGATAGCAACGAAGAACTCCCTGAGCACTTGGAGGCTCAATTCCGTGTTTCCCTTAAGCCGGCCAGTCCTGACCGAGTAATACCGTCGATCACTCATACGGGCGAAGAGAGTTGACTTAAGCCGACGCTTGAAGTCCGCGGAAAGCAAAAGCGTAGCTTACGAGGTCTGCCAGGTGCATTGTACGCATCAACTTCAGATTGCGTCATAGACTCTGCCTTCAATGAGGCCGCCGGTTGAAAGAGTAATCTCAAGGCGTTTAAACAGGGCAAAAAAGTCTGCGATGTTCATGTCGACGCGAATTTCTCTTGCTTTGATCGAGTCGCCCATTGACTGCAGCATTTCAGGAATATTGTCGTAGCCATTCAGTGAAGAAACCAAGAACTTCACTCTTACCGGGTCTCGATGTGTTCCGTGGTTTTCACCAACCCACATGGAAATGCCTACAACATACTCGTCAGTGATATGACCATTGTGTTTTAACCACGTCTCGGCGTCGGTCTTGTCGGCCCAGTCAGCAGCAGCGCTGCCGGTGAGATCGTTGTATTGAGCTGAGGCTTCAAAGACTTCCATTCGGAGCTCCTGAGGTTGTGATAATGCCAACTCTGATTGAGCGGTCCTGGTGAAGGGGAACCTAGTTCTAGGCATTGAACCCTAAACGCGGTTGGTTCTCAGGGCAAAGAAGCTCGAAGTATTGCCGGACGAACGATCCCTGGCTCATCTGGACAGATGGTCCATGTTTTTTGCGAATCACTAGAAAACAGTTCGCTGGTCAGCTGAAGGTATGAGGTCCATTCCCTCAACTACTAGCCACTCTAGTACCGCCAGCCGTTCCTGCAAGATCATGCCCCCCCTGGCTAAAGCCACCAGATTTGCCACCTATTCCACCCTCTCCAACAACCCCTTTCAACCTCCCTCGACCTGCTGAACCCGAAACCCCATCACACAGCTTCTCTCAACTGCCTCCACCACCACGCTGCAGCTTCCACCTGAAGCCTGGGACGCTTCGGTGTATTCCTTGCGTCAACCAAAGTTTCCGTCACTACTGACCCCTAATGGCCTTATGCGTGAGTCCGACCCACTCGATTCCATGCCCGAGCCGGTCCTGATCCCCTAAACCTCACCCACTACTACCCACAGCTACTTCGCCACCACCCACAGCCCCACGTCAAGCAGGAACCGTTCAAGGAACGCCTGAGCCGATTCCAGCTGGTGCTGCCCCAAAAACCTGCTCACTGCCTCCTGAGATTCACCCGCCAGGCGCAGCTCCGACAGCGCGTTCAGCAACCACTCCCAGTCCAGGGCCGGGTAGCGGTACTGGTAGTGCTGCACCACCACCCGCACCCGGCTCTGCTCTAGCGCACCCAACTGCCAGACCAACCCTCCGCTGACGGGTGACGCCACACCCTTCACCGCCTGGAGGACGGGTTCATCGCTGTCCGACCCCACTGGTGCACCCAGCGCTGCCAACACCCTCGCCTCATCGGCAGGGGTCGGACAGGTCGGACAGGGCAACGCACACTCTTCCATGACTGCAGGAGCCTTGCGCCGCTCTGGCACCAAGCTCAGATGACGGACTGCCCGCATCAATCTCTGCAGCGTCTTTGGCGGGGCCGGTTGATCCGTCTGCTCCAGCTGCTGAGTGGCCAGTCGCGTTGGTTCATGCGACTGCTCTTCCACCTGCTGGGACCGCTGCGGCATCTCCTGCACCACCGTCATCTTCGGCGTCACCAGCGGTTCCAGCGTCAGCACCGGGTGCTGCACCACTCCCTGCTTTGTCTCCCTCTCCACCTGCTCCTCCTTACGCCCCTTACGCCTCTTACGCCCCTCACTCCCCTGCTCTCCTTTGTTCCCAGCGCACCCGTCTGCGCCTTCTTCCGCCAGGCTCCCGTCACCCTCACCAGCCTGGTCTTTGCCCTTGAACCCCGCCAGCGTGGGCAGCAGCAGAAAGCGCGGGTTGGTGTTGACGAACCGCTCCAGGCCGGCAAACAGCGGCGCTGACCACTGAGCGGAATGGCACGTCGCCTTGGCCCGTGTCACTGCGACATAGCGCAGGTTCAGCTCCTCTTCCCGCAGCACCACCACACCGCGAAAGCCCTGCGCATCCCACAGCACCTGCGTCTTCTCGGGATCGCAGGGCACACCATCCACAACCTGCAGCGGGTCGCCCACCAGCTGATGCTCCGGGAAGTCCTGGGCCAGCTCCACTTCGTTGAACTCCAACCCCTTGGACTTGTGCACCGTCGCCAGGGACAACACACCATCGCCGGGCTGGTCGATCGCACTGCGCCTCAAGCCCGCCACCAGGTCCGGGATCTGCTGAGCCCACATCCGCACAAAGCTGCGCTCCAGCAGTTGGCACCAGGCCCTCAGGTCACGCACGTTCTGCTCCTCTGCGTAGCTGCTCAGCGCCGCGTAGCTCTTGAAAGCTGCGACAAAGGGATCCCGCACCTGCTCCCGATCACCACGATGCAGGTGCCACAGATCCAGCAGCAGCTCATGCCGGTAGCCCTCGATGCCGCCGCACCAGTGCAACGGCTGCCCCCGGTTCAGCAACCCCACCGCCTGCAGGAACAGGGCAGCATTGCCCCGGGCAATGAAGGCATGACTTCCAGCAGCTGGTTGCTCCCGCAGCCCCCGCACCCTGCGGCTTTCCCCTTTCACCGCCAGCAAGCGGTTGGCCGCTGCCGCGATCTCCTCACCAAAGCGAAAGCTGCCGGTCAAGGCCAGCTCCTGCCACTCCCCACCGCCTGCCATCGCATTGGTGGCGTGTCTGAACTGGTAGATCTGCTGGTGCGGATCGCCCACCAACACCTTGGCGCACTGCTGCTGCTCCAGGATCGCCAGCGTCACCGGGTTGGTGTCCTGTGCCTCATCCAGCAGGATCACGTCAAAGCGCAGCTGCGGCCTGGAGAGCTGATACAGCTTGAGGTAGCCGTCATGCAGCATCGGCACCCGCCGGTCTGACGGGTCCTGCATCAACCTCCACAGCTGCTCTGCAGCCTGCAGCACCTGCCGGGGATACCGCTCACCCACCTGCTGGGCAAAGCCAGAGAGATCCCAACAACCACTGCAGAGAAAGTGCTGCAACGCCTGCAAGGCACCATCGGCCAGCACCAACTGCTCACGGTCACCACCAAGCCCCAGTGCCTCTGCCGCCTGATGGGCCCGCAGCGATCCCCGCAGCTTGTGGCGGTAGTGATGCCCCACTGCCCGATACGCCAGGCCATGGATCGTCAAGCAGCGCACATGCTCCCCGAACGTGCCTTGGGCCTCCTGCGCCACGGAACGGTTGAAGGCCAGATACAGCATCCGCACACCCGGTCGCGCCTGGGCATAGGCCCTCAACGTTGTCGTCTTACCGGTCCCGGCAAAGGCCACCACCCGCAGCGCGCTCGCCTGGCACTGCACGATCGCCTCTTGCTCCTCGCTCAATCTCCTCCCACCAGAAGGTGGGATCACTCCTTTGCTCATCGTCCTGCTCCAAAATCATGGGTTGGTGTTCCAGGCCTCCCGCCACTTCCACCCAATGATTAAGTCAGTTGGAAGCAGCGGCAGGAACCCTGAAACGACAATCAGCCCGTTTTCCAGCGCGCTGAAAAAATGAAAACTTGAAAAGTGTTGCATCGGGCTTGCGGTCAACGTGGACTGGTAACTGCACCACAAATAGAATCACTAAATATCAGCTTTTTCACTTGCCTGCTGTCTTCAGCCGAACCAGGATTGGTAAAGCCCGCCAGGCGACCCCAACCAGAGAGCCAGGGGTTTCACCAGGCGGGTGCCACCCTGCCGCCACCCGATTGCCACCCGAACTACCCGACAGACTCAAGTCATACCAGTGGTTTTACCCTTGTACGCCAACCGCGCCAGGCAAAACTCACTTGTTCGCCTTCCCTGAAGCTGTGACCCTGATTCGGTTTCTTAGGGCTACCCATCTCCCCCCCCTTTTTCACTCTTTTCAGAAGTTGAGTAAGTTGGGTGGCGCGGGTGGCGGGGCAAACCGATCTGTCAAGAATCCTTGACTAATCTGGGGTGATCGCGGGTGGCGGTTTGGTTGGCAGGTGGCCGGCCGCCGGCTGGTTGTACCCCCCCCCCCCCCAGCTCCCTGGCTGTTGGCGCCGCGTGCCAGAAGGCAGACCCCAGGAAAAAGCCCAGCCCGATATGGGCTGGGCCGCTGGTGGCTGAGACCTACTGGCCTCAGCCACCAGGCAGCCAGCAACGCTTGGTCTTGCCGTCAAATGGGATGCGAACCCATAGCCAACCCATCCCCTCCATGATCTGCCTGATGCGTTTGTGGATATGGTTGTTCAGCTGGCTCTTGGGAATCTCCAGGTGGGTGTAAATCACCTCGTAGGTGACATGGAACTTAGTCGCTGGGTGCTTGATCGCCGCGTACCGGGTTCTCTCCCTCGCCACGATCTCTTCCACTTCGGCAACCCAGGGATCCACCTGTTGGTGGTCACCATTGCGCTCTTCAATCTGAGCGGCTTCTTCTGGCGTGCTCCACCAGGACATACCGGCGTGATACTGCTCCACCGCTTTGGCCCAGATCGCGGCGCGGTGAAGTTCCACTTGGGCCACTGGTAAAGGCTGCTTGGCCAGCGGGATGCAGACAAAGCGACGAGCGCCGCTGGGATCGCGCAGCGGCGAGCTGTTCGAGGTCCCCCAGAACACGGTCCGACGTGGCATCGACTCCTCGCTGCGGCCGTACTTGCGACGCTCCACATCGACGGTGCGAGTCATAAACGCTTTGAACGCCTCCAGATCCGACCGTCTGGTGATGCCGTCCAGCTCCGCCAGCTCCAGGCACCAGAAGCGCTGCATCCGGGTGACGTCATCCACATCCAGCTTGTTGCTGAGCTGATCCCCGTAGTGGGCTTCGCCAAACAGCACCCGGCCCAGACGGGACTTGCCGATCCCCTGCGGACCGATCAGCACAGGGCTCTGATGCACATCGCAGCCGGGCGCATGCAGCCTCGCCACTGCAGCCACCAGATAGCGGGGCAGAAAGGCAGCGGCGACAGGATCATCGATGCCCAGCAGCAGCTGATCGAGCCGCTGCCACTGCTCCTGCGGCAACGGACGCACACCCGACACCAGACGGTTCAGATCCTCCAGGGCAGGGTCAAAAGGAGATCTGTGCGCGTGGTAGATCAGCGCGTCGTAGGTCGTCTCCTTCGGCCAGGAGATCTCCTCGGTGCTCAGCTTCAGGTAGAGACGGCTGGCATCATCACCCGAGAGCACTGCATCAGGCAGGTGGATCGAGCGGGTCCGCACGTTCAAGCGCACCAACCCCAACTTCTCCAGCAGCAGTTCCCGCACCTGGGCGGGGCCGAGGCGCTGGCATACCACTTTCTCCTTCTTCCCTTCCTTGCCCTTGCCGCTTGTGGCATGGGACCCAACAGGACGGGGCTTCCACCCCGCCTGCTGCGCGTGGTACCAGAAAGTGCCGGCGGTCACCTTGTCGCAAGACGAGGCCGCAACCTGGTCGAGCTCCTTGAACTGCGGTGAATGCTCGCGCAACATCGCTTTGGCCACCTCCACGTCAGCACCGACCTGGCGGCAGGCATCGATCAGGCCCCAGAGCAGATTCCGGTACATGGGGTACTGACCCGTGTCAGGCACCGCTGCCGGGATGAGCGAGAGCGCCGCTTTGATGTCAGCCAGGTCGCGGGGCTGGTGGCTGGTGGTGGCAGTGTCACTTGCAGCAGAAGCCGCCACCTCGCTGGCCACCGCCTTACCCTCCACCAACGGGGGCAACACCTGCTCCAGCTGCTCCGCCGTGTAGCGAACGCCAGCCTCACTGACGATCTCGGTCATCACAAGCGGCTGAACGTCCTGTGGGGCTTTCAGGTAGTAGCAGCCCGGCAGCCGCATCACCCTGGAGAGGTTTTTCAAGGTGAGGTCCGAGCCGGTGTGGGCCAGCAGTCGGGCCTGCAGATCACGCCAGCAGGAGGGTTCGATCGGTTCCTCGAACACCCAGTAGGAATGGATCGAGCGACCACCGCTGTCCACCTGCATCGTCGGCTCCGGGAGACCCAGCTCCTGCCAGGCCGTCAGTTGCCAGTCCTTCTCGCGGTTGTCCCACTCACAGAACAGAGCCCGGCAGCTGGAGATGGATTGGTCACTTTGGCCACCATCGTTGATGACGACGTAGACGTTGAGGCCCTCATGCTGCCACCTCTCTACTTGCGCCGAGTCCCAGCAGGGGTGTTTACGGCCTCGATCGCGCTTGGGCTCCGTCAACTTCGCGTGGCCCTTCGGGTAAACCGCGCGCAGGCAAGTGGTTGCCGGCTTTTTGCCCAGCAGCGCCAGAAAGTGTTGTGATCGCTCGTGGTTCGGCGATACACTTGAGATAGAAAGAGAGTTCATAATTCATACGAAACGATGTATGGGTTGCCGAAGGACCAGGTCCTTCCGGATGGTGAAGAACCACGGGCGATACGCAAGGCAGCAGAACGTCCATGGCTGGAAGAGCAGGCCCCATCAGGGGCCGTTTCTTTCGGATGTGCACCGATGGATCCGGCACGCAGGAGCAGCGCCCCTACCACGCGAATCCATCGTTGCGAGTGAAATCGGTCCTTCATGACGAGCCCCCTGATCAGGGCAGCCTCGGCATCTTTCACGTTGAGCAGCAAGATCTTGCCACAGGATGAATTCGCCTTGGCCATGAACAGAGGAGTCACCGACGTCACTACGTTCAATGTACACCTCCTGAGCGATTGCTCCAAGTTGAATTCAAGTAGGGTTTCCCCTAATGAGTTGCGGCAAGTTGCGGCTTTCAGGTGAATTCAACCCTGCGATCCATGGACATCTGGCCTTCCCCGAAGCAGGGAGACTGAATGCAGATTTCTATGCTGTGCCTCGGGGACATGCACAAGCGGGCTCCGACATCGGCAGATCAGAAAGCCACTTCCGCTACTGCCATGTCGATACATACGGCAGGACCTCTCAGGCACGTTGCCCATGCTCACCCAGCGGAGGAGGGCGACCATGAACTGACGGGCGCCCCTGTCCCTACAGACTTCCTATGGATGCCTCCACAGGGGAGGCCGACGCAGCGGAGGGGTGAAGGTCGCCTCCAATCAAGTGAGACACGGCTACGCACAGAAACCAGAACCGCTCGGTGTGGGGGTACCTGACACGTGTTTTGAATCCTTCTGCAACGGTGATGCTCACAACCGACGCCTCTCTGGGTCTCAAACCAGAGCACCCGCAGCGAGCGCCTCAAACCCTGAGATGCCCTCTCAGCTTCCGCGCTGTTCCAGCAGCAGGGTTGAGAGGTCGTGCTTCAGAGGATGCGCTTAGAAGACCTCGCCTTGAAGGAAGAAGCAGCCAGCTCCCGCTCAGCTCCCGCTTGGATCAGAAGTAGCCGAGAAGTCAATCGGGGCGACAGGATTCGAACCTGCGACCTAGTGCTCCCAAAGCACCCGCGCTACCAAGCTGCGCCACGCCCCGTCCAGTCCAACCATACCTCACCAATCCCTGGTGGGATCTGATGCACCGAGCCGCCAGCGGGCTTGGCCTTGTGCAGTCGGGCTACCTTGGGTCACCAGGCCGAGTGACCCAGGGCCTGGGTCACTGGGTCAATCGGTGTCAGCACGCGTCCAGGTGAGGGCTGTTCGGGCTGCCATTGGCTCAGAGTTCCACGGTGATGTGTTCTCGCCAGGCGCAACTGTGAGCCACTGTTCTAAGCGCAGCGAACGATCAAGTTCGTCCGCAACGATCTGTACTGGATCAAGCCATGGGCCTAGCCAACTGCTCAACGCCAAAGCCCAATCTCACACCCCCAACCCCCGACCATATCGGGGGTTGACTATGCCAGTAGTGACTCAGCCATTGAGCCAGCAGCGGGCGCTGCGGAATCGATTCAGTCTTTGATTTTGGCCACCTCTGCTCTGGCACGTTCCAGTACATCGCCCGTCAGTGGCACGAAGCCGAGCCCGGCAGCCTGTTGCTGCGGACCTTCTTCCAGCGCCCAGGTCAGGAACGTGCGAACGGCTTCTGCCTTGTCTTTACCTTGACCACTTTGGAAGGCAAGGATCCAGGTGAAGGCCACGATTGGGAAGCTTTGCGCACCATCGGGGTTGCAGTCTTCGCCGCCAAGGCGCTCGTCAAGTTTGATGTTGTTGGCTGCTGCTGCCCCAGATTCTGAATTTGCCAACACAAACTGGCCGGCTTTGTTCTGCAGTGCGGCAGGTTTCACCACACCACGCAGAAACGCTTGGTTCACATAGCCAATTGAGCCGGGTGTGTTTTGAATCAGGCCTGCCACACCTTCATTGCCCCTGGCGCCGAGCCCAACCGGCCAGTTCACTGCCTTGCCTACGCCGACCTTGCTCTTCCATTCCGGAGAGAAACAGGCGAGCGAGTTTGTGAAGTTGAATGTGGTACCAGCTCCATCGGAGCGATGCACCGCAACCAGCGTGCGGGCCGGGCAACCCAGCTCGCTCCAATTCTTGATTTTACCGAGGAAGATATCCGCGAGTTGCGTCTGGGTGAGCTTGAGATCAGGACAGTCGGGATTGTTATACGCAGGGCTGATTGTGCCGCCCAGCATGGGAATCTGCACGGCGCCGCGTTGACTGGCCATGCCGGCCTTGAACTCCTCATCGCTGAGCTGCTCATCGGTGGCTCCGAAATCCACCGACCCCGCCAGGAACGAGCGCACCCCTTGACCAGAGCCCACCGACTGGTAATTCACTAGATAGCCTTTCGACTCCTTGTAGTCTCCCGCCCAGCGTTGGTAGGCAGGCGCCGGGAAGGAGGCTCCAGCCCCATTGATCGACGGCAGCCGGCGGGTGCCATCACCGCAGGCACTTGTGCTCAGGAGCACCGCCACCAGGGACAACGGCAGCAACGTCTGGCCACGTTTGGTGCTGCTTTCGGGCTGGGGGCGGATCATGGATTTTCAGCTCTTTGCCAACTCCAGCTAAAGCCGATCTGAGCGTTGTTTTGTTTAAGGTGACAGTAAGAGTGCTGGCGAACACCTGGGCCCGTGTCCGTGCGGCGATGCTGAACGCTCATTTCAAGGTGATCTTCAGGTCGACAGACTTGTTGGCTTTGGCTCCATCTAGCTGACGTTGTCTCCATCCAGTTGCCTTTTGCTCAATCCAGTTGACGTTGCCTCCATTGCGTTGATGTCCACTCGATCAAGTTGCCCAAGGCTCCACCATGGACGCATCGACGGTTGATGGCATGTGGCGACCCAGCTGACTCCACAGTTCAATGCTGATCAGGCGCAATTTCGTTCATGCTCCATCCGGCGGCGTGATTGAGCTTCAATTTCTTGCCATGCGCCATCGAAATCCCTGGGCCGGCTCAAGCTCCACCTCCTGTGGCCGGTTCTGCGCCCAGGGGATGAAACCTTCAAGGTCAAGCTCGGGTGGCCTTTGACCTGCCAAGATTGCCTCCCGGTTTCTGCATCTTTGCCTCCAGCCGCGCGCTGCGGTATCAGCATCGCCAGGGAACGCCTCCCAACCACCACAACCGATTCCAATGGGATTCGCCTCACCCCGCACCTACACCCTGGTTTCGGTGGCGGCGGCGGTGGCCACGATCGTGCTCAAAACCGCGGCCTGGAAGCTCACCGGCTCAGTGGGGCTGCTCTCCGATGCAATCGAATCCGGCGTGAACCTGGTGGCGGCGCTCGGCGCCTTCTGGGCGCTCACGCTTGCCGCCAAGCCGGCCGACCGCACGCATCCCTACGGCCACTTCAAAGCCGAATACTTCTCCAGCGGTCTGGAGAGCGTGCTGATCGTGGTGGCGGCGCTGGCGATCATCTCGGCGGCCGCCGGGCGCCTGCAGCAGCCAGAGCCCCTGGAGCAACTGGGCCTTGGCCTGGTGCTGTCGTTGGTGGCCACGGCCCTCAACGGCCTAGTGGCCTGGTTGCTGCTGCGGGCGGCGCGCCGCTTCCACTCGATCACCTTGCGGGCCGATGCGTATCACCTGCTCACCGACGTGTGGACCTCGGTTGCGGTGGTGCTGGGAATTGGCCTGGTGAAGCTCACGGGCCTGACGATCCTTGACCCGCTGATCGCCATCGCGGTGGCGCTCAACATCCTGTTCACCGGCTGGAAGCTGTTGCACGAAACCGCCTCCGGCCTGCTCGATCGGGCCCTGCCCGAGGCTGACCAGAAACAGCTCGAAAACTTGCTTGCCGCCCATGCCACGCCGGAGCTGAAGTTCCACGCCCTGCGCACGCGCGTGGCCGGGTCACGCCGCTTCGTGGCCTTCCATGTGCTGGTGCCGGGCGACTGGACGGTGCAGGCCGGCCACGATCTCTGCGACCGTCTGGAGCGGCAGATCGCCCATGCGCTGCCCCGCACCCACGTGCTCACGCATCTCGAACCGCTTGACGATCCCAAAGCCTGGGACGACCAGGGATTCGGTTGGGACGAGGGTTGAGGCTCAAGGTCGCTGGTCCTGATCTTTGGGCCTGGGTCCAGCCACGGTGCTCCGTCCTGTGAGACGAGCAAGGCGCCCACGGGTTGGCACGCCTACGGATCAGCGGCTGTGGCGGGAGAGGGAGCGGGCATAGTGGCAAGACGTGGACCAAACGCCCCGTTGAGCGCCCCTGACGCCTTGGTTCAGACCCCTTCAGGGCGTTTGTGAGCGCATGGTGTTTCCCTTTCTCTCGGGCCATGGGGCCGCCGCTTTCGGCTCCAGCTTTACCGCCATCACCCTGGCGGAGCTGGGCGACAAGACCTTTTTCATGGCGCTGATCCTGGCGGCCCGCCACCGGGCCCGCTGGGTGTTCATCGGTTCCTTTGCTGCCCTCACGGCGGTCACGGTGATCTCGCTGGCCATGGGCTACGGCCTGCGGGAGCTGCTGCCGCCCTCAGTGGTGCCCTGGCTGGCGTCGGTGCTGTTTCTCGGCTTCGGCATCAAGTTGCTGATCGATGCCCAGGCGATGGCACCGGGGGCCGCCGCGGCCGAGGCCGGCGATGCCCAAGAGGCGGTCGAGGCGGCCGAGCGCCACCAACGGATCACCACGCCCCTGGCGGTGATCTGGGAATCCTTCGCGCTGGTGTTCATCGCAGAGCTGGGTGATCGCACCCAGTTCGCCACCATCTTTCTGGCCACGGCGCCCTCCTTTCCCTTTTGCGCGCTGCTGGCGGGAACCCTCGGTGGCCATGCGCTGGTCACCGGGCTGGCGGTGGGAGCCGGTAAGTGGATCGGCCAGAAGATCAGCGAGCAACTGCTTTACCGCCTCAGTGGCGGCTTGTTTCTGGCGTTCGGATTGTTCGCGCTACGGCAGGCGATGGGCTGACCCCACCCGCTTGCGCTGCGCTTCACAGGGCAGACCCACCGGCCAGTCTTGACTCTCCAGTTGAGTGGAGACCATACGGTGAGGGTCGCTGACGCAACGCCATGACCCCTCCCCGTCTGCCGCCGCCCGTGCGACTGCATCGCATGGCCATCACCGGTCGCGTCTGCCCCTATGGGGAGCTGGCGGTGGCGCTGCTGCAGGAGCAGGGGATTCCCTTCGACGACCAACTGCTGCTCAGTCAGCTGGAGGTGGAGCGCTTCAAGGCGGCCCATGGCGTGAGCACGACCCCCCAGGTGTTCGCCGCTGGCGAACACATCGGCGGCTACACCGACCTGGCCCGCCGGCTCGGGGTCAAAGCGCGCTTGCCAGGGGGACGCAGCTACCGGCCGGTGATCACCGTGTTTGCCACCGCAGCCCTGATCACGCTGGCGCTTGGCAGCGGCCCGCAGGGCTTCATGGGCATGGCGTTGGTGTTGTTGGCCTGCCTGAAGCTGCTGGATCCACCGGCGTTCATTCGCTCCTTTCGCCGCTACAACCTGCTGAGCCAGTGGCTGGCGGGCTACGCCAGCGTGTTCCCGTACCTCGAGTTGCTGCTGGGCCTGGCCCTGTTGGCTCGCCTTCAGGCCGCACCGATCGCCCTGCTGGCGCTCGCCATGGGCCTGGAAGGAGGGGTATCCGTGGTCAAAGCCGTCTACGTCGACAAGCTCGATCTCGACTGCGCCTGCGTGGGCGGCAACAGCCGCACCCCGCTGGGGCTGGTGAGCGTGCTTGAAAACGTCGCCATGGTGGCGATGGGGCTGTGGATGCTGCTGAGGGGATGAGGCCCAGGCCACCGCGTGCATGGATCAACGCAGCGCAGGGGAGCAGCTCCATTCGGCTTGACTCTCCCGTTGAGGGGAGACCATACGGTACGTGCACCCCTGCCCGACGTCATGCGCGCCTCCTCTGTTCCCGCCGCCCTGTTCGGCCTCGCCACCGCTCTCACGCTGGCGCTCCCCGGCCTGGCCCAGAGTCCCCCCGGGGCGAATCATGGCGGCCCGCATCATGGCTCCCACAATCATGGCGGCCATGAGCACGGCGGCCATGATCACGGCAGCCAGAAGCCTGGCAACCCCGGCCATTCCGGCCATGACGCCCACGCTGGTCACGCCCACGATGTGGGTCCCGCCGGCGCCACCTATGACCTGCGCTTCATCGACGGCATGGTGCAGCACCACACCGGTGCGCTGCGCATGAGCGAAATCGTCTTCGGCATCGGCCAGCCGGGTGTCGGGGCACTGGGCAAGACGATCTGGCGCGAGCAGGCCAGCGAGATCCGGGCGATGGGTCTCTGGCGCAGGGCCTGGTTTCCCCAGGCACCCGTCTATCCCGTGGCGTTGGCCAGCGGCGGCGATCCCAACAGCCTCACTGGCCTCACGCGCATGAGCAAGGCTCAGATCGACGGCATGCGCATGATGGGCGCCCTTCCCACGCCGGCGAACCGGGTGGTGTGGTTCCTTGAGGGCATGCTCGAGCACCACGGCGGCGCGCTGGTGATGGCCCACGACGCCCTGGTCAAAAGCACCAATCCCACAATCCGGCGATTTGCCCGCGGCGTGATACTGGCGCAGCGGGTTGAAATCATGGAGCTGCGCCGGATGCTGGCCGTGGAGGGCCTGCGCAAGCCGGAATACCACCGCTACGACGCCCTGTTCAAGATCTGATCATGGGCGCACAGGCGGCTGGCGCCCCTATGCCCAGCGTTGAGTGCAATCTCCCGCCGAGGCCATGCTCAGGCCATGCCCCTGAGCAGACAACGGCTGCAGGCGCAGATCACTTACAACCCTGAACGGAGATGCGATAGCTGAAGCCAAGCGCGCCAGGATCGTTGCTGGCACCCACCTTGAAATTCATCTGGCTGGCCTGCTTGCCGGGAATGGCCGGGAACGGACCGAACATGCGGCCACGCCCGATCGGCGGATTCATCGTTTCATTCACCACCTGCAGGTTGGAGCCATCGCTGAACTTCATGAACGCCGCCACGGGGTAGGCGGCGTTGGCGTCGGAGGAGTTGGCGGTGAAGAAGAACTTGAAGCTGGTGTAGGGCTGGTCAACGATGAAATCGGTGTTCCAGTTGGTTTGGCCCAAGAGCCGGCCCGCCCCTACCGATTTGGCCACGATCGGGCTGCCCGTGCCGCCGATCGGTTGCAGAAACTAGCAGGTGGGCGCGGCGATGACCCCGCCTGCTGAACCGATCAGCAGCGGCGCTGCCAGCAGAGGGAGCAGGCGAGAGAGCATCGATGGCGGGCAGGTGGCGGTGATCGTAAGGCGTTCCTGAAAACTTGAGAACCTTTTGCCCCATCGCCTGAGAAGAGGCTGTCAACTTCCCCACTCCTGGCGGCCCCATTCGCGCCGCAGACCAGCGGGACTCAGGGGCGAAGTGATCATCAGCGGCGGATCAGCTCGGCTCATCCGTTCAGAGCTGCTGACCAGCACAACGCTGAACACCGCACCACGGATTGCCAGCCCGCAGGTGTTGCGCTTCCCGTCGGGGCCAGATCCGCTCAGCTGTCCTCGTCGTCCTCTCCTTCGTCACATTCGTCGTCGCCTTCTTCCTCCAGCTCCAGATTCACCACCACCGGCGCATGGTCGCTGGGCTGCTCATGGCCCCGCTCCCCTTTGTCGATCACGCAGCCGGTGGAGCAGGCCAGCAGCTCGCCACTCAGATAGATGTGATCGATGCGCCAGCCCCGGTCACGGTCCCAGGCGCCGCTTCGGTAGTCCCACCAGCTCCAGTGGCCGCTATCGGGCTCGAACACGCGGAACACATCCACCAGCCGCTCCCCCAATGCCGCCGTGAGCGCGTCGCGCTCCGCCGCGCTGGCCATGATGCCGCCGCTGAGGCGCCCGGGATCGTGGATGTCGCGGTCGTCACGGGCGATGTTGAAGTCACCCACCATGCAGAGCGGATCTCCTTCCTGCTCCTGGGCCTCCAGGTAACGGCGCAGGCCGCTGAGCCAGGCCAGCTTGTATGCGTATTTCTCCGACGTCAGCCCTGAGCCATTCGGCACGTACAGGTTGAGGATCCGCACGCCGTCCACCAGGGCGCTGATCACGCGCTTCTGCTCGTCCAGGGCCCCGGCTTCCGGATCGTCGGGCAAGAGGGCGCTGAAGCCGATGTTCACCTGCTCGAGCGGCAACAGGCTCAGAATCGCCACGCCGTTGTAGGCCTTCTGGCCGCTGATCGCCACCGCGTAGCCCAGGGCGGTGAAGGCAGCGGCGGGGAATGTGCTGTCCTCCACCTTGGTTTCCTGCAGGCACAGCACATCGGGCCGCTCCCGCCGTAGCCAGTTGGTCACCTGCTCCAGTCGCATCCGGATGGAGTTCACATTCCAGGTGGCGATGCGCATGGGCGGAAGCGGCAGCCGAAGACCCCTAGCATTGACCCACGTCCCGTTTCCTCCGGTCACCCGTCATGGTCCGCCCCGTGGCCCTTGCGGCCCTCGCCGTGCTCGTTCTGCCGCTGGCGTCAGCGCCGGCCCGTGCCGAGAACCCCTATGCCCCTTCCACCAGGCCGCAGAACGTGTTCGATGGTCCCGGTGAAAGGCCCAAGAACGTGCTTGATGCTGCCAACCCGATGGAGCTGATGAACCAGCTGCGCCGCGGCAGCGCCATGGACAACGCCACCAAGCCGGGTGATGCCGTCGACCGCGCGCTCAGGGAGATGGAGGCGCAGCCGACGCCGGGTTCTGCGGGAGTGAAGGGGCCGTAGGCACCTGATTCCCGGCCGTCGGCATCTCCGTGGTCGGGGCCGGGTTCTTTGTGTCTGTTCCCTTCGTTGGGCGCTGTAAGGGCCTCAGGCCCCAGCTGGCGGCCACCTGATCCACCCGGGCATCCCACTGCTCGGGTTTCATTGACCTTGCCTTGGCGATCAGCTCCAACGCCAGTTTGCTGTTCCCTTGTTGCTGGTTGAGCAGGGCGCGGGCCAGCACGGGCCGCACATCGCCAGGGAAGCTGGCGGCAAGACCGCGGTAGAGGCCATCGGCCTGCTCCAGCTGGCCGCGCTGCTGCATCAGGTCGGCGAGGATCAGGGCGATCGGCAGGGCCTGGGGCTTGAGCTGGGGCTTGGTGGCTGCCACATAGGCGGCGGTCAGCAAGCTCTGGGCCTGGGCACCACGCCCCTGTTCCAGCAGCAGCAGCGCCATCAGCTGCAGCGCCTCAATGCGGTCGGGCTTGAGGTTGAGCAACTGGCGCACCTCCCGTTCGGCGCCGGCTCGATCGTTCTGGTCGCGGCGCAGCTCCGCCAGCAGCAGCCGCAACGACCAACGATCCGGTTGCTGGTCCGCCATGGCCTCCAGCAACTGGGTGGCCTCCGCCGGTTGGTCGAGGGCGAGCAGCAACTGCAGCAGCCGTCGCTGCTCCACATCGCTGGCCTTGCCATCGGCCTGTTGCTGCCGCAGCCGCAGCATCTCCTGTTGCAACACCTGCCGCGATTGAAGTTCGGCGCTGGTGCTGGGACTGTGCCGGCCGAGCCACCAGCCACCCGTGAGCGAGGCCAGCACCAGCAGGGCCACCCCAAAGGCCGCCACCAGGCCGGAGCGCCGGGAGAGGGCTGGGCCGACAGACGAACGGGGCGACATGTGCAGCGATAGCTGCGTCAAGTCTGCCGCCTGAAGGCACAGCTAGATTCCAATCTGGAGCGCGTGTCGGAGGGTCATCCCCTGTTCACGCCACCACCACCTTGATCAATGTGGGGTTTTTCCTGCTCTGATCCCCGTCAGCCCCATTTGCCAGCGCCCGCTCCAATGCGCCTCCATCCGATTTCTCCGGTCACCGAGCCGATGCAGTACCGGGCCATCGGCGTGGTGCAGGGCCGGTACGTCGCCACGGATCCGGAGCACGACACCCGCGGGCTGATCCGCACCGACGACGGCACCGAGCTGGAAGCGGTGCTGCTGGGCAGGGTGCTGAGCCTGGTGCGGCGGCGCCTCGATCCCGACAAGCCCCATTTGTGGGTGGTGTATCCCCGCTGCCGCGATACGGGCACCCTGCACCTCCAGATCGTGGGCGTGTGGGAACCGAGCACGCTGCTGGCGGCCGAAGCAGAGGCGGCCGATGCAGACTCCCCCGCCGAACCCGCCACCGACGAGCTGCCGGAAGGGGATGGCTATTTTTCGGTGCGCGGTGAGCTGGTGTTCACCCGGCCGGAGAGCGGCGAACTGGTGGTGAAGGTGCGCCAGCAGGCCCGTGGTGAGGAAGTCCGCCCGCAGCCGTTCAAGCTGCAACTGCGCGGCGAGATCCCGCTGGAGCACCTGCGTCACTTCGTGGCCTTGCAACTGAGGCGCGATGGCCAGGCGCTGCGGGTGGAGTCCTTTGAGGTGATCGGCCCAGTGGCCCAACGGGGCACCCGCGGCGGCAAAACGCGTGGCACCGGTCGCGATGGCGCTGGTCGTGGCGCGCCACGCAGCGGCGGGCGCCGTGCCGGGGCGCCGGTGGGATCGAGCGCCGCCGGTGCGCCGTCGACCGGAACGGCGCCAGGCACCCCCGCCCGCGACCCCCAACGCACCGCCATCCGCCGCCCGGGGGCCTGAGGCCATGGCTGCGCCGGGTCCCGCAACGCCTGCGGGTGATGGCTCCACCGCCGCGCTCAACGCCGGCATCGCCGTGATGGCGATCACCCTGCTGGCGGTGATCGGCCCGGTGCTGGGCCTCTCGCCCTGGATCATCGCCCTGGCGGCCGGCGGCGCCCTCACGGCGCTCAGCCTTGATGCATGGCGTTACGGAGGGCGCGGCGGCCACCTGCTGGCTGAAGCGCTGCCGGGCGGTGCCTCCCGTCTGCGCAGGATCGCGCTGCACGAGGCGGGCCATGCCCTCGCCGCCGACCACGACCAGCTGCCGGTGAGGCGCGTGCTGGTGGGCAGCCTCGCCTGCCTGAGGCAAGGGCTGAGCGCCAACGGCAGCACCGAATTCGAACTGCCGGCCCATGCAAAATTGCCAGCCGAGGAGCTGCGCCGCTGGAGCCGGGTGTTGCAGGCGGGCATGGTGGCCGAGCAGCTCCTTTATGGCAATTCCCGCGGCGGTGCCGACGACAAGGCCCTGCTCGGCCGCCTCTGGGGCCTCTCCGGCTTTGATGTGGCCACCGCCCAGTTGGAGCAGCGCCGCGCCCGTCGCGAGGTGGAACAGCTGCTGCGGGCGCGGCAGAGCGATCTGGAAGGCCGCGCCGAGGCCCTGGTGGCGGCCGCACCGCGGCTGCTGCGCCGCACGGAGCGGCGGCAGGCTTCCACCCCCGTCTAACCGCCATGGCCCTGGCCTTTCTGGATTGTCCGACCGGGGTGGCGGGCGACATGCTGCTGGCCGCCCTCTTCGATCTGGGCCTGCCCCGCCCCGTGGTGGACGGCCCCCTGGCGCAACTTGGGTTGGCGGGCGCCTACCGGCTGGCCGTCACCGAGGCCCGCAGCAGCGGCCAGCGCGGCATTCGCGTGTCGGTGGAGGGCCTGGAGCCGCACCCACCGCACCGCCGCTGGCTCGAGTTGCGCGAGCAGATCGGCGCAGCGCCAATGGAACCGGCCCTGAAGCAGCGGGTGCTGGGCGTGTTCACGCGCCTGGCCGAGGCCGAGGGCCAGGTGCATGGCCATGCCCCTGAGCAGGTGCATTTTCATGAGGTGGGGGCAGTTGATGCCTTGGTGGATGTGGTGGGCGTTTGCGCCGGGCTGCTGCACTTCCAGGTGGAGCCGCTGATCTGTGCGCCGCCGCCAGCTGGCCACGGCACCGTGCGCACCGCCCATGGCCTGCTGCCGTTGCCGGCACCGGCGGTGCTGGAGCTGGCCCGTGCGAGGCGTGTGCCCCTGGCCGGAGCCGCTGACCTGCCGGCCGGAGAGCTCACCACCCCGACCGGGATGGCGCTGCTGAGTGAATGGGCCGCTGGCTTCGGCGCCCAGCCGCCGATGGTGCCGCGCGCCGTGGGCATCGGCCTGGGACACCGCGTGCTCGATCGCCCCAACCTGCTGCGGCTCTGGCTGGGCGAAGCCAGTGCCCCCCCGAACGCCGGGGACGCGCTGCTGGAGACGGTGGTGGTGCAACAGGCGCAGATCGATGACGCCAGCGCCGAGGACCTGGCCTTCCTGGCCGACGAACTGCGCCGGGCCGGCGCCCTGGAGGTGTTCAGCCAGTCGGCGCTGATGAAGAAGGGACGCAGCGGCGTGCTGCTCAGCGTGGTGGCACGCCCGCAGGCAGCGCCGGCGCTGCGGGCGATCTGGTGGCGGCACGGCACCAGCCTCGGGGTGCGGCAACAGCTGCAGCAACGTTGGTGCCTGCCCCGCCACCAGGCCCAGGTGGACACCCCCTGGGGGCCGGTGCGGGTGAAGGTGTCACTGCTGCCGGATGGCCAGCGGCAACTCAAGGCGGAGCACGACGACCTGATTGCCCTGGCACGGCGTGAACAGCTCAGCCTGCGGGAGGTGCGCGTGGTGGTGCAGCAGGCGCTCGCCGATCCGGCCGCCCTGGCCGATCACAATGCGGCGGCGAGACGGGACCAGGACTGATGCCCAACCTGCGCCACCTGCTGACGTCCCTCCCCGGCGGCGTGCGGCTGTGGGCGAGCCTGCTGAGCTTCGGCTTTCTGTTCGCCGCCCTGCTGGCCAATGCGCCGCAATTGCTGGCGCTGCGGCTGGATGCACAGGGCTGGCTGTGGCTGGTGATCGGCACGGGGGTGAGCCTGCTGAGCCTGGTGGTGAACGGGCTGGCGTGGAGCGTGGGCCTGCACTGGCTGGGGGCACGGCCCCGCTGGGACACCTGCGTGCGGCTCTACCTGCGCAGCAACCTGCTCAAATACCTGCCCGGCGGGTTCTGGCATCTGGCCTCCCGCGTGCAGTCGCTGCGAACGGGGCCGCCAGAGCCGGCCACTGATCTGCCCACCCCACAGGAGCCCCATCCGCTGGCGAGCCGCGCGCCGGTGGGCACGGCGCTGGCGTTGATGGCCGTGCTCCTGGATCCGTTGCTGGCGGCGAGTGCCGCCCTGGCGCTGGTGCCGCTCGGCGGCTGGCAGGACGGGCTGGCCCTGCTGGCGCCGCTGCCATTGATCGGGCTGTCGCCGCGCTGGTCGAATCGGCTGCTGGGCCGGCTGCAACGGCAACGGGCGCGTCAGCTGTCGCTCGAAGACGGCACCAGCACGCTGCCGCCGGTGGCACTGCCCAGCTACCCACTGCTGCCCCTGCTGGCCCAGTTCCCGTTCGTGTTGCTGCGCTTCGCGGGCTTCGCCTGCGCCGTGATGGCCTTCGATCAACAGCTGGCACTCAGCTGGCCGCTCTGGCTGGCCGGATTCGCCCTGGCCTGGACGGCCGGACTGGTGGTGCCGGGTGCCCCCGGCGGGCTGGGGGTGTTTGAAGCCGTGCTGGTCCTGCGGCTGGGCACCCAGGTGCCGGAGGCGCCGCTGCTGGCCGTGGCGCTCAGCTACCGCGTGTTGGTCACCGTGGCCGACCTGCTGGGTGCTCTCACGGCCCGCCTGGATGAACGCCTGGCCTGCGAACGCGCCTGATCGGCACCAAGCCGGGTTGCCGGCGAGACATCCGCGTCGCCCGAACCGGCCCAGACCCGGTGACCCCTGAACACTCAAAACAACAGGATGATGCGTCGGGTATTCGCAACAGCATCTATTGTTGAGAAGCCCAGCTCCCTCCCTGTGCCAACCCGTTCAACCGCTGGAGCAGGGACGGCGACCCAGGTTCCGGCGACCCAGGTTCCCGAGGGCCTGCGCAACAGCCTTCATGGCCGCGGGCAGCGGCTGACGCCCCAGCGTCAACGGGTGCTCGACCTGTTCCGCCGGATTGGTGAGGGAAGCCACCTGAGCGCCGAGGAGGTGCACCAACGGCTGCTGGGCGAGCAGACGCGGGTGTCCCTGGCCACTGTTTATCGCACGCTGCGCCTGCTGAGCGCCCTGGAGCTGCTGCGAGAGCTGGAGCTGCCCGAGGGGGGACGCCGCTTTGAGCTGGCCAGCGACAGCCACCGCGATCACCACCACCTCGTGTGCGTGAACTGCGGCCGCACCGAGGAATTCGACAGCACCCAGGTGATGGCGGCTGGCGAAGCAGCGGCCACCACCCATGGCTTCAGGTTGATGGAGTGTGTGCTTACTGTGCGGGCGCTGTGTCCCCGTTGTGCCGCTGCTGCGCCCCGCTGAGCGGCACCACAACGGTTGCTTTCGGGGTGTCATCTGACTCCGCAGAGCGCAGCACACCGGAAAAGCCCATCACAGAGGCGCTGAGGCCCAGCTGTTGATGGGCCCAGTTGGTGGCCAGCGCGGCCAGCAGGGAGGCACGGTCACCGCGGATGCGAAGCATGGGGAATGGGGCGGGAATGGCCTCAGGTTGGGGCGACTCCGCGCCGACGCCAGCACTGGCGCCACAGCCAACAGGCCCAAATGACACCAGACGTCGTGGCCAAGGCCAATACCGCCAGGGCCCATGCCCTCTCTCATCGGTACGAACGCGTTGTGGAAAGCCCGCCTCTGCCCGGCATGAGATCGTCTCCAAGAGAGACCCAACGCGAAACATCGATGTCCGGTCCGGTGCCCGGCCTTGCAATTACCAGTTGCTATTGAGAACCACTTGCAAAAAGGCGAGATTGCTGTTTAGAGTGCGAGTCATTCTCAATAAGTCGCGTCCGTGAGTTTCCGCTTCCTGCCCGATCTGCCCGCGGCCGCCGTGCGTATGCCCATCGGTCAGACCGTGCTGCTCGACCCCCTGCACCGCCCCAGCGGCAGCTGCATCGAGGTGCTCGAAGGCATCGCCCGCGTGTACTGCCCCTGCGAGGAAACCGAGGGCATGACCCTCGCCTTTCTCCAGCCGGGCGATCAGCTGCGCACCGACCGGCTCTGCAGTGAAGGGGTCTGCGTGGAGGCGCTCACGCCCCTCTGTTTCCGCAGTGATGGCGAAGCGGGCACAAGCGATGGTTTCGACCCAGTGAACGAATGGACCCTGCAACTGCTGCGCATCCGGCACCTGGGCAGCGCTGAGCAGCGCCTGCATGCCCTGTTCGGTCTGCTGGTGCGCCGGCTGGGGCGCCGCTGCGGTCCCTGGTGCGACCTGCCCTTCCGCCTGACCCACGAACGCATCGGTGAACTGATCGGCACCACCCGCGTGACCACCACCCGGCTGATCTCGCGGATCCGGCAGGCGGAGTTGCTCGAAGCCCCCAGCGGCCAAAGCGGCATGCGCCTGGCGCCCTCTCTGGTGGAGTCCGCCCCGCTGGCGGCCGCCTGAACGGAGCCGCGATCGTGGTGTTTTCTCCCTTTTTGCCGCCTCCCTCCACACAGGAGGCCTGCCGTTCAACCCCCTCTCACCCCCACTCCGCAGACAGCCTGCTGGGCAGCCTTTGCCGTGAGATGGGCAAGGTGCTGAGCCGACGCAGCCAGATCCATGCCCAACTGCCGCGCTGCCGTGATGCCGGCTTGATTCGCAGGCTGCAACGGGAGTTGGAGAGGATGGCCGTTCGCCAGGCCGAAGTCCATGCCGTTGGCCTGGCCTTGCGCAGCACGCCAGGCCTTGATCCGTTCGGGGTCGCCTTCCTGGTGGAGCTTTGCCGTCGCCACAGCCTGGCCTGATCACTCCTGGCCTGGTTGTGGCGGGATGTCAGTCCGCCAACTTGGCGGGACCTGCCTTGCCGCCGGCCAGTTCGGCATCCAGGATCAGCAGCGCCGCCGGTTCGCCGCCACACAGACGCCAGCGACCAAGACGGTGGGCCGCCTCATCTTCAGAAGCCGTTTGATTGTCAATCAACGGGTCGAGAAACACTGTGGTGCGCACATCGCCAGATTGCTCAGCCAATGCATAGAGCTGGTTCAGCGAAGTGGTCACATCCACCTCCATCTGAAAGACGGAGCTGAGAATGTCTTCGATGTCGTTCCACACTTGCTTTGGCGCATTGATGCTGCCAAGGGCCACTGGTTGTCCCCGCACGATCAAGTAGTCCGCAAACAGGCCAGCATGGTTGCGCTCCTGATCCGATTCCTCCTTGAAGGTGCGTGAAAAGCCACGCAACTCGCGCTCGGCGAACCAAACGGCCAGGGCCCAATAGGCGGAGCTGGCATTCAACTCCATGGCCAGATGCTGCTGGAGAGCCTCAAGCAGCGTTTCCTGCATGGGCTGGGCCACGGGCCGCCCGCCGCTTTGGAGGGTGCCGGTGGCGTGCTGCGTGCCGAGAACCATGTGCGAAAACCGTGAGGTGTGCGCTCAGTTTAGGGAGCCCGCAGGTCGAACAGTTCAGCCGCATGATCCGGCACCGCCCCGTGTTCGATTTGTCACATGTTGAAGGTGCTGATGCTGAGGCTTCCATCGTCACCGCCACCTAATATGCAAGGAGCAACTTTCCATCCCATGGCCGTCCTGGCCGCAATCCCCGAGCAAATCACAGTGATGGCGCAGCGCCGCGATCGCATCCGTGTTTCCAAAAAGAAAAGCTGCAAACGCTCGAAGTGTTCGAACTGGAAAGGCGGTTGCTGCCGTTGCGGCCGGTCGTAATCCCTTCCTCGCTTGTCTGGACTGCGCTTTGTTCGTCAGTCAAGCATCTCCTCCTTTAGGTCTTTTACATGCTCCAGCCCCTTGGACCGGATGGCGGTATGCCTTCCGGTGCTGATTGTCTGCACGCGATCGAGCTACAGGGTCTTTGGCACCGCTTTCCCGGTCGCTCAGGCGGATCAGAATGGACCCTCCAAGGCATTGATCTGCGGCTTGAACACGGGGAGCTGGTGGGTTTGCTGGGCCCTTCCGGGTGCGGCAAAACCACACTGCTGCGCCTGATCGCGGGCTTTGACTGGCCGGAGCGAGGGGTGATCCACCTGGCCGGACGCGAGGTGGCCGGACCCACCCACTGCCTTGCTCCTGAGCGCCGCGGTGTGGGCATGGTGTTCCAGGATTACGCCCTTTTTCCCCACCTCACGGCCTGGAGCAATGTCTGTTTCGGCCTGAAGCACCGCCAGAACAGCGCTCGCGCCGCCTGGCTGCTGAATCTGCTGGGCCTGAGCGAGCTGGCGGAGCGCTACCCGCATGAACTCTCCGGGGGCCAGCGCCAACGGCTTGCCTTGGCACGCGCTCTGGCACCGGAACCGGCGGTGGTGCTGCTTGATGAGCCCTTCTCCAACCTTGATGTGGAAGTAAGGCTGCGGCTGCGCAGTGAGCTGCCCACCGTGCTGGCGCAGTGCGGCACCAGTGGCCTGCTCGTCACCCACGACCCCGAAGAGGCGCTGGCGATCTGTGATCGGGTGGCCGTTCTGCATGACGGACGGCTGCACCAATGCGCCAGTCCACAGCAGCTGGTCCATCAACCTGCCACCTCCTTCGTTGGGCGGTTCGTGTTGCAGGGAAACGTGCTGCCTGCCTGGTGGCAGGGATCAGATCTACACACATTGCTGGGGCCGGTGCCGACGCTCAGCCCGTCTTCCCCCCCGCGCCAGCGCGATCCGGAAGCATCCCTGGAGGTGCTGGTCAGCCCCGACGACATTGAGATCGACGCCGACGATTCCGGCGCCGCCAAGGTGATGGGCCGCGAGTTTCTGGGCCGTACCTGGCTCTATCAGGTGGAGCAGGGGGATGTGCGGCTGCGGGTCAGACGGCCCATGGACCTGCCGCTGCAGATCGGCCAGCATTGTGGATTGCACCTGCGGCCAACGGCTGTGTTAAAAACGTTCCCCGCCGATTCCAGCCTTCAACCCACGCTGGTTACAACCTGAAAAAAAACTCCCCCAGCCCACCAGGTGAGGGAGTCCGTCTCCGCCAGGAGTGTGGAATGAATCGGGCGGGGTGGGTGTCTCGTTCGGCGCCATTTCCTGTCGCCGATGGCACCACAGACTCGGCGGATGGCAAACCACCCGCAGGTCAACCTTCTGGGTCATAGTCGATGCGCATCCACAGGGTGCGGTGGCTGTCAGCCTTCATCAGCAATTCAAGGTGCTCCCGTTTCAGGCAACGGGCCGCCTCGGTATCGCTCTGCCGCTCCAGCTGAGCAATTCGTTGCAAGCACCACTGCTGAAGATCATGGAGTTCATCGGTGCGCTTCTTGGTGCGCTCCTCCACAGGCAGGCTGGGAAGATCACCGTGGGGTTCGTTGGCCATGGGGAATTCAGTGGGAACGTGAGTGTTGACTTCAACGTGAAAGCGAGTGTGGAACTCAGTGTGACCCGATGAGGCTCATGGATTGCAGAATCAGCTGTGCAGACCTTAGCCTGCATGCAGACCT
Organism: Synechococcus sp. ATX 2A4; assembly: GCF_024346375.1. Lineage (GTDB taxonomy): Bacteria > Cyanobacteriota > Cyanobacteriia > PCC-6307 > Cyanobiaceae > MW101C3. The sequence continues at coordinate 3,904 of NZ_JAGQCV010000013.1, read as the reverse complement.
AGGCCAACAAGTCGTGGACTGCAGACCGTGGCCTGCAAGTTGACAATTCAGTCGTTGGCCTGCAAGTTGACACTGCAGTCTTTGGCCTGCAATTTTGGGCCTGGAAATCGTGTCTGGCAGATCGTGGCCTGCAGATTGCAACCTGCAGAATCTGGTCTCTGAATTCTCTCCAAATCACCAGGCGCTCATGGCGATGAAAGTTACCAGTGGTGGTGATCGATGCTCCAAGCGGCAGCCGTGAGCAATCACCCACATCACCCTGGGCAGCCACGACAACCTGTGAACGCTTTGCTGCGCAACGCCCCTGAGTTGCTAGATCATTACGGCTAAACACAGCAGGGTGCCACTTGAAAGAGTTGACGCAAGCGATCAATACGCATCTGGAGGCTGAGTTTCATGCCAGCCACAGCTACCTTTCGATGTCGATCTGGCTGCGGGAGAAAGATCTGGCCGGATTCTCCGAATACATGCTCAACAAGAGCAATGAAGAGCGAGGCCACGCCTCCCGCATGATCGACTATCTGCTCGATTGTGATGAACAGGTGATCCTGCCCACGATTCAGTCACCGCAGCGCGCCTGGGATTCCACCCAGGCACTGTTCGATCAGGTCTTGGTGATGGAGAAAGCAGTTACCGCCTCCATCAACCGCCTTTACACCTTGGCTGAGGCGGACGGAGAACGAAGCGCTTCCGCCATGTTGGATTGGTTTGTCGAGGAGCAGATTCAAGAAGAGGCAGAGGCCCGCTTTGTGCTTCAGCGCCTGCGCTTGGCAGGCGATAACTCCGCTGCCTTGCTGCTGTTAGATCAACAATTTCTGGATGGCACCGCCCTCGCCAGCGTGAAGCGCGCGGCCAACCGCTCACGGGGCGCCGTTGGAAAGGGCACAGAATGAATGGTGCATTGATACAAACTTCCGTGCGCATTCACCTGCGTAGGTGTCGTCAATCTCGCATCAATGATGCCGTGATCAACGTACATTGACCTTGCCTCGCGCAAGCTTGATGCAATCTTATGGAAACCCAAAAGTCAACTATGACTGGTGGGCGGGAAATTCACTGGTGACCAATGAAGCTGGAACCTTCATTTCAGCGCACGCCGCCCATGCCGGCTTGATCATGTTCTGGGCAGGCTCCTTCACCATCTATGAGCTGAGCCGCTACAACGCTGCCCAACCGATGGGCGAGCAGGGTCTGATACTTCTGCCCAACCTGGCGCGCCTCGGTCTTGGTGTGGGTGATGGTGGGGTGATCACCCACGCGGAGCCGATCATCGCCATCGCGGCCTTCCATCTGGTGAGCGCTGCCGTATTGGCAGCCGGGGGAATGTGGCATCTGTTCCGATCGCCCACTGACCTCTCCACCACGCAGGGAGGTGCGAAGCGCTTCAACTTCAGCTGGGATGACCCCGCCAAGCTTGGGGTGATCCTGGGCCATCACTTGACCTTCCTCGGCCTAGGCGCCATTGCCTTCGTTGAATTTGCGCAGCGGGTGGGCATTTACGACCCTGCTTTGCAAGCTGTGCGTGCGGTGCAGCCACACGTGGATCTGGCAACGATCTGGGCTTATCAAACCAGCTTCCTCTCTATCTCCAGCCTGGAGGATGTGATCGGCGGCCACGTGGTGATCGCCTTCATGCTCACCATCGGTGGTGTGTGGCACATTCTGGTGCCTCCATTCGCTTTCGCCCGCAAGCTGCTTGTCTTTTCAGCGGAATCCATCCTGTCCTACTCGGTCGGTGCCGTTGCTCTCATGGGTTTTGTGGCCAGCATCTGGTGCGCCTCCAATACCACCGTCTATCCGGTGGAGTTCTTCGGGCCGGCACTTACGATGAAATTCTCGTTCTCTCCCTATTTCGCCGACAGTGTGGAGTTGCCATTGGGCGTCCATACTGCCCGTGCCTGGCTTGCGAATGCACACTTCTTCCTCGCCTTTTTCTTCCTGCAGGGCCATCTTTGGCACGCCCTTCGGTCGCTCGGCTTTGATTTCCGCCGGGTGAGCAAGGCACTTCAAATGATGGAGCCTGCCTGAACAACGGGGTGGAGTCAATCACCACTTTGCTCTCGCTTAAAGCGCTCCCTGGTTTACAATGGGCCCTGGCCGAAAGACCAGGGCTTTGTGCTGCGTGCAACCACTGGCTCAGAGTGGCTGCGATCCGCAGAGGGAGTGAATGAGTTCCCGCTCAAGCTCAGCCTTAAAGGCCTCAGCCACCTGCAGGGTGTGGTACATCTGGCTCAGCTCGGTGTCCTGGGCTTGGATGCGTTGCACCAGAGAAAGCTGCTCATTGGTGAGATCGGGATGATCATGGCAGAGCCTATGAATCGGCTGCTGCTGGCGGATCTTCCCCAGCAGCGTTGGTATATGTGGGGCTGGCGTGTTGTTGTGCTGCAATGTGAATCCACACGCAGGCCAGGCAGAGATGGCGGCGAAGCTGAGGGTGTTGGTCATAGGACAGGAGGCAACAGGATCAAGGTACGTTTGATGACCGGCGGCCCTGAATCGATTGATGCGGGCTTGATGTTGGGAAAGTCACGCGTCGATGTCATGCCATGGGAGTGCTACGGGGTTGTTCGTGATTAGAACATCAACGTTCTGATTCAGCACAATGCCCGTTCGCATTCTCTTTGCCACCACCACCGGAAAAACGGAGGACGTTGCCACTCGCCTGGCTGAACTGATCGGATCCACCGCCAATGTTGAGGATGTGGGTGATCTCGATGCCACCGAGCAGCTGGAAGAACCTGGTGATTTGATTTGCTGTGTACCCACCTGGAACACCGGAGCCGACTCCATGCGTTCCGGTACCGCGTGGGACAGCCACGTGGAAGCCATTCCTGACTTACAACTGACCGGACGATCCGTGGCCATCGTTGGGTTGGGTGATTCTTCCTCTTACTCAGACTATTTCTGTGATGCCATGGAAGAGCTCTACACGGCGTTCATTCAAGCAGGAGCATCACTGGTCGGTAAGGTGTCACCCGATGGCTACAACTTCTCCGAATCTAAGAGTGTTGTTGACGGAATGTTCTGCGGCCTTGCTCTCGATGAAGATAGTGAGCCCGATCTCACCGATGATCGGCTTGTGCAGTGGGTGAAGCAACTGAGAAAAGAAGCACCGGGAATGTTCTGATCTCTGCCTCCTAGTCTCGGGTTTTCCAGCAGGAATGAACCCAAAGGGTTTTCCACGCGTTGGTTTCTACCAACATCTCCAGATGCTCGCTGGTCAAACAGCGGGCATCTTCCATGTCAGATCTCAGCGACAACACAGATAGGCGCTCCATGCACCAATCTCTGAGGCTGGTGAGTTGTAGGATCCGATTGAGAGTCTCGATGTCATCGCTCGAGTCCTGCCGCGATTCGTCCATCATTCCATGGCGCTGAGGTGTGATCATCTTCATGGTCTGCACTGTGGCTTGCCAGATAAAGGTGACGATCAGGCGTAACAAAATGAACACCTCCACTCAAGCCCTATTGTTCTTCAGTTCATCATTGATCCACTGACACTACCGTTCTCCTGTTTCACCACTTCTCCTAGCGCATTCCCCTCTCCTTGTTGATAATCATGCGATTTGCAAGGCCCATGGCTCGTGGCATGGCTCCACCCATGTCGCGTGCCATGAACAAGACCCATGTCACACGACATCACCCATGGTTCACCTCCGCCGCTTGGCTGAAAGACACCCCACAGCCCTCTGTGGGTGAACAAAAGCTCCAGGCACCACAGCGGTCGGAACAGCGTCATCGTGGGCTTCAGATCTGTGCTTAGTCGTTGTGATCCCTCTAGGAGCCTGTCGCGCATAGGTCAGCAGCCAGCCTCTCCACAGACGCCTATTAATCTGCCCAGATCCTAGTGACAGCAGTGGATCTGAGCGAAACAATGGGGCATGCAGAAGCCCAAGTCCTTCCG
>NZ_JAGQCV010000012.1 GCF_024346375.1 Synechococcus sp. ATX 2A4 | reverse complement strand
TGGTGTGCCCATCGGGGTCAGAATCGAACCAAAATGGCAGGGGAAATGGCTCGAAAGAGCAGAAAGCAGGCCGATTCTTACTGGATCTGCACCGAGACAGGCCACCGCAAACATTTGGGGGGCCCAGATGTCGCTTGCAGCCTTGTTGCCCAGAGCTTCCCTAGCTCAGTAAGATTGCCTTACCCCAATGTAGGACAAAAACTTGTCCGACGATCTCGACAGATGTTGCCGAGAGTGGCATACGAACCCTTGCGAGATCCAAGGTCACCGTGACTACGAGCCCTCACGGTATACCCCGCCACCACTTCTAACCGCGTTAATCAGAAGTGAGCCAAGGCACGGCGTGACTGTTCTATGTGCCCTTTCGGTGCATGAAAAAAGGGTCAGGCGCTCCGGCAAAGGCGCTGGAGCCGGCTGCACTGTGAACACCGTCTGCCGCCCTGAGCATCCAAGGGTGTCAAGCCCTACACCTTGACGCTTGCGTCGACAACGCTTTTTTCTCTCCGGCGCGACCAGTCGGTGATCATGGCGAAGCATTCGCTGATGCCCCAAGCACACCCCCTGATGGGGCCCTGACCAGCTCCACGCATACCCAGACAGTTCCGGAGCCGGATCACCAGGCGGACTCCCGAGCGAATGTCTTGGCAAAAACCTTGGCAAACACCGTGATTTGCATGAGAACAAGCCTGAATCCCGATCCTTCAATCTATCCTTGGGCATCACGATAAAGGAGAATGATCCCCGCACTTGCCTCGGCAGCACTTGCTATCACCTCCCTAACGCCCGTGGAGCCACCAGCAAAGACCACCTACCAGACCGCAGTCTTTACTGCCGCCAATGAATACTGCTCTCAAATCACATCCGGAAACAACGACAGAGAGGGAGTGCTCTTCATCACGATGCGCGACAACTCCAAGCTATACAATAGATACGTAAGGAACGATCCAGCCAGATACGAAAGACTGGTACGCGCTGAGATTCAGAAGAAATGCCCAGAGGAAGCATAGATTGTCACACCTGGTGGCATGTGTCCCGGGATCTCGCAGCCGGACATGGCCAGGATTCTCAAGGGCCTGAAAGTGAACATCATCGCGCCGGGTTGCTCATTCAGTTTCAACTGATGGCGGCTAGGGCGATCCCTTCAGCAAAGGAAAGAGATAAGGGAAGAGATCAAGAAAGAAAGGAGCTCAAGCTGGCTCCAAAGAGGATCATTTCCTCCACTGCGCTGGCACTTTGAGCATGGAGCATATTTTAGCTTTTGAAGGGGTGCTCACATAGCAGAATCGACACCTTTGTCGATTGCCTTCTTCTTTGCCTAGATCCTTGCTTTGCCTCCCTTGACAATGTGAAGCATGGAACAATGCTGGCAAACTTTATCAAATGTCCCTACCCAGGCAATCAGGCTCCTGCGAGCCCATTCGGTTGACTTGCCGCTGCTTGGGGCGGCTTGGAGATTCGCGGAGCTCGCAGCACGATCCGCAGCAAACCTAAGCAGTTCTGAGCAGACGTTGAGCAGCTACCACATCGTCGTTGCAGAGCTGACGGGATGCAAAGGGTGGTTTGGGGCCCCGCCCAGATCTTCCAGCCAACCGCCGATGTCAACGCTGCGGGAATGCCAATGAAGTGCCAATCCCGAAAACCCTTGCCCTGACAATGAAATGGGGGCCTTCCAGCCCCCGTGAGTCATTTGGGTGATAAGGCTGACTTACCCCATCTCCCTATAGGAGTCAGGCAGCCACAGGGGCGGTCTGACGAGAGAAACGAACGATGTTGTTCGCTGTTACAGGTTTGCTCTTACCGAGCAGGCTTCAGTCACCCTCCTCATACCCCGTCGAAACCATTGCAGCCCCTGGAAGCCCGCAGAGGCGGGAATGGAGCTGAGCGGAATCGAACCGCTGTCCGAAGCACCGGTGTGAGCCACCTAGTCCGCCCGAGGACGGACCTTGTCATTGTGGCAGCAGTGTGGGCACAGGGCATGGGGGAAAGCCGGTGGGCATGACCGAACCTGTCGCGGCCGTCGCGGTGCTGCCCCAGGGCCTGGAGCAGCAGGGCGCTGAGGAGCTGGCGCAGCTCGGTGCCAGCGATGTGCGGCCCTTGCGGCGGGCGGCAAGCTTTCGGATCGAGCCGGCGGGCTTCTATCGCGTGCTGCTGGAGGCGCGTCTGCCCTTCCGCCTGCTGCGGCGCCTGGCGGCCTTTCCCTGTGCGGGCGCCGATGGGCTCTACGACGGCATCCAACGGGCCGCGGACTGGGACCGCTGGCTGCCGCCGGACGCCAGCTTCCGCGTCGATGTGACCGGCACGGCCCCAGGCCTCAACCACAGCCACTTCACGGCACTGCAGGTGAAGAACGCCCTGGTGGATCTGCAGCGCGAGCGCCACGGACGGCGCTCCGGCATCGACCTGGAGCATCCCGATCTCAGCCTGCAACTGCACCTGGGCGGCGGCCAGGCACAGCTGAGCGTGGAAGCCGCCGGCAGCAGCCTGCACCGCCGTGGCTGGCGGGCGGCGATGGGCCTGGCGCCGCTCAAGGAGAACCTGGCCGCCGGCCTGATCGCCTGCACCGGCTGGGATGGCCGCGTGCCGCTGGCGGATCCGCTGTGCGGTTCGGGCACCTTGCTGATCGAAGCGGCCTGCCTGGCGCTGGCGCGGGTGCCGGGGCTGCTGGAGGACGCCAGCGGCCAGCCCCAACCCCGCCGCTTCGCGATCGAGGGTTGGCCCGACTTCGACCCGGAGTTGTGGCAGCAGGCGGTGGCTGCCGCCGCCGGCCGCCGCCGCACCGGCCTGGCCGACGGCAGCCCGCTCGCGCCGATCGTGGGACGTGAGCAGGACGGGGACGTGCTGGAGCAGGCGCGCAGCAATGCCGCCGCGGCCGGTGTGGCCCCCTGGATCGAGCTGCAGGCCGGGGACGTGCGTGACTTCCAACCCCCGTCAACCCCCGGCGTGCTGGTCTGCAACCCGCCCTATGGCGAGCGGCTTGGCGCTGACGACGATCTGGAGGCGCTCTACAGCGATCTCGGCCGCCTGCTCAAGGAACGCTGCTCCGGCTGGTCGTTGTGGCTGCTGAGCGGCAACGCTGCCCACACCGGCGCCCTGCGCATGAAGGCGAGCCGGCGGATTGCGGTGAGCAACGGCGGCATCGATTGCCGCTGGCTGAACTACACGATCCGCTGAACGGCTCCATTGAAGGGCTCCATTGAGCGCGACGGCACGGCGTGACCGCTCGGCGCGTGGATCAGCGGCCCAGGATCGCCCGAGTGGTCTTGGTCAGGCCGGCGGTGGTCTGGGGCAGATAGGGCCCCTTGGTGAGCTGCCCGCCGATGCGCAGGAACATTCCGGCCAGAACCAGATCGAGCGCCATCACGGCCAGCACCGAGCGGATCCAGCCCCAGGCCAGCCCCAGCTGCAGCCAGAGCACGAGCGCCAGCTGACTGGCCACAGCGGCCAGCATCACCATGCTGATGCCGGCGCCAAGCAACAGGCCGCCGCTGATCAGGCGGCGCTTTTCCTTGTCGGCCTCCTGCAGGGCAATGCGCACGTGCAGGTCCATCACCGAGGCCACCAGGGCGGTGATACGCCCCGCGGCAACGCGTCCCATGCCGGGGCCGTCGTCGTTGCGGCGGTGGTTATTGCCGCTCATGCGGAGCGCCGACCGCTGGAGAGCAGCAGACCCACCACCACCCCGACGGCCGCCGCCACGCTCACAGCCAGCAACGGGCGCTCGCGTACCGGCTTCTCAAGGCGGGGCCGCAGGCTGGTGTTCAGGTCGTCGAGCAGGTTCTCCAACTGCTCTTCGAGGGGGCCGAGGCGATCGGCCAGCTGGCGGGTCTGGTCGGAGGCGCCATGCAGCAGATCGAGCAGCTGGCCGCGCACGCCACTGACGGTGCGGCCGGTGTGCTCGGCGATCAGGGAGGCCACCTCATCGAAGCTGCCACGGGTGGCTTCGAGGGTTTCGCGCGCCACCTGGGGCCATTCCTGCTGGATGGTGGGCAGCAGGGCCTCGAACCGCTCACGGAACCGTTCAGCGCTGAGCGTCGGGGTGTGCTGATCCATGGGGCTGCCCGGGAATGACGCTTGTTGGTTCCAGGCTAAGCATTGGTTCGCTGGAGGGGGTTGAGGTTGCGGCCGAGTCCGATAGATTCGGCCTGCTCGGTGCGCGGGCCTGTTGGTTCACATCAATCAGGTCGAGTTCAAACATTTCAAGTCGTTCGGCGCATCTCTGGCGATCAGCCTCGAACCCAATTTCACCGTGGTCACCGGACCCAACGGTTCGGGCAAGAGCAACATCCTTGATGCGGTGCTCTTTTGCCTGGGCCTGGCGTCCAGCCGCGGCATGCGGGCGGAGCGCCTGCCGGATCTGATCAACAGCGCCGTACTGCGCCAGGGCAAGGCCGCCGAAACGGTGGTGAGTGTGCGCTTCGATCTCGGCGACTGGCAGCCGGATGGCGCGGAAGAGGGCCTCGAAGCCCCCGCGGAGGGTCCCTGGATCCAGGCAGGCCAACGGGAATGGACCGTGAGCCGGCGCCTGCGCGTGGCGCCCGGCGGCACCTACAGCAGCAGTTACAGCGCCGAGGGTGTGCCCTGCAACCTGCAGCAACTGCAGACCCAGCTGCGGCGCCTGCGGGTGGATCCGGAGGGCAGCAACGTGGTCATGCAGGGCGATGTGACCCGCATCGTGTCGATGAGTGCCCGCGAGCGGCGGGGCCTGATCGACGAACTGGCGGGCGTGGCCCTGTTCGACAGCCGCATCGAGCAGAGCCGAGCCAAGCTCGATGAAGTGCAGGAACGGCAGGAGCGCTGCCGGATCGTTGAGCAGGAGCTGCTGGCCAGCCGCCAGAAGCTCGAGCGCGACTGCGCCAAGGCCCGCCTCTATCAGGATCTCCGCCAGCAGCACCACGAAGGCCGCCTGCAGGAGCAGCTGCTGCGCTTCGAGCAGGCCCAGGCACAACGCGCCGACGTGACGCGCCGCCAGACGGCGCTCACCGCCCAGCAGGACGCCGACCGGCTGGCCATCGCTGCCGCCCAGGAGGCCCTGGAGCAAAACGCGCGCCAGCTTGAGGTTCTGCAGGCGGAGGTGAAGGCGCTCGGCGAAGACCAGCTGCTTGGTGTTCAGGCCGAACTGGCCGGCCTCGACTCCAGCAACCGCGAACTGGCCCGTCAAGGCGAACGGCACCAGCAGGAGGCCGAACAACTTCAGCACCAGCGCCAGGCACTCAGCCACCAGCAGGGTGAACTGCGGCAGCAGCAGCACGCCCTCACAGGCGACGACGATCGCCAGCAGCTGGAGGCGGCTGAGCAGGCCTGCCAGAACGCCGAAGCGGCTGTGGACCTCTCGCGGCGCCGGCTGGGCGAGGTGGCGGGGCGTTCCGGCAGCTGGCTCGAGGCGCAGAAGCAGCGCAGCCAGCAGCGCAGCCAGCTGCAGAGAGCGATTGCGCCATTGCTGGCGGAGCGGCAGCAGCTGGCCGAGCGGTTGCGCCAGCAGCAGGAACGCCTGCTGGAGCTGGGCGCCGAGCTGGAAGGCGGCAGCGGCGACGGCCAGGAGCTGCAGCAGCGCCAGGCCAGCCTGAACACGGAAACCATTGCGCTGCAGCACACCTTGGCCGAGCAGCAGCAGCAGGCCCAGGAGCTGGCCGAGGCCTTGGCGCTGCAGCAACGCACCCGCGCCCGACTGGAGCAGGAGCAGATCGGCCTGGAGCGTGACATCGCCCGCCTGGAAAGCCGCCGCGAAACCCTGCAGGAAAGCCGGGGCACCGGCGCGCTCAGGCTGCTGCTCGAATCCGGCCTGGAGGGCATCCACGGTCCCGTCGCCCAGCTGGGGGATGTGGAGGATCGGGTGCGGCTGGCGCTGGAGGTGGCGGCCGGGGCCCGCCTCGGCCAGGTGGTGGTCGACGACGACCGCATCGCCGCCCGGGCGATCGAGCTGCTCAAAAGCCGCCGGGCCGGCCGGCTCACCTTCCTGCCCCTGAACCGCATCCGCGGCGGCGGCAGCGGCGCGGCGCCCAGCAGCTGGGGCAACCCCCGCGGGCTGGTGGGGCGGGCGGTGGATCTGATCCGCTACGAGCCCGTCTATGGCGAGGTGTTCCGCTACGTCTTCGGCGACACGCTCGTGTTCGAAGACCTCGCCAGCGCCCGTCAGGAGCTGGGGCGTTGCCGCGCCGTCACCCTGGAGGGCGAGCTGCTGGAGCGCAGTGGCGCCATGACCGGCGGCAGCCTGCAGCAGCGCAGCGACCGGCTCAGCTTCGGCAGCAGCGGCGAGCACGACGAGGCCGAACCGTTGCGTCGGCGCCTGCTGGAACTGGGCGAAAGCCTGGTGGCCTGCCGCCGCCAGGAGGCTGAGCTGGGGCGCCAGCTGGAGCAGCTGCGACCCCTGCTGCAGGGCCACCAACAACGCCTCGCTGGCCTCGAAGCCGAGCGCGGGGCCGCCGAGCGGGCCGCCGGGCCCCAGCTGGAGCGCCTGCGGCAGCTCAGCGAACGCCTCGCGCACACCCGCGCCGCCGAGGCCGCCGATCAGCAGCGCCACATGGAGCTGGTGGCGCTGCTGGAAACCCCGCAGCAGCAGCTGGCGGGCCTGGAACAGGAGGAGGCCGCCGCCCAGAGCAGCGGCGACAGCGACCGCTGGCAAGGCCTGCAGCACGAACTCGAAACGGCCGATGCCGCCCTGCACCAGGCCCGCCAGCACCACGACGCCCTGCTGGCCGCGCGGCGGGAACGCACCCTGGCGGCGGAGCGGCTCGGGCATCAGCTCGAAGCCCTGGCCAGCGAGGAGCAGCGGCTCCGCCAGGCGGTGCTCACCTTGTCTGAGGCCCATGGCCAGTGGCGGGAGCGGCAGAACGAGGCCCAGCAGCGCCGCGCTGCCCTGGAAGCACAGCAAAGCGAGCTGCAGGAACGCTTCGGGGAGCGGCGCCGTGCCCGCGACGGGGCCGAAGCCCGCCTGGCGGCCGCGCGCCTGGCCCTGCAGCAGCAGCAGTGGGATCTGCAGCGGCTTCAGGAGGAGCTCGTTGCCCTGGCCGAGCAGGAGCGGGGGCTGGGGCTGCGGTTGGAGGCGATGGAGCGTGAGCTGCCAGACCCCCTGCCGGAGGTGCCAGCGGCCGTGCGGGAGGCGGGGCTGGCGGCACTCGAGCAGTCTCAGCTGCGGCTGCAGCAGCGGATGGAAGCACTGGAGCCGGTGAACATGCTCGCCCTTGAGGAGCTGGAGGTGCTGGAGCGGCGGATTGCCGAACTGGAGGAGCGCCTCGAGGTGCTCAGCAAGGAGCGGGAGGAGCTGCTGCTGCGGATTGAAACGGTGGCCACGCTGCGTCAGGAGGCCTTCCTGGAGGCCTTCCAGGCTGTGGACGGCCACTTCCGCACGATCTTCGCCGGGCTCTCCGATGGCGAAGGGCACCTGCAGCTGGAAAACCCGGACCAACCGCTGGAAGGAGGGCTCACCCTGGTGGCCCACCCCAAAGGCAAGGCGGTGCGGCGGCTGGCCTCGATGTCAGGGGGGGAGAAATCGCTCACGGCGCTGAGTTTCCTGTTTGCCCTGCAGCGCTTCCGCCCCTCTCCCTTCTATGCCCTCGATGAGGTGGACAGCTTCCTCGATGGCGTGAACGTGGAGCGGCTGGCCGCCCTGATCGCCAGCCAGGCGGATCAGGCCCAGTTCCTGGTGGTCAGCCACCGGCGCCCGATGATCGCCGCCGCCACCCGCACGATCGGGGTCACCCAGGCCCGCGGCGCCCACACGCAGGTGGTGGGTCTGCCCACCGCCGCCTAGACCGAACCCCCACCACCGGGGCCGTGGGTCACAATGACCCCCAGCCCCAATGTCGCCGACACCCCGCGGGATCTGGCCGTTGACCTCTTCCATTCCTCCTTCCGCCGATCCCGCCGCCGCCGCACCCAGCGACCGTCTCTGGCTGCGCTCCGAGCTGATGGGCACCCAGGTGATCACCCGTGACACGGGCCGCCGGCTCGGCGTGGTGGGCGAGGTGGTGGTGGACATCGACCGGCGTGAGGTGGTGGCCCTCGGCCTGCGCGACAACCCCCTCACCCGCTTCCTGCCGGGCCTGCCCCGCTGGATGCCCCTCGACCGCATCCGCCAGGTGGGCGATGTGATCCTGGTGGATTCCGCCGATTCACTGGCCCAGGGGTTCAATCCCGAGCGCTACAGCAAGGTGATCAACTGCCAGGTGATCAGCGAGTCGGGCGAACAGCTCGGCCGGGTGCTCGGCTTCAGCTTCGACATCGAAACCGGCGAGCTCACCACCTTGGTGCTGGGGGCGCTCGGTGTGCCCTTGTTGGGCGAAGGGGTGCTGAGCACCTGGGAACTGGCGGTGGAGGAGGTCGTCAGCAGCGGCCCCGACCGCATCATTGTTTACGAAGGGGCGGAAGAAAAACTCAAGCAACTCGGTACGGGCCTGCTCGAAAAGCTGGGCATCGGCGGCCCCAGCTGGGAGCAGGAGGAGCGGGATCGCTTCCGCCAGACAATGGTGCCGGTGGAGAACCAACTGGCCTCCGGGCAGCCCAGCGTCCAGGAGCAGCGCCGCATCCAGCCCGCCACCAGTCGGGCGGTGGAGCCCAGCGTCGATCAGGAGCTGGAGTATGTGGAGCTGGAGCGGCGGCGGCAGGAGCCACTGCGCCAGCGCCGCTACCTCGACGACGAGGACGAGGAGACCTACGGCCGTGAGCCGCGCCGCTATGGCCGTGACGGCGAGCGGAACTTCACCAGCGATGAGGACCGTGGTTTCAGCCGGGGTGAAGTCCGTGGCGATGGCATCGACGATGGGCCTGGCCTCGGTCGGCCGTCGGATCGTGGCTACGGCAACGACGGACCCGGCCGCGAAGCCTTTGAGCCCCTCGCCCCCCAGCCCGAACCGCCCTTGCGCGAACTGACCCAGCGCGAGTTGCCCTTACGCGAGCGCCCCCCCCTGCAGGCACGGCCGGACAGCCGTCGCCGCCCGCTGATGGGTCAGGATCCTGTCGATGTGGATGTGGAGCCCTATACAGACGGGGAGATGGCCGATGAGCCTGCACCGCGCCGCCGCACCGATTACGAAGATCCCTGGTGAGTTGAGCCAGGGTTGATTTCTGCCCGTTTGATCGCAGCCTGTTGTGATCGCGGATCGTGCTCAGTGCGAATGGGATGAATCACGGCCATGGGCGACTCCAGCCGTGCGCCACCCCTGCGCACTGAATGGATCGCCACTTTCCGTCCCTTCGCGTTGCCTCTTACTTCGATTCGAAGTTGAGCGAGGCTGAGTTCACGCAATACCGCAGGCCCGTGGGCGCCGGACCGTCGGTGAACAGGTGACCGAGGTGCGCTTCGCAGGTGGCGCAGCGGATTTCCGTGCGCACCATGCCGTGGCTGCGGTCTTCGACCGTGGTGATCGCCTTGGGGTCAAGGCTGCTCCAGAAGCTGGGCCAACCGGAGCCGGAGTCGAACTTGGCGTCGGAGCTGAACAGCCGGGTGCCGCAGCACACGCAGTTGTAATGACCGGCCTGCTTGTTGTTCCAGTAGGCGCCGGTGAAGGCCCGCTCCGTGCCACCGAGACGTGCCACCTGATATTGCTCCGGGCTGAGCTTCTGCTGCCAGATCTGGTCCGCTTCCGCAGGGGAGGGAGAAGAGGAGGAAGGGGCAGCTGAATCGGAAGGGGCCATGGCCGTAGGCGACGAGCGGCGAAAGTGGCAACCCTCAACCTACGCAGTGGGGAGCAGTTCGGTCACCATCGCGGCGAGGGCGGCCACGGCCCCAGGCTGGCCCCGCAACGCGCGCAGATCCTCCCGTTGCCCCGCCAACCGCTCCGGATGGGACAGCCAGTCGGCGGCTTCAGCGGCGATCTCCTGGGGCAGGATCGGCCCCACCCGCTCGGGCACCACAGCCCGCCCGGCGGAGATGTTGGGCCAGGCCAGGAAGCCGCGCTGGCGCATCCGCCAGGCGGTGAGCGCCACCCCCAGCAACCAGCGCAGCAGCGGCAGGCGCGCCACCAGCCCCAGCCAGCCGTCCCAGGCCTGCATCACCTGGAGGTGCTGGGTGGGCACCAGCACGATCATCGGCACCGCGAGCGCGCCCAACTCGGCGGTGTTGGCGCCCACGGTGGTGAGCGCCAGCGCGCACTGGCTCAACGCCCCGTGGGCGGGATGCTGCTCCACCAGCAGGATGCGCGTGCCGGAAGCGGTTTCCAGCCAGCGGGATGGCGCCTCCGCTGAGGGCTCCAGCAGCCGGGGCTCGCTGCTGCCGTAGTGCCGGTGCAACGGATTGGCGGGCCCGGCCAACGCGAGCAGTTCGGTCACCGTGGTGGTGGGTGCCACGGGCAGCAGAAAGCGGCAGCCGGGCCGCAGCGCCGCGAGCCGGTCAGCGGTGTCAAGCAGGAATGGCATCCCCACCAGCAACTTGGCGCGCTTCGAGCCGGGCAGCAGGGCCACCCACTGACCGGCCGGTAAGGGCGCCTCAGCCCGGGCCGTCTCGGAGAGATCGGCCATCAGATCGCCCACCACGGTGCAACGGGAGCTCCAGCGAGAGGGCAGACGACGGGCAGCCTCCGGGCCCATGGCGGCGATGCGGTCGTTCCAGCGGGGCCAGCGGGCCACCCACTCCGCGTAGGTGAGGTGGCGGTAGCCGAGGCGGGCCTTGAGCAGCACCGTCCAGAACTGATCGCCGCCCAGGAACACCACCACACCCCGGGCCGGCCAGGGACCGTAGCGGCGAGGACGCAGCAGCAACTTCCAGAAACGCTCGGCCGGCACGATCGAGCTGAACAGACCCAGCCGCTCAGCGGCCTGACGCTCATGGCCGGTGGCGTTGGGGCAGGGCACCAGCACCAGGCGCAACTCCGTGGCCGCCTGCGGCTGGCGCGGCCGCAAGGCCAGCGACGCATGCAGGCGTTCGGCCAACGGACGAACCCAGGTGGTGAGTTCACCGGGGCCGTTGCAGACCAGCACGATCGCTGTGGCGGACGGCGGGCCGGTCAAGTTGGTGAAGAGAAATGCGGATGGCGAGACTTGAACTCGCAAGGCCGAAGCCACACGCCCCTCAAACGTGCGTGTCTACCAATTCCACCACATCCGCGTGGCCGTCAGGGGCGAACCCCCTTCGGCTCGCCAATATACCGATTGCCCGGCCCACCCTTTCGCTGCGCCCGCTCCACCCGGCCCGGCAGGCGGTACAGCGCCGGGCCGCAGGGGCCCAGGGTGAGCGCTGATACAGTCCGCTGCGCCTGGATGCGTATGGGATGCCCATCGGCAAGCTGCTGATCGCCAACCGGGGCGAAATCGCGCTGCGAATCCTGCGTTCCTGCCGTGAACTCGGCATCGCCACGGTGGCCGTTTACAGCACGGTGGATCGCAACGCCCTGCACGTGCAGCTCGCCGATGAAGCGGTGTGCGTCGGCGAGGCGCCCAGCCGCAAGAGCTACCTCAACATTCCCAACATCATCGCGGCGGCCATTTCCCGCGGCGCTGACGCCATCCATCCCGGCTACGGGTTCCTGGCCGAAAACGACCGTTTCGCTGAGATCTGCGCCGCCCACGGCCTCACCTTCGTGGGTCCTTCGGCGGAGGCGATCCGGGCGATGGGTGACAAATCCACCGCCAAGGCCACCATGCAGCGGGTGGGCGTGCCCACCGTGCCGGGCAGCGAGGGCCTGCTGGCCGATGCCGAGGCCGCAGCGGCAGCCGCTGGAGCCATGGGCTATCCGGTGATGATCAAGGCCACCGCCGGGGGCGGCGGGCGCGGCATGCGGCTGGTGCCCGACGCCGATCAGTTGGAGGGCCTGTTCAAGGCAGCCCAGGGTGAAGCGGAGGCTGCTTTCGGCAACCCCGGCCTCTACATGGAAAAGTTCATCGACCGGCCCAGGCACGTGGAAGTGCAGGTGCTGGCTGATCGCCACGGCAACGTGGTGCATCTGGGCGAGCGCGACTGCTCGATCCAGCGTCGCCACCAGAAGCTGCTGGAGGAAGCGCCCAGCCCGGCGCTCAATGCCGGCCTGCGCCAGCGCATGGGGGAAGCGGCGGTGGCGGCCGCCCGCAGCATCACCTACGAGGGCGCCGGCACCGTGGAGTTCCTGCTCGACAAGAGCGGCGCCTTCTACTTCATGGAGATGAACACCCGCATCCAGGTGGAGCATCCGGTCACCGAGATGGTGACCGGCATCGACCTGATCGCCGAGCAGCTGCACATCGCCGGCGGTGAACCCCTGCGCCTGAGGCAATCCGACGTGCAGCTGCGCGGGCACGCCATTGAATGCCGCATCAACGCCGAAGATCCGCAGAAGAACTTCCGGCCGGCGCCAGGGCGGATCACCGGCTGGCTCCCTCCGGGGGGGCCCGGGGTGCGGGTCGACAGCCATGTCTACACCGGCTACGAGATTCCGGTCTTCTACGACTCCCTGATCGGCAAGCTGATCGTGTGGGCACCGGATCGCGAAGGGGCGATCCGTCGCATGCGGCGCGCGTTGATGGAATGCGCCATCACCGGCATCTCCACCACCATCGACTTTCACCTCAGCCTGCTGGACCGGCCCGAGTTTCAGCGGGGTGACATCCACACCAAATTTGTAGAGCAGGAGATGCTGCCGGGTTGAAACCAGAGCGGAAGGCGATTGCCGCTCTGAAGCCGGCCGCTTCCGCCTGGGCGGGCCTGTTCAGCCGACGCCGAGGCCGGTGCCATGGCGCGCCACGAGCGTGAGCAGGCCCTGCTGACCCAGCAGCAATTCCCGCACCAGGCTGATCAAGCCCACCCAGATCACCGGCGTGACGTCGACGCCGCCGATTGGCGGCACCACGCGGCGGGTGGTGGCCAGCAACGACTCCGTGGGCCAGCCGATCAAACGCATGGCACCCCGCTGCAGATCGATCTGGGGATACCAGGTGAGCACGATGCGAAACAGGAACAGCAGGGTCCAGGCGCCCAGCACCAGAGCCAGCAGCAGATTCAGTGCCGGCAGCAAACGCAGCAACGGGGCAGCCGTCACAAAGCTCTAAGCAGCAAGGTCACCGATCGTAGGAACCGAAGCCCCTTGACTAGGATCCGAGCCTTCATCAGCACCACCATGACCCCTTCCCTCGCGAACTTCCTCAGCAGCCTCGTGTGGGGAGCGGTGATCGTGGTGGTCCCCATCAGCATCGCCCTGGTGCTGATCAGCCAGACCGATCAGGTCGACCGCAAGCTTTGATCCGCCTGGCCGAAGCGGCC
Source organism: Synechococcus sp. ATX 2A4 (assembly GCF_024346375.1). Lineage (GTDB taxonomy): Bacteria > Cyanobacteriota > Cyanobacteriia > PCC-6307 > Cyanobiaceae > MW101C3. Next base: position 85,938 of record NZ_JAGQCV010000012.1, on the reverse strand, counting down.
GTCCTCTGGCGATGTCCCTAAACTGATGCAACGGGTTCTCCAACGGGAGGATGTGCCCGTCCGTTCTGCCTGAGGTCTTCCAGACGTGGTTAATGCCAGCCTGAACTGGGCGAGCATCGTCGGCATCGTGTTGGCCGTCGGTGGAGCTTTCCTTTATTTCATGAGGAGCTTCAAGCCCGCCCTCGCCCGGGACTATGACGTTTTCTTTGCGGCGATCGGTCTGCTCTGCGGCGGCATCCTCTTCTTCCAGGGCTGGCGCCTCGATCCAATCCTGCAGTTCGGCCAGTTCCTGTTGGCCGGCACCACCGTCTTCTTCGCCTACGAGAGCGTGCGCCTGAGAGGCGTCACCACCGAACAGGCGCGGCGCTCCTCCTTCTTCGACGACGACGAACCCCTGCCCCCGCCAGCCCGTGGCCGTATGGGTGGCGGCGACTGGAACCCGGATGTCGAGCGCCTGGAAGAACCCCAGCCGCTGCGCCGCCGCATCCGTTCGCGGGAAACGGAGCCCGAAGACGACGACTTCTACCGGCCTCGCCGCACGGCCCGCCCTGCCATCCCAGAGCGTGCCGCCAGCCGCCGCCCCGCCGACGCTGACGACTGGGACCCATCCCCCCGTTCCCCCCGCGCCGACGACCGCCCTGCTGCTGTGGATCCCGGCTTCCGGGCCGGCCCCTCGCCGCGCACCGTGGCGGCCCCCAGCTCCGGTCCAGCCTTCGGCTCCCGCCGCCGCGATCCGGATGTCACCGCTGAGCCCCGTCGGGGAACTCGCCCCACCGCCAGCAGCGAAACGGGACCCCGCTCCAGCCGCCGCGCCGGCAGCGCTCCCGTTTCCGGTTCCGGTCCCCTCCCAGGCGGCCCTGAGTTTTCACAGCGCCCCGCCGCTGGCATGCCACCGCTGGGCTCCCCGTTGCGCACCGGTGGTGCAGGGGTCAAAACCGCCGGCGCCGCCCCTGATCCGGCCAGCGATGCGGATTACACCCCGCTGCGCTCCACGAGCAACACCAGTGCCCGCAGCGCCTCCAGCAGCACCAGTGCTCGCAGCTCCACCAGCAGCGCCCGCACCGGCTCCAGCCGCGATAACAGCTCCCGTTTCGACGACTGAACCCGCAGCCACCGGTGAACTCCCAGGGCCGTGGCCAGACCCGCCCCCTGCGCTGGGCGATCTTGGTGTTCGCCCCACCATTGGCGGTCTGGCTGTCTGGCTGCGGCCCCGGGCTGAGACGGCGGCCGGCGCCCTCCACCGGGCTTGGGCCCGAGGCGCGCCAGGAACCGGCGTTGAGTGGTGATGGCCGGCTGCTGGCCAGCCTGGTGGAACGGGACGGACGCACCACTGTGCTGCTGCAGGAGCGGCTCAGCGGACGGGTGATTCCCCTGCGCCAGCTGCAGCGGCACCAGCCCCACAGCTCCCCGTCGTTGAGCTGGAACGGCCGCTATCTGGCCCTGCTCGTGCAGCGGGGAACACGCCGGTTGGCGGTGGTGGAAGACCGGGCCACGGGCCGTCTGCATCCGCTGCCCCTCCCTGGCGACCTGGAGCCGCAGCGGCTGAGCCTCTCCAGCGATGGCCAACGGCTGGCGCTGCAGCTGGTGCAGGCCGGGCAGCGGCGAGTGGACCTGTTCGACCTCAGCGGCCTGCTCGAACCGGATCGGGCGCCGGGCCAGCGGCTCGGCGGCAGCGCGCCGGAAGGTGCCGGCGGAGCAGCAGGCCCGTGACCCGGCGCGGCCGAGCTGCGGCAGCCGCCGCTTGTCTGCTGGCGGCTGCGGCGCTGGCGGGCTGCGCACCGCCGCTGCGGCCCCTCGGACCACTCAGCCAGGTGCTGCAACAGGCCGGGGTGAACCATGCGCCATCGCTGAGCGGCCGCTGGCTGGCCCTGATCAGCGGCCGCCAAGGACGGGAGCAGGTGCTGATGATCCACCTGCAGTCGCGTCGTCCGGTGCCGCTGCCGGGCCTGAACCGCCCGGATGCGCAGCCGGTGAGCGTCAGCGTGGATGACGCAGGGGAACAGCTGGCACTGGTGCGCCAGCTCGATGGACGCACCGAACTCGCCCTGTACCGCCGCTCGACGCAGAGCCTGCAGCGGCTGCCGATCGACCCGCCCGGAGTACCGCAGCAGGTGGCTCTCAGTGCCGATGGCCGCGTCCTCGCCGTTCAGGTGAGCCGGGGCGGCCTCTGGGGTGTGGACCTGATTGAGCTCCCGTGAGTGAGGAGACTCTCAACGGCCGGCGGCCCGCTCAGAAGCCGTACCCAGAACAAGCCAACACAAGATGAGAAAATCATGAGTAAAGTTTCAAAAGACGCCAACTGAAGGTCTTGTGATCCCAGCTCCGCATCCTCCGGCCTCTTTGGCAGGAACGGAACGCTTGGCCTCCATGCAACGGCCCACTCTTCTGGCGTCGCTGACGCGATGGGGCGGGCGGCTGGCGTTCGCCGCGCTGGCAACGGCAGGCCTGCAGGCCCAGGCGGCACCGCTCACGAATCTGCAGTTTTTGACCGGTCCACCGGGGGCTGCAGGCTGCACCGCTCCTGCCTCACCGGCAGGCTGCGAAGTGCTCAACCTCCTGCTCCCGGGCCAGGTGCTCGCTGGCCACCAGTCGTTTGCCTACAACACGATCAACGACCTCACCGGCGCCAAGCTGGTGACAAACAATGGCGACCTGAACGATTTCCTCCTGTCGGGCAACAGCAGCGTGGGGGGCCTTGGCTACGGGCGGGTAGCCCTCGGTGCGACGGCAGCCGCCTCCCCATTTCCTGCCGTGGCCCCATCAAGGGTGCAGGCGAGTCACGGCTTCACCACGGGCGTCTCCATCAACAACCCCGGCTCGGTCACAGCGAACAGCTTTCAACTGCTCTTCAATTCCAACCTGGTGGTCACCGCCGCGTCGTTCAACTTCTCCAGCCTCAACACTGCCGGGCTGGCCTGGGAGTACTCGGTGATCCAGTTCCTCAATCCAGCTGGATCCCCTTTCAGCGCCGTGGCCGCTCCCGGGCTCACGTTCACTCCCGGTGCCAGTTCGCAATACCTGTCAGCTGGTGAAGGCTTCAGCGGGCAGGCGGGTGTGGGCAACTACGTGGCCGCACTCACTCGGACAGTTCTGAACGTGGCGAACTCCAACCCGACCAGCACCAGCAACGCAACAAGGCCAGGATCTAACGGAACGGACAACAATCTACTTTTGAATTACGCCAGGGCAGGGCTGACAGCGAACACCCAAATCGGCGGCATCCGTTGGACGACCTACCTGGAGGATGTCCGCAACACCGACAACAACCCTTCAAACCTCACAGCCTCTCTGCTGGATTTCAGCATCACCGGCACGGTGTCGAATGACCCAGGACCGGTGCCCATCCCTGGTCCGCTGCCGCTGCTGGGGGTTGCCGCTGCCTTCGGATCCGCCCGCAAGCTGCGGCAGCGGATTAGGCAGGTGAGCAGGTTGCTGCCGGCCAGCGGGCTCAGGGGACCAGGCCGGCCCAGTGCAGAAACGTGTCACCGCTGAGGGCTTCGATCAGCAGCACGGACGCAAAGCCGATCATCGCGAAGCGCCCATTCACCCGCTCGGCATAACCGCTCCAGCCGAAGGCAGGGGCATCGGCCGTGGTGGCGCTTGTGGAAGCTGGGGTGGCTGGATCTGTGGCTGGTGCGGTAGCGGGATCCGGGTCAGCAGGCATGGGGCGTTCAGGTGCGGGTGAAGTCATAGCCGGTGGCCGGCAGGAGGCGCCAGCCGCCCTGGCCGTCGAGCTCAAGCACGGTGTCGTGGAAGGCCGCCAGGGTGGGACGGTGGCCCACGCTGACAAAGGCCATGTCCCGCTCGGTGAGCAGCTTGTAGAGGTGCTTCTCGGTGTTCACGTCAAGGGCGCTGGTGGCCTCATCGAGCACCACGAAACGCGGCGAGTTCAGCAGCAGCCGGGCGAAGGCCAGGCGCTGCTGCTCGCCGAGGGAGAGGAGGCGGGGCCAGTCCTGCTTGATGTCGAGGTCCGGGTAACGGTGCACCAGCTCCGGCAGACGCACCTCCTCAAGCACACTGCGCAGATGGTCGTCGCTGAAGCGCTCAGGCTGCATGGGATAACAGAGCTGCTCCCGCAGGCTTCCCAGGATCATGTAGGGCTTCTGGGGAATGAACAGCAACTCCGCCAGCGGCGGCCGCTCCACCGTGCCGGCCGCGGCCGGCCACAAGCCGCTCACCATGCGCAGGAAAGAGGTTTTGCCACAACCGCTGGGGCCCACCACCAGCAGCCGCTGGGTGGGGCCCACCTCCAGGCTGATGTCGTGAATCAGGCGGCGGTCGGTGTGGGGGGGCACCAGATCCGCATGTTTCACAAGGATCGTCTGATGTGCGCCGTCCGCCAGCAGCGAATCCTGGAAATCGCGCTTGCGGGCCTCGCTGCCGATTGCATCCACTTTGAGCTGGAAGCCCTCCAGACGGCTGATGCTCGCGGAGAAGGCCGCCAGGCGATCGATGTTGTTGACGATATAACTGACCGAGAACAGCACCTGGCTGAAGGCGATGCTCGCCTGCCCGAACACGCCGAAATCAACCTCCCTGGCGAAATACACAGGGGCGATCACCAACCAGGGCAGAAAGCGAGAGAAGTAGTCGTAGGAGCGCTGAATCACCTGGATCAGCGCCTCCCACACGATCAGCTTGTTGTAGTTCACGATCGCGCCGCTCAATCGGCGTTCCGCCTCTTTGCCTTCCTGCTGTTCGCCTCGGTAGAAGGCAATCGACTCGGCGTTGTCCCGGATGTGAACGAGGCCGTAGCGGAAATCAGCTTCCAACTTCAGCTGCAGATAGTTCAGGGCCACCAACTTGCGGCTGGCAAACACGATCAAGGCCGTGCCACCCACTGAATAGACCAGCAGGAGCATCGCGAGGTTCACGCTGATGCTCCACAGCACGATGATGAAACTCACGAAGGTGAGCAATGCCGAGAGGATCTCCACCGTCACGCTCAAGCTGGTGCCAGTGAAACTGGCGGTGTCCTGAGAAATCCGCTGATCCGGGTTGTCGATCTCCTGCAGGGATTCGTCGTTGGGGTTGAGGATGTAGTAGGCCCGGTTCGAGAGATAACGGCTGAGCAGACGGCCGCTCAGCCACTCCCGCCACAGCAAGCCAAGCTTGGGGATCAGGTAACTCTGCGTGGCGCGGATCGGCAGGGCCAGCACCAGGCAGAAGGCGTAGATCGCCACGATCTTCCAGAAGCCGTCCTGGTCGTAGGCCACCAGAGCGTTATCAACGTTGCGCGCCACAAAGCTGATGCCCACATTGATGCCGTTGATCACCAGGATCAGCAGAGTGATCACACCGATCAACAACCAGGGCAACCAGCGGCCCTGTCGCAGTTTTGCCCGGAAGCTGGCGAACACCCCCAGCCCCCCCGCAAACAGGGCCATCACCACCGGGCCGATCGGACCGCTCCAAAGAGCGGCCACCTGCTCGGGCACGCCCGGCAGGAAGCGGCTGCGCAGTTCGGGGATGAGCGCACCAGCGGCGGCCACTGTGCCGGTGAGCAGCAGCAGGGTGAAGCCCACCACCACCGCCAGCAGAGACAGCACCAGCAGCAGGAATTGCCAGGAGCTGCTTTCCTCCAGGGGGAGGAAGTAAGGCTGGGCCAGGCGCTGCAGCTTGCCGAGCTGCTCGCGGAACGCCTTGAAGAAACTCATGGACCGTGACAGGTCCGCCCATTGTCGCCGTTGGCGGCGGGCGGTGGGAGGGGGGCGGTCAGCCCGGTGGCCAGTGCAGCGGACGGCCACCGATCACGTGCACGTGCAGATGAAAGACGGTCTGGCCGGCTTCGGCTCCGTTGTTGATCACGGTGCGCCAGCCAGTGAGACCTTCCTGGCGGGCCACCCTGGCGGCCACCAGCAGCAGATGCCCCAGCAGCACCTGGTGCTCCTCACCAGCCGCATTGAGATTCACCAGGGGTTCGCGGGGGATCACCAGCACATGCACCGGCGCCTGGGGGTTCACATCACGGAAGGCCAGGCAGAGGTCGTCGGCGTGGACCTGATCGCAGGGGATCTCACCGCGCAGGAGGCGCCCGAAGATCGTGTCGCCCGCTGGTGGGGTGCTGGAGGCCATGGCGCCAAAGGGCTGGACAGGGCGGGAACCGATGAGGTGACCCTGGTTTGAAAACGATGTTGGCACGCTGCAACAGCGCCGCCCTGCTGGGGCTGGAGGCAGCGCCGGTGGTGGTGGAGGTGGACATTGCCCCTGGCCTCCCGGCCCTGCAACTGGTGGGCCTCTCCGACACGGCCGGCCGGGAATCCCGCGAGCGGGTGCGGGCGGCCTTGCGCAACAGCGGCTTCCGGCCGCCACTCACCCGGGTGATCGTGAGCCTGGCACCGGCCGACCTGCGCAAAGAGGGACCGGCCTTCGATCTGCCGATTGCCCTGGGTGTGCTGCTGGCCAGCGGCCAGCTCGATTCCCAGCGGCTGGTGGGCGTGTGGAGCACCGGCGAGCTGGGCCTTGATGGCACCCTGCGGCCGGTGCGGGGGGCGCTCGCCCTGGCCCTGGCAGCCAGGCAGGCCGGCGCCCGGGCGCTGGTGGTGCCGGCCGCCAACGGCGCCGAGGCCTCCTTGGTGGAGGGGCTCACGGTGTGGCCAGCCGAAACGTTGCAGCAGGTGGCCCAACTGCTGTTGGACCCAGGCCTCGCCACCCCGTGCCTGCCCGCTGCCAGCAGGCAAGTAGCCGCTGGCGAGGCGGCGGCGGCGGATCTGGCCGATGTGCGGGGGCAGCACCACGGCAGGCGGGCGCTGGAGATCGCGGCAGCCGGCCACCATCACCTGCTGCTGGTGGGCCCGCCAGGCAGCGGCAAGACGATGCTGGCCCGCCGCCTGCCGGGCCTGCTGCCACCGCTGCCGCCGGAGGAAGCGCTCGAGCTCACCCAGGTGGTGTCCGTGGCGGGCCTGTTGAGCCGCGATGCGGGCCTGATCCGCCAGCGGCCGTTCCGGGCGCCCCACCACAGCTGCACCGCCACGGCCCTGGTGGGAGGAGGGGCGCTGCCGCGGCCGGGCGAACTGTCACTGGCCCACCACGGCGTGCTGTTTCTCGATGAACTGGCTGAATTCCAGCGCGCGGTGCTCGATCAGCTGCGGGAGCCACTGGAGGAGGGAGAGGTATGGATCAGCCGCCAACGCCAGCGCACCCGCTTCCCCTGCCGGGTGGCGCTGGTGGCGGCCACCAATCCTTGTCCGTGCGGCTGGTTCGGCGACCCGCTGCGCAGCTGTCAGTGCCCGGAAGGGGTACGCCAGCGTTACTGGTCGCGCCTGTCGGGGCCGCTGCTTGATCGCATCGATCTTCAGGTGGTGATGCGACGCCTGGAGGCGGATGAGCTGGTGGGGCTGCCCTCGGCCGGCGCCGGGGGGGGCGGCAGTAGCGGTGCGCCCAGCAGCAAGGAGGTGGCGGAGCGGGTGCGACAGGCCCGCGAGCGAATGGTGCGGCGCAACCCCGCAGGGCAACCGAACAGCGCCTTGACGGGTGAGGCCCTGAGGCGGCATCTGGCGTTGTCGACGCCGGCGCTGGAACGCTGGCGCGGCGCCATCCGGCAGCGGCGGCTCTCCGCCCGTTCAGCCGAACGGCTGGTGCGCGTGGCCCGCACGATCGCCGATCTCGAAGGCAGCACCGACGTGCTGAGCTCCCATCTGGCCGAAGCCCTCACCTATCGCTCCTTTGACCAGCTGCAGAGCGACGCCGACCAGCTGCTGAATGGGGCCATCCAGCCGATCCGGGGGCCAACCTGCTGATCGATGGGCCAACCGGCTGGTTTGTGGGACCAGGCGTGAGCGGCATCGGACCTGACGACCAACTGAGCAAGCAAACGGCCCGGCGTGTTGATCTCGAGCGAAAAAACCCGCTGAACCTGCGTTCAACGGGTTTGGGTCGGTGCGTTACGACGATGCGGTGGCGGGGAGGGTTCCGTGCAGCCGACTGGATCAGCGGCGGCGGCGGCGCTGCTGGGCCTTGCGCTTGTACTTCTCGGTGGGGGTTTCGTGGTGACGCAGGCGCTTGAGGTCGGCAAAGATCCCTGCCTTGGACACCTGACGCTTGAACCGGCGCAGCGCCGATTCAATGCCTTCATTTTCGCCGACGGTGACCTGGGTCATGAACCACGCAGTGGGGCTGGAGATCGTTCAATGTAGCAAGTGCCTCTGCCAAGCCTTCATTGAGGGCGCGGCGTTGTTGTCGATGTCGGCGGAACCGAAGCAGGAACAGCCGTCGGGGCAGCAGTGGCAGCGGGCGCTGAACCGTTAGGCGCTGCAGCACCTGCTGGTGCTGGGGTACGCGGGGTTTTGGCTGCGGGCGCCGTGGTGGAAGGGGTTGACCTGCTGGGAGCGGTCGTGCTCTGAGGAGCGTTGCTGCCGGGCACCTCGGCAGCGGGCGTGGGACTGGGGGCGGCAGGAGTGCCAGCAGGAGCTGCCGTGGATGCGCCAGGCCACTCGTCGCGATAGATGTACAGGTGGCCGAGGGCGCGAGTGCCGAACTGACGGCGCATCAGCCTCCACCCCGGTTTGGGGGTGAACTGAAGGAAGCCTGCACCCTGGCCGTTGGTGCGGGCGATGATCATCTCTGGGCCTGTTTTGCCGCGATGCGGAGTGGCCAGCAGGATGTTGTCGTTGCCGCTGCGCACCACGCTGATCCGATACACAGTGCCTAAGTCGGTTTCACCGACCCGCAGGGAATAGCCGTTGGCATCGATGTAGCGGGTGCAGATGCCTGTGAAATCAAAGGTGCCCAACAAGGGGTCGACGCGGGCCGGATTGGCACCGGACACGGCGAAGCAGGGGCGGCGATCGGTGATCTGCTCATAAATGTTGAGTTGGGCGCGGGTGCCGTCGCCGATCGGTGCGGCCACCAGCACAAAACGCTCTTGGGCCACCTCACGGGCGCCGAACAGAGCCGCCTGCGCGTGAGGAGGAACAAGGGAACCGCCCATCGCCAGAACGCCGAACGCAGAAAGGAACGGCAGGGTGCGGTTCGGCCGGAGATGTCGCATCGAAGAAGCCCAGCGGCAGGGAGGTGCCGATGGTAAAGTGAGGCACGAGCGCGCCAGCCCCCCTTAGGCCGGCTTGTTGAGACGAATTGCGACCAGCAGGCTGATGACCGTGCCCGGCAGGCACGCCGCCAGGATCAGCCGGGTGGCGGTGACCCCGAGATCGGGATCGCCATAAGAGAGCTCAAAGACAGAGCCCGTGGCCGCAATGCCCAGCAGGCAGGCCAGCGCCAGGAACACCCCGGCAAACGGTTTCATCGGCATCGGACGTCAGCGCAGGGTGTGGACGGCGGTGCGCTCGAACCCATGCTCCTTGAGCCCGTCGTTGAGGCTCAGTTCGTCGGTGACGCGATCCACGAACAGCACGCCGTGGAGATGGTCCATCTCATGGAGCAGGCAACGGGCCAGCAGGCCATCGGCCTTGATCCGGCGCGGCCGGCCATGTTCGTCACGGAAGCTGATGTCGGCGGTGGTGGGGCGAACCACCTGCAGATACACGCCGGGAATGCTCAGGCAACCTTCTTCATAGGTGGTGAGCGAGCCGCTGGTGGCGACAATCTCAGGATTGATGAACACCTGCGGCGGGGTGGCAGGGTTCTCGGGATCAAGATCGATCACGACGAGCTGCTTGTGCACGCCCACCTGGGGAGCGGCCAGTCCGATGCCATGGGCGGCGTACATGCTGCGGAGCATGTCGCGGGCGAGATCCCGGACCGCTTCATCCACCTTGCTGATGCGTTTGGCTGGCTGACGCAGCGCGGCATCGCCGAGGGTATGGATGGTGAGCGGGGGGTGATCCACCACCTCTTTGGGAACGTGGACTCCACGGCTGGTGAGCTCCGCCTGGCGAGCCATTTTGGCGAAGCTGCTGGCCAAGGCGTCACCTGAAACGATGGATGGATTCTAGAAGATGCGCGTGGGAGGGAACTGGAGGCCGGCCGAGTCCGTAGCACTGCCAGCCCGGGTGGCGGTGGAAGCCGCGCCCACGCTGAAGGAGCCACTGCTGCATGGCCAGGAGCTGTTCTGGCTGGAGCAGCGGCCCCTTGAGCAAGGCCGCGTCACCCTGCTGTGGCGCCAGCGGCCCGGCGGGCCCAGCCAGGAGCTCACCCCGGCCCCGTGGAACCTGCGCAGCCGGGTCCACACCTACGGCGGCGGGGTGTTTGCGGTGGGAAGCGTTGACGGCGGCACCACAGTGGTGTTCGTCAACGATGGCGACCGCTGCCTGTGGGCGCTGGAGCTGCCGGCGGAAGCGCCGCTGCCGGAGCCGCCCTTGCCGGAGCCGCGGCGGCTCACCACGCCAGCGGCCCGGGCCTTTGCTGACGGCCTGATCGACGGCCCGCGCCGGCGCTGGATCGGCGTTATGGAGTGCGATGGCGTCGATCAGCTGGTGGCCGTGCCGCTGGCGGGCGGAGAGCCCGTGCTCCTGCACCAGCCCGCCGATTTCTGCGGCAGCGCCGTGCTCAGCCCCCACGGCAGCCACCTGGCCTGGGTGGAATGGCAGCAACCGTTCATGCCCTGGGACCGCAGCCAGCTGTGGCTGGGCCGCTTTGAGGCCAGCGGGGTGCTAGGCGACTGCCGGCCGCTGGCCGGGGGCGCCGCCACCGGGCCCAGCGCCGCCGCCAACGTGTCGGTGGTGCAACCGCTCTGGCTGCCGAGGGGCGACCTGGTGGTGGCCACGGACCGCAGCGGCTGGTGGAACCTGGAGCGCCTGCCGGCGGCACAGCACCTGCCGACGGCTGAGCGCCCGGCGGCGGTGGAGCCCTCGGTGGCGGCCGGGCCGCTGCCTCTAACAGTGGCGGCCCTACCCCCCACCACTGCCTTGCACTGGCAGCCGCTGTTGCCGATGGAGGCGGAATTCGGTCTGCCGGCCTGGGTGTACGGGCGGCGCACCACGGGCTGGGATGGCCAGCAACTGGTGGCGGCGGTCTGCCGGGCCGGCCGCTGGGAGCTCGGCACCATCGCGATGCCGGGGCCAGGCGCCGCCGTGGGGCGCTGGCAGCCGCTCGCCCAGCCCTTCGACGCCCTCGATGGCCTGAGTGCCGGCGGCGGCCGGGTGGTAGCGGTGGCCGCAGATGCCGTCACCCCGCAGGGCCTGCTGGAGATCGATCTGCGCGTTGGCGGCTGGAGCCACACCCCAGCGGGCGGCGATGGATCGGCGGAATCTGCAGCCGGTGGGGGCGGCGCAGCAAGCGCGGTGGGCGGCGGCGTAGCAGCGGCGGCCCCAGCGGGGACGACACCCCTGGCGGCGGCAGCGATCAGCACGCCGCAGGCCCTCTGGTTCGAAGGGCACGGCGGCCTGCCCACCCACGCCTGGTATTACCCGCCGATCGGCGGCGCCCACCCGCTGGCACCGCTGCTTGTGAAGAGTCACAGCGGGCCCACCGCCATGGCAAGCACGGGCCTGAATCTGGCGGTTCAGTTCTGGACCAGCCGCGGCTGGGGCGTGGTGGACGTGAACTACGGCGGGTCCACGGGCTTCGGCAGGGCCTACCGGGACCGGCTCGCCGGCCAATGGGGTGTGGTGGACGTGGGCGACTGCGCCGCCGCGGCCGCCGCTCTGGTGGCGGCAGGTGCGGCGAGTCCGGAGCGCCTGGCGATTGAGGGCGGCAGCGCCGGCGGCTTCACCACCCTGGCGGCGCTCTGCTTCACCGACGTGTTCCGCGCCGGAGCCTGCCGCTACGGCGTGGCCGATCTGGCGGCACTGGCGGGCAGCACCCACCGCTTCGAGGCCGGCTACCTCGAGGGCCTGGTGGGCCCCTGGCCGGCGGCGCAGGCGCTCTATGCGCAGCGTTCGCCACTGCACCATGCCGGCCGGATGCGCTGCCCGGTGATCTTTTTTCAGGGCCTCGACGACGAGGTGGTGCCACCCGAGCAGACCGACGCCATGGCTGCGGCCCTCGCGGCCAACGGCCTGTCGGTGGAGGTGCGTCGCTTCGCCGGGGAAGGCCATGGCTTTCGCCGGCCGGAGGTGCGCATCGAGGTGCTGGAGGCCACCGAAGCCTTCTTCCGCGGGCAGTTCGGCCTGTGAGGCTTCCGGACGCTGCAGAATCGCTGCTGCAGGGCTGGCACTGGCCGCTGTTGGCGCTGGTGGTGCTCATCGCGCTGCTGCTGCTGGGGCGTCTGATCGGCACCCGGCTGGGCATGAAACGCTGGGGCCTGCCGGAGGCGTTGCTGGCCGGCGGCCTCGGACTGCTGGTGGCCCCGGCGGGGCTGCTGCCACTGGTGCCGCCGCCGGTGATCGACCTCTGGAACCAGTTGCCGCTGCCGCTGCTGACGCTGGTGTTCGCCAGTCTGCTGCTGGGCAAGCCGTTGCCGCAGCTGGGCGGTCTGTGGCGGCCGCTCTCCGGGCAGGTGCTGATGGCCCTCACGCTCGCCTTCGGCCAGTTTCTGGTGGGCGGGCTGGCGGTGCTGCTGGTGCTGCAGCCGCTGCTGGGCACAAGTCCGGTGATGGCGCTGCTGATCGAGGTGGCCTACGAGGGGGGGCACGGCTCGGCGGCGGCGATGGGCCCCACCTACGAACGGCTGGGGTTGGAAGGCGGCCAGGCCCTGGGGCTGGCGATGGCCACCGTGGGGCTGCTGGCCTCCACCGTGGTGGGCGGCCTGGTGGTGGTGCTGGCGCGGGCACGGGGCTGGCTCAGCTTCGGTGCGGGAATTCCGTTGCAGCAGGCGATGGAGATCGTGGTGGAGCAGACCCCACCGCTGGAGGCGATCCCCGCCGACCAGCCCCTGGAAGAAGGCACGTTGGAGCTGCCGGCCTGGTGGCGGCACGGGGCCGACTGGGCGGTGAACATGGCCCTGGCCGGCATCGCCGTGGTGATCGGGTGCGGCCTGCTGGCGGCGCTGCGTTGGGGCGCCGATCGCAGCGGTGGGGTGTTCGCCATGGTGATCGACGCGTTGCCGGTGTTTCCGCTCGCGCTGGTGGGATCGCTGCTGGTGCGGCTGGCCCTGGAGAAAAGCGGCCAGGAGCGCTGGGTGTCCACACCGATCCAGAGCCAGACCGGCACGCTGGCGGCGGATCTGCTGATCACAGCGGCCACGGCCTGCCTCGACCTGCGGCTGCTGGCCGCCGACTGGCTGCCCCTGACCGTGCTGGCGTTGGCGGGCCTGCTGTGGAACCTGGCGGTGGTGCTGCTGCTGGCGCCGCGGATCCTGCCGGCCGACTGGTTTGAACGCGCGATTCTGGAATTCGGCCAGGCCACCGGCGTGGCCGCCAGCGGCCTGCTGCTGCTGCGCATGGCCGACCCGGACGACCGCAGCGAAGCGGTGACGGCCTTTTCGATCAAGCAGTTGCTGCTGCAGCCCCTGCTGGCTGGCGGCGTGATCACCGTGGTCGCCCCGCTGGTGGTGGTGGGCTGGGGGTTGCCGGCCTGGACCGCCCTTTGCCTGGTGCTGGTGCTGCTGTGGATTGCTCTGGGGCTATGGCTGGCGCGGCAGGCGAAGGCCAGCTGACACGTGGGGCGGCGCCTCCAGCCCCCCTTCAGCGCACCATGGCCGCCACGTTGCCGCCATCGACGGTGAGCACGGCGCCGGTGCTGCGCTCCAGGCGGGCCAGGGCCACGAAGGCGCCGGCCACATCGGCGGCGCTCACTTCCTGACCCAGCAGGTTGCCGCCCATGTAGGCAGCCTCACTGACACCGCGGGCGGTGGAGCGGGCGCGGATCATGGCGTCGTCGAGCAGGCCGGAGCGGATGCGATCGGCATTGATGGCATTGGCACGGATGCGCTCTGCGCCGCCCTCGAGCGCGTACTGGCGCATCAGCGCCAGCAGGGCCGCCTTGGCGATGCCGTAGGCACCGAAGTTCGGGCCGGGATTGAGGGCCTGCTTGGAAACGTTGAACAGCAGCTGCCCGCCCAGCGGCGCGGCAGTGGCCGCTGGAGTGGCAGGGTCGCCAGGGGCGGCAGGAGTGGTGAGGCCAGCGCCGTCCTGGGCGCGGAATACGGCGACAGCGGCCTGGGCCACGTGCTGATGGGCGAAGAAGTTGAGATCGAAGCTGGCGCGCAGATCGGCGTCGTCGAGGGTGGCGATCGGGCCGCTCCAGGCGGCGCCGGCATTGGACACCACCAGATCGAGGCCACCGAAGCGGTTGACGAGCTGATCGATGGCCGCGCGCACCTGCACCGGTGCGGTGACATCGGCGGTGAGGGCCAGCGCCCGCTTGCCGCAGCTGGCGGCCACGGCGGCAGCCCCCTCGGCGTCACGATCGAGCACGGCCACCTCAGCGCCGGCGGCGGCGAAGGCCCGGGCGATCGCCGCGCCGATACCGCCCGCTCCACCAGTGACCAGCACCACGTGCCGGGCCAGGGGCAGCTCCTTGCCCTTGCCGAGCTTGGCCTGCTCCAGGCTCCAGTACTCCATGTCGAAGGTGTCGTCCTCACCGACGGGCTGGAAGCGGCCCAGCGCCTCGGCGGCCAGCAGGGTCTGGGCCCAGGCCTCGGCGATGTCGGCGGTGACGGCGGCCGCTGACGCGCTGGCGCCCACCCCCACCAGGCCCAGGCCGGGGATGGCGATCACGCGCGGCAGGGGATCCAGCGGCGTCTTGTGGCCGCCCACGCGGCCGTTCTGGCGCTGCACATAGGACTGGTAGTCGTCCACGTAGGCCTGCATCGCCGCCTCCAGCTGCGCCGCCCAGGCCTGCAGCGCCGGCCCGGCCTCAGGACCCTGCGCGGGCGGCGCCGGCGGCAGCACCAACGGTTGGGCCTTGGTGCGGATCACATGGTCGGGGGTGGCGACCCCTCGCCCCGCCCAGTTGCCGAGACGCTGGTCGTTGGCCACGGCCAGGGCGGTGGCGGTCTGGCGCAGGTCGAGGAGCCAGCGGCGCGCACAGCCCTGACGCTCGGCGGCCCGGCTCAGGGCCCCACGCACCAGCGGCAGCAACGCCGCCGCAGGTGCCGGGCGGCTCGGCAGGGCACATGGCTGAAACAGGCGCTCGCTGTGGCTGAGGGCGCGCTCGGCCTCCCCCACCAGCCCAATCATCCGCTCGTAGCTCTGCTTGGCCGTGGCCCCGAAGGAAAACAGCCCGTGCTGGAGCAGCACCATCCCCTCCAGCTCCTGGCCGCGGACGGCGGCGGACGCCGCGGCCGCCTCATAGGCCTCGGCCGCGGCCTTGGCCAGCGCGAAACCGGGCATCACGTAGGGAACGATCGCCACCCGTTCGCCATAGACCCGGCGGCACACCGCCTCGGCATCGAGCTGATCGGCCAGCGCCAGCAGCGCCACCGCATGGGTGTGATCGATGAAGGCATGGGGCAGGAAGGCATGCAGCAGGGCCTCCACCGAGGGGTTCGGCGCCGCCGGATCCATCAGGTGGCGCCGCTGGGCCGCCACCATGTCCTCGTCGCTGAGGGACGGCAGTGCGCGGAGCCGCAGCAGCGGCTCCAGCTGAACGGCCGGATGGCCCGGCGGCTCGATCGTGGCCAGATCCCAGCCGCTGCCCTTGACGCAGAGCACGGCGATGGGGTCACCGAGCAGGTCAGTGACGCTGGTTTTCAGCGAGGTGTTGCCGCCGCCGTGCAGCACCAGTTCCGGGTCGGCGCCCAGCAGGCGGGCGGAGTAGGTGCGCAGGGCCAACGCCTCGCTCACGCCCCCGGCGCCGTAGTGGGCCACAGCCGCCTGCGCGTCGGCGTCGGACCAGCGGTTGAGCACGGCCATGGGGCGGGAAGGAGCTTGGGGGAGACTACGGGGAGCCACCCTGCAGGGCCTGCCTGTGTCGTCCCACTGCCGCCGCAGGCCCCCGCTCGCCCGGCAGCAGAAGGCCAGGGGGTGGGCGGCTGTGGCGTTGCTGCCGGTGGTGCCGCTGGTGCTGCTGGCCCTGGCGGCGCCCGGCCCGGCCCAGCAGCGGAACCCGCCCCAGATCCCGCGTGACGGTTGGAAGGACTGCGCCTTCAACGACAAGCCACTGGCCTGCGTGGATGCGCAGATCCCCGGCGGCCTGAAGATCCGCTGGAAGGACGGGCAGGGCATGACCTACCAGCAGGTGTCCGGCAAGGACGCCAGCGGCACCGACCTGCTGCGCGACCGGCTGGGCGGGATCTGGCGGCGGGAGCTCTACGTGCAGGGGAACATCACCCTCACCAACACCGCCAACGGCAACCGGATCTTCGTGCCGCTGCGCTTTCCCTGCAAACCACCGCTGCAGGGGGAGGTGGGCTACTGCCGTTATTGATGACGATGCTCAAGGTGCCACTGGCGTCCTGATGGCCTGCCTGCCGGGTGGATGCGCGGCGGTGCCCTGGCTGAACCCGGCTCCTGAGACCCCGTCCACAACCGCTCCAGCAGGGAGCTCCACCCAGGGGGACGTCTCGGACCAGGGCTTCCGCAGCGACGGGAGGGCGGTCGACCCTGACGGTGACGGTGGACACCCAGCTGAGGGGGTACTGAACCCTGCGCAGCAACGGGGGCCGCCGCCTCCCATCGGCTAGCCGGAAACCTGTGGATTCGACCAGGTCATGGTCCCGACGCCTTGGGGTACCGTCCCAGCGGCCTTGCAAACAAGCCATGGATTGGCGTCCCCGTCTGCTGGCACTCTCTACCGGGCTGCTGATAGGAGCAGGCGCTCTGGCAGGAGGAAACGCCCTCGCCACCCCGGCCGGATCGTTGCTCAAGGGCTTGTCGCTGCCGCTGCCCAAGCCAGCCGCCAGCCTGTTCGCCGCCAATGCGATCGGCCAGACCAGCCGCAACACCCAGCTGCCTGGGAATCCCGAGGAGCTGCTCGCCAGGCTGAAGGCGTCCCTGGCTCAGCAGGGCTATCGCGAGCGGAAAATCAACACCGTTGTGGGCGCCTGGGGGTTCAACCTGGTGATGGATCCGCCTCCGGGCACGACGGTGGATGGCACCAGTGAGGGCAAGGCGGCCGCCCTGGTGCTGCAGGCCACTGCCATCGGGCCCAACCGAATCAACCTCAACGTCCGCTTTGAGGGCCTCTAAGGGACCACGGCGTCCAGAGTCAACCGATGAAGACCAAGCCGGCCCCCAACTGGTGGACCCGAAACTGGAAGTGGCTGGTGCCGGCGGGCTGCCTCACAGGCCTGGCTGGGTTGGCCGGCTTCATCGCCCTGATCACCGGCCTGGTGTTCGGGCTGATCAAGTCGTCCACGCCGTACAAGCAGGCCCTGGCCAGGGCTCAGCAGGATCCCGCAGTGATCAGCCGGCTGGGCACACCGATCAACGGGGGCTTCCTTGTGTCCGGCAGCGTGAATGTCTCCGGTGGCTCGGGCCAGGCCAGACTGGCCATTCCCCTGGAGGGACCCAGGGGCAGTGGCACGCTCCACGTGGAAGCCCGCCGAAGCGCAGGCCTCTGGACCTACTCCACCCTGACGGTCCAACCCAACGGCGCCGGCGATCCCATCAGCCTTCTCAGGCCCTCCCTGTGAACGGGTGGTGACAGGTGGGTATCAGTGCTGGGCGACGGAGGCTGCGTTGAAGGAGGCTGCGTAGAGGGAGTCGGCGTAGAGGGATTGCAGGCCCGCCTCGCTGGCCGGGGCCACCCCCCGCTCGGTGATCAGGGCCGTCACCAACCGGGCGGGAGTGACATCAAAGGCCGGGTTGAAACCCTCGCTGCCATCGGGGGTGAGCTGCACGCTGGTGGGCTCCCCGGCTGCGGGCTTGCCGGCGATGCGGGTCACCTCCAGGGGGGAGCGCGCTTCAATCGGGATCTCCTGCACCCCATCACGGATCGACCAGTCGATCGTGGAGGCGGGCAGTGCCACGTAAAAGGGCACGCCGTTGTCGTGGGCGGCGAGGGCCTTGAGGTAGGTGCCGATCTTGTTGCAGACATCGCCGCTGCGGGTGGTGCGATCGGTGCCCACGATCACGGCATCGACACGGCCGTGCTGCATCAGGTGGCCGCCGGCGTTGTCGACGATCACCGTGTGGGGCACCCCTTCACGGCCCAGTTCGAAGGCGGTGAGGCTGGCGCCCTGGTTGCGGGGGCGGGTTTCATCGACCCACACATGCACCGGCAGGCCCGCGCGGTGGGCCTTGTAGATCGGCGCCAGGGCCGTGCCCCAGTCGACGGTGGCCAGCCAGCCGGCATTGCAGTGGGTGAGGACGTTGAGGGGCTCCTGCTGTCGCTCGCTCGGCCGGGCCGTAGCGATGGCGCGCAGCAACTCCAGGCCGTGCTCGCCGATCGCCTCGCACATCGCCACGTCTTCCTCGGCGATCGCAGCGGCTTCCACCTGGGCGGCCCCGGCCCGCTGCTCGACCGGCAGGGGCTGCACGCGCGCGCGCACCCGCTCCAGCGCCCAGCGCAGGTTGATCGCCGTGGGCCGGGTGGCGTTGAGCTGCTCGAAGGCGGCCTCCAGCGCAGCGTCGCTGGGATCGCGCTGCAGGGCGAGCATCAGGCCATAGGCACCGGTGACGCCGATCAGCGGCGCCCCCCGCACCACCATCGTGGCGATCGCTCCCGCCGCCTGATCGAGCGTGGCGATCGAGCGGGCTTCAAAGCGATGCGGAAGCAGGGTCTGGTCGATCACACCGACCGAGCGCCCCCCCTCCTCCAGCCAGATCGTGCGCCAGGGCCGGCCGTCGATGTTCATGGGAAAGCAGGGGGTGCGGGCATCGGCTTCATTCTTCCGCCCTCCTGCACCGGCTGCCCAGCAGCGCCACCAGGGACGTCAACTAGAACACCATGGCAGGAAATGATCGGGGTTCGAAGCTAAATTCAGCTTGAACCCATCGCACTTTGGCCATGGCACCCAATCCGGTCACCTGGTTTGAGTTGAACGTGCTCGACATCGAGCGGGCCAAGGCGTTTTATGCCGCCGTGTTCCGGGTGGAATTCCAGGACTTCTCCAACCCGGAGATGGCCTACTGGTGCTTCCCGATGGATGACAGCCAGGCGGGCGCCGGTGGGGCACTGATGCAGATGGCGGGGTGCGAGCCGGGCAAGGGCGGCACGATGGTGTATTTCAACTGTGAGGATTGCGCGGTGGAGGAAAGCCGTGTGGTGTCCGCTGGCGGCACTGTGTGCCGGCCAAAAATGGCGATCGGCAACTTCGGTTTTATCTCCGTGGTGATCGACACAGAGGGCAACCCGATTGGGCTGCATTCGATGAAATAATTGTTCGTCAGTGGCGCACCACCAACGCCTACCGGATCAAGGTCGACAGCTATATCCCTTGTCATTGAACAACACTTTGCACGCATCCACTACTGCAGCGTCATAAAGAATGCCGCTGTTTCGACTGATCTCATCCAAGGCGGCCGGGATGCCGAGGCCTGCGCGATAAGGTCGATGCGAGCACATCGACTCCACCACATCGGCCACTGCCAGAACGCGCGACTCCATCAAAAGATCTTCACCGGGCAAGGCGTTTGGATAACCACTGCCGTTCATGCGCTCGTGATGCTCCAGCACGATGCGAGCAATGGGCCAGGGGAAATCCACATCTTTAAGGATGTTGTGTCCAGCCTGGGCGTGATCCTTGATCAATTCATATTCATGGCGAGTGAGCCGGGTGGGTTTGCAGAGAATCTCCGTTGGCACCACGACCTTTCCGATGTCGTGAACGGAAGCCGCCAGCTGAAGCCCCTCAACCTCTCGCTCCGGCAACCCCATCTGCTCGGCGATCGCCACGGACAGATCCGCCACCCGCTTTTGATGGCCCGCTGTGTAGGGGGCACGCATTTCCGTGACACTCCCTAACACCAGGATCAATCGCCGATAGAGGGCTATTTTCTCCCTGTGGGTGTTGATCAGCCTCTCCTCAGCCATCACCCAACCGATCAGGGTTCCGATCCGAGTGGCGATCGTATCGAGCAGGAGTTGCTCCTCCAGCAGGAAGGGCCCTTCGTCGTCCAGTCCGAACGACTTGGTGTAGCCCACTTCAATCAGGCCGCAAACATTGTCGTTCGCTTTGATCTGTACTGACAGCACCGACAGACAACGATCAAAATCACCGGTTTGATAAATCCTTTCGCCACGGCTAATGCGAGCAATGGCACTGGCGGAATGACGCCAGGCAAAAGGTATGGTGTCCACGACATTTTGAAGAATATCGTCGATGCCACCTGCGTTGGCGCGAACGATCTGCTCAATCTGCTGCAGGCAGTGGAGCTCTTTTGTGCGTTCCTTCAAGGCTTGTTGAATCGGTAGCAAAGAGACACCTGCGGCTGAGGACACGGCCGCCCTGGGTGGATTTCGCCGGCCCTTGGTGGTGGATTCCCCCTTATTCCGATCGTTCATTCTGGCTACCTTGGTGACTTCACAGAACGGAGGACTGGGTCGGGCAATGGCCGCAAAGGGTCATTGTTGATTCACCTTAGGTTTGCCTGAGTGGTGACTGATACCGTCTGCCCGCCCCATGCGGCTGTTCCTCATGGAACGTCATGAGCGCATTGGTACAGCTGCGGCGTTGATGACGGGCTGATGCAGGAGCTGGTGGTGGCGGGGAGGGGCGGTCAGCCGCTCAGCGGGCAGTTCATGCGGCGCTGCGCCGGCCATAAACAATGGCAGCGAAGCCGGTGACATACATCAACAGGCTGTAGACGGCAGCCGGCACTGCCATTTCCGGGCTGCGGAGCAGGCCGGCGGTGATGGCGATCGCCAGGGTGCCGTTCTGGAGGCCCACCTCGATCGCGAGGCAGATCCGCTGGGCAGGCGGCAGGCGAAACAGACGGCCAGCACAGAAGCCCGCCAGCATCGCCAGCAAGTTGAGCATCAGCACAGCGGTGCCCACCTGCGTCAGGAAGCCCGGCAGTTTGGTGCCTTCCCTTGCCAGCAACAGCGCAATGATCAGCGCCAGCAGCCCCACCGCGAGGCGGCTCATGTGCTGCTCGAGGCGTCGCGCCATGCGGGGAAAGCGCCGGCGTATCACCATGCCGATCACCGTGGGCAACAGGGTGATCAGAAAGATCTGCAGCATGGTGGAGCCGATCGGTAGAGAAATCGCCGCCTGCGAGCCTAAAAAGTGCTGCATCGCCAGATTGGTGAACAGCGGAATCGTGAGCACCGTGACAATGCTGCTCACGGCCGTGAGAGTGACCGACAACGCCACATCACCCCGGGCCAGATAGGTGAGAAGGTTGGAAGATGGGCCACCGGGGCATAGCGCCAAGACAACCAAACCCACCGCAATCGACGGTTGCATGGGCACCAACAGAGCCACTAGAACGCCGATCAGCGGCAACACCACGAGCTGGCACACCGTGCCGACCGCCACCGCCTTGGGGTAGCGCGTGATGCGCTGGAAATCCTCTGCCACCAAGCTGAGCCCCATGCCCAGCATCGCAACCGCCAACGCAAGCGGCATCAGAACCGCCGTGAAGAGGGTGCTCTGCATCAGCCGCGGGTGGTCAAGGGGAGGAAGAATTCAGCCGGCAAAAACCCTAGACCCAGGCGACGCCTGGTTCACGATGACCTCGGACCCGAAGCGTGGGCATGGGGTGATGCAGCGAACTCTGCGAGATGAAGCAGGCAATGATCAACCTCTAGCGCTCATCCTCCAGAAAGTCCAGGTGTCAGGAAGCCTCACGGATATAGGCTGGCGCTTGATCACCAAGGTGGTGATGGCCATAGACAACGCCCGACGGATAATACTCAGCATCAAACTGCACCTTGCCGGCCACCTCCGCGCTCGCCACCTCAGCAATGAAGCGGAGCGTGAGATCGATACCGGCGGATACACCGGCGGAGCACCAGATCATGCCATCACGGGTGAATCGCTCTTCCACCACCTCCACATCGCCAAGGGCCCGCAAACGATCCAGCGAGGCCCAGTGGGTGGTAGCCCGCTTGCCGGAGAGCAGGCCCGCCGCCTGCAGCACAAAAGCGCCGGTGCAAACGGAAAGCACCGCCTGACAAGTGCGGGCTTGCTCCGCCACGAACTCCAGCAGGCAAGGGTTGAAGACTTCCACGCGGGTTCCCTGGCCGCCCGGCACCAGCAAAACGTCGAGGGCTGGGCATGCCTCAAAGGACACGTGCGGATGGATCGACAGGCCGTTGGCGCAGACCACCGGCTCCAGCCGCTCCGCCACGGTGAGGCAACTGCTGGGGCCACCGTCAAGCTGCTTCCAGAGCGAGAACATCTCCCAAGGGCCGATCACATCAAGCTCTTCAACCTGAGGAAACACAAGAAGGCCGATGTTCATGGGGAAGGCTATGGGTGAAGGTCAGGGAGTGAAGCGGGGAGCACGAGCATGCACATGCGGGCGCTCCCGGATCAAGCGGGCGGCTGGAGCTCCGTCCTGAAAGGCAAAAGACATGCCTCTTCGTGAAAGTCTATTTGGATGTGGATATCGATGTCGATGTGGATACCGATGTCGACGCCAAAGAAGTGCTCCTGCATACGCTTCAAGACATCAGTCACAGCTCTGTTATAGAGGCTTGCCGTAAATCTTCGCAAGGAATAAGTCAAGCACCCCCATGCAGCAATCTAGCCGACGCTCTCCTCCCTGCTCACACGGAAGCAGTGGACAAGCAATGCGATGGCCTCTCTGCGGTGATCTCTTGACAACTCCAAAGCCATGGCGGACTCCATCGTGGAGCAACGCTACCTAGCCAGAAGAGCTGAAGCCCAGGATGCCGGGGAAATGAGCAGGCACTGAATCAGCGTGGAAACCTCGAGAAGCAACGAATCTGTCTGCAAACGTGAGAAGCCGCCTGAACCCCTCAAACTGGTGGCGTCGGAACCTCGTCAGAAGCCATTGAATCCAGATCGATGGCGAGCACGTGCACATCGGGATCGGCACGGAAGATAGCCACAAGATCGCTGTGCAAGGCTGCAGCAGCATCTCCGGCACCGGTGTCAACGAAGCGAAGGCGTCGCCAACTCCAGCGCCTGGCGGGCCTGGCCCCATCACTCAGGTAGTGCTCCAGGCTGCCGTCAGCACAAACACGCCCATAAATGCAAACACCAAAGGTGAAGGGATAGCCGGCCAACTCCACCCACCAGCCCCAATCTTCAGGACAGAAAAATGGAGACCTATACCCAAGATCACGCAGCCTGACAGTGAGATGCTCCGCCAGAGCCTTTCCATAAGTGCCTTCATTGATGATCTGCTCTGCTTCTCCTGGAAGGATGGAGAACTTCGCAGATGTGATGTGAATGAAGGGCGTCATCGGCAGGTCACCACCTGGAGCCGGCAGTCAGGCATCGCACCAGTGCAACGCCAAACAATGGCTCCAAGCCTGACCCCAGAATTAACCTCACCGATGCCATCCAGAGTTCACCGAACGGAAGGTGATAGCGAAAAGAGTGGCTTGAAAGAAGCAGGAAACACCCCCGACCAAAGCCTGGAGGCGTGAATTCCGCACCCCTCATAGCGACAGCCCTTGCAAGGCAGTTCATCAGCGGGTTGTCCAACGGGGATCAAGATGCGGGTCTTCGCCATGAGCCGCTTGCTCTGCGGAGACGGGCTTGAATCCATCGATGTATTCGAAACGATCCACAACATGCCCTTGCATGAAGGCACGCCCAGTCGTGGGGCAGCGGCGAAACTCCCAGGTGTGCTCAATGCGGGCTTTCAAAAGCTGACTGGTTGGGCTGTTCTCAGGGCGATGGCGATAGGTCCACAGCATCACCGTCTTGACCATGGTGGAAGGCTCCTGAAGCGCCACATCGATGGAGACGTAATCGTGAATCTCATCGAAAAACCTCCTCTTTGCGATCTGATGGGCTTCAAAATCCGCGTAACCAACCCATTGCTTATCGCCAAAACGCATGTAGAAGCCATCCGTGGCAATGAAGGGCAGAAATGCCGATAACCCCGCCTGCAGATCGTGCAGGCGTCCCCATTCCAGGATGATCACACGGGCCTCGTCTTCAGAAACAGGTTCCATGGCCGGCACGGGAAAGAGAGTTCCAATAGTCTTTGGATGCTAGCCACATGACTCACTCCGTCAGGGTCGGCGGCGAATGCTTGATGGCGATGCAAGCGTGAAGCAGCGCGCAGAGATCACGGCTGCAGAGGTCATGAGCACAGCAAACCGCCCATGCGCACCTGACGGCACTGTTCTTCAATCACTGAACAACCGACGCCTCGCCGCCAGGGGCAGTGGCCTGATGTCAACACTTGATGCGCTGATCAGGCGAGAAGTGTTGCTTGAATCGATGTACTGAGTGGAGTCGTCGGACGGCCGATCAATCTGCTCAGGGTTCTACTGTCGTCATACAAGCCACCCTGAGCAGCGCCAGTATCTGACTCCGCCAAGAGCAAGGCAAATGGCGGCGGGAAGCCGGCAGCTTCAAGCGCCTGGCTGTAGTCAGCCTGAGACATGTTCTGATAGCAGACCGGCTTGTGCGCCTGCCGGCTGAGCTCGGCTGCAAACTCCGTCAACGTGTAGGCCTCATCACCTGCCAATTCATACACCTTGCCAGCCTGATCATTGGCCAGCAACACAGCAGCATCGGCAGCTGCGTAGTCAGCGCGCGTTGCCGAGGCAATTCGACCTTCACCCGCGCAGCCCATCACGACACCGTAGCCAAGGGCGGCCGGAATGCTCGCGAGATAGTTCTCGGTGTACCAGCCATGCCGCAAGACAACGTGGGGAATTCCAGAGTCTTCTAAGAGGATTTCTGTCTGCTGATGTTCTGCCGCCAGCGGAAGCGGGCTCGCAGCAGCGCGCAGAAGGCTGGTATAAGCCAGCAGCTTTACACCCACAGCTTTGCAGGCATGGATCACGTTGGCATGCTGCGGCACGCGGCTACCAACCTCACTGCCAGAGATCAACAACACTTTTTCGGCGCCTGCCAAAGCGGCTTCCAGAGTGGATGGCTGGGTGTAATCCATCTGCCGAACGTGTACACCAAGGCTGGCGAAGCCGGCAACACTCTGAGGGTTGCGAACCGCGGCAACCAACGAACTGGCCGGAACCGATTGCAACAGCTCACACACAACCAACTGCCCAAGTTGCCCCGAGGCGCCCGTCACAACAATCATGAAGTCAGCTCGTTTCTGTTGATCGGCGAGGTCACCGTAATGTGCGAAACTAACGATTCGCAAGTACCAACCAAAAGGTAAGTGCATGTGCCCCTCCCCTCTGCACGCCGACACTGCGCGACGCGACATTCCGCGCCCCGACACTGAGCGACACGACACTGCCCAGCCCGACACACTGAGCCAGCGCCTCGACAAGGGCGATCTCTTCGCCCAACCCTGCCCCTCGCGCGACATCCTCAAGCACGTATGCAGCCGCTGGGGAGTGCTCTGCCTGCTATCCCTGAGCCAGGGCACCCATCGTTTCAGTGAGCTCAGACGCAAAATCGGTGGCGTCAGCGAGAAAATGCTGGCCCAGAGCCTCCAGGCCCTCGCCGACGATGGCTTTGTCCTGCGCGTGTCCTATCCGGTGGTGCCTCCTTTCGTGGAGTACAGCCTCACGCCCTTGGGAGAAGAAGTGGCCGAGCATGTCGCCACCTTGGCCAACTGGATTGAAGTGAATCTGCCGAGGGTGTTGGAGGCCAGAACCCACGTGTGAACGCCCTGATGAGCCTCAATGGGAAGCGGCCCTGATGATCGGCGCCGAACCAGCAACGTTCACGCCATCAGATCAATCAAGCCACCAGATCCTTCACGTCACCATAACAATCAAGCCACCACATCAATCAAGCCATCCGCACGACGTTCCACACCAGCCACCGACGCTCCCTCCACAAGCTGCGGGAGGCCGCACCGGCAGCCCAGTCTTTAGGTATGGACCTTTTCGAACGCCAGTGGAGCACCTACCGCCGCGTGGTCGACCACGACCTGATGGAGCACAAGGCGCTCTCGGCCGCCACCACTGCGGCGGTCGAAGGATGGCTGGCCCAGCGCCCGTCAGGCTTGCCGCTGCCCCGGATGGTGGATCTGGGCTGTGGCGATCTGGCCCTGGTGGGGCCGCTGCTGCGCCGGCTGCCGCTGGGGTCGTACCTCGGGCTTGATCTCGCTGCTCCCGTGCTGCCCCTGGCCGCCGCCCAGCTGCAGGGGGTGCCCTATCCCTGCACCTGGCGTGAGCAGGATCTGCTCTCCTGGGCGCTTGAGCCGGCCGGCGACGACCCGACCGCCAGCGCCACCGCACCGGTGGATCTGATCCACACCTCCTTCGCGGTGCACCACCTCACCACGCCGGAGAAGGCCCGGTTTCTGGCGGCTTGCCGCGGGCGGCTCACGCCCACCGGTCTCCTCCTCTGGGCCGATGTGTTCCGTGAACCGGGTGAAAGCCGCGAGGCCTATGTGGCCCGTTACGTGCAGCGCATCGCGGACGGCTGGCAGGCGCTCGCCGCCGAAGAACGGCAGCGGGTGATTGATCACCTCAGCCGCTTCGATCACCCTGCGGATGCGGCCGCGATCAAGTACACGGCAGAAGCCTGCGGCTGGCGATGGCAGTGGCTCTGGCGGGGCAGCCACCGCGCCGAAGCCCTGGCCCTGCTCACCCCCTGCTGACCACAGCGGCCGGTGGTCAGGTGGTCAGCCGTGCTCTTTCAGAAACTCCACGCTGCTCTGCAGTTCGTCGGCGAAGCGATCGATTTCTTCGAAGGTGGTGGTGAAGGCCAGGCTGGCGCGCGCCGTGGCCGACAAGCCGTAGTGGCGGTGCAGCGGCTGGGTGCAGTGGTGGCCGCTGCGGATGCAGATGCCACCGGCATCCAGCAGGGCCGAGAGGTCGTTGGCATGCAGGCCCTCCACCGTGAAGGCGGCCAGGGCGCCGCGATCGGGTTGCTGCTCCGGCGTGGGGCCGAGAACCTTGAGCCCCTCGATCGCCTGCAAGCGCTGGAATAGATGCCGGGTGAGCCCTTGCTCCCAGGCGTGGATGCGCTCGAGACCGATGGCATTGAGGTAATCGAGCGCGGCACCCATCCCCACCGCTTCACCGATCGCCGGTGTGCCGGCTTCAAACTTGTGGGGCAGCTCTGCCCAGGTGCTCACGTCAAGGCCCACGTCCTGGATCATCTCGCCGCCCCCCAGGAAGGGCGGCATCGCCTCCAGCAGCGCCTCGCGGGCCCAGAGGAAGCCCATGCCGGTGGGGCCACACAACTTGTGGGATGAGCCCACCAGGAAATCAGCCCCCAGCGCGGCCACGTTCACCGGCAGGTGCGGCAGGCTCTGGCAGGCGTCCACCAGCAGCAGCGCGCCGGCTTGGTGCGTGAGCTGGGCAATCGCCGCAATCGGATTGAGGCAACCGAGCGTGTTGCTGATCTGCACCACGCTCACCAGCCGCGTGCGCTCATTGAGCAGACGACTGAAATCCTCCATGTCGAGCTCACCGGTGTCGGTGAGGCCGGCGTGGCGCAGCACGGCGCCGGTGCGGGCCGCCAGCAGTTGCCAAGGCACCAGGTTGCTGTGGTGCTCCATCACCGTGAGCAGAATCTCGTCGCCCGGCCGCAGGAACGCATCCCCCCAGCTGCGGGCCACCAGATTGATCGCCTCGCTGGCATTGCGGGTGAACACGATCTCCCGGGGTGTGGCCGCGCCGATGAAGCGGGCGGTCTTGTCGCGGGCGCCTTCAAACGCATCGGTGGCACGGGCGCTCAGCTGATGGGCGCCGCGGTGCACGTTGGCGTTGTCGTGGGCGTAGTAGCCCTGCAATGCCTCCAGCACTTGCCGTGGCTTCTGGCTGGTGGCGGCGTAATCCAGATAAATGAGCGGCTGCCCCAGGCAGGCCTGCTGGGCCAGTAGTGGAAAGTCGGGCCGGGTGAGCGCCGCCAGGTTCTCGCCCGGGCCCGCGCCTGCCGCCCCAGGATCACCCCCAGAAGCCTCTTTGCCTGCAGCACCATTGAGCCCGGTGCCTGCAGCACCGTTGGCCTCCGTGGTGGCAGTGATCAGCGAGGGAACGGTGACGGGCATCGGGGTCAGGCCTCCGCGAGCAGACGCTTGAGGGGTTCCCACCCTGCCGCCGCCGCCGGCAGATCGCGTAGCACCTCCTGGCAGAACCCCCGCTTGAGCAGCCCCGCCGCCACGGCGGCACTGATGCCGCGGCTCTGCAGATAAAAGAGTTCGTTCTGCTGCAGGCGGGTCACGGTGGCGCCGTGGGCGCAGCGCACGTCGTCGGCCACGATCTCGAGCTCGGGTTTGGTGTCGATGCGGGCCTGGTTGGAGAGCAGCAGGTTGCGGCTCAGCTGGGCGGCATTGGTGCGCTGGGCCAGCCGCGGCACCTTGACCGCACCATTGAACACGCTGCGGCCATGGCCGTCGGCGATCGCCTTGTGGAGTTGCTCCAACTGCCCGTCGGGCCCTTCGAACACCACGCGGCTGTGGGTGTCCACCAGCTGGTGCTCCTCGGCCAGTTGAAGGGCCTTGAGGCTGGTGTGCGCACCGCCTTCGGCCTGGCTTACCCGCGGCTCAAAGCGCGATAGCGCCCAGCCGCGGCTGGCCCACACCGATTCCAGACGGCTCTCCAGCTCCTGCTCCACCGCCAGGTGGCCCAGGAAACAGGCCTCGCCCGCACCAAAGGCCAGCAGGCCATGGCGCAGGGTGGAGCCGCGCCCCAGCCGGGCCTCGCACACCAGGCTGCTCAGGCACGGGCCGTTGCCCAACTGCACTTGCAACACGTTCAGGCTCGCTTTTTCCTCAAGCAGCAGCAGCACCCGCACCGGGGTGAGGCGCTGCCCGATCTGGGTGGCGCCAGGCTCAGCCTCAGCTGCGCCGGAAACGTCCGCGCCAGCCACACTCACCAGCTCCAGGGTGGAAGCCACAGCACCGCTGACGCGCAGCGCCAGACAACGGCTGGCGGTGGCCTGGTTCAGTTCCACCGGCCAGTGGGCCTGGCAGCCGGTGGCCGCCAGGGTGTGGCCCAGGGCCAGCGGCCATTCGCCTTCGCCCAGCAACGACAGGCCGGCGGGCAGGGTCTGGCCGGCCAGAGGATCATTGCGGCCATCCAGCAGCAGTCTCACCGTGTCCGGCGCGGGGGGGGGCAAGGCGCTGGCAGCGGCAGGACTGTCAGTGCCGCCAGAGCTGCCGGCTGTGGGGGCGGTGCCGTCGAACACCGCCAGCAGGGGGACCAGGTCGGTGAAGCGCCAGTCTTCGTCGCGGCGGGAGGGCAGCGTCTGACGTGCCAAGGCCTCACGACCCCGCCATTGCACCGTTTCCAGCTCACCGGCCGGTGCTGGCAGCCCGTCAAGGAAGCGTTGGGTCCAGGGGGCGGTGGCCATGCCCTGGGCAAGGGCTGCGGCGTCGGTGTCGGAAAGGGAGGCCATCATCCGGCCACCTCGGCAACGCTGCGGGACTCGGACGCCAGTTCAGCGTCGACCCAGTCGTAACCGCGCTCTTCCAGTTCGAACGCCAACTCCTTGCCGCCGGTGCGCAGGATCCGCCCGGCCGCCATGACATGCACGTAATCGGGAATGATCACATCCAGGAGGCGCTGGTAATGGGTGATCAGCAGCGTGGCGTTCTCCGGAGTGGAGAGCTGATTCACGCCCGCGGCAACAATGCGCAGGGCGTCGATGTCGAGGCCGGAATCGGTTTCATCAAGGATCGCCACCGCCGGCTCCAGCAGCGCCATCTGCAGGATTTCATTGCGCTTCTTCTCACCGCCGGAGAAACCTTCGTTCACGCTGCGTTCCAGGAAGGCAGGATCCATCTTCACCACCTCCAGCCGCTCGCGCACCACATCTTCAAAAGCGAAGGTATCGAGTTCCTCTTTGCCCAGCTCGCTGCGGCGGGCGTTGGTGGACACCCGCAGGAACTCAAGATTGCTGACGCCGGGGATCTCCACGGGATACTGAAAACCGAGGAACAGACCGATGCGGGAGCGCTGTTCGGGCTCCAGATCGAGCAGGTCAGCGCCCCGATAACGCACGCTGCCACCGGTGACGGTGTAGGCGGGGTGGCCGGCCAACACCTTCGACAGGGTGCTCTTACCGCTGCCGTTGCGGCCCATTACCGCATGGATCTCGCCGGCGCGCACCGTGAGGTTCACGCCTTTGAGGATCGGCTGATCCTCCACGCGCGCGTGGAGATCAACGATTTCAAGCAGGAGATCGGCGTCAGGGCAAATCACGGGCAGGCGGGAAGGGGGAACTGGGGTGGGATGGGAAAGGGGGCCGCTGGGGAAGCGGTGCAATGCGCAGGCAGCGGCGCTCAGCCCACGGAGCCTTCGAGCTTCAGGGCCAGCAGTTTGTCGGCTTCGGCAGCGAATTCCATCGGCAGCTGATTGAACACATCGCGGCAGAAGCCACTCACCATCATCGACACCGCCGCTTCAAAGCCGATGCCGCGGCTCTGCAGATAGAACAGCTGATCGGCGGAGATGCGGCAGGTGCTCGCCTCATGCTCGATCGCGGCATCGGGCTGCTGGGAGCGGATGTAGGGATAGGTGTTGGCGGCGGCCTGATCGCCGATCAGCATCGAATCGCACTGGCTGTAGTTCTTTGCGCCAACGGCCTTGGGGCCGATTTGCACCAGCCCTCGGTAGCTGTTTGACGACTGGCCGGCGCTGATGCCCTTGCTCACGATCGTGGAGCGGCTGCGTGGGCCAAGGTGGATCATCTTGGTGCCGGTATCGGCCTGCTGGCGGTTGTTGGTGAGGGCCACGGAGTAGAACTCGCCCACCGAATCAGCCCCCTGCAGCACACAGCTGGGGTACTTCCAGGTGATTGCCGAGCCGGTTTCCACCTGGGTCCAGCTGATGTGGCTGCGATCGCCACGACACTGTCCCCGCTTGGTAACGAAGTTGTAAATGCCGCCCTTGCCGTTCTCATCACCGGCATACCAGTTCTGAACGGTGGAATATTTGATCGAGGCATCATCGAGAGCCACCAGTTCCACCACGGCGGCGTGCAGCTGGTTCGTATCGAACATCGGGGCGGTGCAGCCCTCCAGGTAGCTCACCGATGCCCCTTCCTCCGCCACGATCAAGGTGCGCTCGAACTGGCCGGTGTCGCCGGAGTTGATGCGGAAGTAGGTGGAGAGCTCCATGGGGCACTCCACCCCCTTCGGAATGAACACGAACGAGCCGTCGCTGAACACCGCCGAATTGAGTGCAGCAAAGAAGTTGTCGTTGCTGGGCACCACCGTGCCGAGGTAGCTGGCAATCAGTTCAGGATGGTCTTTGACCGCCTCACTGATCGAGCAGAAGATCACGCCGTGCTCGGCCAGCTTCTCCCGGTAGGTGGTGGCGATCGACACACTGTCGAACACCGCATCCACGGCAACATTGCTGAGCCGCTTCTGCTCACTCAGCGGAATGCCGAGCTTGTCGAAGGTTTCCAGCAGCTTGGGATCCACCTCATCGAGGCTGGCTTTCTTTTCCTGCTGCTTGGGCGCCGCGTAATAAATCAACTCCTGGTAATCGATCGGGGCATGACCCAGTGCAGCCCAGTCGGGTTCGGTCATGCGCAGCCACTGCCGGTAGGCCCGCAGGCGGAAATCGAGCAGAAAAGTGGGTTCGCTCTTCTTGGCCGAGATCAGCCGCACCACGTCCTCGCTGAGGCCCTTGGCGATCTTTTCGGTTTCGATGTCGGTGACGAAGCCGTACTTGTACGGCTGGCTGACCAGATCACCAACGGTGGGCGCTGTGGACATGACGGAGGCCTCCTCAGCCGGCTGTATGGGAAAGAATCTCTTCGGTGCTGATCGTCTGCTGGTCGCCGCGGAAAGGGTTGTCTTCGGTGAGGAAGAGCATGCAGTGGCATTCCTTGCGTTCCCGCATCGGCACGCAGGGGCAGTTCCAGAACGCCTGCGACACTTCCGCCTGCTTGTCTTCGTAGTGGCGGCAGGGGCAGAGCGCACCGCCCAGCTGGTCTTTGTGGCGGGCGAGCCCTTCAAGCACCACGGCGGTCACGCCGGGATCGCTGCAGAAGTAAGTGCCGGTGCGCTGGGCGTAGGTTTCGGCAAACTTCCGGATCATCTCCAGGCTTTCGCTGGTGGGGGCGGAGGGGGCGGAAACGGATTCGGGCATGGGCTCGGCGGAAAAGCGGGCGGAAGGCTGGGGGCAGGCCTGAAGCGGAGATCGCGGCAAGGGTTTCGCGTGGCCGGCCCTCCATCCCAGAAGGAGAAGAGACCCGGTGGCCAGGGGCGATCTGCCAGAGGCGATCTTCTGAGGGAAGGAGCTGCGCGAATTACGAAACCAGGAAGTTTCGTTAATCACCTGAGCCTAGGACAGCGAGACCGCCGGCTGGTGATCTGCGCACATCAAGGATCCGCCTCCCCCAGTCGCCATCCGGGCGTGGCAAGGTGTCAAGAAGGTTGCGTCTCGCCAGACCGACCTGCTCCTCCATGCCTTCCATCACCCAGGCCCCCACCCGCGAGGCAGTGCTCACTCTGCTGATGCGTCTCGGTGAGGCCACAGCGGCCCAGCTCGCCGACGCGCTCTCGGTATCGGTGCAGGCGATGCGACGCCACCTGCGCAGCCTTGAAGACGAAGGCGTGCTGGAAGCCAGCCCCACTCCTGAAGGGCCGGGTCGCCCCAGCAACCACTGGCGCCTCACCCGCCAGGGCCACGACAGCTTTCCAGACAGCGGCGAGGCTTTCGCCATCGGCCTGCTGCAATCAATGGCGGCGAGCATGCCCCGCGATGCGATCCAGACCCTGCTGCGCCAGCAGGCCATCGCCAAGGCCAGCGTCGATCGCCGCCTGATCGGCGAGGGCAGCCTCTGCGAGCGGGTGCAGCGCCTGGTGGAACTGCGGCGCCGGGAGGGCTACATGAGTGAATGCCGGCGCGATGGCGACGGGCCCTCCTGGTGCATGAGCGAATTCCACTGTTCCGTCTCCCGCATCGCCGACCAGTTCCCGCTGATCTGCGACCAGGAGCTCCAACAGATCCGCCACACCTTCCCCGATTGCACTGTGGAGCGTGTCCACTGGCGACTGGAAGGCGGCCATTCCTGTGGCTTCCTGCTCACCCCGCGCCCGCCTGAAGGCCTCACCGGCAGGAGCGATCCGCCCCCCGGTGATGGCTGAGGCAGGTCCCCTCAGTCACGACGATCTGGCCCTGCTCGACGCCACCCTGCTGCCCGCGCTTGAACGCCACCACCTGCGGCTGCTGGCCCACAGCCTGCGCAGCCTCCAGGAGATCGTCGGCCGCCGCGATGGGGCCCTGCCCAGCCAGCAGGAACGGGAGCACTGGGTGGACCAACAACCAGTGGTGGCAGGTGATCCCGGCTTTCGTCAGGCATTCCTGATGGAGCTCGATCGGGCCGCCTGCCAGCTCGACGCCCTTGCCGCGGCCCTGGGCCGGTCGCCCCTGGCGCTGCAACTGGGCGATCTGATCACCTGGGTCGACGGCCTGGCCCGCGCCCGCGTCAGCGGGTCATCGCCGCTGCCAGGCTCCCCAGCGCCCCCGTCACCAGGCTGACCCCGGCCAGGGCGAGCACGGCGGCCACCAGACCCCGCCAACCGGGCCGGTCGCCCTCCAGCCCCGCCAACGGCAGCGCCATCACCGGCGCCGTGGCCAGCAGCGCCACCGCCAGCCCGCCCGGCAGCTGCTGCAGAGCCGTCTGCTGCAGCACGATGCCGGCGCTGGTGCCCAGCAGCGTGGCCAGCAGCACCAGCGGCCAGCGCCGCCAGCCCAGCCGGGGCCGTCGGCCAGGGGGAGGCAAGCGCCACAGCAGCGGCAACATCACCACTGCCGCGGCCGCGAGGCGCAGGGTGGCCGATTCCAGTGGCGTCAGGGCCGAGGCCCGCAGAGCAGCACGGGCCAGCAGGGCGCCGGTACTGCCACACAGCAGCGCCGCCAGGGCCAGGGCCAGGCCAAGCCGATCGCGTTGTGGGCCCACCAGGGTGGCGGGTGCCTGGCGCGCCACCAGCAGCACCGACAGGCAGATCAACCCCACCCCCAGCCACTGGACCGCTGTGGGCACCTCGGCCAGGAACACCACCCCGCCGAGCATCGCCACGGCCGGGCCGCCGGCATCGAGGGTGAGGGTGCGGCGGGTGCCGAGACGGCGCAGGGCCGCCAGATAAAGGCTGTCGCCCAGGGAAATCCCCACCACCCCGCTCAGCACCAGCAACGCCAGCGGCAGGGGCGCCACCCGCCAGGGGCTCAGCAGCACGAGCGGCAGCAGCGTCGCCACCGCCAGCAAATTCTTCACCAGGTTGAGCTGGGCGGCGCTCAGCGAGGTGGGCAGCTGCCGCCAGAGGCTGCTGGAGACCGTCCAGCAGAAGGCAGCAGCGAGGGCGGCCAGAACTCCCGTGATGGCCACCGGCGGCAGTCAAGGTGGACGGATTGCGATCATCGCTGTAGCCGTCCTCCCGCTGTGACCGTTCCGATTGCCGATGCCATCAGCTTTTTCAGGCTGAGTTGCGGGCGCTGGCGTTCCCAGCGCACCAGCCATCACCTGCTGCATCGCCGCGCCGAAGGGGGCGGCTCGCTGATTCAGGTGGTGGAGGTGAGCGCCGACGATCCGCGGCTGGTGGCGATCGCCGAGCTGCACGGCGAGGAGCCCGGCGCCCTCGTGGGGGGCTGCCAGGTGCGCTGGAGCGGCTCAATGGACTGGGACAAGGCCGGCGAGGAGCACCAGGGGGAATCGGTGTTCGGCCTGATCCCCACCGATGCCCACGGCCGCGAGGGCCTGCTGCTGCGCGACCGCGGCTATGCCGAAACCGCCCCGGTGGCTGGCCGGTTCTGCATGGATGAGCGCGATGGCCTGTTGCTCACCACCGCCTACGAAACGATGAGCTCCCTGGAGCGGTTCTGGTTCCCAAGCCCGGACCTGCGCCTGCGTACCAGCACGGTGGAGGGGCTCTCGAACACGGCGTCGTTCTGCATGGAAACGCGCTGCCGCGATGACGAGACCGCGGGCAACGAGGCCGCTGGGGGCGAAGCGGCGCCGGCGGGGGCAGGGGGTGACGCAAGGCTCGGGGAGGCTGAAACCGCCCGTGAAAGCAGGGTGCTCTCCGTCTTTGGCTGGTGAGCCGCCAGTGTCGCAAACGTTACGGACTGTGAGCCCTGCCCCCTCCCAGACGGGGTCCGCCGGGGCTCACTTCTACGATCCACAGCGACGGATGACGATGCTCGTGTGGCAATTCCGCTTCTGAAGTACGCGCCCATCACCCAGAACTCCCGGGTGAAGGCCTTCCGCGTGGGTTCCGACGAGGACCCGAAGGCCGTAGCCCTCGACAAGGCGATCGACCGCGAAGACCAGAACTTCGTGATTGAGTCGGCTTACCGACAGATCTTCTTCCACGCCTTCAAGGTTGACCGCGACACGATTCTCGAGTCGCAGCTTCGCGATGGACAGATCACTGTGCGTGATTTCATCCGCGCCCTTTGCCTCTCTGACACCTTCACCCGCAGCTTCTACAACCTCAACAACAACTACCGGGTGGCTCGCCACCTCGTGGAGAAGCTGCTGGGCCGCCAGGTGTATGGCAAGGCCGAGGAAATCGCCTGGTCCGCCGTCATCATGACCAAAGGCGTGGCCGGTGCTGTCGACAAGATTCTCGACAGCGACGAATACCTCGAGAACTTTGGCTACGACACGGTTCCCTATCACCGGAACCGGGTGGTGGGCTCTCGCGAAGTGGGCGAAACCCCCTTCAACATCACCACCCCCCGTTACGACGCCTATCACCGGGGCATCCTGGGCTTCCCCCAGATCATCTACACGGGTACCAAGCGCTCTCTGCCCGAACGGGCTCGCCAGCGCCGTGGTGGTTATCCCGAGGATTACCTCCCCTGGGTGCGCACCCTGCCGGCTCTGCGCACGGGTGCTGCATCTTCCAGCAACGCCGGCATGGATTACCTCTCCAAGGTTCCTTACCGCAGCATCGGGCGTTGAACAAACCGGCGGGAACCTTGGTTCCCGCCTCCTGGTTCCAAGAACAGCGAACGGCGGTCCCCCGCCGTTTTTTTATGCCCAGCACCGCTGGGCGGACACAGAGGCCGTCAGAGCTTGCTGACGCAGCGGCGGCGAACCCCGTCAAAAACGGGGATCTACCCCCAGACTGATCCCAAACAAAAGCTGGAGATCAGGTGACCCAGGCCCTCAATGCCCTCGCTCGTATGACGCTCAGGCAGCTCCGCCAGATCGCCAGTGATCTGGGTGTGAGCCTGTACAGCCGCAAATCCAAAGACGAACTGGTGACGGAAATCACCACGCGCCAGCCTTCGGCTCAGGCCTCGAGCGTTGGCCTCAGTGAGGCCGCTGCGCCCAGTGGTGCCAGCAGCGAACCCGCCGCTTCCCCTGCCACCCTTGCGGATCTCGAAGCCAGCTTCGAGCCGGCTCCCCGTCCCAGCGCCTTGACCCGGGTGGTTTTCCTGCCACGCGATCCCCAATGGGCCTACGTCTTCTGGGAGATCGCCGAAGCAGATCGGCGTCAAGCCCTCAATGTGGGCGCCAGTCAGCTCTGCCTGCGCGTTGCCGACGTGACCGGGCTAAGCGAGGGCGCTGCCCATCCCCACACGCTGCAGGAAGTTCCTGTCGACAGCCATGCCTCGGAGTGGTACCTACCGGTGCCGCTGAGCGACCGTGACTACAGGCTTGAACTTGGCTACCGCAAGATCGGCGGCGGCTGGATCTCGCTGGCCTTCTCCTCAGTGGCCCGCGTGCCTGCTCTCCATCCGAGCGAGCAGATCCTCGATCAGTTCGTGCCCTTTTCCCTCGATGTGGCGCCTGCCCCCGGCACCCTGCCAGCCCCCGCCGACTACGCCGACAACGGCCTGCACGAACGGCTTTACCAAACCGCCACCGTGCGCTGGAAGCATTTCGGTCGCGGTTCGGAAGCGTTCCACGAAGTGGAAGATTCCGGCGCCGATCACCAGCGTCGCTCCCTCAGCGACTCGGGCGTGGGTGTCTGGGCGAGCGGACGCAATGAATCCGGTGTGGGTGGCGTGGCCCCGCGCCAGCGCTCCTTCTGGCTGGTGGCCGATGCCGAACTGATCGTCTACGGCGCCACTGATCCATCCGCCCAGCTCATGATCGGATCCGAAGTGGTGCCGCTCTCCGCCGAAGGCACCTTCCGGGTGCAGGTGCCTTTCCGCGATGGCCAGCAGCTCTATCCCATCCAGGCCGTTGCCGCCGATGGCGAGCAGAAGCGCAACATCACCCTTCAGTTCGAGCGGTTCACCCCCGAGGACAACAGCAACCCGGCCAGCCAGGCCGTATCAGAATGGTTCTGAGCCCACAGCCCACTGAGGAGTCGACCACCCACACCTCCGGTGAAGATCATCGCGGGGCACTCAAGGCCTTCGTGGCCTTCACCCCCTTGGTGGGGGCAGTGGTGCTGCCTCTTGTCGTGCCCGTGCTGATGGTCCGCGTCGGGGTCAGCACCGGCGTCGGGGTGGCTGTGGCCGCCAGTTGCGTGTGGTTCGTGGCGATGCTCCGCACCGCTGAAATGCCAGGCCACCATTGATCCCAGCCAGTTCCTGGTGATCACGGGCTTGGGCTGATCAGCGGCTGGTCATCTGCTGATCAGCAACTGGCCTGACGGCCTTGATGCTCCAGAGTTTGATTCTGTGGGTCCGTCGTGATCCCCTGCCAGCTGTCTGCAGTGATCCGGCAGGAGTTGTCCGGTGATCGCTCCAAACCATTTTGGTTTGTACCGAGCGGCGAGGAGGTGGGAATTCTGAGCTGAGCTCACGCAACCCACTCGCACAAGTGCCCGTTCCCGTTTGCGCCCGATTGCCGTACGAGTCCTGGGTAGCGGCACCTGGCCCGCCGTCTTCGAGAAAGAGACCAAGACCGGCGCCGGGCTCATGGCTCTCCCTGCTCGCCCTGGCCGGGGTGGCGCTCAGCCTGGCCGGCTGCGGAGCCGCGGCACGCATCACCGGCCAAGCCCCCGCCGATCTGCCCTTGCCTGCGGGGATTGAGGTGGCGTTCAACCACAGAAAGGATCGCCAGTACCGCAGCCCGATCAGCGGGCTGATGCGCAATGGCGACAATCTCGAGCAGTTGCTACTGGACACAATCGCGCGCGCCGAACGGGAGATCCTCGTGGCGGTGCAGGAGCTCAGCCTGCCGGAGGTGTCCCGGGCGCTGGTGGCAAAACACCGGGCCGGGGTGAGCGTGAAGGTGGTGCTGGAGAACAACTACAGCCGGCCGTGGAGCGAGGAGCACCTGGTGGATCTCGACAGCCGCCAGCGCAGCCGCCACTTCACGCTGAAAGCATTGGCAGACAGCAACCGTGACGGTGTGCTCACCCTGGAGGAAAAACAACAGGGGGATGCGGTGGCCATCCTGCGGCGCGGTGGTGTCCCACAGATCGA
Source organism: Synechococcus sp. ATX 2A4 (assembly GCF_024346375.1). GTDB lineage: Bacteria > Cyanobacteriota > Cyanobacteriia > PCC-6307 > Cyanobiaceae > MW101C3. The sequence continues at coordinate 47,898 of NZ_JAGQCV010000012.1, read as the reverse complement.
CGACACAGCCGACGGCAGCGCCGGCAGCGGACTGATGCATCACAAGTTTCTGGTGGTGGATGGCCGCTGGGTGGTGACCGGATCGGCGAATTTCACACCGTCCTGTATTCATGGTGATCTCGACAATGTGCGCACCCGCGGCAACGCCAACCATCTGCTGCGGATCGACAGCCGCCCATTGGCTGCGGTGTTTGCCAAGGAGTTTGCCCACCTCTGGGGTGATGGCCCCGGCGGACAGCCCGACAGCCGCTTCGGGATCCATAAAGAGAACGGAAAGCTGCAAAAAGTGACGGTGGGCGACACCACGGTGGAGGTGATGTTCGCTCCCCACCGAATCCGGGACCCTCGCAACGGCCTGGCTCTGATCGAAACACAACTGGCCCAGGCGAAAAAGCGACTCGATCTCAACCTGTTCGTGTTCTCAGCCCAGAACCTGTCTAACCGCATCGCTCTGCTGCACCAGCAAGGGGTGCAGATTCGGGTGTTGGTGGATGCGGGCTTTGCCTACCGCTCATTTTCAGAAGTGCTTGATCTGCTGGGAATTGCCATGCCCGATCACCGTTGCAAGCTGGAAGCCGGCAATGCGCCACTGGCACAGCCGCTTGCAGGGGTGGGTGCCCCGCGCCTGTCATCGGGGGACAAATTACACCACAAAGTGGCCGTGATTGACGATCGCACCGTGATCACCGGCTCCTTCAATTGGAGCCTGGCGGCTGCCCATACAAATGACGAAACCCTTCTGATCCTCCGCTCGCCAGTGCTGGCCGCCCACTTCAATCGCGAAATGGACCGGCTGTGGCAAGGAGCGGAACTGGGGCTGACGCCGCGACTGCAGCGCAGATTACAAAGAAGCAGGCAACTCTGCGGTCAGGGTGAACAACGGCAATGAACTCAGCAAGAAGTTGACGGTGCAGAGGCTCGGCTCCTGCTTTGTCGACGAACGGATGACGGCCTGCATCGGATGAAGAAGCAACGTGTTTTCTGCAGCATCTTCAACCGGCAAGCTGCCTAACCAGGCGGTTGGAGAGGCCATCAACATACTCAGCGCTGGCCGGTGCGAATCCCACCTTTTCCATCACCATGCAGCAATTGAGATCTCCTTGGCTGGCATGCAGGCACCGAAGCAAAGCGATCATTTGAGCAGACTCAATATTGAGCTCGGAAGGCATGGCAGCGGCCTTTACATTGCACAGAAATCTTGCCGTAACATTCATATCCAAGGCTACCGACTTAGCTCGCCCGGCACCGGCGAGCTTCAACCCAGAAAGAATCAGGATCAAATATTCTAGTTCAGCAAAGGGATCAGAGTTTCGGTCGTCAGCCAAGGCCGTGAGCCGGGACACAGCCGCTTGAGCGGCACGGCGCGCACTGGGCGGCAGCATATCTGCGACAACCTGAAAATAAGCCCCCACAGGATCAGGCACGCCGTCCATACTACGCTCCACAACCTTAAATCCAAGATTCCGCCACATTTCACATTCTCGAAACTTATATTTTTCGATCCTAGAATAGAACAAAGGTGCTGCAAATGCGAAATCCGGGCGCAAGCCCAAGGAAATGTCTCTGAGCCTATTTTTAAGATCAGAATAAGCAAGTTGCGGGAGATCGCGAAGCGTAAGTAGAATCACGATCTCCCGAAAGTGCGTGGATAGCCGAGAGATCAGATCCCTAACCAGGTTCCTGTCATGATTTAAGAGCTCGGTGAACACTTCCGAACTAAGCACGCAAAGCCAATAAGGCGCCTGATCAAGCTCTTCAGCGAGCAGGGAGAGGTAATGGTCAATAGAGCATGATCTTTCGCGCGGAAGGAAAGGATGGCCAGGGAAATAGCACCCTGGCAAGAGTGCATGCTGCGATCCCGGGGCTTTTGCAGAGCGTGGGTAAAGACAGCCACAACTGGCCAACACCGCATCATGGCGCTGCAGGAAACCCTGGAAAGAGGTTGTGGCAGTTTTGTGGAGACCCACGTGCAGCAATAGGGAAGTCACTGCGCCAGTAGAAGCACAAGACGAAGCGGAGAGCAAACCAGAAAAACCAGCATTGTGGCAAGCATGAACACGAACAGACAATCAGGCCGCCAACCAAGCGACCGCACATCCAGGCCAGGAGTGAAGCCCCAGATACTGAGAAGAGAGCAATTCAGCGCGGACAGGCTTCCTACTTCGTGACACGCTTCCAAGGATGTGGATCGATTGAACACAAGATACCACAGCAACCTCAAGGATTATCTAACTTCGTCATACTGCAAGGCGGGTCATGGGCGCTCAAATATCGCCAAGTCTTTCCGCCATATTAGTGCACTTTGTCGGCTGACATCGAACGCTTGGCCAACGAACCTGGCGCACCCACGCCTACCCAAAGATTGGGGATCATGTTCAGGTGGGCCAATGAGCTGGGCTCGCCAGCACCGCCCGCCATCCGCTGGCTTTGCGCTGCCCTCCATTCGCCGGGCCTCGTAACCCTGCAGTGTCATCATTCCGGCCCTACCGGCTATCCCCTGGCTGCATCTTCTTTTGTCCATCCCTTCCTCCTCCCCAGCGGGCCCCGTTGGTCGTGCTGTCGTGATCGTGGGCGCCGGCCCCGCTGGTGCCTCCCTTGGCCTGCTGCTGGCAGAGCGGGGCGTGCGGGTCGCGCTGGTGGAGGCGAGCCGCCGCTTCGATCGCCAGTTCCGCGGCCAAGGCCTGATGCCCTGCGGGCTGGAGGCACTCACCCAGATGGGTCTGGAGCCCCTGTTGGCCGACCTGCCCCAGCGGCCGCTGGCGGGGTGGTCCTTCTCCGTCAATGGCCGCGAACTATTTGATGCCGCTGAGCCGCTGGGCAGCGCCAGACCCTGCACACTCCTGCCACAGCCGGCCCTGCTGGCGGCCCTGGTGCAGCGGGCCCGCCAGCAGCACACCTTCGCCTGGATGCCGGGGGAAACCGTTCAGGGCCTTGTGCATCAGCAAGAAGGGCGCATCGCTGGGGTACGACTCAGCGGCAATCGGGTGCTGGCCGCCGATCTGGTGATCGCCTGCGATGGCCGCGCCTCGGGACTGCGGCGCGCGGCCGGCCTGCCGATCGTCAGCGCCCCTAGCCCGATCGACGTGCTCTGGTTTCAGCTGCCTGCCCATCCGCGCTGCAGCGCCGACAACCGCTTCATGGTGTTGCTCGGCCCCGGCGGCGGCTGCAGCCTCTTTCCAGCCGCAGAAGGCGGAGAGCTCCAGCTGGGCTGGCTGGTGGGGCCCGGCGAACGGATCACCCGCTCCCCGCAGGAGTGGGCCGAGGCCTTCGCCGCCCTGGCGCCCGCCTGGCTGGCCGCACACTTCCGGGGCCATGCCACGCGGATCCGCGGTCCGGAGACGCTTTCCGTGCAGGTGGGTTGCTGCCCGCGCTGGCAGCAGCCCGGCCTGCTGCTGCTGGGTGATGCCGCCCACCCGATGAACCCGGTGCGGGCGCAGGGCATCAACATGGCGCTGCGCGACGCGATCGTGGCCGCCAACTGGCTTGTGCCGCTGCTGCAGCAGGGCGCCGGCCCACAGGCCGTCGATGCGGTGCTGCCCCGGATCCAGCAGGAGCGGCAGGCGGAGATCCAGTGGGCGCAGCGGGCCCAGCAGGCCGAGGCAGCCCAGGGCGATCTGCTGCGGCGGCGGCCGGAGCTGCGCGCCCTGCTCGCGCCGCTGGCGCCCCTGGCCGGGCCGCTGGTGAAGGCGCTGTGGGTTCGGCGGCAAAGGCTTCTGCGCGATGGCTTCCTGCCGGTGCGGCTGCGCGTGTGAACACGGCAGCACAACAGGTTCGAGGCTGCTGCGGTCATGATGCGGGGGCTGCCTTGCCCGCGCTTCATGTCCCGGCACCGCCTCCGCCCCTGGCGCTCCGCCATCGCCCCTGCGGGATCGTATTGGTCTGGGCTGGTGAGCGCCGGCTCTTTACTGGGCGCCTGGCTCGTGGCCGGCGCCTTGACGGGAGTTGGACCCGTGGCCGCTGCCAGGCCCAAACCGCCGGCGTTCCCCACCGCGGCGGAGTTGCGCACGATTCAGCTGGCCACCTTCGCCTGCTCGCGCGAGAACGGCGCCGAAGCCTGCAGCCTCGCCCGCAGCCTCGCAGATCCGCTGATGGACAACCCCTTGCTTCCTTCCTTCTGCAAGGACACCGTGTGGAGCATCGTGCAGCAGGCCGAGCCTGCCGCCACAAACAGCTTCCGGCGCCGCGACGACCTCGACCGGGCCGGCGAGCTACTGCTCAGGCGCTGCCAGCAACCCTCAGCAGCCACCACCAGGAAGCAGGAGGCCGCCCCCCGCCGGCCACCCGCCGCTGGGGGCGGTACCGGCAGCAGCCGGCCGCCCGGAGCCGGGGGCTCCTGAGCGGCGTCAGTCCCAGTCGTAGCTGACGCGAGTGCCCGGCATCCGTTCGCTCAGCTCAGCGAACACGGTGGCCAGAATCTCCGGGCCGCAGTCGGGATGGGCCCGCACTTCTTTCACCAGCCGCTTCACATCGGATTCGGAGAGGCCACGGTATTTGATCACTTCGTCCACCTTGGCCCGGAAGAGATCCAGCAGTGCGTGTTGCTCGGCGGTCAGGGGCTGGCCGTTGCTGCGTTCGATGTCCATCGACGTTCAAGGTTGGGTGGGAGAGCTTGGAGGCACCGCAGCCAACGCCAGCAACTGGCGCGCTGTGGTTTCCATGAATGTCACCGACCAGCCGGTGGTGACCACCACGCGTTCAGCGAATTCACAGAGGGGCGAGCCAGCCTCGGCGCCCGCACAACTGGCGGAGAGGCCCAGCAGCGCATTGGTGAGCTTGCCGCGCAGGCAATGCTCCGTGCCCGACTGATCGAGCACCGCCTGGGCGGCTTTCTTGGTGCGGTCGATCGCCTGGGCGTGCGCCGGCGAGGGAACAGCCACGGAAACACCGCCACGGGCGGGCAGGGAAGGATCTCCCACCACAGCGATGGCGGCTGTGGCCAGCAGGGCTGGCCACAGGGCAGATCGGCCCCAAAGACGAAGCCGGACGGGAGTGGACGGTGTCACGCGCACGAACCTGCAAAGCAAGGGGGTGTCCCTGCGCACGCTACTGAGGTTGCCCGGATCTGCCCCTCTGGAAGCAGGGTTACGTTGGACCCCCACACAGTTGGCCCGATGACGAGCAGCGCTTCCGCAGGCTCCATTGCCCCCTGCCGCGTAACGCTGGCCAGCCCGTTTTCCGATCAGAAACCGGGTACCTCCGGACTGCGCAAAAGCACCAGGCAGTTCGAGCAGCCCCACTACCTGGAAAGCTTCGTGGAAGCGGTGTTCCGGGTGCTGCCGGGCGTGGAGGGCGGCACCTTGATCCTCGGGGGTGATGGCCGCTACGGCAACCGCCATGCCATCGACGTGATCTGCCGCATGGGCGCCGCCCACGGCCTGGCCCGGCTGATCACCACCACCGACGGCATTCTCTCGACCCCCGCCGCTTCCCACCTGATCCGCAAACACGCGGCGGTTGGCGGCGTCATCCTTTCTGCCAGCCATAACTCCGGTGGGCCTGACGGCGATTTCGGCGTGAAGGTGAACGGTGCGAACGGTGGCCCCGCGCCGGAATCGATCACCGATGCCATCTACGCCGCCACCTTGACCCTCGACGGCTATCGGATCGTGGCGGGCAGCCCCCTGCCTCTGGAGGCGCCCGGCACCCACCACATCGGCGGGTTGCAGGTGGAGGTGATCGACGGGGTCGACGACTACCTGACGCTGCTGCAGGGCCTGTTCGACTTCGACGCGATCGCGGACCTGCTGGCGGGTGATTTCCCGGTGGCCTTCGATGCCATGCATGCCGTCACGGGCCCCTACGCCCGCCGCTTGTTTGAAGGGCTGCTCGGGGCGCCAGCGGGCACGGTGCGCAACGCCATCCCGCTGGAGGATTTCGGCGGCGGCCACCCCGATCCCAACCTCACCTACGCCCATGAGCTGGCGGATCTGCTGCTCGGTGGCGACTCCTACAGCTTCGGCGCCGCCTGCGACGGCGATGGCGACCGCAACATGATCCTGGGCCGCCGCTGTTTCGTGAACCCCAGTGACAGCCTGGCGGTGCTCACCGCCAATGCGGCGATGGCACCGGGCTATGCCGGTGGCCTGGCCGGTGTGGCCCGCTCCATGCCCACCAGCGCCGCGGTGGATGTGGTGGCCGCCGAGCTGGGGCTCCCCTGCTACGAAACACCCACGGGCTGGAAGTTCTTCGGCAACCTGCTCGATGCCGGCCGGATCACCCTCTGCGGCGAGGAAAGTTTCGGCACCGGCAGCAACCACATCCGCGAAAAAGACGGGCTGTGGGCGGTGCTGTTCTGGCTGCAGATCCTGGCCAAACGCCGCTGCTCGGTGGCCGAGGTGATGGCCAGCCACTGGGCCCGTTTCGGTCGCCACTACTACTCCCGCCACGATTACGAAGCCATCGCCAGCGACCGCGCCCATGGCCTCTACGACCGCCTTCACGGCCTGCTGCCCACCTTGAAGGGCACCGGCTTTGCCGGCCGCGCGATCGCCACCGCCGACGACTTCAGCTACGACGATCCCGTGGATCAATCGACGACGCTGGGGCAGGGCCTGCGGCTCTTGCTCGACGACGGCAGCCGGGTGGTGTTCCGCCTCTCCGGTACCGGCACCCAGGGCGCCACCCTGCGCCTTTATCTGGAGAGCTTCGTGCCCTCCGGCGGCAATCTGGCCCAGGATCCCCAGGCGGCCCTCGCCGATCTGATCAGCGCCGCCGATGGCCTGGCCGAGATCCGCAGCCGCACCGGCATGGACCGGCCAACGGTGATCACCTGATCCGCTGATTCCCTCCTTCCATGCGCAGGGCGGGCCGGGGGGGCAGCTCTCGCGGTCGGCCCTCAGAAGTCGTCTTCAGGTTCACCCAGCGGCGCACCGGGCTGGCCGCGGCGGGTGAGGCTGATCTGCCTCAGGGTTTCGCCCCATGCACCGCAGAAGCCCGCCATGCCGATCAGCAGAGCCCAGAAGCGGGGATGGATCGTCGGCAGCAACTCACCAGGAGTGCGTGACACCTGGTGCGCCAGCAGCAGCAGCACCAACATAGCGAGAGCATAGAGAAATCCGGCCAGCACGATGCGGCGTCGGTCCACCCGCAACTGGCGGAGCGGCCGGTAGCCAGGAGGGCGGGGCAGTGGCATCTCAGCCGGTGGGTCCTGCCGGCAACACCGGCTCGGTGGCCTGGCTGGCCGGGAACCAGGAAGCTTCCAACTGCTTCATCAGCACATAGAAGGACGGCACCACAAACAGGCTGAGCGCGGTGGCCACCAGCAGCCCGCCGAAGATCACCGCCCCCAGCGACTGCTGGCTGAGCGCGCCGGCGCCGCTGGCCACCAGCAGGGGGAAGAAGCCGGCCAGCGCCGCCATCGCCGTCATCAGGATCGGGCGCAGGCGGGAGCAGGCGGCCGCCATGGCCGCATCGGTGGCGCTCATCCCCTGCTCCATGCGCTGGTTGGCCAGATCCACGATCAGGATGCCGTTCTTGGCGGCCAGGCCGATCAACGTCACCAGTCCCACCTGGGCGTACACGTTGTTCACCTGGCCGCGCAACACCAGGAACAGCAGCGCGCCAAGCATGGCCAGGGGCACCGTCATCAGGATGATCAGCGGATCGATGTAGCTGCCGTACTGCGCCGAAAGCACCAAGTACACCACAACGATCCCAAGAGCGAACACCAGGATCGCCAGGGCTCCGGCCTGTACCTCTGATCGGGTCAGCGCCGACCAGGCCGAACCGATGTTGGAGAAGTTGAGCCGACGGAACACCGCCGCGATCGTGTCGATCGCCTGGCCGCTGCTCTTGCCGGCGGCCTCCACCCCCTGAATCAGTACCGTGCGATAGAGATCAAAGTGGCTGATGATCGGCGGGGCGCTGTCGAGGCGGGCCTTCACCACGTTGGAGAGCGGCACCAGCGCACCGGAGCGGTTGCTCACATAGAGATTGTTGAGGTCCTGGATCATGGTGCGGTGGCTGGCATCGGCCTGCACGTACACCTGGCGGTATTGCTGCTGCTCGTAGGTCTGGTTGACAAAGCTGCCGCCGGTGAGGGTGCCGAGGGTCTCCATGGCGGCGCTGTAGTCAATGTCGAGCGAGGCCATACGGTCGCGATCCACGTCGAGGCGCCACACCGGCGCATCGCTGACGAACTGGGTGTAGAGGTTGCCGAAGGTGCCGGTTCCCCTGGCCTTGGCGATCAGTTCCTTGGCCAGACCTGCCAGTTCGGTGGGGCTGTAGCCGCCGTTGCTGAGGTCGTTGAACTGGAAGGAGAGCCCGCCCTGGGCGCCGAAGCCCGGCACGGCCGCTGGTGCCTGGGCGAGCACAATCGCGCCGGGGATCTTGGCAAAGGCCTCGTTCATTCGCCCGATGATGGCGTTGGCCGATTGCTGCGGGCTGGTGCGTTCCTCAATCGGCTTGAAGCCAAAGAAGAAGATGCCCTGATTGAGCGAGCCGCCGTTGAATCCGGCCCCACCCACCAGCTCCCCGGACACCACATCAGGCTCCTTGGCGATGATTTTGCGGGCCTCATCCGCCACCACCATGGTGGCCTCGATCGACGACTGGGCGGGCAATTGAATGATGCCCAGGCCATAGCCCTGGTCTTCCGTGGGCACAAAGCCGGTGGGAATGAGCACGAAGGCGGCACCGGTGACCAACACCCCACCCAGCAACGCCACCAGCACCAGCCGCCGGAGACGGATCACTTGCTGAAGCAGGGCGGCATAGCCGCGGGCCACCTGCTCGAACAGCTTGTTGAAGGCCGTGAAGATGGGCATCAAGAAGGAGCCCACCACCGCACCCACCAGGCCAAGCACCACGGCCAGCAGCCAGCCACCGGCCAAGGTGCCGTACAGCGCACCCAAGCCACCGCCGATCGCCGTCCAGCGCCAACCCCTGGGTTCGGTCTTGCCGCCACCGAGCAACAGCGCCGATTGCAGCGGCTTGCCGGTGATCGCATTGAAGGTGGAGACAATAATGGAGAACACGATCGTGAGCGCGAACTGCCGGTAGATCACGCCGGTGGCACCCGGGAAAAAGGCCACAGGAACGAACACCGCCAGGAGCACCAGGGCGGTGGCCAGGATGGCGCCCGTGAGCTCTTTCATGGCATTTGAGGCCGCCACGAATGGTGAGTCGCCGGCTTCAATGCGCGCCGACACGGCCTCCACCACGACGATCGCGTCATCCACCACCAAGCCAGTGGCCAGGATGATGCCTAAAAGCGTGAGTTCGTTGATCGAAAAACCGAACGCTTTCACAAACACCATCGCACCCAGTAGGGCGATCGGCAGTGCGAGGGCTGGCACAGCTGTGGCCTTCCAATCCTGCAGGAACAGGAAGATGATCAGCAGCACCAGCACCACCGCATCGCGCAGGGCATCGAGAGCCCCTTCAATCGAGGCATTGATGAAGTCGGTCTGGTCGAACACCTTCTCCAGCACCACGCCTGGTGGCAGCGAATTGCGGAACTGGGTGAGCACCTCATCCACCGCTTTGGCCGTGGTGATCGCATTGCTGCCGGGCAGCTGGATCACGCCAAAACCCACAGATGGATAGCCGCTGATGGCATTAATGGCAGACTGATTGAAGCTCTGGAAGGCATATTCAGCGCGGCCCACATCCCCCAGCCGGATCAGGCCGCCATCGGGGCCTTTCGATAGAATGAGCTTCTCGAATTCTCCAACCGTTTCAAGGTTGCCGTTCACCAGGATCGGGAAGGTGGAGCGGTTGGTGGGCAGCGATGGCGGGCCACCAACGCTGCCGGCGATCACCACCACGTTCTGGGATTTCAGCGCGTTCACCACGTCGGTGACGGAAAGATTGAAACGGGCCAGCCGCAGTGGATCCACCCACAGGCGAAAGGCGGGATCACTGGCTCCAAAAATGTTCACCTGGCCAACGCCATCCGCGCGCGTCAGCGGATACACAAGATTGAGCTGCAGCAGCCCGTTAAGGAATGGGCCGTCGAACTGGCCCTGGGTGGATGTCAGGTTGTAAACCAGCAAATAGCTGCCGGAGGTCTGCTGAACGGTCACACCCTGGGCATTGACCTGGGGAGGCAATTGTGGTGTGGCGGTCTGAACGCGGTTCAGCACGTTCACCTGATCGATGTCTGCGTTCGTGCCCGGCTTGAAATAGACGTTGATCTGGCTGCTGCCTTCACCGGTGCTGGTGGAGGTGATGTAATCCATCCCCGGGGCGCCGTTGATCTGCTCCTCAAGGGGGCCCGTCACGGCGCTTTCCACCGTGAGCGCATCGGCCCCGGGCAGGCTGGCATTCACCTGAATTGTGGGCGGAGCGATGTCCGGCAGGTTCTCAATCGGCAGCAAGGGCAGGCTGATCACGCCTGCCAGCAGGATGAGCACACTGCATACCGTGCTGAGCACGGGGCGGCGGATGAAGGTGTCCGAAAGGCTCATCGACGGGCCGCCGGGGGTGCGGAAGCGGGCGCCGCTGCAGCGGCGGCGCGCACGGCCAGGCCACTGCGCAGCTGGGCCAGGTTGCCCAGGATCACCGAATCGGTGTTCTGCAGGCCCGAGGCCACCGGGAACATCCCGCCTTGCAGCGTGCCGAGGGTGACGGGCACCTGCACCGCCACCAGCGCCCCGGCCGGCGGCGGTGGCTCAATCGGCCGGCCCAGCAGCTGCCGCGCCTGCTCGGGGCTCACAGCCAGGAACACAAACGTTTTGCCGGCCTGCAGTAGCACCGCCTGCTCGGGAATGGACAGCGCACTGCCCTGCGAGAAGATCAACCTGGCGTTCACCCGCTGGCTGTTGCGCAGCACCCCATCGTCGTTGGCGAACGTGGCCTTCACCAGCAGGGTCTGGCGCTCCTTGTCGAGCGAAGGGGCCACGAAACTCACCGACCCGCGGGCGGTGAGCTCGGGGCGATCAGGAGCGCTGAGCACCACTGGCATCCCCACCTTCACGCGGGCAGCGTCGGTTCCCGGCACATCGAGGCGCACCCACAGGCGCGAGTTGTCGACCACGCTGGTGACGACACCGCCAGCGCGCACCACATCCCCGAGCTTGGCATTGATGCTGCCCACCTGACCGGTGATCGGAGCGGTGACGTTCTTGTAGCCCAGGGTGGCTTCAGAAGATTCAAGCCGGTCGCGGCTCTGCACAGCCTGGGTGACATAGGAATCGCGATCCTTGGTGGAAACGGCGCCCTGCTCGTTGAGAAAGATGTAACGCTCGGCGTTCACGAGGTCCTTGCGGGCTTCGGCGCGATCGGCATTGGTGCTGGCCTCCTGCTGGACCTGGTCGAGCCGGAAGAGCAACTCGCCCTGCCGCACCGATTGGCCCTCCTGCATCGGCATCGCCACGATGCGGCCATCAATCTCAGGAGCAAGCTTCACCTCGCGGATGGCCTCAAGCGTGCTCTGGTAGTCAGCCGAATCACTGAAGCTGGAAGAACGCGGGTTGACCAGCTTGACGGCCGCTGGAGGCTGCTCAGGAAGCTTGGCCGGGGCACAGCCAACGAGAGCAACCAACGTCAGAAGAGAGGATGCCGCCAGAACGGTGATGGGTGGCCGCAACTGCCTGGTCATGCGTTCGTTCCAGGCTGGCGCACAACCGCAGTGGTGTCTACACCCATCGCTACTCCGTTGCGTGTTGATGCGTTGGGTGGTATGGCGACAGGGAAAGCGAATGCACATCACAGAACGGCATACACCTGGTGACACCGATGCCCACTGTGCCGCTCGGGAGGATCAGATCCGATCGCGGCTTCGGCCCACCCGGTAAACCTTCCTGTGGTACGCGGGATCTGGGTTGGTGACCTGCAGCTGTCGCACGGTTTCAATCGCCATGCCACCCAGGCTGCCGAAAGAGGCCAACAGGATGCGGAACCACACCAAGGCGCTGGAACTCACCGTAACGGGTGTATGGGCAACAATGGCCTGAAGAAAGAGGCTGATGGAAAGGCCAAGCACGGCCCCCACAAGTCCAGCGAGAACGATGCGGCGACCTTGAAGGGGCTCGGGAGGACAGGCCATTAGGGAGCAGCGGAGGGCAACTGGTCAGGCTTCGAAGCATCAGCGGAGCCGAATCCCTTCAGCACCACATAGAAGACAGGCACCACGAACAGAGACAACACCGTGGCCACTGTGAGGCCACCGAACACCACTGTGCCGAGAGAGGCCTGGCTGCGGGCGCCCGCACCATTAGCCAGCACCAGGGGGAGAAAGCCGAACAGGGACGAGATGGCCGTCATCAGGATCGGCCGGAGGCGGGATTCCGCCGCGTCCCGCGCCGCCTCCATCGCTGTTGCCCCATCGGCCATGCGCTGGTTGGCCAGATCCACGATCAGGATGCCGTTCTTGGCCGCCAGGCCGATCAGCATCACCAGGCCTACCTGGGCATAGATGTTGAGCACCTCACCGCGGGCCGCAAGAAACGCCAGGGCTCCGAGCATGGCGGTGGGCACGGTCATCAGGATGATGATTGGATCGGTGTAGCTCTCATACTGGGCGGCCAGCACCAGATACACCACCAGGATGCCAAGGGCGAAGATCACCACAGCCAGCGCTCCGGCCTTGATCTCCTCGCGGGAAAGGCCTGTCCAATCGAAGCCGAGGCCGTTGACCTCCATCTTCTTGAAGAGGTCCTGAATGCCGGTGATCGCCTGGCCGGAGCTGCGCCCCGGTGCCGGGCTGCCTTCCACCTTGATCGAGCGGAACAGGTTGAAGTGCGGGATCACTGAGGGGCCGGTGACAGGCTCCACCGTGAACACCTCTGCCAACGGAACGGGTTCCCCTTTGAGGTTGTTGACAAAGAGCGAAGTCAGCTGCTGCGGGGTGGCCCGGAAAGCCTCATCCGACTGCACATAGACGCGCCGGATCTTGCCCTCCTGGAAGGTGTCATTGATATAGGCACCACCGAAGTAAAAGCTGAAGGCCTGCATCGCCTGGCCATAATCCACTTGCAGGGCTGCCAGCTGATCACGGTTGACACTCACTTTCAACTGTGGGGATTCCGGGCTGAATTGAGTGAACACCCTGCCGAAATCACCGCTGGCGATCGCCTTGGCGATCAGCTGTTGGGCGTTGGCGAAGAAATCGGGCAGTGTGAGGGCACCGGCGCTCTGGTCGAGCATCTGGAACTCAAAACCACCGGAGGTGCCATAGCCGGGGATTGCAGGGGGCTCCACCACGAAAATCCGCGCGCCACTGATCACCGAAAGCTTGCGGTTCAACCGCTCCACGATCGCCTCCATGGCCTGATCGGGGTTGGGACGTTCGTCCCAGTTCTTGGTGCCGAAGAAGAACAGACCCTTGTTGGGGGCGTTGCCATCAAGGCTGAAGCCGCTGATCAGCAAGGCGGTGCTGATGTCTTTCTCGGTGCGTAGGATCTCGGCCACCTGATCGTTGATCTTGCTGGTGGTCTGGGAGGAGCTGCCATCAGGGGCCTGGACAAAACCGATCGCATAGCCCTGGTCTTCGATCGGCACGAATCCGGCGGGGATGGAGGTGAAGGCCACTCCCGTGAGCACTACTCCCCCCACCAGCACCCCCATGATCAGGGCACGGCGGCTGAGCACCCAACCCAGGGCACGCTGGTACCACGCTTCACCGGAGGAATAAACGCGGTTGAAGCCCTTGAAGATCGGACCGAGGAAGAAGCCCACCAGCAGACCGATCAGGGTGAACACCAGGACGGAGATCGGTGCTTCCACCCGGCCCATCAGCAGCCCCACCACGGCCGCACCGATCACGCAGGGAAGGCGCAACGGCAACCTGGTGATCAAACTCAGCAGATAGCCCAGAAGCAGGCCCGCGATCACCACGCCGATCACCAGCAGGGCACCGCTGCCACTCACGAGCAGGCCGTAAATGAAGCCGATGGAGCCGCCAGCGATCGTGTAAGCACGGCGGCCGGGAGGGTCCCCCTCTCTGGCCAGCAACAGGGCCGAGAGCATCGGAGAAAAGGTGAGGGCATTGAAGGTGGAGATCGCCACCGAAAAGATGATCGTGGCGGCGAACTGCTGGTAAATCGTGCCCGTGGCCCCGGGAAAGAAGAGCACCGGAAGGAACACCGCAAACAGCACAAGCGATGTGGCGATGACAGCGCCGAACAGCTCGTTCATCGTGCTCTTGGCGGCCTCCAAGGCCGTCATGCCTTGCTCCTTCTTGGTGGAGGTGTCTTCGATCACGGTGATGGCGTCATCCACCACCAGGCCCGTGGCGAGCACCAGGCCGAACAGGGTGAGCTGGTTGAGGGAGAAGCCGGCCACCTTCACGAACAGGAAGGTGCCCACCAGCGCCACCGGGATGGCAATGCCGGGCACGAGCGTGGCTTTCCAGTTCTGAAGGAACAGGAACAGGATCAGCACCACCAGCACTACCGCATCACGCAGCGAGTTGGTAACGCCTCTGATGGACGCGTTGATGAAATCGGTGGTGTCGTAGATCTTCTCTATCTTCATTCCTGGCGGAATCGTGAGACGGAAGTTCTCGACCACGTTCTCCACCGCCTCTGACACCTCCAACGCATTGCTGCCGCCCAGCTGATAGACCAGCAGGCCCACAGAAGGTGTCGCCCTCAGGTCGGTGGCATTGGCGTCGTAGCTTTCCGCGCCCAGCTCCACCCGGCCCACATCTCGCAGACGCACCAGGCCGCCCTGATCGGTGGTGCGCAGAATCAGGTTGCTGAATTCCTGGGCGCTGCGCAGCCGGCCCTGAAGTTGCACGGTGAAGGTGAACAGCTGGCCCTCCGGTGAAGGTTCGCCGCCCACCTGGCCGGCCGGCACCAGACGGCTCTGGCTGCGCAACGCGTTTACGACATCGGCCGAGCTCAGCTTGTTGGCCACCAGCCGGTCGGGGTCGAGCCAGAGCCGGAAGGCGAGCTTGCGGTTACCGGCGTAGGCAATGTTGCCCACCCCACGCACGCGTTTGAGCTCATCGATCAGGTTCTGGTCAAGCAGACCACTGATGAATTCCGTGCTGTAGGCATTGGCGGCATCCTCGCTGCCAAAGTTGTAAACGAGCAGAATGGAGTTTGAGGCTTTGTTCACCAAGACCCCCGACTGCCTCACTTCTTCGGGCAACTGGGGCTGGGCTTGAGACACCCGGTTCTGCACATTCACCTGGTTGATGTCACCGTCGGTGCCACTGGCAAACGACACGGTGATGGAACTGGCCCCGGAAGCGGTGCTGGAGGAGGTGATGAACTCCATGTTCTCCACCCCGTTGATCTGCTGCTCCAGCACATTGGTGACCCCCTCCTCCACCGACACCGCATCGGCGCCGTTGTAATTGGCATTCACCGTGACGGTGGGCGGAGCAATATCGGGAAGGTTCTCGATCGGCAGCAGCGGAATCGCAATCAATCCGCCGATCACGATCAACAGGCTGCAGACGGTAGTCAGAACCGGCCGCGTGATGAAATTATCGGAAGCAGACATCGGCGGATTCCTACTTCACCGTCACGGGTGTGCCGTGACGCAGGGTGAGCAGGTTGGTGGTAATCACCTGATTATTGAGGTCAACGCCCTTGAGAACCGGATAGCGGTTGTTCTGCAGCTCGCCGAGCTGCACCGGCACCTGCAGAGCGAAGCTCGTGCCCGGTGGCAACTTCCGTAACGCCTCCAGGTCCGCCCTCCCGGGGTTGCGCTCCAGGTCCTGCAGGGTTCCCACCGCGAACACGAAGCTCTGCCCCGACGACTGGGTGACCGCCACGAACGGCACCGAGGGCACATCACCAGCCGCCAGCTGCACGCGGGTGCGCAGCCGCAGGCCGGTGCGCAAGGCACCATTGGGATTGGGGAACTCTGCCTTCAACAGCAACGCCTGAGTGCCAGGGGTGACGGCCGGATCCACCGAACCCACCACCCCCCTGGCCAGCACCCGATCGCCCAGCGGCTCCTGGAGCACCACCGGCAGGCCTGGGCGCACTCGGTCGCTGAAGGCGCCGGGCACATCAATGCGGGCCATCAGCCGGTCGTTGCGCACCACCTTGGTGAAGGGCGCGCCGGCGGCGATCACATCGCCCTGCTTCACCTGCAGATCGCTGATCACACCACTGATCGGCGCCGTGAGGTTGTTGAAGGCGAGGTCGGCCTGCCGCGCCACCACCGCTTCGCGCGACTGGATGTATTCGGCGCGCAGCTGATCCCGTTGCAGCGCGCTGGCGGCGCCCTGGCGCACCAGAAACTCAAAACGCTCGTAATTGAGCCTGTCCTTGTCGCGCTGGGCGATCAGGCTGGCCACATCGGCGCGCACCTGGGCCTGGTCGAGCACGAGCAGGAGCTGGCCCTGGCGCACCACGTCACCCTGACGTACGAACAGGCGCTCGATGCGCCCGGCGGTCTGGGCGGCCAGCTGGACCTCCTCGATCGCCTCCAGGGTGCTGATCGTGTCGACGTCATTGCTGAAGCGACCTAGCGCCACCGGCTGGGTGGACACCTGCACCTGGCGCTGCTGAGAGGTCGGCGGACCGCCTCCGCAACCCACGAGCACAAGCAGGGTGGCCGCGAGAGAGAC
Source organism: Synechococcus sp. ATX 2A4 (assembly GCF_024346375.1). Taxonomy (GTDB): domain Bacteria; phylum Cyanobacteriota; class Cyanobacteriia; order PCC-6307; family Cyanobiaceae; genus MW101C3. The sequence continues at coordinate 31,424 of NZ_JAGQCV010000012.1, read as the reverse complement.
ACCCGTTCCAACTGACATGGAGCGGAGGGGAAGAATCACGCAGCAGGCTCTGGTTGGGGGGATTCTGCAGGACGCACGCATCGCTGCGGGGCGCTGGGGTGGGGTCGCAGGATTGTCACCCACCGGGTCAGCATGCTGAGGATTGCGGCAAACCAAAAGGCGGTGACGGATCTGTTCGACTTCGAAGCCGCACGCCAGCGCCAGCGGATCGCCCCACTGGCTGACCGGATGCGGCCGCGCGGGCTCGATGACTTCGTGGGCCAGGAGGCGATCCTCGGCCCGGGCCGCCTGCTGCGCCGCGCCATCGCCGCCGACCGGGTAGGCAACCTGATCCTGCACGGGCCGCCCGGTGTGGGGAAGACCACACTCGCCCGCATCATCGCCGGGACCACCCGCTCCCACTTCGCCAGCCTCAACGCGGTGCTGGCGGGGGTGAAGGAGTTGCGGGCCGAAGTGGAGGCCGCGCGCGAACGGCTGGGCCGGCACGGTTTGCGCAGCTTCCTGTTCATCGACGAGGTGCACCGCTTCAACGCCGCCCAGCAGGACGCCCTGTTGCCCTGGGTGGAGAACGGCACGATCACCTTGATCGGAGCCACCACCGAAAACCCGTTCTTCGAGGTGAACAAGGCCCTGGTGAGCCGCTCCCGCCTGTTCCGGCTGCAGCCGCTCGAGCCCGCGGACCTGCGCCAGCTGCTGGAGCGGGCCCTGGCGGATGGCGAGCACGGCTACGGCGGGCGGGAGATCCAGATCGAGGACGCCGCCAGCGCCCACCTGCTGGATGTGGCCGGCGGTGATGCCCGCTGCCTGCTCAATGCCCTGGAGCTGGCGGTGGAAACGACGGAGCCGGATGCAAACGGCGCCATCACCATCGATCTCGCGATCGCCGAGGAGTCGATTCAGCAGCGGGCCGTGCTTTACGACAAGCAGGGCGATGCCCATTTCGACACGATCAGTGCCTTCATCAAGTCGCTGCGGGGCTCCGATCCCGACGCCGCCCTGTTCTGGCTGGCCCGCATGGTGGAGGCCGGCGAGAACCCCCGCTTCATCTTCCGCCGCATGCTGATCGCCGCCGGCGAGGACGTGGGGCTGGCGGACCCTCAGGCCGTAGTGGTGGTGGAAGCCTGCGCCGCCGCCTTCGAGCGGGTGGGGCTGCCCGAGGGGCTCTACCCGCTGGCCCAGGCGGCGCTTTATCTGGCCTCCGCGGAAAAGAGCAACAGCGTGCTGGGCTTCTTTGATGCCCTCAAGAGCGTGCGTGCCACCAGCCGCCAGGAGGTGCCCTCCCACCTGCGGGATGCCAATCGTGATGGCAAGGCCTTCGGCGACGGGGTGGGCTACCGCTATCCCCACGCATACGCAGAGCACTGGGTGGCCCAGCAGTATCTGCCCGGCGCCCTGCAGGGAGAGGTGTTCTGGAAGCCGGGTGGCCTGGGCTGGGAGGGCGCCCTTGGGGCCGGCCTGCAGCGGCGCCGCGCCGCCCAGCTGGCGGCAGCGGCCGAAGCCGATCTCGAGCAGGGAATCCTGCTCACCGCTGGGCCGGAAGATCCTGCCCTGCAGCGCTGGCTGCGGCGCCAGATCGGCAGTGAGGGCCAGCGCCTCGAGCGGCTGCGGCAGCGCTTCTGGCAGGGGGCGCGCTGGCAGCGGCACGACCGCTGTCTGGTGGTGAATGCCCGCTCGCTGCTGTGGAGCCTGGATCCGCTCGACGCCACCCCGGAGGGGGGCGTGGTGATCACGGTGGCGGCAGAGGCTGAACGGGGCCGACTGGAGGCCCAGCTGCAGGTGCTGGATCAGCTGCGGCGCCCGCGACTGCTCTGCGTTCCAGGCGCCCACCCCGAAGCGCTGATCGCTGCCCTGGAGCCGGGCGAACGCTTCGAGTGGATCGTGGGCCGCTCTCCCTTTCAGCAGCTGGAGGAGGCTGGCCTGGCGGCCTGGCTCGACTGCATCGGCGAGCTGGCAGCGCCACAGGGCCAGCTCCGCTTGCTGCAGAGCACGCCATTGATCGGTCCCGCCGGAGCCCTGGCGGAACTGATACGGCAACGGCAGCGCTGTGGTCCGGAGGAGCTGGCAACCCTCGTGCGGCAGGCAGCAGCCTGGGAGAGCGCCGGGCTGGGCAGCGGGCCCGGCGCGGATGCCGTCCAGCAGGGCCTGGAGGCGCGGGGCTGGAGTGTGGAAGCTGAGCAGTGGCGCGAACCCCTGACTGTGAAGCTCTCCGTTGGCTTGCGTCAGCGCTGGTTCGGCGAGGGGGCGAGCTATGGGCGGCTGCTCGGCGCCGCCCTCGGCAGTGATGCCGCCGAACGGCTGGAGCGGCTCAGCGCCGAGCTCGACGGGGCAGAGCTGGCACAGGCCTTGCAGCACACCCTGCTGATGGCCATGAAAAAAGCCCCGGGGAACCCGGGGCCGGAAGGCTGAACCCCAGGGGTTCACCAGAGGCCGCGGATGGGCATGGGCTCGGCAACGGTGGGAACCACCACGGGCGCCTGGAAGTTTTCAACCTTCGCCACAGGATCGCCCATCTGGTTGGCCTGAATGCAAGCCGGCAGGAACACATACCAGGAGAGCAGGGAGGTGCACTGGGCTGTGCCTTGCTTGCACTTGCCATCGGCGCAGATGTTCTGCTTGCCGTCGTAGGTGCCGCAGGTGTCTGCCAGGCGGTAATCCACCGGCAGCGCCGCCATGATCCCCGCCGAGGAAATCTGACCATCCTTGGCATCGGCGATGATCGCGCTGCGCAGGCCCTGCACGGCGTAGGTGCTCATCGTCCAGTAGGGGAAATAGCTGCGGCTCTGGTCCTTCAGGAACTTCACGCCCGCATCGGAATAGAGAAAGCGGGTGACGCCAACCAGATCAACGCTGTACGACTTGGAGAGACCAGCGCGCACTTCAGCGGCCGTCCAGCCGGAAAGGTTAAGCCCACCGGCCAGTCCACGGTCGGTGATTTCACCGGTTTCAAGGAAGGTGGTGAAGGCGTCCATGGGGGTGGACCAAACCGCCCCACCGGTGTTCCACCGGACGGGAAGATCATTATCAACAGCAGCGGATGCCGGCAGGGTGGAGGCCATGAGGGCCGTCCCCATCAGGAGGCCGGCGGCGAGACGCTTCAGCACGGATCGGTTCTGGAACAACAATCTGAACCTAATCAGGCCAGTTGCATCTGCCAACAACTCGTCATCGGCCAGACATGAAGAGGGCGCGCGCGAAGTGCTGATGATGCAGCGCAACAGCAGCAGATCCGCAGCGAACCTGCATGGCCCTGGGCCGCAGGTTGGCGGTTGTTCAGCCGGGGCTCAGCAGCTCGCGGCGGGCGCGGTGCAAACGAGCTGCGCGGCAGGGTTCAAGAGCGTGTCGCTTCGGCGGCAGCGGCTGGACGCACGGCCGGAAGGGTCGCCCACCCGGCAGGGCAAAGCAGCCGATTCCCCTGGCTGGGGAACGCCTCTGGATCCGGGGCCGGTCTGGAACCTCGGCAGACCACGCCCCGTGGCGCGTTCTCAATCGCTTCGACCCGGGCCAGGTAGATCTCGTCGCCACCGATCGGGGCGAGCACCAACTGCACGCGGTCTTGATTGAAGACCACATCGGCCTTCATCGTGGTGGGAATCTCGATGCCGAGCACATCGAGGTAGGGGGTGAAGCCCCCCCAGAAATAGCGGGTGATTTCCGCGCCCACAAAACGGTTCAGCAAGAGCGACACCTGTTGCCTCTGCCCCAGCAGGGATTCCTGGGTCTCCAGGCGCGCCAGTACCTCCACCGTGTCGGCATCGGCTCGGCTGGCCAGGGGAGGATGCAGGCGCAGCTGGCTGAGGCCAGCCAGGCCGAGTGCCGCCAGGATTCCGAACAGACCGAGGCGCACGACGAGGGCCATCAGCGGCCAGTGGTTGGCCGGACCCTAGCCGCCCTTAGGCTCCATCCAGCCCTGCTTTGGACAGCTTCATGACCCTCGAGATCGGTGATCCAGCGCCCGAGTTCACCCTGCCGGATCAGGAAGGCAACCCAGTGCAGCTCTCCTCTCTGAAAGGCCAGCGCGTAGTGATCTACTTCTATCCCAAAGACGACACCCCGGGTTGCACCAAAGAGGCCTGCAGCTTCCGCGACCTGTGGAGCCAGTTCGAAGCCCATGGCATCAAGGTGCTGGGCATCAGCAAGGACGGGGCGACCAGCCACGGCAAGTTCATCAGCAAATACGAACTGCCCTTCACCCTGCTCACGGATGCGGAACCCTGTCCGGTGGCAGCGGCCTACGAGAGCTATGGGCTGAAGAAATTCATGGGCAAGGAATACATGGGGATGATGCGCCACAGCTTCGTGGTGGCCGCCGATGGCACGCTTGAGAAGATCTACCGCAAGGTGAAAGCCGAAGAGATGGCAGAGCAGGTGCTCATCGATCTGGGCCTGAACGCCACGGCCGGCTGATGCGCGCGCCGGTCAGCGCGTCCAGCGCCTCCAGCGCCAGGTTGGGCACGAGTTCGAACGGCTGACCCAGCTCCCGCAGCAGCGGGGCCAGCCGGGGGGCATCACCGCCGGTGAGCCACAAGCCCGGCGCCTGCTCAGGGTGATCTTGCCGGCTGGCCCCCGCGATCGCATGGGCCAGCCCCCACAGGCAACCGCTGGCCATGGCGGCACCGGTGGCGATGGGCCAGGTTTCCAGCTGCGCGGCCGAATCCGGCAGGCCCTGCTGCGGCAGCAGCGCCGTGGCCCCGGCCAGCGCCGCCAACTGCAACCCAGCCCCGGCCATTAGCCGGCCGCCCGCGAAGGTGCCGTTGCCAGCCACCCGGGTGAAACTCAGCGCCGTGCCGGCATCCGCCACCAGCACCGGGCCCGGGCCACCCCTGCTTCCATCTCCGTCACCTGGCGGGCCCTCGCGCGCCTTACGCTCCTGCTGGTGCTGCCAGGCCCCCCAGCCGGCCAAAGCACGGTCGATGCCCAGCCAGGCGGGCATGCCGAACAGGGGCACGGCATCAAGCGTCAGCTGTAGCTGCGGCGGCAATTCCAGCTCTGGCGGCACGGGGCCCACCGCGGCCCAGGCCAGCAGTTGCTCGAGCTCCCCTTGCTCCAGGCACTCGGGCGGCCGGGTGCTCCAGCAGTGGAGAGCGCCCAGCCCATCACGGCCCGGGGCCGGCTCGCGGCGCCCCCAGTGCCAGTGGGTGTTGCCGATCAACACAACGAGGCTCGCCGGACGGCCTTGAGCGCCGCCCGGCGAGCCCTCCACCTAGATCCCCTCGCCCATCACACCGGGCAGATGGATGCCGCACTCCTGCTGCAGGCCACTGAAGCGGGTGGAGCGGCCACTGCCGTCGTCGGGGCCGCTGGAATGCCAGTCGCCCACGGTGGAATACCCCTGCTCGAACAGCGGGTGCTGGGGCAGGCCATTGTTCTGCAGGTAGTAATAAACGTCCCGGTTCGTCCAACTCAGCAGCGGCCGCAGCGACCAACGTCCCCGCACCGGTTGGAGCGGCAGCATCGCAGCGCGGTGGTCGGTCTGGCCACTACGCACCCCACTGGCCCAGCAGGTCACCCCGATCGTTTCGAAGGCGTGATCGAGCGGTTCCACCTTGCGCAGGCGGTGATAGAGCTCGAGATCATCGGCATCGCCGGTGGCCCACAGCTGGCCATGCAGCGCTTCCATGCGGGCTGGGCTCAGCTCGGCCTGGACCACCTGCAGGTTGAGCGACAGCAAGCCCGTGAGCTGCTCGGCGTAGCGGTAGGTCTCGGGGGGGAGATAGCCCGTATCGACCCAGATCACCGGCAGGGCGGGGTCGAGGGTGGCGGCCATGTGCAGCAGCACCGCAGATTGAATGCCGAAGCTGGTGATCAGGGCGAAGTGATCCCCGAAGCTGTCCATTCCCCAGCGCAGTTGCTCCTGGGGGGAAAGGGCTTTCAGCACTGTCCCTGCGGCCTCAGCGTCGAGCGGCAGGCCCTGGCGGTTGGTGGGGAGGGTGGTGGAGATGGTGGCGGCCATGAATCCCATCATCTCCTGTGATGCAACGCCCTGGTTAGGGTTCGAGCTGCCCACCCAGCCACCGAGACGCCGCGTCCATGGCGGAGACCAGCGGGGACCGCACCCCCTTCCCGAATCCAGCCGACGCCGGCGCAGGCAGCACCGCCCCGTGGGAGCCCCCCCATCCAGTGGTGATCGTCGGGGGCGGATTCGGAGGCCTTTACACAGCACTGGCCCTGGCCGCCCGGCGTGATCCGCCGCCGGTGCTGCTGGTGGAGCCGAACGAGCGGTTCGTGTTTCTGCCGCTCCTCTACGAGCTGCTTTCCGATGAGCTGCGCGCCTGGGAAGTGGCGCCGCGTTACGCCAGCCTGCTGGCCAGCCGCGGTATCGCCTGGTTGCGCGACCGCGTGGCGAGCGTCGATGCCGCCGCCGGCACCGTTACCACCACGCAAGGCCGCTGCCTGCCCTATTCCCGGCTCGTGGTGGCCACCGGCAGCCGCGCCAATGATTTCGGCATCCCCGGCGTGGGCGGGCATGCCTTGCAGTTCCGCAGCCTGGAGGACGTGGAACGCCTTCAGGCCCTGGTGCAGCGGCTCAGGGCGCAGCAGCGGCCCCTGCAACGCCTGGCGATCGTGGGTGCCGGGGCAAGCGGCGTGGAACTGGCCTGCAAGCTGGCCGACCTGCTGCAGGGCCACGCCGTGCTGGAGCTGGTGGAGCAGGGCGCCGAGCTGCTGCCCGAGGCGCGTGCCTTCAACCGCGAGCAGGCCAGGGCTGCCCTATTACGCCGGGATGTACGCCTGCGCACCCATACCCGGGTGGAAGGGGTAGAGGCCGGCCGGGTCAGGCTGCGGCATGAACCGGCCGGCGGGGGCGCCGCCAACACCGAGCATCTCAACGTCGATGGTGTGGTCTGGACCGCCGGGGTGACGGTGGCCGCGCCAGCGATCACACCCGTTGCCGCCACCGACCGCCGCGGCCGTCTGCTCTGCCACCCCGATCTGTCGTTGGTGCAACATCCCCATCTCTATGCCCTCGGCGATGTGGCCCATGTGGCCGATGCCGATGGCGAGCCCCTGGCGGGCACGGCCCAGGTGGCCTTCCAGCAGGCCGACAACCTGGCCGACAACCTGATCCGCAGCCTGGCCGGCGAGCCCACCACCCCATTTCGCTGGAACGATCTCGGCGAAATGATCAGCCTCGGCATTGGCGAGGCCAGCCTCACCGGGCTGGGTCTCACCCTGGCCGGATCCGCCGCCTATCGCCTCCGCCAGCTCACCTATCTGGGCCGTCTGCCAGGGCTGCCCCACCAGCTGCGCGTGGCCGCAGGCTGGCTTTCCGACCTGGGCCGCCCCCTCTTCGCCACCGGCGAACCCGCCGGCACGCCGCCGCCCCGGCCCTGAGCGCCGCCGCCGCCACAGAGGCCTGGCCGGCCCCCAAGGGGCTGCTGCTCGATGCGATGGGCACCTTGATCGGCCTGCGGGAATCGGTGGGCACCACCTACGCCGCCGCCGCTGCCGGCCATGGGATCACGGTGAACGCAGCCGCCATTGACCAGGCCTTTCCGGCCGTGCTGCGCCAGGCCCCGCCCCTGGCCTTCCCCGGCCTGCAGCAGCAGGAGCTCGAGGAGGCTGAACGGCAGTGGTGGGGTGAGCGGATCAATGGCGCCTTGCTGGCCGCCGGCAGCGGCGCCTCTGCCCCCGCCGCCTTGCGGGAGGAGCTGTATCTCCGCTTTGCCGATCCGGCGCTGTGGCACGTGCTGCCCGGGGTGCTCACCGCCCTTGAACACTGGGCGGCACTGGGCCTCCGGCTGGCAGTGGTGAGCAATTTCGACGGGCGTCTGCCCGGGCTGCTTGGCGGGCTGGGGCTGGCGGTGCACCTCCAGGCGGTGATCGTCTCCAGCGCGGCCGGGGCCGCCAAACCCGACCCCCTGCCCTTCCGGTTGGCGCTGACGGCGCTCGGCCTCGGAGCCACGGATGTGTGGCACGTGGGGGACAGCCCCGAGGATGCTGAAGGGGCGGCCGCCGCCGGTGTGCGTTGCCTGCGGATCCAACGCCCCTGACCCGATGCACCCGCGCCCTTGAAACAAGCTGTGCTGCTGGGACGCGTCACCGGTCTGCGCCCCGCCCAGAAACGCCGCCTGGAGCGGCTGTCCCACCGCCGCCACCCCGAAGGCGGCGGCGCGGAACTGCTCTGCCTGCAGCGGCTGGCGGCCGAGGCCCGTGAGCTGGAGCTGCCGCTGAGCCTGGTGATCGACGGGCGCGGGCTCACCCGCCTGCTGTGGGTGGGGCCGCTGGAGCAATCGGGCCGCCTGATCGAGCGGCTGCCCGGCAGCGAGCGGCGCCAGGGGAGCGACCTGCGCCTGATCACCTGCGTGGGCCGCAAGCCCGCTCTCGAACCGCTGGCCAGCGAAGCGCTGGTGGGGCTCGATCTGGAGCCACTGGTGTGGCTCCGCTACCCCGACAAAGCCGCCGCGGGGGGACGCTGGGCGGCAGCGGTTTACACGATCAGCCAGGAGGAGGGGCGCCCCTGGGCCCTGCACCGGGAAGCCGACCTGGCTGAGATCTGCCAGGCCGAGGCCTCGCCGGCACCAGCGGAAGCTGCGGCCGACGACACACGGCTGGCGCCCCAGGCGGGACCCGAACGGGTGCTGTTGCTGGCCCTGATCAGCGATGACGGCACCGCCAGCCAGCGCGACATCGCCGAACTCGAAGGGCTGGTGCGCAGCGCCGGCGCGGTGCCGGTGGGCCTGATCCAGCAGAAGCGCCAGGGAGCGGCGGCCCATGCGCTCTGGGGGGAAGGAAAACTGCGCGAGGCGGCACTGGAGGCCCGGCGCCTGGGAGCCACTCTGGTGGTGACCGATCGGGACCTCACGCCGGTGCAGGCCCGCAACCTGGAACGGCTGGTGGACCTGCCGATCAGCGACCGCACCGAACTGATTCTCGACATCTTTGCCCAGCGGGCCGCCAGCGGCGCCGGACGTCTGCAGGTGGAGCTGGCCCAGCTGCGCTACCGGCTGCCACGGCTCAGCGGCCGCGGCCAGAGCCTCTCGCGCCAGGGGGGCGGTATCGGCACCCGAGGCCCGGGGGAAACCCAGCTGGAGAAAGACCGGCGGGCCATTGCCCGCCGCCTCGATCGCCTGCAGCGGGAGGTGCAGCGGCTCGGAGAGCACCGGGCTCGCCTGCGCGAGGGGCGCCAGGGCGTGAAACGCCTGGCCCTGGTGGGATACACCAACGCCGGCAAGAGCTCCCTGCTCAATGCCCTCACCCGCCCGGCGGCGGGTGAGGAGGTGCTGGCCGAGAACAAGCTGTTCGCCACCCTCGATCCCACCACCCGGCGGCTTGACCTGCCGGATGGGCAGGGAGGGCTGGTCCGGCTGTTGATCACCGACACGGTCGGCTTCATCCGCGCCCTGCCTCCACCACTGGTGGAGGCGTTCCGCTCCACGCTGGAGGAAACCCTTGACGCCGATCAGTTGCTGGTGGTGGTCGATCTGTCGGACCCGGCCTGGCCACAGCAGCTCGAAGCGGTGAACAGCCTGCTCGACACCCTCGGCAGCGCCGCGCCGCGGCAGGTGGTGGGCAACCAGATCGACCGCTGCGATGCGCACGCGCTGGAACTGGCCCGCGCCCTGTACCCCACCATGCTGTTCGTGTCAGCGACTGCAGACTTCGGCCTGGAGGGACTGCGCGACTGGATGATCACCCAAGTCAGCTGACCGCAGGGTTATGGCACGATCAACGATGTCTCATCCTCCCTGCCATGCCCCTTCAACTCGGTGACACCGTCCCCGACTTCACCCAGGAATCCCAGCTGGGTCCGATCAACCTCTACGACTTTGCCGGCGACAGCTGGGTCGTGCTGTTTTCTCACCCCGCCGACTACACCCCCGTTTGCACCACGGAACTGGGTGAGGTGGCCCGACTGCGCCCGGAGTGGGAAAAGCGCAATGTCAAGACGATCGCCTTGAGCGTCGATTCCGCCGAGAGCCACAAAGGCTGGATCGGCGACATCAATGAAACGCAGTGCACGATCGTTGACTACCCGATCCTGGCAGATGCGGACAAATCGGTGAGCGACCTTTACGGGATGATCCACCCGAAAGCGCTGAACAACCTCACAGTGCGCTCGGTGTTCATCATCGATCCCAGCAAGAAGCTGCGTCTGCAGATCACCTATCCAGCCAGCACGGGCCGGAATTTCCATGAAATCCTCCGGGTGATCGACTCCCTCCAACTCACCGACCACCACCAGGTGGCCACTCCGGTGAACTGGCAGCAGGGTGACGACTGCGTGGTGGTGCCCTCGATCTCCACCGAAGATGCCCGGGCCAAGTTCCCCAAAGGGGTCACTGAGGTCAAGCCCTACCTGCGCATGACCCCCCAGCCCAATACGTGAGCACCCGATCGGGCTGGCAGCACCGTCTCACTGTTCCTCAGTTCACCCTGGTGACAGGGATGCTGGTGATCGCCGTGGGCACTCTGCTGATGGCCAGCCCGGTTTGCTCCAGCACCGATGTAGGGCTTTGGGAGGCGCTGTTCACCGTCACCTCGGCGATCACGGTCACGGGGCTGTCGATCATTGATGTCGGCACCGACCTCACCCTGGTCGGTCAGATGGTGCTGGCGGGTCTGATCCTCACCGGCGGGCTGGGGCTGATGGCGATCACCACCTTCCTGCAGGGATTTGTGCAGGGCCGTTCCGGCCTGCGTCACCGGCTCGACAAGGGCCGGGCCCTCGATGAGTTCGGAGTTGGTGGCATCGGTACCACCTTTCACCAGATTCTGGTGATTGCCGCCGCGGTGATCGCCGTGGGCACGGTGATTCTCTACACCTATGGATTCGCCGACATTCACAACCGGGGAGAACGGCTCTGGGCGGCCCTGTTCCACTGCATCAGCGCTTACAACAACGCCGGTTTCGGTCTCTGGTCAGACAGCCTGGTGAGCTACCGCCAGCAACCGGTGGTGAATGCGGTGATCGCTGCCTTGATCGTGATCGGTGGCATCGGTTGGCGCGTCGCCAATGACCTCTGGGTGAACCGCTTCCGCCTCGGCCACCTGCACCGGCTCAGCCGGCTCAGCCTGCACACGCGGTTGGTGATCCGCAGCACGGTGGTCCTGATCATTCTGGGGACGGTGGGGTTGCTGTTCACCGAACATTTCGCCACCGAGCGGATGGTGGGAAGCATGGGCTGGTGGGACCAGGTGCAGGTCACGCTGTTTCAGTCGATCACCACCCGCACGGCCGGCTTCAACACCGTGCCACTCACGGTGGACACGATTTCCGATGCCGGTCTCCTGCTGATGATGGCGTTGATGTTCATCGGGGCCAGCCCGGGCGGCACCGGCGGAGGCATCAAGACCACCACCTTCGCCGCCCTGGTGGCCGCCACCCGTGCCACCCTTCGTGGTGAAGAGGAAGTGGTGGTGCGCAACCGCGAGATCCCCGACAAGGTGGTGTTGCGCGCCATCGGCGTGGCCCTCTCCTCCGCCCTGTTCGTGCTGGGCATGGCCCTGGTGCTCGGCCTCGGCAACACCGCTGCGGGAGCATCGGGTGGCGAACCGTTCAGCTTTCTCGAAAAGCTGTTCACCTGTGTGTCGGCCTTCGGCACCGTCGGCCTGGATGTGGGCGTCACTGCCCAGCTCAACCGCTGGGGCCAGCTGGTGTTGATGGTGGGCATGTTTGTGGGCCGGGTGGGCATTCTGTTGTTGCTCTCGTCCCTTTACCCCAGCAGGACCCACAATCGGGTGGGCTATCCCCGCGAAGAGCTTTACCTCTGATCGTCATGCACCTCTCCACTTTTTTCCTTCCTTTGCACCGCTCATGACCCAGTGGTGGCAATGGCAGGGCGGCAGCGACACGGTGTCGAGGAGTTACGCCGTGATCGGCGTGGGCCGCTTCGGCAGTGCCGTCTGCAAGGAGTTGCTGCGCTTCGATGCGGAGGTGCTGGCCATCGACAACTGCCAACGGGCGATCGATGAACTGCGCCAGGAGGATCCGGCCATTGAGGCACGGGTGGTGGATTGCACCGATGAGGAAGCGCTGCGCGCCGCCGGCGCACTGGATGTGGGCACAGTAGTAGTGGCGATCAGTGAGCCAATCGAGGCCAGCATCACCGCCACCTTGATCGTCAAAGATGCACCCGGCAGCAGGGTGCGTCAGGTGATTGCCCGGGCCACCAGCGATCTGCATGAAAAAATGCTCCGGAGGGTCGGCGCCGATCGGGTGGTGTTCCCGTCCAAGATGCAGGGCGCGCGTTTGGGCATGGAGCTGGTGCGGCCCAACCTGTTGGAGCGGCTGCGGCTCGACGACCGCAACAGCATCGAGGAAATCAAGGTGCCGAAGGTGTTCGTGGGTCGCTCCCTGCGCGATCTAAACATGCGCAAGAACCACAACGTCAGTGTGCTGGCGGCCGGTCCCCAGAACCGCCTCACCGTGAATCCGCCGGCCTCCCACGTGCTCAACGAAGATGAGCTGCTGGTGGTGATGGGTAGCAGCGAGGCGCTCGAGGCCCTCCCCTCCCACTGAGCCGATGAAGGTGCTGGGCCTGATGAGCGGCACGAGTGCCGATGGCATCGATGCCGTACTCGCTCGCTTCGAAGGTCCACGCGACCACCCCCGCTGGAGTGTGCTGCGCAGCACCTCCACCCCCTACCCCGAGCCGCTGCGCGCTCGGTTGGTGGCGGTGGGTCAGGGGGAGCCGCACACCGCCGCCGCGCTGCTGGATCTGGCGGAGGAGGTCACCGTTGAGCAGGCGCGCGCCGCCCGCAGCTGCGACCCCGCCGGCGACGCGAAGCTGGTGGGCTGCCACGGCCAGACCATCTGGCACCGCCCGCCCACGCCCGAAGGTCGCGGCGCCAGCTGGCAACTGCTGCAAGGCCCGTTGCTGGCCCAACTGCTGAACACGCCGGTGGTGTTTGATCTGCGCGCCCACGATCTGGCACTCGGCGGGCATGGCGCGCCACTGGTACCCGCTGCCGATGCCGCGCTGCTGCCGCGCATCGGCGGCTGGCGGGCAGTGCTCAACCTCGGCGGCATCGCCAATCTCACCCTGCTGCCACCGGCCAGCGGCCCGGAGCGGCAGGCCCCGGTGACGGGCTGGGACTGCGGGCCGGCCAACACCTTGATCGACCTGGCGGTTGCGCAGTTCAGCCAAGGACGCCTCAGCTACGACCGCGATGGTGCCTGGGCCGCCCGCGGTCAGGTGCAGGAGGCCCTGATCGCCCGCTGGCTGCAGGACGACTACTTCCGCGTGCCGCCGCCGAAATCCACCGGCCGCGAGCTGTTCGGCCAGGAGGATCTGCGCCGCCGCCTGCAGGATCTCGCCACTGCTGCCGGCGCTGCTACCGCTGCCGGCAGCAGTGGCGCCGAGCTTGCGGAGCAGCAGGCCGATGCGCTCGCCACCCTCACCGCCTTCAGTGCAGCGGTTGTCGCTCAGGATCTGGAACGGGGAACCCGGCCGTTTGAGCTGGTGCTGGCCGGCGGCGGCGCCCACAACCCCACCCTGGTGCGAGAACTGCGCCAGCGCTGCCGTGGCGTGATGGTGCGGCCCCTCTCGGAGCTGGGGGTGGAGCCGTCGCAGCGCGAGGCGCTGGGCTTCGCGCTGCTGGCCTGGTGGCACCACCACCGCCATCCCGGTTCCCTGCCTGCCGTCACCGGGGCCTCCCGCAGCGCGGTGCTGGGCGTGCTCGCTAGCCCCACCAGTTGAATTCAAGCAACTGCCACCCCCCGGCAAAGTCAGGTCGGCCAGGAAGACTTCCTGCCTGCGTCCCAGGAGCCGTTCAGCCCGCCGGCCGGTAGAACCGCAGCCGCCGCGGCGCCCCTCGCAGACGGCCGGGGCCATTGCGTTGCTGCCGCTCAAGGGCCTGGCGGAATTGATCGGTGCGCAGCTGGCGCTGGCTGCGGGAATCGCCTTCGCGCGGCAGGTCGCGCGTCAGTTCTGGCGGCAGCTCCCGGTCCAACCGATCCAGGCCCTGCTGGATCAGCACCTTGGCCATATTGCTGACCGTGCGTGACTCCGCCTCAGCCACTGCGGCCAGTCGCTCACAGAGTTCTTCAGGCAGGACCACCTGAATGCGAGGTGATTTAGGGCGGCCGCTGGCGGAGGTCTGACGGGTGGCCACGGACCCACGGTGCGCTTCCTGCACACACGAGTGTACAGAGGTGCGCAGGGATAGTATCCAGCCGTATGCTTGAGGAGCTCTGCGCATGCGCCACTCCCAACGCCATGACCAAAGCCATGACCAAATCTGTAACCAGGGACGGGACCAGGGCCACTGATGGGCCCGCCACTCCCAGCGACACCAAGGCCAGCCCGGCGGCAGCTTCGAAACCCTCCAGGCGCGCCGCCCGCAAGCCCTCGGCCCAGGCTGGAGGCATGGGCGGCGGCGCCGAGAAAAGTGACGTGCTTGTGTCCGCTGTGATCAGCACCTATCTACTCACCCATCTGCACCACGTCCTGCAGCGCGCCGAGTTCGCCGCAGCCCAGGAGGGGCACAAGTCCCAGGCCTCCAACTACGCCCAGCTGCGCAAGGTGCTCTGCCTCGATGCCCGCACCATGGAGGACGCCTCCGCCTCCGAACAGGAGGATCTCGACTCGCCGTGCGCGGCCTGAAGCGAACCGCCGAGCCCTGCGCCTTCGCGCCGCTCTGCAAGCAGTCTGAGCGTAAATCGAGACAATCAGAAGACTGTCTCTCTCTAACTGCCACAACTGCAGGCATTGTCAGCTCGGTCAGCTCGGCCACCTCGACCCTGGCCTCAACCCGCCCCGCAAGGCAGCTTCATCGGCAGGCAGCTTGTTCAGAGGACAGCACCATGCGCAGGCGAGCCCATCGGAAAATATCTCCACCGAAGCCTGGGCGTCGCCGAAGCCAACTCAGTTCTCAGGCCACGCGCAGTTCGCAGACGCACCCTGTCACAGCCTCGCCAAGCCGCTGCCACGGCGCTTAAAGACATCCGACAAGGTATTTGGGTGGTATTGAGGGAACGCCGAACACGTCGTGAACGCCTTCCCACTGATTCCATCGGCCTCTCTGGCCACTGCCCTGCTGCCGGTGCTCCTGGTGCTGGCCGCGGCCCGCTGGCTCACGCACCGGCCTGAAGTGCTGCGCCCTTTAGCGGCGCGCCGGCTGGCGGCGGCCCTACTGCTGGTTCTGGTGCTGCGTTATCTGGTGTGGCGGGTGGGCTTCAGCCTCAACACGTCGTCGGCGCTGGCTCTCACCCTCTCCCTGGTGTTGCTGGGCTGCGAGGCCTTCCTGCTGGGCACCGGCATGATCCAGATCCTGCTGAGCTGGCGGCCGATTCCGCCACGGGAGCGGCAGGCCGACCGGCTCGAAGCCTGTTTCCGCGAAGGCACCTGGCAGCCCCCGGTGGATGTGCTGATCCCCACCTGCGGCGAGCCATTGGCGGTGCTGCGGCGCTGTCTGGTCGGCGTCACGGCGATGCGCTACCCCCACAAGCGGGTGTTCGTGCTTGATGACAGCGGCCGCGCTGAGGTGGAAGAGCTCTCCAATCAGCTTGGCTGCACCTACCTCAGCCGCCTGGATCGCCACGGCGCCAAAGCGGGCAACCTCAATTTCGGGCTCAGCCACAGCCACGCAGAGCTGGTGGTGGTGTTCGACGCCGACTTCATCCCGCAGACCCACTTTCTCGAGCGGACGCTCGGCTTCTTTCTGGATGCGGATGTGGCGCTGGTGCAGACCCCCCAGACCTTCATCAACGCCGACCCGATGATGCGCAACCTGGCGATGGAGCGCTGGCTGCTGCCCGATGAAGAGAGTTTCTATCGCTGGATCCAGCCGGTGCGAGATGGCAACGGCGCCGTCGTCTGTGCCGGAACCTCGTTTGTGGTGCGGCGCGCGGCCCTGGCGGCCGTCGGTGGTTTCAACCCTGCTGCACTCTCGGAGGATTTCGTGGCCGGCCTGGAGCTCAGCGCGCGCGGCCATCGCCTCGTCTATCTGCCAGAAAAGCTCAGCGCCGGTCTGGCCGCCGAAACGATGGCGGATTTCGTCCAGCAGCGCTTGCGCTGGTGCACCGGCACCTTGCAGACCTTGCGCCTGCACGCCAATCCTCTGCGGCTGCGGGGGCTCACGGCGCAGCAGCGCTTCTCCTACAGCGAGGGGCTGTTGCACTGGTTCAACAACCTGCCCCGACTGATCCTGCTGCTGATGCCGCTCTGCGTGGGCCTGCTCGGCATCCTGCCGATCCGCATGACGCTTGAGGAGTTCCTCGTCTACGCCCTGCCTGTGCTTTGCAGCCAGCTGGCCTTGGTGGGCTGGCTCACCAGGGGCTCCCGGCATGCCCTGCTGCCGGAGCTGATGAGCTGGCTGCTGGCGGTGCCACTGGCGATCACCGTGCTGCGCAGCCTGGTGTTGCCGGGCGGCGGCTTCACGATCACCCCCAAGCACCGCCTCCGCGAGCACGGCGGAGGCGCCTTGTCGTTGCTACTGCCCCTGTTCGTGCTGCTGGTGGTCAACCTCATCAATCTGGGCGCCGTGCTCCTGCACCTGCAGGCAGGTCCGCTCGCTCCCACCACCCACTGGGTGGGGCTGTTCTGGGGCGGCCTCAATACCTTCGCCCTGCTGGTGGCATTGCGCAGCTGCATTGATCCCCCTTGCCTGGATCCCACCCCCTGGCTGGCGCTCAGCCTGCCCGCCCAGCTGCGGGCGGAGGGGATCACCTGCACCCTCCAGATCGACGCCATCAGCGAGCGGGGTGTGGAAGGCCACCTCACCGCCGACCTCTCGCCGTTCAGCCAGGCCACCCTGCAACTTCCGGGCCTGCCCGACGCGCTGCACGCCAGCTGCCTGGCCCACCGGGGACGGCGTGTGGCATTGACGTGGGAGACGCTCGGCTGGGACAGCCACAATGCGCTCATTCGGTTCCTGTACTGCACCCCGGGCAGCTGGCCCCAGCGTCAGGCGCCGCCGGAATGGAAGGCCCTGATCGTGCTGTTCTCCCAGCTGCTGCGGGCCCCACGGGAGGCTCGCCCCTTCCGCCGCAGCCTGGTGCCGAAGTCCATCAACAGCACACAATCGCTCGCCCCACTCGCGAGCCACCCATAACGTCGAACCAGTCAACGGCTTCCATCCGTTTCCATGACAGATTCCAGCGCCGCACCATCACCCGTTGCCGAGCTGTACGCCCGGATCCAGCAAGACCACGACCTGACCCAGTTGCTGTTCCGGCAAGCCCTGCAAGATCCGAAGGGCACCCTGCAGCGGATCGTGGAGCTGGGCGAGCAATGGAATCTGCCGGTCAGCGCCGAGCAGGTCAAGGAGCATCTGGCCGGCCTTGATGAAGGCACGCGGCAATGGCTGGTCAAGGCCCGCGGCGGACTCTGATCTACGCATTCGGAGCCCTGATCAAAACGGCAGTTCCGCCCGCTCAGGGTTCCGTTGTGGCCGCTGGCGGCTCCAAACGCGGGGCTTGCGGTTGCGGGCGCGTCAGCTCCGCTGCCGTTCCCTCCGGGGTGGGCGTGAGGCTGCGCGGAGCAAGACGATCGGAGCGGCCACCCTGCGACCAGCTGAAGAACAGCCAGTAGCTCACCAGTGCCAACCCGGCGGCCACCACCAACGCCGCCACTTGCTCCAGTCGTTTCACCATGGCTCCAGCCGGTGGGCCATCATCGCGGGGCCCTGCTCCAGCCCCCACTCTGCCGATACGGTTCGAGGCGGGCGCAGGCGTGATGATGGGGATCAACACCCATACCTCCCCTGCTGTGCTCCGTCTGGAACGCGTCTCAAAGCTTTACCCCACCGGCGAAGTGCTGCGCGACGTCACCTGGGAAGTGAAGCCCGGCGACCGGATCGGTCTGGTGGGGGTCAACGGTGCCGGCAAATCCACCCAGCTGCGGCTGATCGCCGGGATTGAGGAGCCCACCAGCGGCCAGGTGGTGCGCCAGGGAAATCCCCGCATCGCGTACCTCAAGCAGGAATTCGATGTGGATCCCGGCCGCACCGTGCGGGAGGAGCTCTTCCAGGCGTTCGGGGAGGCCGCCGAAGTGCTGATCCGCCAGCACCGGGTTGAGCATGAAATGGCGGGCGAGCAGGCCAGCGCCGACCCCGACCATCTCGATGATCTGATCCACGAACTCGGGCGGCTGCACAGCCGTTTCGAAGCCCTGCACGGCTACGAGCTCGACGCCCGCATCGACAAGCTCCTGCCCACGATCGGCTTCACCCCCGAATCCGCCGACCTGCCGGTGGGCGACTATTCCGGCGGTTGGCAGATGCGGATCGCGCTGGGCAAGATCCTGCTGCAGGATCCCGATCTGCTGCTGCTCGACGAACCCACCAACCACCTGGATGTGGAAACGATCCAGTGGCTGGAGGGCTACCTGGTGGCCCAGCCCGTGCCGATCGTGGTGGTCAGCCACGACCGCACCTTCCTCGACAGGATCTGCAACCAGATCGTCGAAACCGAGCGCGGCATTTCCCGCACCTACCTGGGCAACTACAGCCAGCATCTTGAGCAGAAGCTGCTGGAACGGGAAGCCACCCAGGCCGCCTTCGAGCGCCAGCAGAAGGAACTGGCGGGCCAGCAGGCCTACATCGACCGTTTCCGCGCCAGCGCCACCCGCAGCACCCAGGCCAAGAGCCGCGAAAAGCTGCTGGAGAAGGTGGAGAGGATTGAAGCGCCGCTGGAGGGGGTGTCCGGGCCCAGCTTCCAGTTCCCGCCGGCGCCCCGCTCAGGCCGACAGGTGGCGCTGATCGAAGAGATGAGCCACAGCTACGGCGAGCGGATCCTGTTCCTCGGTGCGGGGCTGGAGGTGGAACGGGGCGACCGGATTGCCTTTGTCGGGCCCAATGGAGCCGGCAAGTCCACCTTGCTGCGCCTGGTGATGGGCCTCGAGCCCGTCGACGAGGGCACCGCTCGCCTGGGCGATCACAACGTGGTGCCGGGCTACTTCGAGCAGAACCAGGCCGAAGCGCTGAACCTGGAGAAAACCGTGATCGACACCCTGTTCGAGGCTGTGCCCGACTGGACCCAGACCCAGGTGCGTTCCCTGCTGGGCAGTTTCTGCTTCAGCAATGACGCGGTGTTCAAACAGGTGGGGCAGCTCAGCGGCGGCGAGAAGGCGCGGCTGGCACTGGCGTTGATGCTGCTCACCCCCTGCAACCTGCTGATCCTTGACGAGCCCACCAACCACCTCGACATCCCCGCCAAGCAGATGCTGGAACAGGCGCTGCAGCAATACGACGGGGCAGCCCTGATCGTTTCCCACGATCGCTACTTCATTGCCCAGGTGGCC
The DNA here is from genome assembly GCF_024346375.1 of Synechococcus sp. ATX 2A4. Lineage (GTDB taxonomy): Bacteria > Cyanobacteriota > Cyanobacteriia > PCC-6307 > Cyanobiaceae > MW101C3. The sequence goes on along the minus strand of NZ_JAGQCV010000012.1, from coordinate 12,243 downwards.
AACCGCATCGTGGAGCTGCGCGACGGTGAACTGGTGCTCTATCGGGGCGATTACGCCTACTACCTGGAGAAAAAACGCGAAGAAGCCGAAGCGGAGCAACTGGTGCTGGAGGAACAGGTCCGCCGCGCCAAAGCAGCCGCCAACAAGGACAAGCAACAGGCCAAAGCGGCTTCCCGCAAGACCCGCCAGAACTGAGCAGGTCACGACCGCCACGCGGGGCATTTGCAGGCTCAGAACCAGCAGAAAAGCCTCAGGGCCTGGATGCTGCAGGGGGTACCACAAAAAACTTCATGAAGGCTTAGGCGAGAAAACTCATTTTTCTGGACCCCTGCCATTGATCTGCATATCCTGACCGTATCCCCTGCCGCAGGACCAATGATTGATCCCCGCCTGTCTTCCCAACCTTCCTTTGGTCCCGATGCCCTTGACACCGGCATGACCATCATGGATGCCGCCCTCGGGCGAGATGCCGCCGGCGACTCCGTGGAGTCTTACTTCGAATGCATCACCACGTGCTCACTGGATGACGGAGCCTGCATCACCCAGTGCGTTGAGCAGCTGCGGATGCATCACTGAGCCCAGCGGGTGAGACCCGACATGGGCGGATCCTGACAAGATCCCCCTAACTCTGTGGCGATCGATACGCGTGACCTCGAAACACTTCGTAGCATTGGGGCGGCTCATTGATCCGTCGCGATGCCAGGAATGTCCGAACCGCTCGCCCTCACCCTTGGCCAGAAATTCGAGTTGGAGCGCATGACCCGCGTCATCGATTCCACCGGAGACGCCCAATCCCTGCGCGGTCTGGCCAAACAGTTGCTTCAGGCCTGGCAAACCCAGCGGGCCGCCACCGAGTGGATGATGCGCCAGCAACTCGGCAGTCCGCCGAGTCGCCTCGGTGGCTCTGCAGGGGGCACTGAGGCCGGCAAGCTCCCGGTCAAGCAGGAGTTTTCCGTCGCCGGCCCGGATGTGCTCTGAATCTGGCTGTTGCCCTGCCCCCCTCCGGTTGTTCAGCGGTGAGCAACCCGCTGCACAACCGACACACCAACTCCAAAGCCCTTGGCAGTGAAAGCCCGAGGGCTTCTTTATGGGGCTTGCCACGGGACGGGCGATCCCGCCACTGGAGTCAGCTGCGCCTCCTGTTCAACGGCGCTGGCCCTGACCCACCATCGCCGTCGGCGTGATCTGAACATTGATGTCGGCGCCGTCGCGCTGGATGCGCACCGCCATCGGCCGGCCCACACCATTGTTTTCCACGGCGGCGATCATCTGGGAGGGCCCGGGAAGCGGGCGCCCCTCCACCGCCACAATCACATCGCCCGGCCGCAGACCCGCTGCCGCCGCAGGGCTGCCCGGCAGCACCGAGCGCACCAGGGCGCCACGTGGGGCCGTGCCTGGATTGGTGCCGGGCACGTTATCGAGGCCGACGCCAATCATCGGATGTTCGACCCGGCCGGTGGCCAGCAACTGATTGGCGATGCTGCGGGCCCGGTTGATCGGAATCGCAAAACCGAGGCCAGCGCCGGGGCCGGAGCGCACCAAGGTGTTGATCCCCACCACTTCACCATCGGCATTGAGCAAGGGCCCTCCGGAATTGCCGGGGTTGATGGCTGCGTCTGTCTGAATCAGATCCAGTCGCTTGTCGGTGATGCCCAGCTTGCTGACGTTGCGGTTGAGGTTGCTGATGATCCCCATGGTCACGGTGTTGTCGAGGCCGAAGGGATTGCCCACCGCAATCGCCCAGTCGCCCACTTGAAGCGCATCGGAATTCCCGAGCCTGGCCACCGGCCATGGCCCTGGGCTCAGCAACCGCACGAGGGCGAGATCGGTAAGCCTGTCAAGCCCCACCACTTTCCCCTCCACCCGGCGCCCATCTTTGAGGCCCACATACACCCGATCGCTGTTCTCCACCACGTGGGCGTTGGTCAGCAGCAGGCCATCGGACTGAAAGATCACCCCGCTGCCCTGGCCCCGCTCGGTCCGTTGGGACGGCTGCTGTGCCTGCGGCACGTTAAAGAACTGGCGGAAAAACGGATCCGCCATCAAGCCGCGCGGCAATCCTGTACCGCCGCCGCTCACCACCGTGCGCTCGGTGTCAATCGTCACAACAGCCGGCCCGGCGCTGCGGACGGCGGCCGTCACAAACGACTGTCTGGAGAGCCCCGGCGCACTACCTGGCTGAGCCTGGGCCGGCGCGGGAGCTGGTCGGGTGAGCACCGGGGAGGCCAGCAGAACCGCAAGAGGGAGGAGATAAGGAAGCTGGCGGAGCGGCAAACGTCTCATGGTCATGGCGATCAGGACAACAGCGGGGCGTGATTCCGACCGTAACGGTGCTGCCAGGAGTTCAGGAATGGCTGCGGCAGCAAAGGTGTGACGAAGTGCGGCACAGCGCGGGTGAGGGGGGATTTCGACACAGGCCCCAAAGCACTCCTAGAGTTAACGAACTTTTATGAACGAACATGGACACGAGCACAATTTTGCTGGTTGTTCTTTCTTTCGGCGCTGCCTGCAGCACCCTCTGGGCTTGGAGCATCGCTCCCGGGTCTTCAAGCAGGCGATGATGGGCCATGGCCTTCAACGGCCACGGCAGCTTGCCCGTCCCCGATGGACCCCTTCCTCGCCCGCCTCTTCCCGCTGCTCTACGCCGCCTGCCTGCTTGGTCTGTTGTGGCAGGCGTTTCGGGTGATGGCCAAGGGGTTCACGGCGGTTTCCCGCCCCAACGATCTCCCTTTTCCCACGCCCTTCGCCCCGGCCTCCGCGCCGTCGGTGAACACCGATCGCACGGGCCGTCTCACCATTCACCCGGAGCTGCTCGACGCCGACGGCAGCCTCACCCAGGAGGATCTGCTGACGGTGCGCTTCAGTGACGACGCGGAGGAAACGGTTCTTCCCCCTGAATCGCCCTAGGCGGCCTAGGGCCTATCGAGCTGCAGCACTGCCTCTTCAGGCCCGTGGTCTGGGCCTTGTTACAGGCCTTGGCTTGACCACAAGCCCACCGGATCAGCCTGCTCCGGTCCCATGGGCTGGTACAACCAGAACGTAGAACCGAATCACGGCGGAGGCCGACAGTTGGATCAAAGAACTCGAATCGTGGCGGCCGTTCTGCGCAGCCTTAAACTTCCGCCCCGGTTTCGCCTCCAGCTCACCAAGGAGGATCCGATTCGCCTGGAACTGAGCCTCACGCCCTCCTACGGCAAAGACCCGATCCTGGTGGGCCTGGTGGAATCCCAGGATCTGGTGGCCCGCCGCGATCGGGAGGGCAGGATTCCCCGCGATCTGCAGGGCACCTGGGACTGGACCGTGCGCCACGGCAAGGTCACCACAGGGGGCTGGAATCCTTACCTGAAGGAAGCCCTGCAAACGATGTTCGAAACCGGCCTGCCTGCGGTTGTCTACGAAGAAACCACTGGCGAGGCCTACCACCCGGTGGATGGGGCCCGTCACGTGCGCTGAAGCGCGGCCAGCGGTGACGCGCGCGGCTGCTGGGGGATGAAGCGGCGGCGCCATCGATTGAATCAACAGGCAAAGAAACGTGGCTAAGACCACCACCTGTGGTCCAGAGGGGCGCTAGAACGGACGCATCGGTTTCTTCCGTTTTTCTTTATGTCCTCGCTGGCCCTGTCGATCGGCCCCCTGGTGAGACTGCTGGCATCCCTCGGGCTGCTCAGCACCGCCCTGCTGGCTCTGATCCTCAAGCTGCTCGGCTGATCCGCAGCAGCCTCCCGCTGCCCCTCGCCATGCATCGGCTCGGACCTGTCCCCTCCGCAGCCGGCGGCTTGGCCGAGGAGCCTCTGCCGATCGATGCAGTCTTGCCGGAGATCCTTGAGCGGCTTGAAGCCGTCGGATCCACCCTGCTGCTGCATGCACCGCCTGGGGCGGGGAAAACAACACGCGTGCCGCTGGCGCTGCTGCACCGCCTGCAGGAGCAGCGCCCCGCTGGCGAGCGTCACACAGTTCTGATGCTGGAGCCCCGGCGTCTGGCGGCCAAGGCCGCCGCCCAGCGGCTCGCCGCCAGCCTCAAGGAAGCGGTGGGCGAAACGGTGGGTTACCGGGTGCGATTGGAGCAGCGCTGTTCGAAGGCCACCCGGCTTGAGGTGCTCACCGATGGGCTGTTCCTGCGGCGGCTGCAGGGCGATCCCGCGCTGACGGGCGTGTCGTGCGTGATCTTCGATGAGTTTCACGAGCGCCGGGCGGACACGGATCTCGCCCTGGCGCTGCTGCGGGAATCCCGGCCGCTGCTGGCGCCGGAGCTGCGGCTGCTGGTGATGTCGGCGACGCTGGATCTCACCCCACTGGCCCGGCAACTGCCGGAAGCCGCTGTGATCCGCAGTGAAGGGCAAAGCTTCCCGGTGGATCTGGCCTACCAGCCCCCAAGGCCGCAGGAAACCCTGGCCCAGCAGGTGGTGCGCGGGCTTGAGCAGCATTGGCTGGAAGGCCGCAGCGGCGGCGAAACCGTGCTGGTGTTTTTGCCCGGACAGAGGGAAATCCTCCACTGCCAGCGCGCGATCCAGGCCACCGGCTGGGGGGCCGAGCTGGAACTCGCCCTCCTGCACGGCGGCTTGCCCCTGGGGGCACAGTCAGCGGCGATGCGGGAGGCAGGCAACGGGGCGGGCAAGGTGGTGCTCGCCAGTGCCATCGCCGAAAGCTCGCTCACGATCGCGGGGGTGCGCCTGGTGATCGACAGCGGCCTCAGCCGTCGTAGCCGCTTCGATTCCAGCACCGGCATGGATGGGCTGGTCACGGTGCCGGCCAGCCAGGCCTCCGCCACGCAGCGCCGGGGAAGGGCCGGACGCCTGGGCCCAGGCCGCTGCCTTCGGCTCTGGTCACCGGCGGAACAACAGCGGCGTCCACTGTTCGACCTGCCCGAGCTGCTGGAGCGGGATCCCCTGCCAGTGGCCCTGCAACTGGCGCAGTGGGGCGCCGGAGCCGGTGCGTCGTTGCCCTGGCTGGATCCACCACCAAAGCTGCCGTTGCTGGCGGCAATCGACCTGCTGGGCCAGCTCGGGGCCACGGACGTCCAAGGCCACATCACGGCCCATGGCCGCGCCATGGCCCAGCTCGGCCTGCATCCCAGGCTCGCCCACATGCTCCTGCAGGCCAGGGGGCGGAACCAGCTGCCATTGGCCTGCGAGCTGGCGGTGCTGCTGGAGGCCCGCGATCCACTCGGGCTGCCGGAGGCCGGCTCAGATCTGCTGCTGCGGCTCGATTGGCTACGACAGGACAGCGCCGACCTGCGCCGTCAGCCCTTGCTGCAGCAGCTGGCGCAGCTGCAGGCGGGCGGGCGAGCCGCGACCTTAGCACTGGTGGCCAGCGGCGGCGGGGTCGGTGCGGGTGGATCCGAGGCGCAGCAGGCGGCCGAGCTGATCGGCTTGGCCTACCCCGAGCAGGTGGCGCTGGCCCGCCCGGAAGCCGGGGGCCGCTTTCTGATGCGCAACGGTCGCGGCGCCCGGCTCCATTGCGGTGATCCGCTGGCGGGCGCCGAGGCCCTGGCCATCGCCCGGGCAGACACCGGTGGCAGCGAGGCCCGGATTCTGCTGGCCCTGCCCATGGCACGGGCCAGCCTCGAGCGGCTGACCCAGCAGGAGGGCAGCAGCGTGGCAGCGGTGCGCTGGGACGGCCAGGAGCAACGGGTGGTAGCCGTGCAGGAACGCCGGCTGGGGGCCCTGGTACTGAGCCGGCGGACCTGGCAGGACGCCCCGCTCGACCAGGTGCAGGACGCCCTGATGGCGGGCCTGCGGGAGCACGGCCTGGACGCCCTGCCATGGAGCGCCGGCAGCCGGCAGTTGCAGCAGCGCCTCTGCCTGGCCCATCGCGAACTGGGGCCGCCCTGGCCAGACCGCAGCGAAGCGGCCCTTGGCAGCGATTTCGGCGCCTGGCTGGGCGATCAGCTTGCCGGCCGGCGTTCCCTTCAGGATCTGCAAGCGCTCGATCTGCAGGAAGCGCTCTGGTCGGGGATCTCCTGGGACTGGCGCCGGGACCTGGACCGGCTCCTGCCTGCCAAGGTGCTGGTGCCGTCGGGGCGTCTGCTGGCGATCGACTACAGCCACACCCCCCCCGTGCTGGCCGTGCGGCTGCAGGAGATGTTCGGCTGCACCCGCGCGCCGGCGTTGCTGGAGGGGCGCCTGGCGGTGACCCTGCACCTGCTCTCTCCCGCCGGCCGCCCGGTCCAGATCACCCAGGACCTTGATGGCTTCTGGAGCAGCAGCTACCGGCAGGTGCGCGCCGAGCTCCGAGGCCGCTACCCGCGTCATCCGTGGCCGGAGGATCCCCGCCAGTCCCTGCCCACGAGCCGTGGCAAGCCCGCTTCACCCAAATAACTGAACTGTGATCACGGCGCAATGACCACAACGTCTTGATCGCTGCGAAGGGGTGACCTCAAGCGTCAGTCGAACAGGTGGGCAAAGCCGAAATGCCTGAGCCCTTCCACGATGCCCTCACAGCCAGGGGCGCGCGCCGCATAGGTGCGCTGCAGACGGGGCAGCGCCTGGCGCAGGGCCGGTTCGGCGTTGCCCACCATCACGCCCTTGAGGCCGGTCTCGAACATGGCCAGATCGTTGAGGCTGTCTCCGGCGGTGATCACCGTGTTCGGATCCAGCTCCAGCCACTGCAGCAGTGCCATCAGTGTCGAGCCCTTGTTGACGCCCGCTGGCAGCAAATCCAGATAGCGGTCGGCAGAGATGAGGCAATCCACCCCCTGGGCGCTCAGCCGGGCCGGCAGCCCCGGGTCGAGCTTGCCCAGGTCCACGTCGTAGGCGAGGCGGCGGTGGGCACTCACCGGCTGGGGGCTGAGCCCGGGCTGGTTGCGCAGCAGTGGTGCCAGCCGTTCAGCGCAGCCCTGCCAGCGACGCTCGATCGGCTCCACCAGACCCGGCAGAAGCGCCAAGCTGGTGCCACAGGCCACGGTGGCACCCACATCACTGATCACCAGATGGGGACTGGGGGGGCGCTGGGCGGCCTCCTGCAGCAGCAAGCGGCCCACGGAGGCCAGATCCCTGCCGGTGCTGAACACATGCAGCACCCGGTCGCGGCGCTGCTCCAACCAGGCATAGAACGCGCCCTTGGCAACCACACTCCCCTCCAGCAGCGTGCCATCGAGATCGGTGACGAGCACCAGCTCCGGGTCTGGCGGCAGTCGAGCCACCAGCTGAGCAGTGGCCGGATGCTCTGTCGCGCCTGGATCGCTGGCGCGTCGTTCATTGGCGGGATGGTCGATGGCGAGGCAGTCGATGGTGTGGTGGCTTTTAGAGCGCTGGCTGGGGATCACTTGTTGGAGGGTCCCCCTGTTTGGCGGGTCCCTACTTAGCGGGTCCCTGCTTGGTGGCCCGTCGTCCAAGCACCCCGTAGGGCGGGCATCCGAACCGGAAGTGCAACCCGGCGACTGTCAAGTCAACGCCAACTTTCGTTACAGTTTGACCTGTCATTGAGCATCCGTCATGGCTGACTCCACCTCCCCACGCTTCGGCTTCGTCAACTTCGCGGAAACCTGGAATGGCCGCTTGGCCATGCTGGGCTTCGTGATCGGCCTGGCCACCGAAGTGCTCACAGGCCAGGGAATTCTCTCCCAGATTGGCCTCGGCTGAGTTCCCTGCCTGCTTGTTCCCTTTGGCCCCCATTGCTCCTACGGGAGCAGTGGGGTTTGTTGCTTTGACGTTTCACGGGCGGACAGTCCACCGATCCCCATGCTGTCGCCCGATCGGCAAGACTGAGCCTTCGGTGCCGAGATCGCTCGCATGGCTCCCTTCTACGTCAAGAACCGACGCGATGGATCTCGCCTGTTAAGTACCGCACTGGTGGTGTGCGCTGCGGGATTGATGCGTTTCGATCACCCCAGCGGCCGAACCATTTTCCTGGCGGCCGCCGCCTTGAGTGTCTACTGGGGTTTCTGCTACGGCCGTCTTGAACGCTGATTCCGCCACCGGTGTTCTCGCCCGCTTCAGTGTGGCCGAACTCAACAGCGCGATCGGCACTTTGATCGAGCGGGGGTTTGCGCCGCGCTTCCTGCTGGAAGCGACCGTTTCTCGGCCCCAGCTCAAGAAGGGTCACCTCTGGCTCACGTTGATGGACGAAGAGGCCTCTATTTCCGGCGTGGTGTGGGCCTCCCAGTTGCCGCGGCTCAGCTTTCGCCCCGGCGATGGGGATGGCGTCACAGTGGTGGGGAAGCTGAATTTCTGGGCGGCCCGGGCCACCCTTTGCGTTCAGGTTCTTGACGTCAGGCCAAGTCTCAGCAGTGTGCTGCGCCGTTTTGAGCGGGTTCGCGATCTGCTCGAACCATCGGGGATCTTCGATTCCGCCCGCAAACGCCCCCTCCCCGCTCTCCCCGAGGCGATTGCCTTGCTCACCAGCGTGCCTAGTGCAGCGCTCGCCGACATGCTCCGCACCGCGAGGGAACGCTGGCCGGCCACCCGGATCGTGATCCTGCCGATCCCTGTACAGGGAGGCGTGGAGGAGGAGATCTGCCGCGCCATCGCCGCGGTGGGCCGGCACGCTGGTGCACTCGGCATTGAGGCGCTGGTGCTGGCCCGTGGCGGGGGGAGCCGTGAAGATCTCTCTGTCTTCGATGGCGAAGAGCTTGCCCAGGCCCTGGCGGCGTGCCCCTTGCCCGTCGTCACCGGGCTCGGCCATGAAAATGACACCACCATCGCCGACCTGGTGGCGGACTACCGGGCCGCCACCCCCACGGCCGCGCTGGTGGCCCTGCTGCCAGATCGCACCAGCGCCCAACAGCGTCTGCGCTCGCTCCGATCGCAGCTAGGGGGCGAACTGCGCTGGCGGCTGCAGAGCCAACGCCAGACCCTGCTCGCCCTGGCGGCCCAGCGCGGCAGTAGCCATCCCGCCCGGATCCTGCAACAGCGCCGCCAGCGGCTCCACCAACTGGGTCACCTGCGCGAAGCCCTCTCACCGCAACGCCTGCTCCGCCGGGGCTTCTGCCTGGCCCGTGGTGAGGAGGGTCAGCTGGTGCGCTCGCTGGCGCAGGTGAACACTGGTCAACATCTGCAGCTGCAGTGGGCCGATGGCCTGGCGGGCGTCCAGGTCACCAATACCAACCCCACCGGAGAAGCCGTGGTCGATCCTTTTGCCGTCCTGTCCCCGCCATGACCACACGCAAGAGCAAGCCGCTGGCCAAAGTCGCCACTGGCCCCAAAGCCGGCCTGCCGCCCTCCTGGGCGGCGGAGGTCGCCGAACTCACGTACAGCCAGGCACTCACAGCGCTGGAGCTGTCCCTGGCCCAGCTGCAGTCGGAGGATCTCGAAGTGGAAAAGATGGCTGAGCTCTATCAGCGGGCGCTTGCCTATGGCGAACGCTGCGAAGCCGTGCTGCAGCAGGTGGAGCAAGAGGTCTTGCAGCTTGAGGTCACCGAGCTCGACCAGGCCACTACTACCCCGTTCACGGAGACGCTGCCTTGACGACACCATCGGCTTCAGATCTGCCCACTTCCGTGGCGATCACAGGGACACCCACCGGCGCGCATCGTCTCCAGTGGCTGTACCTGGCATTGGCAGTGATGGGAGCTGTCCTGCCCTGGCTGGCCAATCTGGAGTTCATCCAGCTCAGTGACAACGCCTTCGATCTGGGCCTGTTCCTCCAACAGGCCAATGCCAACCCGGCGGCGCAGTCACTGTCACGTGATCTGTTCATCGGCGCCTCAGCCGTGACCATCTGGATGGTGGCGGAAGCGCGCCGGTTGCAGGTGAAGGGCCTGGGAATCTGCCTGCTGTGCTGTGTGACGCTCGCCTTCGCCTGCGGCGCTCCCTTGTTCCTGTTTCTGCGCGAGAGGCGGTTGCAGGAGCTGGAGCGCGTCAGTGCAGTCAACGCAACGGAATGAGGGAAGACACCGGTGTCAGCGATGTCACGGTCGTTGAGTAGGGATACCGGTGACGGCCCTGCACAACCGAGGAGCATTCGCACGGGGGTGTTCCTCTGCTCCGTGACACCAAGCAATCCGAACCGTCTGCTCTGTGGCACAAATGACTCCACACCGCCATTGCTTTCCATACCGGATCAATCCGGCGGTGTGGAGTCATTGATCGGCTTTGCAGCAACGTCGATGGTCACATCGCTTGGCGCGGGATCTCGCCCGGCGTGGCGATTCCCTGCGTCCATCCCAGCTGCGCTGTCGATCTGGATGAAGAGGGAGCGGTTGAACAGCGGGCCAGAAAACGGTGACCGCCGCAGCCCGTCGTCCACTGGAGCCTGCGATTCGCGATCGGAGGTGCGCGCCGATGGTCCATCAAGGTCAAGGCGGGATCCGCAGGCCGGGCACTGCTCCAGAGCCATGGTGGTGAGTCCACAGGTGGAACAGGTGCGCACCCGGCTGCTGAGAATCCGCCAAGCCACCCATCCCCCGCCGGCCAACAGGAAAGGCAACAGCACAATCACGAGGGTGAGCCCCCCCAACAGATCGAGGATCAGCCGTCCTACAGGCCCTGGAGCGAGCAGCAGCAGCGCGCCCAACACGATCCAGACCCAGGGAATGCGGCGCTCCATCAGCGCTGAAAGCGGGGGTCGCTTTCGATCCACCGCTCTAGGGCAGCAAGCCCTTCAATGCCGGCCCAGCCAAACAGTGCTGTGCCCACCAGGAAGCCAAAAAGAAGGCCAGCCCCCAACAGCACGGGCACCACTGCGAGGCTGAGAAGAACGATGAGAATAATGGAACCCACGCCAGCAGCGAGCAACAACACGCTGGCTGGGAGTGGTCGCAATGAGAGACCTGCTCGGGCCACACGGTTACCTCCAATGACCATCATCCTCGCTTGAGCGAAGCGGGCTGGTCCACCAGCCCGAGGTGTGGATCGCCCCCACGCCCCCGCCGTCCCAGCACCACGCTCCAAGCGATGCCGTAATAGAAGATCAAACCCTGCAGCCAGACCCACAGGGTTAACACCAGCACACCACTGATCACGCCATAAGCCTGAAAGCGAGTGCCGAGGGAAACGAGGCTTCGGCCCACCGCGAGGTTCAAGAGCAACTGCACCACGCCAATCAGCAACGCAGCCGGCAGCAGAGGACGCCATGGAATGGTGCCGGATGGCAGCACACGCAACAGCAGGAAGGCCACCAACACAGATGTCAGGAGCGACCCCAAAACATTCAGGACAGTGGGATCAGGCAGGAAGACCTGGATCAGCCAAGAGAAGTGAGTATCGAACAGTGTGCGCCATGTCTGCGTTCCCATAGACCTTATGTTTGTGGTGAGCTGATCAATCACCAGCAGCACACCCACTGAACCTACAAGCCCAAACGCCTTGAGACGCTGCAACACAAAGCGCCGCACAGCACGCAGAGAATCGATCCGAGACGGAGAGGCAACGAGGGGAGTGCTCCCTGGATCCCCCACAATCTGTCGGCTCCGCGCTGCAGGGTGAGGTAGGCGTTGCTGGATGTGAGCAACAGCATCCCCACACCAAACCATCCGGCACTTCCCCTGGCTGTCTGCAGCCTGAGAAGGGTGGTGCGAATGAACGGCAGCGAGGCTTCAGGGAAAAACTGCGCGGACCAGCTGATGATTTGCTCAGTGAGACCATCCTCCCTGCCGAGAATGCCACTTGCCGTTGAGAGCACGATCAACAGCACCGGAAAGATCGATTGAAGTGTGTGGTAGGCGAAGGCTGCACTGAGATCAATACAGTCACACCGATCCCAAAGGCGATAGGCCCTCCACCCAGTCAGGACAAGTCTCTTAGCTCCCTGCGGAAGCCTGATGTTCACAGCATCAACACGGTCAGCCTGGGTACTGTAAGCAGCCATCAGCCGTGCACAAGCCTTGGCATGGGCAAGTCAAACCGGTACGTGGGCCAGGCGATGCTCACGCTCTACAAACCCTAGAGGCCTGATTCCCCAGCTCACCATGTCACGAGCAATGACTGCCGGCGGCGCTGTCAACGTACAGCATCAGAGCAAAACCATGCTCGGAATCATGATGACAAAGTGATTCACATCTTCAGCCCTTCCGGTATCCATACACACCCCAAATTGACATCGCGCAAGTTCGGCGAGCCAACCAACCAGCCAACGAACTCATTAAACAACGAATCAATCAACTATCGAATTCAGGAATTCACGATTTGACGAATTGACGAATTGACGAGCGATCAAGCCAACAAAAAAGCCACCCTCTTGGGTGGCCTTCAAGTGCATGTCTTGATCCATGGTGCCATCATCAGACGACAAAGCACGATCTAAACAATGCAAAGTGTGAACAAAGAGTTTTATCCTGGCATTGAGCTATTTTTGCAGGAAGCTACC
>NZ_JAGQCV010000011.1 GCF_024346375.1 Synechococcus sp. ATX 2A4 | reverse complement strand
TTTTGCCGCTCGATCACGCAGCCCGCTGAACCATTCGGCATAGGCAGGGGTCTCCCGAATCTCCAGCATGCCACCATTGTATCTCCAGGGATACGGCGCTGCAACTGGTCTTCGGCCTGTCTAACGCTCCAAATCAGAAGCGGGCAGACATCTGTAGATTCAGGAGTTGACTCTCGCCCCCGTCTTCTGAATTTGGTTGTTAGCTGCTAAATAATTTCGAAATCACAAAAGTTTCTTGCTACGCGTTGACCAGTTAATTGTGTCACTCCAGAGTCGAACTGGAACTCTCTACTTTAGACTGCCTTCAGCCGAGAGGGCATTGGAGAGTAGAGGTGCTACCGTTACACTAGTGACACATCCAATTCATAGCACGGATAGAGTGCTCTGTCAAGCCCTGATTTTGCCGGCGCCTCTAGATGCTGATAAATACAAAATCGTATCTGCTTTTACGATCTTACATTCAGGAGTCGCTGGACTATGCATATCTGACATGCCATGCGGTTCCGGCACTCAACGCATACATAAAAGCTGTGGAGAAGGGATCTGCTCAGAAGATCCCAAATCCCGATCACTTTGGACAGCCAGGGGATCATAGTAGACTTAAGCAAATTAAAGAGAGCTATAAGGATTCTCTTGGCAGATTCATGCTGATTTCGACGTTTAGTCATTTCGAGGCCTACGTTCAGGACGTTGTTAGCGAAATATTTGACTTTCACGGCGGGTTTGCATCTCTTCATTCTCTCGCAAAAAGAAGATCTAGGGTAGAGACTAGACTAAGATCAGACCGCTTAGCGATGTTCCCCGAAATAAAGCCTCTTAGCGAATCTCGGAAGTCAGGAAAGCAAGGGAAGTATCGGAAAAGCATCACCCAACTGGAAAGCAAAGGATTCGCTTTTCCTTCTCAGATGGCTTCTGCATATGGATTTCAAAAGCTTGCTGAGGCAATTTCAAAAAGTGGTTTTCGTGCAAGCCGGATCTGCGAGATAGTGTTTGATGGCTTAGGGATGCCTCATGATGTCGAGATGGAAGACAACATCTCGCGAATACGCGGGATTCGAAATGATATCGCACATGGTAGGCGTCGTGAGTATCATCTTTCAAAGTCGATAGACGATCTGAAACTAATGCGCAAATATGCACTGTTAATTGATCAGCACATTATTGATTACTTTTTGCTGATTGAAGATTAGATGCACCCGTCCGGCACCAGGGACACCATTGGTGTCCTTCCGTGGCACATCCAGCTAACTTGTTCTTCGACAGTTCCGCAAACCACCCCCGCTTGGCCTTGCCCTTCTGCAAACCGCAGGGAGAAACGCATCTAGGCCATCCCACTAAGCAGATGCTGCAAGGACTTTGGTTGACCAGCTTAAAGCGGTGCCGTTGGTTCACGGGTCAGAGAACCACTGTTCGCAACGATACACATCCTCTGGGGGTTTCGCCACCTGCAAGAGACATTTTGCGCAAGCCACAATGCTCTTCCACTCATAAGAGCTATCACCTACGCCTGCTTTCCCCCCGCGAACAACTCAGCTCTGTGGGCGATTCAGGCTCCAGTCGTAGGGCAGGTGGGTCAGGCGGAAGTTGCCCCCCTCCAGCAGTTGTTGATCCTCGGCCGGCCGGTAGCGAGCGATGAAGCGCAGAATCGCGCTCTGCTTCTCGTGGCCGGGCACGGGAGCGGCATTGGGATCGGCGCGCGCCCAGTCTTCCCCGAACCACTCAAAGATCTTCGAGATCCCCACGGTTCTGTTGGCCCGGTCAATCTGCAGCCCCACGCTGCTGGCCAGCCAGCGCCTGCTCTGGTCCTCCAGCTGCCGGTCGAGTTCCGCGCCCGTGAAGGCTTCGCCACGCAACGGCGGACAGCTCATGGCGGCGCAGACGAGGGCGGCGTGGATGCGGGGCTCGTTGTACTCGCGCCGCAGGATTTCGTGCTCGATCCCATCGAGGGTGAGTTGCTGGCCCATCAAGGTGTGGCGGCGGAATTTCCACACACCCGGGATGTCCTTGATGCTGGCCCGGATCGGATCGTGCTCAATGATCGCGCGCAGGGTGAGGCCGTTGTAGGCGTTGATCAGCAGGGCGATCTGATCGGCCTCCGGCCAGGAGGCAAAGCGCTGGGACGTGAGCTCGGCCAGTTCCTTGAGGTAGCGATTCAGCTGGCTTGGATCACGCTGCAGGGTGTCGTAATCCACCAGCCCCTGCTCGTTCACCACGGCTTGCAGCACGGCGTTGAACGGGGCTGGATCCAGGCGTGGCTGGGGGGCCGTGGCTGTGGCGCTGCCGCTGCTCTGGCGGAGGATCTGCGCGGCCGGTCCGCCGCCGCAGCCGGCCGCGCTGAGCAGCAGCACGCCGCAGAGGGCAAGAGACGGGGCTCTGAAACGAAGCGGGACCATGGCAGCGAGGGAGCAGACCTGGGGTTTACCGCTGAACAGCTGATTCGGTTCGCTCGCGCTGTTCTGCCCACTGGCTCAGCAGCAGACCCAGCAGCAGCGGCAGCCACAGCAGCAGCCGTTCCGGGGTCGTGAGCTGCCAGTCGGGCACCCGCGAGGGCAGCACGAAATACACGAACGCCGAGAGGCTCACCAGCCGCGCCCCCCAGTTCTGGCTGGGCACGGCGAAGGGCATCAGCCAGATGAAATACCAGGCGTGCACCACCGGGGAGAGCAGCAGCAGGGCCAGCATGTAGCGCCAGGCGAACACCCCCAGCGGCGCGCGGCCAGCGAGCAGCACCCCCACCACCAGAAGCAGCAGCACCCCATGCACGGCATTGGTCTGCAGGGTCCAGGGCCAGAGCTGGCCGATCCAGTGGGGCAACCATTCGGCGCTGCGGCCATGGCGGATGAAGGTGGAACCGGTGGGCACCAGCGGGCAGCTGTTCAGGCCGCAGAACAGGGAGGCCCCCAGCACCAGCGGTGCCAGCCCCAGCAGCGCCGTGCTCAACGGTGGCCCGGGCCGGCGTGTGTGCCGCCAGTGGCTCCAGGCGCGCTGGACCAGCAGCGGCACGGTGATCCACTTCACCGCCACGCTCAGACCCAGCAACAGGTCGACCCAGGCCTCGCCGCGACGACCCCGGGGCGCGGGCGTGCGCTCGCTCAGCAGCCAGGCGGCCACCAGCGGCAGCAGGAACCAGCTGTCGTAATGGCCGCCACCGCTGATGCCGTAGATCACCAGCGGATTCCAGGCGTAGAGCGCGGTGCGTGCCGCCCCGAAACGCGCCGCCAGCAGGGCGCAGATCGCCAGGTCGGCGGCGGTGAAGGAGAGCTTGAACAGCAGCGCCTGCTGGGCCACGGCGGCATGCAGCCGGAACAGCAGCTGCGCCAGCGGCGGATAGATGGCGGTGGTGTCGGGGTGGTTGATCAGCGGCCACCAGGGCGTGCGCAGTGCCTCCAGCGCCGCGGCATCCGGCGGCAGGACGTAGGGGCTGAAGCCCTGCAGCTGGATCCCCCCCTCCCAGAGGTAGCGCCAGATGTCATCGCCGGGCTCCATGCCCAGCAGCGCCAGCCGCGCGAGCACAGCCACCGCCCAGAACAGCGCCCGGGGAACCGAAGCCAGCGACCAGGACAGGGCAAAGCCCGCCCCCATCACCGCCGCTGCGAGCCAGAACGGCTGCAGGTTGGCGGGGTCGAACAGATCGCCGTGGGGGCGCATCATCAGCGCCCCGCCGATCAGCAGCAGGGCGCTGGCCGCTTGCCGCAGCCAGACCTGCCGCAGCCCCGCCGGCAGCTGGAGTCTCAGCGCCATCGCCGCAGCCACAGCCGGCCGAGGGTGGAGAGGATCACGCTCCCCGCCTGCACACTGGCGCGCCAGCGACCGGAAATCTTTGAGTCCCCCGCCAGGCGCGGCCGGTGGGAGACGGGAATCTCGCGGATGCGCAGGCCCAGTTCAATGGCCCGCACCTGCATCTCCAGCGTCCAGCCGTAGCCCCTGTCGCGCATCCCTATCGCCTCAAAAGCGGACCGGCGCACCAGGCGCAGGGGCCCCAGATCGCGGTAGCGGAACCCCCAGCCCAGCGCCACCAGCCCCGTGGCCAGGCGGTTGCCCCACTGCTGCAGAGGGGTGAGCGCCGCCCGCCCCAGGGCCGTGGCGGTGCGGTCGCCCAGCAGCAGGTCGTGGTCGTGCAGCAGCGGCAGGAAGCGGGGCAGCTCCTCGATCGGATCGCTGCCGTCGCCATCGCAGAACAGCAGCCAGCGCACTTCGGGGTCGAGCTGGAGGCAGCCCCGCCAGCAGGCCCTGCCATAACCGGGCCGCGGCTCGCGGAGCACCTCCGCCCCCTGCTCCGCGGCGATCACGGCGCTGCCATCGCTGCTGCCGTTGTCCACCACCCGGATGCGGCGCAGCCCCTGCTGGTGCAACTGGCCGATCACATGGGCGATCGTCTGCTGTTCATTGCGCACCGGGATCACCACCTGCAGGCTGTCGAGCAGGTCCCTGGTGGGCTCGGGTTGCGGTTGCGGTTGGGGTGAATCGATGGCCATGGCAGGTCCCGAGGTGTGCGCGCAGTCCCAGTGGCAGACGAGCCAGATCGGCAGGTTCGTCGATATCGGCCAGGGGGCTCTGCTCTCCCCATGACCAACCGAGTGTGCGCAACCGCTCGCGGGTGATGCCGCAGACGGCATCCGTGCTCCAGGGGATCGCGCTGAACAGGGAGGGCGCGAAGCGGCTGAGGGCCAGCAGCACATAGCCGCCATCGAGGCTGGGAATCAGCGCGGCCTCGTGGTGGGCCAGCTGGGCCGCCGCCACCTGCAGATGATGCACGTCGAGGCCGGGGCAATCCATCCCCAGCAGCACCAGATGCGTTCCCGTCGCCTGCGCCCGCTCAGCAACGGCGGCCAGGCGCGCGCCGAGATCCCCGTCGGCTTGCGCGCTCCAGGCCAGCCCTGGCGGCAGGTTCAGCCGCCGCCAGGCCGGATGGTCAGGAGCAGGGGCGGTGCACAACTCCACCACGCCAAGGCCGCTGGCACAGGCCGTGCGGATGGTACGGCGCAGGAGCCGTTCGGCCAGCTGTGCGGCGCCGGCCGGGCCCAGAGCTGGCTCCAGCCGGGTCTTCACCTGCCCCGGGACGGGCGCTTTGGCGAGGATGACGATGCGAACGGGGGGGTGCAGGGGGCCAGCCCTCCTCAGGGATCACCAAGGACATACCCGCCAACCGACAGTCTGGTTTGGTGCCTGTCCCAGACAGCCAATACACACCACGGTGCAGCCGGCCAATCCGCGCCACGGTGTTGCCGGTAGGTCTAGGGAAGCGCCTCCTCCATGTCCTCGTCTGTTTCCACGCCGGCCGGCCCGCAACGCTGGCGCCAACCCCTGCTGATCGCCGCCATCGTCCTGGTGGTGGTGCTGTTCTTCGGGCTGGGACTGCACCGCCAGCTCACCCTCGAGGGCCTGCAGCGCGCCCACGGCGCCCTGCTGGAGCGGCGGGCGCAGGCGCCGTTGCTGGTCGGGGGCGGCTACGTGCTGATTTATGTGCTGGTCGCGGCGCTGTCACTGCCGGGGGCCGCGGTGCTCACCCTGGCCGGTGGGGCGATCTTCGGCGTAGGGCTCGGCACCCTGCTGGTGTCGTTTGCCTCCAGCCTGGGCGCCCTGCTGGCCTTCCTGGTGGCCCGCACCCTGCTGCGGGATCTGGTGCGGC
Organism: Synechococcus sp. ATX 2A4; assembly: GCF_024346375.1. Lineage (GTDB taxonomy): Bacteria > Cyanobacteriota > Cyanobacteriia > PCC-6307 > Cyanobiaceae > MW101C3. Next base: position 112,130 of record NZ_JAGQCV010000011.1, on the reverse strand, counting down.
GTCGCTTCGCCCGCCAGCTGGCCCCGATCGAAGCCGGCGTGGCGCGCGATGGGGTGCTCTACCTGCTCAGCCTGCGGCTGGCGCCGGTGTTCCCGTTTTTTCTGGTGAACCTGCTGATGGCGCTGACGCCGATGCGGGCCGCCAGCTTCTATCTCACCAGCCAGATCGGCATGCTGCCCGGCACGTTTGTGTACGTGAATGCCGGCACCCAGCTGGCCCAGTTGCGCGGCCTCGGCGGCATCCTCAGCCCGCCGTTGCTGGGCTCCCTGCTGCTGTTGGCCCTGTTCCCCTGGCTGGCCAAGGCGGCCACCAGCTACTGGCAAACCTGGCGCCTTTACCGCCGCTGGCCGCGGCCCCGCCACTTCGACCGCAACCTGATCGTGATCGGTGCCGGTGCGGCAGGGCTGGTCACCTCTTACATCGCCGCCACGGTGAAGGCGCGGGTGACGCTGGTGGAGCGCGCCGAGATGGGCGGCGACTGCCTCAACACCGGCTGCGTGCCCAGCAAGGCGCTGATCAGCTCGGCGCGGCTGGCGGCCCGCATGCGTCGCGCCGACCGCTACGGCCTCGAGCCGGTGGAGCCGCGCCTGAGCGTGCGCCAGGTGTTCGCGCGGGTGGCCGCCAAGGTGGAGGCCATCGCCCCCCACGACAGCGTGGAGCGCTACGAGGGCCTGGGGGTGGAGGTGCTGCGCGGCCACGCCCGCCTGCTCGATCCCTGGACCGTGGCGATCCGCACGGGCGACGGCGCCGAGCAGAAGCTCACGGCCCGCGTGATCGTGCTGGCCACGGGCGCTGAGCCGGTGCGGCCCGACTGGCCCGGCGCTGACGCGGTGCCCCTGCTCACCAGTGAGACGGTGTGGAGCTGGCTGGGCAGCTCTGACCTGGAGCGCCCGCGGCTGGTGGTGCTGGGGGGCGGCCCGATTGCCTGCGAACTGGCTCAGGCCCTGGCCCAGCTGGGCCTGCCGATCACCCAGATCCAGCGCAGCGAGCGCCTGCTGAACAAGGAAGACGCGGATGTGGCCGCCGAGGTGCAGCAGGCCCTGGCGGCCGATGGCGTGACCCTGCTCATGGGCGCCCAGGTGCTCGGCTTCGAGCGGCAGCCCGGCCCCGGGGGGGCAGCGATGGTGCTGGTGCAGCGCGGCGATCGGCAGGAGCGGATCGCCTGCGATGCCGTGCTCTGCGCCCTGGGCCGCCGCGCCCGGCTCACGGGCTACGGCCTTGAAGACCTGGGCATCCCCACCGGCGCCACGGTCACCACCAACGCCTACCTGCAGACGAACTACCCGAACATCTACGCCGCCGGCGATGTGGCCGGACCGTTCCAGTTCACCCACACCGCCGCCCACCAGGCCTGGTATGCGGCGGTGAACGCCCTGTTCGGCAACCTGCGCGCCTTCAAGGCCGATTACCGGGTGATCCCCCGCACCACCTTCACCGAGCCGGAGGTGGCCAGCGTTGGGCTCACCGAAGCCGACGCCGAGCAGCAGAGCATCGCCGTGGACGTGACCCGCTTCCCCCTGCACGAACTCGACCGCGCCATCGTGGAGAGCGCCGAGCAGGGCTTCGTGAAGGTGCTCACCCCGCCCGGCAGCGACCGCATCCTCGGCGCCACGATCGTGGGCGATCACGCCGGCGAATTGCTGGCTGAGTTCGTGCTGGCGATGAAGTGGGGCCTGGGGCTGAGCAAGATCTTTGCCACCATTCACGCCTACCCCACCATGGCGGAGGCCAACAAGTTCGCCGCCGCCAGCTGGAAGAAGCAGCGCGTGCCCCACCACCTGATGCCCTGGCTGCGCCGCTACCACGCCTGGCGTCGTCGCAGCTGAGCCCCCCGAAGCCCTCACCTCCATCCCTCTTCATCCAACCCATGGCCAGCCCCACCGACACCAGCTGCTGCAGCCCGACGGCCACCAGCCAGGCGGCCACCAGCGCCCCTGATACCAGCCCCACCGACGTCAGCCGCGGCGTGCAGGAGTACTACGGCTCCACGCTCAGCAGCAGCGCCGACCTGCGCACCGACGCCTGCTGCGACGCCAGCAGCGTGCCGGCGGCCCTGCGTCCGCTGCTGGCCCGCATCCACCCCGAGGTGCTGTCGCGCTACTACGGCTGCGGCCTGGTGGTGCCACCGCTGCTGGAGGGGCTGCGGGTGCTGGATCTGGGCTGCGGCAGTGGCCGTGATGTGTATCTGCTGGCCCAGTTGGTGGGTGCCAGCGGCGCCGTGGTGGGCGTCGACATGACGCCCGAGCAGCTGGCGGTGGCCCGGCAGCATCAGCAGCACCACGCCGAGCAGTTCGGCTTCGCCAATGTGACCTTCCTGGAGGGCCGCATCGAGCAGCTCGATCAACTGCCGCTGGAGCCCGGCAGCTTCGATCTGGTGATCTCCAACTGCGTGGTGAACCTCTCGGCCGACAAGCTGGCCGTGCTGAACGGAGTGCGGCGCCTGCTCAAGAGCGGCGGTGAGTTCTTCTTCGCCGACGTGTACGCCGACCGGCGCGTGCCCGAGGCGCTGCGCCACGATCCGGTGCTCTACGGCGAATGCCTCAGCGGCGCCCTCTACTGGAACGACTTTGTGAGGCTGGCCCGCCAGGCCGGCTTTGCTGATCCCCGCCTGGTGAACGACCGGCCGCTTGAGATCACCGATGCTGAGCTGGCTGCGCGCACCGGCGCCATCCGCTTCTTCTCCGCCACCTACCGGCTGTTTTCCATCCCCGAATTGGAAGACGCCTGCGAAGACCACGGCCAGGCGGTGATCTATCGCGGCACGATCGCCGAGCACCCGCACGCCCTGCCCTTCGACAAGCACCACTGGATCGAGGCCGGCAAGGTGTTTCCGGTGTGCGGCAACACCTTCCGCATGCTCGCTGACAGCCGCCTGGGACCCCACTTCGATTTCATCGGTGATTTCAGCCGCCACTACGGCCTGTTCGAGGTCTGCGGCACGGCCCTGCCGTTTGGCGGGCCCGAGGCCACGATCGCTGCCGCACCCGCTGCCTCCTCCGCGGCAGCCACAGCCGCAACGAGTGGCTCCTGCTGCTGAAGCGCTGCCGCGTCAGCCCCTGGCTCCCTCCAGGTAGGCGGCGCTGATCGGTGAGCGGGGCGAGGTGAACACCGCATCGGCGCTGCCCTGCTCCTCCAGATAACCCACGCCGTCGCGGTTCCAGAACACGGCCACGTCGTCGGCCAGACGGCGGGCCTGGGCCAGGTTGTGGGTCACGATCAGGATCGTGACGCTGCCCCGCAGGGACGCCACCAGACCCTCCACCACGGCACTGGCGAGTGGATCGAGGGCACTGCAGGGTTCATCGAGCAGCAGCACCTCCGGCTCCAGCACCAGGGCCCGGGCCAGGCAGAGGCGCTGCTGCTGCCCCCCGGAGAGTTCGCTGGCCGGCCGGCCCAGGCGATCTTTCACCTCCTCCCACAGGCCCACCCGCTGCAGGGCCCGCCGGGCGGCGTCCTGGCGGTCGCTGCGGCGGCCCATGCCGTGGTGGCGCAGGGGAAAGGTGAGATTGCGGCCGATCGAGAGTGGCAGCGGGTTGGGCCGCTGCACGATCAGGCCGACGCGGCGGCGCAGGGCGAGCACATCGACCCCAGGGCGCAGGATCTCCTGCCCGTCGAGGCGGATGCTGCCCCGCAGCTCGCAGGCGGGGTTGAGGTCGTGCAGGCGGTTGAAGCAGGCCAGCACGGTGCTCTTGCCGCAGCCCGATGGCCCCACGATCGCCAGGATCCGCCCCCGCCGGGCCTGGAGGCCCACGCCGCTGACGGCCGGCCGGCCGCCGTAGCGCACGGACAGGTCGTGCGCTTCCAAGCAGATCTGCAGGTCGGTCATGGTCAGAAGGTGGTGGAGTGGAGGGAGCCAAGCCAGCGGCGGGCCGCCCAGCTGGTGAACGCGTTGATCAGCAACACCAGGGCCACCAGCACAAGGGCCGTGGCCGCGGCCTGGGAGCCGCCGCCCGGCACGTTCATGGCCAGGTCGAAGATGTGCACCGACAGGGCACGGCCCGAGTCGAGCAGGGAGTCGGGCAGCCGGTCCACATAGCCGCTGGTGAACAGCAGGGCAGCGGTCTCCGCCAGGGCGCGGCCGATGCCCAGCACCAGCCCCACCGCCAGGCCGGGCGCGGCGGCCGGCAGCACGATGTACAGCAGCGACACCCGCTGGGGCAGGCCGAGGGCGGCGGTGGCCAGACGGTGCTCGGCCGGCACGGCGCGCAGGGCCATTTCCATGCTGCGGATCAGGAGCGGCAGCACCATGCAGGCCAGGGTGAGCCCGCCCGCGAGGATCGAGAAGCCCAGCCCCAAGGTGATGCTGAAGAAGGCATTGCCGAACAGGCCGAACACGATCGACGGCACCCCGGCGAGGGTGTCGAGCGAGTAGCGCACCAGCGGCCCGAAGCCGCGGTGCCCGCGCTGGAACTCGGCCAGGAACACCGCCGTGGCCAGGCCGATCGGCACGCTCACCGCCAGGCACACTCCCAGGATCAGCAGGGTGGAGATCAGGATCGGCCGGATGCCGCCGCTGCGGCCGGCATCGCCGGGCAGCTCAACAAGAAAGGCCCAGCTCAGCCGCGGCAGGCCCTGCCGCAGCAGGTCGGCCACGATCCAGCCGACCATCCCCACCACCAGCAGGGCCACCAGCCACGCCAGCAGGGCCAGGGCGGTGTCGATCACCCGGTCGAAACGGGCGGCGCCGCGCTTAGCCATGGCCGGGGCTGCTCCGCAGGCCGGCCGCCAGGGCCATCACCACCGCCACCACCCCCATCAGCACCAGCCCACCCACGAACAGCACCGAGCGGTGCAGCTCGAGGGCATAGCCGAGCTCGAGGGCAATGTTGGCCGTGAGCGTGCGCACCGGATCGAACAAGGTGGCCGGCACCTGAATCACGTTGCCGGCCACCATCAGCACGGCCATGGTTTCCCCCAGGGCCCGGCCGCTGGCCAGCACCACCGCACTGAGCAGCCCACCCCGGGCAACTGGCAGCACCACCCCCTCCAGGGTGGCCCGGCGCGACAGCCCCAGGGCGGCGGCGGCCTGCAGCGATCCGGCGGGCACGTCGCGCAGCGCCTGTTCGCTGAGCATGGCGGAGGTGGGCAGGATCATCACCGTGAGGCAGAGAATGCCGGCCAGCAGGCTCTGGCCGGGCGGGTGCCACTGGCGGATCAGCGGGGTGAGCACCACCAGCCCCCAGAACCCCACCACCACCGAGGGGATGCCGCCCAGCAGCTGCAGCAGCTGCCGGTGCGGCCCGCGCAACCGGGGTGGGCCATAGCTGGTGGCGAACAATGCCGAGCCCAGGCCCAGCGGCGCGGCCAGCAGCACGGCCCCGCCGCTGGAGAGCAGGGTGCCGGCCAGCATTGGCAGCAGGCCGTAGTCGGCATCGCCATCCCCGCTGGCGGGATGCCAGCCGGGATCGCGCAGGAAGTGCGCCGGCCCGAGCTGCAGCAGGGCGGGCCAGGCCTCGCGCAGCACGAACAGCAGGATCAGGGCCACGATCAGGGCCGCCACCGCCGAGAGCAGCCGCAGCGTCCACAGCAGCGGCCGGTCAGCGTGCCGGTGGAACGAAGTACTGGGCTTCAACAAGATCGTGCACCTCGGGGGAGCGGGCAAAGGCGAGAAAGGGGGCCACCCCGGCCGCCGGCGGCGGCTGGATCACCAGATTCAGGGGCCGGGAGAGCGGGTAGCGCCCGGAGCGCACGTTCTCCAAGGTGGGCGCGATGCCGGCCAGGGGCAACAGCCGGATGGGGGTTCCCGCCGTTGCCTCCTGGCTGGCGGTGCCGATCGACACGTAGCCGAGCGCATGGGGATCGCCGGCCACCGTGAGGATGCCCTGCTGGTTGTCGCCGATCACCACCGACGCCCTGATCCGGCGGTTGTCGAGCCGGAAGTGCTCGAGGAACAGCTCCAGGGTGGAGCGCCCCTCCGCCTTGGTCACCACCGTGATGGGGGCATCCGCTCCGCCCAGCTGCCGCCAGTTGCTGATCGCCCCGGTGTACACCGCCCGGATCTGGTCGTCGCTGAGGCTGCGCACCGGATTGGCGCCGTTGACGATCAGGGCGATCCCGTCGATCCCGATCGTGGTGGCCACCAGATCCGCCTCCTCCGGCCTGAGCGCCCTGGACACCAGACCGATCTGGGCGGTGCCGCTGCGCGCGTCGGCGATCCCCCGGGAGGAGCCACCGGTCTGTACATCGACGCGGGTGCCGGGATGGCTGGCCTCGTAGCGCTTTGCGATCTCGGCGGCGAGGGGGGCCACCGTGCTGGATCCGCTGAGGCTGAGCTTCAGTTCGCGGGCCGCGCTGCAGCCCGCCACAGCTGCCACCAGAGCCAGGCCGGCCACGGCCCGGCGGATCGCTGGCCGTTGCTGTCGCCCCGAGGAATGCGGTGGCCTTGCCTTTGGCTGAACAGTCATGGGAAGGGAACACAGGATTCAGGGATGGGTCTGGGACTGGCTTGAAGCCGAGCCGGGCAGCAACCGGCGCGCCAGGAGCAGGGCGCAGGCCAGGGTGGCCAGCAGTCCGATCAGGCGCAGGCCTCGCGCCCCGACGCTGGTCCCGGCATCGGCACCAGCCCCGGCAACGGCCGAGCCCAGCGCCACATAGAGCACCGTGCCGGGCACGATGCCGATCAGCCCGAGGGCGAAGGTGAGTGGGGGGATGTCGCTGAGGCCGTAGGCCACGTTCAGGAGGCTGAAGGGCAGCACCGGTGAGAGGCGGGCCAGCAGCAGCACCCGCAGGCCTTCCTGGCTCACCACCCGGCGCAGGACCGCCAGGTGCCGGGAGCGCTCCAGCCAGCGGCTGGCCTGGGGGCGCAGCCAACACCGGGCCAGCGTGAACACCGCCATGGCCCCGAGCGACGCCCCGAGCACCACCAAGGCCGACCCCAGCGCCAGGCCGTAGACGCTGCCGGCCAGGACCGTGGCCGGTGCCGCCGGCAACAGCAGCAGTTCTGCCACGGCGTAGGCCAGCACGAACAGCACCTTCCCGGCCGGATGGTGCAACAGCGCTGGATCGAAGTCGCTGCTCATCATTCGGCACCTCTGCCTGTCGGCATCGCAATCGGCACCGGCACCCTCTGACCAGGCCGTGGCAGCGAGCCCGTTGACGCTGGGATGAGCAGCATCAGCGAGCCGCGCTGCAGCCACCGACCTTCCCCGCTTGCCTGGTGCCACAACCCCCGCCCGGGCAGCGCATGCCTGCCCGGGCACGCACCAGGGCACAGGCGCTGAGAGGGGAGGTAGCTGTCAGCACGGAGGGATGGACGGGATCACAGCACATACCCACGGCCGGGTGCTTTGGATTGCCGATCGACCTGGCGCCACACCAGCCGGTACGGCGCGCTCTTCAGCAACAGGAGTGCCTGAAGGAAGCCGACCCGTTCGGAGCGCCGATGCCGACCGCTTCAGGCCGATGCCGACGCTTCAGTGGGAAACAACCCCTGAGGCCCGCAGGCGCTTGATGCTGTCGCCCAGCCGGCGCAGGTTGGCCTGCACCACGCGCCACTGGGCGAGCGTGTGCAGAACGATGAAGGCCAGGAAGGTGTAAGAGAGCCAGAAGTGCAGGTTGCGGCCCAGATCCACCATCGCCTTATTTTCAGGAAACAGATCGGGAATCACAAGGCCGAAGAAGGCGACATTGCCTGCCTTGAACGAATTGGACAGCAGCAATCCGGCCAGTGGAACCACCACCATGAAGCCATACAGGAAGAGATGGAGCAGCGTGTTGCGCCACCACTTCGGGCTCAACCGTGGCAGATGCCGGGTGTACTTCTTCCACCACACCTGAAGCAGCACCACGATCCGCCAGAGCAGCAGGGCGATGGTGAGCAGGCCGATCGATTTGTGGATGTCGTAAAGAGAGCCACGAAAGGACACCTCGCGACTCAGCTGGGCCATGAAGGCGCCGCCGCTGAATAACAACAGATAGAGCCCTGCCATCCACCAATGCACCGACATCAGTCGCTGAAAGGCCGAGGTGAACCGTGGTCTTCGGGCAGTGGTGAGGTCTTGGCTCATGGGATGGCTCTCAGCCAGCGGAAGGGACTGATGGGTGCGGCTGTGCCTTCGGCAACCAACCGTGAACTCCGGTGCAGCCAGATTATCTCCACTTCGCAAACACCGCTGTTCGCCAGACTCGCTGTTCTCCTGGCTTGCAGTCTGCTGTTGGCACTGTTCGCCTGGTCTGCAGTCTGTCGTTGGCACTGTTCTCCTGGTGCGATCTTACCCATTCGCGATGACTGCGCTGGTCACTGCAGCAGAGTCAACACCTGCGGTGCAGTTGTGGTGATGTTGTTTGCCTTGCCATTGCATGTGCCGTGGAGTTCATGGATCGACGTATCCCTCGGCGGGTATTGGGATCACGGTGATCTGCGCCGGCCGCCCGTCACAACGGTGGCAACATGGTTGCAATCATCCACGCTTCCATGTTCAACCTTCCCCAGCGCCTGCAGTCGCTGCGCATGGTGGCGGCCCTGAGCGGCTTTCTGCGCAACCCCGACCAGCTCGACAGCGTGTTTGCGGTGGTGCGGAGTCTGCAGAACAGTCCGCTGTCCAATCAGATGCACCGCCATCTGCTCGCCAATCCGCAGATGGCGGCGTTGGTGGCAGAAGGTTGGCGACCACAACCGCTGGATCTTGAGGCGCTTGAAGCCATGCCGGCCGGCAGCCTCGGCCATGCCTATGCCCGGCATCTGAGCGAGCAGGGCCTGTCCCCGGAGGCGCTGCTTGATCCTGCGCCGATCACCTCCAACTCCGACTAACTGGTGCACCGCCTGAGGGAGACCCACGACATCGTGCACGTGCTCACCGGCTTCGGCACCGATGGGGTGGGTGAGCTCGGTCTGCAGGCCTTCAACCTGGCCCAGGTGCGCTCCCCGCTGGCGGTGATGCTGATTTTCGGCGGGCTGCTGAAAACGCTCCAGGACGATGAGCCGATCGCCCCGCTGCTGCAGGCCCTGAGCAACGGTTTCGCCATGGGCCTCTCGGCCGGCTCTCTGGTGATTGCCCAGCGCTTCGAAGACCACTGGGAGCGCCCGTTGAGCACCTGGCGCGACGCGCTGGGCCTTGGGGCGCTGAGCGCTTGAAGCTGAGCTGGAACCGCGGCAACCTCCTCAACGGCCCATGCTCCACCTGCGCCAGCACAAGGTTGCTGGCAGGGTTCACTGCCACTCTTCGCTGCTGCAGAATGTTTTCGAGGGGTAGCGGGCACTACCGCTGGTGCCGTGCTGCAAATCGCCACCGCCGCTAGTGTAGGCGAGGTCGTTTTCTGAGCATGACCCAGCTCCATGATCTGCGGCTGAGGCTGTTGGTGCAGCAGGAGAGCGAACGGATCGCCACCGGCCAGCCCGATGAGCTTGATCTTTCGGTGGTGCAGGCCCGTTGCCTCTGCTGGCTCGCCCTGCTCACCGAGGCGCACGAGGATCAGGCCGGTGAAGCCGAGCGGCGTGGCGATATGGAGCAAGCGATGAGCTGGTTCGCCGATTCGATGCGGCTGCGGGATGTGATTCAGGTGGTGAGCACGATCGAAATCCCACTGCCCGCCGCCCAGGTGGAGGATGGCGACCCCTTCGGTGACGACGACTTCAGCGGGGATTCCTGCATCGATCTGGCCTGACGGCAGAGGTTGGCGTCCAATGGCATGATGGGCTGAGAAGAACCAAGGGAGCGCGGTGCCCGAAGAGCCCTGCCAATGCCCTGATTGTCAGCGTTTCTATCGGGAGCACGACCGACTGATCCGCGAAAATCCCAGCCTGCGTCAGCAGCAGGAGCTCAACTGGGCTGCCCTTCAGGCCTTCCGCACCCTGGCGGGCCGCGTGCTGGAAGAGCTGCAGAAAACACACGGTGACGACGCCACCGACCCAGCGGCTGCCCCTGCTGCCGCCGCGCCCGACAACCTGGCGTCTGATGACGACGCTCCCGAGCAGGACAGCCTGCAGCAGGCGATCGGCGATCTCGAAAACATCAACGCCCACCTCTTTTCGATCGAAGCACTGATGGAGCGCATCTTTGATGTGCGGGTGCCGGAGGAGGTGGAGCAGAAGTTCCGGGAAACGGCCGGTGAACTGGCTCCCGATCCCCTCAACGCCGATCGCCTGCGCCTCAACCGCCTCCTGCACCAGACCCCCGATCTGCCCGATCGCAGCTGAGCGTCAGGTTTCGGTTGGCCCCGTGCCGTTGCTGGCACGGCGGCAGAGGCGGGCGGCCATGCCCTCCTCATCGGCGGCAACCCTCAGCAGGTCAAACGGCTGCAGCCAGGCCAGGCGCTCCCGCAGCTCCTGCTCCAGCAGTGCATCGTTCTGGCCGATGCCGCCGCTGAGGGCAATCGCCTCCACTCCTCCAAGGCTGGCGGCCATGGCGCCGATGCCCTGAAGTAGCCGGTGCAGGAACACCTCCAGCGCCAGCTGGGCCCCGGCGTGGCCCGCCGCCGCCGCCTGCCGCAGGGTGCGCATGTCACCGCTCAGCTCCGAGAGCCCGCGCAGGCCGCTCTCATGCTGCAGGGCGTGATCGAGCTCAGCGGCGCTCATGCCCTGCCGCAGGCGATCAAGCAGCAGGCCGGGATCCACAGAGCCGCTGCGGCTGGCCATCACCAGCCCCTCCAGCGGCGTGAAGCCCATCGTGGTGTCGATGCTGACGCCGTCGCGCACCGCCGCCAGGGAGCAACCCGCCCCCAGGTGGCAGCTGATCAGCCGCGGCACCGCCACCACTTCGCTCACGTGCTGGTGGTTGAGCCCATGAAAGCCGAAGCGCCGCAATCCCTCAGCGCGCCAGGCGGCGGGGATGGCGTAGGTGAAGGCCGCTGGTGGCAGGGTGCTGTGAAAGGCGGTGTCGAAGCAGGCCCACTGCGGCAGCTGAGGCAGCCAGCGCATCATCCAGCGGATCACCACCAGCGCCGGCCCGTTGTGCAGGGGGGCCAGCGGCACCAGCGCCTCCAGGGTCGCCTCCTGCGCTGGGGTGATTCGGGTGGGCGCCGTGAGCGCGCCACCGCCGTGCACCACCCGGTGGGCGGTGAGCAGCAGCCGCTGGCGCCATGGGGCCAGCGCTTCCGGCAAAAACGACGCCAGGGCCTCGTCTGCCGTGGCGGGATCCCAGGGGCGCTGGTCCTGCCAGAGCCGCGTGCCGGCCGGGTCGATCAGGCAGGCCTTGAGGCTGGAGCTGCCCACGTTGAGCACCAGCACCAGATCTGCCGCCTGTGTTGCGCTGCTGGGCTCCATCAAGGCCTCCGCTGCTTCACTGCCTCCGGCTCAGGGGGATTCAACCCCTTCGATGGCGCAGCTGATCGTGACCGGGAAGGGCTTCACCTTCCAGATGCGTTCGGCGTATTCACGAATCGAACGGTCGGAGGAGAAGAAGCCGGTGCGAGCGCTATTGAGCAGCGACATCCGGTTCCAGTGCTCCCGGTCGGCCCAGGCGGCACTGACCGCATCCTGGGCGCGCAGGTAATCGGTGAAATCAGCCAGCACATAGAAGGGGTCGCGGCCGGTGAGGTTCTCCACCAGCGGCTTGAACAGCTCGGTGTCGCCGTTGCTGAAATGGCCCTGATCAATCAGCCGCAGCGCTTCGGCCAGTTCCGGCATGCCGCTGACCCACTCCCACGGCCGGTAGCCCTGCTGCCGCAGGTCCTCGATGCCGTCGGTGGTTCTGCCGAACAGGAAGAAGTTCTCCTCACCCACCTGCTCGCGGATCTCGACGTTGGCGCCATCGAGGGTGCCGATTGTGAGCGCACCGTTCATGGCGAATTTCATGTTGCCGGTGCCGGAGGCCTCCAGGCCAGCGGTGGAGATCTGCTCGGAGAGATCAGAGGCGGGGTACACCCGCTCGCCCAGCTTCACGTTGTAATCGGCCAGGAAGATCACCCGCAGCCGCCCGTCCATGTCAGGGTCGGCGTTGACCGTATCGGCGATGCCATTGAGCAAGCGGATGATCAGCTTGGCCATGTAATAGCCCGGCGCCGCCTTGCCGCCGAAGATCACCGTGCGCGGCGCCTGGCCCTCGGCCAGCCCGTGCTTGATGCGCAGGTACTGCACGATCACCTGCAGCGCATTGAGGTGTTGACGTTTGTACTCGTGGATGCGCTTCACCTGCACATCAAACATCGTGGCGGGATCCACCAGCAGGCCTGTGGCCTGGTGGACGTAGTTGGTGAGCCGCCGCTTGACGGCCAGTTTCATCTGGCCCCAGCGTTCGAGGAAGGCGCTGTCGTGCTGGAAGCGCTCCAGCTCCTTCAGGAGGTCGAGATCGCGCACCCAGTCGGCGCTGATCGTTTCATCCAGCAGGCTGCGCAGCAGGGGGTTGGCCAGGGCAATCCAGCGCCGCGGGGTCACGCCGTTGGTGACGTTGAGGAACTTCTCCGGCCAGATGGCGGCGTAATCGGGGAACAGCTCGGTGCGCACCAGTTCGCTGTGCAGAGCGGCCACACCGTTGACGTGATGGGAGCCCACGGTGGCCAGATTGGCCATGCGCACGGCCTTTTCGCCGTCTTCAGCAATGATCGACACCCGCCGCAGAATCTGTTCGTTGCCGGGATACTTCATGCGCACCGTCTGCAGGAAGCGCCGGTTGATCTCGAAGATCAGTTCCAGGTGGCGCGGCAGCAGGCTGCTGAACAGGTCGAGGCCCCACTTCTCCAGCGCTTCCGGCAGCAGGGTGTGGTTGGTGTAAGACAGCGAGCGGGTGGTGATGTCCCAGGCCTGATCCCATCCCAGCTGTTTCTCATCGATCAGCAGCCGCATCAGCTCAGCCACCGCGATGGAGGGGTGGGTGTCGTTGAGCTGCACCGCCCAGTGATCGGGAAACTCGCTGATCGGCAACTGGCGGGCATCGAGGCTGCGCACCATGTCCTGCAGCGAGCAGCTCACGAAGAAGTGCTGCTGCTTCAGCCGCAGCCGGCGCCCTTCACCGGTGCCGTCATTGGGATAGAGCACCTTGGTGAGGTTCTCAGAACCCACCTTCTCTTCCACGGCACCGTAGTAATCGCCGATGTTGAAGGCATAGAAATCGAAGCTCTCCGAGGCCTCCGCCTTCCACAGCCGCAGCCGGTCACAGGTGTTCACCCGGTAGCCCAGCACCGGCACATCGTGGGGAATGCCGACAGCCAGCTGCTCCGGCACCCAGCGCACCCGCAGGCAGCCCTGGCCGTCGCGGTAGGTCTCGGTGTGGCCGCCGAACCCCACGGTGCAGGCCTGATCCGGCCGGGGCAGTTCCCACGGCCAGCCACCCTTCAGCCACTTGTCGGTGATTTCCACCTGCCAGCCGTCGCGGACCAGCTGATCGAAGATGCCGAACTCGTAGCGGATGCCGTAGCCGGTGGCCGGAATCTCCAGGCTGGCCAGGGATTCCAGATAGCAGGCCGCCAGGCGGCCGAGGCCGCCGTTGCCCAGCCCCGGCTCCTCCTCCACCTCCAGCACCTCCTCCAGGCTCTCGATGCCGAAGCGACGCATCGCCTCGGCCGCCTCGTTCTGGATGCCGAGCATCAGCAGGTTGTTGCCGAGCTGGGGGCCGATCAGGAATTCGGCCGAGAGGTAGGCCACCACCCGCCGCGGTGAGGCGGAGATGGCTTCCACCCCCGCCAGGTAGCGCGTCATCAGCCGGTCGCGCACCGCATAGCTGAGCGCCAGGTAGGCGTCATGGCGGGTGGCGACGGGCGCCAGCTTTCCGAGCGTGTAGAAGAGATGACCGGTGACGCTGTCGAACAGATCGTCAGCCGTGAGCCCGCTGCGCTGGGGATCGGTGTAACAGCCGGGCGTGGGTAGACGCAGCTGGCGGGCCTGGGTGTCGGTCATCGAGAGGGGCGGGTAGGGGGCGCGGAAGTGGGGAGAGAAGGCGCCGGGTCAGGCGCCTGGTGCTACCGACGGGGCCGGAAGGCTCCAGCGCCAGTTGGTCACTTCGGGGGTGTCCATGCCGTGGATGTGGGCGTAGGCGCGGTGCCGCAGGATCTCTTCCTTCATCCGCTCCTTGACGTGGGCGGCCCGTGATCCCAGCGCGGGCACCCGGTCGATCACGTCGATCACCAGATTGAAGCGGTCGATCTGGTTGTTCATCGCCAGCTCCAGTGGCGTGTTGATGTTGCCCTTCTCCTTGTAGCCCCGCACGTGCATGTTGGCGTGGTTGCTGCGGTGATACGTGAGGCGGTGAATCAGCCACGGATAGCCGTGGAAGTTGAAGATCACCGGCTTGTCCGTGGTGAACAGGCCGTCGAAGTCGCGGTCGGAGAGGCCATGCGGGTGCTCGCTGGGCTTGGTGAGAGCGAACAGCTTCACCACATTGATCACGCGGATCTTCAGGGTGGGAATCTGGTGGCGCAGGATCTCCACGGCCGCCAGGGTCTCCTTGCTGGGGATGTCGCCGGCGCAGGCCATCACCACATCAGGCTCATCCGGTGCGGTGCCGTCATCATCGTTGCTGGCCCAAGACACGATGCCGATTCCCTTGGCCACGTGGCGCCGCGCCTGCTCCAGCGTGAAGTACTGCAGGTGCTTCTGCTTGTCGGAGACGATCACGTTGCAGACGTTGGGCTCCAGGAACGCCTCCTCGGCCACCGCCAGCAGGCAGTTGGCATCGGCCGGCAGATACACCCGCACCACCTCACCGCTCTTGTTGCCGGCCAGGTCGATGAAGCCGGGATCCTGGTGGGTGAAGCCGTTGTGGTCCTGCCGCCACACGGTGGAGGAGATCAGGCAGTTCCAGGGGGCAATCGGTGCCCGCCAGGGGGCGTGGTGGATGCACGATTCCAGCCATTTGGCGTGCTGGTTGAACATTGAGGCGATCACGTGGGCGAAGGCCTCGTAGGTGTGGAACAGGCCGTTGCGGCCCGTGAGCAGGTAACCCTCCATCATTCCCACCAGCGTGTGCTCCGAGAGCATTTCCACCACCCGGCCGTTGCGGGCCAGTTCACTGCCGCCGCTGTCCTCCGGCAGGATCTCCTCCATCCACACCTTCTTGCTCACCTCATAGATCGCCTGCAGGCGGTTGGAGGCGGTTTCGTCGGGGCCGAACACGCGCATGCTGTCGGGGTTGCGGGAGATCGTGTCGCGCAGCAGCTCGCCCAGGGGCGCCGTGTTCTCGTGCTCGATCTGGCCGGGGTGATCCACCCGCACTTCGTAGGTTTCCATCGGCGGCAGGCGCAGCTTGCGGCGCAGCAGGCCGCCGTTGGCATGGGGGCTGGAGCCCATGCGCCGTTCGCCGGTGGGAGAGAGAGCCTTCAGCTCGGGCCTCAAGGTGCCGTTTTCATCGAACAGCTCCTCGGGGCGGTAGCTGCGCAGCCAGCTCTCCAGCATCTGCAGCTGCTCGGGGTCCTTGTTGGGGGCCGGCAGGGGCACCTGGTGGGAGCGCCAGAACCCTTCCAGTTTTTTGCCGTTCAGCTCGGTGGGACCGGTCCAGCCCTTGGGCGAGCGCAGCACGATCATCGGCCAGGCGGGCCGGAACGCGTCGCCGCTCTGGCGCGCCTGGGCGCGGGCGGTGAGGATCCGGTCCACCGCCTCATCCATGGCCGCGGCCATCGCCTGGTGCATGGCCTCCGGCTCGTGCCCTTCCACGAACAGCGGCGTCCAGCCGTAGCCCCGCATCAGGCTTTCCAGCTCGTCGTGGCTGATGCGGGCCAGCAGCGAGGGGTTGGCGATCTTGTAGCCGTTCAGGTGCAGCACCGGCAGCACGGCGCCGTCGCTGATCGGGTTGAGGAATTTGTTGACATGCCAGGAGGTGGCCAGCGGGCCGGTTTCCGCTTCGCCGTCGCCCACGCAGGCCAGAGCGATCAGGTTGGGGTTGTCGAACACAGCGCCGCAGGCGTGCGAGAGCACGTAGCCGAGCTCGCCGCCTTCATGGATCGAGCCGGGGGTTTCCGGGGTGCAATGGCTGCCGATGTGGCCGGGAAAGGAGAACTGCTTGAAGAAGCGGCGCAGCCCGTCGGCGTCCTGGGATTTATCGGGATAGATCTCGCTGTAGCTGCCGTCGAGGTAGGCGGGGCCGAGCACGCCGGGGGCGCCATGGCCAGGCCCCGACAGGTAGATCATCTCCAGGCCGTGGGCGCGGATCAGGCGGTTGGCATGGGCCCAGATGAACGCCTGGCCCGGACTGGAGCCCCAGTGGCCCAGCAACCGGTTCTTGATGTGCTCATGCCGCAGGGGTTCGCGCAGCAGCGGGTTGGCCTGCAGGTAGATCATCCCCACGGCCAGGTAGTTGGCCGCCCGCCACCAGGCGTCGAGCTGTTGCAGTTCCAAGGCCTCAAGCGGGGCCTTCGCTCCCGTTTCCTTCTTTAGGCCCAGTGCGCTGGCCGAGCTGATCGTCATGGAAAGGGTGGCGAAGGGCGGGGAGAGGGGCTCACGGAGCAAAAACACCGTAGGGAGGGTGCCGGAGAAAAAACGTCGGCTGCAGCACCCGGGCCGCTCCTGCTCACCCCAAGGCTGTTCAACCGTCGCCGAGACCGCAAGGGCCACCGCCCCCGGGTGGGCGTTCCCTCACCCCTTGTGTTCCCGCCTGGCCACACCCCGCGCTCACCCCCCGCCGCCGCCCCCTCGCGCCGGCGAATGCCGAATTCCGTCGGGCTCGACACCAGTCAGACCCGCAGGATTCCCATTAAGGTCCAACCCACTTTGCTGCTCCCCGCCGGGGAACGACTTCCACGCCAATGATCTCGTCTGTCCCTCAGTTGTTGCTCCAGATGGGCTCCCATGAGATGGAGGTGGCGTCCACCTTGATCTCCGTTGGGCGGATCCTGTTGATCTTCGTGGCGGCCCGTGCGCTCGCCGAAGTGATGGTGCGATTGCAGCTCCCCACGATCCTCGGGGAGTTGCTGGCCGGTGTGCTGATCGGTTTCTCCGGGCTGCATTTCATCCTGCCCCCCGAAACCGGCGCGCAGCTGAACAGCACCCTGCTGAACCTGGTCAGCTCCCTGTCGGATGTCACCCCCGACGTGGTGCAGTCGATCTACACCTCCACGTTCCCGAACCTGGAATCGCTTGCCACGCTGGGCCTGTTCGCCCTGCTGTTCCTGACCGGCCTCGAGAGTGAACTCGATGAGCTGGTGGCGGTGGGCCTGCAGGCCACCACCGTGGCCGTGACCGGCGTGGTGGTGCCCTTCGCGCTCGGCACCTTCGGGCTCCTTTATATCTTTCATCTCCCATTGATTCCGGCGGTGTTTGCAGGCGCGGCGATGACCGCCACCAGCATCGGCATCACGGCGAGTGTGTTCGGCGAACTCAAATATCTGCGCACCAAGGAAGGTCAGATCGTGATCGGCGCTGCCGTCCTCGATGACATCCTCGGCATCGTGATCCTCGCGGTGGTGGTGGCCCTGGCCGCTGGCGGCGCTCTGGAGATCGGCCCGATCATCAAGCTGCTGGTGGCCGCGGCGGTGTTCGTGGCGGCCTCCCTGTTCCTCAGCCGCACGGCCGCCCCCCTGTTCGATTGGGTGCTGGATCAACTCAAGGCCCCCGGTGAAGTGGTGGTGGCCTCCTTCGTGGTGCTCTGCCTCTGCTGCTTCGCGGCCCAGGCCATCGGCCTTGAAGCGGCCCTTGGTGCCTTCGCTGCCGGCCTGATCCTCAGCAGCTCGAAGCACACCCACCTGATTCAGGACACGGTGAAGCCGCTGGTGGCCCTGTTCGCCACCATCTTCTTCGTGCTGATCGGCACGAGCATGGACCTCTCGGTGCTCAATCCGATGGACCCCAGCAACCGGGAAGGTCTGGTGGTGGCCGCTTTCCTGCTCACCGTGGCGATCCTCGGCAAGCTGGTGTCCGGCTGGAGCTACCTCAGCAAGGAGAAAACCAACCGGCTGGTGGTGGGTCTGGGGATGATGCCCCGCGGCGAGGTGGGCCTGATCTTCCTTGGCCTGGGCACCCAGGCCAGGCTGCTCAACCCTTCGCTGGAGGCCGCCATCCTGATCATGGTGATCGGCACCACCTTCCTGGCGCCGCTGCTGTTGCGCCTCGTGCTCGGTGGCAAGGAGGCCCCGGCCGAGCAGCCGGCCTGACTCACTGCGAATCGCGGTCGCGGCGGCTGGCCAGCCCCCAGAAGGCTCCGGCCAGCACCGCCATCAGGCCGAGGCTGGCCGCCCAGCTCGGGCTCAGTGCCCAGCTCAGGCCCAGCTGGGTGATTCCCCCCACCGCCAGGGCCAGCAGCAGGCTGCTCACCACCAGGGCCAGCTGACGCAGGCCTTCGTTCAGCGGTCCGTCCGCCAGGGCTGCTTCGAAGCGGGCCAGCGGCACCGTCAGCGGCAGGTAGAGCGCCAGGGCCCACAGCGCCCCCCCCGACAGCAGGCTGGACCAGTCGCGCACGGAGCGGGCCACTCGAACTGCTCCCTAGCATCGACCACTGAGGCAGGCTTCCGGTGATCCCTTCCAGAGCAGATCCCTGGGCCTACCTGGGGCATGCGGTGCACGCGGTGCAGGCGGCCCCCGCCGAGCCGGTGGGTCCGGCCTTCCTGCTGGTGCATGGCTTCGGTGCCTCCACCGACCACTGGCGCTACAACATCCCGGCCCTGGCGGCACGGCACGAGGTGCACGCCATCGATCTGCTGGGCTTTGGCCGCAGCGCCAAGCCCGGCGAGCTGCGTTACGGCGGCGCCCTCTGGCGTGACCAGCTGGCCGCCTACGTGCACGAACGCATCGGCCGCCCCACCGTGCTGGTGGGCAATTCCCTCGGGGGCTTCGCTGTGCTGGCCGCCGGCGTGGCACTCGGCCCCGAGGCCGCCGGGGTGGTGCTGATCAATGCCGCCGGTCCGTTCAGCGATGAGCAGGCTCCTCCCCAGGGCTGGGGGGCGATCGCGCGGCGCACGATCGGTGGCGCGCTGCTGCGCAGCCCGGTGCTGCAGCGGCTGCTGTTCGAAAACCTGCGCCGCCGCTCCACGATCCGCCGCACGCTCAATCAGGTGTACATCGATCGCACCAACGTCGACGACGCGCTGGTGGAAGCGATCCTGCGCCCCTCGCGGGACCCGGGGGCCTTCGGTGTGTTCCGCACCGTGTTCGATATCCCCAGCGGTCAGCCGCTCGATGAGCTGTTCGTCGCCCTGACGGCACCGCTGCTGCTGCTCTGGGGCATCCGCGATCCCTGGATCAACGCGGTGGGCCGCCGTGGCGCCTTTCAGCGCCACGCCCCCGCCGGCACCGCCGAGGTGGTGCTGGAAGCGGGCCATTGCCCCCATGATGAGGTGCCCGATCAGGTGAACGCCGCCCTGCTGGAGTGGGTGGCCGGCCTGCCGAACGCCTGAGCCATGCCCCTCCTTCAACGCCAGCGTCCCTACCCCCATTGGGAGTTCAGCGCTCCGGTCAGCTCCGACGCTCCCGGCAGCCCCGACCTGCTGCGCCTGGTGCCCGAGCGGGGCGGCCTGCTCACCGGCTGGCGCTGCCATGGCCGCGAGCTGCTCTACCTCGATGCGGATCGCTTCGCCGATCCCGCCCTCTCGGTGCGGGGGGGAATGCCGGTGCTGTTCCCGATCTGCGGCAACCTGCCGGGCGATCAGCTGCCGTTGCCGGAGGGCAGCTTCACCCTGCGCCAGCACGGCTTCGCCCGGGATCTGCCCTGGCAGCTGCGGGCCCTGCCCCAGGAGGCGGGGGTGGAACTGGAGCTCTGCGACAGCCCCGCCACCCTGGCGGCTTTTCCATTCCCTTTCCGGCTGCGGCTGCAGCTGCGCCTTGAACCCTCTGCCCTGGCGATCACGGCGGTGCTGGAGAACAGCGGCAGCCGGCCGCTGCCGTTCAGCTTCGGGCTGCACCCCTATTTCAATGTGTCGGCGCTGCCGGAAGCGGAAAGCGGCAGCGCTGCGGTGCACCTCGAAGGTCTGCCGGAGCGCTGCTTCAACTATCTGGTGATGGCAGAGGCGGACACCGCCGCCACGCTCGCCCAGCTGGCCGCCGGGGTGGATTTCCTGGCGCGGCCCGAGGGCCCGGTGCGGCTGGTGGATCCGGCGGCCGGAATGGCGCTGGAGCTGCACCCCAGCGCGCCTTTCGATCTGGCCGTGGTGTGGACCGATCCGCCCCGGCCGATGGTGTGCCTGGAGCCCTGGACCGGCCCGCGCGGCGCTCTGGTGAGCGGCGACCGGCGGCTGGAGGTGGCGGCCGGCGAGAGCTGCACCCTGCGGAGCCGCTACGCGCTCAGGCCGCTCTGACGCCCGGCAGGCGCCCGCGCGCCAGCTGCTGCCTGGGGTCGAACTGGCGCTTGACCGCCTGGATCATCGCCGCAGCAGGGGCGTCCTCCCAGGCAGGCAGGCTGCTGCCGCTGGGTTGCCGCAGCACCGTGAGATGGCCGCCGAGGTCCTGGCAGCGGCGCCGCAGCGCTTCCACCCGGTAGGCGGGCAGGGCCGCCGCCGCCGACCAGGCGTAGCCGAGGCCGCTGCCGGCACCCAGGACCAGCGGCAGGCCGGCGACGGAACGATCCGCCAGCAGCGCCGCGGTGTGGCTGGGCAGCACGCCTGGCCGCAGCAGCCAGAGCGGTTCTTCCGCTCCGGCCGCCGGTTGCGGCTGTTGGCCGCCGAGCGCCAGCACACGCAGGGCCTCCAGCCGTTCGGGATCGAGCGGCAACCCCTTGAGCCCGTGGCTGTCGGCCTGGGCGCGCAGGGTGGCGAGCTGGTCGGCCAGGGCTTCGCCGCTCACGCTGGCCAGGGCCAGCAGCAGGGCGGGCTGGGCTTCGGCTCCGGCCTGCTCCGCCAGGGCCCCGCTCCACCAGTCGATCAGTTCGGGGGTGAGGCTGGAGCGCAGCAGCCACTGGCGCAGGCGCTCCAGGCCCTCCAGCGGACCCTGCAGCAGCAGGCCGCGCCGTTGCGGCGGAATCGGGAAGGTGCGCAGGGTGAGTTCGGTGATCAGGCCGAGCGCGCCCCAGCTGCCCGTGAACAGGCGCATCAGGTCGTAGCCGGCCACGTTCTTCACCACCCGCCCCCCGGCGTGAGCGGCCACGCCATCGGCGCGCAGCAGGCCGATGCCGATCACCTGATCGCGCACGCCCAGGTAGCGCTGGCGGAGACCGCCCCCGAGCCCCCGTGCCACCAGCCCGCCCACGCTGCCGGCGTTTTCGCCATTGGCACCCGTGCCCCAGGGCCAGTCGACGGCCAGCCACTGGTTGCGCGCCCGCAAGGCCTCCTGCAGCTCCTGCAGCGGCAGCCCCGCCTCCACGGTCACGGTGAAATCGCCGCTGGCGTGGTCGAGCAGGCGGTTCAGGCACGCCACGCTCAGCACCGTGTCGGTGTGCTGCACTGGCGGCCCCCAACCCAGGCGGCTGCCACTGCCGGCAGGCAGCCACGGCGTACCGGCGGCGTGCAGCTGCCGCACGAGGTCGGGCAGCTCGTGGGTCGCGGGAGTGATCACGGCACGATGGTGCCATGGCCGCCCCGCCCCCTCCAGCCGCGCCCCCGTTCAAGGTGATCGTCTTTGACGACGATCCCACCGGCTCACAGACGGTGCATGGCTGCCTGCTGCTGCTCCGCTGGGATCCAGGCACCCTTCAGAGCGCCCTGCGCGACCCGTCGCCGCTGCTGTTCCTGCTCACCGATACCCGTGCCCTGGAGCCGGGGCCGGCGGCCGCTCGGGTGCGGCAGATCTGCCGGTCGTTGCGGCCGGCGCTGGCAGCGGCCGGCATCGACCACTGGCTGGTGGTGAGCCGCGGCGACTCCACCCTGCGGGGGCACACGCCGCTGGAGGCGGAGGTGATCGCCGCGGAGCTGGGCCCCTTCGACGCCACCCTGCTGGTACCCGCCTTCCTTGAGGGCGGACGCACCACGGTGGGGGGCTGCCATCTGTTGCATGGCGAGCCGGTGCATCGCACGCCCTTCGGCCGTGATCGCCGCTTCGGCTACGGCACCAGCGTGCTGCGCGACTGGCTGGCCGAGAAGAGCGGCGGGCGGCTGGTGGCCCAGGCGGTGCAGCAGATCGGCCTGGACGAACTGGTGCCCGCCGGCCGCGAGGCCTTGATCCAGCGGCTGCGGGGGCTGTCGGGCAATCCCTGGCTGGTGGTGGATGCGGAGCGTGCGGAGCAGTTGCAGGTGCTGGGGGACGCGGTGCGCGCCGCCGTGCAGCCGGCGGCGGGGCAACGGCCGCAGCGGTTGCTGTTCCAGTCGGCCGCCAGCCTGCTGAACGCCCTGGTGGACGTGCCGCCGCAGCCCCTGACCCCGGCGGCCCTGGCCGGGCTGCGCCGGCGCGCGGCTACGGGCCCTCTGCCGGGGCTGGTGCTGGTGGGATCGCACGTGCCGCTGGCCGATGCCCAGCTGGAGCGGTTGCTGGCGGCGCCGGGTTGTGTGGGCGTGGAGATCCCGGTGGCCCGCGTGGCGCGGGCGCTGGAGGGCCCCCTCCCCGACCGCTTGCTGCCCTCGCTGGAAGCGGCCTGGCTGGCGCAGCAGCGCGCCGTGCTGGCCAGCGGCCGCACCCCGGTGCTGTTCACCAGCCGGGGGGAGCTGGTCTGCCGCCATGCCGAGGAGCGGCGGCGGCTGGGCCTGGCCCTGGCGGCGGCGATGGCCCGGCTGGGGGGCGCGTTGGCGCCCCAGCTGGGATACCTGATCAGCAAGGGGGGCATCACCAGCCAGACCCTGCTGGCCGATGGGCTGGGCCTCAGCCAGGTGCGGCTGGAGGGTCAGCTGCTGCCTGGGCTGTCGATGCTGAGCACAGGCGCGGAGCACCAAACCGCGCCGCTGCTGCCGCTGCTCACTTTCCCCGGCAATCTGGGCCAGGCAGACACCTTGCGGCAGGCCTGGGAGCAGATGGAGCAGTGATCGCCTGCACCACCAGCCGGGTGGCGGCGGCGATCACATCGTTGCGCACCAGGGCTGTGGCCTCCGGCTGGGTGTGAAAGATCGCCAGCACCACCGGCCGGCGACCGGGTGGAAACAGCACCCCCACGTCGTTGGCGGTGCCGTAGGCGCCGCAGGTGCCGGTTTTCTCGCCCACCTGCCAGCCGTCGGGCACGCCGGCCCGGATGCGGGCGGCACCTGTGGTGTTGCCCAGCAGCCAGGTGGTCAGCTGTTGCTGCTGCGGTGCCGGCAGGGCCGTGCCCAGTGCCAGCGCCTGGACGCTGGTGCCCATGGCCGCCGGTGTGTCGGTGTCGCGCGGGTCGCCCGGTAGGGCGGAATTCAATTCCGTTTCCCAGCGGTCGAGGCGGAAGCGGCTGTTGCCGATCGAGCGGGCGAAGGCGGTCATGCCGGCAGGGCCACCGAGCTGCCGCAGCAGCAGGTTCGCGGCGGCGTTGTCGCTGTATTGCACAGTCGCAGCAGCGAGCTCGGCGATCGTCATGCTGCTGCCCACCCGTTGCTCAGCGATCGGCGCATAGGTCACCAGATCGGCGGGGGTCACCGGCAGGCGCTGCTCCAGCAGGCCGGGCGTGCGGGTGCTCCGCTCCAGCATCGCCGCCGCCAGCAGCAGCTTGAAGGTGCTGCACAAGGGGAAGCGCTCCGCGCTGCGATGGCCGATCCGCAGGCCGGTGGCCGTGTCGAGGGCAAACACTCCGAGCCGTCCGCCCGCGCTGCGCTCCAGCTGCGCCAGTTCCGCCACCACGGCTGCCACCTGCCGTGGATCGGCTGCCATCACCGTCGCGCCGGCTGGCCGCGTGTCGGCGGCCAGCGCCGCTGGCGCCAGGTTCAGCAGGGTGGTGGCGACGGCAAGTAGACGGGCAGCAGCGCGCACGGGCTTGGAGAGCGACCCTCTCATCATCTTGTGCCTGGAGCTCTGCTCAGGCCAATGGCGGCGGCAGCCGGTAGAAGGAGGCCGCATTGCTCCACAGGGCCCCCTGTGCCGCCGGCTCGCCCAGGGTGTCGATCAGCAGGGTGAGATCGCTGGGGTGAAACGGCCGCGGCGCCCGTGTGGACGGCAGGTCGGTGCCGAACATCAGCGCCTGGGGATGGGCGGCGTGCAGGGCGCGCAGGGCCTCGGCCACCGGCAGCTCCACCCTTGAGAAGCCGCTGGCTTTCACGCGCACGCCCTGCTCGGCGAGCTGCAGCAGGGTGGCAAAGCCGTCGCGGGAGAGGCCGAGGTGATCGATGCTCACCGCCGGCAGCCGCCGCAGCAATGGCTGCAGGGCCGCCAGCTGCCGCGACTCCACATACAGCTCCACAGGCCAGCCCACCAGCGCGTGCAGGCGCAGTGCCAGCGCCTCCAAGTGCTGCACGCTTTCCGAGCCCCCACGCCGCAGGTTGAAGCGCACGGCCCGCACGCCCCTGGCGTTGAGCGCGAGGATCTCCGCATCGGTGGCCCGGGCCGACAGCTGGATCACGCCCACGAAGCCGGGGCCCAGTTGCTGCAGGGCATCGAGCAGAAAGCGCTGACCGAAGCCCTGGAAGGAACCCGATATCACCGCCCCCGCCGTGATTCCCAGGGCCTCGGTGCGGCGGCGGTAGTCGGCGACGGTGAAGGGTTCCGGCAGAAAACCGTGGTTTGGTAGCAGCGGAAAGGCCGGATCGATGATGTGGAAGTGCGCGTCGAAGCGTTGGTGAGGCATCGCGCTACGCGCGGTGTTGGTGCCTGGCGCTCCGCTGCATCGTTCGCCGCTTCCGGCCGCTCAAGCCGGCAGGTCGGATCCGCCACCCAGGCTCATGGCCAGCAGCTGCACCGGATGCAGCACCGCCAGCGGCCGCGGCGCGCTCTCCATGTGCTGGCGGATCTGCAGCGTGCAGCCGATGTTGGCGCTCACCGCCAGGTCCGCGCCGGTGCTGCTCAGGTCGGTGGCTTTGAGCCGGCCCAGTTCGGCGGCTTCCACGGGTTGCACGAGGTTGTAGATGCCGGCGCTGCCGCAGCACACCCCCGCTTCAGTGGCCTCCAGCAGCTGCAGGTGAGGGATCTGGCGCAGCAGCGCCCGGGGCTGTTCGCGCAGCCCCTGGCCGTGGAGCATGTGGCAGGCATCGTGATAAGCGAGCCGCAGCGGACGCTCGCCGCTGGCGCGGCTGCCATCGCTGTGGCGCAGCGGTTGCAACCGCTGGCGCACCGCCTCGCTCAGCCCCACCCGCTGCAGGAATTCCTGGATGTCCGCCACGCGGCCGCCAAAGGCGCTGCCGCGCGCGGCCCAGGCCGGATCACCGGCCAGCAGGCGGCCGTAGGCCTTGAGCGTGTGGCCGCAGCCGGAGGCCGCCACCAGCACCGCATCGAGCGGTTCGGCGCCCGCCGGCTTGCCCGGGCCGATCACGGCGTCGAAGGCGTCGATCAGGGCCCCGGCCAGGGCGTGGGTCTGGGCCTCTTCTCCTTGGTGGTGGGTCACGGCGCCGCAGCAGCCCTGGGCCGGCGGGATCACCACTTCGATGCCGTTGGCGCTCAGCACCTGCAGCGCCGCCCGGTTCACAGCGGGCTCGAACAACCGCTGCACGCAACCCAGCACCAGCCCCACGCGGTAACGCCGCTCGCCCTGGGCCGGGGTCACCAGCGGCAGCGGATCGCTGAACGACTCCGGCGCCAGCGGCGGCAGCAGCCGCTCCATCGCCGCCAACCCAGGGCCGAACAGGCGGGTGAGGCCACTGCGCCGCGCCAGCCGCTGCAGTGGCGTGCCGGCATAGAGCCGCAGGGGCTGCAGCACGGCCCGCAGCCGTTGGGGATAGGGCAGCAGCTGGAACAGCAGCCTGCGGAAGGCCCACTGGCCGCCGCTGCGCAACTCTGGGGCGTTGAGCTTCGGGCGGGTGGCCTCGATCAGTTCGTCGTAGCGGACACCGGCCGGGCAGGCGCTCACGCAGGCGAGGCAGCCCAGGCAGGAGTCGAAGTGGCTGGCCACGGTGGCATCCAGCTCCAGCTCACCGGCGTTGATCGCCTTGAGCATGTGGATGCGCCCCCGCGGCGAATCCATCTCCGTGCCCAGCACCCGGTAGCTGGCGCAGGTGGGCAGGCAGAAGCCGCAGTGCACGCAGGGATCTGTGGCACTGGCGGCTGGCGAGGCGCTGCCTGCAGGCGTGGTGCTGGCGGCTGGTGTGGCGCTGGGGGTGGCGCTGCTCATCGGCCCAGTCTGCCGTTCCGGCTTCGCGCCAGGCTCACCCCCCGAAGTGGCGCACCACCGCATCGGCGAAGCCGGAGCAGCTCACTGGCTCCACCCGCGGTTCCATCAGCCGGGCCAGGTCGTAGGTGACCTCCCCGTTGGCGATCGCGGCGCTGAGCCCCGTGGTGATCAGGTCGGCCGCTTCCTGCCAACCCATGTATTCGAGCATCATCACGCCCGACAGGATCACCGAGCCCGGGTTGATCCGGTCCAGTCCCGCGTGCTTAGGCGCGGTGCCGTGGGTGGCCTCGAAGATGGCGGCGTTGTCGCCGATGTTCGCTCCTGGCGCCATGCCCAGGCCGCCCACCACCGCCGCCGCCGCGTCGGAGATGTAGTCGCCGTTGAGGTTGAGGGTGCAGAGCACCGAATATTCCTGGGGCCGGGTCTGGATCTGCTGAAAGATGCTGTCGGCGATGCGGTCGTCAACGAGCACCATGCTCTTCCACTTGCCGTAGCCGTGGCTCTCGCCGATGCCATCGAGCACCCCTTTCACTTCCGCGTCCACCGCCGCTTTCTTCTCGGGCGTGAGGCTGTCGTAGCCGGGTTCGATCAGGCGGGCGTTGTCTTCGACGCTGAGGCCGTGGTTGCGCTCCAGGTTGCCGAGGATCCAGCTTTCCCGCTCGGTCACGCACTGGTCGCGGAATTCGCTGGTGGCCAGCTCGTAGCCCCAGTCCCGGAAGGCCCCTTCCGTGAACTTCATGATGTTGCCCTTGTGCACCAGCGTCACGTGGCGCTTGGCGCCCTCCAGCCCCAGGGCGTGCTGGATCGCCTTGCGCACGTGGCGCTGGGTGCCCGCCTTGCTCACCGGCTTGATGCCGATGCCGGCCCCTTCCGGGATGCGGCGCTTGCCGAGCTTGCCGTTGGCCGGAATCACCGTGTCATTGAGGTGGGCGATCAGCTCCACACACACCGGATCGGTGGCCTCCCACTCGATCCCCATGTAGATGTCTTCGGTGTTCTCCCGGTACACCACCACATCGAGGTCCTGGGGCCGCTTGTGGGGGCTGGGGGTGCCCTCGTAGTAGCGGCAGGGGCGCACGCAGCAGTAGAGGTCAAAGATCTGGCGCAGGGCCACGTTCAGCGAACGGATGCCGCCGCCGATCGGTGTGGTGAGCGGGCCCTTGATCGCCACGCCGAACTGCTCGATCGCGGTGAGCGTGTCCTGCGGCAGGTATTGATAGGTGCCGTAGAGCTCGCAGGCCTCATCGCCGGCATACACCTTGAACCACTCAATGCGCCGCTCACCGCCGTAGGCCTTGGCCACGGCCGCATCCAGCACCCGCTGGGTGGCGGGCCAGATGTCCACGCCGGTGCCGTCACCGCGGATGAAGGGAATGATCGGGTCGGAGGGCACCACCGGAAGGCCGTTCTCGAAGCGGATCGCCGTGCCGTTGTCGGGTGGGGTGAGCTTTTCGTAGGACGGAGCGGACAGGGTCACCATCGGCGGCAGCAGGGGGGAAACGGCGCGACCGACGGCAATTCGTGGTCGTGGTACCGGCCCGCTGGCGCAGCCTCCCTCGGGAAACTTCAGCATGGGCCGGCTCGCGGAGCCTAGGTTCCGTTCCATCCGCTGTTCTGCTCAGGGGAAACGCCATGAATGCGGCAGACCTGGCCCGAAGTCCGGAGATGGCCCACGCCATCGCCTCCGCCGCCGCCCTGTTCCGGCGCCATTTCCCTGATGCCCGCGCCAATCTCACCCCCTGGCGCGACGACCCCGACACCCGCCGCTTCGAGGAGCAGGCGTCGGTGGATCTGGCCTTTCACTTCCCCGGCTGGAGCCCCCGCCTGCAGTGCCGCAGCCTGCTGATGCAGCTGCGCCTGGCCGAGGCCCCGGCCGCCGGCGGCGGCGGCACCCCGCGGCTGCTGGGGGTGCTGCTCAGCGGCATGACCTTCCAGGGCGAGCAGTGGCGGCTCGCCACCGTGGGCGAGTGGGAGGCGAGCGGGGTGAACCTGCCCCAGCCGGAGGTGGCGGAGAAGCTGCGGCTCGTCTGCCGCGACCTGTTCGCCCTGCTGGGTGAGGGGCCCGCCGCCGCCGCCTGCGACGAGGCCGCTTAACCCTTCGCAACTTGAGCCGCCCGCGCCGACGGCACGGCCCTAACTTGTTCCCCACGACCTACGGCACACCGGCTTCGATGGCTGTCGCCCTTGCTTCACAGTTGCGCGAAGGCACCAAAAAAGCGCACACGATGGCCGAGAACACCGGCTTCGTCACCTGCTTCCTGAAAGGG
The DNA here is from genome assembly GCF_024346375.1 of Synechococcus sp. ATX 2A4. Taxonomy (GTDB): domain Bacteria; phylum Cyanobacteriota; class Cyanobacteriia; order PCC-6307; family Cyanobiaceae; genus MW101C3. Next base: position 83,992 of record NZ_JAGQCV010000011.1, on the reverse strand, counting down.
GTGGTCGACAAGATCAGCTACCGCAAGCTGGTCGCCGACCTCTATTTCGTCTACAGCGCGATGGAGGAAGAGATCGGCGCCCTCAAATCTCACCCGGTGGTGGGGCCGATCGCCCACGATTCCCTCAACCGCCGCAGCGCCCTTGAGGCCGATCTTGCCTTCTACTTCGGTGCCGGCTGGCGTCAGCAGGTGCAGCCCACTCCGGGCGCCCAGAAGTATGTGGAGCGCCTCCATCAGGTGGCCAAAGAATCACCCGAGCTTCTGGTGGGTCACCACTACACCCGCTACATCGGCGATCTCTCCGGCGGCCAGATCCTTAAGAACATCGCTCAGAAAGCGATGAACCTGGGCGAACACGATGGCCTGCGGTTCTATGAATTCGATGCCATTCCCGATGAGAAGGCCTTCAAGGCCAGCTATCGCGAAAGCCTCGATCAGCTGCCGATCGATCAAGCCACCGCCGATCGCATTGTGGAGGAGGCCAACCACGCCTTCCACCTCAACATGGTGATGTTCCAGGAGCTGGAAGGCAACCTGGTGGCTGCCATCGGCAAGGTGCTGTTCGGCTTCCTCACCCGCCGCCAGCGCGCCGGCAGCACCGAGGCTGTCGCCGCCTGAGCCGGCAGCGGCCCTCCCCTGCGTCAGAGTCGCCGTTGGCTGCCGGATCGCCTTTGCGTCCCCTTCGCTTCCTCGTGCCCGGCAACAGCGGCCGCTTCCGCTGCGGAGGCCTGCAGGTGGAACTGCAGACGGCCCGTCTCACCGCTTCGATCGTGCCCACCGAAGTGGTCACCTATCGGCGACGGGAGCCCGGCAGGCCGTTTCTGGCCGATCTGCTGCGCCAGGAGCGGGCCCCCGGAGAGGCGCTCTGGATCGTGAGCTGGGGCTTTGACGTGCCCCGTCAGCTGCGCCTGCTGCGGGGGCGGCCGGTGGCATATCACGCCCATAGCAGCGGTTACGGCTTCAACCTTCCCGCCGGCGTGCCGGTGCTGGCGGTGAGCCGCAACACGCTCGGCTACTGGGGAGACAGGGCGCCGCGCAACCCGCTGTTCTTGGTGCCCAATGCCATTGACCCCCGCTGGGGCGACAACAACAGCGTCGCCGATCCCATCCTGGCGGCGGCTCGCCCGATCGATGTGCTGGTTCAGGCGCGCAAAAGCAGCGCCTATGTGCTGCAGCAACTGGTGCCGGCCTTGCGGGCCCAGGGCCTCCGGGTGGAGGTGCAGAGCGGCTGGGTCGATGACCTGGTGGGTTTGTTCCGCTCCGCCAAGGTTTATCTCTATGACTCGGCCGACTACTGGCGCAGCCAGAGGGTGAGTGAGGGGTTCGGACTCCCCCCGCTGGAGGCGCTGGCCAGTGGCTGCGTGGTGTTCAGCAGTGTCAACCACGCTCTCGCTGATTTCCTCGACCCAGGGATGGTGGGCCACCAGATTGGCTGTGGCACGCTCCTGGCAGACCTGGAGCGGATCGCTGCTGCGGCTGCCGATCCTGGCCGCTGGCAGGCCGACCCTGACCAACGCAGGGCGTTGTTGACCAGGTTTTCAGAGCAGGAACTGAGGCAGCGATGGGCAGAGGCGCTGACGTCCATCGGCCAACACTGGGATCGGTTGGCTTCTCTCACTCCACCGTTGCGAAACCCCTCGCCCGCGCGTCTGGAGGCCATGCGGATCCAGATGAAGCTGCGCAGCCTCGCCAGGCGCTGGCGTGGACGATCGGTTCTGTGACTGGCTTGGGCGCAGGCGCTGCGTCGGATGTGACCGATAAGGTTGTCGCACTCTTGAGCAGCGTCTTCGATCTCAGTGAAGTTGAGCCTTCCTGCCGGGCTGCAAAGCCAGACGCTGGCCCAACTGGGCCGACTGCTGTCCTTCTTGCCAAAAAAGCGTCTGCAGGGGCTGATTGCTCTGCTGGTGATTTCGATATTGGTTGGTCTGCTTGATCTTGTCTTTGTTGGGCTGTTGGCGCGGCTCGTTGGTGCTTTGAGCGGGGTCAAGCTACCGGACAGAATTCCACAGATCTGGTTCTTCGGTGGCGGCAGGGCGAACCAGTCCCTTTGGATGGTCGGCATCCTGATTGGGCTGATCTGGTTATCGACAGGCTTGAAATTTCTTACCGCCGTCCTTCAGAGTTTCTTGAGCGCACAGATCTGGTCGGATTATGGCAATCGGATCTACGCAAATATTTTGATGCAAGATTATGAGTATTTCCAAACCCAGAAATCCGCTCATCTGCTTGCTCGTCTCAATCGCATCCTCAGCAAGATATCTGATGACATTATCCTGCCGCTGCTGACAGTTGCTTCCGGAGCACTGTCTGTTGGAGTGCTGACCATTGGCGTCGCAGTCGTGCTGGGCCCTGTTGCCATCATTCTGTTCGTCACTCTCCTTGTTGCCTACACATCCGTGTCGGCTCTGCTGATCGCTCCCCTGCGGCTTGCCTCCAAGCAGAAGCTGCGGTTTGCCTTGAGAGTCAACGCATTGCTGGTAGAATCTATTCGTTCGATTCGAGATGTTCAGCTCTACGCAGCTGAGCAGCGATTTATCGATAAGTTTTGGTCAATTGGTGTCACAGGTAAGCGTTACGACAGAATTGCAAAGTTGCTTCCCGATATTCCTCGCTATATCATTGAACCCGCTGGCATCACGATGCTGTTTGCAATCGGACTCCTTCCTATCCTGTTGGACCCGGACAGGAAGCTGCAACAGGCCCTGCCCGCCTTGGCTGCTGTGATGTTTGCAGCCCTGAAGATCTCTGCGCCAATCCAGTCGATTTTTCGCTCGGTCAACCGCTTTCGAGGCAGTCTTCCTGATATCTCTGATGCCCTGCTGCTCCTGGATCTGGGGACGTCTCGGGCAACCTTGCTGAGCCCAGGCACGCCCTCACCAGCTGGGGTGATGCCCAAGCACACCATCAAACTGAACGATGTTTGGTTCCGCTATGCAAGTTCGGAGGATTGGGTGATCAAAGGGGTGAGCCTAACGATCCCGATTGGTTCAAGAGTTGCCTTGGTGGGTAAGACCGGCGGCGGCAAAACGACAACGGCTCACATCCTGCTTGCCCTCTTTAAGCCCCAAAAGGGGTGCATCGAATTGGATGGCATTGAATTGTCTTATGAAGAAACCCCGGCTTGGCAAGCTTGCTGCGCGATGGTGCCTCAATCGATTGTTTTGCTCGATACGAGCATCCGTGAAAATGTTGCTTTTGGTGTGGACGAGGCTGAGATTAATGATTATGCAGTCTGGGAGGCGCTGGAAGCTGCACAGTTGAATGAATTTGTCTCTGAGTTACCTTATGGCCTATACACGATGATCGGAGAAAATGGTTTGCGTCTCTCCGGTGGCCAGCGCCAGCGCCTCGCCCTTGCGAGGGCTTTTTATAAGAAGGCCAAGGTGCTTGTTCTGGATGAGGCCACCAGCTCTCTGGACAACAAAACAGAGAGCAATGTTTTAGACTCGCTCGAGTTGATCGGACGTCGATGCACCACAATTGTGATTGCGCATCGCTTGAGTACAGTGAGGAACTGTGATCGAATTTATGAATTTGCCGACGGAATGATCAGGGCCTACGGAGATTACAGGCAGCTTCAAGCCCGATCGGAATCCTTCAGAGAGCTCGTTTCGCTGGACAATGGCTGATATCACCCTTCTGGCTACTGCAGATTGGGATCAGTTGTTATGGACCAACAAGCAGCATGTTGCTTCCGAGTTGGCTGATCTTGGCCATCGTGTGCTTTATATTGAGTCGCTTGGTCTGCGTGCTCCGCGCCGTCAGGTACAAGATCTTGGCAGAATCCTGAGGCGTCTCGCCAAAGGCCTGAGGCCCCCACGCCAGGTGAAGAAAAATCTCTGGGTTTGGTCACCACTGGTTCTGCCGGGCGCGCGTGGTCAACTGATCACTCGGCTGAACCGATCAATTCTGCTTGGCGGTCTTGCTCTTGCACGGCGTTGGTTAGGGCTGCGATCTGAATTGTTATGGACTTACAATCCAAAAACACTTGCCTATGGGCTGCCCGGCCCTTATGGAATTCTGGTTTATCATTGCGTTGATGATATTCAGGCTCAGCCGGGCATGAATGATCCGGATCTCTCTACTTGGGAGGAGCGTCTTTGCCGCGCTGCTGATCTTGTCTTCGTAACTTCTCCTGCCCTTCAGGAGAGCCGTCGTCGTTACAACAGCAATACCCACTACTTCTCGAACGTCGCCGATTATGCTCACTTCGCTCAGGCCCTGAGCCCTGAGCTTGAGATCCCTCGCGATATCGCCGCCATTCCTCAGCCTCGCATCGGTTTTGTCGGAGCCATCAGTGCTTACAAGCTTGACCTTGACCTGCTGGCCAAGCTGGCGGAAGCGACGCCAGGCTGGTCTTATGTGATGATCGGGCCTGTCGGCGAGGGTGATCCCAGCACCCAGCTATCTGGCTTGCTGAAGTGTTCAAATGTTCACTGGCTTGGCGCTAAGCCATATCATGACTTGCCTGCCTATATGAGAGGCCTTGATGTTGGCTTGCTGCCACTTCGATTCAATCGATACACCCACTCCATGTTTCCCATGAAGTTCTTTGAGTATCTCGCTGCCGGGTTGCCAGTTGTGGCCTCCGCCATTGATGCTTTGGAAGATTACAAGTCCTTCGCTGCTCTTTGCGACCCCACAGTGGATTCATTCCTCGCTGCGTTAGAGCGCAGCCTGGATGGCTTTGGATGCCCTCAGCAGGTGCGTATTGAATGCGCAGCAGAGCATACTTATCATCGCCGCACGGCGGCCATGCTTAGCTATCTCCCCACGATTGTCTCGGTGGAATGAGCGAAGGCAGTCAAGTTTGGAACCGGCTTGTTTGCCCGCCCAAGAGGCTGCTCTCGCGTCTTTGGGTCATTCAGGTCTACGACGCCCTTCTTCCCGTTGTGATCACACTTCACTCCTTCACCGAAGGACGCAAGCCTGCGTTGGGATTGCTGGTGATCTGGATGTCTATCCGCTTGGTCAATAAGCTGGTGCCCCAGTTTCGGCAGCCCCCTTGGCGGCCGCCCTTGGAAGCCATCCTATTGGCCCTTTTGCTGGTCAATACGCGCGTGATTGTCCTCAGGGAGGATGTGGATGGCCCTACGAATTTCCTGTTGATTGCCCTCGGATTTGTGATTGGGTCGAGCCAGGGTTTACGAGAATGGAGAGCTTCGTTTGGCTGGCTGGCACTCACTCCTTTGTTGCTGGCGATCAACATTCTGAACCGTCATTCTGCGGCAAGCATTCTGAGCTCCTCCTTTGTAAAAGATGTGTATGAAGCGGTCATGGATGGCCATGGAGGCATCAATCGCTTCGCCACGATCTTGATGCTGGTCACTCTGAGTGCAGCTGCTTTTTCTTTGCTTGCTCGCTCGTTGTCGGGGCGTGTTTTCGGCACCACTGCAGCTTTGGCTGGCTACGCCCTCTGCGTTGGCACCGATTCTCGCCTGGCCCAGATCGCCCCACCATTGGCCCTTGTGATCGGCATGGCGGCTGCTCGCTGGAAAAAGGGCTTTACCAGGTTCGTTCTCTTTCTGTTTGGCGCCGCAGCCACCGCCGCCTTGCTTGTCGGGTCGTGGTGGTTCTTGTTCGCTCCCGATGCGAGCATCAATCAGTCTTCAGATCTAGGAAGGCTGAGAGCAGGAGCCTGCTGGCTGTCGTTGATGTTTACGGGAAACAACCGTTTCATTTACGGTGTGGGTTATGGAGCAAAAGCCAATGAAATGTGCAGCCACTTGCGAGAAGGAGGTGGCTTCGGCCATGCTCACAACACTATCGCTCAAGTTGGCGGCCAGCTGGGCCTGCTTGGCATCCTGGCCTTTCTGATTGTGGTGATTGTCATCTCCATGGGGCTCAGGCGCCAAGCTCTGAGCGTTGCATGCCCATCTGGCCAACCGCGCTTCCACCTTGCATTTTTTCAAGCAGCTGTGTCACTCAACGTGCTGCTTCTCCTCAACGCCCTCGCCACCACCATCTATCGCAGCAATCAGGTCACCCAGTGTTTGATCGGTTTCCTTGCGGCCACTTCGCTGTGCCTTTTCACTACTCCTGCCGCCACCACCCTTGCCGCTGAGCCGCCACCAGCCGCCCTTGAATCCAGCTCACTTGGAGGCAGATGAGGCACTCAGCCCATCCATGATCCAGCCCAATCGACGGCGAATCCGCACTTACCTGCCTGAGTGGGTTCTGGCCTGGGTGACGGTGGCGGTGGCTGCCGTCGCTAGCCGTTGCGGCAGGAGGCTGAGGGCTTATGGGTTGCTGAAGCAGTTTCTAAAACGGTGGCCACGCAATCCTGTGGTGCTTGCTGCGATCATTCCTCACGCTGTACGCCAGCAGGGCGATGCGTTTGCTGTGACCAGCATTGAGGATCTCTGGCTCAACTCTGGTCACACGCACTATCTGTACCGCTTGCTGTTCCGCCGCTCAATGCGGCCCGCTGATGTGCAGCAACGCCTTGCCTTGTTTCAACTGATCGCCGCCAGCAGCAGGCTTCCCGAGCATTATCGCTGGTATTCCATGATCATCATTGCTTACCAGGCGATTGCGATGGATGATGTGCCGCTGATGCGGCGGACGGCCACCGATCTTGAACGGCTCGTTCAACAGCTGGTCGGTGATGCCGACACCTTTCGTTGCCAGCGCTCCAATCGCGAAAATCGGGCCAAACTTCTGGTTTCAGTCTTCACTGCCCTTTCCAGATTGTATCTGGCCCTGCAGGACCTGGACGCCTTCGCCTCCGTGGGAATTCGCATCTCCGCGATCGTCGACACCATCGACTTCAAAGCGATTGATCAGGACAGTGCCTACAGGGCCACCCGCAACCTGATGCGTTGCCTGGCCATTGAATCCCTTCAGGCCTGGCACCAGCAGGATGCGGGCCGATGGCGGCTGGCCCGTCAGCGTCTTTGCCGCGTTTACGACCATTGCCATTGGCCTTGCTTTGATGCCAGCAGCGCCCAGGAAGACCATCGCGGCTTCGCCAAGGAGATGCTGAGGGCCGTGGCAAACACAGAAAGCACCGGCTGGTTGGTTGCCAGGGAAGATGAACAGATTCATCACTTGATCACTCTCATCATCAAGACCACCTTTGAGCCACGCTTCCTCCCCAAGATCCGCGTCATGTTTGCTTCCTATCTGGTTTCGTGGCCATGAACGTGCGCGTGGCGTTCTACATCGACTCTCTTAAGGCTGGTGGTGCTGAGCGCGTGACGCTGCGGATGGCGCAATGGTGCCAGGCAGCAGGCCATCGTCCTGTCCTGCTCACGCGGCGGCCGGCCAGCCACGACTTCTACCCCATCCCTGAGGGAGTTCTACGCCAGGTTGAACTCCCTGATCCCGTCTGGGTGGCCGCCTGGGGCTGGCTGGGATTCCCATGGCGGGTGCTGCAGTTGCGTCGCTGGTTGCGCCGAAACCGAATCGAGATCGCCATTGGCATGACCACCCTTCCCGCCATCAAACTGATCCTGGCGGCATGGGGCCTGCCGCTGAAATGCTGGATCTCCGAGCGCAACTATCCCCCCGCCAGGCCGCCATCGCTCCCCTGGCGCCTGCTGCGATGGCTCACGTACCGCCGGGCTGATCTTCATCTTGTGCAAACCCGCCAGACCGGCGCATGGCTCCAGCGGCATCTGGCCGCCACTCCCCAGTTGTTGTTGCCGAACGCGGTGAGCTGGCCCTTGCCGGCGTTTGCACCCCAGGTGGATCCAACTTCTGTTCTGGGTCCTCCCCTTCGGCAGGAGGATTCAGGCGCCAGGCCTCCGACCGCCCTGCTGCTGGCTGTGGGCACCAAGGCCTTTCAGAAGGGCTTCGATCGCCTGGTGCGGGCGTTTGCATTGGTCGCTGACGACTGTCCAGGGCTCCAGCTCGTGATCGCCGGTCTCACCACCAACCCCTACCGCGGCACCAACCAGGTGGCCGACCTTCAGGCCTTGGTGCCTCCCTCCGCCGCGGTCAGGGCGAGGATCCACTTCCCCGGCGTTGTGGGCAACATCGGCGCTTGGTATTCCGCCTGTCAGATCTTCATTCTTCCCTCCCGGTTTGAGGGCTTCCCGAACGTCCTGATGGAGGCGATGGCCAGCGGTTGCGCGTGTGTGGCCTGTGATTGTCCAACCGGTCCGGCTGACCTGATCCGCGATGGGCTGAATGGTCTGCTGCTCCCTGAAGCGGCCACGCATCTGGAGCTGGCGGACGCCATCCGCAGGCTTCACCTGGATTCAGCCTTGCGCCACCGCCTGGGCCAAGCGGCCCGGCAGGTGCGTGATCAGTTCAGCGACGCGCAACTGGCCCGCCGCTTCCTCGGAGCGCTTGATGGCTGATGACCTCTGGATCGTTTTGCCCCACCTCGGCCCGGGCGGCGCGCAGAAGGTGGCGATGTTGGCAGCCGCCCATTTCACTGAGCTGGGTTACCGGATCACCGTGGTTTCCCTGTTGCCCGACAAGGCTCCGGTCCATGTGGTGCCCCCCGGGGTCAGGCTGATTGATCTCGGCGATGCCGTCACGGCGGCGCGTCGTGGTGATTGGTGGAACCGCTCCCTGCAGGCCCGGGGTCGTCGCTTCCTCGGGCTGTGGTTGCCGCGATTGGCCTCCTGGTTTCTGTTGCTCACCCTGTGGCCCTGGCTGCGCCACTGGCGCCCGCCCACGGGAGCCGCTCTGCTGCGTTGGCTGATGCGCGGAGTGGGAGGGCCCCAGGCCGCGCTGCTGCGGGAACGGGTGCTGGCGGAACGGCCGCCGCGTCTGCTGGCCCTGCTCACCAAGACCAACCTGCTTGCCTGCCAGGCCTGCTGGGATCTGCCGATCCACCTGGCTGTCTCTGAGCGCAACGATCCCCGCCTGCAGACCCTCGGTTTCCCCTGGCAGCGGCTGAGGCGCCTGCTTTACACGCGAGCGGATGCGCTCACCGCCAACACCCGTGGGGTGCTGGAAACCCTGGGCACCGATCTCGGCCTGACGCACGCGCGCCTGTTGCCCAACCCGTTGCCGCCCGGAATTGCCTGGGCCGGCGAGCGTCCTCCTCAACTCCAGTCGCCCGTCATTTGCCTCACCGTGGCGCGCCTGGTGCGCCAGAAGGGGCTTGATGTGTTGCTGGCCGCCATGGCCCTTCTGCCACGCCGCCCGACGGAGTGGCGCCTGGTGATTGTGGGAGATGGGCCGGAGCGCCAAGCGTTGGAGGAGCAGTCAAGGGCGCTTGGACTCGCCGGCAGCGTTCGCTTCGATGGGTTTCAGAGCCACGTTCTCCCCTACCTGGAGCAGGCCGGGCTCTTTGTGTTGCCATCCCGCTTTGAGGGGATGCCCAATGCCCTGTTGGAGGCGATGGCGGCCGGTTTGGCGGTGATTGTCACGGATGCATCTCCCGGGCCGCTTGAGCTGGTGGAGCACGACCACACCGGCCTGGTGGTGCCGGTCGAGAACCCTTCGGCGCTGGCGGAGGCGATCGGGTCCCTGCTGCAGGATCCCCGGCGCTGCGTCCGGCTCGGTGCGGCGGCGCGCCACCGACTGGCCTCACAGGAGTGGAAGGAGATCGAGCCCATGTGGCGCTGGGCTCTGAACCTGCCGGCAGCATCGCCGCCGCACGATGGCTGACCGCTTGCTGCTGCTGGTGCCGAGCCTGAAGGCACCCTCGGAAACGTTCATCAGGGCCAATGCCGCCGGGCTTCCCTGCGACACGGTGGTGGTCAGCGCCGACGAGATCCCCTGGCGGGGACCGCCTGTACGCACGGCCTATGGCCTGTCGATTCTGGTGAGCAAGGCGTTGTACCGGTTGGCCGCCGTGCTGCCGGCGCGCCTCGGGGATGTGCTGAGGCGGCTCGGCAGCTGGCTGCCCTCCCAACTGATGGTCCGGATCTGCCGAACCGAGCGGCCTGATGCGGTGCTTGCCGAGTTCGGCTTCCATGCGGTGCAGGTGATGGAGCTGGTGCCTGCCACCGGACTTCCCCTGATCGTGCATTTCAGGGGGGCCGACGCCTCCGCCGACCGCTACCTCACCAACTTGAAGACGCGCTACCAGCGCTTGCTGCAGCTGGCAACGGCCGCCGTGGTGAAGTCGGAGTTGATGCGCACGACAGTGCTGGCTCTGGCCAGCCGACGCACCAGCCCCCTGCCGGTGCTGGTGAGTCCGTCCGGGGCGAACCAGGCCCTCTTCCACGGGGCCGCTCCCGCCAGCGCCCCCCCCCTGTTTGTGAGTGTGGGGCGCTTCGTGGCCAAGAAGGGCCCCCTGCTCACCCTGGAAGCCTTCGGCCTTGCCGCGCAGACCATTCCCGACCTGAGTCTCGTGATGGTCGGCGAAGGTCCACTGCTGGCCAGGGCGCGCCAGCACGCCGTCGAACTGGGCATCGCCGAACGGGTGCGGTTTGCCGGAGTGCTGCCTCCGGCGGAGGTGGCGGCGTTGATGCGGATGGCCAGAGGCTTTCTGCAGCACTCGCTCACCGCCCCTGATGGGGACCAGGAGGGGTCACCGGTGGCGGTGATGGAGGCTCAGCTCAGTGGCCTGCCCGTGGTGGCCACCTGGCATGCCGGCATTCCTGATGTGGTGGTCGACCATCAGACGGGGCTGCTGATCGCTGAAGGTGACTGGCGGGCGATGGGAGCGGCGATCAGGCGCCTTGCTGCTGACCCCGCTCTGGCGGCCACCATGGGAACGGCCGGACGGGAGCGGATCCTGAACGGATTCACCCAGGGCCACCACTGGCGTGCGCTGGCAGCGTTGGTGGGGCAGGTGGTGGTGGGGCAGGGTGGTGGCACCAACTCCGATCCCAGCGCCTGCCTTGGCGGCGGCTGATCGACCATGGGCGGCCGCTTGGATGTGAGCGTTGGCAGTGGGGAACTCGAATCGGTTCTCCTCAGACGGATGACCTGGGAGTGGAATCAGAGCTTGATCCAGCCGGATGGCCCAACGGGATTGGACCTCCATCAGCTGAATGGTGGGGGTTGAAGGGGCTCATGTGCTCCGGCATGGTTCGAGCGCTGCGGCGGAGTTGAAGGGCGTGCGTGCCTTGACGCGGCTGGCTGGGTGAGTGGGTTGGAGTGTGGTTCGGCGAGTGGGCTGGAGTGTGGATTGGAGTGTGCCATTTCCTCTGGTAAGGCTTGGCTTCGGTTCGCTCTGATGGGGTGATTTGTTGGCCATCTTTGCGCTGCCTGGCGAGTGAATCCTCGCTCTGAAGCTATGATCTTCAAGCCATCTGTTGGGCGTCGCTGATGTCATGATGGCAGCAAGATGCATGCATTCACCTTGTCGATTCTTCGCTGTTTCCGCGAATCGCTGCGTCGCGGGGTGGGATAGATTCGATTCAACATGAGCTTTCTTGCCGGCCTCAACGACGCCCAGCGCCGGGCGGTGGACCACCACAACGGCCCGCTGCTGGTGGTGGCCGGTGCCGGCAGCGGAAAGACGCGGGCGCTCACGCACCGCATTGCCCACCTGATCGGCCATCACGGCGTCGATCCGCACCAGCTCCTGGCCGTCACCTTCACCAACAAGGCGGCGCGGGAGATGAAGGAGCGGCTGGAGCTGCTGCTGGCCCAGCGGCTCGCCACCAGCCAGTTCGGCCAGCCGCTGAGCACCCTCTCGCCGGTGCAGCAGCGCCAGCTGCGCACCCGCATCTACCGGGAGATCACCAAGGAGCTGTGGATCGGCACCTTCCACGCCCTGTTCGCACGGTTGCTGCGCTTTGACATCGACAAGTACCGGGATCCCGAAGGCCTCACCTGGACCCGCCAGTTCTCGATCTACGACGAGGGCGATGCCCAAACCTTGGTCAAGGAGATCGTCACCCAGGAGCTGGGGCTGGATCCCAAGCGCTTCGAGCCTAAAAAGGTGCGTTGGGCGATCAGCAACGCCAAGAACCAGGGCTGGCTGCCCGAGCAGCTGGAGCAGGAGCAGCAGGGGCAGCGGGGAAAGATGGTGGCCGACGTGTACCGCCGCTACCGCCGCGCCCTGGCGGCCAACAACGCCCTCGACTTCGACGACCTGCTGCTGCTGCCGGTGCAGCTGCTGCAGAGCAACGAGCAGGTGCGCCACTACTGGCACGGCCGCTTCCGCCACGTGCTGGTGGATGAATACCAGGACACCAACCGCACCCAGTACGACCTGATCAAGCTGCTGGTCACGGGCGGGCGCGACCCCGAGCACTTCGACGACTGGGGCCAGCGCTCGGTGTTCGTGGTGGGGGACGCGGATCAGAGCATCTACAGCTTCCGCGCCGCCGATTTCACGATCCTGATGGGCTTTCAGGAGGATTTCGGCGACAAGGCCAGCGACGAGGCCACCCGCACGATGGTGAAGCTGGAGGAGAACTACCGCTCCACCGCCACGATCCTGGCGGCGGCTAACGCCCTGATCGCCCACAACAGCGAGCGCATCGACAAGGTGCTGCGCCCCACCCGTGGCGAGGGGGAGCCGATCCTTGTGACCCGCTGCGACGACGAGATCGCCGAGGCCGAGGCGGTGGTGCACCGCCTGCGCATGCTCGAGGCGGCTCACCCGGAGCTGCGTTGGGGCGACATGGCCGTGCTGTATCGCACCAACGCCCAGAGCCGGGCGATGGAGGAATCGCTGGTGCGCTGGGGCATCCCTTACATCGTGGTGGGGGGCCTGCGCTTCTACGACCGGCGCGAGATCAAGGATGTGCTCGCCTACCTGCGGCTGCTGGTCAACCCGTCCGACAGCGTCAGCCTGCTGCGGGTGATGAATGTGCCGCGCCGCGGCATCGGCAAGACCACCGTGCAGCGGCTCAGCGATGCCGCCAGCCAGCTGGGCCTGCCGCTGTGGGAGGTGGTCAACGACCCCGAGGCGGTGCGCTCCCTGGCGGGACGCTCGGCCAAGGGCCTGCTGCAGTTCGCCGAGCTGATCGGTGGTCTCAGCAGCCGCGTCCAGGACACGCCCCCCTCGGAGCTGGTGCAGCGGGTGATGGAGCAGAGCGGCTATGTGGCTGAACTGATCGCCGAGGGTAACGATGAGGCCGAGGAGCGGCGCCGCAACCTGCAGGAACTGGTGAACGCCGCCCTGCAATACCAGGAGGAAAACGAAGAGGGCTCGCTGGAGGGGTTCCTCGCCAGCGCCGCCCTGGCCAGCGACGCCGACAGCAAGGACACCGCCGCCGACCGGGTGACGTTGATGACCCTGCACGCCAGCAAGGGGCTGGAGTTTCCGGTGGTGTGCCTGGTGGGGCTGGAGCAGGGGCTGTTCCCCAGCTACCGCTCCCTGGAGGATCCCGCAGCCCTGGAGGAGGAGCGGCGCCTCTGCTATGTGGGCATCACCCGCGCCAAGGAGCGGCTGTTCCTCTCCCATGCCAGCGAGCGTCGGCTCTGGGGCGGCATGCGCGAGCCGGCGGTGCCGTCGGTGTTTCTCTCGGAGCTGCCGCCGGAGCTGGTGCAGGGTGACATCCCCCGCAGCGGCGGCGCTTCCCTGCGCCGTGAGCAGCGGCTCGACCGGCTCACCCGCGTCGACCGGGACGACAACCCGCGCAGCGCTGAGCCTGCCAATGCCGTGCGCCGCCGCGCCCCGGCGCGGCCCTGGGCGGTGGGCGACACGCTGCGCCATGCCAGCTTCGGCGACGGCATCATCACCCACCTGTTCGGCAGCGGCGAGAAGATCTCGATCGCAGTGAAGTTTGAGGGCATGAGCGCCAAGATCCTTGATCCACGCCTCGCTCCGATCGAGCCGCGGTGAAGGAAAGCTCCTATCCAACCGATACCAAGCAACAACGCCGGATTCTTCTGGCCGTTCTGCTTGGACTGATGCTCCTCTGTTCCAGAGGTGTGTTTCGGGCGTACTCTTACTGGCACGATGAATTGTTCTCCATTGGGGCTGCCAATGCTTCCTCATGGCCAGCACTGTTTACGGAATGGATCCTTCCTGACACCCATCCCCCCCTTCATTTAATCCTGCTGAGGGTCTGGGTCAGCATGTTTGGATCTGGTGAGATCCCGACCCGCTTGCTTAGCCTGATTCCGGCCTGGCTGAGCCTCGTTGCCATGGCATTGACCACCCGGACCGGTGGTTTCGCCCGCCAGATGATCGCAATACTATTCCTCGGTACAAGCCCACTATTCAGCCTCTATTCCCAGGAAGTTCGGCCTTATTCCTGGACCCTGCTGTTCGCAACAGTATCGGTGGGAGTCATGACCACAATCTGGCGGTCGCCCCTGCAAGGGTCTTCGGCCAATCTGCCACGCATCAAGAGGCTACGCCTTTGTTTTGGCGTTTCCCTTTTGCTGCTTTCCCTCAGTCACTACTTTGGTTTTTTCTATGCCATCACGCTATTGGCATTGGACGTGTTCAGAGGAGCGCCATGTCTTTCTTGGTCGTCGTCGTTGGGGACTGGCCCTGCTGCCAGCACTCTTGGCTTGGCCGTTGCTGCATGCCTTGGTCGGTGGTGCCGGAGGTGGACGAACCAACTGGATTGTTTCTCAGCCGTTCATCGGTGTGATCATGACCGCGATGAATGGAGTCTTTCCTGCTTTTTCTGTTGCACTGGCCTTGATCGTGCTCGCTTTGCTCATTGGAGTGATTGGAGGCCGGCAGCGATCAAGTGGTGAAGGGCTCCATCCATTGGATGTTGTTCGCAGTTCCAGGGAAGCGTGGTTGTTGTTGTCAGGGGCGGCTGCCTTCTTGATGCTCATCTGTTTGATCGACCTGATCAAGCCACTGGCCGTTGAGCGATATTTTATTGTTCTTCTCCCATGCTTGGCTCTCGCGTTGGGCGATGTGGGGCAAGGGCTGATTGGCTCGGGCAGCCCGAAGATAAGACGCGCAACCATATTTGTATTGACCGTGATTCTAAGCATGCATCTGTGGCATTCCCAGGAAGTGATTTCAGCAAAAGCCTATCCTCTCCAGAATTACAAAGCATTGTCTCGCTTTATTGGTGATTCAGGAATTTGCAGCCAAGGATGTGCGAGCGTTTCTGCCAAGAAGAGCAGGCTCAAGCCCTACTTCAATGCCATTCATCTGGTGCGCGTCGACCCTGATAAAGCTGAAAACTTATCTGCTATAATGTTGCCCTTTGTAGGTCTGCACGGGGAGCAAAAGTTCATTCAACCTCTCCTAGAGGCTCATCCAGGAGCATCGTGTTGGGAGCCTCGTCAATTCACATCTTCAAGCACCTTTGTGGTGATCGGTGCAGATGCTCAGGTGCGGCCCAAATCTTATGGACTGCGGGAATGTGCCCGGCATCATCGCCACAATCGATGACGCTCAAGGGCATGCGCCTGAATCGGTTTTGAGCCCATGAATGATGGGAAAACCACCCTGACCTTACCCGCTGCTTGATTCCAAAAAGTCACGATCTTCTTACGCGATGCTGCCCCTCCCGAAGCTGCTGCTGATCCGTGGACTGGGACATAGCGGCACAACCCTTCTTGACCTGGCGCTCGGTGCCCATCCCCAGATTCAGGGCTTCGGCGAGGCGGTGCGGCTGTTGCGTAGGCCCGCGCCTGGCGAGGAGGGCGGCGGCCCGGCCCGCCTGCGGCGCGAGCTGCGGCACGAACGCCTCTGCACCTGCGGCCGTACGGCGGCGCAATGCCCTGTCTGGGGACCGCTGCTGGAGTGGCTGCCGGTCCACGACCACTTGCCGTTGGCTGAAAAATGGCAACGCCTGGCTGTACAGGCTCGAGAGCAAGCCGCCGCCCAGCCGCCACTGCGCTGGATGGTCGATTCCTACCAGTCGGACCTGGAGTTGCTGACCCTGCCGGATGCGGAGATCGGCATGGAAATCCGGGCGGTGTTCCTGGTGCGCGATGTGCGCTCCTGGGTTCATGCGATCGCCCGCCGTCCTCGGGGGCAGCGGGCCAGCGGCTGGCGGTCGCTGGCCCGTTGGCACCGCATCAACGGCCAGCTGGAACGGCGGCTGCAAGCGGCAGGCAAGCCCGTGTTTCAGCTGGGCTATGAGGAGCTGGCCCTGGCCCCCGAAGCCGCGCTCAGCCGCCTGTGCCATTGGCTTGAGCTGAGCTTCGAGCCGGGGATGCTCACCCCGGGCCCCTCTTCAAGCAGCCACATCCTCAGCGGCAATTCCATGCGCTTCGATCCGCTGAAAAGCGCCCACATCCGCTACGAGGCTGCCTGGCTCAACAGCCCTTTTCTGCCGGTCCACCTGGCCTTGCTGCTGCCCAGCTGGCAGGCCATGAACCGGAGGCTGGTGTATTCCAACCATCTGGTGGATCCCTGAGGTCCGCTCTGACAACCGGCGGGTTTCGGGCATGCGCTGAGGGGTGATGTGTTGAAGGGTGGCGCTGGAGCCGCCTTCACCCAGCCTGCAGTGGCAGCCTGCCGCCATGCTGGTGCCGCAGCGGCCCTATGCCCCGCCCATGCCTGGCCTTTCGCTGCTTGATGCGCTCGAACCCTCCGTGCAGCGGGTGCTGGCCACGGTGGTGCGCGCCGCAGCGCCCCTGCGGGTGGCCCTGGTGGGCGGTGCGGTGCGGGATCTGCTGCTGCACCGCGTCCACAACGACCCATGGCGTGGCCTGCCTGATCTCGATCTGGTGGTGGAGGAGGGCGGCCAGGCCGCGGAGCCGCCGGCGGCCCACCGGGTGGTGGAGCGCCTGCGGGGCACACCGGGTGCGGGGCTGGGCTTCTGCCAGCTGCATCCGGCCTACGGGACCGCCGAGCTTGAGATCGATGGGGTGGTGCTGGATCTGGCCACGGCGCGCGGTGAGGGCTATGCCCATCCGGGTGCCAACCCCACGGTGTTCTTCGGCTCCCTCGACGACGACCTGGCCCGCCGCGACCTGAGCATCAACGCCATGGCCCTGGTGCTCGCCGATGGCGCCCTGCTCGATCCCCATGGCGGCCTGGCGGATCTGGCCGCGCGTCGGCTGCGTTTCCTCCACGCCGGCAGCCTCAGCGACGACCCAACCCGGCTGGTGCGGGCGGCCCGTTATGGCGCCCGCCTGGGCATGGACCTGGCGCCCGGCAGCCGCCAGCAGTGGACCGACACCCTGGCCCGCTGGCCCTGGCCGGCGGCGGGCACGGTGCCCTCGCTGGGCACGCGCCTGCGGCGGGAACTGGAGCTGCTGCTCGGCCGCGAACCCTGGCCGCAGGCCCTGCAGCTGCTGCAAGGCTGGCAGGGGCTGGCGTTGCTGGCCCCGGGTCTGCAGGGCGACAACACCTGGCGGCGGCGGCTGCGCTGGGCCGACCGGCTGCGGGCGGCAGCGGATCTGCCGGGCTGGTCGCCGGGCCCGTGGCGGCTGCTGGCCCTGCTGGCCGCGCTCGACGATCCGCTGCCGCCCGCGCAGCGCCTGCAACTGCCGCAGCGCAGCCTGCAGGCGCTGCGGGGCCTGCAACGCCTGCCCGCCGGCTCCCTGCCGCGCTCGCCGGCGGCGCTCAGCCAGCAGCTGGAGCGCAAGGGCCTGCCGCTGGACGCCGTGGTGCTGGCCCTGGCCTGCGGCTCAGGGCCTGGTGCTCCTGCCCCTGGGCTGGCGTTGCGCCGGGGCCTGCTGCGCTGGCTGCTGCGCTGGCGCCGGCTCCCGCCCCCCTGCACGGCGGCGGAGCTGCTGGCCACGGGCCTGACCCAGGGGCCAGCGCTGGGCGAACGTCTGCGTGCCCTCAGAGCCGAGCGGCTCGACCGGGAGCGGTGGTGAGCGGCGC
Organism: Synechococcus sp. ATX 2A4; assembly: GCF_024346375.1. Classification (GTDB taxonomy): domain Bacteria; phylum Cyanobacteriota; class Cyanobacteriia; order PCC-6307; family Cyanobiaceae; genus MW101C3. Next base: position 66,423 of record NZ_JAGQCV010000011.1, on the reverse strand, counting down.
TGCGGGCCCGTCGTTGCGATCGAGCCAGCCGGCACCGGCCAGCGCCTGCCAGCGCCCCTGCGCCTGCAGGATCGCCTCCGCCAGCAGGCGCACGGCCCCGTCCCCGCCGCGACGTGGCAGCACCCAGTCGCAGCGACGCCGCAGGGGGGCCGCCGCGTCGGCGGGGCACAGCAGCAGCGCCACCACCGGGCGCACCGGCAGGTCGTTGAGGTCGTCGCCCACGAAGGCCGTGGCGGCGGGGGGCAGCCCCAGCTGCTGCTGCAGGGCCGCCAGGGCGGCAGGCTTGTCCTTCACGCCGGTGAGGCAGTGCTGCAGGCCCAGGTAGCGGGCCCGCTGCTCGGTGGCACCGCTCTTGCCGCCGCTCAGCAGGGCCACCTCCAGCCCGGCCTGCTGCAACAGGCGGATGCCCAGCCCGTCGCGCACATCGAAGCGCTTGATCACCTCACCGCTTTCGGTGGTCCAGAGGCCGCCATCGGTGAGCACCCCGTCCACATCCAGCACCAGCAGCTTCAGCTGCCGCAACCGGTCGCGGCAGCGCCGCGCCGCCAGCCGGCTGCGGCCGCGGGCCAGCCAGCCTCCGTTCACAGCGTGCTGACCGCTTCTGGGCGCTGCTGCAGCGGGGCGCGGATCGCCAATAGCTGCTCCAGCAGGGGTTCGAGGCGGTGCAGCGGCACCATGTTGGGCCCGTCGCTGAGGGCGTTCTCCGGGTCCGGATGCACCTCCATGAACAGGCCATCCACCCCCACGGCCACGGCGGCGCGGGCCAGGGGCGCCACGTATTCCCGCTGGCCGCCGCTGCTGCTGCCACGACCACCGGGCTGCTGCACCGAGTGGGTGGCATCGAAGATCACCGGGCAGCCGAGCGCCCGCAGCTGGGGCAGGCCGCGGTAGTCGACCACCAGGGTGTTGTACCCGAAGCTGGAGCCCCGTTCGGTGAGCCAGAGCTTCTCCACGCCGGCCTCGCGCAGCTTGGTCACCACCTGGGCCATGTCCCAGGGAGCGAGGAACTGGCCTTTCTTCACGTTGATCGTCTTGCCGGTGCCGCGCACGGCGTCAGCGGCGGCCAGCAGCAGATCGGTCTGGCGGCAGAGGAAGGCGGGGATCTGCAGCACATCCACCACGGCGGCAACGGGGGCGGCCTGGTGGCTTTCGTGGATGTCGGTGAGCAGCGGCAGCCCGGTGCGGCGCTTCACTTCCGCCAGCACCTCCAGACCTTCGGCCACGCCGGGGCCGCGGAAGGAGCCGCCGGAGCTGCGGTTGGCCTTGTCGAAGCTGGCCTTGAACACGTAAGTGATGCCGAGCCGCTCGGTGATGGCCTTGACCCGCTCGGCCACCTCGAACACAAGTTCCGGGCTTTCGATCACACAGGGGCCGGCGATCAGGATGAAACTCACGGTCCACCGCGTGCAGAGGCCCTCAGCATGGCCCACGGGAGCCGGGACATATGCTCACCGCAATGAGTCGGCCCATCCCCATTTTTATCGGTGTCGATCCGCGGGAGCGGGCGGCTACCAATGTGTTGATCGACAGTCTGTATCAGACCAGCACACAAACGCTGGCGATCACACCACTTGACACGCCGCAGTTGGAGTGTCAGGGGTTGTACTGGCGCCAGCGGGATCCCAGGCAGAGCACGGCTTTTTCGTTCACTCGCTTCCTGGTGCCGCAGCTGTGCGGCTATCAGGGTTGGGCGATTTTCATGGACTGCGACATGCTCTGTCTCAGTGATATCACTGAACTCTGGGCGCTGCGGGATGACCGTTATGCGGTCATGTGCGTGCAGCACGATCATGTTCCCGCTGAAACCGTGAAATTTCTTGGAGAGCGGCAGTCGGCCTATCCGAAGAAAAACTGGAGTTCGCTGATGCTGTTCAACACCAGCCGCTGCACCGCGCTCACCCCCGACTACGTGAACACCGCCTCCGGCCTTGATCTGCACCGCTTCCACTGGCTGGCGGGCGATCACGAGATCGGTGCCCTGCCCGACCGCTGGAACCATCTCGTCGATGTGCAGGCGCCGCCGCAGCTGGCGCCGGAGCCCGGCGGTGCCGCCCTGCTGCACTGGACCCTGGGCGGCCCCTGGTTCCGCGAAAGCCGCACCATGGGCGGACCCCTGGCGGCCCGCTGGTATGCCGCCCGCGACGACGCCACGCGCCTGTGGGATTGAGTGAGCCGGCCGCCGGTTGCGGTGTCTGCCGCCTGCACGCCGAGCCTGAAGCGATCGCCCGGTACGAGATCCTCCGCCAGCCCCTGTGGCTGCTGCGGCACCACCCCACACCGGCGCCGCTGCCGGGCTGGCTGCTGCTCGATGCCGTCCGCCACCTTGATGGCCCGGCCGCCTTCACGGCCGCGGAGGCGGCAGGCTTCGGGCCGATGCTGCAGCGCTGCAGCGCCTTGGTGCGGCAGCTCACCGGCTGTGAGCGCGTGTATGTGATCGCCTTCGGGGAGGGGGCCCGCCATCTGCACGCGCACCTGATCCCCCGCCATGCCGCCGACCCCGACACCGCCGCCTGGCGGGTGGCGGATGTGTACCGGCAGATGGAGGCCGGCAGCCGGCCAGCGGCGGCACCGGAGCGGGTGGAGGCGCTGGTGCGGCAGGCCCGCGGCCTCACGGCGCTGTGGGAATAGGCTCCCGCCACCAGGGTTTTGGCGGCAGATGGCGGGCAGCGGCTTGAGCGATCAGCAGCACCGCAGCGGCGCCCCGGCGCCGGAGCACGCCGCCTCCGCCACCCCCCCAGCCCTGGCCTACGTGGTGGCCGTGCCGGCGCGGCTGGAGTCGTCCCGCCTGCCCAACAAGGTGATGGCCGACATCGGCGGCCAGCCCATGCTGCAGCGGGTGCTGCTGCGTTGTCGCCAGGCCCGGCAGCCTGCCGCCGTGGTGCTCTGCACCGACAGCGAGGTGCTGCGGGCGGCGGCCGAGGGCTGGGGTTTTCCGGTGCTGATGACCAGCCCCGGCTGCGGTTCCGGTAGCGAGCGGCTCGCCTCGGTGGTGGAGGCCCTCACCGCCCGGGCGGGGGGCGCAGGCGGCGCCGCGGCCCGCAGCGTGATCATCAATGTGCAGGGGGATCAGCCGTTCATCGATCCGGCCGTGATCGATGCGATGGCGCTGGAGTTCGCGCGGCGCACGCCCACGCCGGAGGTGCTCACCCCGATCTACCGGATGCCGCCGGAGAAGATCCACGATCCCAATGTGGTCAAGACGCTGCTGGCCGCCGACGGCCGCGCGCTCTACTTCTCCCGCTCCGCCATCCCGCATGTGCGCGGTGAGGATCCGCAGCAGTGGCACGCCCATGCGCCCTACTGGGGCCATGTGGGCATCTACGGCTACCGCGCCGACGTGCTGGCCCGCTGGGACGGGCTGCCCCACTCGCCGCTGGAGCACACCGAGAAGCTGGAGCAGCTGCGGCTGATCGAGGCGGGCATCACGGTGGGCACCTTCCCTGTGGAAGGCGATTTCCTCTCGGTCGACACCGCCGCCCAGCTGGAGCAGGCCCGCCGCCTGGCTGCCGCCTGAGGGGGCCCTACCCACCATCGAGGGCGCCCATGGGGCCGCGCCGTCAGCTCAAGCTGGAGCTCAGCCCCGCCTGGATCAGGTCGTGCAGCCGCAGCAGGCCCAGCATGGATCCCGTCTCATCGAGCACGGGCAGCACGCCGATCGGCTTGCGGCTGTTGCGCTCCATGCGCTCCAGCGCTTCCACCGCCAGCATGCTGGGCCCCACCGTGATCGGATCGGCCGTCATCAGCTGGGCGGCGCACAGCTCAGCCCAGCCCGACGCAGCGTGATGTTCCAGGGCCCGGCGCAGGTCACCGTCGGTGATCAGGCCCGCCAGCTGCTGCGGTGCCCCGCTGCGGCGCACCCAGCAGGCACCGGCACCGTCGCGGGTGAGCAGGGCGATCACGGCGCTGAGGCTGTCGCTTTCCTCCAGAGGGTGCAGCTGGGCGGTGGGCAGCATCAGATCGGCCACCGTGAGCGTGAGCTGCTTGCCGAGCGCACCGGCCGGATGGTTGCGGGCGAAGTCGGCCGGGGAGATGCCGCGCCGCTCCATCCACACGGCGGCCAGGGCATCGCCGATCGCCATCGCCACCGCTGTGCTGGCGGTGGGGGCCAGGTTGAGCGGGCAGACTTCCCGGTCGACCGAGGCGTCGAGCACCACATCACAGCCGCGAGCCAGGCTCGATTGCAGTTTCCCCACCAGGGCGATGCGGCCGGTGCCGCGCCGGCGCAGGTGGGGAAGGATTTCGAGCAGTTCGCCGGTTTCGCCGCTGTTGGAGAGCAGCAGCGCCACATCCTGCGGGGCCACCACGCCCAGATCACCGTGCAGGGCATCGAGCGGGTTGAGGTACAGCGACATCAGCCCGATCGAGGAGAAGGTGGCGGCGATCTTCCGCGCCACGATGCCGCTCTTGCCCACGCCGGTGATCACGAGCTTGGCCCGCTGGTCGGCGCAGCGCTCCAGCATCGCCAGGGCCGCATCCACCTGGCGGCTTTCGATCCGGCCGGCGGCAGCGGCGATCGCAGCGGCCTCTTCCTGCAGGCAGCGGGTCAATGCCGACATGGCAGCTGCTGGCGATGGAGCGTGGTGACTGTATGGCGTGCCGCAGGGCCCGAGGCGGTGGCCGGTTTCAGCCCCGGGCCAATGCCGAGCGCACTTCCCGGTCGGCGTCCTTGCGGCGTTCCTCCTGGCGTTTGTCGTGCAGCTTGCGGCCCTTGGCCAGGCCGAGCGTGAGCTTGATCCATGAGCCTTTGAGGTGCAGGTTCAGGGGAATCAGCGTCAGTCCCTTCTGGTCGATGGCGATGCGCAGCTTGTCGATCTCGCGGCGATGGGCCAGCAGCTTGCGGGTGCGCAGTGGCTCGTGGTTGAAGAAGGCGCCGGCATAGCTGTGGGGAGAGATGTGCACGTTGTGCAGCTGCAGTTCCCCCTTGCGGATCAGGCAGAAGCCGTCGCGCAGGTTGGCCTTGCCGGCCCGGATCGACTTCACCTCGGTGCCCACCAGCTCCAGGCCGGTTTCCAGTGTTTCGAGAATCTCGTACTGGTGACGGGCGAAGCGGTTGTCGGCCAGCAGCCGGTTGGCCGCATCACGGGCTGCCCGTGCGGCTTTCTTTCCCGCTGCCTTCGCCATTGCCACCCCCGGCCCCTGGCCCGACCCTAAGCAGGCCCGGTCCTGCCTACGCTCCTGGCATGGCGATCGTGTCCTCCGGCCCGTCCGATCGAGCCTCCGGCAAGGGCTCCAGACGCCTGGTGGATGCACAGCCCCATCCGGACGACGGCGCAGCCAACACCGCCGAGGCGGCCGAAGCCCCGCGGGCCCTGCGGGAGGACACGCTCCGCCCGCGCCGGCTCGACGATTACATCGGCCAGCGGGAGCTCAAGCAGGTGCTGGCGATTGCGGTGGAGGCCACCCGCAACCGCGGCGATGCGCTGGATCACGTGCTGCTCTACGGCCCCCCTGGCCTCGGCAAGACCACCATGGCCCTGGTGCTGGCCGAGGAGCTGGGGGTGCGCTGCCGCATCACCAGTGCGCCGGCGCTGGAGCGCCCGCGCGACATCGTCGGGCTGCTGATGAACCTGCAGCCGCACGATCTGCTGTTCATCGATGAGATCCACCGGCTCAACCGGGTGGCGGAAGAACTGCTTTACCCCGCCATGGAGGACTGCCGGCTGGACCTCACCGTGGGCAAGGGCACCACGGCCCGCACCCGCGCCGTGCCGCTGGCGCCGTTCACGCTGGTGGGGGCCACCACCCGGGCGGGAGCGCTGAGTTCACCGCTGCGGGATCGCTTCGGGTTGATCCAGCGGCTGGAGTTCTACGACCTGCCCGATCTGCAGGCGATCGTGGAGCGGGCCGCCGGCCTGCTGAAGCTGGAGCTCGGTGCTGATGCCGCGATTGAGGTGGCCCGCCGCTGCCGCGGCACCCCCCGGATCGCCAACCGCCTGCTGCGCCGCGTCCGGGATGTGGCCAGCGTGCGCGGCCACGCCTGCATCGATGCGCCGCTGGTGGCCGAAGCGCTCAGCCTGCACCGCGTGGATGCCCGCGGCCTCGATGCCAGCGACCGGCGGCTGCTGCAGCTGCTGCTGGAGGGCTACGGCGGTGGTCCGGTGGGCCTCGACACCCTGGCCGCCGGCCTGGGGGAAGACCCGGTCACGCTGGAAACGGTGGTGGAGCCCTTCCTGCTGCAACTGGGCTTCCTGCAGCGCACCCCGCGCGGCCGCATCGCCACCGCCGCCGCCCGCCAGCACCTCGCCTGGCCGGAGGCGGTCTGATGCTCGCCACCTTGCTGGCGGTGCTGCTGGCCGCCCAGCTGAGCGTGCCCCAGCTGTTCGAGGCGGCGCTCGACGCCAGCCGCGAGGGGCGCTTCGGCGATGCCCTGCCCCTGTGGGACCAGGTGGTGGAGCAGCTGCCCCGCGATGCCTCCGCCTGGAGCAACCGCGGCAACGTGCGGCTGGCGATGGGGGATCCGCAGGGCGCGATCAGCGATCAGAACCGGGCGATTGCGCTCGAACCCGGCAGCGCCGACCCCTACCTGAACCGGGGCATCGCCGAGGAGGCCCTGCAGCAGTGGGAGCTGGCCGCCGCCGACTACGAGGCGATCCTCCAGAACGATCCGGCCGATGCGGCGGCGCTTTACAACCTCGGCAATGTGCGCGGTTCCCAGGGGCACTGGGACCAGGCGCGCCGTTGCTTCGAAGCGGCCGATCTGGCCCGGCCGGGTTTTGCGATGGCTCGCTCCAGCGCCGCGCTGGCGGCCTTCCAGCAGGGGGATGGGGCGGCGGCCGAGCGGGAGCTCCGCCAGCTGATCCGCCGCTATCCGCTGTTCGCCGATGCCCGCGCCGGCCTCACGGCTGTGCTGTGGCAACGCGGCGCGTCGGGGGAGGCGGAGAGCAACTGGGCGGCGGCCTCCGGCCTCGACCCCCGCTACCGCCAGCCAGAATGGCTCCTGCAGATACGGCGCTGGCCCCCCTCGCCGGTGCACGCTCTTCAGGATTTTCTGCATCTGGCCCGTCGATGAGCTCTGCCGCGTCAACGCGTCCGTCCCTGTCCAGCCTGCCGGCTGCGCCGCTGACGCTCTGGCAGCAGTTCGAGCTGGAGGCAGCCCTGCGGCAGGCGATGCCGGAGCTGATCGGGCTGCGCCGTCACATCCATGCCCACCCGGAGCTGAGCGGGGCCGAACACCAGACCGCTGCCCTGGTGGCCGGTGAGCTGCGCCTGCTGGGGTGGGACGTGCGCGAAGGGGTGGGCCGCACCGGCGTGGTCGCGGAGCTGGGCCCGGCAGCGGCGCCGCTGGTGGCCCTGCGGGTCGACATGGACGCGCTGCCGGTGGAGGAGCGCACCGGCCTGCCCTTCGCCTCCTGCCATCAGGGGCTGATGCATGCCTGCGGGCACGATCTGCACACGGCGATCGGCCTGGGCGTGGCGCGGCTGCTTTCGCCCCTCGCCCACCGGCTCACGGCCCGGGTGCGGCTGCTGTTTCAGCCGGCTGAGGAAATCGCCCAGGGGGCGGCCTGGATGCTGGCTGACGGCGCCATGGAGGGGGTGCAGGCCCTGTTCGGGGTGCATGTGTTTCCGAGCCTGCCGGTGGGCAGCATCGGCGTGCGCAGCGGCAGCCTCACGGCCGCGGCGGGCGAGCTGGAAGTGGAGGTGCTGGGCGAAGGCGGGCACGGGGCTCGGCCGCACCAGTCCACCGATGCGATCTGGATCGCGGCCCGGGTGGTGAGCGGCCTGCAGGAGGCGATCAGCCGGCGGCTGGATGCGTTGCACCCGGTGGTGGTGAGCTTCGGCAAGATTGAGGGGGGCAAGGCCTTCAATGTGATCGCCGACCACGTGCGCCTGCTGGGCACGGTGCGCTGCCTCGACACCGAGGTGCACGCCGAACTGCCGGGCTGGATCGAGGACACGGTGCATGCCATCTGCCGTGGCTATGGCGGCGAGGCGCGGGTGCGCTACCGCTGCATCTCGCCGCCGGTGCACAACGATCCGGCGCTCACCGAGCTGGTGGAAGAAGCGGCCCTGGCGCTGCTCGATCGGCCGCAGGTGCGGCGGCTGGAGCAGCCGTCCCTTGGGGCGGAGGATTTCGCTGAACTGCTCACCGCAGCGCCCGGCACCATGTTCCGGCTGGGGGTGGCAGGGCCGGAGGGCTGCCCGCCCCTTCACAACGGCGGCTTCAACCCCGATGAAGGGGCGATCGCCGTGGGCGTGCAGGTGCTCACGCTCAGCCTGCTGCTCTGGATGGAGCGCCGGGTGTGACCCCCCGCAACCGCCGGATCATCCGCGCGCTGCTGGCGCTCTCGGCGCCGCTGCTGATCCTGCTGGCGTTGATCGGCATCGTGTCGCGTCAGGGGATCCAAAGGGCACAGGGGCTGCCGGCGCTGCTGATCGGCAGCGGTCTGCTGGTGAGCAGCAGCCTGCGCCGCCGCCGCCGCCGCCGCGTGGTGCGGGAATGCCTCCGCGATGTGCAGGCAGTGCCTCCTGCCCCGTGACAGGGTGGAGCGATGGCTGATTCCTCCCCCGACAGCAAGTCGCCGCTGAATCCAGACGCCCTGCGCGCCGCCATTGTCTCCGGTGATCCGGTGCAGGCGATGCCAGCGCTGGCGGGGCTGCGGAGTGTGGAGAGTGAAGTGGCGATCCCTCTGCTGTTGCTCGGCCTGGAGCAGGAACCCTTCATCGTGCGGTCGCTCAGCTGCGCCGGCCTGGGCGTGAAGCGCAGCGCGGCGGGCTGGGAGGCGTTGCAGCGGGCCCTTCGCCACGACGACGACGCCAACGTGCGGGCAGAGGCCGCCAACGCCCTGGCCAGCTATGGCGCCGAGCAGGCCTGGCCGCTGCTGCGCGAGGCCTTCGCCGCCGACAACCAGTGGCTGGTGCGCTGCAGCATCCTTTCGGCCCTGGCTGAGCAGGCGGTGATGGGCTTTGAGCCGCTGCTGGAGCTGGCGCGCATGGCGATCGCCGACGCCGACAGCACGGTGCGCGTGGGTGGCGCCGAAATCCTTGGCCGGCTGGCCCATGAAGAGGCTCCCGCAGAGGGTGCAGAGGCGGTGCGGGAGTTGTTGCGCGGTCTGCAGCACGACCCCGACCACCGGGTGGTGGCCGCCGCCCTCAACGGACTGCAGCGCTGAGTGGGTTCGGCGGTGAAGCCCAGCATTCCCTGACACCCTTGCTAGCTTTGACCGGTCACTAGGGGTGCCGCCCCGAGCCTGCTTCTCACCGGAAGCGCGCCTGGGCCTCGGCTGAGATCACACCCTCCGAACCTGATCCGGGTCATGCCGGCGCAGGGAAGTGTCCCGAATGCAGCCGCGGTCCGATCGGGCCCGGTGGCGCCCGGTTCCGGAGTTGTGTCCTCGCTTCCCAGCGGCCCGGTCCGAACGCCCCATTTCTCGAGTCGATCATGCGCAGCGCCTGGATTGAGAAGCGTCGCGGCGACGCCAACGTGTCGCAGATGCACTACGCCCGCCAGGGTGTGATCACCGAGGAGATGGCCTACGTGGCCAGGCGGGAGAACCTGCCCGAATCGCTGGTGATGGAAGAAGTGGCCCGGGGCCGCATGATCATCCCCGCCAACATCAACCACACCAATCTCGAGCCGATGGCGATCGGCATCGCCTCCAGGTGCAAGGTGAATGCCAACATCGGCGCTTCCCCCAATGCGTCCGACCTTGATGAAGAGGTGGCGAAACTGCGCCTGGCCGTGAAATATGGCGCTGACACGGTGATGGACCTCTCCACCGGCGGCGTCAACCTCGATGAGGTGCGCACGGCGATCATCAACGCCTCACCCGTGCCGATCGGCACCGTGCCGGTGTATCAGGCGCTCGAAAGTGTGCACGGCTCGATCGAGAAGCTCGATGCCGATGATTTCCTGCACATCATCGAAAAGCACTGCCAGCAGGGCGTCGACTACCAGACCATCCACGCTGGTCTGCTGATCGAGCACCTGCCGCTGGTGAAGGGCCGCCTCACCGGCATCGTGAGCCGCGGCGGCGGCATCCTGGCCCAGTGGATGTTGTACCACCACAAGCAGAACCCGCTGTTCACCCGCTTCGACGACATCATCGAGATCTTCAAGCGCTACGACTGCAGCTTCTCGCTTGGAGATTCCCTGCGGCCGGGCTGTCAGCACGATGCCTCCGATGCCGCCCAGCTGGCTGAGCTGAAAACCCTGGGCCAGCTCACCCGCCGCGCCTGGGAGCACGACATCCAGGTGATGGTGGAGGGCCCCGGCCATGTGCCGATGGATCAGATCGAGTTCAACGTCAAGAAGCAGATGGAGGAGTGCAGCGAGGCGCCCTTCTATGTGCTCGGCCCGCTCGTTACCGACATCGCCCCCGGCTACGACCACATCACCAGCGCCATCGGTGCGGCCCTGGCCGGCTGGCACGGCACGGCGATGCTCTGCTATGTGACACCGAAGGAACACCTGGGCCTGCCCAACGCCGAAGACGTGCGTGAGGGCCTGATCGCCTACAAGATCGCCGCCCACGCCGCCGACCTCGCCCGTCATCGCCCCGGCGCCCGCGACCGAGACGACGAACTCAGCCGTGCCCGCTACGCCTTCGACTGGAACCGCCAGTTCGAGCTCAGCCTGGATCCAGAACGGGCCCGTGAGTATCACGACGAAACCCTGCCGGCCGACATCTACAAGCAGGCGGAGTTCTGCTCGATGTGCGGGCCCAAGCACTGCCCGATGCAGACCAAGATCACCGATGAGGATCTTGCCGGCCTCGAAGACGTGCTGAAGGCCCAGGCGGCCGCCGGCCAGCCGGTAGGAGTCTGAGTTGCGCGGCCTGCAGGGGGGCAGCCGCTCGGCGGTGGCTCCTTTGGCCAGGCGACTTCGGCCGATTGCTGCCCTCTGGACCCTGGCATTCGCCCTCTTCACGGTGCTCGGTGCCATTGCGTATGCACGGGTGTTAAGCCACGACGGGTCAAGTCATTGGCTGTTGCCAGTGCTCACGCCAGGCGCCGGCCTGTATGTGTTCCTGGTGGGCTCGCTTCTGTTCGGGCGTGGTTTTGGCCAGGCCGGAGATGCTGCTGTGTTCGTCGGCGGCTCTGCTGCCGCATGGGCAAGCCTGCTCGTGGCTGTGATCTTGGTGGTGCGCGTGGTCGCCTCAACCCTGCGCGCCCCCCGCCGGCCGCAAGGGTTGAGGGAAGGGCCCGTCATCCTGTCGGCGCAGCATCGCAGCATCGCAGCAGCGCATCGCAGCAACTTTGGCGCCCAACTGGCACCCCACTGGAATAACCCAGAACCAGCGATGGACGCCTGCCTAAGGAGGAGAGGGATCCAGCAGAGCCCTGCCCCCCGTTACACTCTCGCAGCTTCTCATGGTCTTCTCCCTTCCCTTTGATCTCCCGCTGGCAGTCACTGGGTCTTGGTATTTCCAGGTCTCACTGTCTTGACGGCTTCTCGCCGCACCTTCTGCTCTTGAAGGCCTCGTGCCCTAAAGTTTAACAATCCGTATTGGCGACTGCTTTCATCGGCACCTGTTCTTGAAATGACAGCGGAGGATCGCAACAAGCGCATGAAATGGGGAACCGACGTTCCTCGCTGGTGGATTCCTGACTTCAATCTGTCGCACCGGGATCAGGCCGGCCAACAGCCCAAGCCACGGCCTAAGTCACAACCCACTCCAGAAGGTTCTGCTGACTCCGACTCCACATCAATCGCTTCTGCATTCCCATCTCCTTCGCCCCCATCTCCTTCATCCCCATCTTCTGCGCCTCACGAGATCCCCGTCATCCGCAACGCACGTGGTGCACCAACCCCAACCGGCGAGCGACTTGCAGACAGTGCCAACGTTGAGGCCTATCGCCACCACCTTTTCACGCAGCAGGCACGTTGGTTGCAGGAGAGGAGACAGGCAGCTTCTTCCGGTTCCAGCGGGAATGAACCTTATCAACAGCGGGAGAGGAAACGTCTCAACCGGATGGCACGAAGGCGCCGGGTTGAGGATTCAACCAAGCAACTCAACCGTGATCTCCACGTGGTTCAAGTTGTGTTTGCGCTGCTGATTATTCTTGCCGGGCTGGTAGCTGGCGGCTTGCCTGGTCTGCTGGTGGGCGCGGCAGCTGCCCTTCTGCTGATGTCGCTTCGGCTGCAGTTCTAGTGCCCGCATGTTGAGGCCCCTCGATCGAGGTCACAGGCCAAGCCGGACTGCAGCTGTGTGATCTGGGTGATGCCTGTGCCGGGCCCGGCTTCACGTTGAAGCTGCAAACATTGGCCACCCGCTCCAGGCACGATCCTGCAGACCGACCCAGCCTTCTGGGCCTCAAAACCATTGCTGTGCGCCAGCGAATCCGGCGTGTTCAGTGCGTTGGCGCGCGGCCGCGAGCCTTTGGATGTCCTCAGTGGTCGCCTCGGTTTGCATCAGCGATCGCCCGTCAACACCCCAGGCAAGGCGCATGCATCGCCCTGCATGTGGGCATGGCGCAGGGTGATCGCGCTCCCCAGATCGCCCTCGCCAATCCGCGGTCCCGGCTGGATGCGAGAGGCGGGTTTCTCCGCCACCCGGTTGGAACCCCTCGTGGGGCCAGATTCGATGGTGGTAGCCATCCAGCAGGTCTTCGGTGCCCGCAGGCCCGCCGGGGACTGCCACGCCCTGCTCCCCCTGCCACACCCCTGCCACAGCGCCCTTCCCCATCTGTTCAAGTCCTCAAGCCATCTGCTGGTGGACATCACAGCGGGCCGGGCATTGCTAAAAGGTGGCCCATTCGCGCTTCCTCTGTGCTCACGCAGCCCGTCCTGGAGAGCGGCCGCCTCGCGGCCCTCCCCGCCGAGGCGATCTCGCTGCGCCATGTGAGCCATCGCTATGGCGATCAGGCCGCCCTTGACGACCTCAGCCTGTCGATCGCTGCCGGTGAGTTCTTTTCCTTGCTGGGCCCCTCCGGCTGCGGCAAAACCACCACCTTGCGCCTGATCGCCGGTTTCGAGCGCCCCCAGGCGGGCCGGATCCTGCTGCAGGGCCACGACCTCACCCAGGCGCCGCCCCACCGGCGGCCGGTGAATCTGGTGTTCCAGAACTACGCCCTGTTCCCGCACCTCAGCGTCTGGGACAACGTGGCCTTCGGGCCCCGCTCGCTGCGCCAGCCGGAGCCGGAGATCCGCCGGCGGGTGGGCGAGGCGCTTGAGGTGGTGCGGCTCTCGGAGCTGGCCCGCCGCCGGCCCCACCAGCTCTCCGGCGGCCAACAGCAGCGGGTGGCGCTGGCACGGGCGCTGGTGAACGCCCCAGCCGCCCTGCTGCTCGATGAGCCCCTGGCGGCCCTCGATCCCGATCTGCGCCGCACCATGCGCTCCGAGCTCAAGCGCATCCAGCGGGAGGTGGGCATCACCTTCCTGCTCGTCACCCACGACCGCGAAGAAGCCCTCAGCCTCAGCGACCGGCTGGCGGTGCTGCACCGCGGCCGGCTTGAGCAGGTGGGCACGCCGCGTGAACTCTATGAACGCCCCACCAGTGCCGTGGTGGCCACCTTCCTGGGCGCCGCCAACCTGTTGCCCACCGGTGTGGCGGATGGTGTGCGGCTGCTGCGGCCCGAACGCCTGCGGCTGAGCGCTTCCCCCCCGGGGGAAGGGGAGCGGGGGCTGCGGGCGCGGGTGCACGAACTCGCCTTTCAGGGGGTCACGGTGGAAGTGCGCCTGCGCTGTGCCGATGGCCTGCCGCTGATCGCGATCGATACCAGCGCCGGCCTGCCGGGCGATCTCTCCATCGGCGCCGAACTCTGGTGCCGGTGGAACCCCGCCGACTGCCACGCCCTCTAGCCACCGAGCCGCCCATGACCCGACCGTTTTCCCGTTCCGGCTCCACCCCGTCCGCCCGCAGCCGCCGGGTCTTTCTGCGCCAGCTGGGCCTGGCAGCGGCGGGCGTAGCGCTCACACCGCCGCTGCTGCAGGCCTGTGGTGGCGGGGGTGGCGGCGGCACCGGCGGCCAGAGCGATGGCGGCGGCGGCGAAGGCAGCAAGGACCGGGAGCTGGTGATCTCCAACTTCCCCCTCTACATCGATGTGGACGCCCCCGGCGCCCCTGGCAGCGTGGCGCGCTTCCAGAAGGACACCGGCATCCAGGTGCGCTACGTCGAAGACGTCAACGATGTGCGCCAGTTCTTCGCCCGCATCCAGCCCCAGCTGGCTGCCGGCCGGCCGCTCGCCCAGGACCTGATCGTGCTCACCGGCTGGATGGCCGAGCGGCTGATCCGGCTGGGCTGGATGGAGCCGCTGCCCCTGGCGGAGGTGCCCAACGCCCGCAACCTCGTTCCGTCCCTGCGCAAGCCCTCCTGGGATCCGGAGCAGCGCTTCAGCCTGCCCTGGCAGTCGGGCATCGCCGGCATCGCATACAACATCAAGGCCACCGGCCGCGAACTGCGCGGCATCGATGATCTGTTCGATCCGGCGCTCAAGGGCCGCGTGTCGGCGCTGCTGGAGATGCGCGACACCATGGGCCTGCTGATGCTGGCCGACGGCCAGGACATCACCCGCCCCACCTGGGCCGCGGCCCAGCCCTCCTTCGACCGCCTGGAGCAGGCGCGCAAGGACGGCCAGATCCGCCGCTTCACCGGCAACGACTACCAGACCGATTTGCTGGCGGGAAACTTGGCTGCCTGCATCGGCTGGTCGGGGGATGTGGCGCAGCTGGCCATGGAGCAACCGGATCTGCGCTTCCTGGTGCCCGACAGCGGCGGCGTGCTCTGGGCCGACGTGATGCTGATGCCCAAGGGCGCCCGCCACCCGCAGGAGGTGGCCCGCTGGCTCAACTGGGTGTACGAGCCGGTGGAAGCGGCACGCATCGCTGCTGCTGTGCAGTACATCTCCCCGGTGGAAGGGGTGCGCGAGGTGCTGGCGAAGGATCCCGCCACCGCCCCGTTGGCGAACAACCCGCTGATGTTCCCGGATGCGGCCATGCAGAAAAAGCTGCACGTCTTCGGGCCGCTCAGCGATCAGGAGGAAGCCCGCTGGGAGGAACGCTTTGCCCGTATCACCGAGGGCTGAGCTGCGGCGCCACTGGCCGTGGCTGCTGCTGACCCCGGGCCTGCTGTGGCTGCTGGCCCTGTACGTGCTGCCGCTGTTGGCTCTGGTGCCCCTGTCGTTGTCGGAGCCGCTCAGCCGCTTCGGCCTCGACACCGTGTTCACCGGCCGGGTGGCCAACTACCTGGAGGTGCTGCAGGCCTATGGGCCGATCCTGGTGCGTTCCTTCAGCTACGCCCTGGTGGCCACGGCCGTGGGCCTGGTGCTGGCCTATCCGCTGGCCTTCGCGATCCGTTTCCGCGGCGGCCGCTGGCAACCGCTGCTGATCGGTCTGGTGGTGCTGCCCTCGCTCACGTCCTATCTGGTGCGGGCGATTGCCTGGACCAGCCTGCTCGGCGACAACGGCCCGGTGCTGGGCCTGCTGGACACCCTCGGCCTCACCGAGCTGCTCAATGGGCTGGGGGTGCTGCGCGATGGACGGCTGTTGAACACGCCCACTTCGGTGATCCTGGGCCTCACCAATGGGGTGCTGCCGTTTCTGGTGCTGCCGCTGGTGGTGGCGATGGAGCGGATCGACCCCCGCCTGCTGGAGGCCGCTGCCGATCTGCATGCCGGCCCGCTGCGCTCCTTCGTCCGGGTGGTGTGGCCCCTGTCGCTGCCGGGGCTCGGAGCCGGCCTGCTGCTGAGCCTCATCCCGGCGGCCGGTGATGTGGTGAATCCACTGTTCCTGGGCGGCCCCAACGAGCGGATGATCGCCAACACGATCGACAACCTGCTGCTGGTGCAACTGCAGGCGCCCCGGGCGGCGGCCCTGACGCTCGTGCTGATGGCGTTGATCTCGGTGGCGGTGGTGCTGCAGCTGCGCGGCCGTGGCGTGGAGGATCTGCCGCTGCCATGAACAAGACCGGTGCGTTGCTGCTGGGGGTGTGGAGTGCGCTGGCCTATGGCCTGTTGTATGCGCCGGTGGTGGTCACGGTGCTGTTCAGCTTCAACGCCCCCCGCGGTCGCTTCAACCTGCTCTGGCAGGGCTTCACCCTGGAGAACTGGCGCCACCCACTGCGCAACGCCGCCCTCACCCAGGCCTTCCTCACCAGCCTCGGCCTGGCCCTGGCCGCAGCGTTGTTGGCGGTGCTTCTGGGCGGGCTGATGGCCCTGGCGCTCAGCCGCGCGCGTCTGCGGGCGGGGCGCTGGATCGAGCTGTTGCTGGCGCTGCCGCTCACCAACCCAGAGATCGTGCTGGCCACCGCCCTGTTCAGCCTGTTCGTGCGCGCCGATGTGCCCCGCGGGCCCCTCACCCTGGTGCTGTCCCACAGCCTGTTCTGCCTCAGCTATGCGGCACTCACGCTCAAGGCGCGGCTGGCGGGTTTCGACCCCACGCTTGAGCTGGCGGCGCAGGACCTCGGCGCTCCACCGCTGGCGGCTTTCCGCCGGGTCACCCTGCCGCTGCTGGCGCCGGGCTTGCTGGCGGCCACCCTGCTCTCCTTTTCCCTCTCCTTCGACGACTATGTGATCAGCAGCTTCACCGCTGGCGAAACCGTCACCCTGCCGCTCTATCTGGCTGGGGCTTTCCAGCGCGAGATCTCCCCCCAGATCCAGGTGCTCTCCAGCCTGGTGTTGCTGGTCAGCGCCGTGCTGCTGGTGCTCGCCTCACCGCCCCGCCAGCGCCGCCATTAGCTCGCCGGTGCGGCAGTTGGTTCGGCAGCGCCTCAATTCGATCGGTGGGAGGAGTGTCGCCTGCGCCGCTCAGGCTCAGGCAAAGCCACCAGGCCGCTTCCGGGTGGAGGACAGCGACACGTTGCTGCTGGCCGGGGCCGGCGGCGGCACGGCCGGCCCCACCTGCAGACGCCCCCGGGGCGCGGCAGCAGCGGCCTGCTGCCCCGGCGCGCCTGGCGGGGCGGGAACGGCCTGCACGTTGAAGGCCAGCGACCAGCGCTCGCCCTCACCACGGAATGGCGGCACCGAATGGGGCTGCCAGGCCGGGAACACATAGAAGGCGCCTGGCACGGGTTGCACGTAGTGCGCCATGCCGGTGCGGAAACTCTGGATGTGCCATTCCTCCGGCCCGTGGAAACAGAGCTGGCCGTCGAAGCTGCTGCCGTTGATCTGCGGCGGCACCTTCAGGAACAGCACGCCGGAGAACGAGCCGCCATGGGTGTGCACCGGGTTGTAATCCCCGCCCCGCTGGCTGTTGAGCCAGATGTCGATCATCTGCAGGCCGTAGCGGCCCGGGTGCCACGGCCCACGGCCCTGGGGTGGCTGCCGCTCCATCACATGGCGCAACCAGTGCTCGCAGGCCGGCAGCACCACCTCGCTGCACAGCGCCGTGATCTCCGGAAACTGCGGACCCAGTTCGCGCTGCTGCTGCAACTGTCCGGCGAGCTTGGGGGAAGCATCGCTGGTGAGGCCGGTATCGGCCAGCACCCGCTCCGCCAGGGAAAGGAGAGGCTCCAGCATGCCGCCGGGCAACGTGCCCGTGAGCACGTAGCGCGGAAACAGCTCGAGCATCTCCATCGGCATGGCGGGATGGCTCAGCCCAGGGCCTTCGCCTTTGCCACCACGTTGTCGACCGTGAAGCCGAACTTTTCGAGGCACACACCGCCAGGAGCGGAGGCACCGAAGCGATCGATCGACACGGTGTCACCGTCGAAGCCGCTGTACTTGTGCCAGCCGAACGAGCTGGAGGCCTCCACCACCACGCGCTTGCGCACGGCGGCGGGCAGCACCGCTTCGCGGTAGCTGGCGTCCTGCTCCTCGAACAGCTCCACACAGGGCATTGACACCACCCGCACCTGCTTGCCATCAGCGCTCAGTTGCTCGGCGGCCTTGACGCAGAGGTCGAGCTCGGTGCCGGAGCCGATCAGGATCAGATCGGGGGTGCCGTCGCAGTCGATCAGCACGTAGCCGCCCTTGGCCACCTGATCGATCGAGGAGTTGGCCTGGTTCACCATCGCCTGGCGGCTGAGGGCCAGCACGGTGGGGCGCTTGCGGTTGCTGATCGCCACTTTGTAGGCGCCGCTGGTTTCGTTGCCATCGCCGGGACGCATCACCAGCAGGTTGGGAATCGAACGCAGCGAGGCGAGCGTTTCCACCGGTTGGTGGGTGGGGCCGTCTTCGCCGAGGCCGATCGAATCGTGGGTGAGCACGTAGATCACGCCCAGCTCGCTGAGGGCCGACAGGCGCATGGCGCCCACCATGTAGCCCGCGAACACCAGGAAGGTGCCGCCGTAGGGCACCAGGCCGCTGCCGTGATACGCCAGGCCGTTGAGAATCGAGGCCATGGCGTGCTCCCGCACGCCGAAGTGCAGGTAGCGGTTCGCTTCTGCGCCTTTCTGGAAGCTGGCCTCGCCCTTGATGTCGGTGAGGTTGGAGTGGGTGAGATCGGCAGAGCCGCCGATCAGTTCGGGCAGGCTGGGCCCCACGGCGTTGAGCACGTTGTAGGAGTACTGGCGGGTGGCCAGGCCTTTGTCTGCAGGGGTGAAGGTGGGCAGCTTGGCTTCCCAGCCTTCGGGCAGCTCCCCACGCAGCTGGCGCTCAAATTCAGCCGCTTCGGCGGGGTACTGGGCGCGGTAGGCGTCCAGGTTGGCGTTCCACTGGGCCTCGGCGGCGGCACCGCGGCTGAGGGCCTGGCGCCAGTGGTCGTAGGCCTGCTGGGGCACTTCGAACGGGGCGTATGACCAGCCGAGGGCCTCGCGGGTGAGCTCGGCTTCCGCGGCACCGAGGGCGGCGCCGTGCACACCGGCGGTGTTGGCCTTGTTGGGGGAGCCGAAGCCGATGGTGGTGGTGACCTTGATCAAGGTGGGCTTGTCTGTGACCGCCTTTGCCGCTTCGATCGCGCGGGTGATCGCCGCCACATCGGTGTTGCCATCGGCCACATGCAGCACGTGCCAGCCATAGGCCTCATACCGCTTCATCACGTCTTCGGTGAACGACACCGCGGTGTTGCCGTCGATCGTGATGTGGTTGTCGTCGTAGAGGGCGATCAGCTTGCCCAGCCCCAGGTGGCCCGCCAGGGAGGCGGCTTCGCTGGCCACCCCTTCCTGATTGCAGCCGTCGCCCATGATCACGTAGGTGTAGTGATCAACAAGGTCGACACCGGGCTTGTTGAACCGCGCTGCCATGTGGGCTTCGGCGATCGCCAGGCCCACGGCGTTGGCGATGCCCTGGCCGAGGGGGCCGGTGGTGACTTCGACGCCGGCGGTTTCAAAGGTTTCCGGGTGACCGGGAGTTTTGGAGCCCCACTGACGGAACTGCTTGATGTCCTCCAGCCCCACGCTGTCGTAGCCGGTGAGGTGCAGCAGCGAATAGAGCAGCATGCAGCCGTGGCCGGCCGAGAGCACGAAGCGATCGCGGTTGTACCAGCCGGGGTTGCTGGGGTTGTGCTTCAGGACCCTGTCCCACAGCGCATAGGCCATCGGCGCCGCACCCATCGGCAGACCAGGGTGACCGGAATTCGCCTTGTTGACGGCATCGATCGCCAGGAAGCGGATGCTGTTGATGCAGAGGGTGTCGATGGACAGGGTGTCCACTGAAGGAGCAGCGACCATGGCGAAGAGGAGGGGGTGGTGTGAGGGCTTCCTGGAGGACGGCTGAACGGGAGGTTCAGGGCTTCCTGCGGAATGCGAGGCAGACGTTGTGACCACCAAACCCGAAGGAGTTCGAGAGCACGACGTTCAGTTTCTGTTCCCGCGCCTGGTTCGGCACGACATCCAGATCACAAGCTGGATCGGGATTTTGGAAGTTGATCGTAGGTGGTATGAGGCCGTGCTCCATGGCCTTGACAACGGCGACGGCTTCGATGCCGCCGCTGCCACCGAGCAGGTGGCCGGTCATGGATTTGGTGGAGCTGATCGGTGTGCGAAGTGCGTGCTGACCGAGAGTCGACTTGATGGCGGCCGTTTCGTTGCTGTCGTTGGCCTGGGTGCTGGTGCCGTGCGCATTCACGTAATCCACCGCTTCCGGCTCCAGCCGGGCATCGGCCAGGGCCAGCCGCATGGCCTCCGCTGCCCCCACACCGCCCGGGGAGGGAAGTGTGTAGTGGTAGGCGTCGCAGGTCATGCCGTAGCCGACGATCTCCGCCAGCACCTCGGCGCCGCGCCGGGTGGCGTGCTCAAGGCTTTCCAGTACCAGGATCCCCGCTCCCTCGCCGATCACGAAGCCGTTGCGCTCGGCATCGAAGGGGCGGCTGGCGGTGGCGGGGTCGTCGTTGCGGAACGACAGGGCCTTGGCGCTGGCAAAACCGGCCACCCCGAGCGGGGTGATCGCCGATTCTGCGCCGCCGCAGACCATGGCATCAGCCAGGCCCAGCTGGATCAGCCGGAAGGCGTCGCCGATGGCGTTGGAACCGGCGGCACAGGCGGTGGCCACGGCGCTGCTGGGGCCCCTGGCTCCCAGGGCGATGGCGGCCAGACCGGCGGCCATGTTGGGGATCATCATCGGCACGCAGAACGGGCTGACCCGATCCGGTCCGCGGTCGGCCAGCACATGGGCCTGGGTTTCCATCATCAGCAGCCCGCCCACACCGGAGCCGATCGCCACGCCCACCCGGTCGGCGTTGGTGTCGTCGATCGTGAGACCGGCGTGCAACACCGCCTGCTTGGCGGCCACCACCCCGAACTTGCAGAAGCGATCCCAGCGCTTGGCTTCCTTGCGGTCGATCATGCCGACGGGATCGAAATCCTTCACTTCCGCCGCAAAACGGCAGGCATGGCGCGAGGCGTCAAACAGGGTGATTGCGGCCACGCCATTGCGACCCGAGGCCAGGCCTTCCCAGTAATCGGAAACGGTGTTGCCGATTGGTGTGACCGCGCCCAGGCCTGTGACCACGACGCGGTGGAGTCCCTCCACCATCAACACCCTCAGGCCTGCTTGTCCAAGATGTAAGTCACGGCATCACCCACGGTGGTGATGCCTTCAGCGGACTCGTCGGGAATCTCGATATCGAAGGCTTCTTCCAGGGCCATCACCAGCTCCACCGTGTCGAGAGAGTCGGCGCCGAGGTCGTTCTGGAAGTTCGATTCGGGCTTGACCTCAGCGGCATCCACGCTGAGTTGCTCGGCAACGATCGAACGCACTTTCTCGAAGATCGCTTCCTGTGACATGGCCGCTTAGTGGGAGGCCGCATCCTACGGGTCCGCCCCGGACGGGACCCCGGGGCATATGAAAAAGAATGACGGCCTCGGCCCAGCCCAGCCTTGGCTTCGGTCGCCTTGGGTACCTTGGCCGCACGCCGTTCGCCTCCGGTCGGGCATGTCCCACTCCGTCAAGATCTACGACACCTGCATCGGTTGCACCCAGTGCGTCCGGGCCTGCCCCCTCGATGTGCTGGAGATGGTGCCCTGGGATGGCTGCAAGGCTGGCCAGATCGCTTCCTCCCCCCGCACCGAAGACTGCATCGGTTGCAAGCGTTGTGAAACCGCCTGCCCCACCGATTTCCTCAGCGTCCGCGTCTACCTGGGCGACGAAACCAGCCGCAGCATGGGTCTGGCCTACTGAGCCCGCCTTGGCCCTCTGCAAGCGCTTCCAGCCCGGCGCATGCCGGGCTTTTGCATGTTGGCCTTTGCGTGCTGTGCGTCCATGCCGCCTGGAGCTTCGGCCTGCGTGTCCGGCGGCCCAGCCGCTGAGTGTCACCTGGAGCCGTTGCCACCCAGCGGCGATCCTGTAGAACCAGCCCAATTCCGACCCATCGCCCATGTGCGGCATCGTTGCGGTGATCGGCTCCAGGGAGGCCGCCCCCCTGTTGATGGAAGGCCTCCGTCAGCTCGAATATCGCGGCTACGACTCTGCCGGTCTGGCCACGGTGTCCACGCCCGGCAGGGCCGGCGCCTCCGCGGCTGGCTCCTCAGCTGAGCCGGACGGCACGCCCCAGCTCATCTGTCTGCGGGCGGAGGGCAAGCTGGTGAACCTGGCCCAGCGGCTGGAGCGGCAGGGTGCCACCGGCAACTGCGGCATCGGTCACACCCGCTGGGCCACCCACGGCAAGCCCGAGGAGCGCAACGCCCACCCCCACCTCGATGGCAGCGGCCAGCTGGCGGTGGTGCAGAACGGCATCATCGAGAACCACCGGCAGCTGCGCGAAGAGCTGCAGGCCGAGGGCGTTCACTTCCGCTCCGACACCGACACAGAAGTGATCCCGCACCTGATTGCGCGGGAGCTGGCGGCCCGGCTGGCAGCGGGGGCGACCCCGAGTGGCGCCCTGCTGCTCGAAGCGGTGCAACAGTTGCTGCCGCTGTTGCATGGTGCCTATGCCCTGGCGGTGCTGTGGGCCCAGACCCCCGGCGCCCTGCTGGTGGCCCGCCGTCAGGCGCCGCTGCTGATCGGCCTTGGCGAAGGGGAGTTCCTCTGTGCCAGCGACACCCCCGCCCTGGCTGGCTTCACGCGCACGATCCTGCCGCTCGAAGACGGCGAACTGGCCCTGCTCACGCCCCTCGGCATCGAGCTCTATGACGCAACCGGTGCCCGGGTGCAGCGCCTGCCGCGCCTGCTCACTGGCACCGAGCACGTGGCGGACAAGCGAAGCTTCCGCCACTTCATGCTCAAGGAGATCCATGAGCAGCCGGAAACGGCGGCGTTGTGGGTGGCGCGCCACCTGCCGGAGCCCAGCGGCGGCCCGGCCGGCCCGTCCCTGGTGGCGCTACCGCTGGAAGACGGGGTGTTCGAGCAGGTGGAGCGGGTGCAGATCCTCGCCTGCGGCACCAGCCGCCACGCCTCCCTGGTGGGCGCCTACCTGCTGGAGCAGCTGGCCGGGTTGCCCACCTCGGTGTTCTACGCCAGTGAATTCCGCTACGCGCCGCCGCCGCTGGTGCCCCACACGCTCACGATCGGGGTCACCCAATCGGGCGAAACCGCCGACACCCTCGCGGCGCTGCTGATGGAGCGTGAACGGCGCGACCTGATCCCCGATCCCACCTACGCCCCACGGCTGCTCGGCATCACCAACCGGGCGGAGAGCTCGCTCGGGCGCCTGGTCCCCCACCTGCTCGACATCGGCGCCGGCATTGAGGTCGGTGTGGCTGCCACCAAGACCTTCATGGGCCAGCTGCTGGCCTTCTACGGCCTGGCGCTGTCGTTCGCTGAACGGCGCTCCAGCCGCAGCCCAGCCGACTTGCAGGCCCTGGTGAGCGGGCTGCGGGCCCTGCCGGCCCAGCTCCAGCAGCTGGTGGAAACGCACGACCGCCAGTGCGCCGAGCTTGCCCATCTTTTTGCTGACACCCAGGATGTGATCTTCCTGGGCCGGGGCATCAACTATCCGATCGCGCTGGAGGGGGCCCTCAAGCTCAAGGAGATCAGCTACATCCACGCCGAGGGTTATCCGGCCGGTGAGATGAAGCACGGGCCGATCGCCCTGCTCGATGCGCGCGTGCCGGTGGTGTCGATCGCGATGCCGGGCGTGGTGTTCGACAAGGTGCTCTCCAACGCCCAGGAGGCCAAGGCGCGCGATGCCCGTTTGATCGGGGTGGCACCGGAAGGCCCCGACACCGGCCTCTTCGATGTGCTGCTGCCGGTGCCGGCCGTGGACGAGCTGCTCTCGCCCCTGCTTACCGTGATTCCGATGCAGTTGCTGAGCTATCACATCGCGGCCCATCGCGGCCTCGACGTCGATCAGCCCCGCAACCTGGCCAAGAGCGTCACTGTGGAGTGAACCTTCCTTTCGCCGTTGACGCCCCGATCGTGCTGGTCCTGCGCCTGAGTCTCCTGCTGGTGGCCCTGGTGGCCCTGTTGGGCTTTTTCGCCGCGGCTGAATTCGCCCTGATCCGCCTGCGCTCCAGTCGGGTGCAGGTGCTGGCCAGCGACGGCACCCCTGGCGCCAAGGCGGTGGAGCGGCTGCAGAAGCGCCTGCGCCGCACGCTGCTGGCCACCCAGCTGGGCGCCACGCTGGCCGTGGTGGCGCTGGGGTGGTCGGGGCGCGGCCTGGCGGCGAGCCTCGATCCCACTGGCCAGCGCCCCTGGATCGACCTGCTGGTGTTCGCCGTGATCGTGAGCCTGGCCACCCTGCTGGGCGGCCTGATCCCGAAGGCCTGGGTGCTGCACCGCCCGGAGGCCTCCGCCCTGCGGCTGGCGCCGGTGCTCGAATCGGTGAACCGCACCCTGGCACCCCTGCTCACCCTGTTCGAGCGGGTCACCGTCACCTTGCTGCGCCTGCTGGGGCTGCCCCGCAACTGGGATGCGCTGGTGCCGGCGCTCTCGGCCGGGGAGCTGGAAACCCTGATCGAATCCAACAGCGTCACGGGGCTGATGCCGGATGAGCGCAACATCCTCGAAGGGGTGTTCTCGTTGCGCGACACCCAGGTGCGGGAGGTGATGGTGCCCCGATCCGGCATGGTCACCCTGCCGCTTGATGCCTGCTTTGCCGAAATGATGGATGCGGTCCATCAGACCCACCACGCGCGCTTTCCGGTGATTGGCCAGTCGCTGGATGACGTGCGCGGCATGCTCGACCTGCGTCGCCTCGCCGAACCGATCGCCCGCGGCCAGCTGCAGGGCGACACCCCCTTGGCCCCCTTCATCTCGCCAGTGGCCCGCGTGCAGGAAACCGCGTCGTTGGCGGAGCTGCTGCCGCTGATCCGCAGCGGCCAGCCGCTGCTGGTGGTGGTGGATGAGCACGGCGGCACCGAGGGGCTGGTCACGGTGGCCGATCTCACCGGCGAGATCGTCGGCGACGAGGACGACGATCTTGAGGGGGGCGACGATCTTCAGCAATTGCAGGACGACAGCTGGCTGGTGGCCGGCGAGCTGGAAATCTTCGAGTTGAACCGGCAGCTGGGTCTGCGCCTGCCCGAAGCCGATGGCCATCACACCCTGGCCGGCTTTCTGCTGGAGCGCCTCCAGCACATCCCGGCCCCCGGGGAAAGCCTGCGCTGGAAGGGCCATCACTTCGAGATCACCGCCATGGACGGCCCCCGCATCGAGCGGGTTCGCATCACCTGCCGGCCCGCCGATGAACGGAGCCCCGCCGCGCAGGGTGATCGTTGATAATGCCGTCTAAGGAACGAGGTCTGGGCCGTTGACGCGCGAGCATGTGACGCGATGACGACGGATCCCATCACGCCGGTGAAAGTCGGCGTCATTGGCATCGGCAACATGGGTTGGCACCACGCCCGGGTGCTGAGCCTCCTGCGCGATGCGGAGTTGGTCGGGGTGGCCGACCCCGACGCCCAGCGCGGCCGGCTGGCGGTCGAGCAGTTCGGCTGCCGCTGGTTTCCCGACTACGGCCCGCTGCTGAGCGAGGTGGAGGCGGTGTGCATCGCCGTGCCCACCCTGCTGCACCACCGGGTCGGCATGGCCTGCCTGCAGGCGGGCCTGCATGTGCTGATCGAGAAGCCGATCGCTGCCACCCAGGAGGAGGCCAGCGCCCTGATTCAGGCCGCCGAAGCCAGTGCCCGCCAGCTGCAGGTGGGCCACATCGAGCGCTTCAACCCCGCCTTCCGCGAACTGCGCAAGGTGGTGGCCAATGAGGAGGTGGTGGTGCTCGAAGCCCGCCGCCACAGCCCCCATGCCGATCGGGCCAACGACGTGTCGGTGGTGCTCGATCTGATGATTCACGACATCGATCTGGTGCTGGAACTCGCCCAGGCGCCGGTGGTGCGGCTGGCGGCGGCTGGCGGGCGCAGCGCCGAGGGGCCGATCGACTACGTCAATGCCACGCTCGGCTTCGAGAACGGCGTGGTGGCGAGCCTCACGGCCAGCAAGATGGCCCACCGCAAGATCCGCAGCCTCAGCGCCCACTGCCGCGCCAGCCTGGTGGAAACCGATTTCCTCAACCGCAGCTTGCACATCCACCGCCGCGCCCACGAGTGGGTGTCGGCGGATCACGGCGAATTGCTGTACCGCAACGACGGCTTCATCGAGGAGGTGAGCACCACCTCGATCGAACCGCTCTACGCCGAACTGGAGCACTTCCTGCAGTGCGTGCGCGGCCGGGAAACCCCAGCGGTGGATGGCCAGCAGGCCTCGCGTGCGCTGCTGCTGGCCAATCTGATTGAGCGGGCGGTGGATCAGCCGGCGCTCTGCATGGCACTTGACGTGCCCATCTGAGCCGGGGCTGGGGCCGGGCGGATCTCCGCCAGATCGCGCAGGGCCAGCATCTGCCAGCGGCGGCAGGTGGCGGGTGAGGAGCGGTAAAAGAGATCCCAGGCCGACGCCTTGTGCTGCGCGTAGGCCGCGATCGGCTGGTGGGGATGGGTCTGGGCCCAGCCGGCCCGCACCGCGTAGCCGATCACCACATCGAGTGCCAGGTAGTCGTCGAAGCGCACCTGGGGGTTGGCGCCCACGAAGGCCACCAGCGACAGCAGCGTTTCCGTGCAGAGCTGCCGGTATTCCGGTGCCTCGATCTTGATCAGCAGGTGCTCCACCAGCGACGCGAAGTTGCGTTCGCCCCGGGTCTTCTCCGACAGCAGCGGTTCGCTTTCCAGCCGGTTGCGGCGCTCCAGCTTGTCGCCGATCACCAGGCCGCGGCAATGGTGCAGCAGGTCCCAGATGCCGGCATAGAAATCGCGCGGGACCCGCTGCAGGGCCCCCAGCCGCTGGCGGTGCTGCAGCCAGCTGGTGCCGCCGGGGGGGAGATCCTCCATCGGATCGGGCACTTCCCACTGCACCCGGCCCAGCAGGTGGAGCTGCTCTTTGGCCAGCAACGCCTCGCGGGCGTGATCCACGTCGGCGAGCACGGCCCGCAGGCGGCGGCGGATGGCATGGGGGGGGAGGCTGCAGAGCGTTTCGAAGGCTTCGTCGGGGGTGAGATCCTGTTCAGCCGCCAGCTCTCCGGTGAGCAGCAGCAGCAGCTGGCCCAGCTGCAGGGTGAGGCTGCCGCGCAGCAGCTTCGGCTCCAGCCGCGCCAGGCCATCGAGGGCGAGCAGCAGCTCCTGCTGCAGCATCCATTCGCGGCCGTCTTCGCCGCTGAAGCGCTGGATCATCGCCGCGATCGCCACGCTGCCCTGCGGTTCGGTGATCAGCGAGTCGCGCGTGTAGTTGCGGCCCACCACCAGCTGCTTCTGGTGCACCAGCAGATCGGTGAGCGCATCCTCCAGCTGGGGGTGCACCAATTGCATCAGCCCGCCGCAACGGCGCACCACGTTCCAGTCGCCCTTCATCAGCCCACGGCGGTAGACCTCCTCCACCAGACCCCGCAGGGTCACCGGGCCGCTGCTGAGCGGGCCCTGCAGGATGGCGTTGGAGCCGAGCCGCCGCACCAGCTGTTCGAGCACCTCGGCCTGTTCGGGCAGGGAAGTGCTGCTCCAGAGGCGGTTGGCGAGGGCGGGCAAGGACGCGTCTTCAAGCTCCTGCTCCTGCTGGATCGTGAGCGGTTGCTGGCTGGTGCTCTGCAGCAGCAGCGGTGGGCGGCTGTGCGCCGTTGGCGCCGCGGCGGCCGGGAGTGGCGGCAGCGTTTCCCAGCCGGCCAGCTCGGTGAAGGCTTCGAGCCGGTCGAGCCGCACCGGCACCCCTTCCACCAGCCCTTCGCGCAGCCGTTCACCCAGCCGCAGCAGGGCGCCCGGATCCCTGCCGAAGGGCACCACAGCCAGGGGAATCACCAGCAGCGGCAGCCCTGGCCCGCGCCACTGGCGCATCAGCACCCGCAGCTCGCTCACCACGGTGTCGGCGAGCTGTTCGGGGTCGTCCGCCAGGTAGAAGGTGCCTTCCTCCAGCACGGCGGGCAGGAAGGCGATGGTGTCCTCACCGTCGGCGCCAGGGCAGCGGTAGAGACGCGCCGTGGCCATGGTTTCCATCCGCACGGGCGGATGGCCGCTGAGGCCGAGCCGGGCGTTGGCGCCCACCTGAGCCTTGCGCCGTGCCAGCTGCTGGGAGCTGGCGATGCGTACGGCGCCATCCGGCCGGCTCACCGGCAGACCTTTCTGCTCCAGGGCGGCGGCGATCTCGGCGGTGGCCGGCGCCAGGGCCACCAGCACCTGCTCCGCCCCCAGCGGCCGCGGCAGCCGCCGCCCACAGGGGTCGATGTCCTCGGGCTCGATCAGGCCGTGCAGCAGCAGATCCCCCAGCCAGGTGAGGCTCTGGGTCCACAGCAGCGGCACGTTGGCATTGGGCACCCGGGCCTGGCTGCCGGGCTGGCGCCGCTCTGCGGCAATCGCCTCCTCCGGCACCAGGTAGAGCTCGGGCAGCAGCGGCACGCCATCCACCAGCACGCTCACCGATTCGAGCCGCCGCCGCCAGCGCCAGGCCTCCTCCCAGCGCTGCTCGCAGCAGGCCGTGACCAGCTCGTAGCCCAGGAACAGGGGCCATTCGCATTCGATGCTCTCGAACTGCGCCAGCTCCTCCCGTTCGTAGTGGAGGCGGTTGTGGTCTTCGATCAGGGTCTGGTGGCCATCGCGGCGAAAGCGCTTGTAGCCGTAGGCGCCGCCGAGCTCGCGGCGGATCTTGGTGCGGGTGCGCTCCACCAGCTCCGGCGTGTCCACCGCCCAGGCCGGGTAGCCGATCACCGCCAGGCAGGCGCTGTCCACTTCCTTGCTGGCTGACTCCCGGGGCAGCAGGGCCTGCAGGGCCCGCCGCAACCGCACGATCGCGTCGTGGGGAATGTGCAGACGGCAGTGGCCGTTGCCATGGGGGCCATAGAGATCCAGCCCTTCGAGCGCCTCCAGCGCCGCCTTCACCAGACCGATCGAACTGGCATTGCGTTCCGGTTCGCCGTGGTTGCCCTTGTCGCCCCGCTCCCAGATGCCGTAGTCGGCCACGCGATAGGCGCGGGCCACGTAGTACACGAGGTTCTGCAGGAAATCCCGCTCGTGATGGCTGCGCACCACCACCAGCCCCGCCCGGGTGAGCTGTGCCAGCTGCAGCAGGTAGAGCGCCGTGGCATCAAGCTGGAGGTGGCCCCAGCCGTCATCGGGCACCACCGGATCGCCGCTGGAGGTCTCGAATTTGGCGTGGATGGCATCGAGGCGGTCGAGGCTGCGCTTGAAGCGCTCCACCTTGTGGGCCTGGCGCATCATCGCTGTGAGCAGGCCGCGCATCAGCTGCAGAACACGCTGCTCCAGCTCATACACCCGCGTGCCGGCCCCGTGCAGGCGCCGCTGGGCGATGGCCAGCCCCCAGACGCACTGGATCGAATACACCCCGTCCCGCACCCAGGCGTCGCCGTAGTTGCCATGCACGGTGTGGGCGGTGCTGGCGGGCAGCAGTCCGCTGATCGGGTGCTGGCGCACCAGCACCACCTGGTCGATCTGGGCAAACAGCCGCTCGAGCAACGCTTCTGCCTCGGTCCGCTCCAGCCGCAGCGGGCCCTGCCTCACGGGCGCTTCATGTGTGGGCAGGCCGTGGGCGGGATCGCCGCTGCCCCAGGTATCCGCCGCCCAGCTGTCTGTCATTCCTGCTTCGGCTCCGTGCGACGGGAATCACGGCGCCACCGGCACCGGTACTCTCCACTCATTCTCTCCCGCGGCCCCACGGCCCTCAGGCAGCGATGGCCACACAATCCACCCCGTTAGCGGCCCGGCGCTCCCGGGTGCTCGGCCTGCCGGTGGATGTCTGCCCGGATGTGTTTGCGGCAGCGCTCGATCTCCATGGCGCTGGCGGCGGCCAGATCGTCACCCTCAATGCCGAGATGACCATGGCCGCCCTGGAGCAGCCGGAGCTGGGCGCGGTGATCCATGCCGCCGAGCTGGTGATTCCCGATGGCGCCGGCGTGGTGTGGGCCCTGCGGCGGCAGGGGCATCGGGTGCGGCGCACGCCGGGCATCGAGCTGGCGGATCGCTTGCTGCAGCAGGCCGCCGAGGCCGGCTGGCGGGTGGCGCTGGTGGGGGCCAGCCCGGAGGTGATGGCGGCGCTGAGCGAGCACCTGCGCCGGCGCTTGCCGGCGCTCCAGCTGGTGTTGACGATCCACGGTTACCAGGCGCCGGAAGCCTGGCCGGGCCTGGAGCACGCCCTGCACAGCGCCCAGCTCGATCTGGTGCTGGTGGCGCTGGGGGTGCCCCGCCAGGAAACCTGGATTCAACGAGTCCACCACGGCCACTCCGGGCTGTGGATGGGGGTGGGCGGCAGCTTCGATGTCTGGGCCGGCGTCAAAAAAAGGGCGCCCCGTTGGATGGGCACCCTGCAATTGGAATGGCTGTTCCGCCTCATCCAGGAACCCGCTCGCTGGCGGCGGATGCTGGCCTTGCCGGCCTTCGCCTGGGCGGTGATCCAGGAGCGCCGCTGAAGCGAACGGGACCCGAGCTACCGCTAGCAGCGAAAGACAGTCAGCAGAAGCTGATCAGCGGAAGCCCACCGAGGCCTGCCAGACGAAGGCCAGCAGCAGGAAGAACAGGGGAATGATCGGCAGGATGTCCACCAAGGGACCGAAGGCCTGATAAGCCTCCGGAAGCTGGGCCAGGGTGGAGCCCGCCGCAGTGTTGGCAGTCGCGAAGGCGAAGAGCATGGAGAAAGGCATCTCGGGCCTTGGAAACCTGTGTGGATCGGACGCTACCACGTGTGCGCCGCCGGAGATCCCTGCTCCCACGGAGCGAAATCCTCTGAAAAACACCCCTCCCGGATCGCCGCCGCCATGGCCCCGGTGAAGCGCAGCAGCTGGGTGAGGTTGTGGAGGCTGAGCAGGATGCGCCCGAGCAGTTCGTCGCTGCGGATCAGGTGGTGGAGGTAGGCGCGGCTGTGGTGGGCGCAGGCCGGGCAGGGGCAGCTGGGATCAAGCGGGGTGTGGTCATGGCGGAAGCGGGCATTGCGAAGGTTCCAGCGCTCGCCTCCCACCAGGGCGGTGCCGTGCCGGCCCAGCCGGGTGGGCAGCACGCAGTCGAACAGATCAATTCCCTGTGCCACCGCGATCGACATCTCGCGGTAGCTGCCCACCCCCATCAGATAGCGCGGCCGGTCGTCCGGCAACAGCGGCGTCACCTGGCGCACGATGCGATGCATCGCCTCCACCGGTTCGCCCACGCTCACCCCCCCGATGGCGATGCCGGGCAGGCCCATTGCCGCCACCGCCCGCGCCGATTCTTCGCGCAGATGGGCATGGGTTCCCCCCTGCACGATGCCGAACAGGGCCTGATCGGGCCGGCTGTGGTGGGTGATGCAGCGTTCCAGCCAGCGATGCGTGCGCCGGTTGGCTTCCGCCACATCGGTTTCACTGGCCGGATAAGGGGGGCACTGGTCAAAGGCCATGGCCACATCCGCCCCCAGCGCCATCTGGATCTCCATCGACCGCTCCGGCGTGAGCGTGATGCGGGCGCCGTCGCGTGGGGAGCGGAACACCACGCCGTCGTCGTTGATCGTGTTGATCGCCCCCAGGCTGAACACCTGGAAGCCGCCTGAATCGGTGAGCAAAGGTCGGCTCCAGCCCATGAAGCGATGCAGGCCGCCCGCTTCCGCCACCACCTGCTCACCCGGTTGCAGATGCAGGTGATAGGTGTTGGCCAGCACCATCTGGGCGTTGGTGGCGCGCAGCTGCTCGGGGGTGACCCCCTTCACCGTGGCCAGGGTGCCCACCGGCATGAAGCGCGGCGTGTCCACCACCCCGTGGGGGGTGTGGAAGCTGCCGCAGCGGGCGTGGCTGTGGCTGCAGCGGTGGGACACCTCAAAGCGGAACGGCGCCTCGGCCTCAGGCCCGGCAGCCTCGGGGGCGGAGCGGTTCACGGCGTCAGCGCGCACGGGGGACGAACCTAGGTGCTCCCTTCCGTCGCGTTGCGGCCCGTGCCCTCCCGTTCGCCATCTCCATCCGCCGCGCCGGCCTGGTGGCAGGAGCTCGCCGGCGCCTGGATCTTCTACAGCGTGCTGCCGGCCTGGCCGGGGGTGCAGCCCAGCTTCGAGCGCATCGCCCGCTTCGGGCCCTGGATCGGCGCCGTGCTCGGTGGTCTGCAGGCATTGCTCTGGGCCCTCACCGATGGCTGGCTGCCCCCGGCGGCCCAGGTGGCCCTGGTGCTGGTCTGCGGCATCAGCGTCAGCGGCGGGATTCACATCGATGGGGTGATGGACACCGCCGACGGCCTGGCGGCAGGGGAGCGGGCACTGGAGGCGATGGACGACAGCCGGGTGGGCGCCAGCGGCGTGGCCGCCTTCGCGCAATGGCTGCTGGTGCGTGCTGCCGGCCTGCTCACCCTCGCCGAGGTGGCCCCGGCGCCGCTGGTGGCCCTGGCGCTGATCTGGGCGGCGGTGTGGGGCCGTCTCGCCCCGCTGGTTGCCATTCAATGCTTTCCCTATCTGCGGCAGGCCAGCGGCGGCACGGCTGGCTTTCATCGCCAGCATTGGCGCGGCCTGGGCCGCGAACTGCTGCCCTCCCTGCCGCTGCTGCTGCTGCTGGCCCTGGCCTCCGGGCCGGTGGGTCTGGGCGGCCTCGGCGGCCTGGGCCTGGCGCCTGCGCTGGCGATTCCCTGGCTGCTGGGGCGGCGCCTGGGTGGCCACAGCGGCGACACCTACGGCGCCTGCGTGGAGTGGTGCGAAGCCGTGGCGCTTGGAGTTATGGCAGTGGCGTTGGCGCTGGCCTGAGCCGCCCCACGGCGGGCGCGGTGCTGGCGGGCAGCTGCAGGCAGAAGGCATTGCCCGCGGCAGGCAGGGCGGCATCCAGCGCCTGCGGCGGGATGTGCAGGGTGAGATCGCCACCCAGGCTGCGGGCCAGTGCCCGCGCCAGGGTGAGCCCGAGGCCCGTCCCGGCCATACCGGCCGCCTGTGCCCCCCGTCTGCCGCGCTCGAAGACCGCTTCCCGTTCGGCCGCGGCGATCGGCGCCCCACCGTCCCAGATGATCAGCCGGGGCCGCTCGCCGTCGCCGGGGGCATGGCCCACCGCCAGGCCGATCGGTGCGCCGGGTGGGCAGTAGCGAAAGGCGTTCTCCAGCAGGTTGGCCACGATCTCGGCCACGGCGCCGCTATCGCCGAACCACTGGGGCAGCGCCTCGCAGCCCAGCCAGCGGCGGCCCTGAAGCGAGGCCGTGGCGGCGGCGCGTTTCAGCAGGGGATCGAGGCGCTCCGCCAGCGCCTGGGGCTGGCCCGAACTCAGGGAGGGCGGCAGCAGCAGGGGCTGGGGATCCAGGCTGCCGGGGCCGATCAGGGGCCGCTCGATCAGGCCGTCGATCGCCTCCACGTAGCGGTTGAGCTGCTGCTCTTCCGCCAGCAGGTTTTCCACCAGGGAGCGGTTGTCGGGGTCGCCCTCCAGGCGACGGAGCAGCAGCTTGCCGAAGGTGCGCAAGGCGGCGAGCGGGTTGCGCAGCTGGTGCACCAGCAGCCGCAGATCCTCCTGGTTCCGCTTCAGCTGGCGGGTGAGCCGTTGCTCCTCCAGATCGAGGCAGAGCACTTCGGTGACCGCCTGGGCTGTGGCCTGCAGCCGTGGCGTGAGTGTGGGTGACCAGGGCAGGGAGGCCGTTTCCACCCGGATGGCACCGAGCAGGAGCTGCTCGCGGCGCAACGGCAGCCAGCGGCGCTCCGGGCAAGGCAGCTGCAGGCTGCGGTCTTCATCGACGGGGGGGAGCGCGGTGGCACTGGGTGGCCAATGGCCCACCGGCACCAGGCCCGGCTTGCCGCCTTGGCGCGTCATGGCGAGGTAAACGACCAGGGAATGGAGGTCAGAGCGATCGGAGAACTGATCCAGCTGATGGGTCAGGAAGGCCGTGAAGCGCGCAGAAACCTCCATCAGCACTGGAACGGACGGGTTGCCGAAAGAAATTGCGATCCGATGATGCGGATTTCGGAAAAAGGCTTAAGATTTACGTATCGACCAATACTTCGCTGTCCGGGAGCGGATGGCACTGCGGAGGTATCGGCGGCACCGGTTGCATTTCCCTTGCAATCGAGGCTACAGCAGAGGCTGAATCGTCCCTCTGCTGTTCGGCGCCCCGCTCGGGTGCGCCGCGTCGTTATCCGCGTTGTGTTCGGGCGCGGCCTGGCAGCAGGCCGCACTGCACACCCCTGCTCCCGGACGGCCTTGTTTTGGTCGTTCCCCGCACCCGCTACGGGTGCGCACTCAACGTGGCTCGCCTTGGCAAGCCACAAAACCCATCCTCACTTTCCTCCCCCTCGGGAGTCGTTCCATGTCGAAGAAGCGCAAGCGGATCAGCCGCCGTCGTCTTGCCGGTCAGCGTGTGTTGGCCCATGTGCCCACCCACAACCTCGAAACCGGTGAACACAAACCGGTCACGGCCGCCCGGCGCTTCATTGCCGAATCCGCGCTGGTGCCGCCGGCTCTGCTCAACGTGCGCCGCAACGAGCACACCACCGATCGCTTCTTCTGGGGCGAAAAGGGCCTGTTCAGCGCCCAGTACGCCGAAGAGAACCACTTCCTGTTCCCCTCCCTGCGTCTGATCGTCGATGAGATCGGCGAAGAAAACCTGTTCGCCGGCATCGAATCCGGCGCCGCCGACGACTGGGAAGAAATGGAAGAGTACGAATACGCCTTCGTCTGATTTCCTCTGCGGGAAGGCCGCCCCCAAGGGCTGGCCTCCCCGTGATGGCCCTAGCGAACCCTTGCAGCCACGGCCTCAACTCCAGAACTCTGGCCGCAAGGCCCCAACCCCAGGACCTGCTCAGGCCGGTGCACCGCCGAGCTGGTCCTTCAGGAACGCCCGCAGCTGCGGAAACAGTGCCGGATCGATGCTGTGCCCGCCGCTGAAGCCCAGCAGTTCGGCCTCCCCGCCGGCGCCCTGCAGCAACTGCACCAGCCGCTCGCTGGCGGCGTAGGGCACCACCGGGTCCTCGCGGCCGTGCGTGAGCAGCACCCGAGGCAGGCGGCCTGAGGGTTGCCAGTCTGGATGGGGATAGCCGCTGCAGCTAATCACGCCCGCAAGTGGCAGGCTGCTCGCCACATCCACCGCCATTGCGGCGCCCTGGGAGAAGCCCAGCACCACTGTGTGCTCCAGCGGCACCTGTTCGCCCAACTCCAGCAGGCGAAGCCGCAGCGATCGCCTGGCCGCAGCCACCAGCTCAGGCCAGAGCGGATTCTGCAGGTCGTACCACTGGCGACCCATGCCCTGTGGATGGGGTTCGGGGGCCCGCAGCCCCACCAGGCCAATGGCGGGACCAGCCAGCTCCTGGCCGAGATCGATCAGATCATCCGCATCGGCGCCCCAGCCGTGCAGCAGCACCAGCCGTTGCTTCGCCTCGGCAGGTCCGTGGGCACGCTGATCGGTAGGCATTGGAGGGGTGGGGGCGGAAAAAAACGGGGGGTTGCTGCGTAGGTTGTGGCAATCGCGTCTCGATCGACATGGCACCCACGGCGCTTCTGAGTGTGTCGGACAAACAGGGCGTGGTGGCGCTGGCCCACACCCTCCACCACAGCCATGGCTTCTCTCTGCTTTCCAGCGGCGGCACTGCCGCGGTGCTGGCGGCGGCGGGCCTGCCGGTCACGCGGGTGGCGGAGCACACCGGCTCCCCGGAAATCCTTGGTGGCCGGGTCAAGACCCTGCACCCCCGCATCCACGGCGGCATCCTGGCCCGCCGCGATGATGCCGCCCACCAGGCCGACCTCGAAGCCCAGGGCATCCCCCCGATCGATGTGGTGGTGGTGAACCTCTATCCGTTCCGTGAAACGGTGGCCGATCCGGCCGTGAGCTGGGAAACCGCGGTGGAAACGATCGACATCGGCGGCCCGGCGATGGTGCGCGCCGCCGCCAAGAACCATGCCGCCGTGGCCGTGCTCACCAGCCCGGCCCAGTACGAGCCGTTCCTGGCCGCCCTTGCGGCCGGCGCGCTCGACGTCGCGCTGCGCCGGCGCCTGGCCCTGGAGGCCTTCCGCCACACCGCCGCCTATGACGCGGCCATCAGCGCCTGGCTGGAACGCCGCCTGGAGGCCGCCGCGCCGGCCCAACCGCTGGCCATCGAGCTGCCGCTTCAGCAGACCCTGCGTTACGGAGAAAATCCCCATCAGCAGGCGTCCTGGTTTTCCGCTCCCGCCGCCGGCTGGGGCGCGGCGCGCCAGCTGCAGGGCAAGGAGCTGAGCATGAACAACCTGCTGGATCTCGAAGCCGCCCTCGCCACCGTGCGGGAGTTCGGCTACGCCGACCTGGCGCAGGGCACCGCCGCTGACGCGCCGGCCGCCGTGGTGGTGAAGCACACCAATCCCTGCGGCGTGGCGGTCGCCGCCGATGGGGCGATGGCCCTGCGGCGGGCCCTCGATGCCGATCGCA
This sequence comes from Synechococcus sp. ATX 2A4, assembly GCF_024346375.1. GTDB lineage: Bacteria > Cyanobacteriota > Cyanobacteriia > PCC-6307 > Cyanobiaceae > MW101C3. The sequence continues at coordinate 30,442 of NZ_JAGQCV010000011.1, read as the reverse complement.
CCTCGGCCTTCGGCGGCATCGTGGCGCTCAACACGCCGGTGGATCAGGCGGCTGCCGAGCTGCTCACCGGCCTGTTCCTGGAGTGCGTGGTGGCACCGGGTTACAGCCCCGAGGCCCGCGAGCAGCTGGGCGCCAAGGCCAACCTGCGCCTGCTGGAGCTCGATGCGGCAGCGATCACCCGGGCCCCCCGCCACCAGTGGCGCAGCGTGCTCGGCGGGCTGCTCCAGCAGGACCTCGACGATCAGCCGGTGGACGAAGCCGGGTGGCAGGTGGTGACGGGCCGGGCGCCGACGGCGAGCGAGTTGGAGGATCTGCGCTTTGCCTGGCGGCTGGTGCGCCATGTGCGCTCCAACGCGATTGTGGTGGCGCGCGATGGGACCAGCCTCGGCATCGGTGCGGGTCAGATGAACCGGGTGGGATCGGCGCGGCTCGCGCTTGAGGCCTCTGCAGAGGCGGCCCGGGGGGCGGTGCTGGCCAGCGATGGCTTCTTCCCCTTCGACGACACCGTGCGCCTGGCTGCCCGCCAGGGCATCACGGCGGTGATCCAGCCGGGCGGCAGCCTCCGGGATGGCGATTCGATCCGGGCCTGCGATGAGCTCGGCCTGGCGATGGTCACCACCGGACGTCGTCACTTTCTCCACTGAACGGACGGGACGTCACCGTGAGTTGTAGCTTCGCAGCGTCACCGTTCTCACTTCGATGCCGGACGCCCTGGCCTTCAATCTCAACTTCCTGCATCCCCTGCTGATGTGGGCGCTGCTGGCGCTCTTCGGCTACGCCCTCTATCTGGGGGTGAAGGCGAAGAAGACCCGCACCGCTGAACCCGAACAGCGCAAGGAGTTGATCAAGGGCAAGTTCGCCCAGCGCCACTTTCAGATCGGCAGCCTGGTGCTGGCGCTGATGGTGCTCGGCAGCTTCGGCGGCATGGCCGTCACCTACATCAACAACGGCAAGCTGTTCGTGGGGCCGCACCTGCTGGCGGGCATCGCCATGGTGAGCCTCATCGCCGTGGCTGCCGCCTTCGCTCCGGCCATGCAGAAGGGAAACATGCTCGCCCGCAAGGCGCATGTGGGCCTCAACATGACCGTCATGTCGCTGTTTCTGTGGCAGGCGGTCAGCGGCATGCAGATCGTCAACAAGATCTGGACGAGCCGCTGAGGCCCGCACAAAGCCCGCGTCGCTAAGCCTGCACAGAGCCCCAGCCGCTAAGCCTGCACAGAGGCCGATCAGGCGAATCGGCCCCCTCGTTCTGATGGACTCGTCCAGCCATCAGGGTTGGGCGAGCAGGTGCGGGCAGAAGGACTGGGCCGTGAGCCTGGTGCTCAGAAGCGTGCCTTGCGCCGGGGCGGGCAGGTGAGCTGGTGGGTGGCGTGGAAATCTTCCTGCACCTTCCAGGTGAGCTTGCGGGAGATCTGCCGCACGATCTGGCGCAGCAGGTGATCGCCGCTCGATTGCACCAGTCCTTCGGGCAGCAGCCCGATCACCGCGGGCAGCCGGATCCACACGCTCAGATCGAGCGTCCAACGCACCATGGTGGAGAGGGCCTGATCGCCTTCGCCGCGCTCAAGCTGCAGCGAGGCGTTGAAGGCGACGTCGTAGATCTGCTGCAGGGCGGGGTCGCCTTCCGGCAGGGGGATCGTCACGATCCGGTAGACCCCTTCACTCTGGGGCAGCAGCTCCAGCCCGATCGTGGGCTCCACCTCGAAGCCGAAGTTGCCGAAGCGTCCGAGGGTGAGGGCGTAGCCGTTATGCCCGAGCGGCAGCACCTGCATGGGCGCCGCACAGCGGCGAAACCAGCCGTCGTGGTGGTCGAGGTAGGTGGCAACGGTGCGTGGCTCCGCACGCATTTCCATCAGATCGGCGAAGACGCTCGTGTAGCACCGGATGCGCGCATCCTCCCCATTGCGTAACTGGGAAGTGGGCACAACAGCGGCGGAGAGGTGGCGGGGCTGGGTGAAGGTCAAAGGTTTGGACCTACCGGAGGCCGGAGTGGATGAACTGTTTCTGGTTGTCACAGGCAACCGTAAATCGCGGCGTCCGGCTGGTAGGCAGCCGATGTGACAGCAAGCTGAGATGCCCCTGTGGCAGGCCAAGCAACTGGTTGCTGCCCCTGCGCGCTGCCGTTCCCGGCGCTGACGCCGCTGGCACCGCTGCTCAGGGCTCGCACAGCTCCATCAGGTGACGAATCACATCCTCCACCACCCGGTCGGGGGTGGAGGCACCGGAGGTGATCCCCACTTTCAGCGGCCCCTCCGGCAGGAAGGGGGCCACGCTCTCCAGTTCGCCGCCCAGGGGCTTGTGCTCAATGCGGTTGCCGGGGCCGATCCGTTCGGGCGTGTCGATGTGGAAGGAACGGATGCCGCGGCTGATGGCGATTTCCTGCAGGTGCGTGGTGTTCGAGGAGTTGTACCCGCCGATCACCACCAGCAGATCCAGCGGTTCGTCCACGAGCGAGAACATGGCGTCCTGCCGCTCCTGGGTGGCATCACAGATCGTGTTGAAGGCCAGGAAGTGGTCGTTGAGAGCGGTGGGCCCGTAGCGGGCCAGCATCGTGCGCTCGAACATGCGCCCGATGTCCTCGGTTTCGCTCTTGAGCATGGTGGTCTGGTTGGCCACCCCCACCCGGTCGAGGTCGCGCTCGGGGTCGAAGCCCGGCGAGCAGGCCTTGGCGAAGCGTTCCATGAAGGCCGTGCGATCGCCCCGCCCGAGGATGTAATCGCAGACCATCTGGGCTTCAGCGGTGTCGAGCACCACCAGGTAGGTGCCGGCGAAGGAGCTGGTGGCGAGCGTTTCCTCGTGCTTCACCTTGCCGTGAATGATTGAGGTGAAGGCCTGCTTCTTGTGCTTCTCCACCGTGTTCCATACCTTCGACACCCACGGGCAGGTGGTGTCGACGATGTGGCAGCCCAGCTCATTGAGCAGCTGCATTTCCTGCACCGTGGCGCCGAAGGCCGGCAGGATCACCACATCCCCGGTGCCCACCTCGGAAAAATCCTTGACCCCTTCCTCCACCTGAATGAACTGCACGTTCATCTGGCGGAGATGGTCGTTCACCGAGGGGTTGTGGATGATCTCGTTGGTGATCCAGATCCGCTCGCTCGGATAGTGCCGGCGCGTTTCGTAGGCCATTGCCACCGCCCGCTCCACGCCCCAGCAGAAGCCGAAGGCCTCGGCCAGCTTGATCGTGAGGCGCCCGTGGCGCAGCTCGTAGCCCTGCTCACGGATCGTGGCGATCAACGCGCTCTGGTAGGCCTGCTCAAGGCTGCCTGCCACCTCTTCAGCCCGCCCGAAGCCGCGGCGGTTGTAGCGCTCTGAATGGTGCAGCGAGCGCTTGAAGGCACGGGTGTCCACGGCATCGCCCCACATCAATGACGACTCTATGGGCGGGCCCGGGCCATTGACGAAAAAAAACCCACGGCGTGAGCCGTGGGCGGAGGGCGCGGGCTCAGGCCGGGGCGCCTCAGTGGAAACGAAGATCAGCTGGAGGTGGAGGCGAAATCGGGATAGGCCTCCATGCCGTGCTCGCTGATGTCGAGACCCTCGACTTCTTCGGCTTCCGTGACCCGGATGCCGCCGCTGAGGGCGCCGAGCACGGACCAGACGATCCAGGAGCTCACAATGGCGAACAGACCGATGGCCACAACGCCCAGGATCTGGATACCGAGCTGGCCGAAGCCATTGCCGGTGAGCAGACCCTTGTCGGTGTTGAACAGACCAACAGCCAGGGTGGCCCAGATGCCGCAGGTGCCGTGCACGGAGAAGGCACCGACGGGATCGTCGATCTTGAGGCTGTCGATGAAGGACACCGAGAAGACCACGATGACGCCGGCAATGAAGCCAACCACCCAGGAGGCAGGCATGGAGAAGCCATCACAACCGGCGGTCACACCCACCAGACCGGCAAGAATGCCGTTGATGGTCATGGTGAGGTCGGGCTTACCGGAGGTGAACTGGCTGACGATGGTGGAGGCGATACCACCGCCGGCTGCACCGAGCGTGGTGGTGACGGCGATGTAGGGAACTTCCGGAGCCATGGACAGCCAGGAGCCGGGGTTGAAGCCGTACCAGCCGATCCAGAGAATCAGGCAGCCCAGGGTTGCAATCGAGAGGTTGTGACCCGGAATGGCCTGGGTCTTGTCACCAGCGAATTTACCGATCCGGGGGCCAAGCAGCACGGCACCCACCACTCCAGCCCAGGCGCCGAAGCTGTGGACAACAGTGGAGCCAGCGAAGTCAATGAAGCCGAGCGAGTTCAGCCAGCCGCCACCCGCACCGGCATCGTCGGGGAAATTCCACTGCCAGGAGCCGGAGATGGGGTAGAGGATGCCAACAAGCACCAGTGAAAAGATCACGAACTCGACGAACTTGATGCGCTCTGCAACCAGCCCCGACACGATCGTGGCGGCGGTGCCTGCGAAGGCTGCCTGGAAGAGGAAGTCGATGCTGGGAACGAGCGCGCCATCGGTCACCATCTCAGGGGTGACTGTGGGATCAAAGAAAACTCCACCGAACTTGAGCACTCCGGGGATGACCCAGTCGGCGTTGTACATGATCTTGTAGCCGATGAACCAGTAGGCCGTCACCGCCAGGGCGAAAACGATCAGGTTCTTTGCCAGGATGTTGACGGCATTCTTCTGGCGACACATTCCGGCTTCCACCATGGCGAAACCGGCGTTCATGAAGATCACCAGAACGGCGCACACGAACAGGAACATGTTGTTGGCCAGGAAGGCCGGGGTGAGCTCAGGCAGGTCGGCGGCATGGGCCGAAAGGTTGAACACACCAAGACCGAAGAGAGCCAGCGGAACGCAGGCCATCCAGGTGAGGGTGCGGGAATTGCTCATCCCCCTGATGCGATGAAGCAGCAGTGGGGGAGCTTCGAGCAGGCTCGCCTCTGACAGCCGCTTGGGGCGCCGTTGTCGAGGGGCTTGGGTTGCAATGGTCATGTAGGAAAAGACCAGGAGGGTGTCGGAAGTGGATGACGCTCGGAAGCGCGTCCCTGGCCGCCAAACTTCCTTTCTGACGCGTGTTCTTGTGGTGTCGACGGCTACAGATCGCTCAAAGACAAGAGGATGTGTCGCCTGAATCCTCGTGCGTCAGCACCGGTGTAGTGCCCAGCCATGTGACCCCGTCTTCCCGGAAGTCGTACCGGCAGGGCAGCACCTCAACCCCGGCCGCCAGGGCCGTGCGGAAGAGCTCTCCGTAGCGGGGATCGGCAGAGTCGCCTGGTGCGAAGCGATTCACATCGCTGCGGCTGAGGCAAGGGATGAGCAAGGCGCGGGCCTCCGGCACCAGGTCGGTCAGCTCTTCGAGGTGCTTCTGGCCCCGCTCTGTAACCGTGTCCGGAAAGAGGGCCAGGGAACCGCGGCTCCAGGTGGTGTTCTTGATTTCCACATAAATCATGCGGGAATCAGCGGCCCCCTCGGCGGGCGTGAGCAGCAGATCGATGCGGCTGCGGCGCCCGCGCCCGTAGGGAACCTCCGCGCGGATCGCCCCGATTGGCCCCAGCCAGGGCTCCAGCAGGCCGGCGTCAATCGTGGCGCGCACCAGCCGGTTCGGCAAGGCGGTGTTGACGCCCACCCAGCAGGGAGAGCCGTCGGCGCTGGGCACTTCCGCCTGCTCCCACGTCCAGGCCAGCTTGCGCTCAGGCCGGGGATCGTGGCGCAGCCGCACCCGGCCGCCGGGGATCAGCACCCCGTTCATCGGGCCGGTGTTGGCGCAGTGGGTCGTTACCACTGCGCCATCGGCGAGCTCCACATCGGCCATGAAGCGCTTGTAGCGCCGCAGCAGGATTCCCTCCACGAACGGTTCGAAGCGCAGCACGGTGGCGGCTGCCTCCGGGGTGGATGCGGCGGCTGCAGGAGCTGTTGGCATGGGGTGGGGGGACGCGGTGGAGAATCAGCCGAACGAATGGGCCTGCGGTCGATACCGGATGGTGAAATCCCTGCGCCGCATCGCCCTGGTGGTGGCGGTGGCCACGGCGCTGAGCAAGGTGGCTGGTCTGGTGCGGCAGCAGGTGATCGCCGCCGCCTTTGGGGTGGGCGCCGCCTATGACGCCTACAACTACGCCTACGTATTGCCAGGGTTCATGCTGATCCTGCTGGGCGGGATCAACGGGCCGTTTCACAGTGCCATGGTGAGCGTGCTGGCCCGCCGGCCGCGTGATCAGGGCGCCCATGTGCTCGCGGCGATCAACACATTGGTGGCGCTGGCACTGATCGTGGTGACGCTGATCCTGCTGGTGGCCGCCAATCCCCTGATCACCCTGCTGGGCCCGGCGCTGCCGCCGGACATCCATGCCAATGCTGTGCAGCAGCTGCGCTGGATGGCGCCGATGGCGCTCTTCGCCGGGCTGATCGGCCTCGGCTTCGGTGCCCTCAACGCGGCCGATGAGTTCTGGCTGCCATCGGTGAGCCCGCTGCTCTCCAGCGTGGCGGTGATCGGTGGTCTGGGTCTGCTGTGGTGGCATCTGGGCCCCGCCATCGGATTGCCGCAGCACGCCCTGATCGGCGGGGCGGTGCTGGCCGGCTCCACCCTGCTGGGCGCTGTTCTGCAGTGGCTGATTCAGCTGCCCACCCTGGCCAGGCAGGGCCTGGGCCAGCTGCGGCTGGTCTGGGACTGGCGCGACAGCGGCGTGCAGGAGGTGCTCAAGGTGATGGCGCCGGCCACCCTCTCCTCCGGGATGTTGCAGATCAACGTGTTCACCGATCTGTTCTTCGCCTCCGGCATCCTGGGCGCCGCTGCCGGCCTGGGCTACGCCAACCTGCTGGTGCAGACGCCGCTGGGCCTGCTCTCCAATGCGCTGCTGGTGCCGCTGCTGCCGGTGTTCGCGCGGCTCACCGCGCCGGAAGATCGCCCGGCCCTCACCGCCCGCATCCGCCAGGGGTTGATGCTCTCCACCGCCAGCATGCTGCCGCTCGGTGCCCTGTTCGTGGCGCTGGCCGGCCCGATTGTGGTGCTCGTGTACCAGCGCGGCGCCTTCGATTCGGGCGCCGCCGCCATGGTGACCGGCCTGCTGATGGCCTACGGGCTGGGCATGCCCGCTTACCTGGGCCGTGATGTGCTGGTGCGGGTGTTCTATGCGCTGGGCGACGGCAACACCCCGTTCCGCTTCTCGGTGCTGGGCATCGGGCTGAATGTGGTGTTCGACTGGACCCTGGTGGGTGGCCCCACCCCCTGGGGCCTGCAGTTGCCGGCGCTCAACTTCGGGGCTCCCGGGCTGGTGCTGGCCACCGTGGCGGTGAACCTGGTCACCTGCCTGGGCCTGCTGCTGGCCCTTCAGCGCAGCCTGGGCGCCCTGCCATTGCGCCGCTGGGGCCTCGACAGCCTGCTGTTGCTGGGGGCCGCTGCGGTGGCGGGCCTGGCGGCCTGGTGGCTCTCCTGGGCGGTGAACTGGCCGGTGGGGCTGCTGGGCGGGCTGCTGCAGTGCGGCTTCAGCACGGCGGTGGCGCTTTCCCTGTACGGAGCGCTGGCCACATCCGCCGGAGTGCCGGAAGCCCGCCAGCTCAGCCAGCAGGTGCTGCAGCGGCTCAGGCGCCGCTCTTGAGCCGCACCTGCCGTTCCTCTCGCACCTGAACGGGCACCTCGATGTGGCTGCGGCCCACCATCGTGGGCCCGTCAATCGAGAAGATGCGGGCTTCGATGCCGAACTCGCGGAAAGCGGTTTCCAGTTCCTGGATCAACGCCTTTTCCACCTGGGCTTCGGCATCGACCACCTTGCCGATCAACCGCCCGCCCAGACGGCCGATGCGCTGGCGGACCACCTCGCGGGCGTTGGTGACCTCGATGACCAGCATCCAGCGCCTGCGGTGGCTGCAACCCTATTCGCAGCCTTGCCTTTGCGCCCGGCTTGTCGCCGAACTTCAGTGGCTGAATCAGTGGCTGAAGCCTTCGAGCACATCCTCGAGATCGCGCAGTTGCCCCGGCGGGATCAGCCGCGCCAACGGCAGGCGGCTGGAGCCTCCGCCGATCGGCACCTGCACCGCCTCAAGCGCCTGGCGGGCGCACACTTCGGTCCCCTGGTCGAGCCGGGCGGCGCACTCGATCGCCAGGGGGCCGTCGAGGCCCGCATCGCCCAGATACAGGTGCCAGCCGGCGATCTGCAGATAAAGCCGCTCGGCGAGAGCCTGGCGGAGGTCTTCGATCTCGGTGGCCGGGAGCGTCATGGCCACAGGGGGCGAGGGGTGCTGTTCATGGTGTAGCGCCATCGGTGGCGGCTGGCCGCTGGCTCAGCACCACCAGCAGGTGCACCAGCCAAAGGCTTCCCCAGCCCACGCTCAGCCAACCCAGATGGTTCCAGGGGTGACGCAGACCCTGCACCACCCACAGACCGCTGTTGATGGCCGCGAACGCCATGCCGTGCAGGGTGAGGTTCACGATCCGCTCGAAGTGGCGGTAGGTGGGGTCGGCGGGGTCGGCGGGGCCGTACCAGCGGATCGGCATGGGGTTTGAGCGGAGAGCCGCCGCAGGAAGCTGCATCGATTGTGGCCCCCGGCCCCGGGCCTGTTGACGGAAGGGCCCTCCGTGCGGTGAGAATGTGGGGGTAAGCGCTTGTAGCTCAGCGGATTAGAGCATCTGACTACGGATCAGAGGGTCGGGAGTTCGAATCTCTCCAGGCGCGCTTTCAACGGTTCACAGTGTTGATTCCTTCCACCGCCCTTCCGGGCGGTTTTTTTTGCGCTTCCGCGCCAGCAGCCCTGTGGGCGGGTCGATTTCCTACGATCAGTTCCATCAGGCGGCGCACCGATCAATGACGGACTCCAGCGGCGAGGCCCTCAACCATTCCCTGGCGAGCGGCGATCCCGCCATCGCCGCCTTGATCGGCAAGGAGCAGGAGCGGCAGCAGAACCATCTTGAGCTGATCGCCAGCGAGAACTTCACCTCCCGGGCCGTGATGGAAGCCCAGGGGTCGGTGCTCACCAACAAGTACGCGGAAGGCCTGCCGCACAAGCGCTATTACGGCGGCTGCGAGCACGTCGACGCGATCGAGGAACTGGCCATCGCCCGCGCCCGCCAGCTGTTCGGCGCCGACTGGGCGAACGTGCAGCCCCACAGCGGCGCCCAGGCCAACTTCGCCGTGTTCCTGGCCCTGCTGCAGCCGGGCGACACGATCCTGGGCATGGATCTCTCCCACGGCGGCCACCTCACCCACGGCTCTCCCGTGAACGTGTCGGGCAAGTGGTTCAAGGCTGTGCACTACGGCGTGTCCCCCGACACCGAGCAGCTTGATTTCGCCAGCATCCGCGAGCTGGCGCTTGAACACCGCCCCAAGCTGATCATCTGCGGCTATTCCGCCTACCCCCGCACGATCGATTTCGCCGCCTTCCGCGCCATCGCCGATGAGGTGGGCGCCTACCTGCTGGCCGACATGGCCCACATCGCCGGTCTGGTGGCGGCAGGTGTGCACCCCAGCCCGATCCCCCACTGCCATGTGGTCACCACCACCACCCACAAGACCCTGCGCGGCCCCCGCGGTGGCCTGATCCTCACCGGTGATGCCGCCTTCGGTCGCCAGTTCGACAAGGCCGTTTTTCCCGGCAGCCAGGGCGGCCCCTTGGAGCACGTGGTGGCCGCCAAGGCGGTGGCCTTCGGTGAAGCCCTCCAGCCGGCCTTCCGCGCCTACAGCCAGCAGGTGGTCGTCAACGCCAAGGCAATGGCGGCCCGGCTGATGGAGCGGGGTGTCCGGGTGGTGTCGGGAGGCACCGACAACCACCTGGTGCTGCTCGATCTGCGCTCAGTCGGGCTCACCGGCAAGGTGGCTGATCTGCTGGTGAGCGATGTGAACATCACCGCCAACAAGAACACGGTGCCGTTCGACCCCGAATCGCCCTTCGTCACCAGTGGCCTGCGGGTCGGCAGCGCCGCGCTCACCACCCGCGGCTTCGATGCCGAAGCGTTCGTGGAAGTGGCCGATGTGATCGCCGATCGCCTGCTCCATCCCGACGACGCCGTGGTGGAACTGCGCTGTCGCGAGCGGGTCCGGGCGCTGTGCTCGCGCTTCCCTCTCTATGGCCCGGTGCGCGTGGCCCAGCCTGTCTGAGGCGGAAGCCCCGTCCCTAAGCTGCTCGCCAGGACAACCAGGCCCATGGCTCACCCTGTGCTGAACCATCCCGTGTTGGCCAGAGCGGCGCAGCCGTCCCCTCTTCCCAGCCACGCCCCGAGCCTTCAGCCGAGAAGCCTTTCTCTGTCGTGAGTCTTCTCCGCAACCCGGTCATCACGGCCTTCCTCACCTTCGGTGTCGCGGCCCTGCTCACGGCGCTGGTGGTGCCGCTTGTGCGGCGGCTTGGCCTGCGGTGGGGCCTGTTCGACCCCCCCGATGAGCGCAAGCAGCACAGCATCCCGATGGTGCGGCTGGGCGGGGTGGGCATGGTGCTGGGCTTCTCGCTGGCGCTCACCTGCATCTGGGCGCTGGGGGGGTTTGGCACCCTCTCACCCGCCAAAGACCAGCTGATCTGGACGACGCTGGCGGGCGCGCTCTGTTTCTTCGTGATCGGTCTGGCGGACGACCTGTTTGCCCTGCCGCCCCTGCCACGGCTTGCCGGTCAGGTGGCCGTGGCGATGGTGGTCTGGAGCCAGGGGGTGCGCATCGGCGCCATCGATCTGCCGTTTGGCCTGCTGGGTCAACGCCCTGATGGCCTTGTGCTTCCTGATGCCCTGAGCCTGCTGGCCACGCTGATCTGGCTGGTGGGCATCACCAATGCGATCAACTGGATCGACGGCCTCGACGGGCTGGCGGCGGGCGTGGGCGGCATCGCCGCGATCGGCCTGCTGTCGGTGAGTTTCAGCCTGCAGCAGAGCGCCGCCGGGCTGCTGGCCGCAGCGCTGGCGGGGGCCTGCTTCGGTTTTCTGCGCCACAACTTCAATCCCGCCCGCATCTTCATGGGCGATGGCGGCTCCTACTTCCTCGGCTTCGCCCTGGCGGCGATCAGCATCGTGGGGCCGGCCAAGGGGCTCACCACCGTGAGCCTGCTGTTTCCGCTGCTGATCCTGTCGTTGCCGCTGGCAGACATGTCGGCGGTGATCATGGGCCGGCTCAGCGAGGGCCATTCTCCCTTTTATCCTGACCGCCGCCACCTGCACCACCGGTTGCTGCGGGCCGGCTTCAGCCATCGCCGCACGGTGCTGCTGATCTACGCCTTCACCCAGTGGCTGGCCACCCTGGCGCTGGTGGCCGCGAATGTGGAAATGCGCTTCCTCTGGCTGGCGATCGCCACTGCGATTTTGATCGGTGCTGTGATGGGGTCGCGCAGCCACCTTGAGGCCCAGCTGCCGGAGTCGCCCCCCTGTGACGGCAGCAACCGGCCCGGCTGAGCGCCGGTAGTGCCCCTGGGGCCTGCCGGGGTGATGTTGAAGCGATGCGCTCACCGAGGAGATCACCCATGCGTTCTCAGCCAATGCGCGGTGCCGACAGGGACGAACCCGAAGGCAGGCAACAGGAAGAAGCGTTCGCTGCAGCCGGGGTTGATGGAATAGCCGGCGGCGGCCCGAACCTGGCGTCAGCGGACAGCCGTGGGCGGGAGTCCTCAGAAGCTTCGGGGCCGGTGCGGGACATTGCCACCGCAGAAGTGCTCTGCATCGGCACCGAGCTGCTGCTCGGCAACATCCTCAACGGCAACGCCCGCTGGCTGGCCGAAGAGCTGGCGGCCCTCGGCATTCCCCATTTCCGCCAGACCGTGGTGGTGGACAACCGCGAGCGGCTGATCCAGGTGGTGCGGGAGGCCGCGGCCCGCAGCCGTCTGCTGATCTGCACCGGTGGCCTGGGCCCCACCCCCGACGACCTCACCACCGAGGCGATCGCCGCGGCATTCGGCACGCCGCTGGTGGAGGTGCCGCAGGTGTGGGAAGACATCCAGGCCAAGCTGGCCGGCCGGGGACGGCCGCTGGCCGCCAGCAACCGCCGCCAGGCGCTGCTGCCCGAGGGCGCCCGCGTGGTGCCGAACCCCACCGGCACTGCACCGGGGATGCTCTGGAGCCCGCCGCCCGCCTCCCTGCCAGCAGGCCGGATCCAGCCCGGCTTCACCGTGCTCACTTTCCCGGGGGTACCGAGCGAGCTGAGGCCGATGTGGCAGCAGAGCGCCGTGCCCTGGTTGCAGGAACAGGGCCTGGCGGGGGCCTGCTTCCAGAGCCGGCTGCTGCGGTTCTGGGGAATCGGCGAATCCACCCTGGCCGAGCAGGTGGCTGATCTGCTGGCCCTCGAGAACCCCACCGTGGCCCCCTATGCCGGCACCGGTGATGTGAAACTGCGGCTCACGGCACGGGCGGCCAGCCCTGCGGAGGCTGCGGCGCTGCTGGCGCCCCTGGAGGCGGAGCTGCGCGCCCGCACCGGCCGACTCTGCTTCGGCGCCGATGAGGAGTGCCTGGCCTCGGTGGTGCTGGCGCTGCTGCGGGCCCGGGGGGAAACCCTGGCGGTGGCGGAGAGCTGCACCGGCGGTGGCATCGGCGCGGCCCTGGCGGCGGTGCCCGGTGCCTCCGATGTGTTCCTCGGCGGGGTGATTGCTTACGCCAACACGATCAAGCAACAGCTGCTGGGGGTCACGGCCGCTGCGCTCGACCGCCACGGTGCGGTGAGCGATTCGGTGGCGATGGCCATGGCCGAAGGGGTGCGCCGCAGCACCGGCGCCAGCTGGGCGGTGTCGGTGACCGGCATCGCCGGCCCGGGCGGTGGCAGCGCCGAGAAGCCGGTGGGCCTGGTGCACATTGGCCTGGCGGGCCCCCAGGGCAGCTGCAGCGAGGCGGTGCGCTTCGGCAGCTCGAGGGGCCGCGCCTGGATCCAGGCCGTCACCGCCGGGGAGGCGCTCAACCGCCTGCGGCTGCAACTCAGCGCGCCCGCCTGATTCCGGCGAGCCGTTGCCGGCACCCCTGTGCGCGTTTCCTGCCGCAGATCGGCGCTGCCGACCGCCCGCTCCCCTCGGTTTTAGGGTGTCTTCTGACACATGGGGACGAACGGTGAGCGCCGGCACCCTCTACGACAAAGTGTGGGATCTCCACCGCGTGGCGGAACTGCCGGGTGGTTCCACCCAGTTGTTCATCGGCCTTCACCTGATCCACGAGGTCACCAGCCCGCAGGCGTTTGCCGCGCTGAGGGATCTCGGGCTTGGCGTGCGCCACCCGGAGCGCACCGTCGCCACGGTGGACCACATTGTGCCCACCACCTCCCAGGCCCGGCCCTTCGCCGATCCCCTGGCCGAGGAGATGCTGGTGAATCTGGAGCGCAACTGCGCCGCCCACGCCATTCCCCTGCACGGTCTGGGCAGCGGCCGGCAGGGCATCGTGCATGTGATCGCCCCTGAGCTGGGCCTCACCCAGCCCGGCATGACCGTGGCCTGCGGCGATTCCCACACCTCCACCCACGGCGCCTTCGGGGCGATCGCCTTCGGCATCGGCACCAGCCAGGTGCGCGACGTGCTCGCCACCCAGAGCCTGGCGTTGAACAAGCTGCGCGTGCGCCGCATCTGGGTGGATGGCGCCCTGCCCCCTGGCGTGTACGCCAAGGATCTGATCCTGCACGTGATCCGGGTGCTGGGGGTCAAGGGCGGCGTCGGCCATGCCTATGAATTCGCCGGCCCCGCCGTGGCGGCCCTGTCGATGGAGGAGCGCATGACCCTCTGCAACATGGCGATCGAGGGCGGCGCCCGCTGCGGCTACGTGAACCCCGATGCCACCACCTTCGCCTACCTGGAGGGGCGGCCGATGGCCCCCTCCGGCACTGCCTGGGAGCGGGCGGTGGCCTGGTGGTCGAGCCTGGCCAGCGATGCCGACGCCAGCTACGACGACGAGGTGCGTTTCGATGCCTCCTTGCTGTCGCCCACGGTCACCTGGGGCATCACGCCGGCCCAGGGCATCGGCGTGGATGAAGCGGTGCCCACCCCCGAGCAGCTCGATCCCCAGGAGCGGCCGATCGCTGAGGAGGCCTACCGCTACATGAACCTCAGCCCCGGCGCCGCGATCGCCGGCCTGCCGGTGGATGTCTGCTTCATCGGCAGCTGCACCAACGGCCGGCTCAGCGACCTGCGCGCCGCCGCCCTGGTGGCCCGTGGCCGCCACGTGGCGGCGGGCATCCGGGCGTTCGTGGTGCCGGGATCCGAGCAGGTGGCCCGCGCCGCTGAAGCCGAAGGCCTCGACCGGCTGTTCCGCGAGGCCGGTTTTGAGTGGCGTGAACCCGGCTGCTCGATGTGCCTGGCGATGAACCCCGACCGGCTGGAGGGGCGCCAGATCAGTGCCAGCTCCAGCAACCGCAACTTCAAGGGCCGTCAGGGTTCCGCCAGTGGCCGCACCCTGCTGATGAGCCCGGCGATGGTGGCCGCCGCCGCCGTCCGCGGCCACGTCACCGACGTGCGTGAACTGCTCGCCGAAACCGGCCGCAGTGCCAGCGCCGCCTCCCGCCAGCCTTCCCTCACTGCCTGAGCACCTGACCCAGCTGACCCAGCTGACCCACCATGACCACCTGACGCCGTGATCGCTTCCCCTTCCCTGCCCCCCCTCACCGACGCGGTGACCTCCAGCGGCTTCCCGATCGGACCGATCCCCAGCGTCGAAGGGCGCGCGGTGGTGCTCGCCGGCGACGACATCGACACCGACCGGATCATCCCGGCCCGCTTCCTCAAGTGCGTCACCTTCGAAGGCCTGGGGGAACAGGTGTTCGCCGACGACCGCAGCGAGCTGGGCGGCAGCCATCCGTTCGACCGCCCCGAGCACAGCGGTGCCCGGTTGCTGCTGGTGAACCGCAACTTCGGCTGCGGGTCGAGCCGCGAACATGCGCCGCAGGCGCTGATGCGCTGGGGCCTGCGGGCGGTGATCGGCGAGAGCTTCGCCGAAATCTTCCACGGCAACGGCCTGGCCCTTGGCCTGCCTTGCCTCACCAGCGGCCATGAGCAGATGCTGGCCATCCAGGCCCATGCCAGCTCCCATCCCACCGCCTCCTTTGTGCTGGATGTGCAGGCCGCCGAGCTGCGCTGCGGCGATCAGGTGTGGGCGCTGGAGCTGGCGCCCGGGCCGCGGCAGATGCTCACCACCGGCCAGTGGGATGCCACCGGCCAGCTGCTCGCCAACGACGACGCCCTGGTGGCCACCGTCGCCCGCCTGCCCTACCTGAACGGGTTCTGAGCGGGCGGGACCGCTCGCTCAGAACAGGCCGTCGCCGGTGTGGCCGCGCATCCGCTGCTGGTAGGGCACGAAGGGCACGCCGGTGCCTCTGAAGCCGAAATCGTTCAGGCGGATGCGCACGCCGCCGATCCCTTCAAAGGGGCTGTAGTAGACGCTGAAGGCATAGGAGCGACGCTGCCAACGCAGTTCAACGAACGAGCCGGTGAGCTCGCCGTAGTTGGGTGAGCTGGCATCCACGTTCACGCCGATGCCGCCATCGAGCACCAGCGGGCCCACCAGTTGCTGGGTGAGGCCAATGCCCACCGTGCCCAGATCCACGGCGGCATCGAAGGCGAACGGGCTGAGGCCATCGCGCACACTGATGCCACCGGTGACGGTGAGCTGGGTGTAATCGAGGAAGGGCCGGCTGAAGTGGCCCAGGGTGAGCGTGGGCCCGCCGGAGAGCGAGAACACGTTCTGACGGGTGCCATCGCCGAAGTAGGCGAGGCTCGCTGAGATGTTGGTGTTGAAGGTGAGGCCCGGCACGATTGGCACCGGTGAATAGCGCAGCGCCCCTTCTGGGGTGGAGGGCAGCGGCTGGCCGCGCCAGAGGGTGATGGAACTGTTGATGGCGCCGAAGGCGTTGCCGCGCCACAGCTGGGCGAAGTTCTGGGATTCGCCGCCGTTCTCGAAGAACTCGTTGCTTTGGTAGTTGCCCACGCCCAGCCGCCAGAAATAGCTGTTGCTGAAGTTGCCCACCGGCGGCAGCACGCCGCGCTGTTCGATTGAGGTGCCGTAGGCGGAGTACACGTCCTGCTCGCCCAGGGTTCCGTTCCAGATGCGGAAGCGGTAGGCGCCGAAGATGCGTGACTTCACATCACCCAGCAGCGGCAGCTTGAGCGGGCGCACCAGTTCGCCCCAACTGCGGGTGCCGTTGGAGAAATTGCTGGGATCAAAGGTGGAGATGTCGAGGTTGAGGTCGGCCTCGAAGCCGAACACCGGCGCCTGCAGGCGCGCTTCAAGGCCGAACAGATCGCCCAGGGTGCTGGGTTGCGACTGGGCATCCGCCCCGGCGGGCTGGCCGGGCAGGGGGTAGCTGTTGGTGGTGCCTTCGTAGGCGCGTTGCAGCAGGAACTGGGGCTCCAACTCCAGGATGCCGCGCTGGCCGATGCCGATCGGCTTGAGGCGGCGGCCCACGAAGAAGCCGTCGCGGTCTTCGTTGTCGACGCCGAACACCCAGCGGTTCTCCACCTCCTGCTCCTTGCGGATGCGGGTGCTGCTCGTGACGTTGATCGGCAGGCGATCTTCCAGGATCAGCCGGTTGCGGCGGGAGGTGATCACCGTGTCGCCGTTCTCGTCCTGCACGGCCAGCACGTCGTCGGCATCCATCCACGACTGGGCGGGTGTGAAGGGGTCGTTGGTGAAGCTGGCCCGATCGGCCCGCCAGCCTTCGGCGGTGAGCACGGCGCGGGCGGCCTGGAAGCGCAGCCGGGTGAGGGTGCCGTCCACCAGGTTCGGGCGGCGGTTGCTCTCCAGCCGCCGCACCTGGGGCGGCCTGGCGGGCCCGAAGTCGTTGTTGTTGTTGTCGTCGCTGGTGTTGCCGCCCCCGGGAACGCCGAAGCGGCGCTCGGAGGCCAGGCCTTCACGCGCCTGCACATCACTGATGCGTTGATCGGTGAGGGCGGCGATCGCCTTGCGGCGTTCCTCTTCCTGGGCGCGCATGGTGCGGAAACTGGGCCGCTGTGGCGCCTGGCCAGCAGTGGTGGTTGCCGTGCCGGTGCCGTTCGCAGCAGTGGCACCTGTTCCGGCAGCCGGCTCGGTGGGGCCTTGGGGCTTGGCGGGGGCCTGGGGTTCGGCGGGGGCGGTGCCGCCCATCGCGACCTGCTCCAGCGCCTCGGCCAGCGAGCGGGGCCGCTCGGGCGGCTCGGCGCCACGGTTGGGGCAGCCCTTGGGGGGCAGCAGCTCGGCCTGAGGGCCGGCACCACGGGCGGGTTGGCTGCCGAAGCGATGGCGCAGGCCGATCAGGTAAGCGTTGCTGCCTTCCCGCACCCCGCTGTAAAGGCCGAAGGCACCGGAGCGGTGGTGAATCCGGCCCACCACCGACCACTGCGGCGAGAACGCCCCTTCCACCTCGAAGGCGAGGTAGTTGAGCAGCTGGGCGCAGTTCTCGCGGGTGGCGCACTCGAAGTTGCTCAAGCTGGTGTTGAAGCTCACCCCCTGCACAAAGCCCAGGCTGAGCCAGGGCTGCAGCCAGGCCCGCAGACCGATGCCTGCGGTGATTTCCCCGAAGCTCTGGGCGGCGATGCCGGCGCTGTTTTCGGCGGCTGCCTTGTGCCCCAGCAGGTTGAGATCGAGTTCGAGGGCGAAGGGCCCGGCCTGGAGCAGGCGTCGCTGCAGTCCTGCGCCCAGCAGGTAGTCCTGGCGCAGGGCCCCCTGGAAGACGAAGGTTTCGCCGAAGCCGGCGTTGGTGGTCTGGCCGGCCCAGGCCGTGGCTGCCCAGGGGTAGGGGTGCCAGTTCGGGATCGGCGGCAGCTCGGTGGGGCAGGCCAGTGGCGGCGGCGCCCCCAGGGGCTCGGCCGGGGGCACCTCGGGATTGAGGTCCACAACAGAGGTGGTGAGGTCGAGCACGCCATAGACGTCCTCCATCTCACCGCGGCCTTCGATCAGGTTGAACCGCAGCTTGCTGGCCTGCAGGAACTGGTTGCCGCGCTGAAACCGCACGCTGCCGGTGGCGTACACGGTGCGGTTCACAGTGTCGTATTCGATCCGCTCGGCCATCAGGCGGCCGCCGGACAGCAGGGCCGAGGCATTGCCGGTGGCCACGTAGCGGTTGATCACCAGATCGAAGCCCTGCTGATCGGCGGTGATGTCGAGCAGCAGGGGAGGAGATGCGGCAGCTGCCGCCGGCGCGGGCGTCAGATCTGCTGGGGGGCCACCGCCAGGCAGCGGCACCGGGCTGGGATCCTGGCCCTGGCTGGGAATCGAATCCTGGCGGCCGCTGGCTTCGTTGGCGCCGGTAGCGACGGGAAGGAAGCCGGGATCTCCGGGACCACTCGCCGGCGTGGCCGTCAGACCGGAATCCTCTGGCATCGCCGCCAGGCTGGACGCCGGCAGCGCCGCGGGCCCCGTGTCTGGTGGCGGTTGCGCGGCTCGATCAGCTGCGCTGGCGTCGCCGCCACCTGCCGGTGGCTGGGGGGAAGGCGGGTGGTTGCGGGCCTCCACGCTGGGAACCCCGGAACAGGCCGCGAGCACGCCTGCAACCCCAATGGCCCAGCGAAGTGGCTTGGCTGAGGGCACGCGATTTCCCAATCAGCGGCTGATCCTGCCACGACAGGCGTGGGCAGAGGCCGCTGCCGGGCAGGGCGAGCACTGGCCCAGCGCCGGCCCGTAGGGGGACGCGGTGCGCTGGGTCAGGAGCTCAGGCTTCAGTCTTCGAGATCTTTGCGGCTGGGGGTGCGGCTGGGATCGCTGGCCAGGAAGCCGAAGACGAAGATGCCGATGAAGAAGAAAACGACCGAGTAAACCGAGATCTTGAGAGCGAGCATGGTCCGGTCCGGCGGGTGACAGGGAGTGACAGGCGCCAGGTGGGCCCTGAACGACCCTTCGGCAGCGGCATCATCCTATGGGTCACACCCGACCCGAAACGATGACGCAGGGCCTCGATCCCGAGCTTCGCCCCTGGATTGAAACGTTTCGATCACGTTCCTGCCTCGACCTGCAGCCCCGCTGGTGCCGCCGCTTCCCTGATGGGGAGTGGCGCGTGGCCCTCGGCGAGGCCTGGGGACGGCGCTACCGCCCCGATTGGCACGCCCGTGGCCTGATCCTCTGGCCCCGCGGCGGCCAACCGTTGCAATTGACGACGACGCTGGTGTGCCCGGAGCCGTGGCGCGATCCGCCGCCGGCCGTGGCGCGGCTGGTGCTGAGCTGGTGGGCTGCCGAGGCCGAGCTGCGCGTCGATGGGCAGCCGGTGCACCGCGGCGATCTGTTCGATGCGGCCTGCCGCTGGCGGCTGCCGCAGCGCTGGTGGAGCGGGGAGCCGCTGCATCTGGAGCTGGAGCTGCGCAGCCCCCTGCACGACGACGGCGCCCTGATCCACAGCCGGATCGAGGCCGAACCCCTTGACCAGCGCGACCCCGGCGGCCTGCTGCTGGCCACCGCCCTGGAGCTGGCGGCCCTGCGCCAGACGGCCGACAGCCCGGGTCCCGACAGCTTCGCTCCAGGCGATGACGCTCCGGCAGTGGGCCTGGAGGCGGCGGCGGCGCGGGCCCGGGCCGTGCTGGCGCCGCCGGGTGGGTTTCAGGTGGCGGGCCATGCCCACCTGGATCTGGCCTGGTTGTGGCCGGTGGCTGATACCTGGCAGGCGGCCGAGCGCACCTTCCGCTCGACGCTGGCGTTGATGGAGCGCGACCCGACGCTGCACTTCGGCCATTCCACCCCGGCGCTCTACGCCTGGCTGGAGCAGCACCGCCCCGCTTTGTTCGCCGCGATCCGGGCGCGGATGCGGGAAGGGCGCTGGGAGCCGCTCAATGGTCCGTGGGTGGAAACCGATGCGGTGCTGATCGGCACCGCATCGCTGCTGCGCCAGTTCGAGGACGGCCAGGCCTACAGCCGCGCCACCTTTCCGGAGTGGGAGCACCCGCTCGCCTGGCTGCCCGACAGCTTCGGCTTCGGCGCCGGGCTGCCGGTGGTGGCGGCGGCCACCGGGGTGCGCTGGTTCTGCACCCACAAGCTGGCCTGGAATGCCACGAATCCGTTCCCGCACCGGCTGTTCCGCTGGCGGGGGCGCTGCGGCGCCGAAGTGCTGGCGCTGATGACCGCCCCGATCGGCACCGGTGGCGACCCGCTGGCGATGGAGCGCTACCGGCTGGAGTGGCAGCGGGCCACCGGCGACGCGGACGCCCTTTGGCTGCCGGGCGTGGGCGACCACGGCGGCGGCCCCACGGCAGAGATGTATGAGCAGCTGGCGCTGTGGCAGCAGCAGCCCGCCGCCGCCCCCCAGGCCCACGGCGGCGTGCGCCCCTACCTGGCCCGGCTGGAGCTCTACCGCGCCCAGCTGCCGGTGTGGCGCGACGAGCTCTACCTGGAGCTGCACCGGGCCTGCCCCACCAGCCGGCCCGACCAGAAACGCCACAACCGCACCCTGGAAAGGCTGCTGCGCGAAGCCGACCTGGCGGCGGCGCTGCTGTGGGCTGGTGCGGCGGACATCACGGCGCCGGAGGACGACACGCAGGCAGCTGGTTCCGCCGGCGCCGGATGGCGCACGCTGCTGTTTCAGCAGTTCCACGACATCCTGCCGGGCACGTCGGTGGCGGAGGTGTTCGAGCAGGCGGAGCCCCAGTGGCGCCGGGCCCGCCGCGGGGCGCGGGAACGCCGCGACCGCCTGCTGCTGGCCTGGTTGGAGGGAGGGGCGGCGGCGGCTGAGGCCCAGCCGGCCGGCCAGCCCTGGTGGGTGATGCGGCTGCAGCCCCTGCCGGCGGCAGCGCTCACCCTGCGGTTGCCGGCGGGCCGCTGGACGCTCGCGCAGCGGCCGCTGCCGCAGCAGGTGGCACCGGGCGGGGGCTGCTGGGTGCAGCTGCCGCCTGCAGCTGGGCTGACGCCCCTGGCCCTGGAGCGCCGATCACGGCCGGCAGCGGCTCCAGCGGCAGCGCCGCTGGAGGTGGAGGTGCAGGCGCCGGTGTGGAGCGAGCCGCTGGGCGAGGGGCGCTGGCGGATCGGCAATGGTCTGCTGGCAGCCGAGCTGGGAGCTGGCGGGCTGGAGCAGCTCTGGGGCGCTGACGGGCCGCCCCGGCTGGCGGCACCGCTGCAGTGGCGCCGCTGGCGCGACAGCGGCGAGTTCTGGGATGCCTGGGATCTGGCGGCGGATCACCGCGAGCACCCGCTGCCGCTGGAATGGCAGCCGGTGCTGGAGCTGGTGGAGCAGGGCCCCCTCTGCATGCGCCTGGTGGCGCGGGGCCGTTGCGGAGCCAGCCCGTTGCGGCTGGATCTGCGCCTGCTGGCGGGCAGCCCCTGGCTGGAGCTGGTGCTGCGGGTGGACTGGCGCCAGCGCCATGAGCTGCTGCAGCTGGAGGTGCCGCTGCAGCAGCGGGCCTGCCGCTGGGCGGCCGATACCCCGGCGGGCGTGCTGGAGCGCCCTGCGGTGCCCTGCACCGCCCGCGAGAAGGCCCGCTGGGAGGTGCCGGCGATCGCCTGGACCTGCAGCCAGGCGGAGCGCGGCGGCCTGGCGGTGCTGCTGGATGGGCCGCAGGGCGTGTCGGGAACGGCGGAGCGCCTTGGGGTATCCCTGCTGCGCGGGCCCACCTGGCCCGACCCTGGCGCCGACAACGGCCTGCAGCGCCTGCGGCTCGCGCTGATGCCCTGCGCCGACGGGTGGCGTCAGGCGGCAGTGCCGGCGGCGGCCCGCGCGTTTCGCGCGCCGAGCTGGTGCCGTCCGGCCACGCCGCCCGCGGCTCTGGATCCAGGGGCCATGCCACCAGCGGTCACAGCACTGGTGCCCACGCCACCACCACCAGCGCTCGCCCTGGGTTCGGCCCAGCTCGACCCGGTGGCGATCGCGCCGGATGCGGAGCCGGGGGTGGTGCGGATCACGGTGCAGAACCTCTCGCCCTGCCGGCAGCCGCTGGGGCTCTCAGCGGGCTGGCAGGTGATCGGGCCGGCTGAACCGCTGCTGCCTCCCTGGGCGCTGCGGCACCTGCGGGTGCGGCGGGTGACGCCCGCTCAGGCTCAGTCGTCGTGATCGTCGAAGGGATCGGTGAGGCCCTTGGACGGGGGGCCGAAGGCGAGGTAGACCCCGAAGCCGGTGAGGGCGAGCAGCGCCACCAGCACGGTGAGCGCGATCGAAAGGGCGGGGGAGGAGGTTTCGGTCAAGGAAGGGGGCAGCTGCTGGGGATGGCGGAGGTGGATCACAACTCTCGACAGTGACCGCGCCGGTCTCCGCCTCGACCCTTACAGTAACGATCCCCATACATGTGTCCGAGAGGCTCACCCGCCATGGCGCAACGCACCCCGCTGGGAAACCTGCTCCGCCCGCTCAACTCCGAGTACGGCAAGGTGGTGCCCGGCTGGGGCACCACGCCGGTGATGGGCATCTTCATGGTGCTGTTCCTGGTGTTCCTGCTCGTGATCCTGCAGCTGTACAACAAGTCGCTGCTGCTCGACGGCATCACCGTGAACTGGAACGGCCTCGGCTGATCGTCCGGCCGTTGGTGGGCCTGGCGGCGCTGGCTGCCGGGCTCTCTGGATTTCACGTTTGTTCCCGCTTCAGTGTCTGACCCAGGCTTTCCATGAACATCTTTGGGATTGGGCTGCCGGAAATGGCGGTCATCGCGGCCATCGGCCTGCTGGTGTTCGGCCCGAAGCGATTGCCGGAGCTGGGTCGCACCCTGGGTCGCACGCTCAAGGGGTTCCAATCGGCCTCCACCAACTTCGAGCAGGAGTTCCGCAAGGCGATCGACTCCGAAGCCGACACCGTGGTGACCACCAACAGCGTGGCGATCACCGAGGCCCAGGCTCCTGCTGCTGAGGTTCCGGTTGCCGCGCAGCCTCAGGCGTCTGCCGCTGAGGCTGCTGCGCCTGCGCCGGCCGCTGCCGTTGCTTCCCCCGCTCCGGTGGCAGAGCCTGCTGTCAGCGAGCCGCCTGCGGCGGCCGCCTGAGTTCAACGCTTCGCTTCCCCCGCTCCGTTCCGCCACGGCCATGACCGCCTCTTCCACGCCGGGCGGTGAGGCCCGCACGGGCGACCTCCAGTTGGTGGTGGGCCTGGGCAATCCCGGCGACAAGTACGCCCGCACCCGCCACAACGTGGGCTTCATGGCCCTGGAGCGGCTGGCGGCGCGCGAGCGGGTGAGCTTCCGCGCCAACACGCGGATGCAGGGGCTGCTGGCGGATGTGGGCCAGGGGGCCCAGCGCCTGCGGCTGCTGATGCCCACCACCTACATGAATGAGAGCGGCCGGTCGATCCGTGCCACGCTCGACTGGTTCGGCCTGCGTCCTGACCAGATGCTTGTGCTCGTCGATGACATGGACCTGCCGTTGGGCCGCCTGCGGCTGCGCCTGGCCGGCAGTGCCGGTGGCCATAACGGCCTGCGCAGCACCATCAGCCAGCTCGGCAGCCAGGAGTTTCCCCGGCTGCGCATCGGCATCAGCGCCCCTGCTGATGATCCGATCACGCGCAAGGCCCGCACGATTTCCCACGTGCTGGGCCGCTTCGAGCCCAGTGAGCAGGCCTGCGTGGAGGCGGTGCTCGATGAGGTGCTGGCGGGGCTGGGGGTGATCCAGCGGCTGGGGTATGAACGGGCCGGCAATCGTCTGAACAGTTTTCAGCCCGCAGCGGCTTGAGGCTGGGCCGGGCGACTCCGCCCGGTTGCTGTTGATGGTTTCGCTTCCGCCTCCATCTGTCTGGCTCCTCCCGCCACCGCCTGCACCCGTCTCCTGTCGCTCCCTGCCTCCTTCAGTCGCCTCCTGCCTCTTCCTGACTCCCTCCATCTGCCTGCCTCTGCTCCGCCTCCTTTCTGCTCCTGTCTGCCTCCGCGCGTTTCCTGCCTCCGTGAGCCGTCTTCCTGCCACCACCGCCCAGCTGCGGGTGCTGCGCCAGAGCTTCACCCAGAAGCTGCTGGAGGGCGAGGTGGTGGCCGGCGGCTTCGCCTGGACCTTCCGCTGGGCGTTCGATCGCGGTGAGCTGACCGTGGAGCCGTCGCTGGGCCGCGCCCTGATCCAGGACGCGCTGCTGCGCTTCCTGCTCAAGGCTGATTACCAGCTGGAGCCCGGTGGCGACTATGCCTTCACGGTGCGGGCGCGCTTCTAGAAGGCGGCGGGCGGCAAGGAAGGGGCCCGCGTGAGCGGCTGGCCGAGGTGGCGTTCGAGCAGCAGCTGGGCGACGACATCGTCCCAGGGGCGGGGCGGCTGGCGCAGGCCTTCGGGCAGCAGGCGCCGCCAGCCGCGTGGCGGGAACAGCTGCCAGAAGCGATGCCGTGCCTCCAGGGTGGTGCGGCGTTCATCCACCAGCTGCACCGGCAGCAGCGGCGCCAGGCGCTGGCGCCAGTGGCGGCTGCCGGTGCCATCGCCGAGCACCACGCCGGCCACGGCCCCTTCGGCCTGCCAGGCAAGCAGCTGGGCGAAGGCCTGCTCCGGCTCCAGGATCAGGGCGGCCAGCACCTGCTGCCGCGCCGGGTCACAGCGCACCAGGCCGCACTTGCAGCGGCCTGGATCGAGCGCAGCAAGCGGGCCAGCGGCAGGCAACGGCAGGAGCTGCGGCAGCGGCTGCGGCTCTGGCTGCGGAGGCGGCGGTGGCGCACCGGCCGCCGGCGTGGGGCTCATGAGGGGCGCTTGGGCAGAGAGGGGGCGGTGGGGCCGCCATCGAGGCGGCGCAGCTCCAGCACCACCGGATCGGGTGTTTCGGCTTCGCGCACGGCCACGGCTTCAAGGCTGACGGCCTGGCCGGCTGGCCGCTCACTCAGCTCCCGCCCCAGCTGGTTGAAGCTGGCCACATCGAACTGCACCCCATCCACCAGGGACCCCTGCCGCTGCGCCTTGGCGAAGGAGGAGGCCAGCAGCAGGTTGAGCCGGTTGCGCACCTGTTCGGGGGAGATCTCGTTGCCTTCCAGGCGGGTGGTGGCCATCACCTCGCCTTGGCGGATCACCTGCTTGTTGGGGCGCAGATCGGGGAAGCCGAGCACCTGCTGCTCACCGCGCAGCACGTTGGCGGCCGAGAGGATGCTCACCACCCAGCTGCCGCCTTTCTGGATCAGGGCTTCCAGCTTGGCGATGTCTTCGCGGGGCACCAGCAGGATCGGCCGATCGACCGGCTCGCCCGGCAGCACCCGCTGAAAGGCCAGCTGGTTGGCCTGGCGCAGCAGGGCATCGATGGCGGCGCGGGCCTGGCCTGGCTGCTGCACGCTCACCTTGGCGGTGGCCAACGGCTGGCCGCTGCTGATCACCACATCCCCGCGGCGCAGGGCGATCAGCTTGGTTTCGAGGTCTTTGAGCTCGGCCTGGCCGGAGGCGATCTGCCCCTTCACGCGCGCCAGTTCCGCTTCGGTGCGGCGGATGTCCTGGTCGCGGGCGCGGATGTCGCTGTTGAGTTGATCGCGTTGGCGCAGCAGCAACTGCTGCTGGTTCTGCAGGGGCTGCAGCTCCCGCCGCAGGCGGCCCGCCTGTTCCTCCACCGCCACCAGCTGGCGGCGCGCCTGCTGGCGGCCCCGTTCGGCGCGGCCCACGGCCAACTGGGCGTCGCGCTGGGCCGAGAGGCTGCGTTTCAGGGCGGCATCACTGCGCTCGACCGCGTCGCGGCTGTCCTGCAGCTTCTGCTCGAGGCTGTCGAGCTCGAACAGGCCGGTGCGCAGGCGCTGGCTCACGGCCAGCATCAGGCCGAGCGAGACGGCACTGATCAGGCTGCCGGTGAGCACCGTGATCAGCACCGCGGTGTTGCGCGGGCGGAGGTTGAAGAGGCTGAGCCGGGCCTTGCCGACACGGCTGCCGAGGCGATCGCCGAGGGTGGCAAGCACCCCGCCGAGGGTCAGCAGGGCCAGGATCAGCAGCCAGGCGGACACGATTCAGGGCGGGGGGGTCCAGTATCGGCCGCCGGCCTTCAGCTGAAGCGTTTGGCCAGGGCCACCGGATCGAACACGGTGATCTTCTTGCGATCCACCTGCACGAGGCCGGCCTGACGCAGATCGCCGAGCAGGCGGGTGATGGTGACGCGGGTGGAGCCGATCGCTTCGGCGATCGCCTGGTGCGACAGGCGCAGATCGATGGTGATGCCCTCGGCGCCGGGGACACCGAAATCGCGGCAGAGCACCAGCAAAAAGCTCACCAGCCGCGAGGACATGTCGCGGTGGGTGAGGGTTTCGATCATGGTCTCCGTCTGCAGGATGCGGGAGGAGAGGCCCTGGAGCAGCAGCAGGCCCACGCTGGCGTCCTGCTCGATGGCGCGCCGCACGGAGCTGGCCGGAGCCGCCACCAGCTCGACGCGGGTGAAGGCGACCGCGTGATAGAAGCGATCCGAGCGCTGGCCGGTGAGCAGGGAAAGCACGCCGAAGAGGCTGTTCTCGCGCAGCAAGGCCACGGTGATCTCCTCGCCGCTCTCATAGACGCGGGAGAGGCGCACGGCGCCACGGCGCAGCAGGTAGACGCGTTCGGCCGGGTCGCCGGGGAAAAAGATCGTTTTGCCGCGCTCCACGGTCTCACTCGTGCAGCCGCTCAGCCCGCGCATCACCTCCAGCAGGGTGCTGGAGCCGCCCGCGGAGGAGGTGAGACCGCTGTTGACAGGCGCGGGGGTGGTGCTGGTGCGGCTGAATCCGCGCATCGCGCCGACCATGACGGTTGGACAAGTGGTTGGAAGCTACGGATCGGCTTCCGTGCTCCATGTAGCCGATCACACTAACTGGACGGTTCCCTATGGACATCCGCCTGCAAAATCCCAGTGCCGACGGGATTTTTGCAAAGTAGTACAAACGTACGCGCTAGGGGTGGTGTCTGATCCTTGATTCCGGGCCTGGCGCCGCTACATTCGGCATCGCGAACCAACGGGTGTGGATGACGGCCAGCCTGCTCAACCCCGCCATGCCCACCGGTGGCTCCCGTTCCCATGGCCCGGGGCGCTCCCATGGCACGGCGCCCGTGGCACCGCTGGCGGCTGTGGCGTCACGCCCGCTGACGCTGGTGCCCCCGGCCCAGACCGAAGGCCTGCTGCAGGTGCACACGGCGCCGTTTCGCGGCAGTTTCTCCGGCGTGTTCAGCCAGGCGCTGCGCAGCGCGGGGCTGGGCAGCCGGGTGCTGATCAGCCAGTTCCTCAAGGGCGGCGTGGACCAGGGGCTGGAGCGCAGCCTGTGGCTGTGCGGCCGGCTGCAGTGGCTGCGGCCCGCCTTCCCCGCCTGCCTGAGTGAACCGGCCGCCGCGGAGCCCGAGGGGCCCGGAGCGGAGGAGCAAGAGGCGGTGCTGGAGGTGTGGGGCTACACGCGGCGCCAGCTGCTGGACGGGGCGGTGGATCTGATGGTGCTCGACGAGCTGGGGCTGGCGATCGCGCTGGGCTACCTGCCGGCGGCGGAGGTGGAGGCCACGTTGGAGCAACGGCCCGCCCATCTCGATGTGATCCTCACGGGGCCAGCGATGCCGGCTTCCCTGCTGGCGATGGCCGACCAGGTGACCCAGCTCCGCCGCAACTGCTGACCCCATGCTCAAGTGCGACCGCTGGATCAACGAACAGGCTGCGGCGGGCATGCTCGAACCGTTCCAGGGCAAGTTGGTGCGCCACCTCGATGCCGAGAACCGCACAGCGCCGGTGCTCAGCTACGGCTGCTCCTCCTACGGCTACGACCTGCGGCTCTCCCCCAAGGAGTTCCTGATCTTCCGGCATGTGCCGGGCACGGTGATGAACCCGAAGCGGTTCAACCCGGCCAACCTGGAGCCGGCGCCGCTCCATCACGACGACGACGGCGACTACTTCATCCTGCCCGCCCATTCCTACGGGCTGGGGGTGGCGCTGGAGCTGCTGCGGGTGCCGGCCAACATCACCGTGATCTGCCTGGGCAAGAGCACCTATGCCCGCCTCGGCATCATCGTGAACACCACCCCCGCTGAAGCCAGCTGGGAAGGCCATCTCACCCTGGAGTTCAGCAACTCCTCCGGCGCCGATTGCCGCATCTACGCCAGCGAAGGCATCTGCCAGCTGCTGTTCTTCGAAGGCGAACCCTGCCAGACCACCTACAGCGACCGCGCCGGGAAGTACCAACACCAACCGGAGCGGGTGACGTTGGCGAAGGTTTGATGGGGGATGGAGGGAGTGGCTGGGAGCTGTTTTTTTGTTATGGGGTTAGAGGCTGAAAGAGATGGTGCGAGTTCTTGGCTTGGCAAGGGTGTGGTTCAAGAAGCCGGCGCCTTCGGAAGAAGCCAGCACGCTCTGTATCATTTTGAACAGCGGATATCTGACCCGCGAACCACGCTTTCTCATCTCAGCAGACTGTTCAAAACCTATGCGGGATCAGGCTTGTCGGATGCCCTTGGAGGCCTCCTTTCGGTGGTTTGCAGAAGGGGAACGGCAATGCGGCGTGGTTTGCGGAACCGTCCAAGAACCAGTTAGCAGCATTTAAATTATGCGGTGAGCAAACTGGAAAAGCATCAAGCATCTCGAAGTCAACAATTCTGAGAAGCGCCCTATTCCGTGCGAGCTTTGGCTGAATGAACATTAGCCCGAATTCATGATTTAAATGATGACAGGAATCGATGCCCATTAGCCAATGCCTGCACGCCGCTTCACCTCAGCCCAAAGTTCTGGACGCATACGAATTCTCTGATTCAATACAAACTCCCAGAGGCCCTGAGAACGAAACTCGAGATGAAGTGATTCAGCATACATCACAAGATCGCGCGGCTGGATATTCCGAATCTCACTATATCCACCCCATTGAGCGAGATCAAGCGGGCAAGATTTATATTCTCGCGTGTGGTAGGAAACGGCTCGTTCAAAAAAGAATGCTTCCACACGATTGGAAAACTCAATCAAAAGTTGCTGGGATCCATACTCATTGTCAATTCGCTTAGCCATGTCAAACGTGATGCCAAGCTTTGACAGATTAGGATAACGAGCAAGCCCATAGATATAGAAGAAGCATGGACGTATATCCTTGAAACGACCAGCCCCAGCGAGGGCCCTGGCAATACTGTCTGCATCACTTCCATCATTTTCCTCGTGTAATACACGAGAAGCAGCAGCGCGGTTGCGATCACGGATATCAAGTGAGTGTCGCTCGAGAATTCGCCTAATTGTTGCACGGTTAAGTGAGAAAGTCTTGGCTAAATATCGCTGGCTGCGCTCCTCTTCTTCATATGCCTGTATCACCTGTTGTTCGATATCAACATAGCGATGTGAAAGAATAGCACTCTTCAGGGCACTAGTTAAATCCAACTGTTTGGCGATCTTCCAAAGGTGCGCGGTACTGATGTTACCCTTCTCTGAAATTTCTTCAATGCTAAGCCCTTCATCAATGAAACGAAGAATCAAGTCTTTGGTAAGATTGTTTTTCTTTAGCCAATTAATCGGTTTAATGCCGTGGCGTTTGAATCTTGCCGCAATAGCAGCCTGGGAGACGCCATATCTCTTTG
The DNA here is from genome assembly GCF_024346375.1 of Synechococcus sp. ATX 2A4. Taxonomy (GTDB): domain Bacteria; phylum Cyanobacteriota; class Cyanobacteriia; order PCC-6307; family Cyanobiaceae; genus MW101C3. The sequence goes on along the minus strand of NZ_JAGQCV010000011.1, from coordinate 1,270 downwards.
CGATATCTTGACCAGTTAGACCACTTTCGTTCAGTCGCTTGAGTTCTTCAATTGGAACGTGAATTGTAGTATTATGAGGTTTATAAACATATTCCCGAATACCGCCATCCCTCAATACCTTTGCAATATATTCACGTCCCGGGCCTAGCTGTCGAGAAATGCTATGAATACTATCGCCAGCAAGGAACATCTCAATAATCTTGCTTTGCAAATGAGCATATTTTGATGACTTGTTCATATCCTATTCAGCTACCCGGAAAAGAATGGATACAGGGGTGAAAGAGCGTCCTATCTTGATGCCTGCCTGCCCACATTGCTGCAATACATTATTGTGATGCCGATACATCGTCGATATCTTCAAAACCGCAATGGCGAACGATATTGACTCAGGTGTTGTTGGCTTTGCTAACGCTATAATAGTGGCCACCAATGCATCCATGGAAGGTTTTGCCGAAATGCCCTTCATGCCATGGCGCTCCGCACTCACCTTATTGCATCCGTCAATACAATGCTTTACTTTGTGGTTGCATGCACAAACCTCGATTGAGGCAGCTTTTATGGATTGCTGCCCATATTTGAAGATATTATTACTCTTGTCAACTTGGCCATGCATGCTGAAGAGCGGATTAAAAGGTAAACGACGTGCGATTGCGCAAGGACTTTACTTGCGGGCAGTTGATATGTGAATGTAGCTGAGTTTGAGGTGGTCTGGTTTTTCTGGACAGGGTCCATCGTTAACCTGTGAGGCGGGGCACCGCCCCTGAAAGGGGGCTCCCACCCATGAGCAAACGCCGCACCCATAGCCCCGAGTTCAAGGCCAAGGTCGCCATGGAGGCGATCAGTGGCCGCAAGACGCTCCAGGAGATCGCCGCTGATCATGCGGTGCATCCGATCCAGGTGAGCCAGTGGAAGAAGCAACTCCTTGAGGGTGCCAGCGACCTGTTCACCCGGGGCAATAAGACGCAGCCTAAGGACGAGAGCCAGGCCAAGGAGGCTGAGCTGTTCCAGCAGATCGGCAAGCTTCAGATGGAGCTGGAGTGGCTGAAAAAAAAGTCTCAGCTGCTCTGATGCCCGTGAACGTCGCCAACTGGTCGATCATGCCCACCCTGATCTCACGGTCAGCCGTCAATGTGAGCTGCTTGGCCTGCCTCGATCCACGCTGTATTACCGGCCGGTGCCGGTGCGTGACTCCACGCTACGGATCATGGCCAGGATCGATGCCTTCTACCTGGAGGATCCCACCGCGGGCAGTCGGCGGATGGTGCAGTAT
>NZ_JAGQCV010000010.1 GCF_024346375.1 Synechococcus sp. ATX 2A4 | reverse complement strand
GTGCGCTTCTTGGCCGTGGCTTGCTCGTAATCACCAAAGCCAAGCTGCTTGCCGCCCATGCACCCAGCCCTTGCCTGCGATCTCAAGGTCATTGTCTCGTGAATGGGGCGACTTTTCCAGAGTCTCCCTAGGCGATGGGGCCATTGGCTGTGCTGAGGGGGAAAGGTGCTGAGGGGGAAAGTGGGGCGGTCAGCCCTGCTGACGCAGCCAATAGAACTGATAGCCCTTCAACACGATGCTGCCGTCGAACTGCGTGGGCGCCTCGCCGGTGTAGAGATCGATGAAGGTGCAGTAGCTGTGGAGAGGGGGATTGATGGCCAAGGAGCTGCCGGTACGGCAGAGCTCGTTGAGCTCCACCTGCTGCGGGCTGGCATCGAAGTTGGCCAGCACCAGCACACTATTGGCGCCCTGCTGAAGGTCTGCGCGCTGAAAACAGAGCACGTGGTCATTGGCCACGGGCAGCAGTTCGCGATTGTTGAAGTCGGCGAAGGCGCTGGTTTGCTTGCGGATGGAAATCATGCGCTGCATGGCTGTAAAGATCTCGAACTCCACCGTGCCCGGCTGGTTGCGCTGCTCGGCCTGCTGCCAGTTGATCTTCGGCCGGTGCACCCAACGGTTGTCTTCCTGCTTGTCAGGGTCATCACGGAAGCTGTAATCGTTGAGCACGCCGAGTGCATCGCCGTTGTAGATAAGCGGGATGCCACCAAAGGAGAAGATCACCCCATGCAGCAGCACAATGCGATCAATCGCTTGATGGATTAACTGCTCATCCTGCCGCTCCAGGGCCGATTCCAGCCCCACCAATGAGGCCAGGGAGCCACAGATGCGTGCATCTCCGGTGGCCTCATTGCGCATGAACGCCAAGCCCCGGGCGGTGTCGTCGTAGAGGCCGCAGAAATAATCCACCAAAAACTGACGGTGGGCATAGGGGTCGTAGCCCGCCGCCCGGATGTCGCTGTCGTTGAAGCCGAAACCGATATCATCGTGGCAGCGCACGTAATTGAGCCAGGTGGCCCGATCCAGCTTGGTGGGCAGGCTCTTGATCCCCTCCGACAACAACCGCGTGCTCTTCGTGGCGATTCCATCCCACAGCAGGGCCATCAGCGTGGCGTTATAGGCGATCTCGCATTCCTTGGCCACAATGGCGTCTTCGCCGAAGTACTTGGCCACCTCCACCGGCGCCACAATGGCTTCGGCGATGAACAACACCCCTGGGGCGGTGACCTGACAGCAATCCTTGAGCAACTGCAGAATCAGGTGCGCCTTGTGCTCATTCTGGGAAGAGGAGCCTATCTTTTTCCACAGGAACGCCACGGCATCAAGCCGCAGCACATCCACGCCTTGATTGGCCCAGAAGAGCACAATATCCAGCATGTCAATAAAAACGGCTGGGTTGCTGTAATTGAGGTCCCACTGATAGTCATGGAACACCGTCATCACCCAGCGCTGCATCTCCTCGTTCCAGGTGAAGTTGCCTGGATCGGTTTCAGGAAAGATCTCCGGCATGCTCTGCTCAAAGAGATCAGGGATGCGTCTATCTGGGAACGTGTAGTAGTAGTCCTGATGGCAGAGGTCCCCCTGTTTTGCCATCAAGGCCCAGATGTGCTCATCGGAGGTGTGGTTAAGGACGATATCCAGCACCAGCAGGATCCCGTTGGCACGAAACTGCTCCGACAACGCCTGAAAATCCTCAAGACTTCCTACGCGAGGATCAATTCTTCGAAAACTGCTGACCGCATAGCCGCCATCGCTCTTGCCGACGGGGCATTCCAGAATTGGCATCACATGCACCATGTTGATGCCGAGCTCCCGAAAATACTCAACCTTGTTGCTCAGGTCAGCGAGATCTTCAGCGAAGCCATTGGTGTAGAGCGCCATGCCCATCCATTGCTGGGAAAGGAACCAGTTGTGGTCCGTTTCCCGGCTCATATCGAGTCGCTCAGATTCGGGCGATCGGTCGATATAGCCCTTCGCCATCGTTTCCACCAGCTTCAGCATCTGCGGAGCAAAGTCGTCGCGATGGCCGTAAAGGGTGGAGAACAGCGAATGGATCGCGAAAAAGTTGGCGCCAAGCCGTGTGTAGAAGTGCCGCAGATCCTGCCGGCGAATTTCCGGCTTCAGATCATCAAGGATCGCATTGAGTAGCGAATGGGCAATCTGTTCATACATGGCCGAAACAGGCAGCAGCGAGGAGGGAAAGCGCCACCACGAGGCGCACGACAAAGTGGAGCGACGCAGGCCTGGGGAGGATCTGAGCCGGAACGGTGCCATCCGGTGGCTTGAAGCAAGCGAGCGGCATCCCAGGGGCAGCACAGGGGCGTGGGATCAGGAGCACGGACCAGGTGGGCACACCAGGGGAGCAGCGACACGGAACAGAATGTGACGGCAACCGACCCACCCTCGGCAGCGTCAGATGTGAGGCGGCCAGCTGGAAGCGGCGGGTAGCTGAACGTTGTGGGAAGTGGCCTGGAAGAACGGTAGGGCAGCGCGATCAATGGGGCCCCGGCACAGCTGAGCTGCAACCACTCCGGGGCTGCAGCCAGGGTCGGACGGCAGGAGCAGCGGCGACGGTGGCGATGGCAGCGAAGACGGCGGCCAGCAGCACAGCCTCAATGGCTCACGCCTCCTGCAGCCAAGCCGCCATGGAGGGGTGAAAGTGAGCCACACCTTCCAGAATGCCGGCGCTGTAGTGGCCGTTCATGCCCATGAAACCGCCCCGGGCGAGATAAAGCGCTTGCAGATGGCCGCAGCGGCGCGCGGCAGCCGTGGCCTCTGCGATCACATCCGCGTGGGCATTGGCCACCAACACGGCGGGCACAGCGCTGGCCAGAATCGGCAGATCGTTGCCGCTGTCGCCGGCAAACACCGTGCTGCCACAATCAAAGCCTTCACGCTGCATCAGAAACTCCACGGCGTGCAATTTGGTGGCATGGGCAGGCAAGATATCCAGCAGGCCAATATCCTTCGCTTCATCCACGCTGTAAATCCAGCTGCAGGCGGCGCCGTGGCTGGCCAGCCGCTCCAGCATCGCCATTTTCAGGGCCTCAAGATCCACACCCAGGGGCACGTAAAAGCTGAGCTTGTAGGCACTCTGGTAATCGCTCTCCTGCAGCACAAGCTGGGGGAGATCCTCAAACAAAGATTGAAGATCCCCGGCCACAGAGCCATGCCAATCCAGGCTGATGTGCTGCTCCCATGCCGCACATGGCTGCCATCCCCCTTGATCGAACCGGTCGAGGCGGCTGCCCACATCACTGATCACCCAGTGGGGCTCGGGGAGCGAATAGGCCGTCATCGCCTCTTGCACCAGCGCGCGATGGCGACCGGTGACATACGCCAGCGTGACCTCCGGGCACGCGGCCAGCCGCGCGAAGTGGGCGCGGGCCAGGGGCGACTCCTGCGCGCGTCCATTGGGCAGCAGGGTGCGGTCAAGGTCGGTGGCAATCAACAACCGGGGCAGGGAAGAATCACTCATGACGCAGCGAAGCGACTGGTTCGCTCGAAGAAGTTGTAATGGTGAATCGCTTCAAGAATGCCCCAGGAATTGCCACCTTCAGCAAAGTAGACCTGCTGCCACTCGCTCAGATTGGAAAGCTCTTCCTTGTGCCGATTGGACACGACCACTCCCAGCGTGTTGCCCCGCAGCATATCTTCGTCGCCACCGGAACCACCGGTCACGAGAATCTGCTCCAGGGGGATTTCATACTGGCTGGCGACATAGCGCAAGGCCTGACCCTTGGAAGCCCGAGCCGGCACAATATCGAGATACTGCCCAAAGGAGAAGGTGGCATTAACGGACAGCTCCTGCTGGCGCAGCAGGCCATGAATATCTTCAATTAGAGGGGCGTGGGCGGCATCGTAGTAGTAGGACAATTTGAAACGGCTCTGCTCACTCTTTGGCTGCAGCTTGAGGCCAGGGATCTCATCCATCACCCGTTTGAGCACCTGGGGAGTCCAGGCATGGTTGATGTGCCGGTTCCAGGCCACATCGGAGAACAACTGACCGGTGTAATAGATCTCCGTGCCGAGGCTGGTGATGAGGATATCGGGCGCTGGAATGCCATTCTTTTTGAGCAGCATCAGCACAGAATCCAGGCGCCGGCCGGTGGCGATGCCAAACATGAAGGCACGACGATGCGCCGTGATCACTTTCACGAGTGCCTCCAAGCCCTCATCATCGCCAAGTAAGGTATTATCCACGGCGGTGAAAATGGCGCGATCAAAGGATTGGCGAATCCTGCCGCTTGATGGAGGCCGGTCCGGTGGGCGCTGCTGCTCAACGATTGGTCTGATCGCCTTGAGATAGCAGCTGGCGTGCGCCTCCCAGGAGTAGTACCGGGCGATGTTGATCAGCCCCTGCTGCGAATAGCGTTTCCAGAGCTGGGCATCACCAAGAATGGCGAGCAGGGATGAAGCAATCGAGGCGCGATCGGTGGGATCTACCAACAGGCCATTGCGACAGTTGCCGATGATGTCCACCGGTCCGCCGTTTTCCGTCGCCACCAGCGGCAGCCCGCTGGCGGCAGCCTCCAGCAAGGTGAGGCCGAAGGGTTCGGTGAGCGCCGGGTTCACGAACACACCCTTGGAGGCCGCGGCAGCGCGGTAGATCTCCGGCACCTCCGACGACTGATGGTGCTTGGGCAGTGCCACGGCACCATAGAGATCCAACGCATCGATCACCAGGAGGATCTCAGTGAGCACATGCTGGGCGCCTTCGCTGAGCTCTCGGATGTCGTCGCGGTTGCCCACCACAATCACCAGGTTGGCCATCGCTTTCAAACGCGGCTCCTGGCCGAACGCCTCCAGCAAGGCAATGATGTTCTTGCGCTCATCCGGCCGCGAGAGCGCCAGGATCATCGGCTTGGTGGGATCGGTGAGAAATTTGTTGATCTCCTGCTGGATGGAGGATGGATCTGCAACGACGCCCAAGCCGGGTGGAAAGAATTGCTGAAGGTCGGTGCCGGGCGGGATCACCGCCATCTTCTCTGGCGTGTAGTAATCGTAAAGTTCGTATTGGCTCTCTATTTCGTTCTGCGTGCTCGTGATCACCAGGCTCGCGTGGCTGAGTGTGTCTTCTTCGGCACTGATGCGCTCGATCATGTGATAGCGCTCTTCGATCTGCTCAATCGCCATGCCCACGGCCAGCAGGCGTCGGTATTTATCACGTCCAAGGGAATGTCCCGTGTGCACCAGGGGGAGGCCGGTGAGATTGGCGAGCCGAACGCCCACATATCCCGCATCGGCGTAGTGGGTGTGGATCAGGTCGGGCCAGCGCGGCTGTTGCTTGAGCCAGGCGTGAAGGGTATCGGCGTAGCTACCGAGATAGGGCCACAACTGCTCCTTGGGGATATAAGCCTCCGGCCCTGCTGGCAGGCGCACAATCTGGCAGCGCTCCCCCAGCGGTTCGATCGGCTGCGCATAGTCATCGCTCACGTTCGTGTCTATCACCAGCCGCGTGACCAGATCCACTCGCTCCACCTGCGGCTGTTGCGCCAGGGCCTTGGCCAGCTCGACCACATATTTGGTTTGCCCACCGGTATCGGCATCACACCCCAATTCCAGCTCCCGGCCACGAATCAGCCCGTGGATGCTGATCAACACAATAAACAAGGGCCTTTCAGAGTCGGTGCCGTGGGCCGCCACTGCCAGCCGTGTGGCCTCAGCGATGGATCGATCTGGCGCCATCCGGCCGGATGGTGGAGGTGACGACATAGTGAGGCTTGAGACGAAAGGGACCTGGCACGGAACAGTCAGCCAAGTTGCAGCACTGGCTCAGATCTGACGGGGCAGTGGTGCAGTGGTGCACATGTATCAGCAAAGGTTAGGCAAGCCTGATTCGTGTTGGCAAGAATGGGCGAGGCTCAAGCAGGGCAAGATTCGCCGCAATGGCGCTATTCGTCATGGCAGTTGCATGCATCCAAGAAATGTTATTCATCGCAGAGATACCATTCATCACAGAATGTTATTCATCGCAGCAGCTGCATTTTTCACTGAAGTGACCTTCAATGCCACTGCAACACCCTGCAGAGGCCCTGTTGAATGCCTACCTCAAGACGCGAAGAATCGCCACAAGCGATGACCACAACATACAAAAATTGCGGCTTGTATATCATCGTACCACAATTCACTTCTGTTTTGCTTTCGGTGTTGCTCACAGCCAGGCGCTGATTCGGGCAGCAGCCAGCCCGGCGCCGTCTTCGGCGGCCACCAGCGGGGCGAGCGCCTTGAGGCGCTCGCGCAGGGCCTCGTTGGCCTGCAATGCCGCGAGCCGCTCCGCCAGGGCCGGGGCCGAGAGCCGACCACCACGCCACACCTGGGCGACGCCGAGGCGCTCGGCCCGCCAGGCGTTGTCGAAGTGGTCGAGGTTGCGAGGCAGCAGCAGCGAGGGCAGCCCCTGGCTCAGGCACCAGCCGATCGTGCCGATGCCGCCGGAGTGCACCACCGCCGTCAGCCGCTGAAACAGGAGCTGGTAAGGCAGGTAACCCGTCACCAGCAGGTGCGGATGCGGGGGGATCGCGTCATGAAACCGGCGCGCCGCCACCACGATCGCCCGCTGACCCAGGGCCTCACTGGCGGCGATCGCCGTGGTGAAGAAGCGGCCCGGCCGCAGGCGCGCGGTGCCCGCCAGCAGGAACAGCAAGGGCGGCGCGCCTGCTGCCAGAAAACGCTGCAGGGCCTCGACCCGCGCCGCATCGCCCAGGTGGGTGGGCGCGAACCAGCTGAAGCCCAGCACGCTGGTGGCGGGAGGCCAGTCGTGCACCGGCGGCACCAGCAACGGTGAGGCCAGCAGCAGGTTGGCCAGCGGCGAGTGCAGACCCTCGAACAGCGGATGGAGCCGGTCGCGGGGGCTGAGCCGCCGCCGTTCCGCCAGCACCGGCGCCAGCGCCAGCCGGCTCACGCCGCGCGCCAGGGCCCGGGCACCGGACTGCAGGTGCGGGCAGGCGGCTGCGTGGCGCTGCAACCACTCCAGCCCCGGGTAGAGGCTGGGATCCAGGCGGCTATCCAGGGTGAGGGGCAGCAGGGGGCAGTAAACCCAGGGCTTGCCGGCCCGGGCCGCCACCGCCGGCCCGAAGAAGGCCAGCTGCGACCCCAGCACCAGATCGCTGTGCGGTGCCAGGGCGCTCAGCACCTCCACTTCGAGGCGCAGCCGCCGCCGCGACAGGAAGCGGCCGGCGCCAGCGGCAGAGCCCGCCGCGCCACCGGCCGGGTCTGGATCGAGGTAGTGCACCGGCAGGCCGAGGCTTTCGGCGGCCGCCCGGTGGCGCGACTCGGTGGCCAGCAGCGGCGCCTGCCCCCTCCGCTCCAGGGCGCGGGCCAAGGCCAGCATCGGGAAGATGTCGCCGTAGGTGCCCTTGGCGATGATCAGGGGCCGTCCCATCGTTCAGGCCTTCAGACGGGCGGGCAAGCAGAGCTCCAGGCAGGCAAGCCAACGGGCTGGCAAGACGGCCGCTGGGACTCCATGCCAGCACGGCTGCCGCCGCACCCGCCAGAGTGGACGCTCCCCAGGCGGTGGCGTGGCATGGAGCCCGGCAACGACTCTTCCGCAACGAATTCAGCCACTCCAGCGATCGGCGGCGGCTGGCCGGTGATCGACGGCTGGGCCAAGGCCACCCTCTCGCCCCGGGGCCCCCTGCTCTGGCAGTCGCTGCTGCACAAGAGCGCCTGCCTGTCCTGCGCCTGGGGCACGGGCGGTCAGAACGGCGGCTTCGTCGATGAGCTGGGCGAGCCGCTGCAGCGCTGCCTCAAGAGCGTGGAGGCGATCGCGGCGGAACTGCAGCCGGCAGTGCCGGAGGGGGTGTTCGCCGAGCGCAGCCTGGCGATGCTGCAGCAGCTCAGTTCGCTCGAGGCCGACCGGCTCGGCCGGCTCAGCCATCCACTCATCCTGCGCGAGGGCCGCAGCCACTACGAGCGCCTCGGCTGGGACGACGTGTTCGAACTGGCCGACGCCGCCTTCCGCCGCCCGCCGGAGCGGGTGGCCTCCTACAGCTCCGGCCGTTCCTCCAACGAGGCCGCCTACCTGCTGCAGCTGCTGCTGCGGGCACTGGGTTCCAACAACCTGGCCGATTGCTCCGATCTCTGCCATGCCCCCTCCACCGTGGGGCTGGGCGAGGTGTTCGGCTCGGGCACTTCGATGGTGAGCCTCGAAAGCCTGCAGCAGGCCGACTGCGTGGTGCTGGTGGGCTCCAATGCCCCCGCCAACCACCCGCGGCTGATGAACGAGCTGATCCGCCTGCGGGAACGCGGCGGAGCTGTGATCGTGATCAACCCGGTGCTGGAGGTGGGGCTGCTGAAGTTCGGCTCGCCGGCCTTTCCGATCAAGTCGATGCTGCGGGGCTCGGAGATCGCCACGCTGTTCCTGCAGCCGGTGCCCGGCTCCGACACCGCCGTGTTCCTAGGCCTGCAGAAGGCGCTGCTGGAAGCGGGCCAGGTGCGCCACGCCTTCCTGCGCGACCACACCGAAGGCTCCGAGGCGGTGCTGGAGCAGCTGCGCGCCACCCCCTGGGAGGCGATCACCGCCTGCTGCGGCCTCAGCCGCGAGGAACTCAGCCACACCGCTGCGGTGATCGGCCGCGCCAAGGGCGTGGTGTTCGCCTGGGCGATGGGCATCACGCACCACAGCAACGGCACCACCAACGTGCACGCGATCGCCAACACGGCGCTGCTGAGCGGCAACGCCGGCAAGCCCGGGGCCGGCACGATGCCGATCCGCGGCCACTCCAACGTGCAGGGCTTCGGCTCGATGGGCGTCACGGTGAAGCTGCGGGCCGAGATGCAGCAGGCGCTGGAACAGCTGCTGGGGCGCCCGCTCAGCCGGGTGCCCGGCTACGACACCCGCGCCCTGATCACCGCCGCCGGCGCCGGTGCGGTGGACACCCTGCTGTGCCTGGGCGGCAACCTCTGGGGCGCCAACCCGGATTCCAGCGAGGCCAAGCAGGCGCTCGGCCGCATCGACACGATCTTCTACCTGGCCACCAAGCCCAACCAGGGGCACTTCCACGGGCTGGGGCGATGCCGCACCCTGGTGCTGCCGGTGTTCAACCGCTTCGAAACGCCGCACGCCACCACCACCGAATCGGGCAACAACTTCGTGCGCTTCAACGATCCGGGCCGCTCGCACCTGAAGCACGCCGACCTGATCAGCGAGGTGGGCTTCCTCTCCGAGCTGGCCCGGCGGCGGCTGGGCAGCGATCCGATCGACTGGGGCCGCCTCCAGGACCCCGTCTACGTGCGAAAGCTGATCGCCCGCACCGTGCCGGGCTACGGCGCGATCGCCACGATTGATGCCACCAAGCGCGAGTTCAGCGTGGCGGGGCGGGTGTTCGAGCAGCCCAGCTTCCCCACGCCGTCGGGGAAAGCACGGATGGAGCCCACACCCCTGCCGGCGCTGACGCTGCCTGAGCCGGCCCATTTCGGCGGCCTGGCGCCGGGGGAAACGGGCCTGGTGCTGGCCCTGATCACCGCCCGCAGCTACTCCCAGCACAACACCGTAGTGTACAAGCCGGGCGATGCCTTCCGCGGCATGCCACACCGCAACACGATCCTGATGAACCGAGGCGATCTGGCCCGCTGCGGCCTGCGCGCCCACCAACGCGTGACCGTGCAGGGCGAAGCCGGGGCGCTCAGCGATGTGGAGGTGATTCCCGGCGAGATCCGCGCCGGCGCCGGGCTGATGTTCTACCCGGAGGTGAACGCGATTTTCCGCGCCGCCATCGACCAGCGCAGCGGCACGCCGGCCTTCAAGCGGGTGCCGGTGCTGGTGCGCAGCGGCTCGCTCTAGGCCATGCCCGGCAGGTCGGCCTGGAGGTGATCCACACCGTGATCGCCAACCTCACCGCCGATGGATGCGACCGCAGCCTCGACGACAAGCGCTCGGGCCTGGGCTTCGCGCCGGGCAGTTGGGAGGCCCAGGTGATCGCCCCGCTGGCGCCGCTGGCCGATGAGCTGGTGGTGGCGGGCCTGGTCACCAGCCTGATCACCGATCAGTGCATCGATCACACCGCGCAGGATGCGGCAGATTGCCGCTACACGGTCACCGGCTTGATCGACGCCTGCATGGCCGAATCGGCGATGGGCGGCTGTGCCCGGTGGCGGAGTTGAGCGCCGACAAACCCTGACCCCAGCCCCTGGCTTGCCCAGAAAGCGGCACTCCCTCCCCGGCGAGAGAAAACGCAACGAAAGCAGGGAGAGGGGGGTCCTTCAGATTATCCTCAGAAAAGACACCAACTCAGCACTCCGTTCTGAGCATTTGCTCAGGGTTTTCACTGTTCGCTGTCTCTCTGTTCGCACGTGGCATGCCATGGCCGGTCGCGACGTCCCTTTCCTCCCGCCGACGCGGCGCCAGTCCGTGCGTCGGCCATCGGTGCACCTGCTTGAAGCGGGGATCGCACTTCCAATCGCCATCTTCGCGATTTTTGCCATCTCGCTCGGGGTGGCCAGCACGATCACCATTGCCACGAACAGCCGGCTCGGATCGACCAGGCTCAACGACAGCCGGGATGCCCGCGAGGCGGCAGAGGCCGGCATGGCCATCGTGATCAGCGAACTGAACAAGCGCCAGAACCGCAAGCTGCTCGTGGCCGACGTGCCGCTCAACGGCTGGAGCACGTCCAGCTTCAAGCTCCGCAACCCCTGCGCCCCCGACACCGCGCCAACCACCGCTGCCGTTGGCTTCAGCAACAACACGGTGCAAACGATCACCGGCAGTGGCGGCAACCGCCAGTTCGTGCTCAAGACCCTGGCGCTCAAGAACTTTGACCGCAGCGCCCGCTTCACCAGTTCCGCCGATGCGGCGGGCCCCGGCGGCATCAGCGGCACGCGCAATGGCAGCTTCAACGACGGCATGGTGAACCTCACCCGCGCCCCCGGCACCGACCCCAACAGCCGCAACGTGGGCTACATCGAGGTCACGGTGGAAGGCCGCGCCATCCGCGGCGGCAACCAGGTGTCCACCGCCCGCATCACCCGAGAATTTCAGGTGGTGCCCAAGTGCTGCAACCTCTCCTTCGGCGCCCCCGGCAGCACCCACGGCAACGACAACCGTTTCTGCAGCGAAAGCTTCCCGCGCATCCTGCTGGGCCTCAACGGTGGCGGCTTCAACGCCCCCGGCAACGCGCACCAGATCCGGGTGCAGAACCCCGACGGCAGCACCAGCGCCAATCGGCCCGACAACCTGCTGTGCTTCACCACCAACCGGGCCTACTGCGGACCCAACCTGCTGCCCCGGAGCATCGATGGCGTGCCGATCCAGCCGATCGAAATCTCCTTGCCCTCCCTGCCCCAGTACCCGCTCGATCCGATGCCAACCACCGGCATCACGATCATCTCCAACTCGGCCGCCAACAGCAGCACAGCCACCAACGCCAAGGACTATCTGCGCGTGAACGCCGCCGGCCAGGTGGAGCTCTGCAACGTGCAGGACAACAACCCCCTGACCTCAGCCCAGGGCGCCATGGGCGAACCCAACCTGCCCGCCGGCTTCGTGGCCAGCAGCTGCAGCAGCGCCATCAACAGCTTCTGCACCGCCACCGATGCGGGCACCCCCCAGGCGGCCTACCACTGCCGCATTCGCAAGCTGGAACTGAGCGACGACACCGTGAACGACGGTGAACCCAATCGCAAACAAAACAACAGCTTCTTCATCGACACCTCGCGCGGCCCGATCTACCTGTATTTCAACGCCGCCTGGAATCCGGCCAGCCCCGTGGCCTGGAGCAACTCCCGCACCGACGCCCAGAACCGCAGAAGCACCAACATCGGCGTGGTGCTGGTGGACAACTGGGACGACGGCCAGATCCAGCACCTGCACTGCGCCAGCCCCAGCGACACCACACCCTGCAACCGCAAGGCCCTGCCGGATCAGTCGTCCCGCGCCGGCTTCTTCAGTGATCAGAACATCGTGGTGGCGATCGGCGATGACGGCTTCATGCGCGATGTGTTCACCTACCTGCCCTACGGCGAGCTGAATCTCCGCCCCGATCCCGACAGCACCAACAACGCCTTCGGCCTGCCCAACTTCCGCGGCTCCGCCTGGCTGGATCGCCTCACCATGGGCAGCAGCGCCCGGCCCAGCAACTCCACCCAGTTCGCCGTGCCGCCGCCCTCACTGTCGTTCTTCGGCGCGGGCAATTCACTGGAAGCGCCGTTCGGCCCACTGGTGTTCGAATGGGTGGCGCGCAGCGTCACCTCCAACTGCCTTTTCTAAGCGACTCGCTGTGCCAACCCCGCGCCTTCTATCACACCCCACCGCCAGCCAAGGCAGCGCGATGCTGGAGTTGATGATTGCGGTGGTGCTGCTCACCAGCACCCTTTTGGCTGCCATCACACTCACCAATGGCACCAATCGATTGCATATCGGTACCGTTCAGCTCAATGACCTGCAAAGTCAAGTTGACAGCGATATCGCAGCAATTCGCCATCGAGCTGAGATCTTCACTTGGTGCACTGGCATGGGCACATTTGCAGCCACTGGCACCACCTGCGCCAGCACCAATCCCAATTGCGACGCCTATTTTTTCCCTAACAGCTCCACTTCGACCACGGCAAACCCTTTTTTGGTGGGCCCTGAACAGACGGCCTTCATCAATGCCTGCGGTACCGCTGACCTCGCCGCAGCCCTGGTCAATGACATCAACAGCCGCCCCCTGCCAGCCGGTGTGACTTCGAGAGTCGTCACCAACGACGACACGACGGCCAATCGGCTGCGCATCACCTACACAGCTCCCAATATGAGCCGCCTTGTGGTGTTAACCCCAACCGTTGCCGCGTGGTGCCCATGACGCCCACTCTCCCTCCTCGCCGCAGCCCCGTCAGAGGGTTCACCCTGATTGAGCTTTTAGTGGGGATCGTTGTCTTCACCAGCTTGATCAGCATCACCTATTCATTCACTGCGGCAGAAATACGCCGCGAAGAAGTTAATTCACTGGCCATCGAGCTGGCCAGTTGGCTGAAGGTGGTACAGAACACCGCACAGGTGCGGCCTGGGAGCACCTCTACCACCCTCGCCAACGGCTGCACGATCACCTTCACAGGCGCCACCGGAAACCTGGTCGTTCCTGGTTCCCCGCTGGCCAGTGTGGCCCCGGCCGCCTGCTCGCCCAACGCCGGTTTCAACATTCCCACGGGCAGTAGTAGCCGTCGCGGCTTCCGGGCGACCATCACCGGTGGTACCGGCACTCCCCCCAACCAAGTGGTGTTCACTCCCCGTGGCACGGTCACGGCCACCAACAACGTCACCCTTCAGCTGCGCCTCGAAGACTCTGCCCTCATCCGCTGCGTGCGCGTGGGGGCCACGATTGGTCAGGTCAGTATCGGTGCCAACAACAATGACGACCAGGCCACCAACACCACCTGCGACGAAGGCAGCTTCGGAGGAAGGTTCTGAACCATGAACCGTCCTGCTTGCACTGCTGCACTTCGTATCCCCTTCAGGCCCTGTGCCAAAAGCAGCGGCAGCACCTGCCCCCATCCAGTGTCAGCAGCTAGCTTCACCACCATCGAATTGCTGATCTACGCCGCGTTGAGCTCCATCGTGATAGGCGCTGCAACGGGCACGATCAGCTCCAGCATCCGCAGCAATGCCCAGTCGGAACTTACCCAACGCGTCAACGACACCTGGGGGCGCCTGAGCGCTTTTCTCGAAGCTGAGGTGAATGAGGGAAGCAGCATTCTTCCCGGTGGCGGTGGTGTCACGGTGAGTTGTGCGGGTGTCACAAGCCCCGCCCTGTTTCGTATCACCCTGCCGAATACCAGTGTGCTGGCTGCCGATCGCGGCGTGCGCACCATCGAGTACTTTCTCGACGGCTTCGGTGCCCGCCAGGAGCTGCGCCGATGTGGCCCCCCCATCCAGGCCAATGGCCAGCTGGATCTGGCCGCAGTCACTCCGGTGAACGCTCTTGTCAGTAGCGCCACGAATCTCACCGTCACCACCGACGCAAGCGGTGGTACCCCAGGCACACGGGTGGTCTACACGGCTGCTTTCACGGACGTGAATGGCAACGTGATCGCCACACGCACCGCCATGGCCCACACACGCACCCGGCCAATCTTCTGAGCCACGACAACCTCTGCCCGCCGCACCAATCGCTCGGCAGGCTCACCCCCCCAGATAGGCCATTTCGGCGTGGGGCCGCAGTGCCGTATCCAGCACCTGCTCCTGGCGCTCCTCGCTGTAGCGGTCGCGGCGCGCCTGCCACTGGCCGCTCAAGGCGGCGCCCAGGCCGGCCGGATCCGGGCCAGGCCGCAACCAGGGCTTGAGATCGTGGCCGCTGGCGGCGAACAGGCAGCTGTAGGCCACCCCATCGGCGGTGATGCGCAGGCGGTTGCAGTCGCCGCAGAACGGCGCCGAGATCGACGCCACCACCGCCAGGTGGCTGCCACCCGGGCCGCCGCTGCCGCCACCATCGCGGTAACGCCAGCGGGCAGCGGTGCCATGGGCGCTGCGGCCCACCGGCTCCAGGGGCCAGCGTTCGCCGATCCGCTGCACCATCTCCTGGGCCGGCAGCACCTGCTCGGGCGCCCAGCCGTTGCGGTTGCCCACGTCCATGTATTCGATCAGCCGCAGCTCGATGCCGCGCTGCCGCGCCAGGGTCGCCAGGGGCAGCAGCTGGTCGTCGTTGCGGCCGCGGGTGATCACGGCATTGAGTTTCAGCGCCCCCGTCGCCGGATCGAAGCCCGCCGCCCGGGCGTGGTCGAGGGCCGCCAGGATCGTGGCCAGGGCCCGTTCACCGGCCAGTGCGCCGCCCCGCAGCCCGCCCATGCGGGCCACGCTGGCGCCGTCGGTGCCATCGAGGCTCACCGTGAGCCGGTCAAGGCCGGCCTGCCGCAGCCGCTGCGCGCGCTCGGCCGTGAGCAGCAGGCCGTTGGTGGTGAGAGCGATCGCCTCAAGCCGCGCGGCGCCTGTCGCCTGGCGCAACGGTCGCAGCGCCGCCACCAGCTCCTCCACGCCGGGATGCAGCAACGGCTCGCCGCCGGTGAGCCGCAGGGTGCGGAAGCCGAGCGCCGCCGCCTCGCTCACCAGCAGCACCCGTTCCTGGAGGGTGAGCAGCTCCGGCGGATCCTGGGCGTCCGGGCAGCAGTAGGGGCAGGCCAGGTTGCAACGGGCCGTGAGCGAGAGGCGCAGCACCCCGGGGGGGCGGCCCAGCCGGTCGCGCAGGGGAGGTGCGCCCGCTGAGGCAGACGGCAACGGCGAGGAGGGCCCGGTCATCGGCTCACCCTGGCGGAATGCTCTGGGAACTGACGAGCCAGGGGCCGGGCCAGGCCGCCGGTCGGTTGCAGTTCCGCAACGCCGCCGCCGGCAGCGGCACGGGCCGGTACCCCCGCTGCTCCAGCCAGCCCAGCAGGCGGCGGTCACCACCGGCGAGATACCGCTGCAGGGCAGCGCGGTTGGCCGCCGTGGCCGGATAGATCCCCAGCAAGGGCTGATCCCGACGGCCGTCATGGGCAGTGAGCAGGGTGCCGGCGGGAACGGCCGGCCCGCCTGCCCCCGTGCCGGCAGCGATCAGGGCCTCCAGGGTGGGCCGGTCGAGCCAGGGCATGTCCACCGGGCAGAGCAGCAGGCTGTCGCCGGGGTAGCGGTCCATCAGGCGGGCGAGGGCCGTGAGCGGGCCGTCCCAGGGGGGCGGCTCATCGAGCACTTCCACCGGCGCCGGGGCCAGCAGGCGATGGGCGCGGTGTCGAGTGAGCAGGCAGACGGGCCGCTCCAGGCTCAGCAGCAGCCGCAGGCTGCGCTCCAACCAGGTGCCGCCTTCTGGATGGGGCAGCAGCGCCTTGTCGGTGCCCATGCGCCGGCTGGCGCCACCGCTCAGCAGACAGCAGCGCAGCGGTGCTGTGACCATCACACCGGCCGCACCAGGGCGAGGCGTTCCTGCACGAAAGCGGCCACGCAGGCCACAGCGGCCTCCCGCTCGCCATCACGGAACAGCTCGTGCAGGCTGCGCTCGAACCACACCACCTGCCTCTGCTCGGCCGGAGTGCCCAGTTCCCGCAGCAGGATCGCCACTGACGCCGGCGCCACCACCGGGTCGCGCCGGCCCTGCAGGATCAGCGCCGGGGCCTGCACCGCCGCGAGGCGGGGGCGGGTGCAGCGGATGAAATCGAGCAAGGTGCCGATCGCCCCCATCGGCGCCCACACATAGCTGGTGTCGCCCGCGGCCAGGGACGGATCGGCATAGCGCTTGGCTAACGGCCAGCGCGGCAGCACGGCCAGCACCAGCGGCGCGAGCGGCGCCAGGGGCCCACCCGGTGCCAGCGGCGAGCTGAGCTGGATCGCGGCCGACGCCAGCACCACGCTGTCGACCACGGCCGGGTGGTCGGCGGCGAGCTGCAGGGCGATCAGCCCGCCCATGCTGTTGCCCACCACGATCACCCGTTCAGCCCGGGGGAGCAGTTCCTCCAGGGCGGCGTTGGCCGCCGCCATCCAGGCGGGCCAGGCCACGCCCCGCAGCGCCTCGGGGCTCGGCCCACCATGGCCCGGCAGGGTGGGCAGAGCCAGGGGCACACCGAGGGCTGTCAGCGGGGCCACCAGCGGGCGCACGGAATCAGGGCTGCCCGCGAATCCATGCAGCAACAGCACGCCGAGGGGGGCCAGGGAATCACTCAGAGGGAGTCATGGACCAGTCTGACCCTCGCCGACATCCAGACATCCGGATTCGCCTCGACAAAGGTGGGCGGCAGCCACACGCGCACTGCCATCAGCACTGCCATCAACACCGCCATCGTGCGCAGAAAGAGGCACATCGCCAGGATCTGGTGCCCGTCAGTTTCGAGCACGTTGCTCCGAGCCCATGGCTCCGAGCCCATTGTTTGGAGCCATGGGCTCGGAGCCCTTTGTTCAGACGAACTCAGCTGGCAACCGCCCCTGTTCACCGCTTCTACTGACTGGCCCGGAAGCGCAGCAACGTCTTGCCGCTGGCGTCCTGCAGCAGCAGGTGGCGCTGATCGATGCGCCAGCGGCGCACCTGCTCCAGGGCGTTGCTGTAGCGCTGCTCAAGCTCCATGACCGGCGGGCTGCAGCCCATGCGGGTGCTCGCCAGCTGGGAGAAACGGATCGATGCTCCCTGCAGGCTGAAGCCACCCATCAGGCGGTTGCATCCGCCGCTGCCGGCCAGCTGCAGGCGCTCGGGCGAGAGCTGCAGCTCCATCGGCCGACCACCCGGTGGCGTCGCCACCTGCTGGCCGCCCAGGCCCTCCAACCGCCAGGTGGTGCCCCGCAAGGGAAGCGGCTCCCTGGGACACCCCTGGCCGGGGGTGAGCGCCGTGAAGCTCTCCACCACCAGGGTGCGGCGTGGCGGCTGGCCCTGCTCCATCGACGGGCGCTGGGTGATCAGACCCTCCAGGCTCACCAGCAACGGCTGGCCGGGACGGTCGGCCGGGCGGGCCGCCAGATAGGCGCGCTCCAGGGCCAGGTAGCCGGCCTCCATCGCCACGGGCAGCCGCTGGCCCGTGGCACACAGGCGGATGCTGGCTGCATCGGCCATGTAGGAGAACAGGCCCGTCAGCGGCAGGCGCGGGTCGATGGGTGCGGCTTGGGGCAGACGTGTCAGCCGGTCGTTGGCGGCGGAGGCAACCGGGGCCCCCTGGAGATCGAGCTTGCCCAGTGCCGCACCAGCCGCAAGCGGCTGCAGGAACAGGGGAGCCTCGCTGCCGCGGTTGAGCACCAGCCGCCCGCTGCCGGACTCCAGCTGCCAGCGGCCGATGGCATCGAACGCGTTGGGTTTCGGCCGGCTCAGGAAGGTCTGCCGCAACTGAAAAGTGCCGTCAGAGGCCAGGTCGAGATGCCAGCGGATCGGGCCGCCTGCACCGGGAAGGTCCCCTTGCCAGCTGGCAGGCAACGCCCCCAGAGAGACCGGAGGCAAGGCCCGCCGCTGATCGCTGTCGCTGGGGGGCCGCAGGGTGATGAGGGTGTCGGCAAAAAGGCTGGCAGGGGAGTTGGCCGGGGCGGTGGCGCCTGGAGACACTGCCAGCGCTGGAGCAGAGATCCCGGCGGCCATGGCGATCACCATCCCCCGGGCCACTCCTCGCAGGCGGTCACGCCCAAGGTCAGTAGCGCGGTGCGGCATCGGAGTCGGCACCATCGGCGCGTTCAACATGGAGAACTCGAACGTACAAGCACCTGCTACAAACCCTGAAGATGGACCACCGGCAGCTGCGCGTCCAGGCCGGGATTTTTGGCCCACCACAAGAAAGAGATTGATGCAGCCGAGCCGCCCCATCACGACGCGCTCAATGGCCTCAACGCGCGGACATTGGCAGCAGTGCGGTCACATTGGCAGCAGTGCGCACAGTGAGGCCTAACCGCAAGGCTTGCATTCAGTCATGCCGATTTGCCATCACGCGTGTCGATGGGCATCCAGCCTGCTGGTTGGCGTCACGGTCACACGACTAGGAAGGCATCTATCAGCGACAGCTGCTGCCAATCGATCGGGAAACTTCATAGCGATTTAGACAGCCTCGTCAGCTAATCTTCCACCAACGTTTCCAAGCCATTGCGGCTTTTCACAGCTTTCATGTTGAGGCGCATCCTGATTTACCTCGCGCCTTCATGGGCTCTCCTTCTGGTTGCCGTCACCAGCTGTTCTGCAGCCGTTCCAGCAATGATCATCACGGCCATCGCAGCCGGGCTGGCTGTTGCCTGGCTGATGCAAGGCCTTTGGTGCCTTCTTCAGCTGCAGCGATCATCGCCTTACCAACACCAACCAGCCAACACTTCAACCAACAGTTCTGCAACCGCCTCCGCGAACCTTGCCACCATTTCCATGCTTGCCCTGTTGGGTTCCCTCACCATCGCTGTGGCGTATTCCAGCGGCACCAGGCATGACTACACTGCCTACACCAACCAGTGGGAGATTGTGCTGGGTGGGGGGAATCCATGGATTGGCACCGATAACGCCTACGGGCCTCTTCATAACGCGATGGCCTGGGTCTACGGGCTGAATCACCTACTTCCCAAAGGCTTGTTTGCCCTCCTGCATGTGGCCACAGGCGCCATCTCCTCCTTCGGCTCGCTGGGAATCAACGACACCACATCCCGGCTGCAGAAAAGCTGCCTGTTCGCCTTCTTTGTGCTGTCACCATATAGCCTCATTACCGTTGGCGTGTATGCCAACAACGACATCCTGCCCGCTGCTGCCATGGTGCTGGCGCTGATGGGTGTGGTGGCCTTCAACAACCGAATCAGCAGCCTTGCATCCGGAAGCCTGCTTGCGATTGGCGTGCTCAGCAAGTTCTACCCACTGATCATCCTGCCATCACTGGCCTTCCGGCAACGGAAGCTGGATTGGGCCCTGCTATCCGGCTTCCTTGCCACGCTGTTACTGGGAGGATCGCTTGCATACTGGCACTGGGGACATTCCGCACTCTTGCCTCTGCTCTTCGCAAGCTCACGAAGCTCCAAAGACCTTTCCATCTTTCACTTCACCAGCAAGGTGTTAGGTGCGCAGCTGGATTCCTTCAGCCTGCCGTTGATGGTGGTTGCCTTTGCTGCTGTGTCCTGGTTTCTGCACAGCAGGAACGTGAATGCGGTGATCGGCTCAATCGTCACCTTTGCCGCTGTATTGAGCTTCTACAAGGTTGGTCATCAGCAGTTCTTTCTCTTCTTCTTCCTTGTATCCCCTTTTGCGATCCGGTATCTACTGAGCTGCTCCACAATCTTCACTCCTAAACTGGCGTCAGCCTTTCTCCTTTGGATCGGTTTTCTGAACTGGTATCAGCTGGTGTTTCAACTCACCTGCGGCATGTGGGAAGGGCCGGCTACAACCTTGAGGTATTGGGGAGCCTTGCCCTTTCTGGCCCTGTCGGCAGGACTCGCCACCACAACGATGCGTAGCATCGCTGCAAACAATGGCCGCAGCAGACAACACAAGAAGGGCTGGATCCCTTCGCTGAATTGCCGGCCATGAGCCCCGGCTGGCGCTCCCGGTGTCAGGGCGTTCGGCATCAGGGGGATCTGCTGCCAGGTGGATCGAGTGCCAGCTGGATCCGGTGCCGGAATTCACAGCATTGGCCACAAGGCAAAAGATTCTTTCGCGTGGCACAGCCACCCACTCTCAGCAGCAACAACGGCACCTGGCGGTCTCGATGCGTGGGTAGGATCGCAGGCAAGGATTGGCCTGCTCCACCCACGGGCTCTGCGGCCGTCATGGATGTGTCGAATCGTTGTCTGTGCTCCATCCTGCCCGCGCCCAATGCCCCTACTGCGGCGTGGGATGTGGCCTGGAGCTCAAACCGGCGGCGGTGATTGCTGATGCCGCCGCACCTGGCGGCAGCGATCCCTGGACGGTGCGCGGAGACCGGCAGCATCCATCCTCCCTCGGACAGGTCTGCGTCAAAGGGGCCACGGTGGGTGAAACCCTGCACCACAACCGCCTCACCACACCGCTGTTTCGTGAGCGGATCGATCAACCCCTGCGGCCGATCAGCTGGGACGAAGCCCTCAGCCGCGTCGTGGCGCAGATGCAGCAGGTCCTGGCGGATCGCGGGCCGGCAGGCCTGGCGATGTATGGCTCCGGCCAGTTCCTGATCGAAGATTATTACCTCGCCCAGAAGTTGTTCAAAGGCGCCCTGGGCAGCAACAACTTCGATGCCAATTCCCGCCTCTGCATGAGTTCGGCGGTGTCGGGCTACGCCCGTAGCCTCGGCAGCGATGGTCCCCCCTGCTGCTACGACGACTTCGACAGTTGCGACACGGTGGTGCTGATCGGCACCAACACCGCCGATTGCCATCCGGTGCTGTTTCAGCGCCTGCTCAAACGCAAACGCAGGCAGAAAGAGGCCCTGCAGCTGATCGTCATCGATCCCCGCCACACCGCCACCGCCGACGTGGCTGATCTGCACCTGGCGATCCAGCCGGGCACCGACCTGGTGCTGCTGCACGGCATCGGCCACCTGCTGCTCCAACGGGGCCAGTTCGATGCCGCCTTAATCGCCGCCTCCACCGAGGGCTACGAGGAGCTGGCCGCCCTGCTCGAGGGCTGGACACCCGAGCGGGTGTGCGCCCTCTGCGGCATCGAGGAGCAGCAACTGCAGGCGCTCGCCACGCTCTGGGGCCGCAGCCGCGCCCTGCTCAGCCTCTGGTCGATGGGGGTGAACCAGAGCGTGGAGGGCACCGCCACGGTGTCGGGGATCATCAACCTGCACCTGCTCACCGGCCAGATCGGCCGCCCCGGCGCCGGCCCCTTCTCACTCACCGGCCAGCCCAACGCCATGGGCGGGCGGGAGGCGGGCGGGCTGGCCCCACTGCTGCCGGGCTACCGCTTCGTGGCCGATGCCGCCCACCGCGCCGAACTCGAGCACCACTGGGGCTTGGCCGCTGGCGCCATCGCTGCGGAACCGGGCTTCGATGTGTGGCGGCAGATCGAAGCGATGGAGCGTGGCGAGCTGGGCCTGTGGTGGGTGGCGGCCACCAATCCGCTGGTGAGTCTGCCTTCGCTCGATCGGGTGCGGGCCGCCGTGGCGCGCTGTCCGCTGGTGGTGCTGTCGGAGGCCTACGCCGGCAGCGAAACCGAGGCGGTGGCCCACCTGGTGCTGCCGGCCGCCCAGTGGAGCGAGAAGGCGGGGGTGATGACCAACTCCGAGCGGCGCGTCACCCTCTGTGCGGCCTTCCGGCCGGCGCCGGGCCAGGCCCGCCCCGACTGGGCCGTGTTCGCCGAGATCGGCCGGCGCCTCGGCCACCCCCAGGCCTTCCGCTATGGCTCCAGCGCTGAGGTGTACGCCGAATTCGCCGCGATCACCGCCGGCCGTATCTGCGACCACAGCGGCCTCAGCCACCGGCTGCTGGCCGAGCACGGCCCCCAGCAATGGCCCTTTCCCGCTGGCACCGCACCCGGTGGCGGCCAGCCACGTCTGCACACCGAGGGCCGCTTCCCCACCGGCAGCGGCCGGGCCCGCCTGATCGCCGAACAGCCGCTGGGGCTGGGCGAACCGCCCGATGCCGCCTATCCGCTGGTGCTCACCGTGGGCCGCTACCTCGGCCATTGGCACACCATGACCCGTACTGCCCATGTGGAACGCGTGCGCAAGCAGCATCCTGAACCGCTGCTGGAAGTGCATCCCGGCGATGCCGACCGCCACGGCCTGGAGGACGGCGCCTGGGCCCGGATCAGCTCCCGGCGGGGCAGCCTCACGGCGAAGGTGCTGGTCACCGATCGTATCCGGCCCGGCACCGTGTTTCTGCCGATGCACTGGGGCGCCGCCCAGGCCAACGCCTGCGAAGCCAACCGGCTGATGCATGCCCTGGCCTGCCCGATCTCCCACCAGCCGGAGCTCAAGGCGGCAGCGGTGAAGCTTGAGTCCGCCCAGCCCTGAAGAGTTTCCGCTGGATCACCAGCCAGGTTCTAACGGGCCGGGTGCATCAGCCAACCGCTCAGTCGTCGTCGTGGGCGTAGCGGCGGTAAAGGAAATCGAGGGCGCGGTTGCGCAGATCAAAGTATTCGGGCTGCTCCAGCAGGCGGGCCCGCACCCGCGGGCGGGCAAACGGCAGCTCAAGCACCTCGCCGATCGTGGCGGCAGGGCCGTTGGTCATCATCACCACCCGATCGGCCAGAAACAGGGCTTCATCGATGTCGTGGGTGATCATCAGCACCGTGACGCGGTGATCGGCCCAGATCTTCAGCAGCTCCTCCTGCAGTTCCTCGCGCGTGATCGGATCGAGCGCTCCGAACGGTTCATCGAGCAGCAGCACCTTCGGTTTGAGCGCGAGGGCGCGGGCAATCGACACCCGCTGCTTCATCCCCCCCGACAGACTTCCTGGCTTCTTGTGGGCCGCTTCGCTGAGGCCCACCATCGCCAGATGTTCCTCCACGATCGCCTTGGCCTGGCCGTTGCGCTGCAGCTCGGGGAACACGCTGTTCACCGCCAGGGCGATGTTGTCGTAGGCGCTCAACCAGGGGAGCAGCGAGTAGTTCTGGAACACCACCATCCGGTCGGGGCCGGGATCGATGATGCGCTCCCCGTTCAGCCGCACCTCGCCAGTGGTGGGCTGGCGAAAGCCCGACACCATGTCGAGCAGGGTGGATTTGCCGCAGCCGGAATGGCCGATCAGGCAGACGAACTCCCCCTCCGCCACCGATAGATCAACACCGTCGAGAACGGTGTGGGGCCCCCGGGCGCTGGGATACACCTTGGTGACCCCGTCAATCTCCAGGTAGGCGCCGGTGGCGCTGGTGGCGCTGGCCGCCGTTGAGCTGAGGGTCTGCATGGAGAAGCGGGCGGTGGCGAATGGGGGGTATCAGGTAGCGGCCACTGGCCGGCGGGAAGGGGGCGGTGGTGGCAACACCACGGCCTCGATGCGCAGCGGAAGCTCCTGCTGCAGCCCTTGCACGTAGGCGGCGGGGTCGGAGGGGTCGAGCTGCTCGGCGCCGAAGAAGCTCTTGTGGGAAGCCGGTGTGCTGGGCGGCTCGGGGGACAGGCCGAGGGAGGCGGCCGCCTCACGGAACAGATCCGGGCGCTGCACCCGATCAAGCACCTCTTCCCAGTTGCCCGGGAAGGAGCAGACGTTCCAGCGCGCCAGCTGGGTAAGGATCCAGGTGGCCTCCGCGCGATCGGGGGCATTCACGCCCGGCCCGAAGAACCGGTTGAAGCCGGGAATCAGCGCCGGCACGCCAGTGCCCCGGTCGTAGGCCTGGACCAGGCCGGGCAGCAGCACATCGGCTTTAGTGCCCACGTATTCGGGACGCGCCAGCAGCTCGGCCAGTTCCTGGCGATTGGCCGGATCTTCGCAATAGCGGCAGGCCTCCAGCAGGGCGCACAGCAGCGCTTGGTGAGTATGGGGGTGGGCGGCGGCCCAGTCTTCCCGCACACCGAGCACCTTCTCGGCGTGGCCGTCCCAGAGGTCGGTGTCGGTGGCGATCACGGTGCCGTGGCCCTCCTGCACGGCGCGGGAGTTC
This sequence comes from Synechococcus sp. ATX 2A4, assembly GCF_024346375.1. Taxonomy (GTDB): domain Bacteria; phylum Cyanobacteriota; class Cyanobacteriia; order PCC-6307; family Cyanobiaceae; genus MW101C3. The sequence goes on along the minus strand of NZ_JAGQCV010000010.1, from coordinate 100,778 downwards.
CAGGGCTCGCCCACGCAGAAGCCATCGATCGTGCCGGCCTTGAGCGTGGCCACCATCTGGGCCGGCGGGATCACGATCAGCTCCACATCGCTGGTGGGATCAATGCCGGCGGACGCCAACCAGGCACGCAGCATCAGGTTGTGCATGGAGGCGGGGTGCACCATGGCCAGCACAGGCCTGTGGCCGGCATTGGCGCTGATCCAGGCCTTGAGATCCGCCACGGTGCGGACGCCGGCCTCGTGGAAACGGCGGTGCAGGGTGATCGCATTGCCATTGCGGGTGAGCGTGAGCGCCGAGGTGATCAGCACGGGGCTGCGACCCTGGCTGCCGAGGGTCATGGCGAAGGGCAGGCCCGCCACCATCTGGGCCGCATCCACCACCCCCTGGCGCAGGTTGGCCTCCAGGGTTTTCCAGTTGGTTTCCCGCCGCAATCTGACCTGATCAAGCCCGTGCCTGGCGAAGAAGCCGCCTTCAAGGGCCATCACCAATGGGGCGCAATCGGTGAGCGGCACGAAGCCGATCTCCAGATTCACCTTCTCGAGCGCGCCGCAGGCCACCGATCCCTTGGGTTTGAGGCGCTGCTGGCGGGCATCGCGCTGCTGGTTGAGAAAGGTGACCACTTCGGCGCGCAGGCCGTAGTAGGTGGGGTCTTCCACAGCGGTGAGCTGGGAGCGGGGCCGGGCCAGCGGCACATCGAGGATCTGGCCGATATAGGCCTCCGGGCCGTTGGTGAGCATCACCACGCGATCGGAGAGCAGCAGGGCTTCGTCCACGTCGTGGGTGACCATCACCGCAGTGACTTTCGCCTCCTGGCAGATCTCCATCAGCTGGGTTTGCAGATTGCCACGCGTCAGCGCATCGAGGGCACCGAAGGGCTCATCGAGCAGCAGCAACTTGGGCCGGATCGCCAGGGCCCGGGCGATCGCCACCCGCTGCTTCATGCCCCCAGAGATCTCAGCAGGATATTTATCAGCCGCCGGTGTGAGCTTCACCAGCTTGATGTTGCGCTCCACGATCTCGCTCCGCTCCGCCCTGGAGAGCTGGGGCATCACGTTGTCAACGGCGAGGGCGATGTTCTGGCGAACTGTTTTCCAGGGGAGCAGCGAGTAGTTCTGAAACACCACCATCCGGTCAGGGCCGGGTTCGGTGACTTCCTGGCCGTTCATGAGGATACCGCCCTCACTGGCCAAGGTGAGACCGGCCAGCAGATCCAGCAGGGTCGATTTGCCGCAACCGGAATGGCCGATCAGGGTCACGAATTCACCTTCCGCGATCTGCAGGAAGATGTCTTTGAGGGCCACGTAGGTGCCGCCGTTCTTGAGCGGGAACGCCTGGGTGACGTTGTCGACGGTGAGAAGTGCCGGCATGACTTATGAGGCTCCGCTGCTCACTCGCCGACCGGCAAACGCCACCAGCCGGTCAAGCAAAAGACCGACAATTCCCACATACACAATCGCCAGCACAATCTGGCTGGCGCTGGTGCCGCCGCCGGCGTTGTACGCGTCCCAGATGAAATAGCCGATGCCGCCATCGGCCTTGAGCATTTCCGCCGCCACAATCGCCAACCAGGCCAGACCCACAGCGATGCGCAGACCGGTGAACACATACGGAACGGTAGCAGGAACAACGATCTCGCGGATATAGGCCCGCTTGCGTAGCCTCAGCACGCGAGACACATTGGTGTAATCCTGCGGAATTTCGCGGATGCCCACGGCAGTGTTGATGATAATCGGCCAGATAGAGGTGATGAAGATTACGAAGATGGCAGATTTATCGGCATTTTGGAACACCATCAGCGAAATCGGGAACCAGGCCAAAGGAGGCACGGTGCGCAACACCTGGATCACTGGATCGAAGCCCTTGCCCACGAAGCGATTCAGGCCCAGCAGCCCGCCGATGGCGATGCCCACAATGGCCGCCAGGCCATAGCCCACGGCCACCCGCTGCAGCGAGATCAGGATCTGCCAGCCCAGCCCCTTGCTGGTGCCGCCATCGTCATAAAAAGGCTGGCTGATGTAAGGATCCCAGGTGTCGGTCACCACCTTGATGGGCCCGGGCAAGCGATCGGCACCCAGCAGGCCCGAGAGCACCTGCCAGGCAATCAAAAACCCGCCGATGCAGAGCAGGTAAGGGAGAATCGTGGTGAGAAGGGTGGAACGGTGTTGGCCTTGGCGTTGGCGAGGGATTCGCCTGCCGTTCACAGCAGTGAGGGTCATGAAGGGTGGGGGTGATCAATGGCGAGGGGCGGTCGCTCAGGCCAGGGCTTTGATCTTGAGGGAATCGAGGTAGCCCTTGGGATCTTCAGGGTCGAAAACAACGCCATCGAAGAATGTTTCCTTGCCGCGGGAATCGGAGGCGGGAATGGCTTTTTCCTGGCCGATCGCCTTGGCCGCCTCTCTCCAGAGATCGGAGCGGTTGACCTTGTCGATCAGGGCCTTGGTGTCGGTGTTCTGAGGCAGATAGCCCCAGCGGATATCTTCGGTGAGGAACCAGAGGTCGTGGCTCTTGTAGGGGAAGGAGTGGGAGTCAGTGTCGCTCCAGAAGAACATCTTGAGTGGCGAGTCCGTCACGGTACGGCCATCGCCGTAGTCGAATGTGCCTGCCAGACGCGGCTTGATGTCTTCAACGCTGGTCTTGAAATACTTGTCTTTTGAGGTGATCTCGCAGAGCTCGTCAAGGTTGGCCGGGTCCTGGCACCAGATCTGGGCTTCCTGCACCGCCTTGAGCATCGCCAGGGTGGCTTTGGGGTGCTTGTCCGCCCAGTCCGCGCGAATCGTCAACGCTTTCTCAGGGTGATCATTCCAGAGCTCACCGGTGATGGCGCCGGTGTAGCCGATTTTCATGTTCACGGCCCGCTGGTTCCAGGGTTCACCCACGCAGTAGGTGTCCATGGTGCCCGTCTGGAGGTTGGCCACCATCTGGGCGGGAGGCACCACCACCAGATCGGCCTCGCTGTTGGGATTGACGCCATTGGCCGACAGCCAGTAGCGCATCCAGAGGTCGTGGGTGCCGCCGGGGAAGGTCACGGCCGCCTTGAGCAGCGTGCCGCTGGCCTTCTTGCGATCGGCAATTTCCTTGATCTTCGGATCGCTGATGGTGACCTTCTCCTTGAGGAATTCGTTGGAGAGGGAGAGGGCCTGGCCATTCACATTCAGCCGGGCCAGGATGTACATCGGCAAGGGCTGGGAGCTCTTGGTGATCTTCCCTGCCGTGAGCAGATAGGGCATCGGCGTGAGGATGTGGCCGCCGTCGATGCCGCCGCGCTCGGCCCCCAGCTCCAGGTTGTCGCGGGTGGCGGCCCAGGAGGTCTGTTTGACCACCTTCATCTCAGGCACGCCATGCTTGTCGAAAAATCCCTTCTCCTTGGCAATGATCAACGGCGCCGCATCGGTGAGAGCGATGAAACCGAGCGTGGCGCCCTTCACTTCCACGTCGCCGCTATCGGTGGCGGCCGGAGCTGCGGTCTTGTCAGGCTGATTGCCGCCGCAGGCACTCAACCAGAGGGCGCCAGCGGTTGTGCCGGCGGCGGTCACGAGGAACTTGCGGCGCGAAAGGTTCGGCATGGGGCTGGGGTGGCACGAAGGTCTGGATGCGGATCACGCAATCCGGACGGGCCTCATGAACGAAGCGCACCGAGCCGGCAAGGTTGGCGCACAAGCTGACCAACCCGTCCACGACATCACGAAAGGGGACGGATTGATGGTGCCGGTTGTTACCGATGGCCAGGCTCCACAGGGTTCACGCACAGGACAACCCGAATTCCAGCAGCGCCCTCGGCAGGTTGCGGTGCTCATGGCCCGGATGGCTGAGCTTCACCAGCGCGAAGCGCTGCAGCCCATCGAGGCCCTGCCATTGCTCCAGGCGGAGCGGGGTGCCCAGCTGCCGGCAGGCCGCCGCCAACACCACTGGCACCGCCTGATCGTCGGCCGCGCTGGGCAGGGCCTCCAGCTGGGCCGGCGGCAGGGGCCGGGCCGGGCCAGCGGCCATGGCGGCCGTGCGTTCCAGTAGCCATGCCCGCAGGGCCTCGATCGCGAGCGGCTGGTCGGGCCAGGCCAGCAGCCCCTCGCGCTCCGCTGCGCCCAGGGCCTGCCAGTGGCTGAGCTTGAGCTTCACCCCGGCCAGGTCGAGTTTGCGCCGCACCGCCATCGGCAGGCAGCGCAGATCAGCGACGAAATCGGCCTCAAAGCCGAAGCAGCGGTCGTGGCTGTCGGGCGCAGGCAGGCTCATGGGGCAAGATCCTGGCGCAGCTTTTCGCCGCAGCGGGCCACCAGCAGGGCGCGGGCCTGGTCAAGCCCCGCCGGCAGGCTGTCGCAGCGCTCGGCCAGCCAGAGGTACACCCCCAGGTTCCACAGCAAGGGCTCAGCCAGCGGTCCCTCGCCCTGCAGCGCCGCCAGCGCCTGCTCGCGCCAGAGCTCCAGGTTCTGCCAGGGCACCTCGGGGCCGCAGAGGCCATGGTCGCGGGGGTGCACCAGCAGGCGGGTGATCACGCCGCCGCGGCCCCGGGCGGTGATGCCGGCACGGCTGGTGGGCAGGTCAGTGGAGCCCTCCAGCCCCTTGACGGTGAGCAGATCGGTTTCGCCGGCGTGGGCCAATGCCTCCCAGGCGCGGGCTTCGGTGGGGGGATGGACGAAGCCGCTCACCAGCAGATGCTCCCCTTGGTGGGGGGTCCAGAGCAGTTCCAGGCTGGCCACCGGCGGCCGCTTGCCGATCGCCTCGCGGATCGGCAGCAGGCGTTCGGCGGCAGGGAAGTGGCAGGGCTGGTGGGTGAGCGCCAGGCCCTGGCCCTCCAGCCGCTGCTGCAGCTCAGCCAGGCTGAGCCGCCGCCAGTCGATGCCGAGGGCAGCAAACAGCTCGGCAAGGCTGATGCCGTATTTCACCGGCATCGGATCACCGCCGTGCAGCACCACCGGCTGGCCGGCGGCCGCCAGCAGCAGGGCCAGCAGCGGCAACAGCGGCGCGGTGCGGCTGCGGCCGTCGTAGGGCACGCCGAAGCAGAGCGGCCGCTGGCCGGGGGTGCGCAGCACCGGGCCGTGCTGGCGGTAGCTGTCGAGCATGCCGGCCAGCTCCAGCGGCGACGGCCGGCGGATGCGATGGGCGATCAGAAACGCCCCCAGCTGGGCGTCGCTCACCGGCCCCAGCAGCATCAGATCGGTGGCTTCGCGGGCTTCGGCGCGGGTGAGGCCGGTGCTGGTGTGCTCGCCGCTGCCGACCTTGGCCAGCAGCTCCCGGAAGCGCAGCACCTCCGGCGCCAGCGCGGGGCGGCGGGCGGCGCCTGGGACACAGGCGCCCTCCACGGCAGAAATTGGTGCCACCTGCGACAAGACTCCGGCACTCCGGCTGAAAGGGTGATGATTCCGATCATTAGGCATGCGCAGGCCCACTGCGATCTGTGCGGTGGTTCCCGCGCGATCCGGCCGCCGGCCTGATCGGCCCTTCCACCCTCTTTCCCCTCCCCGCCATGGCGACGCTCAACAAGGTGGAGCAGGCCAAGGCCAGCTTCTGTGGTCTGGATCTGGCCCCACGGCTGGGTGAACTGAGCGCCGCCGGCTGGGAGTCCCTCGATGAGGCCACCCTCACCATCCACCTCAAGTGGCTGGGCATCTTCTTCCGCCCGGTCACGCCCGGGCGCTTCATGCTGCGGCTGCGGCTGCCCAACGGCGTGCTCAACGCCGATCAGCTCGATGTGCTGGCCGAGGCCATCGATCGCTGCGGCAGCCACGGCAGCGCCGACATCACCACCCGCCAGAACATCCAGCTGCGCGGCCTGCTGCTGGAGGACATGCCGCCGCTGATGGCGGCACTCGAGCGGGTGGGCCTCACCAGCCGCCAGTCGGGCCACGACAACCCCCGCAATGTGACTGGCAACCCCCTGGCCGGCATCGACCCCGAAGAGTTCATCGACACCCGGCCGCTGGTGGACCGCATCCAGGCGGCGGTGCTTGGCCCCGAGGGTCCGCGCAACCTGCCGCGCAAGTTCAATGTGGCGGTGGGCGGCGCCCCCGACTCCTTCCTGCTGCACAACGACCTCGCCTTCCTGCCCGCGTTCAACGACGGCACGCTGGGCTTCACCGTGATGGTGGGCGGTTTCTTCTCGGCCCAGCGCAATGAGCTGGCGATCCCGCTGGGGTTGTGGCTGCCGGCCGATCAGCTGCCGGCCTTCACGCTCGCGGTGCTGCGCCACTACGAACGGCAGGGCGACCGCAGCAACCGCAACAAGACCCGTTTGATGTATCTGATCGATGCCGTCGGCCTCGACACCTACCGGGCGGAGGTGGTGGAGAGCTACGGCGCCGTGGCCGGCGCCGCCGCTGCTCTCGCCCTGGTGCCCCATGACGGCACCCACCTGGTGTGCCGCGCGCCGCGCGACATCTGCGGCGTGCATGCCCAGAAACAGCCGGGGCTGCACTGGGTGGGGCTGCATGTGCCGATGGGGCGGCTGCACGCCGATTCGATGACCGACCTGGCCCGGCTGGCCCGCACCTACGGCAGCGGCGGACTGCGCCTGAGCGAAAGCCAGAACGCCTTGATCGCCGACGTGCCCAGCGACCGGCTGGAGGCGCTGCTGGCTGAACCGCTGCTGCGGCATTTCCGCGTGGATCCCGGTCCGCTGGCGGCGGAAGCGGTGAGCTGCACCGGCAACCGCTACTGCAGCTTTGCGCTGATCCCCACCAAGAGCACGGCCCAGGCGGTGGTGGAGGAACTGGAGCGGCGCCTGGAGGTGCCCCACGGCGTGCGCACCCACTGGACCGGCTGCCCCAATGCCTGCGGCCAGCCCTACATGGGCGCGATCGGCCTGATGGGGGCCAAGGCCCGCAAGGACGGCGCGATGGTGGAAGCGGTGAAGGTGTTCCTGGGCGGCTCGATGGCGGCCGATCCCCGGCTGGCCGAGCTGCACGACAAGGGCATTCCGCTCAGCGAGCTTCCCGAGGCGCTGGAGCAGATTCTGGTGGAGCGTTTCGGCGCCCGGCCGCGCGCGCTCCCGGCCTGATCCCCAGCGGGCCGGTGGCGCAGGCTCCTGATTGCTAGAACAGCCAGCCTGCCAGCCAGCGCGAACCCGATGCTGCGTCGCGACGGCGATCCGACCGGAGACCCGGCCCAGCTGCCGCCGCCGGGTGATCCCGGCCGCTGGCCGTGGCTGCAGCACCTCCGGCGCCGGCCGCAGCTGGAGCTGGCCCCCTGGCTCACGGCACTGGAAGAGGGCAGCGTGCCCGCCGAGACCGACCTGCTCACCGTGCTGGCCGAGCGGGTGGATTCCAGCAGCGCGCCCCGACTGCTCGCCTGGTGGTTGCAGCAGGATCCGCCCGATCCCACCCTGGGCGAGCGGATCGGTCGGTGGCGCGAAGCCAGCTGCGCCGAGCTGCTGCGCCAGGCCCTGATGCGCGCTCCCCAGCAGGCACCGCTGCTGTTGCCGCTGCTCGGCCACCAGCGGGATCCCGCCGATGCCGCCCTGCTCAGCCGGCTGGCGCTGGCGCCAGGGGCGGCGGCACTCCGGCGTGCGGCGCTCGAAGGGCTGGCGGTGGGCCTGTCCAGTTGGCCACTGCCGGCGTTGCGCCGCACGCTCACGCAGCTGGCGGCCGACCTCGATCCCCAGTTGGCCGCCGATGCCGTCGACCTGCTGGCCCGCCTGCCCCAGGCGCGCGCGCTGCTGCTGGGCCTGGCGGCCGAGCGGCTCGATCCGGCCGTGGCGGCGCGGCGGCAACGACGCCTGCACGCCCTGCCGCCCAGCCCCCTGCTGTTGCTGGTGCACGGCCGCAGCGGCGGCCTGATCCCAGACGACCTGCTGGCGCTGCGCGACACACTCGAGCAACGGCGCGGCGCCAGCGTGCGGCTGCTGGCTCTCACCGCAGCGAAGGGGTCGCCCCACGCGCCGCTGCCACCGCGGCCGGAGGGGCCGGAGGGCGCCACGCTGGTGCCCCTGTTCCTGGTGCCCGGCGGTCATGTGCGGCACGACCTGCCGGCGATCGCCGACCACTGGCGTCAGGCGGGCCCGCTGCGCCGGCTGCCGTTTCTGGGGGCCTGGCGCAGCTGGCAGCAGGCCCTGACGCAGGAAGTGCAGGAGCTGGCGCGGGGAGCGGCGGCGCCACCGCTGCTGCTGCATCACCCCCTCGATGGGGCGCTGGGCCAGCGCTACCTGCAACACCTGAGCAGGATCACCGGTGCCGGTTGCCGTCCCGCTTCATACAGTGCGCCAGATCCGCAGGAGCTCCAACTGGCGATCCGCAGCCCTGTCCTTGCCCTGGCCCTGGCCGCCAACCGCCTCACGGACAGCCTGCCGCTGGAGCTCGGCCCCCCCTTGCTGCAACGGCCGCGCCTGCAGCGGGTGCTGCTGGAGCAGCTGGCGGCGCTGCCATGACCAACGCAGCCGTGCCGGATGACACCTCTGCTGACAACGGGTCTGACGCTGGTGCTCCTGTCAACGGAAAGGTGTATCTGGTGGGGGCTGGGCCGGGCGATCCCGAGTTGCTCACGCTCAAGGCCCACCGGCTGCTGAGCCAATGCGATGCCCTCGTCTACGACTCCCTGGTGCCCAAGGCCCTGCTCGACCTGCCACCGGCCGGTTGTGAGCACCACTTCGTGGGCAAGCGGCGCGGGCACCATTCCGTGCCGCAGCCGAGCACCAACGCCGTGCTGGTGGAGCTGGCCCGGCGGCACCGGCTGGTGGTGCGGCTGAAAGGAGGCGATCCGTTCCTGTTCGGCCGGGGCGGGGAGGAAGCGGCCCACCTGGCCCGCCATGGCGTGGCGGTGGAAGTGGTGCCGGGGGTCACCGCCGGCATCGCGGCGCCGGCCTATGCAGGCATTCCGGTCACCCATCGGCGGGCGGGCTCCAGCGTCACCTTCGTGACGGGGCACGAGGAAATCGACAAGGGGCGCCCCGGGGTGGACTGGCGCGGCCTGGCCCGCTGCAGTGACGGCCTGGTCATCTACATGGGCCTGCACAACCTGCCGCGCATCTGCGAGGAACTGATGGCAGGCGGCCTGGCGGCCACCACCCCCGCCGCCGTGATCCAGCAGGGCACCGTGAGCGGCCAGCGCCAGCTGATCGCCGACCTCGGCAGCCTGGCGGCGCGGGTGGCGGCGGAGGGGTTCCAGTCACCGTCGATTGTGGTGGTGGGCCAGGTGGTGGAGGAGCGGGTAGCCGGCTGCGCCCCAGTGCCGGCCGCCGTGGACATGCCGATCCCCTTCTGAGCGGCGGAGCCCGGCGCGGAGGTACGCCCGGCTGGCCTACGGCGCTCAGTCGAGCTGGAGCACGCCACGGGTGCGCTCGCGCCGCTGGCGGTCCTGGGCCTCGAAGGCTTCCATGCAGCCATCGGTGGGGGTGAGCAGGCAGCTCACGTAGCTGGAGGCATCGATCAGGGCGGCGCGCAGGGCCTTGGCGGCAGGCGTGCGCTGGGTGGCCGCCTGGTTGGAGCCGAAGTTGAGCGTGCCGGCGGCGCCGGTGAGCACCTGGCCGGTACGGCCCATGTTGGGAGCCAGCAGCAGGGCCAGGCCAGCGGCCGGCAACAGGCTCACGCCCTGGGAGCCAGCCTCGGCGGTGTTGGTGGCGCGGCCCTCCACGGTGCGGCGCCCCACCACCTCGCCGGTGCTGCTGTCCACCACGCGCACATCGATGGCGACGTAGTCGCGGGTTTCAGCCTGCTGCTGCTGCTTGCCGAACCCCAGCAGACCGAAATTGCTGCCGGAGGTCTTGCTCTCCACGTTGGAGTCGTAGGAGGTGACGGTGCCCAGCACGATGTAGCGGGCGCCGGTCATCTGGCCCTGCTGGGCGGCGTTGGGGCCCTTGCGCACGATGCCCAGCGCGGTGAGCTCCTGCTCGGAGAGCACCTCCTTGAGGTTGGAGCGCTCCACCACCTGCAGGGTGCCGGTGGCCTGCAGCTCATTGGCGAGCGCCGCCGCCAGATCCTCTGCCACCGGCCCCTGCCACCACCAGGTCTGCTGGGTGACCGTGTTCTTGAAGGCCGGCACCGACACCGTGGGGCGGCTGGCGGGACGGGGGGCCGGGCGCTGGCTCTGGGCCAGGCCCGGGGCAGCCAGCAGCGGCGTCAGCAGGCCAGCCGCGCCGAGGGCCAGGGAAAGAGCGGCGGAGGCGAGGGGTGCAGACAGGCGGGAGCGACGGGTCATGCAACGGGGAAAGCTCAGGGGGACATTCAAACAACCGGAACGGTTTTCAGCTGCAAAACAGAGTTTCGTAGCGGTTGGGACATTCGACTGAGTGTGATGATCGTTTAGGTAGACCACCGTCCGACACCGGTCCCGCCCGGTGTGGCCCCAATGACCGCAACCGCTCTGCCCAAGGGCCCGCATCGCTCGCCCAGGCCGGCGCCGATGTTCGAGCTGATCCCTTATGAGAAGTTTCGCGATACCCCGGCGGTCCGGTTCTTCGATATCACGGTGCCCACCTCAAATGCGCGCGATCTGGTGGTGCACACCGGGCCGGCCGTGAGCCCCCCCGACGACCCCGCCAGCGGTTCGTGGCAGTTCTATCTGCATCCCCATCAGGAAGACAACCTGCTGGCCATGCACGGCGGGCGCACCTTCTTCCTGGTGAACCTGGGCTGGAACTACCCGTTTCACATCGTGCGGCTCGACACCGGCGGCGACATCCTGCGCATCCCGCCCGGCACCTTCCACCGCTCGGTGTCCGACCCGGATGGCTCGCTGGTGCTGAACCAGGCGGTGCGCGAGCAAGGGGCCTCACTGGTGCGTGAATTCCGCGTCTACAACAGCCACGACATCCCGCAGCTCTACGCCGTCACCAGCCAGACGGCACCGTTACCGAAGCTGCACGGCGTCACCTGGTGACGCTGGTGGCGAGGAGGAGGGCCGTAGACGTGGAGGGCGCCTCGTAGGACGAGGGGTGGACAGCCGCACCACAGCAAAGCAGCGGGCTTTGTAACGTTTTACAAAAACACCGTGACCTCTCCCCTCTCCATCGATCGCGAGTTCACGGTGGCGCTGCATTCGCACACCATCGACAGCTGCGACGACATCGAGGCTCTCCGCTCCATCGCCAAAACCCTGCTGGAGGCCTGGCAACTTCAGGCCATGTTCAGCGAGGACTACGGCGCTGAACTGCTGCGCGTCCATGCCCCCTGAGGCGTCCGCACCGCACCCCCGGCTGGCTGTGATCGGCGCGGGGCTTGCCGGTTGCGCCTTCGCTGCCCAGTTGCTGCGGCGGGGCTGGCCGGCACCGATCAGCCTCTGGGAAGCCGGGCGCGGACCCGGCGGCCGTGCCAGCACCCGCCACTCCCGCCGTGATCCGCAGCAGCGGGCGGACCACGGCGCCCCGCTGATCAATGTCTGCACCGAACCGCCGCCTGCGCTGCTGGCGCCCTTGCTGGCGGGCGGCTGGATCGAACCCTGGCTGGAACCCTGCGCCCGACTCGATGCCAGCGGCGCCCTGCAGCCGATCGGGGCGGAGCCGTTGCTGCAGGGCAGCCGCTACCGCGGCCGTGGCGGCATGGAGCAGGTGTGCCGAGGGTTCCTGGCCTTGGCTGGTGCCGGCTGCACGTTGCACAGCTCGCAATTGGTCCAGCGCCTGGAGCCGCTTGCCGGCGGCGGCTGGCGCTTGCTCGGCCGCGCCGGTGAACACATGGCCGACGCCGATTGGCTGGTGCTGAGCGGCACCCTGCTGGTGCATCCGCGCGGCCAGGCTCTGCTGGGCGCTGCACCCGCCCCGCTGGCGGCGGTGGCGGCCAGCGATCCGGAACTGGCGGCGGCATTGCAGACGATCGCCGCGCTGGGCGCCGAGCCCCACAGCAACCTGATCTGGCTGCTGGAGGGGACAGCGGCGGCCCCCTGGCTGGCCCTGCCGTTCCGCCTGCTGGAGTTTGATGCCGGCGCCCAGCGCCGCTGGGGCCTGTGGCGTGTGTCGATCCAGCCCGGCGCCCAGGGCCGCTGCGCTGTGGTGGCCCACTCCAGCGCGGCGCTCGCCGCCGACCATCTGCAGACGGTGGGGTCGGGCTCCGCCGCTGCGCGGCTGCCGGGGGTGAGACCCGATCCGGAGCGCGAGCAAGCCCTGATCGCGCACCTCACGGCCGCGGTGCAGGCCGCGCTGGCCACCTGGCTGCCCGATGCCCACGGCCAGCCGCCGCCTGGGGAGCGGCAACTGATGCGCTGGGGCGCCGCCTTCCCCCGCGGCGAGGGGTTGCCTGTGGCCTTGAGCGTCTGTGCCCGCAGCCGCCTGGCATTCTGCGGCGACTACCTGGCCGGGCCCGGATTCGGCCGCGCTGAAGGGGCCTGGCGCAGCGCTGAACTTCTGGCCGAGCGCCTGGTGGAGCTGTTGCGCGCCCCTGGCGCGGCAGGGGTGCACTCGGCGGCTCAGGGAACACAAGAACATGGCTGAACCCCGCCTGCCGCCCATGTCCTCGATCCTCCGGCCGCGGGCCCTGGTGCAACAGCTGCGGCTCCCAGCCAAGCCAGGGGCCCAGCGCTGGTTCGCCCCTGCCGGGCACGCCGCGCTGGCCACCGCGCTGGCCCTGCTGCTGCTGCTGGTGCCACCCGCCCCTGCGCTGGCGGCAATCCCTGTGGCTTACCGCTGCGATGGGGAGCCGCTGCTGGCCCTGGCCGATAACGGCGCTGTCGATGCCATCGGCATTCCCAACACGGCGGCAGGCACGGTGCCGGGCGCCTTCGTGGTGCTGCAATGGCGCGGCGTGACGCTGCAACTGCCGCGCACCAACAATGCCGGCGCCCCCAGCTACACCGACGGCAAGTGGTGGTGGAGCCTGGAGGACCCGGCGGCGCCCCGCTTCCAACTGCGCCAGGGAGGCGTGACCAGCTACGCCTGCGAGCGCGCCGCTTGAGCGCCAACGCCCTTCCCGATTGGCGCGTGTTGCTGCGCGGCGCACGGCAGCGGGAGGGCCGTTCGCCGGGGGCGCGCTGGCTGCAGCTGGCCAGCGTGGGCACCGATGGCACGCCGCGGGTGCGCACGCTGGTGTTCCGTGGCTGGGCGGATGCGGTGCGGCTGGATCTGCTCAGCGATGGGCGCAGCTCCAAAGCCGAAGAACTGGCGGCGCAGCCGGCGGTGGAACTTTGCTGGCTGCTGCCGAAAGCCGGCAGCCAGTTCCGGCTGCGCGGGCACCTGGAGCGGCTGGACGGCGCAGACCTGCTGGCGGCGCGCGAACGGCACTGGCTCCAGCTGAGCCCGGCGGGGCGGGCGCTGTGGGGCTGGCCGGCGCCGGGGCAGGCGCTCGATCCGGCAGCGGCATTCCCCAGCGAACTGGCCGATGGCACGCCGCTGCCGCCCCACTTTCTGTTGTTGCGCGTTCATGTGGAGCAGGTGGAGCTGCTGGAGCTCACCGGCACACCGCACCGCCGCCAGCGCTGGCGGGAAGCCACCGGCTGGCGGTGCGAAGCGCTCAATACCTGAACGGCTTGCTCAGCCAGAACGCGCTCAACCCCTGAGCGATTCCCCGCCGAGGAAGGGCTCGAGAAACTCCAGCGGCCGGTGCATGGTGGCCGAGAAGCCCAGCAGGCCCGGATCGCGGTGCACGGCGAGCAGACAGTCGTCGGCGTCGATCAAGAAGGTGCCACCGCGCTGGGTGAGGAAGTCGTCGCGGGGGACGTAGGTGCGCCAGTGGCCCAGCACCTCAATCATGTTGCGCAGCCGGGTGGTGGCCAGCTCAAAGGGCCGCAGCGGTGTGCGGCCGTCGCCGGTGTAGCCGCGCAGCACCTCCGCCAGCGTGCCCGGTGAGCTGATCCCGGCGCACATCAACAGCAGGCCAGGCCAGGGGCCGGCACTGGCCCCCAAACCCTCCGCCAGGCCTAGGGCGCGGTGCAGCCGAGGGTCGGAATCCACCAACAGGCGCTCTGGGGGGAAGCCGGTGAACGCGCAGAAGCGCTCACGGCCGGGGCCATGGCTGATGCCGATGGCGAGCACTTCGATGCCGGCGGCCTGCAGCCGTGGCAAGGCGGGCACCAGTGCCTGGGCGTATTCGAGGCTGTCGAAATCACCGAGCTGGGGCCACAACAGCACCAGGCGACGGCGGCCCGGGCCCATGGCGGGGATGCCAGCCAGGCGCTCGAGCAGAGGGGCAGGGACAGCGGTCATGGCGGGGGCGAGGGGGGAGGGAGCGGACTCAACGCTGGTGGTGGCGACGGCGGCCGAGCGGTTCGATCCACTCCTGGCGGATCAGGTCGTTGTGCAGCTTGGCGGGGAAGAGACGGCAGCCCAGCTGGATTTCGCCGTCGTCGAGCAGGCGGCCGAGGCGCAGCGCCGTGGCCTCCTCGACCCGCGAAAAGCCCTGCTGACGGGACACCACCCAATCGAGCTCCGACGGGGTGATCACCCCGGTGGCAAGGGATTCGATGAAGAGTTCGCCGACGGTCATCAACCGATGTTGCGGAATGTAAACATCCTGCCGTGGGACGTGGGTTGGCGCGGGCCGGCGCCCAGCTGCGGCCACAAGCCGGTCTCCTCACACTTCTTCACCTGCCGCGCCATCGTGTGTAAAGAAATGAAAAGTCCATGACCACCCTCACCCTGCTGGAAGTGTTCCTCGGTTTCCTCACCGCCGCGGTGGCCCTATGGGCCGCAGGGCTTTCCGGCCCTTCCCAGAGACAGCTCTGAGCAGGCGCCGGCAGCCCGGCAAGTCTCAGAATCCGCGCCGTCCGCCCCCCTCTGCCCCGATCCGCTGACTTCTGAGCGTTCACTTCTGAACGCAGCGCCGCCCCCCCTCTGTTCCCCACCACCGCTCCCGGTGCTCCCATGACCTCCTTTCTGTCCCGTTATTTCCTGCGGGAAGGCTTCCTTTCCAACGCCGGCCTGCTGGTCCTGCGCCTGGCCATCGGCGCGATGATGATCCACCACGGCCAGGAGAAGCTGGCCGATCCGCAGACCTTCGCCACCAACTACGTGGTGCCGTTGCATCTGCCCTTCCCGGTGTTCTTCGCCCAGGTGGCGGGCTTCTCAGAAATCCTCGGGTCGTGGTGCGTGATCCTGGGCTTCTTCACGCCGATCGGCGCCCTGGCCCTGGCCGGAACCATGGGCGTGGCGGCCTACCACCACATCCTCACCAGCGGTTTCAACATCTACGTGCTGGAACTGGTGGTGCTGTATCTGGGCGGGAGCCTGGCGATCCTGCTGAACGGCCCAGGCCGTTTCTCCTTTGACGCCGGCATCCTCAGCGGCCTGCTCGGCGCCCGCCTGCCCCAGTCAGCCACTGGCGCCTTCGCGGCCGATGCCGCCGGCAGCCAGGCCGTGTCCGGCAGCGTGCCGCTCAACCGCAACGTTGTGGCAGCCCCCACACCCTCCTCCCTCTGAGAATCGGGTCCTCCCGCTGAGCGGACATGTCGATGTCTCCCCTGCCGGCCCTGGTCACCCTCGTGGCCATGGCCGGTTTTCTTGTCACGGTGATGCTGGTGGGCGCCGCCCGCGTCAAACACGGTGTCAAGCCCCCCGCGGTGGTGGGGCCTGAGCCGTTCGAGCGGGCGCTGCGGGTGCAGCAGAACACCCTGGAGCAACTGATGTTCTTCCTGCCCTGCTTCTGGCTGGCGGTGGCCTTCAGCGACGAAGCGGTGGCCACGGCCCTGGGCTTCATCTGGGTGGGCGGCCGCGTGGCCTTCGCCGTGGGCTACCTGCAGGCGGCTGAAAAACGGGCTGCCGGCTTCGCGATCAGCTTCATCAGCGGCATCGTGCTGCTGGTGATGGCGCTGGTGGGAGTGCTCGCCCGGCTGGGCTGAAAGGCTGCGCCATGGCAAGTGCCGCGTCGCACGGCCGATCGGAAGCGAGGCGGGTTCTGCTGTTCCGTTGTGGCTGGTCTGGGGCAGCTGCACCGGGTCGGCTGTACCAGGCCAGCCGTACCCGGGCAGCTGCTCAGTCTTTCCTGCTCATGCCACGCATGATTTGACCCATGATCCGCACCCGAGCCCAGCGCGGCAGGGGCACCAGGGCGTAGGTCAACAGCTTCGAGAGCGCGCCGGGCAAGATGGTGGCCTGACGGCCCAGGGCCTCAAGGATCGGCTGGGCGATGGCCTCGGGGTCGAGGGCCTTGCCGAGGCGCAGGCCAGCCCGGGCCGCAAAGCCGCTGCGGGTGGGTCCTGGCGCAGCCGCCAGCACATCCACGCCGCAGTCGCTGAGTTCCACCTGCAGCGCTTCGGCCAAGGCCTGCACATAGGCCTTGGTGGCGGCGTAATGGGCGGCGTAGGGCATGCCCTGAAAGCCCACGATCGAGCTGAGCACCACCAGACCGCCACGGCCCTGCGCGCGGAAGCGCCTTCCGAAATGAAAACAGGCCTGCATCACGGCCCGGCCATTCACCATCAGCATCTCGGTTTCGCTGACGAGGTCGGCGTCGAGGAAGGGGCCGGAGCTGCCGAAGCCGGCGGCGGCCACCAGCAGGCCCACCTCCCGGTGGTCCGTGGCGGCACGAAGCTCGGCGAGCTGGTCGTCGCGCGCCAGATCCAGATCAAGGACGCTCACCTGCACGCTGTGCCGGGAGCTGAGCTGAGCCGCGAGGGCCTCGAGCAGCGGGCGGCTGCGGGCCACGAGCACCAGGTTCAGCCCCGCCTCCGCCAGGCGGCCGGCGAGGGCACGGCCGATGCCGGAGGAGGCCCCCGTTACCACGGCCCAGGGGCCATAGCGGTGCAGGAAACGCTGTTGATGGGCGGTGCGGGCGGGTGTCATGGGTGCAAAACGGATGAAGAGGAGCGCGGGGTGATGGAGACGTGGCGATGGAGGCGGTGCGATGGAGGCGGGGTGATGCCGTCGAGGTGATGCACCCGAGGTGCGGGCCAGGGCGGTGGCTTTAGCGATGTTGAGCATCATGCAATCTGGTCACACGAGGTCTTGCTGCAGCAAGGGAAGCCGGGCGGGGGCTCGGGCCCTCAGGAGTGGGGGTCTGCCACCTCCAGCTGCGTGGTTCCGCCGCCCGTGGGGCAAGCGGTGGCGGCGAGCAACCGCCGCGCCAGGGCGGGATCGTCTACCAGGCGGGCCAGCAGCACCGCGCCCACCATCGCCGACACCAGCCGCAACGCCTCATCGCTGGGGGTGTCACCGCTGGGCGTTTCATCGCTGGGCGCCGGGGAGGGGGCGGGCGCGGGCGGGGCCGGGCGCGGGTGCAACTTGCGCTCGATGGCTGCCAGCAACCCACGGACCGCCTCCGCAAAGGCAGCGCGCACGGGCGCCGGTTGGCGGGTCCCCTCGCCCCCGAGTGCCGCAATCACGCAACCGCGCTCCGGGTGGCTCAGGTGCTCGGGCGAAAGATAGGCCGCCAGACACTGCTCCAGAGAGTGGGCATCAGCGAGCGGCCCTGCCGCACTGGCAGCGGCCGCCGTGCGGATGGCCTCGGCCACCAGGGTGTCGCGGTTGGGGAAATGGGCGTAGAAGGCGCCATGGGTGAGGCCAGCGCGTTGCATCAGCGCCGGGATGCCGATGCCCGAAAGCCCCTGGCGGCGCAGTTCAGCCGCCGCCGCCTGAAGGATGCGCTCACGCACGGCTTGCTTGTGGCCCACGGGGTATCGCATGACGAGCATCATGCCATGAATCCCCTGGCCACCAGGGGCCGCACGGCCAAGCGACACGTCGGGCTGCTTGGAGGGCCACCTCAGAGGGGACCTGACTACGCCGACCCGTGTCCTCGCGCTGCTTTTTCGCGTCGGGCCTCTTGAAGGATGCTCACCCCGCCCCAAATCACTAGGCTGGCGATGGCGAAGCCAGCAATCAGATCTGGAAGCCGGGAATTGAGGAGCACAACAAGCCCCCCTGCCACGATCACGCTGAGATTGGCAATCACATCATTCTGCGTGAAGATCCAGCTCGCATGCATGTGCACCCCATCCTTGCGGTGCTTCGAGAGCAGATACAGTCCATAGCTATTGACCAGCAGGGCCAACAGGGCAATGGCCATCATCCAGCCCGATTCCGGCACACTTCCGCCGACGAAGCGGCGAATCACATCGACAACCACCATCCCGGCCAAGGCGATCTGAAAAAGGCCGCTGAGCATGGCCGCTCGTTGCTTGTGCTGAGCCGCCTTGCCAACGGCAAACAGCGACAGCGCATAGACCGACGCATCGGCCAGCATATCCAGGGAATCAGCCACCAGTGCTGTTGAATCCGCCACGATTCCGCCTGCGACGCCGACCACGAACATCACGCCATTGATCAACAGCAGTTTCAGCAACGTCCTGCGCTCTGCTGTATTTTTCGCTTCGATGTGACAGTCGCAGCCCGGCATACAGCCTTCTGGTCAACGTTTCGGCATTCTGGCTGTCCTGGCGAACGGCGCCATCACCAACGAACAGGGGAGAACCCAACACCACCAGGGCCGTCGTTCCGAATCGGGTGAGGATCAGCAACAGGTGAAGAGTACTGATGAAGATGGGTATCGCGGGAAGATCAGCGCCGGATCAAGATCAGCATTGAGCGCAGCTCACCGAATGGCATCAGGCATGCATCCCCAAGGTCCGCTCACCGGGGTCCATGGCCGCAGGATGGGCGCGCCGCCGTAAGTTGACGCCGCAACAAGCAGCCGTGGCGAGAGGCCCATGCTCTGGCAGACCGTGCGCGGAAGTCTGGGAATCGCACTGCTGCTGCTGGTGGCATGGGCGTTCTCTCAGGATCGGCGGGCCACGCCCTGGCGGCTGATCGGAGTGGCCCTGGCCACTCAGCTGGGGCTTGGTGTGCTGCTGTTTCAGCTGGCGTTCGGCCGTGTGGTGTTTTCCTGGCTGAATGGGGCGGTGGTGGCGCTGCTGGCGCCTGCCCGCACGGGGGCTGAATTCGTATTTGGTCCGCTGGCGGTGCCTGCAGGCGAACAGGGCAGCCTGGGCCTGATCCTCGCCTTCCAGGCCTTTCCGATTGCTATTTTTTTCGCGGCTCTCACGGCCCTGCTCTATCACCTGGGGGTGATGCAGAGGGTGATTCACACCCTGGCTCGCTTCTTTCGCCGGAGTCTGGGAATCACAGGCGTGGAGGCCACCGTGGCCGCCAGCAATGTGTTCGTGGGGATTGAATCGATGCTCACGATTCGCCCCTATCTGGCCACAGCCCAGCCGCATGAACTGGCGGTGGTGCTCACTGCCGGCATGTCCACCATCGCCAGCACCATGCTGGGGCTGTATGTGGGCGTGCTCCAGCCCCACTTCCCGGGCATCGCCGGCCATCTGATCACCGCCAACCTGCTGAGTGCCCCGGCAGCGGTGATGATGGCGCGCCTGCTGGTGCCGGCACCGCTGGCGCGGGAGCCGCTGACCGGCAACAAATCACGGGCGCTGCTGCCGGAGCAGCTGGAGGAGGCGCGCTATGGCAGCAGCGTGGAGGCCATCACCCAGGGCGCCAACGATGGGCTGAAGCTGGCGCTGGGCATCACCGCCGTGTTGATTGCCTTCGTGGGACTGCTCGCTCTGGCCAATGTGGGCATCGGCTGGCTGGGCGGCTGGGTCGGCCAGCCGCAGGCCACGCTGCAATCGCTGCTGGCCTGGGTGTTTGTTCCGTTTGTCTGGATGATCGGGGTGCCCATCAACGACGCGCTGCCAGCCTCAGAACTGTTGGCGTTGCGGCTGGTGGCCACGGAGGTGCCTGCATTTGTCAGCCTGGCCGGGAGCCTGCAGGCGGGCCAATGGAGCGATCCGCGCTCGGTGGTGATCCTCGCCTATGCGCTCTGCGGCTTTGCCCATCTCCCCTCGCTGGGGATCTTTGTGGGGGGATTGTGTGCGCTGGCGCCCGAACAGAAGGGAGTGGTGGGCACGCTGGCCTGGCGCGTGCTGCTGGCCTCCACATTGGCCTGCCTGCTCACCGGTGCGGTGGCAGGGTTGCTGGGTGGATTCACGGGATTTTCGTTGGCGCAATGAGCGCCATCCGGGGTGACGTTTAGGTGGACACCGGCAGCAGCGGATGGCCCAGGAACCAACCGATGCCATCGGCCACCAGCACCAGGCCGAGCGCCACCACCGCCACCGCGGTGAGTTTCGGCAACACCGACAAACTGAGCGTTGCCAACGACTGAAAGATCTTGCCGGCCCGTTGCGGAAAGAGGAAGCGCAGGCCGATCAGGCTCAGCAAGGGCAGCACAAAGATGAGGTTGTAAAAGAGCAGATAGGCGATGGCAGCAAACCCCTGCGGGTTTTGGTGCACGATCCGCTCCACAGCGGCCAGGTAGGGCACGGCCCCCGGGATGCCCAACAACACCAGGGTGCCCCCGAGCAACGCCATGGCCGCAGGAGAACTGCCGGCCGTAGGCGCTTCCTGCGGTGTGGCGGGGCTTGATCGCCGCATGAGCCAGGGCGAGACCAGCAGCAACAGCCCCACCAGGATCTGAATCACCAGCTCCAGTGCCTCAGGTTGGTTCCAGAGGCGCGCGAGGCCTGCGCCAAAGCGCGCCGTGAAGGCTTCAGCACCCAACAACAACAAAAGGCCGCAGCAGAAATACACCACATAAACCCCCACCACAAACGAACCCGCGAGGGCCGCAGGACGGCGGCCGCCGAGCGCCACCGTCATGGGCAACAGGGCCAACGGAATCATCGACAAACTGTCGACCAGGCCGATCGCCACCAAGATCAGCAGCAGACTCACGCTTGCACCGTTAAAGCCGGAAGCTGGATTGTATGGGCGGGAGGCGAGAATTCACAATGGCCCAGTAACCGGCGCCTGCCTGGATCCCTGAGAACGCTTCTCAAAGACAATAATGCTGTCATAGATTGAGATGCAATCAGTGATGCGAGTGAACGAGGAAATTGGCAGGACACCTCGCGCATGCACGGCATTGATCTCATCAATTTTTCCTTTTGCATACTCAATAAAACTTCCCTGCCTGCCCAACCCACCTCCATACTCATCCCAGTAGCAGGTGTGCGTATCTTCCACCATGTAGACGCCTCTGGCATGAATGCGCTCATAGAGCAATTCAAACGAGGCGATCATGTGGCGCATCATATGGCTGCCATCATCCAAGACAATATCGATTCTTGGGTGCCTACTGAGGATGTCTTCAATGACAGCAGGGTCGTCCTGGCTGCCAATGAAGATCTCAACGCCATCTCCCTCGTGCTGCTTGCATTCGGGATTGATGTCAAGCCCGAGGACCTTTGCGCCGGCGCCGAAATACTCCTTCCACATGGCCAAAGAGCCGCCGCCAAAAACCCCGATCTCTAGAATCACAGGAGCGCTGTTGCAGAATCTCGAAAAGTGTCGTTCGTAAATATCAAAGTAGTGAATCCACTTATGCATGCGCTTGGAAGAGTTTCCCAAGAAGTAGCGATGCAGGAATCCGCGCTCATGGCGTGAAGTCACAGCTGGATCAACGGATGCCTTGAAATTCTAGGCTTTGGAATGACGCTTGCCATCACAGCCAAGAAAGGTGGATACGCACCGATTACCACCTGGCTCAAACAACAGCTGACGCCATCACCATCAACATCCAGTCCTCACGGCCATCACCACCAGCGCTGTAAAGGCACAGCGCAGGTGGGTGAAGCGGAATTGAGGGGAATCAATGTCTCACACAATCAGCAGGCGGCTTCCTCTCGCAGGCTGAGGCTCCACCCCCTGCCACTCACCCATCCACCAAGCAATCCCCAGAGTCCAGCAACAACACACCTCTCCCCCTAATAACTGTAATTCGCCTCAAACAAAGGCGCACCATCGGAGGGTTCTGAGCCGGGTACATAGAGGCCCATGGAGGCTTGGCCGTTGGCACGGGCCCTGGCCAACAGCGCCTGCTGGCCGGTGGCCACGTCATGGCCGGCCCAGTGCTTCAGGCACGACTGCTGCAGCGCGCGGCCATAGGAAAAGCCCAGGTGCCACGGCGCTGGTGTGGTGGCTTGGTTGATGCCGTTGAGATATACGCTCGCTTCCTCTTCGCTCAGGCCACCGGAGAGGAACAGCACCGCCGGCACACTCACCGGCACGGTGCGCTCCAGCGTGCGCAGCGTGAACTCAGCCACCAGTTCGGGGCTGGGCGGGGTGGCGCAGGCCATGCCCGGCATGGTGATCGACGGCTTCAGCAGGCTGCCCTCCAGGAACACACCGCAGTGGCTCAGGGCCCGGTACACCGTTCGCAACACCCATTCCTGCACGGCGGCAGTGGTTTCAATGTCGTGGTCACCATCCATCAGGATTTCGGGCTCCACGATCGGTACCAACCCCGCCTCCTGCACCGTGCGCGCGTAGCGGGCCAGGCCCCAGGCGTTTTCGCGCACGCTCAGATCCGACGGGGATCCCTCCGGAGAGATCTTCAGCACCGCCCGCCACTTGGCAAAACGGGCGCCGCGCGCATAGGCGCTGGTCGCCCGCTCCTGCAGGCCCTTGAGGCCGGTGCACCAGCTCTCGCCCGGCAACCCGCCCGCCAGCGGTTCCAGCCCCTGGTCCACCTTGATGCCGGGCACAATGCCGCGGCTGCTGAACAGCTCCACGAGTGGCGCGCCTGGCTCACCCAGCGCATCCACACTGTCTTGAAACAGGGTTTCCTCGAACAGGATCACACCGCTGATGTGGTCGCTCAGCTTGGGCGCAGTGGCCAGCAGGCTGCGGTAGGCGCGGCGGTTCGCCTCGGTGTTCGCCACACCGATGTCCTCGAAGCGCTTGCCGATCGTGCCGGTGGATTCATCGGCAGCCAGCAGCCCCTTGCCCCGGGCCGCCAGGGCGCAGGCGGTGCTGGCCAGTTCGTCGCGGTGGCTCTCGAGGCTCATCGGTTCCGGTGCGGGAAACAGGGGAGCCGATCGGCTCCCACCTCTGCCTAGGCGGGGCAGGGGGCGGTGTCAACGGCCGTATCCGGCATGGATACAGCGGGGGGCATCATCCGTGCCAGGGCGTCGATCACACCGCAGTGAGCCAGGGATTTTCGCTGAATGGGGGTCCCGGGGATCGAACCCGGCTTAGGCGGATTATGAGTCCGCTGCATTCACCAGATTGCTAGACCCCCGGGCCGCGGATCACCACAGACCTCGGATCGGGCGGGACCACATCGACGGGGGCTCACCGCCATCGTCCAGTTGCCTGGGGGTTGTCGATTCACCGGAACCCTGCAGGCTGCCGGTGAACTGGCTGGGCAGATCCGCAGTGCGGAAGGGGATTGGTGGACTCAGTTCTTCCATCGCCGCACTGGTGCTGTTGCCGATGGCGCTGCCATCCCAGATGATCGCCTGCTCGGGGAAGCCCAGGCCCATCACGCGGTTGCCTTCCGGCCCGCCCATGGCGATGCCGAGGATGTCGGTGACCTGGTGGAGGATGTTCACCCCTGCGGCAAACGGTGCGCGCCAGCCGAAGCCACGCCGCATGATCAACGTGTCGGTGGTTTCCACAACGCCGCAGCGGGTGACCTCCACCGGCGCCGCGCGGACGGTTCCGGCCCGGGCGGGAGCCGCCTCCACCGTGGTGGTGCAGATCACCGGATCAGCCAGCGCAGGGGTGGCCGCCATGGCGGCCAGGCCGCCAGCCGCCACCAGCAGTGAGCCCAGGCCCCGCAACGCCGGGGAAGCCAAAACGGTGAGAGCGAACATCGAGGCCGTGGAACGGGTGGGTGCCACAGGATGAGAAGTGGGGCGGATCATCTCAAGACACCAACGACGCCCGTGCCCGGTGGAGGCAGGAGCTGACTATCTCAGCGCAAACTAAGTCAGCAAGCCGGAAAGTTGCCAGTGTCCTCCGTTCCCGACTCTCCTGTCACTGTTCCGGCCCCTGTTCCGGCCGCGTCACTCCCCCCTGCAGACCCGGCGGAACGGCGCCGCGCCCTGCTGCCGCTGCTGGCCGACCGCGCCTATCGCCATGGCCGCTTCACCCTGGCCTCCGGGCGCAGCAGCGACCACTACGTGAACTGCAAACCGGTGAGCCTCAGCGGCTACGGGCTGGCCCTGCTGGCGGAGCTGATGCTGGAGCAGGTGGAAGCCGGTGCGGTGGCCGTCGCCGGGCTCACCCTTGGCGCCGATCCGCTGGTGAGCGGTGTCGCGTTGGCGGCGGCGCTGGTGGGACGGCCGCTGGATGCCTTGATCGTGCGCAAGGAGGCGAAAGGCCACGGCACCGGCGCCTGGCTGGAAGGCCCCTTGCCTCCTGCTGGCAGCACCATCACCGTGCTGGAAGACGTGGTCACCACCGGCGGATCCTCACTCAAGGCGGTGCGGCAGCTGCGGGAAGCCGGCTACGTGGTGCAGCGGGTGGTCACGATCGTCGACCGGCAGGAAGGCGGCCTTGAGGCGATGACCGCAGCCGGGCTGGAACTGCGCAGCCTGTTCCTACTGGAGGAGATCGCCGCGGCCGCCAGCAACACCGAAGCAGCCGCCAGCACTCCTGCCGGCGCAGCTGGGCTGTCCGGCACCAACAGCTGAACCCGCCCCGATCGCCGCGGTGATTTGCAAGGGTGAGGGCGCCGGATGCTCCCCCACCGTGACGCCCCTTCCCCAGCCCGACCCATGGGCCTGGCAGCCGCCCCGCCCCAGCCGCCTGCAGCAACCGGCGGTGCTGATCCGCCTGGAAGGGGCCGACACCCTGCGCTTCCTGCACGGCCAGACCAGCCAGGACCTGGAGCGGGCCCGGATCGGCGAGTGCCTGGCCACCTGCTGCATCAGCCCCACCGGCCGTCTGCGCGCGCTGGCTGAGGTGCTGGTGGATGGCACAGGTGCCTGGCTGCTGGTGAGCGCCGGCGACGGCGGCGCCGTGCACCAGGCGCTGGACCGGGTGCTGTTTCCCGCCGATCAGGTGGTGCTGGGGGCGCCCCAGCCTGTGAGCTTGTTCACGCTGCTTGATCCCCCTGGGTCGTTGCTGGCGCCAACCGGGCACTGGCAGCTCCTCGGGGCAACCGACGGCGCTGGGGGCTTCCTGCTGTCAGGCGGCCGGCTGGTGCTGCCGGACGAGGCGCCGGAACCCGAGGCACTCCAGGCGCTGCCGGCCCTCTCTGCCGCCGAGGCCGAGCGCTGGCGGCTGCAAGGCGGTCACCCCGCCGCGCCCGGCGAGATCAACGAGGAGGTGAACCCGTTCGAGCTGGGCCTGGCGGCGCGGGTGAGCCTCTCGAAGGGCTGCTATGTGGGCCAGGAGACCCTGGCCAAGCTGGCCACCTACGACGGCGTCAAGCAACAGCTGCGCCGCTGGCTGTGCACACCTCCCGCCGGCGGCCCGGTGCCACGGCCGGGCGGCAGCCTGCACACCGCGGCGGGCGACCGGGCCGGGCGCATCACCTCCTGCCTGGAGCTGCCCGCCACTGCACAGCAGCCGGCCTGCTGGCTGGGGCTGGCCCTGGTGCGGTGGCAGGCGCTGGCGGAGGCGTGCCTGCGCGCCGAGGGGGAGCTGGAGCTGGCGCTCTCGATCCCGGAGGCGTTCGTGCCCCCGCCGGTGGGCGCCGGCGGCGGGGCGGGCAACTTCTAAGGAAGCAGTGGGGCCGGCGGATCCTGGCCCGGGGGCGGTTGGTCCTGCTCCAGCAGCCAGCGGGCCATCGCCCAGGTGGCCCGGACGTCGTCGTGGTTGTAGCGGAGGATCCAGCGCAGGTTGTGGTGGCTGCCGCGACCTGAGGCGGTGCCATCGCCGCGCCACTGGCGCCACCACAGCAAGCAGCGGGCCCCATCCACCCCCTTCTGGCTCCAGCGGAAACCGAGCCAGCCCGCCACCCCCTTGAGCCCATAGCTGCTCACCGGCAGGAGCCAGTGGCGCCGCAGGCGCACATGCAGATCCACCAGCCGCGCCCGCAGCGCCGCCACCTCCCGTTCGCTGGCGCCCTGACGCTGGGCAAGCCGCACCAGCGCCACCGCCTCGGTTTCGCCGTAGTGGAGCAGCGGCCAACCCGGGCTGCGCGCCAGCGCCCGCCGCAGGCGCTGCCACAGAAGCGATTCACCGTGCTCATGCAGCGCCAGCAGCGGCTGGTAACGGCTGCCGGTGGCAGCCGCCGTAGGCCAGTGGCCATCAGCCTGCCGCTCGATCCGCAGGAACCCGTGCAGAAAGTCGTCGCGGGCGTCAGGGTCGGATTCGATGTCGTAGACGAGTACGCCGGGAGCTGAAGCCAGCTCCGGCAGCGCCAGCAACGGCTGGCCGGGCAGGGGGGCGATCCGTTGCGGGGCGCCGTCCCGCTGCACCCGCGCCTGGGCCACCAGCCGCTCGGCCACCTCGCGGTGCTGCTCGCCGTGCACCTCCAGTGCATCGGCCAGGGCAACGGGATCGGCCGCCGCCAGATCCGCCACACCACCCACATGGAGCTCCAGCAGCAGCTCGCGGCGCTTGCCGCCGATGCCGCTCACCTCGCTGAGGTGACCCTGCTGCGCCGCCTCCTGGTCGCACAGGCCCCGCCAGGAGCAGAGCACGCATTTCTTGCGGTCGTTGACCAGCGGCGGCGGCTGGTGGCGTTGCAGATCGTCCGCCAGCTTCGGCAGGCTGTCGTCGAGCTGGCGCTGCAGCCCCGGGCCCAGCGCCAGGTGTTCCTGCTCCAGCGCTCCACCGCCGTGGGCCAGCACCAGGCCCTGGCCCACGGCCGCGTGCTGGTGGTCCCCCAGCAGCCGGCCCCAGAGTGTCATCAGCAGGCGGTGCTCACGGGTGAGCCGCCGGCCGTGGCGGGCCATCACCGGCAGGTAGGCATGGGCGCCCCAGCGGCTGCTGCCGGTGGTGCGCAGCAGCAGGGGCGGGTGGGCCTGCAGCGCCAACCCGCCCGGGCCGTCGCCGGCCAGCCGCAGCCCCACCACGGCGGGCGCGGCGGCGGCGCAACCCGCCTCACCCCGTAAGGGCTTACGGCCCAGCAACTGCACAAAGCAGCGCTGCTGGTCGTCGAGCTGCAGCGTGCGGTGGGCCGTCCAGAGGCGCCGTTCCTGCGGGCCATGGCGGTCGAGCCAGGCGCGGCGGCGGCAGCGGACCCAGCTGCGCAGCAACCGGTCGGTGAGCACCCGATCGGGGTGGGCGGAAGGCATGCGGCCAGGCTAAAGGGGACGGTGGCCTGCCCAGAGGCCGGCACGCTCCCCGCCCCGCTGGATGCGTCACGCTGCTACGACCCTGGCACTTCCCCTCCCCCCATGGCGTCCGCCCCCCTGCCCCTGGAGCCCAGCCCGATCCGGTTCGGCACCGATGGCTGGCGCGGCATCCTCGGCGTCGACATCACGGTGGAGCGGCTCTTGCCGGTGGCCGCCGCCGCCGCCCGCGAACTGGAGCATTCCGCCCCACCGGGCCTACGCAGCCGAGAGGTGGTGATCGGCTACGACCGCCGCTTCCTCGCACCCGAGCTGGCCGAAGCAATCGCCGCCGCCGTGCGGGGCGCCGACCTGGAGCCGCTGCTCACCGACACGCCCGTGCCCACCCCCGCCTGCAGCTGGGCCGTGGTGGAACGCGGCGCCCTGGGCGCCCTGGTGATCACCGCCAGCCACAACCCGCCCGAATGGCTCGGGCTCAAGATCAAGGGCCACTTCGGCGGCTCGGTGGAAGGCGACTTCACCGCCCGGGTGGAGAAGCGCCTGGAGGCCGGCGGCATCACCGTGCCGATCGGCGGCGACACCCCCCGCTTCGATGGCTGGGCCGGCTACCTGGCGGGGCTGCGCAAGCTGGTCGACACCGGCGCCCTGCGCCAAGGGCTGGCGCGGCTGGGCATGGCCGTGATCGTGGATCCGATGCACGGCTCGGCGGCCGGTGGCCTGCCGGCGCTGCTGGGCCACCCAGCTGCCGCGGCACCTGAAGCTGCCGTGGCCACTCCAGCCATTGCCGCTGAAGCGCCTGACCGCCCTGAAGCCAGTGACATCCTGGAGATCCGCTCCAACCGCGATCCGCTGTTCGGCGGCCATCCCCCCGAACCGCTGGAGCCCTATCTGGGCGAGCTGATCGCAGCGGTGCGCGCCAGCACCGCAGCCGGCCGGCCGGCCCTGGGCATCGTCTTCGATGGCGATGGTGATCGGATCGCCGCCATCGACGAACAGGGCCGCTACTGCAGCACCCAGCTGCTGATGCCACTGCTGATCGATCACCTGGCCCGCGCCCGCGGCCTGCCCGGCGCCGTGGTGAAAACCGTCAGCGGCTCTGACCTGATGCAGCAGGTGGCCGAAGGCCTCGGCCGCCGCGTGATCGAGAAGCCGGTGGGCTTCAAGTACATCGCCGCCGAGATGCTGAGCGGCGATGTGCTGATCGGCGGCGAGGAATCCGGTGGGGTGGGGCTGGGCATGCACCTGCCGGAGCGGGATGCCCTGTTCGTGGCCCTGCTGGTGGTGGAAGCGGTGGTGGAAGGGGGGCTGCCTCTGGGCGAGCGGCTCGATCAGCTGCGCGAGGCCCATGGCGGCGCCGGCACCTACGACCGCCTCGACCTGCGGCTGCGGGACATGGCCACCCGCCAGCGGCTGGAACGCCAGCTGGCCGATGCCGCTCCCACCGACGTGGCGGGCGCGCCGGTGCTGGAGGTGATTCGCACCGATGGCGTCAAGCTGCGGCTCGGCGCCAGCCACTGGCTGATGCTGCGCTTCTCCGGCACCGAACCGCTGCTGCGCCTCTACTGCGAAGGCCCCAGCCCCGAGCGGGTGGCCGCCGTGCTCGCCTGGGCGCAGCAGTACGCGGAGGCGGCATGACGCCCGCCGCCCTGCCAACCGACCCGCCCGCCGCCACCCCCTCCATCGTGCTGGTGCTGGCCAGCGGCAATGCCGGCAAGCTGCGGGAATTCAATGCCGCCCTCAATGGAGAGGCGGCCCGTTCCGCCGGCCTGCCCCCGCTTGATGTGCGCCCCCAGCCCAGCGGCTTTGAGGTGGAGGAAACGGGCGACAGCTTTGCCGCCAACGCCCGCCTCAAGGCTGAAGCTGTGGCCTTGGCCACCGGCTGCTGGGCACTCGCCGACGACTCGGGCCTGAGCGTGGAGGCGCTCGGCGGCGCCCCCGGCATCCATTCGGCCCGCTACGCCGCCAGCGACAGCGAGCGCATTGCCCGGCTGCTGCGGGAACTGGGCGCACAAGCCGCAGCCCAGGAGTCCAGCGCCAACCGCCGCGCCTGCTTCACCGCCGCCCTGGCGCTGGCTGATCCCAGCGGCCACACCGTGGTCACAGTGGAAGGGATCTGCCCAGGGGAGATCCTCACGGCGCCGCGCGGCAGCGGCGGCTTCGGCTACGACCCGGTGTTCCTGGTGCCGGAGGCCGGCCTCACCTTCGCGGAGATGGACCTCGATCAGAAACGCCGCCTCGGCCACCGCGGCCGGGCCCTGGCGGCGCTGCTGCCCCAGCTCGGGCCGCTGCTACAGCCCTGATGGCGGCCAATCTCACCAATGAGTTGGCCAAGGAACGCAACCGGGCGGCGGCGGAGCGCACCTTGATGGCCTGGATCCGCACCTGCCTGGCGCTGATCAGCTTCGGCTTCGGCCTCGACAAGATCATCGGCGCCATCAACACCAGCCGCCTCGAGCGCCCTGTCCATGCCGGCCTCGGCGTGCGGCTGGTGGCGATCGGCTTCGTGCTCACCGGCATCCTGGCCATGGCCGCCGCCGCGCGGGAACATCTGCGCACGCTCAAGCGGCTCCAGCGCGACGACTTCGTCTACGTGGATCAGACCTCGATCGGCATCGCCACCGCCGTGGCCCTCACCCTGATCGGCAGCGTCGCCCTGGTCCTGCTGGTCGTCGGTGCGAGGCCGATGTGAATCCGGCCATGGCGCTGGTGCTGCCCGTCACCCTGTTCGCCCTGATGTTCGCGCTGGGGTTGGGACTCTCCGCCAGCGAGCTGGCGCTGGTGCGCCACCGGCCGTTCCTGGTGCTGAGGGCGCTGCTGGGCACCTGCCTGCTGGTGCCGCTGCTGGCCCTGGTGCTGCTGAAGCTGCCGCTGGCCGCCGGCCTCTCGCCGCCGGCGGGCTACGCGATTGCGTTGATGGCAATCTGCCCCAGCGCGCCGCTGACGTTGCGCAAGGCTCACTTGGCCCGCGGCAAGCGGGAGCTGGCGGCCAGCCTGCAGGTCGCCGCCGCGCTGCTGGCGGTGGTGACGGTGCCGTTGCTGGCATGGCTGTTCAGCAGTGTGTTCAGTGTGGAGCGCTGGGCAATCACCCCCGGCGCCGTCTTTCTGCAGGTGGTCACCGCCCAGCTGCTGCCGCTGGCCAGCGGCATCGGACTGAGGCTGTGGAAGCCGGCCTGGGCGCAGCGGTGGGACGACCGCTTCGACCGGCTCGCCGATGGGCTGGTGCTGCTGCTCACCGTGGTGCTGCTGGTGGCCACGCTGCCCGGGGTGGTGAGCTTCTTCTCCCGCGATGGGCTGGCGCTCGGGCTGATGGCCATCATGGCGCTGGGCTCGCTGGCGATCGGGTATCTGCTGGCCGGCCACGACCCGATCGCCCGCACCACCGCTCCGCTGGTGACGTCGATGCGGAACCCCGGTCTGGCGCTGGTGTTCGCCAGCAGCCATGGCGCCCAGCTGAAGGAACTGAAGGTGGCGATCCTGGCCTACGTGCTAATCACCGGGGTGCTTTCACTGCCGTTCGTGGGCTGGCGCCAGCGGCAGGGGCCTGGAGCCTGAGCGCTGGCGCTCGGGATCAGCCATCCGGGGGAGAAGGTTTCGGCACCGTGCTGGCGTTGCCATTGCGGATGGCGTGATAGCCCGGCGAGAGGATCTCCACATCGGCGGCGGCGAACTGATCCTGCAGCGCCGCCAGCATCTCAGAAAGGGTCTCCCGGTAGCGGCCCGCATCCTTCACGAAGACGGTGAGTTCATAGCTGATGTGGAAGTCATTCAGGGAGGTCTGAATCACATACGGCGCCACTTCATCACTGATGTCCTCCATGCTTCCGGCGGCGGCCAACATCAGCGCCTGCACCTTGCGCCAGGGCACGTCGTAACCGATGGTGATCGTGGTGGCAATCGCCACCGGCTGCTGGATCTCCCGCCGCGAAAAGCTGAAATTCACGATCGAGGCGCCGATCACCGTGGCATTGGGGATGCTCACCAGTTCATTGCGGGGCGTGCGCACCCGCGTCACCAGCAGAGCCCGCTCCTGCACGACGCCCACCGTGCCGTTGATATCCACGCGGTCGCCAAGGCGGAAGGCCCGGGTATAGATGAGCATCAGGCCACTGATGATGTTCGTGGCGATGGCGCTGGAGCCAAGGGCCGCCAGCACACCCAGCAGCAGGCCCGCCCCCTGGAAGGCCTTGCTGTTCGATCCCGGTACGTACGGATAGGACAGCACCAGACCGATCAGCGTGATGAAGATCGCGGCCAGACGGGCGGTGGGCAGGGCCCATTCCGGATAGAAGCCGGGAATCCGCAGCTGACCGGCATTGAGAGCACGAAAGCCGGCGTTGCTGAGGCGGATCGCCAGCACGGTGAAGCCCAGGATCACCGCGATCGAGCCCACATTGGGAATCTGGGCCAGCACGCCACTCAGGGCGATGCTCAGCACGGCAAGGATCTGGCCCCTCAGCCCCTCGGCGATCGACTGGGTGGGCGGGAAGAAGCCCAGCAGCAGTGGAATCAGCAGGTAACTGATCAACAGCAACAGAGTCCAGTGGAGGATCCGTCGCATCACTTGCAGGCCGCTGCGCACCTGGCTGATGTTGAGCAGGTCGTTCAGGTACGGCACCTTCTGGAAGATGGGGAACCGTTGCTTGCTGGCGATCCTGGTGCGGAGCCGCCGGTTGAGCAGCTGCTGCCCCCGGACCCACAGCACGAAGATGCCCAGCACCAGCAGGGCGAGGGCCGTGCCCTGCAGCCAGCTCTGCAGGGTGTTGCGTTCGCGGTAGCGCGGGATTGCTGAGCGCAGGGCATCGCGGTAGCGGGCGGCCAGCTCCTGACGGGTGATGCCGAAGCAGGCCGCCGCCCGGTCCTCCACCGCCATGGCGGGCAGGAACGCACCGACGTTCTGAATGCCGATGAAGGTGTAAGGGCTCTGATCCTTGAGAACCAGCTGGCTGGGCTCGATGCCACCGCTGGCCAGCTCCTTCAGGCGCCGGGAGGCACGCTGGGCATAGTCCTCGATGGGCTGGGCCCCGGGAACGGCGCGCAGTTCCAGCACCCGGAGGCCGTCGAGGGTCACCCATGACGGCGCAGCGGCGCAGTTGGCCGTGTCCTTCGGCGTTGCCTCCGGGCTGCCGAGGGGATCCACCAGAGTGCTCGGCTCGGCCGTGGAGGGTGCCGCCTGCGCAGCGGCGGGGACGGCGGGGGTGCCTGGAGCGGCACGGCTGGCCAGGCCCCCTCCCACGGTCAGGGCCAGAACCAGACCCGCCGTGAGCACATGCCGCAGCACGGGGTGCAAGCCGGAACGCCTTTGGGCCAGCATCGCTTCAGCAGAAGGTGGTGCCCATCCTGCGCCGTGGAAAGCCAGTGTGGGCAGCGGCAGCAAGCAGACAGCGCCAACGGGACACACCGGTCAGGGATGCGGCACCGGCGGTGGCGCCTCCCACTCTCCGGACAGCTGCACCTGCAACGCTGGGGCGTCCAGCAGCAGGATGGTGGTGGATGCAATCGAGACCCGCCCATCGTTGGCCGCGAAGGCATCAAGGATGCGGGTGAACAGCTCGTCCTTGGTGGCACAGCGCTGCTTGAAATCCGCCGCACAGCGCATGGTGAATTGCAGCCAGTTGTCGGTGACGATCAGGCTCACGTTCGGCTCCAGGCTGGCCTTCTCCACCAGGAAGCGGTGCACCAGCTGCGCCCAGGCCCGCAGCGACTCCAGCTTGTGCTGCTCGCTGAAGGTGTCACGCACGACCCCTTCCAGCAACCTGCGGGCAAGGCGGTGGTGGTGGTCCTGGCCATACCTCACAGGGACGACGATCTCATCCCAGAGGGAAGGAAACTCGCCGGAGTCGTTGAACACCTGTGCCTTGAACACAAAGCCATTGGCAACGCGAACAACGCGGCCGCTGTAGAGATCGGAGCTCACCCTTTCACCCAGCTCCATCATCGTGGTGCGCAAGACGCCGACATCAATCCCATCACCCTTGATGCCCCAGCTGCACCCGATCACCGGGCCTGTAGAAGCCCCCGAAAGAGATCGCGAAGGCGGTGCCCGCGCTGGCCACAGCGATGGCCACGGTGAGCCCGCCAAGCCGGTCCCGAAACACGATCGAGATGAACAGGATGCCTGCCACAGAGCCGACAACCACCAGCCGGGTCAACAGCGGATCGGCTGCCAGCTGGCCGCGAGGAGGGGAGCAGATGCCACGGCGTCAGGAGTGGGGCTGGGGTGAAGGGTGGCTGTGAAGTGGAACGTGTTCGTGCTGGTGTTTCCTGCGTTGTCGCCGGCACTCGAGCGGATCACACCAACAGCTGCAACGGATCCAAAGGCGCCCGATGCGCCTCCGGGCCCGCAGGCGTGTCGGGGTGCCGACGCGGCAGCGCGTGGGGACAGGGGCGGGAGGTGAAGGGGGAGGAAGTCGGAATGTTGCGGTCGCTTTCACTGCGTGGCGAGGGTGTTGCCGGCGCCGTCACAGTGAGACATCCCCTCACCCCGCCGACACTCCCTGCGCTCGTCCCCTGCGGACGGCGCCGCGGAGGTCGCCGCAGAGATCACCGCGCAGGTCGCTGCCCCGATGTTCCTGAAATCGCCCATCCTGATCAGCGGAGCTCTGGCGAGCTGCGCGCTCGCCCTGCTGGTTGCGCCGGCGCCCGCCCGCGCCGAAGTGCTCTACACGCTCACCACCACCTGCAGCCTGATGGGAGCCGACCCCCAGGCCTGCACCGTGGAAGCGGAGGATTTCGGCCGCGTCACCCTGTACCGGCACCGCATCGGCGCGATCACGAAAACGATCCGCGTCACGGACACGCCGCTGAAGATGGAGCTCTACGACGCCGACTCCAAACAGTGGAAACAACTGCAGAATGCGTCGGCTCGGTTTTCCGCGAACACGGTCTGCTTCAACGGCCGTGATCTCTGCGTCGTCAATCCCAACTACCTCAACAGCGTGAAGGAAAGCCGGCCCGAACTGATGGCAGGGCGGGATCTGGTGCGGGTGCACTTCGACAGCAACGGCCGCACCAACGCCAGTTGCTACGACGACGGTTGTGATCTGGTCCTGAAATGAAGAACCTTGCAGGATTGGCTTTGGTGCTGGCCGGCGTGATCACGCTGCCCGCCGGCGTCAGCTTCGCCTTTGAGACCCCGGCGGGCACCAGCTCCACACAACTGATCGCCCGCGGTGGTGGCGGTGGCGGCTCAAGGGGCGGTGGTTCCCGCGGTGGCGGTGGTTCCCGTGGCGGTGGTTCCCGTGGCGGTGGCGGCAGCTTTCGCAGCGGCGGTGGCGGTGCTGGCGGTGGTGGCCGGGCCAACACGGGTTTCAGCAACTCTGGCAGTGGTCTCAGCCGGGGGTCCTCCAGGCCCAGCGGGGGCTGGAGCAACCAGGTGCGTCAACCGGGCGTGACCCCCTCGCTCAACCGGCCCAGCGGCACCGCTGTCGCCGGCAACCGCAACCTCAACCGCGACGCCAACCGGAATGTGAATCGCAACCTCGATAACAACCGGAACATCAATCGCGACGTGAATCGGGACGTCAACAGAAATGTCAACGTCAACCGCGACATCAACCGGAACGTGAACGTCAACCGCAACGCCAACGTCAACGCCAACTGGAACCGGCGCGTCAACATCAACAACGTGAACGTCAATGCCGGCTGGGCGCGGCCCGGCTGGGGCGTGGCGCGGCCGTGGAACTACGGCTGGTATGGCGGTTGGAGCACACCAACGTGGGGCTGGTGGGGCGCCCGTGCGGCCACCTGGGGCATCGCCACCCTTGCCACCGCTTCGATCATCAACAACGCCGTCAATTCGGCCATCAGCGCCAACCAGACCTACATCCTGGTGCCCAACAGCAACTACCAGCTGATCTTCGCTTCGGTGGTACCAACCAGCAGCTCGGTGGTGAGCTTCGCCGTCACCACCGACGGCGGCACCTACGAGCTCACCGCCGATTGCAACGCCGGCCTGCTGGATGGCCGCCAGCCCCAGAGCGCGTCGGAAGCTGAACTGCTCAACGCCGCCTGCCAGGTGGCCTTCGGCAACGCCTGACGCCCCAGGCGTGCTGGTACAAACAGACGGCGGAGACAGACGAGCAAAGGCAGGCGGCAATGGGCCGCTGAACGCCACCAACCCGCCGGTGCAGCGGGGTCTCCCCTTCTGACCGGTGTTCCCGGCCACCGCCGTGCAACGCCTCAGCCCCTGCTCCCCATCTGAAGGACTGACCCAGGTTCAGTGCGCGCGGCGCCGCCAGGTGCGCCAGTTGATCGTGGATTTCGAGCGCGACGCCGGCCTCGATGAGGTGTTCGTGGTGCTGACACTCGGGGCGACGGCGATCGCCACGCTCGGGCTGCTCAGCAACAGTGCCGCGGTGGTGATCGGCGCCATGATCATCGCCCCGTGGATCACGCCGTTGCGGGCCACCGCCTTCGGCATCCTGCGGGGGCGGCTGAAGCTGGTGGGTCGTGGCCTGTTCACCCTGCTGGTGGGCGCACTGCTCAGCGTGGGGCTGTCGTTGCTGCTCGGGCGGCTGGCCGGCCTGCCCGACTTCGGCAGCGAGGTGATGGCCCGTACGGCGCCGAGCCTGCTCGACCTAGGCATCGCCCTGGTGGCCGGTGTCATCGCCGTCTATGCCCGCCTGCGCAGCGAAGCGGTGTCGTCCATGGCGGGAACGGCGATTGCCGTGGCCCTGGTGCCCCCTGTGTGCGTGCTGGGCCTGCTGCTCTCCGCCGGCGAGTGGGACCACGCCCGCGGCGCCGGCCTGCTGTATCTCACCAACCTGTTCGGCATCCTCAGCGGCTGCCTGGCGATGCTGGCCAAATGGGGCCCCGGCTTTCGCCACTACGCCCGCCGCAGCCGGCTGAGTGTGGTCAGCCTCGGGCTGACCGCCCTGCTGGTGGTGCCCCTGAGCGGTGGCTTCATCGATCTGGTGCGCAGCGCACGCGAACAGGTATTGAAACGGGAGATCACCGAAACGATCGAGCGCTTGCTGGTGCGTGAAACCGTGACCGTGGGTCAGAACGCCAGGCTGGACAGCCTTTTGATCGACTGGGCCGAGAACCCACCCCTGATCCGACTGGTGCTGCGCACCGTCGACCCCGACCAGCCCACCCCGAAGCAGGTGGCCGAGTTGCAACGGTTGATCAACGCGCGACAGACGCTGCGCTTCCGGCTGCTGGTGGAACGCTCCGCCGTGGAAGTGGTAGGCCCGGAAACCGCACCGAACCCACGGGAGGCTGGCCGACTGCCCCTGACACCACCACCGGTGCCCCGCTCACGTCTGAACCCACCACCACCGCTGCCACCGCTGCCAGCGCTGCCGCGGCCTGAGCCGCTCGACACCCCCGAGTAGGACGGAGGCAGGCCTCATGCCGTCGAAGATCATGTCCAAAGCTCAGTTGACCGCGTTCCTGCTGCAGGTGGAAGGCGATCCCGCGCTCAAGGCCAGGGTGGACGGGGCCGCCGATTCCGCTGCGGTGGTGCTGATTGCCGCCGAAACGGGTCATGTGTTCTCCGCCGCCACCCTCAGCCGGCAGCAGCGGGGCTGATCCCTGCCTCGAGGGCCTGCTTCAGGCTCTCCAGTCGGGCCCGGTTCACGCCAAGGTCTGAATCCCCGAGGCGGGAAGCCGAGCGCAGCTGCAGCACGCCACTACGGGCGTCAGCCGCCAGCTCGAGGTCGTCGATGAAGCCGAACAGACGGCTCTCGGCGGTGGCGTGGAGATAGGCGGCCCCCGGTTGCTCATCGAAGCGTTCCACCGCCACCCCCGGCGTGGCCGCCAGCACCGGCATCAGCTGGTGCAGGCCGGCCACCGGATCGGCCAGCGGCCAGTCCTGGCGGACGCAATGGCTGGGGGCCGTGCAGGGAGAAAGGTGTCCGTCGTGCAGGCCGAGCTCCGCCGGCACCGGCCCCACCAGGTGAAACAGCGCGGCAGCAGCGGCCGCCGGCTGGAAAGTGAGCGGCGCGGCGGCGGCCAGCAGCCACAAGCAGGCCGTCACCAGGATCCGGCCCAGTCCCAAACGGCGCGGCTGTGCAGGACCGTTCATGCCGCACTCCAGCTGCCGTGCAACCCGTGGGGGATCGCCAGCGGCAGCGGAATCACCGCCTGCTCGGTGAGGTCGTCGGCCCGCAGGATCACCAGGTCACTGGCGGCGCGGGCTCCGTTCCAGACGACGCAGAGGATCCAGCCGTCGTCTTCCGCCGGGGCGGGCCCGGCGCCGACGGCCGGACGGGGCACCATCAGCGGCTCGCTGACGAACCCCCGCGGCGCCGCGCTCCACACCCAGCGTTCGCCGGAGTGCAGGTCGAGCTTCTCGATCGCCTGCAGCGGGTCGTTGCCTCGCTCCCGGTGGGTGACCGCCATCCAGGCATAGCGGGCATCCAGCCCCACGCGGGCGGGGTTCACCATCGCGAATTCGCAGCAGCGCTCCTCCAGACGCTCGATGCTCACCGCACCGGTGGCCAGATCGATGCGGCAGCGGTGCAGCTGGCCCACCGGCAGGGTGCTGAAGTCGACAGCGCGGAAGTCGGTGTCCGGTCCGATCGTGGGGAAGTCGTCGTAGTAGATCGAATCCACCACCACCTGGCCGGCCGCACCGGCGCTGGGATCCTCGAAGGCATTGAGGTGGTGGAACACGAAGCCGGCCGGCGCCTGCACCTGCAGGGGCTCGCCGTCACCGGAGCGGGGAATCAGCCAGAACTGGCCCTGCTCGCCGGGTTTGGAGGCCAGGCACTGGGCGGCCCCCTTCAGGCCGAACACGAAGCCCAGCGGGTTGAAGGCCATGGCGTTCTGCAGGAACACGGCCCAGTTGGGCGTGATCGCGAAATCATGCAGAAAGGCGAACCCCTTGAAGCTACGGGTCTGATCGGCCAGCAGGCGGCCACTTCCCCCCTCGCCACTTCCGCCCTCCCCGCTGGAGGCGTCGAACTCCATCAGCCGGATCGAGCTGCGGGGCCCCGCCTTCACCCCGAAGGTGACCATGCGCGGGCCGCCCCGGTGGCCGGGATCGAAGCGAGGGTGGGCGCTGAAGGCCTCCCCGGCGGCCAGCACGCCATCCAACTGCTCAAGGCCGGTGGTCTCCAACGTGTCGGGATCGAGGCTGTGGGGCAGGCTGGCTTCCCAGAGCGCCAGCAGCCGGTCGCCCAGCCGCACCACGTGGGTGTTGGCGATGTTCTTGAGCCGCAGGTCAAAGGCATTGGCGAGCGGGCCGCCGGGCTTCTGGGTGCCGAACACACCGCGGTACACGAAGCTGCCCTTCTCCTCCTCCGCCAGCCAACCCTCGGTGCGCACGAAACGGTTGGTGAGGCTGGCGCCACCGCCGTCGAAGCGCACGGCGGTGATCATGCCGTCGCCATCGAAGGGGTGGTGCACCCAGTGGCCGCCGCGCTCCAGCCGGCCCGGGCCGTTGCGGTAGAGGGTGCCGCTGAGCTCGCTGGGGATGGAGCCCTTGCTGGCGCTGAGCGGTGCCGCCGTGAGTTCGCTGCCCACGTTGCGGAAGGCACTGGCCCAATCGGCGCGGGCGTAGGTGGTGGCGCTCGCGGCGGAATCCGCTGCGTCCGGATGGTCAGGGCGGCTGGCGGCCAGGGTCATGAGCGGACGAGAGGACGGCGTTGCTCCCATCATCACGTAAAGGAGTGTTAAGGCGCGGCGCCCGCCTGCTCCAGCACCCCCTTGCTGCTCGGCACCGCACCGGCCCGGCGCGGGTCGATCTCCACCGCCAACCGCAGCGCCCGGGCGAACGCCTTGAAGCAGGCCTCCACGATGTGGTGCGAATTCAGGCCATCGAGCTGGCGGATGTGCAGGGTGAGGCCGGAGTTGTTCACCACCGCCGCGAAGAATTCCCGCACCAGCTCGGTGTCGTAGGTGCCGATCCGCTGGGCCGGAATTGTGAGCCCGTAGCTGAGGTGGGGGCGGCCGGAGCAATCGAGCGCCACCTGCACCAGCGCTTCATCAAGCGGCGCCACGAAATGGCCGAAGCGATGGATGCCGCGGCGTGACCCCAGGGCCTGCGCCAGGGCCTGGCCCACGGCGATGCCCACGTCCTCGTTGGTGTGGTGGTCGTCGATGTGGGTGTCGCCGTGGGCGCTGATCTCCAGGTCGAGCAGGCCGTGGCTGGCCAGCTGATGCAGCATGTGATCCAGGAACGGCACCCCGGTGCTCACCTGGCAGGCGCCACTGCCATCAAGATTCAGGCTCACCCGCACATCGGTTTCACCGGTCACCCGATGCACCACGCCGCTGCGGGGAAGGGAACCGGGAAGGGGGAGGGAACCGGGACGGGATACGGACACGCTCGACACTGCCTGGGCCTGGGCGAATCATGGCTGATCCCTGTCTCCCCCTGGCTGGCCCCACCGCCATCCCGCTGCCATCTTTCTCTGTAACCATGCCGACCCCCACGCCCTCAGGACCTTCCCGAACCGGCTGGGGAGGGTCGGTGGCGGCAGTGGTTCTGGTGCTGGCCCTGGTGGTGGGCATTCAGCTTGGTGCTGCGCGCTGGCGGTTTCGCAAGCAGCTCTGGCAACTGCAGGGTGCACTGGTGGGCGCCGTGGCGGGCTACGTGGTGGGGCGCCTGTCGGCGGGGAAGGGACAGCCCCCCACCTGACCCGCTACCCCTCAGAGGGCCAGGGCCCGCCGGTAGAGCTCAAGCGGTTCCATCGCAGGGATCAGGTCGCCGCGATCATCCAGCCGGGCCAGGCTCGGATAGCGGCCAATGAAGGGGTGGGGAACCTGATCACCGAGGAGCAGGGCCACGGAGGCGCTGCCGTGATCGGTGCCGCCGGAGTTGTTTTCCTGCAGGCGCCGCCCGAATTCACTCGTGGAGAGCAGGGTGACCGGGGGCCGGTTGGGCATGCGTTGCAACGCCGCATCAAAAGTGGCGAGGGCTTCTGCCAACTGCCGAAGTTGTTGGGCATGGCCGGCCAACTGATTGCCGTGGGTGTCAAAGCCCCCCAGGGCCATCTGCAGCACCGGCGGGCAGATACCGCTGCCGATCAGCCGCAGAGCGAAGGCCACCTGCTGGCCCAGCAGACCGGCGGGAATCCTCACCCCCTTCGGGAGAGGAGCCAGCGCCTTCCTCAGGCGAGCCAGTTCCCTGTTGCCGGAGGATTCAATGGCCAGAATTTTATCCACCACCGGATTGGCGTGGCTCGAACGGCCATTGGCAAGCGCAAAGGGTGGAGCAGTGAACGAGGCCTGGTTCAGCTGCAGGCTGATGACATCTGGTCCCTCCAAGGCAGG
This sequence comes from Synechococcus sp. ATX 2A4, assembly GCF_024346375.1. GTDB lineage: Bacteria > Cyanobacteriota > Cyanobacteriia > PCC-6307 > Cyanobiaceae > MW101C3. The sequence goes on along the minus strand of NZ_JAGQCV010000010.1, from coordinate 60,746 downwards.
TGCTCCGGTCGGCCCCAACGTCACCAACGGGCCACGGGATCCGCGTTTGCGGATGGCGGTGGCCAACCAGCCGGCCGCGTCTGGGGTTGGGGAGGGCGTGCCCCGCGCCCAATCGTCCATCGCCTGAAAGTGGCTGCGGTTGGGCTCGCGCCATCCGACCCCGAGGGCAAACGCCAGGCGTCCAGCGCGCCAGGCTGGCTTGAGGGGCGCGAGGGCTGGATGCGCATACAGCTCAGGCCCCAAGGAGAAGCCATCGGTGATCTTCAGGCGGGGCCTGGCCGCCAGATACAGGGGATGCCTGTGGGGACCAACGGTGTTAAGCCCGTCGTTACCGCCACGAAGGTCGAGCAGGACGAAGACCTTGCCCTTCGGGGCCTTGGACTGGGAGGCTGCGGCGCCAAGCTGATCGAGCAATGCAGCAGCACTGAAACCGGCGCTGAGCTGCAACAGGGAGCGGCGTTTCATTTGAGCTGCCAGACGGGATCGTCGAACAGCAGGGCAACGGACTGGCGACTGGCGGGGGCCGGCAGCGACAGCGACAACAGCGGAATGGGGGTGAGGCTGGCCGGAAGTTCCTCGGCCATGGCGCGGGACGCCCACACCTCCTCATTGGCAAGGAGAGCCTGCAGACCCCTGCGACGTGCCTGCAGCCAGCGCAGGCTCAGCCACTCCTGATTGACGGGCCATCCCTTCACCGAAGGGGGCTCGAAGACCCCCTGACCCATGCGGACCAGGCTCGACTTGGCTGCAGCCATGGCTTCGCGGTGTCGGCTTCCCAGCAACGACAACGACGCGATCACCAGATCGATCGGTTCCCGCACCATGGTGCCGTTGCGGATGCTGGCGGCGGCCTCCGGGGTAGCCAGCAGCGTGGCCATCAGCCAGGGCAGCGAGAGTTGCTGCTCCTGCCAGGCTGTGGCGATTGCGGTGATCCGGGCCAAGGACGGCAGCGGGCCCACCAGCCGCTCCCAGACCCTGCCGGTGATGTGACGGGCAGTTGCGGGCTGCTGACACAGCCAGGCCACAAGCGAAGGGCCATCAAACGGTTCGGTGCGTCCGAAAATTGTTTTGTGACCGGCGTCGTGGCGGCGGGGATCCAGAGCAAGGCTGCCATCGGGCTGCAGGCGATAGCCCGTGAGGGCACGGGCCGCTTCGATCACGTCCTTTTCTGTGTAATTGCCGATGCCAAGAGAGAAGAGTTCAAGCAGTTCGCGCCCCAGATTTTCATTGGGCTTGCGCCGATGGCTTTTGAGTCCGTCGAGAGAGATCTGCAGGGCAGCATTGTTCACCATGGCCCCAAGCAGATCGGCGAAACCGTTGGGCAGCTGGGATCGAATGGCAGCGATCTGGTCGAGCAACAGCATGGGATTTGTCAGTTGCCGCCAGTTGACCGGGAAGATCCCGAGCCACAGCTGGATCAAACGGTCGTCCACCGGAGTGGGGCCGAAAACCAGGCGCTCCAACCAGGCGGTTTGCACAAGAGCCGCGCGCCGGTTGCGAAGCCTGCCGCGACAGCGGTTCTGCAGGCGCCCCTTCGAAAGCGTGGCACAGGTATTCGCTGGCTCCTGCAGGTCAAGAGGGTCAGGAGCTGCCGGAGAGCCTGCAAGAGGGGCTGCGCCGATGCGCCGAACCTGCCCTTGAGCCAGAAGGGGAATCACCATGGAGACCGTGCCCCTGAGCGCGAAACATCGTGCTGGCGCCATCGCAGAGGATGGGGCAGGAAACCTACGAACATCAGCCTTTTGCCGGTAGATGCATAAGATAAAGACCTTGTCCGCCTTTCCTACAGGTCGGAAACTCAGTCTTCGTTCAGTCACACAACAGTGATCACTGCGTCACTGAAACCGGCATGTCCTCACATGCCATTGATGCAGTAACCCGCATCCACATAGATCACCTGGCCGGTGATGCCGCTGGCCAGCGGGCTGGCCAGGAAAGTGGCCGCGCTGCCCACCTCCTCCTGGGTGACGGTGCGGCGCAGCGGGGCCTTCTCTTCCACGTTGTGAATCATCTCGTGAATCCCGCCGATGGCGGAACTGGCCAGGGTGCGGATCGGGCCGGCGCTGATCGCGTTCACCCGCACCTGATTGTCGGGACCCAGTTCGGCGGCGAGATAACGCACCGAGGCCTCCAGTGCCGCCTTCGCCACCCCCATCACGTTATAGTTGGGAATCGCCCGCTCGGCGCCCAGGTAGCTGAGGGTGATCACGCTGGCACCGGGATTGAACAGGGGCTTGGCGTAACGGCAAAGCGGGGCGAGCGAATAGGCGCTCACCTCCAGCGCCCGGCCGAACCCTTCGGGGGTGATGGCGCTGTAGTCGCCCACCAGCTCCTCCTTGCCGGCAAAGGCGAGGCAGTGGATCAACACATCGAGGCTGCCCCACTGCTGCTGGATCGCGGCGAAGGCGGCCTCGATCTGCTCGGGCATCTGCACGTTGAGCGGGAGTACCAGGCTGGGGGCGAGCGGTGCCGTGAGCTCGCGCACTTTGCCCTCAAAACGGCCCTTGTCGTCGGGCAGGTAGGTGACCGCCAGCTCGCAGCCCGCCGCAGCCAATTGCTGGGCGATGCCCCAGGCGATCGAGCGGTTGTTGGCGATGCCGGTGACCAGGGCCTTCTTGCCGCGCAGATCGAGAAGCATGTCCAGGGAGCGAGCTGGGGGGATTCTCCCGCAGCGCTGGCGCCCTGCCCGCGCCACGATCGGTGGCATGGAGCCCGCTGTCCCCCTCGCCTGGCCGCCTGCCACCGGCGATCTGCCCCGCACCTTCGCCGACCGGCAGGCCCTGGCCGCCGAGCTGCACGCCTGCTTCGGCCACCAGCTGGTCAACCCTGCTGCCGTGGACACTTCAACGCTGAGCCCGATCCGCGGCGGCCGGGCGGCGGCGCTGGCCCCGCTGGCGGCCCTTGACCCGGTGGCCTACGGCGCCAGCCGCAACCATCTCGATGGCGCCGTGACCCGCCTGTCCCCCTACATCCGCCACGGGGTGCTCACCCTGCCGGAGGTGCGGGAGGCCGTGTTTGCCGCCCTGGCCGCCCGGGGGCAAGGCCGCAGCGGCGGCGAGAAGCTGATCAATGAGCTGGGCTGGCGCGACTACTGGCAGCGCGTCTGGCAGCAGCTCGGTGAGGGCATCTGGGACGATCGCGAGCAGGGTGCCAGCGGCCTGCCGCCCGCGGCCTATCGCGAAGGCCTGCCCGACGACATCGCCCGCGGCCGCACCGGCCTGGCCTGCATCGATGCCTTTCGCCACCAGCTGGTGCACGAGGGCTGGCTGCACAACCACGCGCGGATGTGGCTGGCGGCCTACCTGGTGCACTGGCGGCGAGTGCGCTGGCAGACCGGCGCCCGCTGGTTTCTGCGGCACCTGCTCGACGGCGATCCGGCCAGCAACAACCTCAGCTGGCAATGGGTGGCCGGTACCTTCAGCGCCAAGCCCTACCTGTTCAACCGCGCCAACCTGGAGCGCTTCAGCGGCGGCCGCTTCTGCCGCGCCTGCCCGAAGGCGCAAGGCGGTGGCGCTGGCCGGCCGGGGGGCTGCCCGTTCGAGGCCAGCTACGAGCAGCTGGGCGAGCGGCTGTTCCGCAGCGAGGCGCCGCTCAGAGCGCCGGAAGCGCCGCTGCAGGACCAGAGCCAGATCCGGCCCCCGGTCCAGTCCCCACCGGCCAGCCGCGCGCCAGACAGCGCGCCAGACAGCCAGCCCAGGCGGGCCGCCGCCGCACCGGCCGGCCGGCTGCAACGGCCGGTGCTCTGGATCCACGGCGAGGCGCTGGGGCAGGCCAACCCCGCGCTGCGCGCCCATCCCGGCGGGCCGGCCCTGTTCGTGTTCGACCGGCCCCTGATCGAGGCCAGCGCCGGTCAGGGCCCGGCGATCAGCCTCAAGCGGCTCGGCTTTCTCTACGAATGCCTGCTGGATCTGCCGGTGACGCTCCGGGCCGGTGCTGTGGCGGAGGAGGTGATCGCCTTCGCCGCCCGCCACGGCGCCGACGGGGTGGTCACCAGCCGGGCGGTGGATCCCCGCTTTAAGGCTCTGGCAGCGACGATCGGCGCGGCCCTGCCGCTGGTGGTGCTGGAGCCCGAGCCGTTCGTCCAGCTGGAAGGCCCCGTGGATCTGCAGCGCTTCAGCCGCTACTGGAAGCGGGCCGAGCGGGCGGTGTGGGCCGGCTTTGAAGGGCCATGCCCCGTCGCCGGTTGAGCGCGCCTGCGCCGCTGCCGCTGCGGCCCTGGCCCCCCGTGGGCCCGCTGGAGCGCGGCTGGCTCGGCCCCAGCCCGGCGGCGCCACCGGCCCTCTGGTGCATCGACCGGCGCACGGCGGGGGTGGCCGCGGCCCTGCCCGCCCTGCTGCCGCTGCTGAGCGCACCGGAACAGGAGCGACTGCAGCGGCTGCGTCGCTCGGATGATCAAGAACGCTTCGCGCTTGGCCGGGGCGCCCTGCGGCAATTGTTGGCCGCTTGCCTCGATCGGCCTGCCGGCGAGATCCAGCTGGTCACCAACCGCCACGGCAAACCGCTGCTTTCGCCTGACCCGACGCAGCGCATGGGGGTGCCGCAGTTCAACGTGGCCCACTCCGGTGATCTGGTGCTGCTTGCCTTCCACCGCTGCCGGCCGGTAGGCATTGATGTGGAACGGCAACGGCCACTGCCGGCCTGGCCGGCGATCGCGCGGCGCTGCTTTCCCGCCGCCTTGGTGGCAAAACTCGAAGCCCTGCCCGCTGAAGCGGGCCACCGCGCCTTCTTTCACCACTGGTGCCGCCTGGAGGCGCGCCTGAAGGCGGGCGGCACCGGACTGGCGGCCGCTGGGCAGGGCCTGGCCAATGGCCCTGCAGCCGCCGCGGCCATCGATCCACTTGACGGCCACGATCGGCCCACCTGCAGCAATCTGCTGCTGCCGGCGGGCTACAGCGGGGCGGTGGCCTTGGCCCGCCATGAGCTGACGGGCCAAGGGGCTGAGGGCGGCGGGAAGCTGAGCGCGGCGGAAGCTTCGGGCTAGGGCGCAGCCTCCGGAGCTGCAGACGGGGCCGGGGCAACACCTTCGGCCTCCTGCTCCAGCGCCTCTTCACGCGCCCGTACTTCGCTGGGATCGGGCAGCAGATCTTCTTCCTGCAGCATCGGGAAGCTCTCCTGCTTCACCTGGTCCGCACTGCGGGGCGGCTCGGTCCACTCCCAGCGGCTGCGCGGGGCACGCGCCTGGCAGAGCGCCTCCAGCTGGCGCTTCAGCTCCCGGCGCACATCGCCGCGGGCCACCACCTCAAAGAACTCCTGGCGGGTCGCCAGGCCGGAGCTGAACGGCGCACTGCCGTTGCCGTTGAACAGCCGCGGCGGATCCGGCAACCAGCGCGGCCGGCAGACCCCCCGCTGGCGGGTGTCAGTCTCGAGCCAGAGGTGCACGCCGAAGCCATCGGGCTGGTTGACCACCGCCAGGCCGTCATGGGGCTGGCGGCGCTGGAGGGGGAAGATCCGCCAGCTGGCCCTGTCGGTGGCAGGAACACAGCTCGCCAGCAGGGCAGCGGTCGTCAGCAGCGCCAACGGCCGCCGCAAGGGCCGCAGCAAGCGCCTCACCAGCGGCCGCCGCACAGTTTTCAGCCGGGCCGGCCGCGCCAAAAGACGGCGCCATGAAAACAACAAGGGGCTCACGCAGGCGAACCAGGGGGCGCCGATCCTGCCCCAGTGGCGGCGCCGGCGTAGACGCCACAATCACAGCGGATGTCCCGCCGCAGAGCCTGGCCGCCATGGCCCTCACCCCCTCCACGATGCTGCCGCTCGGCACGGCCCTGCCTCCGTTCCGGCTCACCGATCTCGATGGCTGCCTGCACGACAGCAGCGCCCTGCCGCCCCAGCCGCTGCTGGTGCTGTTCCTCTGCGCCCACTGCCCGTTCGTGAAGCACATCGAGCCGGAACTCACCCGGCTTGAGCACGATTACGGCGGCCGGGTCGGGATCCTGGCGATCGCCAGCAACAGCGTGCGCAGCCACCCCGAAGACGGCCCTGAGGGGTTGAACGAGCAACGTCGGCGGCACGGCTGGCGCTTCCCCTACCTGCTCGACAGCGACCAGAGCGTGGCCCGGGCCTTCCATGCCGCCTGCACCCCCGACCTCTTCCTGTTCGGCGCGGACCAGCGGCTCGCTTACCGCGGCCAACTCGATGGCAGCCGCCCCGGAGCGGGCCAGCCAGCGGATGGCCGCGCGCTGCGAACAGCGCTCGATGCGGTGCTCAGCGGCCAGGCCCCGGACCCCGATCAACGGCCCGCCATCGGCTGCAACATCAAGTGGCACCCTGGGCAGGCACCCCCTGGAACTGACGGTTGAGGGGATTAAGGTTGCCCCCATGCAGGTGCCCCCCTTCGATCTCACCGAGCAACTTCATCAGCTGGGTGAAGGCCTCGAAGACGCCGTTCTGCAGGTGTTGCGTAGCGGCCAGTACATCGGGGGGGCCCGGATTGCCGCCTTCGAACAACAGTTCGCCGCCGCCTGCGGCAGCCCCCACGCCATCGGCTGCAACAGCGGCACCGACGCCCTGGTGCTGGCCCTCAGAGGCCTGGGGATCGGTCCAGGCGATGAGGTGATCACCAGTTCGTTCAGCTTCTTCGCCACCGCCGAAGCGATCAGCAGCGTGGGGGCCACGCCGGTGTTCGTGGATGTGGAGGAAAGCTCCTATCTGATCGATCTCGACCGGATCGAGGCGGCGATCACGCCCGCCACCCGCGCCCTGATGCCGGTGCACCTGTTCGGCCGGCCGGTCGACATGGAGCGGATCACCGCGATCGCCGCGGTGCATGGCCTCAAGGTGATCGAAGACTGCGCCCAGGCCACCGGCGGCAGCTGGGCGGGGCAGCCGGTGGGCAGCTGGGGGGATGCGGGCTGCTTCAGCTTCTTCCCCACCAAGAACCTTGGTGGCGCCGGCGATGGCGGCGCAGTGCTCTGCCGCGACCCCGAGCTGGCCCAGCGCATCCGCGAGCTGGCCGTGCATGGCATGCCGGAGCGCTACCTGCACACCTCCCTGGGATACAACAGCCGCCTTGATGCCCTGCAGGCCACGGTGCTGGCCGTGAAGCTGCCCCACCTGGAGCGCTGGATCGAGCGCCGTGCCGCCATCGCCGCCACCTACCAGCGTGAGCTGGCGGGCCTGGCCGGAATCGCCCTGCCCGAGGCGGGCCCCGAGGGCCACAGTTGGAACCAGTTTGTGGTGCGCATCCCGTTCTGTCCGAAGGGGGCGAGCACCTGCGGCGGCAGCTGCATCCCCTCCACGAACAGCGCCACCTATGGCCTGCCCGAAAGCTGCTGCCGCGACTGGCTGAAGCAGGAGCTGGCCGCGGCCGGCGTCAACACGATCATCTACTACCCGATTCCGATTCACCGCCAGCCGGCCTACGCCCAGCTGGGCTACGGCCCCGGCAGCCTGCCGGCCACCGAACGGCTCACCTCCCAGGTGCTCAGCCTGCCGATCTTCCCCGAGCTCACCGCTGAGCAGCAACAGGCAGTGATCACGGCCCTGTACCGGCTGGTCGGCAGCCAGGCGGCCCCAGCGCCCACCCCTGCCCCTGCCGAGACCCGCACCCAGGCACGGGTCTGAGCAACGGCTGCCGGCCGGTTCATCCCAGCGCGGCATAGAGCGCCTTGAAGCGCGCCTGCTGCTGCTTGTGGTCCACGATCGGTGCCGGGTAACCGCGACGCTCCAGGGGCGCGATCGCCCCGCTGATCAGCTCGGCTGTGGCCACGTGCGCCAGTTCCGGCAGCCAGCGGCGGATGTATTCCCCCTCTGGATCAAAGCGGGCCGCCTGGGTGAAGGGATTGAAGATGCGCAGGGGTTTGGGATCCATGCCGCTGCTGGCGCTCCATTGCCAGCCCCCGTTGTTGGCGGCCAGATCGCCATCCACCAGCAGGCCCATGAACTGCCGCTCGCCCCAGCGCCAATCGCAGATCAGATCCTTCACCAGAAAGGAGGCCACGATCATGCGGCAGCGGTTGTGCATCCAGCCGCTGGCGTTCAGTTGCCGCATCGCCGCATCCACGATCGGCACGCCGGTGAGGCCCTCGCACCAGGCCGCAAAACGGCTGGCATCGTTCTCCCAGGGAAAACGGCGCCATTGGGGGCGGTAGGGCCCCTCCGCCAGCTCGGGAAAGTGAAACAGCGCCTGTTGGTAGAACTCGCGCCAGGCCAGCTCCTGCTCCCACACCGTGATCGACCGCAGATCCTCATCGCTGCGGGCACGGGGCCGCTGCTGCTGGGCCGCCGCCCAGGCCTGGCGCGGGCTGAGCGTGCCGAACTTGAGCGCCGCACTGAGGCAGGAGGTGCCCGCCTCCCCCGGCAGGTTGCGGCCAGGTTCGTAACGCAGCAGGGCACCATCGACGAAGCGAGCCAGCTGATCGGCGGCAGCCGCTTCTCCCGGGCGGCAGGGACACAGATCAGCGCCTTCGAAGGCAGCCGCGGCAAGGCCACCTGCGCTGTCGCCGGCCGCAGGCACGGCATCCAGCAGTGGTAGGCGCCCCCAGAGGGCCTGGCCGCTGGCAGTCAGGGCGACAGGATCGAAGTCCAGCAAGCCCCTGGGAGCCGCCACAGGCGCCAGCTCCGGCCCGTTGGCCGTCAGCTCCGCTCCGACGGCACCGGACGTCGCCGGACCGGCCGGCTCCAGCCGTCGCCGCCAGGCGCGGAAAAACGGCCCGTAGACCCGGTAGGGCGCACCACCGCCGGTGAACAGGCTGTCGGGGGGGACCAGCAGCTGATCCCAGCCCGCCAGCACCTTCAGCCCCTCCGCCTGCAGCGCGGTGGCAACGCGGCGGTCGCGCTCGCGGCCGAAGGGTTCCACATCACGGTTCCAGGCCACCACCTCGGCGCCGATCGCCGTGGCCAGCTGCGGCAGCCGCTCGGCTGGATCCCCCACAAGCAGCAGCAGCCGGCTGCCGGCCTCACGCCAGCGCTGCTCCAGCTCCCGCAGGCTTTCCAGCAGAAACCACAACCGCGCCGGGGCCAGATCACTGGCCTCCAGCAAGGCCGGATCCAGTACGAACACGCCGGTCACGGCGGGAGTGGCGCGGGCGGCGGCAGCCAGGCCGAAATTGTCGGCCAGCCGCAGGTCACGGCGGTGCCAGAACAGCCAGCGGGGCGGGGTCATCGCAACAGCTCCTGCATCGCTTCAGCAGCCCAGCAACTGCCGGGCCCGGAACCAGGCGGTCACACTCTTGCCATCAAGGGCCTCTTCGCCGCTGGCCAGGGCCGCATCGAGGGCCTGCGGCTCCATCAACAGCACCTCCATGTCCTCGTCGTCGTCGCCAGCCGGCTGCTGCTCCAGGGGCGTGAGGGCGCGGGCCAGAAACAGGTGAATCACCTCATCGGAATAGCCGGGGCAAGGCAGCATCAGGCCAAGCGAATCCCAGCGGCGGGCGCTGTAGCCCGCTTCCTCCGCCAGTTCCCGCTGCATCGAACCCAACGGGTCCTCGCCGTCCTCCAGGGTGCCGGCCGGGAACTCGAGGATGCGCCGTTCCACCGCGAAGCGGTATTGGCGCAGGATCACCACCCGGCCGTCGTCGAGCACGGGCACCGCCAGGGACGCGCCGGGGTGGCGAATGATCCCGTAGGTGCCTTCCACCCCTTTGGGCAGCACCACCCGGTTGAGCTCAAAACGGATCTTGCGGGCATCGAGAGCGCCCACCGTGGCCAGATGGGTGGAGGGCTCAGGGGGCGGCAAGGGGGCCATGACCGGGGCGCTGGGGCCTCCCAGTGTGACCCGCCTGCCAGCGCCGACGCGGCTCTCAGCGCGGGGGGCCTTCGGCCCAGCCCGGTCCCCCCGCCAGCGCCTGCGGCGGGGGCTCAACGCCACGGCGTATGACAGCCGCCAGCAGCTCCACCGCCGTGGCCGCCGTGCCGGGCGGCACCAGCTGCGGATCGAGGGCCGCCAGCGGGGCCAGCACGAAGGCCCGCTCGCGCAGGCGCGGGTGGGGCAAGGTGAGCGCAGGCGTGCTGCAGGCCTGGTCGCCACACCAGAGCAGGTCGAGGTCGAGGGTGCGCGGCCCCCACTGAACCGTGCGCCCACGGCCGAAGGCGGCTTCCAGGCCCTGCAACCGCCGCAGCAGCCCCTCGGCATCAGGCCAGATCGGGCGGGCGGCAGAGCCTGGGGTGGGCGGGGCGCTGTGGTGAACCAGCAGCACAGCATTGAGATAGGGCGGCTGACCGGGCGGCCCTCCCACCGGCGCGGTGCGAAAGAGGGGCGACCAGCGCAGCTGCAGCTCGGCCTCCCGCACCGCCAGCGGCGGCGTGACGGCCCAGGCCAGCAGCTCGCCGGCCAGCAGGGGCCGCACCGCCTTGAGGGTGATCGCAGGGTCGTCGAGATTGGCCCCGAGCGCGATCGCGAGCGTGCGCTCCAACAGGCCGAACGGCAAGCGGGGCCTCAGTAGAGGTCGGAGCGGCGGCGCTCCTCCGGCCGCTCCAGCGGGATGTCGCCGTCACGGCCGAGCAGCAGATCGCGGGCGCCGTTCACCAGCTGCATGGTGTCGTGGGCGCCGCCGCGGTCGGGGTGGTGCTCGGCCGCAGCCTGCTTCCAGGCCCGGTTCACCTGGTCCACGCTGAGCCGGCCGGACAGGGGCAGGTGCAGGCGCTGGCGCTGGCGGGCCACGATCGCGTCCACATCCGGGTGTTTGCCCAGCGGGCCCCAGTCGGCGCGGCTGAGCCCCTTGCGCCGCTTGTTGCTGCCGCGGGCCCCCTTGGCGCTGGCGCCAGCAGCGGCGCGGCCACCGAAGCCCCGCGCCGTACTGGCGCGCGCCTCCTCACCGTTCTGGCGCGACTCGCTGGTGCGGCCAGGACGATCGACCCGGGACAACAACACCATGGCGGGCCGCAGCAATAGCAGAAAGAAATGCCAGGCGTGCGGGAATGCCGCCCTGCCTCGTCGCAAAAGTGTAAGTTCTGCCAGCCGCCCGGCTGTTGGCCCCAGCACCCACCGCCGCATCAGCGGGCGGCGCAGCACCGTCAGCGAGACTGAACCTCCCTTATCCAGCCTCTGCCCCATGGTCGTCAGCGGGTCCGCTGCCACCCCGGCCGCCGCCGGCGCCGCCGCACGCGCGTTTCCGCTCGCCGCGATCACCGGGCACGGCACCTTGAAGCTGGCCCTGCTGCTGGCGGCGGTGGATCCGGGGCTGGGTGGAGTGGTGATCGCCGGGGGCCGCGGCACTGGCAAATCGGTGCTGGCCCGCGGGCTGCACGCGCTGCTGCCACCGATCGACGTGCTCGATCTGGGCGAGGGGGTAAGCAGCCGCAACGTGGATCCGCAGCGGCCCGACGACTGGGATGCCGCCATCCACCAACGCATCACGGCGCGTGGGGGCGATCCCAGCGGCGCCGATCCCACCACCTTGCTGCCCACCCGGGTGATTCCGGCCCCCTTCGTGCAGGTGCCCCTCGGTGTCACCGAAGACCGGCTGCTGGGGGCGGTGGATGTGGCCGCCTCCTTGAGCAGTGGCACGCCGGTGTTCCAGCCGGGGCTGCTGGCGGAGGCCCACCGGGGCGTGCTTTACATCGACGAACTGAACCTGCTCGATGACGGCATCACCAACCTGCTGCTGGCGGCGGTGGGCTCCGGCATCAACCGGATCGAGCGCGAGGGGCTGAGCCTGGTGCACCCCTGCCGCACCCTGCTGATCGCCACCTACAACCCGGAAGAAGGGGCGGTGCGGGATCACCTGCTCGACCGCTTCGCCATCGCCCTGTCGGCCAACCAGCTGGTGAGCACGGAGGAGCGGGTGGCGATCACCCGCTCGGCCCTCGATCACGGCGAATCCAGCGATGCTTTCCGCTCCCGCTGGCAGGAGGAGACCGATGCCCTGGCCACCCAGCTGCTGCTGGCGCGGCAATGGTTGAAGGATGTGGCGATCGATCGCGAGCAGGTCCGCTATCTGGTCACCGAAGCGATCCGCGGCGGAGTGGAGGGGCACCGGGCCGAGCTCTATGCGGTGCGGGTCGCCCGGGCCCATGCGGCACTGAGCGGCCGCGACCGGGTGGACGCCGATGACCTGCAGGTGGCCGTGCGCATGGTGATCGCCCCGCGGGCCCTGCAGCTGCCGCCGCCCGATCCCGACCAGCCGCTGGAGCCGCCACCACCACCCCAGGCGGAGCAGCAGCCCCAGGAGCAGGAACCGCCGGAACCCCCTGAGACCAGCGACGACGACGCCCCGGAAGAGGACCCGCCCGAGGACGAGGACGACGACAGCCCCGACGACCAGGCACCACCATCGATTCCGGAGGAATTCCTGCTCGATCCAGAGGCCACCGCCATCGACCCCGATCTGCTGCTGTTCGCCGCCGCCCGTTCGCGCGGGGGCGGCAGCGGCAAGCGCTCCCTGGTGCAGAGCGAGTCGCGCGGCCGCTACGTGAAGCCGATGCTGCCGCGCGGACCCGTGCGCCGCATTGCCGTCGATGCCACCCTGCGGGCAGCGGCACCGCACCAGAAAAGCCGGCGTGAGCGGGAACCGCACCGCCGCGTGATCGTTGAAGACGGCGACCTGCGCGCCAAGCAACTGCAGCGCAAGGCGGGCGCCCTGGTGATTTTTCTGGTGGACGCCAGCGGCTCGATGGCGCTCAACCGCATGCAGAGCGCCAAAGGCGCCGTGATCCGGCTGCTCACCGAGGCCTACGAAAACCGCGATGAAGTGGCCTTGATCCCTTTCCGCGGCGAGCAGGCGGAGGTGCTGCTGCCCCCCACCCGCTCGATCACCGCGGCACGCCGTCGGCTGGAGCAGATGCCCTGCGGCGGCGGCTCCCCGCTCGCCCATGGCCTGTCCCAGGCGGCACGGGTGGGCGCCAATGCATTGGCCAAGGGCGATCTGGGCCAGGTGGTGGTGGTGGCGATCACCGACGGCCGCGGCAACGTGCCGCTGAGCCGCTCGCTGGGCCAGCCGCCGCTGGAGGGCGAGGAGCCGGTCGACCTGCGCGAGGAGGTGAAGGGGGTGGCGGCCCGCTACCGCGCCCTCCGGATCAAGCTGCTGGTGATCGACACCGAGCGCAAGTTCATCGGCAGCGGCATGGGCAAGGAACTGGCGGAAGCGGCCGGCGGCCGCTACGTGCAACTGCCCAAGGCCAGCGATCAGGCGATTGCCGCCATCGCCCTGGAGGCGCTCAACGCCTCCTGAGCGCCTGGCGCGGCAGCGGCTCGCCCCAACGGCTCACGGTCGCCAGCTCAGGGTCGACAAGCTCAGGGATCGAGGCGGCGGGGAGATTCTGCCGGCAGCGGGGCACCAGCGGCAGCACCGTGCCTGCCGCCACCGCCGGTGCCACCGCCGGACTTCACCGTGCTGTCCTTGTTGGCCTTGTCCTTCGTGGCTTTGTCCTTCGCCAGGCCCGTCTGGGCGGGGTAGAGCTCATCGAACAGCTGGCCCAGGCCGATGGCCAGACTGCGCACCCCATCCATGAAACGAGGATCGCTGGTGAGCTTGCTCACATCGCCGCCCACCGCATCGATCCGTGCCGTGAGCCTCTCGGCATTGCTCACTGTGGTTTTGAGCTCGGCCAGGGTGCGGGGATTGTCGAGGGCGGCCGTGAGGTTGCGCACATGGCGGCTGGCGGCCGCCGCATCGGCGCTGGCCGTGGTGAGCGAAGCGAGGATTGGATCGGCTTTGCCGGTCACCACGTTGAGCTGGCGGATCAGCACATCCAGCTGAGCAGAGGTCTTCTGGGCGTCCTTGAGGAAGCGGGTCGCCTCCAGGGAGGTGGCATCGAAGCTCTTGGTGGTGCTGGCGATCTGGGGCACCAGGTTCTGCTTTTCGGCCTCGATCAGCAGGCTCTGCATCAACTCGGTGACATTGCTCAAGCTGGCGGAGGTGGCCCCTTCAAGTGAAGAGCCGTTGCAGACCATGAGGGTGTTGCTGCAGGACTTGTCACCCGGCCGAGGCGCCGAGGCGGGCAGCGGCGGCCCGGTGCTGATCAGCGCCACCTGGGCATCGCCACCCAGCAGCGAGCCGGATTGCACCTGGGCCACCACCGGCCGCGCCAGTTGCAGGCTGGGATCGGTGATCTCCAGTTCGGCCACCACCGCAGAGGAAGTGGGCGAGATCCGCCGCACATTGCCCACCTGCACGCCGCGGAACATCACCGCCGAACGGTCGGCCAGGCCGGCGGCATCGGCAAAACGCACCTTCAGCGTCCAGTTGTTGCGGCTCAGCGACACACCCCGCAGCCAGAACCAGAGGCTGAAGCCGCCGATCACGGCTCCGAGCAGGGTGAAACCCACCAAAGCCTCGCGGACGCTACGACGCATGAGGTTTCAAAGCTCCGCCGGCTGCATCGGGCCGTTCAGGCTACCGGTACGGAACTGAACCACATAAGGATTGTCGGTGCGGCCGAAGTCGTCGGTGGAGCCGCACCACTGAATCCGCCCGTCGTAGAGCATGGCCACCCGCTGGGCCGTGCGCACCACCGTGCTCATCACATGGCTCACCACCACCGAGCAGCCGGCCGCCACCTGATTCGCCTTCACGATCAGATCCTCGATGCGGGTGCAAGCCACGGGGTCCAGGCCGGCGGTGGGCTCGTCGAACAGCAGCAACGGGTGCTGACCGGAGGCATTGCTGGGGTCATCAATCAGGGCACGGGCAAAACTCACCCGCTTCTGCATGCCGCCGCTGAGTTCACCGGGCAGCTGGTCTGCGATGCCATAGAGGCCCACCGCCTCCAGCGCCCGCTGCACCCGTTGACGGATTTCGGGCTCTGGCAATTGGCTGTGGCGATAGAGCAGAAAACCCACGTTCTCGCCCACCGTGAGCGAGGCCAACAACGCGGGGTTCTGGAACACCAGGCGCACATCGGCGGGACGACGCTGATCCAGCCGCAGATACTGCTGTGGTACGCCATGCAGGCGGAAGTTTCCGGTGGTGGGCAACAGCAGGCCCGCCAGGATGCGCAGCACCGTTGATTTGCCAGTACCGGAAGGCCCCACCACCGCCAGCCGTTCCCCCTCCATCAAGGTGAGGTTGATGCCCTCCAGCACGGTGCGCGAACCCCAGCGCATGGAAAGATCGTGAAGTTCCACCACTGGCACGGGTGACGGCACGAAGGCAGTGGGGGAGGGCGAAAAGGAAGACGACACGGACGACAACGGGGAGGACCTGGCAGGCGCGAAGGGGAGCCTCGCTGGGATCTGGTTCGCCGACTCCTTTCATCCTTACAGTTCCATCAGCACCGTGCTGTGGCGTAACGCCCCATCGGCTTGACTTCCCAGCGCCCTCTCCTGCCACGACGCCTCAGCACACGGTCCAGCCGTCGCCCTGGCTGGCTTGGGCGCGGGGATCTGCGCCAACAAGACCTGATGAGCCGCTCGCGCCGGGCGGTGCAGTGGCTGCAGCCGGGGTTGGTGGTGAAGCGCTGGATGCTCACCTCCGGCCTTGGCCTGCTGCTGGCCCTGCTGGGAGCCGCGATCCTCGCCGACCTCAAGCCGATCTACTGGTCGCTGGAGTCGCTCAACTGGCTGCTCTCAAACATGACGCGGGTGCTCCCGCGCGGCGTGACCGGCCCACTGGTGCTGCTGGGGGGCGCCGCACTGGTGGTGTGGGGCCAGAGCCGCAGCTTCGGCTCGATCCAGCAGGCCCTCGCGCCCGAAAAAGACACCCTGCTGGTGGAGGCGCTGCTGGCCCAGCGCCGGCTCAACCGCGGCCCCAACGTGGTGGCGATCGGCGGCGGCACAGGCCTGGCCACCCTGCTGAGCGGCCTGAAGCGCTACAGCAGCAATATCACCGCGATCGTCACCGTCGCCGATGACGGCGGCAGCAGCGGGGTCTTGCGGCGGGAGTTCGGCGTGCAGCCCCCCGGCGACATCCGCAACTGCCTGGCGGCCCTGGCCCGCGAGGAACCGCTGCTCACCCGCCTGTTTCAGTACCGCTTCAAGTCGGGGAGTGGGCTGGAGGGACACAGCTTCGGCAACCTTTTTCTCACGGCGCTCACGGCGATCACCGGCAGCCTGGAGTCGGCGATCACCGCCAGCAGCCGCGTGTTGGCGGTGCAGGGGCAGGTGGTGCCAGCCACCAATGCCGATGTGCGCCTGTGGGCCGAGCTCGAGAACGGCGACCGCATCGAGGGGGAATCCTGCATCGGCCGCGCTGCCAGCCCGATCGTGCGGCTGGGCTGCACCCCCGAGCGCCCTCCCGCCTTGCCGCGCGCCCTTGAGGCGATCGCCAATGCCGAGCTGATCGTGCTCGGGCCCGGCAGCCTCTACACCTCTCTGCTGCCGAATCTGCTGGTGCCGGAGTTGGTGCAGGCAATCAGCCGCAGCAAGGCGCCGCGCCTCTACATCTGCAACCTGATGACCCAGCCCGGCGAAACCGACAACCTGGATGTGGAAGGCCATGTGCGGGCGATCGAGGCCCAGCTGGCCAGCCTGGGGGTGACCCGTCGCCTGTTCACCGCGGTGCTGGCCCAGGAACCGATCCGCGACCGAGCCCTGGTGGATCACTACCGGGCCCGCGGCGCCGAGCCCGTGCAGTGCGATGTCCGCAGCCTGCGCGCCAAGGGATACGAGGTGATGGTCACGGGCCTGCAGGGAGCCCGCCCCACCGGCACCCTGCGCCATGACCCCCGCAGCCTGGCCTTGGCGGTGATGCGCTTCTACCGGCGGCACAAAGGGGGCCGGCCGGTGCTGGAACCGGTCTGACGGGCAGGGCTACGAGCAACCCAAGCGTGCGGCCCCGCGTTGCTGGGACGGAATTCGGCCGGCACGTGGCAAAGACAGAACGGGAAGCGCCCTGGATCCAGAAGAAACCAGAACGCGCCTTGAAGTTCGTTGAACTCAGTAGGTCAGTAGGCGTCCTGCATCTCGTAGAAATCCGGCTGCACGTAGTCCTTGCGCAGCGGAAAGCCCTTCCAGTCTTCGGGCATCAGCAACCGCTTGGGATGGGGATGGCCCTCGAACACGATGCCGTACATGTCGTAGGTCTCGCGTTCCTGCCAGTCGGCGCCGCGGAACAGGCGGTAGAGGCTGGGAATGGTGAGGTCGCCATCGCGGGCGAGGAACACCTTGACCCGCACTTCCTGCGGCTTGCTGTCAGGAGTGGGGCAGGGATCGGCGCCAGCGGCGAGTTTCACCAGGTGATAGAAGCTCACCAGCCGGGCGCCCGGGCCTTCGTCATAGCCGCCCTGGCACTGGAGGTAATCAAAGCCGTAGGCCTTGAGCGCCGCCGCCACCGCCGGCAGGAAGAGGGGTTCCACCGCCAGCATTTCAATGCCGCAGTGATCGGGTTCCAGCGGCTGGTGGTCGAAACCCTGCTGAGAGAGCCACTGGCTCACGGCGCCGATGACCGGTGCGGCGAGGGTGTCGCTGTCAGTGGCACCGGAGGTGGCGCCCTGGGGAGCGGGGGTGGGATCAGGCATCGCTGGAGGTGGTTGCGGTGGTGATCGGTGCGGCCACAACAACCCCGGTCGGTGCGGAGGTGTCGAGCGGGAGAGCGGTGGGATCGGCGAGGGCAGCCACCTGGGTTTCGGCCTTGAGGTAGGCGCCGGTGACGATCGGAGCCACCGCTTTCATGCCGTGGCTGATCGTGAGGTAGCGGTGGGTGGGGAGGTTGTTGCCCCGCTCGGCCAGCGCTTCGTTGCCCACTTTCTTGCGGAGCTTGATCACCGCATCAAAGATCGCTTCGGGGCGGGGCGGGCAACCGGGGATGTAGAGGTCCACTGGGATCAGCTTGTCGACCCCCCGCACCGCCGTGGTGGAATCGGCGCTGAACATGCCGCCGGTGATCGTGCAGGCGCCCATGGCGATCACGTATTTGGGCTCGGGCATCTGCTCATAAAGCCGCACCAGGGCCGGGGCCATCTTCATGGTCACGGTGCCGGCGGTGATCAGCAGGTCGGCCTGGCGGGGGCTGGAGCGGGGCACCAGGCCGAAACGGTCGAAATCGAAGCGGGAGCCGAGCAGCGCCGCGAACTCAATGAAGCAGCAGGCCGTGCCGTAGAGCAGGGGCCAGAGGCTGCTGAGCCGGGCCCAGTTGTGCAGGTCGTCGAGGCTGGTGAGGATCACGTTCTCGGAAAGATCCGAGGTGACCGCCGGAGCACCGACCGGATTGCAACTGGAGGCCCGCAGATCGCGCAAGGCGTCGATCGAAGGGGTGCTGGAAGCGGAGGTGGGAGTGAGGGTCATGGGGGGTAGGCGCGTCAGCTCCACTCGAGGGCGCCCTTGCGCCAGGCATAGGCAAGGGCGATCACCAGAATGGTGATGAAGATCAGGGCCTCAATGAAGGCCAGCAGACCGAGCCGGCTGAAGGCCACGGCCCAGGGATACAGAAACACCGTTTCCACGTCGAAGATCACGAAGACCAACGCGAACATGTAGTAGCGGATATTGAACTGAATCCAGGCGCCACCGATCGGCTCCATGCCGGATTCATAGGTGAGCCGGCGTTCGCCGTCCCGCGATTTCGGCGACACCAGTTTGTTGGTGACCAGGGCCAGCACCGGAACTGCTGCCGAGATCAGCAGAAAGCCCAGGAAGGCGTCGTAACCAGGTAAGACGAACATCGCAAGGCTGAACCCGGCGCAGAGTCTGGCATCCGCGCCCGGAAAACGCCCGCTGCCGTCCGCCGCGCGCCATAGAGCTTGCCGCGACAAGGGCCTCGATAGAGTTTGTTTTCACGGCAACGGGGCCCAACGCCATGGTCAATGGCCAGGACACTGATCAGGACGTTGGCCAAGAGGTCGGGCAGCAGGTTGGGCCAGCGGCTGAGCAGGACGTTGGGGAACAGGCCCAGCAGAACGCCCAACCCGCAGGCGCTCCCCCCGCAGACACTCAAACCCCAGACGCAGGGCCCGCCGGCGACCAGCCGCCAGGCGATCCGGCCGACGAAAGCGGCGGCACCGATCCCGACACGCACCGGTTCGAGTGCCGCAGTTGCGGCTTCGTCTACGACCCGGGTGAGGGGGTGCGCAAGCTGGCGATCCCCGCCGGCACGCCCTTCAGCAGCCTCGATCCGGTGGGCTTCCACTGCCCGGTCTGCCGCAGCCGCGTCGGCGCCTTCAAGGACATCGGCCCCCGCAACAAGCCGAGCGGCTTCGAAGATAACCTCAGTTATGGCTTCGGGGTGAACACCCTCACCCCTGGCCAGAAAAACGTGCTGATCTTCGGCGGCTTCGCTCTGGCCTTCGCCTTCTTCCTTTCCCTTTACTCCCTGCGTTGACCCCCGTGAAGCGCCTGTTCTCCCCTCTGCTGGCCGTGCTGATCACCCTCGGCCTCAGCTTCGGCCTCGGTGGCTGCGTCACCACCGGCCTGCCCGTGGCCGCCACCAGCCCCTGGCAGCCCGTGGCGCTGTCCACCACTTCAAACCCGCTCGATGTGGCCTTCAGCGACGCCAACCACGGCTTCCTGGTGGGCAGCAACCGGCTGATCCTCGAAACCGACGACGGCGGGGCCAGCTGGGAGGAACGCACCCTGGATCTGCCCGAGGGGGAGAACTTCCGCCTGATCAGCATCGATTTCAGCGGTGCTGATGGGTGGATCGTGGGCCAGCCGGGCCTGTTGCTGCACACCGCTGATGCCGGCCAGAGCTGGGAGCGCCTGCTGCTCGACACCAAGCTGCCTGGTGATCCCTATGCCGTCACCGCCACAGGCCGCAGTAGCGCTGAACTGGCCACCACCGTGGGCGCCATCTACCGCACCAGCGATGCGGGCATCACCTGGCAAGCGGAAGTGAGCGATGCGGCCGGCGCCGTGCGCGACCTGCGCCGCTCCTCGGACGGCCGCTACGTGAGCGTGTCGAGCCTGGGCAACTTCTTCGCCACCTGGGAGCCGGGCCAGGCGGTCTGGCAGCCCCACCAGCGGGTCAGCAGCCAGCGCCTGCAAAGCATGGGCTTCCAACCGGACGGCAACCTCTGGATGGTCACCCGGGGCGCCCAGCTGCGCTTCAACGCCGATGCGGCCGATCCTGAGGCCTGGAGCAAGCCGGTGATCCCGATCACCAATGGCTTCGGCTACCTCGACATGGCCTGGGGCCCCGATGGTGACATCTGGACGGGCGGCGGCAGCGGCACCCTGCTGGTGAGCCACGACGGCGGCAGCCACTGGGAGCGCGATCCGGTGGGCGCCCTCCAGCCCACGAACTTCAACCGCATCAGCTTCAGCAGCGACGGCAAGGGCTTCGTGCTGGGCGAACGCGGCAACCTGCTGCGCTGGGTGGGTTAGGCGCGGGCGGGTGGCGGAGCCGCCGCCGGGTCCAACTGCATCCCTGTGTAACCAACCTCCTCTCCGGCTCTCGGCACTCCCAGCCCGACCCTTAAGATTCCGTAGCTGATTTGCCCGCTGCTATGGCTGCCGGCTCCACCGGGGAACGCCCGTTCTTCGAGATCATTACGAGCATCCGCTACTGGGTCATCCACGCCGTCACCTTGCCGGCGATTTTCCTGGCCGGATTCCTCTTCGTCTCCACTGGCTTGGCGTACGACGCCTTCGGAACGCCTCGCCCCGATGCCTACTTCCAACCCCAGGAAGCCAAGGCACCGGTGGTGAGCCAGCGTTACGAGGGCAAGAGCCAGCTTGACCTGCGCCTCAAGTAACGCCATGACCCAGTCTTCTGTCTCCACCACGCCACGCAACTACCCCATCTTCACGGTGCGGTGGTTGTCGGTTCATGCGCTGGGCATCCCCACGGTTTTCTTCCTGGGAGCCTTGGCGGCCATGCAATTCGTTCGTCGCTGATTTCCGCCATGCAGCGCAATCCCAACCCGAACAATCTGCCGGTCGAACTCAACCGCACCAGCCTTTACCTGGGCCTGTTGTTTGTGTTCGTCATCGGCGTTCTGTTCACCAGCTACTTCTTCAACTGATCGGGAGATTCAGCCATGAGCGGCAAGAAATCCGCACTACCTGACGGTCGCATTCCCGATCGCCTGCCTGACGGCCGCCCGGCCGTGGCCTGGAAAAGCCGCTGGACCGAAGGGGTGCTCCCCCTCTGGTTGGTGGCCACCGCCGGCGGCATCGCCGTGATTTTCGTGGTCGGTCTGTTCTTCTACGGCTCCTATGTGGGTGTGGGTTCGGCCTGATCCCCCCTGCTTTGCTTCATGCACCGCGGGCCCAAGGGCCCGCTTTTTTTTGGTTGCGCCAGGGAAATGGCTCTGACCTCGTCAGCGAAACAGCTCAGGCCTGGTAGTAGCTGCGGTACCAGTGAGCGAAGCGGGCCACGCCCTCGGCGATCGGGGTGTGGGGCGCAAAGCCCACCCAGGCCTCCAGGGCGGAGGTCTCAGCGGCGGTGGCTTCCACATCCCCAGGTTGCATCGGCTCCAGGCTCTGGATCGCCGCAGTGCCCAGCGCCTCTTCCAGCACCCCGATGAACTCCAGCAAGGGCGTGGGCTGGCTGTTGCCGATGTTGAACACCCGATGGGGCACCGCCGCAGTGGCGGGGTTGGGGGCGAGCGGATCGAAGAGCGGATCGGCGGTGGCCGGTTTGTCGAGGCAGCGCACCACCCCCTCAACGATGTCGTCGATGTAGGTGAAATCCCGCTGCATGCGGCCGTGGTTGAACACCCGAATCGGCTCGCCGGCCAGGATCGCGCGGGCGAACAGCATCGGGGCCATGTCGGGCCGGCCCCAGGGGCCATAGACGGTGAAAAAGCGCAGGCCGGTGGCAGGCAGCCCGTAGAGGTGGCTGTAGGTGTGCGCCATCAGTTCGTTGGCCTTCTTGGTGGCCGCGTAAAGGCTCACCGGATGGTTCACCGCATCCTGCTCGCAGAAGGGCATGCGGCGGTTACCGCCATAGACCGAGCTGCTGGAGGCATACACGAGGTGGCCGGCACCGTGATGGCGGCAGCCCTCCAGGATGTGGCCGAAGCCCACCAGGTTGCTCTGGATGTAGGCGGCAGGGTTCTCCAGCGAATAGCGCACCCCCGCCTGGGCCGCCAGATGCACCACCCGTGAGGGGCGCTCGGCCGCGAACAGCGCCGCCATGGCCTCCCCATCCTCCAGATTCAGGTGGTGAAAGCGGAAGCCGTCGTTGCGCTCAAACCGGGCCAGCCGCGCCTGCTTGAGGGCCGGGTCGTAGTAGCTGTTGAGGTTATCCAGGCCGATCACCCGCTCGCCGCGGGCCAGCAGGCGTTCGCACAGCGCCGCCCCGATGAACCCGGCGGCACCGGTCACGAGGGTGGTTTCAGCGGGCGGCGGGGAGGGAAGCAGCGCCATGGTCAGGGGGTGGCTGAGCTGCGCTGGTGCCACGCCCAGGCGTGGGCGATGATTTCGCCCAGATCCGGGTAACGGGGCTCCCAACCCAGCACTTCGCGGGCCTTCTGCGCGCTGGCCACCAGGGTGGGCGGATCGCCGGGCCGCCGCGGCGCTACCACCGCAGTGAGCGGCAGTTGCGTGACGTCCTGGGCCACCGTGAGCACCTCCTGGACTGAATAGGCCGTGCCCGTGCCGAGATTGAAGATCAACGGCTCCATCGGCTGGGGCGATGCTCCAGCCAGCAGGTGCTCGAGGCCCAACACGTGGGCATCGGCCAGATCACTCACGTGGATGTAATCCCGCAGGCAGGTGCCATCGGGGGTGGGGTAATCGGTGCCGAAGATCTTGATCGTTTCCCGCCGGCCGGCAATCGCATCCAGCACCAGCGGGATCAAGTGGGTTTCGGGGTTGTGATCTTCGCCAAGGTCACCGGCTGGATCGGCACCAGCCGCATTGAAATAGCGAAAGATCACGCTCGGCAGCTTGTAAGCGGTCGCGAAATCGGCCAGCATCTGCTCCACCATCCACTTGCTGCGGCCGTAGGAATTGATCGGCCGCTGGGGCGTGTCCTCGGTGATCGGCACCGTCTCCGGGCTGCCGTAGGTGGCGCAGGTGGAAGAAAACACGATCGGGATGGCCGGGCCCCGGCCCGTGCGCACCGGCTCTACAAGGGCCTCCAGCAGGGTGAGGGTGTCACCGAGATTGTTGCGGTAATACTTGGCCGGATCCAGCACCGATTCGCCCACATAGGCATAGGCGGCGAAATGAAGCACGGCCTGCACTGGCACACCGCCGCAGGCGGGATGGCGGCCGCTGAGCAAGGCCTCAATCAGAGCGCGATCACCCACCTGGCCCTGCACCAAGGGCACCCGCAGCACCTCTTCCACGATCGAACGGTGCCCATACACGAGGTTGTCGAGCACCACAGGGTGGTGGCCCGCCTGCTGCAAGGCGCGCACGGTGTGGCTGCCGATGTAGCCAGCACCACCGGTGACGAGCAGGGTCATGAATCGATCCCCAGGATGCGGCGAAAGTAGGCGATCGTGGGGCCCAACCCCTCTTCCAGAGACACCTTGGGTTCCCAGCCCAGCTCGCGGCGGGCCAGATCGATCACCGGTTGACGCTGGAGCGGGTCATCCTGAGGCAGCGGCAGATACACCAGGGGCAGCGCTGGGTTGATGCGCGCGCGCACCAACTCAGCCAGCTGGCGGATGGTGAATTCCCCGGGATTGCCGATGTTGATCGGGCCGGTGTGGCTGCCATTCATCAAGCGAATCAATCCTTCCACTAGATCATCGACATAGCAGAAGCTGCGGGTCTGGCTGCCATCGCCATAGAGGGTGAGGGGTTCACCGCGCAAGGCCTGCACAACGAAGTTGCTCACCACCCGGCCGTCATCAGGAAACATGCGCGGGCCATAGGTGTTGAAGATGCGCACCACGCGAATCTCCGTACCATGCATGCGGTTGTAATCGAAGCAGAGCGCCTCGGCAATGCGCTTGCCTTCGTCATAGCAGGAGCGGATGCCGGTGGTGTTCACACAACCGCGATAACTCTCCGGCTGAGGATGCACTTCTGGATCGCCGTACACCTCGCTGGTGCTGGCCATCAGCAAGCGGGCGCCCACACGCCGAGCCAGGCCAAGCATGTTGTAGGTGCCGAGAAAACTCGTCTTGGCGGTTTTGATCGGGTTGGCCTGGTAGAAGCGTGGTGAGGCGGGGCAGGCCAGGTGCCAGATCCGGTCGACCTCCAGCAGGATCGGCTCGGTCACGTCGTGGCGGATCAGCTCAAAGCTGGGGTGGCCGATCCAGCGGGCAACATTGGCTTTGGTGCCGGTGTAATAGTTGTCAAGGCAGATCACCTCCTCACCGGCCTCCATCAGCCGGTCCACCAGGGTGGAGCCGAGAAAGCCGGCACCGCCGGTGACCAGATTGCGTCTTGAAGCCATAGGTGCCGTCACTCAGCCTTTCCCCACAGACCACACCTGCAGGCCAGCTTGTCGTGCTGCCGCCGTGTCAGTGATGTCACGCACGTCGAACAACCAGGCCGGCCGCCGCATCGCTGAGGCGATCGCCGACCAGTCGAGCGTGCGGTAAGCGCCCCATTCGGTGAGCACGATCACCGCATCGGCGCCCGTCACCGCCTCGAGCGGGGTGTCCACCTGCTGCCAGCTGCCGTCTTCGGCGAAGCCGCGATCGCTGCCATCGGGGGGGCGGCCCACGTCTGCAGTGATCTGCCTTGTGGCCACCTTGGGGTCGTGTATCACCAGATGGGCGCCCTCCTCGAGCAGATCACGGCAGATCGCGATCGCCGGGGACTCACGGGTGTCGTTGGTGTCGGCCTTGAAGGCGAAACCGAGCACCGCCAGGCGCTTGCCGCTCACGGTGCCGAACAACCGGCTCACCACCAAGCGGGCGATGCGCTGCTGCTGCCAGCTGTTGAAGGCCACCACCTGCTCCCAGTAGGTGGCGGCGGCGTCGAGGCCGTAATGGCGGCAGAGGTAGACGAGGTTGAGAATGTCCTTCTGGAAGCAACTGCCGCCGAAGCCGGGACCCGCCGCGAGAAACTTCGGCCCGATGCGCGAATCGGTGCCGATCGCCCGTGCCACTTCGGTGATGTCTGCGCCGGTGGCCTCGCACAAGGCACCCACGGCGTTGATCGAGGAGATGCGCTGGGCCAGAAACGCGTTGGCGGTGAGCTTGGAGAGCTCGCTGCTCCAGAGATTGGTGTGCAGGATGCGCTCCGGATCCACCCAGTGGCCGTAGATGGCGGAGAGCGCCGCGATCGCCTCGGGATCTTCGCCGCCGATCAGCACCCGATCAGGGTGCTCAAGATCGCGGATGGCGGTGCCCTCCGCCAGGAATTCAGGGTTGGAGAGCACCGAAAAGGTTTTTGCTGGCGGCGCGCCGGGCTCGCCTTCGGGGGGGCCATTGGTTTCGCCGACACCATTGGCCCCGCCGGCCAGGTTCTGGGATCCCATCAGGATCTGCTTGATCGTCTCGGCCGTGCGCACCGGCAAGGTGCTTTTCTCCACCACGATCGTGTGGCCCGTGGCCTGCGCCGCCACCTGGCGCGCCGAGGCTTCGATCCAGCGCAGGTCGGAGGCTTGGCCGGCACCCAGGCCGCGGGTCTTCGTAGGGGTGTTCACCGAGAGGAACACCATGTCGGCGCTGGCAATGGCGCCATCCACCTCGGTGGTGAAGTGCAGGTTGCGGCCGCGGCAGCGGCCCACCACCTCCGCCAGGCCCGGCTCGTAGACGGGCAGGTTGGCGAGATCCGGATCGTTCCAGGCGGCGATCCTGGCGGCGTTGAGATCCACCAGGGTCACCTGGATGTGCGGGCAGCGATCGGCGATCACCGCCATCGTCGGCCCGCCGACATAGCCGGCGCCGATGCAGCAGATCGAGCGAATCTCGGGCGGATGCACTACGGCCAACGGCTCACCCTGAATCCATTGTTCCTGACCCGGAAATTATCCACTCCCGGGCGCCCGCCCTCCACGCGCCGAGAACGTCGTGATCCGGGCCACGGACAGTTCAATCGAACCAGCCGATCGGATCAGCCTGCGGATCCGGCGAGCTGGGCGAGGGCGGCCGTTGGGCTGAGCCGTTGCTCGGCGCCACCGCCCAGCAGGTCCTTGAGCAGCACCACGCCCTGCTCCGCTTCGCTCTCGCCGATCACCACCGCCCAGGGGGCGCCGGAGCGGTCGGCGCGCTTGAGCTGGCGCGCGAAGGCGGCGCCGGAGAGATCCAGCTCCGCCGCCTGGCCCCGGCGCCGCAACTGCATGGCGAGCTCCAGCGCCATCGCTTCCGCCAGGGGCCCGCGGCTCACCACGTACACCGCCGGCACCGCCGCCGCTGCGCCGGCCGCACCGGCACGCTCCAGCAGCACGATCAGCCGCTCCATGCCGATCGCCCAGCCGATCGCCGCTGTGGGCGGCCCGCCCAGCTGCTCCACCAGCCCGTCGTAGCGGCCGCCCCCGCAGACGGTGGCCTGGGCGCCCAGCTGATCGCTGGTGATCTCGAACGCGGTGTGCGCGTAGTAGTCGAGCCCGCGCACCAGGCGGGGATTGAGCTGGTAAGGAATCGCAAGGCGATCGAGCAGCTCGCGCACCTGCTCGAAGCGCTGGCGGCTCGCCGCGCTGAGGTGGTCGATCAATAGCGGCGCCTCTGCCAGCACGGCCTGGGTGGTGGGGTTCTTGCTGTCGAGGATGCGCAGCGGGTTGGTGGCAATGCGCTCGCAGGCCTCCGGATCGAGCTGCTCGCGGCGCTGCTCCAGCCAGCCCACCAGCGCCTGCCGGTACGCCGCCCGGTCGCTGGCATCGCCCAGGGAATTGAGCTCCAGCGCCAGCCCCCTGACGCCCAGAGCGTTGAGCAGATCCCAGGCGATCGCGATCGCTTCGGCATCGCTGCGGGGATCGGCGGCGCCGAGAAACTCCAGGCCGATCTGGTGGAACTGGCGCTGCCGCCCCGCCTGGGGCCGTTCGTAGCGGAACATCGGGCCGCCGTACCAGAGCCGCTGCGGGCCCTGGCTGAGCAGGCCGTGCTCCAGCACCGCCCGCACCACCGAGGCGGTGCCTTCCGGCCGCAACGTGCAGCGGCGCTGGCCCCGGTCTTCGAAGCTGTACATCTCCTTGCCGACCACATCGGTGGCCTCGCCGATGCCCCGGGCGAACAGCTCAGTGACCTCCAGCAGCGGCGTGCGGATCTCGCTCAGCCCAGCGCGGCCGAAGTGATCGCGGGACACAGCTTCCACGTGCTGCCAGACCGGCAGCTGCGCCGGCAGCAGATCCACCATGCCGCGCAGGCTCTGCAGTTTCTCCACGCCCATGTCCAGGTCTGGGGACAGTTTGCGGGATCGCCGCTCAGCGCACCCCCAGCCACTTGTGGCTCTGCAGGCTGAGCCGCCAGTCGGGGCGGGCGCGCACGAACTCCACGGCCAACTGCCGCCCCTCGCTGCTCTGCCAACCCGGTTGAAGCAGCAGCTGGGGAGGGGCCGTAGGGCGCTCCTGCCGCGCCGCCGCAGCCATGGCGGTGGCGAAGGCGAGATCGGCGGGCTCGTGCACCACCACCTTGAGCTCATCGCAGCAGCTGAGCAGCTCCTGCCGCGGCGGCCGGTGGCGTTTGGGCGAGAGGGTGATCCAGTCGAAGCGGCCGCTGAGGCGATCGACGCCGCTGGTTTCCAGGTGCAGGGGCAGGGGCGGATCCAGGGCGCCACGCAGCTGGGCGCACAGGGTGGTGAGGTTGTGGTGCAGCGGTTCTCCGCCTGTGATCACCACGAAGGCCGCCCCGGCTGCCGCCGCCGCCACCAGGTCCGCCGCCAGTGCCTCCAGGGGGCGCAGCGGATGGGCCTGCTGGGGCCAGGAGCCCTTGGTGTCGCACCAGGGACAGCCCACCGTGCAGCCCGCCAGCCGCAGAAAGAAGGCGCTGCGGCCGGCGTGGCTTCCTTCCCCCTGAATCGAGTGGAAGGTTTCCACCACCGGCAGGGCAGCAGCCCCCGCCCCCAGCGGGGCAGCGGCCATGGGCACGGCAACGTTCAAGGGAACAGGCTCAAGGGGACGCGCTCAAGAGGAAACGGGCAGGCCGGCGACTGGGCCTGGCTGGGGCTGCTCCAGGCCGGCAAGGGCCGCCTTGCTCACCGCCGCCTCGCTCTCGCTGGCGCTGCCGGCGGCATGGCGCAGCTGGGCCGCCTCGACCAGGCCGCGGAAGAGCGGGTGGGGGCGGCCGGGCCGGGAGAGGAACTCAGGGTGGAACTGGCAGGCGGTGAAGAACGGGTGGCCCTCCAGCTCGATCAGCTCCACCAGGCGGCCATCGGGCGAGGTGCCGCTGATGCGGAAACCGGATTCCAGGAACTGGTTGCGGTAGGCGTTGTTGAACTCGTAGCGGTGGCGGTGCCGCTCGTACACCACCGCTTCGCCGTAGAGCTGATCGGCCATGGTGCCGGGCTGCAGGCGGCAGGGGTAAACCCCGAGGCGCATGGTGCCGCCCAGGTCAACCACGTCCTGCTGTTCGGGCAGCAGGTGGATGACGAGATGGGCGGCATCGGCATCGATCTCGGCGCTGGTGGCCCCTTCCAGGCCCGCCAGGTGCCGCGCCCACTCGATCACGGCGCACTGCATGCCCAGGCAAAGCCCCAGGAACGGCACCCGCTGCTCCCGCGCCCAGCGGATCGCCGCCACCTTGCCGTCGACGCCGCGATTGCCGAAGCCACCCGGCACCACCACCGCATCCATGCCCAGCAGCAAGGCATCGGCCCCTTCGGTTTCGATCTGCTCGGCGCTCACCCAATGCAGATCGAGCGAGGCGTCCTGCTCCAGGCAGGCGTGGCGCAACGCCTCCACCACCGAGAGGTAGGCATCGTTGAGCTGCACATACTTGCCCACCAGAGCCACCTTCACCGGCGGGCCGGGGTTGCGCAGCTTGCGCACCAGCTCCTCCCAGCGGGTCATGTCGCTGCTGTGGTCGTCGAGGCCGAGCACATGGAGCACTTCACGGCAGAGCCCTTCACGCTCCATCGCCAGCGGCACCGCGTAGATGCTGTCGGCATCGAGGGCTTCGATCACCGCGTGGGTGGACACACCGCAGAAGCCGCCGATCTTGGCCTTGAGCTCCTCGGTGATCGGCCGGTCGCTGCGGCACACCAGCAGATCGGGCTGGATGCCGATCGAACGCAGCTCTTTCACCGAGTGCTGGGTGGGCTTGGTCTTGATCTCGCCGGAGGTGCCGATGTACGGCAACAGGGTGACGTGCACATAGGCCAGATCGTGGCGGCCAACGTCGCCGCGGAATTCACGGATGGCCTCCAGGAACGGCAGCGATTCGATGTCGCCCACCGTGCCGCCGATCTCGGTGATCACCACATCCACGCCGCTGTCGGCGGCCAAGCGGTGGATGCGTTCGCGGATCTCCCGGGTGATGTGGGGAATCACCTGGACAGTGCCGCCTTGGTAGTCGCCACGGCGCTCCTTGTTGATCACCGCCTGGTAGATGGAGCCGGTGGTCACGCTGTTGAGGCGCGACATGGCGGTGTCGGTGAAGCGCTCGTAGTGGCCCAGGTCGAGGTCGGTCTCAGCGCCGTCCTGGGTGACGAACACTTCGCCGTGCTGGTACGGGCTCATCGTGCCCGGGTCCACGTTCAGGTAGGGGTCGAGCTTGAGGATCGAAACGCTGTAGCCGCGGGATTTGAGCAGCCGCCCGAGGCTGGCCGCCACGATTCCCTTGCCGATGCTCGACACCACCCCGCCGGTCACGAACACGAACTTCGCCATGGGGGTGGAGCAGGCACTGGCGGACACATCAATCTATCGAGCGCCCACCGCCCGCACTGAAGCCCCTGCCACCAGGTCCGCTGAGCCACCGGCGCCGTCAACGGCGCCACCAGAGCCTCGCCCTTCTACGGGGGCCCTACGGGGGAGTTTGCCCCCACACGCCTGAATGTCGCGGTGATGACGCAGGCCGTGTTGCCCGCACAGCGGGCGCAACGGCCGAAGTCACCACCACGACACTCAGGCCTCCAACAGACTGCGCAGCATCCAGGCGGTTTTTTCGTGGATCTGCAGACGCTGGGTGAGCAGATCGGCGGTGGGTTGGTCGTTGGCCTCATCGGCCAGGGTGAACACCGTGCGAATTGTGCGGGCCACCGCTTCGTGGCCTTCCACCAGCTCGCGGACCATGGCGAGGGCGGCGGGCACGCCTTCGGTTTCGGGGATCGAGGAGAGGCCCGCGTAGGTGGCGCCGCCATAGGGGGCGGGGAACCCGAGGGCGCGGATCCGCTCGGCGATCAGGTCAAGGGCCGTCCACAGCTCGGTGTACTGGTCCATGAACATCAGATGGAGCGTGTTGAACATCGGCCCGGTGACGTTCCAGTGGAAGCCGTGGGTCTTGGCATACAGCACGTAGGAATCGGCCAGCACACTGCCGAGCCCGGCGGCGATCTGCTGCCGCTGGCTTTCGGGAATGCCGATGTCGATCGGGGGAGCGGTGACGGCCATGGCGTGTCCGTTCTGACTTCAGGCTGACTCTTTATGTCTAGTTCACATCCAAGCGCTGTGGATCGGCGCCAGGTCCGCTTTCATCCCGCTTCACGTCGATCGGCGGCGGCGCCACAGCTCCCTGCCCAGATGAGCCGCCAGCGCGCGTTGGCTCGGCGCCCCAAGCACATGGCAGAGAAACGCCGAGTAGGAGGCAGGAGCCTCACAGGCTGGGTTCTCTCGCTTCAAGGCCCGCCGGCATCCCCCGATGTAAAGCAACTCCGAGAAGCCCGATCGCCAGCCGGGCGGTTCCGTCTCGATTGCATACAGCAGCCGTTCACGCCAGGCGATGGGTTGGGCTTCAAGCTTGGCCAGCACCTGCGCGGGCAGCTCCAACAACTGGCTGGCTTGCAGCCAAGCCAGCAGCCGCGCTGCCACCAGGGAAAGCTCCCTGGAACAGGCCACTGCAAAGAATCGGTCCCAATCCACAGCAGGCTCCCCACGGATCAGATTCACCGCATCCGCCACCCAACGGATCGGAGCCGGCCCCTGCCAGCGGGCTCCGTGCGCGAGCACCAACAGAAGGTGATCCGCTGGATCAAGAACCCGTAGACCCGACGGGAGCTGGAGCATGGAGCGGTGGGAAGCCTGCGGCAGAGGGCGTGATCGTTGCCAAAGCGCATCGTCCCGCCCCGGCTCGCAATGCCCCTGAAAAACCGCCCAATGCAGATCGAGGGACAACCCATGGCGTGGATGCCGAAAGCCATGGGAGTGGCGCACCCGCCGGTAGGCCGCGTCTAACGAACTTCTCGGTTGGCGCTGCCACGCCGGAGCCGAATCGCCGCTGTCTCCCTTCAAGGGTGTCGGCAGCGGCTCCCAGCCATGGCGCCTGAGGTGTGAAACTGCTTCGTCACTCCTGCTCCATGGCACGACGAAATCGATGTCTGCCAAAGGCCGCTGGGCTGGCTCGGGGTAAACCGTGTGGGCCAGGGGAAAACCTTTGATGACGAGCAACGGCACCGCGGCCTGGCTCAGGCTGGCGAAGAGGTCGTAGCTACAGGCCTGCAACAGCTTGTGATGCGCCCAACTTCTGCGGTGCGCACCAGCGCCTTCCTGGCCCCAGCGCCCGTACAGCAGGGGCAGCAACCGCTGCGAAGCGCCATCCGCCCGGAGAGCCGGATCGAGCGTCCTCCAACGGGCGAGCGCTGCTGCTGCCAGGGGCTCAGGCGACAGGCAGGCCTGCAGGAGCAAGGTCTGAGCAGTGCTGGGTTGCCACGAAGTCAGTCGGGCCAAGGCATCAACAGCAGACACTGGATGCTTTACTAGCGCTCCTTTGCGCCAGCAACACCTGGAGTGGCTCACGATGGAGCGCGAGAGAGCCGCTCAGCAGGCGGCGTTGCTGGAGGTGATCTTTCCACCAACGACGAAAGCTTCGAGCAAGGCCTGCGTGGAGCTGGCAGCCCTGGGTGCAGCCGATCCTGATGCCCTACCGGCCGACGCCGTGGCATTGCTGCCTATCATCGCTGCCGGGTTGAGCGGCTGCACCACCACGCTGACGCCTCATCTCAAGGGCATGGTGCGCCACCAGCGCACTCGCCGCCTGCTGCAGAAGACCAGCCTGATCGAACTTCAAGAGACCCTGCGGGGTGCCGGCGTCGATTGCGTTGTGCTGGGGGGCCTCGCGGAATGGCTGTTGCAGCCGCAACGCCCCCATCGGGCCGCCAGCCAGCTGGAGCTGCTGGTGGCTCCCTCCCGGTTCCGCCAGGCCGTTGAACTGTTGGTGGCGGAAGGCGCTGGACCCCTGATCCCCCTCCAGTCCGACACCATCGATCCCCATGACCCGGGGTTGGGCTGGATCCCCTTCCGACTTCCCCGCGCGGCAGGGGTGCGGCTTCATCTGCACCGACGCCCCGCCCCTCTTCTCCCCTCCCACCCCGACCGGGTTGAACGGTTGCTGGCAGAAGCCATCCCGGTTCCACAGACCCCCGCTCTCAAGGTGCCCCGGGTGGAAGACCGGATCTCTCTGGCCTGCGCCTGCTGCCTTGACCCCCCCGGTGCCGGCACCGGTCTGTTCCCCTATCTGGCCGATCTGGTTGCTGCTCTGGCTGATCCGGCCGTTGTCAACTTTGATCCCCCGCGCCTGGAATGGGCCATCGACAACGACACAGACCCGGTCGCGGCCCGAGCACTGCTCCACTGGTGCCGCCACCCCTGGGCAGGGGACGCGCCAAGGCTGACAAGATCCCCAGAGACGTGGCGGCGTCTGTCCCGCCTCGCCATCAACCTCAAGCGCCTGATCACCCGCTCCAAGTGGCCGTCGATGGGACGCTTCCTCTCCGCCAGAGTTTCCATGTTGCAGGGATGACCTGGCGAGATGGCCTGGGAGTCTGGTTTGCTGTGATTGCTATGCCTTCAGTTTTTACCAAGACCCAACCGTCTGCTCCAGGCCCAACTGCATTCCCTCGTACGTTCTACGCATGACTGCCTCTCCCACAAACAATCCACTCCGCTTTGCCGATGCTGTGCGCTTCGCTCACGAGACCGTGGAAGGCGAAACCGTTGTGGTCGACGCCCGCGATGGGGTTCTGTATCTGTTGAGTGGCCTGGGCGGCGTGTTTTGGGAACACCTGCTGAATGGCGCCGTGCCGACAGATCTGGCAACGGAGGCCGGCAAGCGCTACGGGCCGGAGGCGGCTGCATCAACCCTCCGCTTCCTGGAGCTGCTGGATCAGCGCGGGATGCTGAAAGATGACCCAACCGGCGATGGAGAGCAGGCCACGGCACCGATCCCCTGGCCTGAGACCTTTGCAGCGCCTGTCCTAGACATCTACGACGACATCGCCAACATCATCGCCATGGATCCAATCCATGATGTGAAGCCCTCAGCCGGCTGGCCCATGGCCCTTGGCTGATCCCCTCAGCAACCATCAGGGGCAGGGCGTTGCCGTCACGATTGGACACCACCCGCTGATCATCCATGGCGACAACAGGGCCTTGGCAGCCGTCACGCCGGCCTTCGCCCGTCTGCCGCGGTTGGAGCGGGCAGCCGGTTCGATGCCCTTGCATGGACACCTGCAGGTGGCGCTGCGCCCGGAGGGGGACGAGCGTTGGCGGAACTGGCCCAGGGGCTCCCACCGCTGTGGCCAGGGCTTCCTGGCGGTGGTGCACCACGATCCCTTTGCCGTGGAGCTGCACCAGCCTGCGGCCGATGCAGCCATGGAATTCCAGCTCAGCGAAGCGGCACTGAACAGTGGCGAACACCGGGCACAACCCGCCCACCACGCCCTGGCGGCCTGGTTGGCGCAACGCGGGGCGCTCATGGTGCATGCAGGCGCCGTGGAGGTGGATGGGCGCGCCCTGCTGCTGGTAGGCAGGGGTGGATCGGGGAAAAGCACCACCGCGCTGGCCTGCGCCCAGGCTGGTTTTGGCTTTCTCGGCGACGATCTCTGCGTCGTCGAACCAGCCGACCCAGCCATGGGTGAACCTGCCCGGGTGCATGCGATCTATGGCACGGCCAAGCTCTGCGCCGACAGCCAGGAGCGCCTTTCAGCGGAGAACTGGCCACGGCTCGGCGTCACCCCTCGCGGCAAGTGGGCTGTGACCCTGCCGGACCACCTCAGCGTTGCGCCTTCCGCGGCACTGGCCGCCATCGTGCTGGTGAGGCCCGGTGCCCCCAGCGGGCGCGCTCAGCAGGCCCCAGTCCTGCCGCTGTCAGCGATGGAAGCCCTGTCCGGACTGGCCTCCACCGCCCTGCCCGTGGCCAATGGGTCGGTCACGCCCAGCCAATGGTTACGAACGATGGCCGCTCTGCTGAGGGAGGTGCCGGTGTTTTCCCTGGAGTTGAGCTGGGATCTGCCTGCTGTGGCCGATCGCCTGCGGTCGATTCTTGATGGGCGCTGAAGGGCTGAAGCAGAACCACTGCCGGACACCCGTGGCGGTGTTCGCCTTCGATCGGCCGGACCACCTCAAACGGCTGTTGAGCGTCTTGAAGCTCGTGCGCCCGCCCCTGCTGCTGGCGGTCCGCGATGCTCCGGCCCCTCAGGCGTCAGCCCAGCAGCGACACCGCTGCGAACAGGTGCACCGACTGCTGGCGGCGCCCGGTTGGTCCTGCGAGGTGGTGCATCACTGCGCAGACATCCATCGAGGCTCGGCACGTCTGGACGAAGCGATCGACTGGGTCTTTGAGCAGGTGAGCGAAGCCATCATGCTGGAGGACGATCTGGTGCCTGATCCCTCCTTCTTCCGTTGGTGCGAGGCGATGCTGCAGCGGTACCGGGGTGACGGACAGGTGCTGCAGATCAGTGGCCGCAACCCATTGGGGAGCTGGCCCTGCGAGGGCGATGACCACCACCTGGTGCTGCTGGGCAGCCACCTGGGAGCCGCCACCTGGCGGGACGCCTGGCAGCGCGCCCGGTCCGCCGTTCCGCCCGCATCCTTCCCCGCCGCTGCCGATTGGGGCCCGGCGGATCCCCTGGTGGTCCGGCATCTCACGTTGCTCCACCACCACCTCGGCGGAGGGAGCATCGGCTGGGACACGCTCTGGCAACTGCAGCGCACTTACCTCAGAGGGCTGGTGGCTATTCCACCGAGAAACCTGATTCAGGACAGGGGGTTTGATGCCCTAGCCACCCACAACCGCAATCCAATGGATCTCCGGGCGACAGTGTCCACAGGCCAGGCTCCGCCACTCCAGGCCTCCCGGCACCCTCCGCTCAATGCACGGCTGGATCGCTGGTCACTGTTGCTGGATCTGCTCAGCACCCACCTGGACCCCGCCATGGCCAGACGCCTGGCCCTGCGCCCAGCGCTGCTGCGCGATCCGCTGCTCTGCCACCATCTGCTCCCCTTCCAGCTTCACAGCGAAACCATGGCCGCCCTGGAGGTTCTGAGACCCTGGGCGGATTTCAGCGAACCGATCGCTCACCTCCGCCTGGAGCTGAGCGCCTTTGCTGCCGCATCCAACATCCCGTGAGAATTCTCCATCTCATTCCTCGCTTCCTCGGCGGTGGACCGGAACGGGCCCTGCTGGCCATGACCGAGAGCTGGAGCCGGCTTGCGCTGAAGGCCGAGCAGGAGGTGGCCGTGCTCGATGGCCCTCTCTCTCTCCCCCTGCTGCTGCGCGCCCGGCGCCTCGGCTTGAAGATGACGGCCAAACCCACCAGGGATGTTCTCGACGCGG
Source organism: Synechococcus sp. ATX 2A4 (assembly GCF_024346375.1). GTDB lineage: Bacteria > Cyanobacteriota > Cyanobacteriia > PCC-6307 > Cyanobiaceae > MW101C3. The sequence continues at coordinate 25,439 of NZ_JAGQCV010000010.1, read as the reverse complement.
CGATCGCGCAGGCGGATCTGGTGGTGGTGCATTTCTGGAATCATCCCCTGTTGCTGGAGTGCCTGCAGCGCCCTCTGCCTGCCTGCCGGCTGCTGATCTGGGCGAAGGTCGCAGGATTCAAGGCCCCGCAGGTTTTGTTCGCTGAACTGGGAGAACTGGCCGACGCGCTGCTGCTCACCTTGCCCAGCAGCACCCGGACCCCGGCGGCGCGCCGGCTGGCGACCCTGGGCAAACCCCTGCACTGCCTTCCGTCCCTGGCGGACATGACCCGGCTTGAAGGATTTCAACCCCGCCCCCACACCGGGACCCGGGTGGGATATCTCGGGATGGTGAGCCCTGTGAAGCTGCACCCGCGTTTTGCGGAGCATTGCTGCGCCGCCCAGGGGGATTCCCTCCATTTCGAGATTTATGGCGATGGGGACGGCGGCAGTTGGTTGAGCCAACGCTTTGAGGCCCTGGGCGGCAGTGGGCGGTTCAGCCTCCACGGCCATGTTGAGGATCTACGCGCAGCCTTCGCCGAGATCGACATTTTCGGCTACCCCCTGGCACCAAATGCCTATGCCACCAGTGAAAAACCCTTGCAGGAGGCGATGTGGGCAGGCCTGCCGCCGGTGGTGCTGGCAGGAACCGCAGCAGCGGAATGGGTGCAGGACGGGCACACCGGCGTGGTCTGCGCCGAGGAACACGACTACGCCGCCGCGATCACTGCCCTGGCAGCGGATCCGGCGCTGCGTCTGCGGCTTGGCCGGGCCGCCGCCACAGAAGCCCGCCACCGCTTCGATCCCGACCGCAATGGGGCGCGCCATCACGCCCTGTTTCAGGCGGTGGCGGCGCTGCCTCGACGCCAGCACATCCCGTTGCCGGGGCTTGAAGACCCCGCCGCGCAGCGCTTCATCCGCAGCCTCGGGGATCAGGCGACGGAGTTTCGCATCTGCCTGGAGGGGGCAGCGAGACACGGTCCCCACCGGCTGTCTGAAGCCAGGGCCTTCATCACCACCGCCACGGCGGTGCTGGCCCATGGAGAGGGGGGCCTCCACCACTACGCCAAGACCTATCCACGGGACGGCCAGCTTCAGCGCTGGGCCCAATGGTGCTCCTTCACCCCACAGGACGAGGACGATGCTGAGCATGGGCCCACCTCCCCGGCAGGCGGTGGAACACGGCCAGCCCCCAGCCACCGATGACGACCCCGTTGATTCTTTGCCTGTTCAACCGGCCGCAACAAGCGGCGGGATTGATCGAAGGCCTGCGGGTTCATCGTCCACCGCGGATTCTGGTGATTGCCGATGGACCAAGGCAGGATCATCCCGAGGATTGTGCCCGTTGCCAGTTGAGCCTTGACAGCCTGTTGCGCATCGACTGGCCCTGCGCGATCACGGAAAACGTGTCTGCCCGCAACCTCGGCTGTGACCTGCGCCTGACCAGCGGCCTGGACTGGGCGTTTGGGCTGGTGGAAGAAGCGATCGTCCTGGAGGACGACACCCACCCCGATCCTTCCCTGTTCCCCTGGGCCGAAGCCATGCTTCGTCGCTGGGGTAACGATCCCGGCGTTGGCATGATCTGCGGGCGCAATGCACTGGTGCGCTGGGGAAGGCCGGGCGCCAGCCACCTGCGCTGCCGACGCGGCAATCTCTGGGGGTGGGCGGCGCGGTCATCCGCCTGGCACGCCACCAGGAAGGTGGACCTGGCTGGCGACCCCGACGCCGCGCCAGCCGACCTTGCGGCGGCCGTTCCCGACCCCCTGCTGGTGAGCTTCTACGCCCCGGTGCTTGCCGCCATCCGCGCCGGCACGCCATGCGCCTGGGACGTCACCCACATCCTTCGCCACTTGCTCAGTGGCCGGCACGCCCTTGTTGCCCCCACCAACCTCGTGCGAAACACAGGTATCGGCGCGGAGGCCAGCCGCATGACCCACACCGCGGATTTCAATGCCGCTCTTCCCGTGGGAGCCGCCCCACCCCAGTTCGCCACTGAGGACAGCGCGGCGGACGGGCCTGAAGAACTGGATGCCCAGTTCGATCACCTGGCCCTGCTGGCCCAGTTGCTCTCCCGCTGTGTGGATCCGCAGGCAGCACTGAAGCTGGCCCGGTTCACGCTGCCAGGTGTCGGCAACGCACCGGCATCAAGGTTTCAGCAGCATCTGGAGCCGTTCCGGCGGCCTGCTCAATCACTGGCCCTGCTGGAGCATCTGCGTGCCTGCGGGGTGGTCTCCCCCCACCTGGAGGCGCTGCTGGAGGCACTGACGCCGGTGGCCACCATCCGCTCAGGGCCCGCGCCGGCATGACAACTTCCGGAGCCACCACTTCTTGCGCGCCGGTGTCCGTGGTGATGCCCGTGAGGAATGGCTTGACGCATCTGCACCGCGCCCTCTCCAGTGTGCTGGAGCAACAGCCGCGCCCCCCAGCGCAGGTGCTGGTGATCGATGGGAACTCCACCGATGGCAGTGATGCCCTGGTAGAGGCCTGGGCACTGCGCTGGCCTCAGCTGAGCATTCTGCGCCAGAGAGGTGTGGGGCTAGCTGGGGCACGGAACGAAGGGATGGCAATGGCCAGCCAGCCCTGGCTTGCCTTCTGTGACGCTGACGACGCCTGGAGCCCCGGAGCCCTGAAGCTGCGCCTGGATGCGCTCGGCAGTCCTCCGCTGCCGAGCGCTGTGGTGGGGCAGGTCGTGCTGGAGGCCTTACCAGGCGTGGAGCCCACCAGGCTGCAGGAGGAGCGGCTCGGCCAGGCGAGGCCTGGATTCACCCCCGGTGCCCTGCTCGTGCACACCGATCTGGTGGAACGGCTCGGCAGCTTCGACGAGGGACTGAGCATCGGCTCGGACAGCGACTGGCTGGCCCGGCTGCACGATCTCGCCGGACCGATCCTCTGCCTGGAAGCCATCACCTTGATCAAGGGAGCACGGACCGGCAGTCTCTCCACTCAGGTGGACACGTATCGGCGTGACCTGCTCCAGGTGGCTCGGCGCCACATCCAAAGACGCCGCAACGCTGGCTGAACGGCATCCAGGCACAGCGCGCTCAGCCTTCCTCGGCCACCCAGGTGCTGGCCACATGCAGCTCGTCCAGCTGCCGGGGCGACACATCGGCCGGTGCCTGGGTCAGCAGGCAGCGGGCCTGCTGCGTCTTGGGAAAGGCGATCGTGTCACGGATCGACTCCTCGCCCGCCAGCAGCATCACCATTCGATCGAGGCCGAAGGCGATGCCGCCGTGGGGCGGGGCGCCCATGTCGAGCGCTTCGATCAGGAAGCCGAACTGCCGCTCCGCTTCTTCCAGCGGTAGGCCGATCGTCTGCAGCACCTGCTTCTGCAGGGCGGCATCGTGGATGCGCAGCGAACCACCCCCCAGTTCCAGGCCGTTGAGCACCAGGTCATAGGCCTGGGCGCGGGCGGTGGGCAGGGCCGTGGGCCAGCCGGCCGAATCGGCGCCGAGATCGGCGGCGTTCGGCGCACAGAACGGATGGTGCAAGGCCTCCAGGCGGTTCTCCTCGGCGTTGAACTCGAACATCGGGAAATCCACCACCCAGAGGAAGTTCCAGGCGCCGCCGGCACCGGCAGAGGGCACCAGACCCAGCTCGCGGGCCAGGAACTGGCGCACCCGGTCGAGCGCCTTGTTCACCGTGGCGGTGTCGCCGGCGCCGAACAGCAGGAGGGTGCCGGGCTCCGCGCCGGTGCGGCGCAGCAACTCGGCCTTGCCCTCGACGCTGAGGTTGTCCTTGATGGCGCCGATGCTGTCGATCTCGCCACCCTCCCGCACGCGGATGAAGGCCAGGCCCCCGGCGCCGGCGGTGGTGGCTTCGCCGAACACATCGCCGCCGGGCTTGATGCGCACGTTGCTGATCGCCTCGTTGCCGCCGGGGATCGCGATGCACTTCACCGCGCCGCCGGCGGCCACGGCGCCGGAGAACACCTTGAAGCCGCTGGTGGCCACGATGTCGCTCACGTCGGTGAGCTCCAGGCCGTAGCGGGTGTCGGGCCGGTCGGTGCCGTAGCGGTCCATCGCCTCCTGCCAGGTGAGGCGCGGGAAGGGGCTGGGCAGCTCGATGCCCTTCACAGCGCGCCAGATCGTGGTGATCAACCGTTCGTTGAGCTGCAGGATCTGCTCCTGCTCCATGAAGCTCATCTCCAGATCGAGCTGGGTGAACTCCGGCTGGCGGTCGGCGCGCAGGTCTTCGTCGCGGAAGCAGCGGGCCACCTGGTAGTAGCGCTCGATGCCACCCACCATCAGCAGCTGCTTGAACAGCTGGGGCGACTGGGGCAGGGCGAACCACTCCCCACCGCACACCCGGCTCGGCACCAGGTAGTCGCGGGCGCCTTCGGGGGTGGAGCGGGTCAGCACGGGGGTTTCCACCTCGATGAAGCCCTCGGCCTCGAGGAAGCGGCGGGCCGCCTGGATGGTCTGGGCGCGCAGGCGCAGGTTGCCGTTCATGCGCTCGCGGCGCAGATCCAGATAGCGGTGGCGCAGGCGCAGTTCCTCCCGCACGGGCGTGTCGTCGTGCACCGACACCGGGAAGGGCAGATTGCCCCGCACCTCATTGAGCACCTCGATCGCGGCGGCCAGCACCTCGACGGCGCCGGTGGCGAGCCGCTCGTTGCGGGATTCGGCGGGGCGATCACGCACCGCACCCGACACCTTCAGCACGGTTTCATTGCGCAGCCGCTCGGCCACGGCGAAGGCGTCGGGGGACAGATCGGGGTCGACCGTGATCTGCACGGTGCCGCTGCGGTCACGCAGGTCGATGAAGATCACACCGCCGTGATCGCGCCGCCGGTCCACCCAGCCGCACAGCGACACGGCCTGGCCCGTGGCATCGCTGCGCAGGTCGCCGCATCCGTGGCTGCGCATGGGGGAAATCGAGGGGAAGGGCGAGTTTCCCACAGGGCCTCAGGGGCGCCGGTAGAACGGGCGCCGCACCACCACCGCCGGCTCCTGGCGGCCGCGGATCTCCACAGCCAGCTCGGTGCCGGGCTTCGCCGCATCAGCGGGCACGTAGGCCAGGGCGATCGCCTCGGCGAGCGTGGGCGACCAGGTGCCGCTGGTGACCTCGCCTACCACCTGGCCGTCGCGCAGCACCGGGTAGCCATGGCGGGCGATCGCCCGCCCCTGCAGCTTCAGGCCCACCAGGCGGCGGCTCACCCCTTCAGCCGTCTGGCGTTCGAGCACATCACGGCCGATGAACGCCGCCGGCATCTCCAGGTGCACCAGCCAGCCCAGTGAAGCCTCCAGGGGGGAAGTGGTGGCGTCCATGTCGTTGCCGTAGAGGTGCATGGCCGCCTCCAGGCGCAGGGTGTCGCGGGCACCGAGCCCGCAGGGGGTCACCCCTTCGGCCACCAGCTGCTGCCACAGGGCCTGGCCGGGGCCGGCCGCCAGCAGCAGCTCGAAACCGTCTTCGCCGGTGTAGCCGGTGCGGCCCACGAACGCCATGGCGCCGCGTGCTTCCCCTGCCGCGCTGCCCGCCAGTGGCAATGAGCGGTGGCCGAAGCGGGGCAGGCCGGCGAGATCGGCGCCGCAGAGGGCAGCCAACCGGGCTTCGGCTTCCGGGCCCTGCAGGGCCAGCAGCACCCCATCCCCCTTGCGGTCGGCCACGACGATCCCGTGCGGTTCCAGCTGGGCACGCAGCCAGGCGGTGTCGGCTTCGGCGCAGGCGGCGTTGATCACCAGCACCAGCGCGTAAGCGTCGCCCTCCGGCCCGGTCTGGCGCCCACAGTCGTAGACGATCAGGTCGTCGCGGATGCCGCCCGCCGCGTTGAGCAGCACCGTGTAGCAGGCCTCGCCGGGGCCGGTGCGGTGCAGATCGCTGGGCACCAGGGCCTGCAACGCGTCCTTCACCCCATCGCCCCGCAGGGTGAGCACCCCCATGTGGGAGATGTCGAACACACCGCAGCGCTGGCGCACGGCCTGGTGTTCCGCCACCAGCCCGCTGAACTGCACCGCCATCTCCCAGCCGGCGAATGGCACCATGCGCCCACCGGCTCCGCGGCACGCGGCGGCCAGGGGCGTGTGCCTGAGGGGAACGGCAGGCGCGGAGGGATCGGCCATGGGCTGTCGCCTCGCCAGGGGAAGAAGTGGCGCGATCCTATGGAGACGCGTCTGCAAATCCGAAGACTTCCCGCTGGTTCGGTTCTTTCTCTGCTAAGGGCTGCCTCGGTCATTACGTTGAGGAACCAAAAATCGGCCAGCGATGGGCCAGCGTTCCTCCTGCCGCAGTTGCCGGCACTGCAGCCCCCCCAGCGGTGAGTCCATGGGCTGGTGCCATCTGCGCCGCCTGGACATTCATCAGGAGCTGGCCTCCGATCTCTGGTGCCACCACTGGACGGCCCGCAGTCCGAGGTTGCCGGCATCCGAAATTCTTTCCTACAGCCACCCCCACATGGGGGGTGCACCGGTGATCCGCCAACTGGCCCTCACCGACCTACTACCGACAACGGTGTAACTGAGCACATTCCTACAGTTTCACCCTTGATTGGGCCTGAGTTGGCGTTACGCTCTTGGGCTGCCACCACTGCCATCAACGGCCTACACCGCTGCTGAGGCAGGTGGCCCAATTCCCTTGATTTCAGGAGGTAGATGATTGCTCACTCTTGCCAGCACGACCCCGGTTGACCTGATGGCCCGACAGGTGGACGGAGACATTCTCACGCTCCCCACCGGATCTTCGATTTTCAAGCGCGGTGAAACCGCCAATGCCATTTATGCCGTCCGCAAAGGGATCGTTGAGTTGATCGATCCCAGCGGTGAACGGCTCTGCTACCGCCCCGGCGAACTGTTCAGTTACCAGGACATCGTCTGGCGGGGTGGCTGCTTCCGCAACGAGGCCCTGGCCCGCACCCCGGTGGAACTGGTGCGGTTGGGTCGCCTGCACTTCCTGAACCTGCTGCACAACCACCCCACGCTGGCGGTGGTGCTGATCGGGCAGCAGCACGAGCGATTACGCGAGCAACGCACCAGCGGCTCCTACTGCTACTGACGCCCACAGGGGCCTTCGCGCCCCAGCAGCAGCAGCAGGCTGCGGGTCACCTTGGCGGCCAGCACGGAACTGCAGCCGCTGGGGTCGAGCATGGGCGCCAGTTCCACCACATCGGCGGCCACCAGATTGTGGTGGCGCAGCTCTTCCACCAGGGCGGCGAAGTGGCCCCAGAGAAAACCGCCCGGCTCGGGCGTGCCGGTGCCGGCCATCACCGCCGGATCGAACCAATCGAGATCGACGGTGAGATAGAGCGGCAGGCCGAGCAGCGGTTGCAGCGCCGCGGCCAGATCAGCTTGCAGCAGCTCCGGCGTCAGGCCGCCACCACCACCGGCGTGGCCCACCAGGCGGCCAGTGCGGCGCAGCTCGCTGAACTCCTCGCGTGTGCCGCTGCGGATGGCGATCTGGCGCAGCACACCGCTGGGGAGCACCTCCAGGCAACGGCGCATGGCGCAGGCATGGCTGTGGCGCGTGCCCAGCCAGCTGTCGCGCAGATCGGCGTGGGCATCGAGCTGCACCATCACCAACTCCGGATGGCGGCTGGCCACCGCCGCCACCGCACCGCTGCTGATCGAATGCTCACCGCCCAGCATCAGGGGCCGCAACCCGCTCGCCAGCACCGCCTCAGTGGCCTGCCGCACGGCCGCCACCACCGGCTCGGGCGCCCCGAAAGGAATGTCCACGGCGCCGAGATCGGCGAAGGCCAGATCCTCCAGATCCAGATCCAGCTGCGGGTCGTAGGTTTCCAGCCCGCTGCTCACCTCCCGGATCGCCGCCGGCCCGAAGCGGGTGCCGGGGCGGAAGGAGGTGGTGCCGTCGTAGGGCACACCGAACAGCCCAACGCCGCAGCCGGCCGGATCCCGCCGGGCCGCCATGAAGATCGCCCCCTCGGTGACGAAGAGCTCGGTGGGGGAAGGATCGGCGCCGGACAGCTCGGTGGGGGAAGCGTTGCTCATGCCTGCAGCTCCCGTTCGATCGCGGCCGGCACCGCCTCGAAGGCACCGGCCTGCCAGCGGGGGCTCCAGATCGCGCAGCCGTCGGCCACGGCCGCGGCGCGCTCCGGCAGGGCCCGGCGGTAGCGGGGCCCATCGGTGGCAGCGAAGGTCCAGCTCCACCAGCCGCTGGGGTACATGGGCACCCAGCCATAGAGGGGATCGGCATAGCCGAACACCTCCCGCAACAGCCGCACCGTGGCCACGTGCACGGCGCGGAAGGCCTCGGGGGATTCGCTCTGGGTGGCGAACACACCACCGGGCCGCAGCAGGCGGCGGCAGTGCTCGAAGAAGGCGCGGTTGAACAGGCCTTCGGCGGGGCCGGCCGGGTCGGAACCATCCACGATCACCACGTCGTAGCTGGCAGCGGCGGCGGCGGCCACCCAGGCGATGCCGTCGCCGATGGTGAGCCGGAAGCGGGGGTCGCTCCAGGCGGCGCCCCCCAGCGAGGGCAGATGCTGCCGGCAAAGCTCCACCACCTCCCCGTCGATCTCGACCATGTCGAGCTGCACCACGCCCGGATGGCGCAGGCATTCGCGGGCCGTGCCGCCATCACCGCCACCGATCACCAGCACCCGCTCGATCCGCTCGGCGGCGCAGAGCGCAGGGTGGACAAGCGGCTCGTGGTAGTGCCGTTCCTGCCGCTCAGCCGTCATCCAGCAGCCGTCGAGCAGCAGGGCCTTGCCGTAGGTGCGGCTGTCGATCACGGTGATGCGCTGCAAGGCGCTGGTGCGCTCCACCAGCACCTCGGCCTCCAGGCCGTAGCGAACGCCTTGGTGGATCTCATCCACCCAGCCGGCGCCGGCGGCCGCGGCGGAGCCGGGCGCGGGATCGAAGACGACGGGATCGGGCATCGCACTGCGGAGCATTGCTTCCCAGCTAAGCGTTCCGTGGCGGTGTCGCGGCGCACCTGCCCGCCAGGCGCCCCCCGCCGGGGTCTGGCAGCCTGGGGCCATGGCTTCTGATCTGACCGTGACGCCCTCGGTGCGGATTCCGGCCGCCGAACTGAGCTGGCGCTTCTCGCGCTCGGGCGGCCCGGGGGGGCAGAGCGTCAACACCACCGATTCCCGCGTGGAGCTGGTGTTCGCCCTGGCCGCGTCGAGCGCGCTGACGCCCGTGCTGCGCCAGCGGGCCCTGCGCCGGCTGGAGGGTCGCCTGGTGGATGGGGTGCTGGTGATCGCCGCCTCCGAACACCGATCGCAGTGGCTGAATCGCCAGGCCGCAGAACGCCGGCTCGTGAAGCTGCTGGCGGAGGCGATCGCCCCACCACCACCGCCCCGTCGCCCCACCCGGCCGGGCCGCGGGGCCGTGGAGCGGCGGCTCACGGCCAAGCGGCTGCGCAGCGCCATCAAAGGCCAGCGCCGATCCCGCCAGGGGCTCAGCGACGACTGAGACAACAGCGGCGGCTTGGGACCGCAGGCGGCGGTGGGGCCAGCGGCGGCTTCAGCTTTCCTTTGCGGCACGGATCTGTGCCTTGGCCTGCTGCCACAGCCCTTCGAGCCGTTCGATGCTCTGGCCGCTGAGGTCACCGCCCAGGGCCGCTTCCACGCGGGAGAAGCGATCGAGGAAGCGGCGGTTGGTGCCCGCCAGGCCCTCATCGGGATCCAGCCCGCACCAGCGGGCCACATTCACCAGCGTGAAGATCACATCGCCCAGCTCCGACTCGGCGTGGGCACGATCGCCGCTGGCCACCGCCTCGCGCAGTTCGGCCAGCTCTTCTTCCACCTTCGCCCACACGCCCGCCATGTTTTCCCACTCGAAGCCGGCGGCGGCGGCCTTGCGCGAGAGGTTCATGGCGCCGGCCATGGCCGGCTGACCACGCAGCTTGCGGGCCAGGCGGGCACTGAGCGGCGCCGGGCTGGGCTCCTGTTGCCGGTGGCGCTCCAGCTCCTGCTCCTCGGCCTTGATCGCCTCCCAGCTGCGGCGCACGGCGGCACTGTCGCCGGCCAGGCCCCGGTTGGCCTCAGCGGCGGCGGCGAACACATGGGGGTGGCGGCGCACCAGTTTGTGGCGCAGGCCGCGGGCGACCGCGGCCAGATCGAAGCGCCCGGCCTCGCTGGCGATCTGCGCATGCAGCAGCACCTGCAGCAACAGGTCGCCCAGTTCCTCCTGCAGGTGGGCGTCGTCGCCGTGGCGGATGGCGTCGGCCACCTCGTGGGCCTCCTCCAGCACGTAGGGGATCAAGGAGCTGTGGGTCTGCTCCAGGTCCCAGGGACAGCCATGCACGGGATCGCGCAGGCGCTCCACCACGGCGATCAGAGCCGCGACTTCACGCGATGCGCTGGGATCGGATGCAGCTGGCATGGCGAGGCATGAGGGGGGCGCAGCGCCCTTGCTCCTCACCGTCTCACGGACCGGGCGCGGTCGCCGCTGGAGCGGCGGCGGCAACGGCGCCAGCGGCGCGGCAGGCGCGCATCGGGGTCGCCATCCTGCAGCAGATGCAGCCAGCTGCTGGCTTCCAGCCCGGCCAGAGCTGCCAGCAGCAGCCCGCTGTTGGCGCTCCACAGCGTCTGCAGGCCTACGGCGAGCGCCCGGGGCGATGGCACACCGAAGGGCTGCAGCAGCAGGCTGAACGTCAGCAGCCACACCGCCAGGTAGGCCAGGCGCAGGCCGGTGCCCAGCAGCGGACCGTGGGAGGCGATCGAGCGGTGCCGCATGCAGCGGCGATAGGGCTGCCAGATCACCGCCAGCGGCCCCCAGCGGCGCAGCGGCCGCGAGACGGTGTCGAGGTCGGGGGACAGCCACAAGCCCCCCACCAGAAAGCCGCCGCAGCCGCTCACCACCCCAGCCAATCCCAGCCACGGCCACCACAGCAGCCCGAAGGGCACACACAGCCAACAGATGGCGCGGTCGTGGCTGCGGCCACTGGCCATCGAGGTACGGGCGCCGGATGGTTGCCAGCATGGGGGGTGACACGGCCAGAATGGGGGCGTGGGGCGATTAGCTCAGCGGTAGAGCGCCTGCCTTACAAGCAGGATGTCGCTGGTTCGAAACCGGCATCGCCCATTGCCACAACCCTGGCCGCCTGCACGGGTGAGGCAGGCAACCTGTTTCGCCCGGAGGCAGGCAGTCGCGTTCCGCGCGGCAGGCCACATCAAAGCCTGGCAGGTGTCTCTTTTTCGATGTGCGTGAGTTCGCGCTTTGGACCAGGAAAGGAATCAAAGAGTTGCCGGTGTTGGGCATACCCATAGGCATCGGTTCGGTGCGGGTAAGACCGCACCCACTCGAGCAGGTTGTGCAGATGGGCGTCCTGCTGCTGCCGGGAGCTGAACTTCTCTGGTTCCCAGGGCCGCGCACGGCAATGGGCCAGGCAGGTTTCCACACCGGGGTTGAGGAAGATCAGTTCCTCGCACAGGGGCAGGATCGGCCCGATGAGGTCGGCGTAGCAGCCTTCGATGATCCAGCTGGGGTGGCTGGAGACGAATCCCTGGACATCTTCCAGACTCGCCTCCAGGGGCCGCCGCTGGGCGGTGCCGTCAAACGCCACCGCATCCAACGAGAGCAGGGCAGCAGGGTGATGCGCAGTGAGCCGTTTTGCGAGGGTGGTTTTGCCCGCGCCTGAATTTCCCAGCAGGATCACTTTCATCGGGGTGCATGGGTTGAGGAGAATCGGTTGCATTCATTCAGTGGAAATCTCAGCAGAGATCTCAGAGGGGCGCTCACAGTGAGGCGCTCAGCGGGGCGCTCTGACCCATCCAGCGGAGAGGGCCTCCTGCTCGGTGCAGAACCACCGCTCCCCTTTTTCGGGATCAATCCTGGTGTTGACATAATCCTCCATGCCAGGCACGTGATAGAGCTTCATGCCTGAGTTCATCGAGACATTTCCCTTCACCAGACAATCCGGCTGTGTGATGGATTCAACAATTCCTGGGCGCGTGCTCGAGCAGAAGCGCGTGCCAAGAGCCAGCAGTGCGCCGGCGAGCACAACCAATCCAACCCGCTGCCGCCACGAGGCAGAGGCGGACCTTGCCGATCGGCGCGGGTGCCTGGAGGCGTGATGAGCATGTGGCCGCGCCACCTTACCCACACCCATGCTCACACTAACAAGCTGAGCCTGCCCCACGCGAACACGCCCATCGGTGGCCTCGTTGGTGGTGAACCGAAGCTGGTCGCCAATTCTGGGGCGCCTGCCGCAGGGGGGAACGGCACGGATAGGAACAAACACTTCGCTGCCTGAATCAGCACCTTCAGGAAGAACGAAACCGAACCCGCGTTCGTCATTCCATTTCACAAGCTTTCCGGTGTTCCAAACCTGCTGCATGAACGATGGCGCCCTGCCAAGAAGCAGCTTAGCAACATCCAGGCCAGCCAGATTGGACACCTGCATGATCACACTTCGCAAGCCACCAGCAGCCGATCCCCATCGCCAGCAGGGATGATCCATACGCATGAGGTTCACAATTTAACCCAATAGCTGTCACTCGGCGCAAGCACGAACAACAGTCGAAGCGATCACCCAAAGCCTTGAAGAGGGACGCCGACCTGAAGCATTGGCTACCCATCTTGCCCAACTGATTCTCATAGTCAGAAAGCCAGCAGCGAACACAAGACGTCAGCCGAAACCCATCCCGGCTGGTGTACGCCTTGATGCAGTTGCGAACGGGCCACAGCCAGCGATCAGGAGCCACCAGCAACACACTGGTTCACACGCACCCACTACCAGGTACCGGCGCTGAACAACAGTTGCAACATCGCGAAACCCGCCAGACAGGTAGCGGCCAGGAGCGGAATGGTATGCAGCACGGCCTGAACATCCTGGTGCTTCGGTCTAGTCATGCTGACGTCCTGTATCGAGCGAGGGGATGGCAGGTGCGGAGACGCACAGACACACTCGTCCATGAAGTTGTGTTGCCTGATGCTTCACCCTGCCGCAGCCAACACCGGAAAGCAGCCCTTCAGGCCCACCACCAGCATCTGCACGCCGATGGCACTGAGCAGCAGGCCCATCAGCCGGCTGATCACCTTTTCCTGCAGCTCCCCCAGGGCGCGGCGAAGGGGCATCGACACACGCAGGATCAGGTAAATCGCCAGCGCCAGCAGGGTGATCACACCGCTGAGGGCCAGGCGGCCCTGCCAGCTGGCCGGTGCATCCGCCACCACCAGGGAGATCGCCGCCGGTCCGGCCAGCAAGGGCAGCCCGATCGGCACCACCCCGAGGCTGCCGGCATCGGTCTCGACGTCGGGGTGGCTCACCTCCATCCCCTCAATCAGGCGCAGGCCGATCGGCAGCAGGATCAGGCCACCAGCCACCCGGAAGGTATCGAGGGTGATGGCGAACAGATCCAGCAGCCCCTGCCCCCACCAGCAGGCGGCCAGCAGGGTGAACAGAAACGTGAGCACCGCCAGGCGGCTGATCTGCCGCACCCGGCTGGGATCGCCGCCGGCGGCCCTGGCCACCACCGGCAGCACGCCGATCGGCGAACTGATCGCCAGCAGCCCGACGGCGGTGTTGATCAGGGTCATGGCACTGCTCGATCCGGTTTCAGGATGAAGCAGCTCGGCGCCAGCGGCAGCAGAGTGGACGCACACCCATCACCACGGAGAGGCCATGAACGCCACCCTGGAGAAACCCACCACCACCCAGTGCGCCTGCACAGGCTGCAATTGCACCGTGAAGACCGACACACCGTTCCGCAATGGCGCCTTGCTGTTCTGCAGCGACGCCTGCGCCAGCGGCCACCCCAACGGTGAGCCCTGCCACGCAGGCTGTGGCTGCGAATGCCACGGCTGAAGCCGCACGTTCGACTGAAGCGGCCTGGGATCAGTTGGTGAGCAGGGAAAGGCCAGCGGCCGGGGCCACCAGCAGCCGCTGGCGATCCGCCGCAACCTGCTGCTTGAACGTCTGCCACTGGGGAGAGGCAATCACCTCCTTACTGATGGCTTCGGCCAGGCGCTGGCTGGCCAGCACATCACTGGGATAGTGCACGCCGCAGTAAGCGCGGACGTAGCCCCCTTGACGGCCCACCAGCAGCAGCCGTTCCCGCCGCTCTGGCACCAGATCGGCCAGCAGCAGGGACGCTGTGGCGAACCAGGTGGCATGGCCGCTGGGATACGACCAACCGCTTTCCAGCGGCAGGCAAGGCTGCAGGTCGCGATGGCTCAGAAAGGGACGCGGCCGGGCAATGGCCTTCTTGAGCTGATTCTTGAGGGTGTCGGCACGGCTGAGAAAGGCTGGCAACCCCCTGTACAGCGCCGGTGCGGTGTCCCGCAGGTTGGCGCCGAGGGCGGCATCAAACAGGCTGAGGTTGCGGTTCAGGAAGCGCCAGCTGTGCAGCACCCCATCGGGCGTGCGGGTGCGCTGGTTCCAGCGCAGGATCGCCAGATCGTCGCGCTCCTCCGGGCTGGCGGGCGCCGGTGGCTTGCCGATCACGGCGCGAAAGGAGTCTGGATCGAGCTGCAGACCCGCTGCCGGGTCGTCGTAGGGCGGAGCAGCAGCAGGCAGGAGGGCACTCGGGAGGGCTGTGGGCTGTAAAGCGGGTTGTAAAGCAGGCTGTGCCAAGGCCTGCCCGCCATGCAGCACCAGGCAGGAGGGGATCACCAGGCCATAAAGACAGAGTCCAAGCCGCATGATCTTCAGCCCTGCACAAGCGCAGAGATTAGGGAGTGGGGAACAACATCCAGGCACGGATTAGCTCCGAAAGCGGCAGGAGTGCCACGCCAACCTGGATGTCTGCGGGGATTCGGCGTCCACTGAGGCGCTGTCGACGGACGCTCCGGTGGTTGGTTTGGGGGCCGTTGCACGTTGTTGTCGCGCCTGTTCGACCAGCCTTCGGCCCATCAGGATGCAGACAACTGCGTGGGGCCAATGGCTGCTGCTGCCGTGGAGCTGGGGGCGGAGGAGCTGGGGAGCGAGGTGCTGAATTTCTGGTTTGAAGCGTCAACGCCCAGCCAATGGTTCATCAAGGATCCGGCCTTCGACCACCAGCTGCGGGAGCGGTTCATCGGCCTGACCCGCCAGGCGGTGGCAGGAGAACTGGCGGCCTGGGGCCAGCAGCCGGACACCGGCCTGGCGCTGGTGCTGCTGCTCGATCAGTTCCCCCGCCAGATCTGGCGGGGCTCCGCGATGGCGTTCAGCGGCGATGGGGCGGCCCTCGCTCTCAGCCAGAGCGCGGTCGCGAGCGGCTGGGTGGCGGCCGAAAGCGACCAGGCCCGCCGGCAGTTCTGGCTGATGCCGCTGATGCACGCCGAAGACCTCGCCGTTCAACAGGCGGCCGGCCCCTTGTTTGAGCAGTTCACTGATGCGCGCACCGCCGCCTTCGCCCGCCGCCACCTGGAGGTGATCGCCCGCTTCGGCCGCTTTCCACACCGCAACGACGCGCTCGCACGGCTTTCGAGCAGCGAGGAACTGGCCTTCCTGAACACCCCCGGTTCAAGCTTCTGAACCACCGGCACGAGGTGTCCGCTTTCAGCAGCCTCGCTGCAGGCGAATCAACAAGGCAATAAATTCACCAGACCGATCGATTCAGGCAGGGTTGATATCGCCCGCTGGCGGACTTACTGGTGGGCTGGCCGGTGGGCCTGCGGGCGGATTAACTTGATCAGCCTGCTTACGCTCGGCCAGGAGTTCGAGCTTGCAGCGATAAACAAGTGCCTCGTAACCCGGGTCGCGATGGGCTGGAACGTAAGGCAGCTGTGCTTCAGGTTCAGCCCCACTTGCTCTTTGGTCCTTGCCGGAGGAGGGGGCGGGGTCGGGTTCCATCGCAGGGAAGGTCGTCACTTCAGGCGCGGCAATGGGGCCGGCAGGGACAGCGGCCAAGAACGGCCTGCGCAACAGGCCCAGCACTGGGAGCGGCGATGGCCAAAACAAGGGAGGAGAAAAGAAGAGGGTGAAAAAGTGAATGGAACAGGAGCCAATTTACGGCCCTGCAGGGGGCGAACGACGCTGAAATCACAGCCCCATTGCCTGAACGTGAGTATCAACCGGCGAAGGGCAAGCGTCAAGCCCAGAAATAATCACACCATTCTCAGTGGCTTCTAATTTTTCGCTCATGACCTCCGCTTCATTCTCACCTTGCCGATCAGGCGGCTACTTGTCCCCGTATTTTTACGACTGCAACGTTCACTCTCGACTCATCACTTGCCCAGCTCGCGCCATGGCCGCCAGCTGGGGCCTCAACCGGAGCTGCAGGTTCAGCTCACGAAGCGGCGGTACATCCAGCGCACGAAGGGGCCGATCACGGGCACTGGGGCGAAGGTTGGGCCCACGAAGTCGAAGTAGTCGCGGTGGTCAATGATCTTGCCCGCTTCATCCAGCAGCAGGCGGGTGGTGCCGGGATAGACGAATTCCACGCCCTTGATCCGCAGGCCCATCACCCACTCCACGAAGGCGGTGCGGTCGCTGATCGCCACCGCTTCGGAGCGCAGCATCACGTCGTCGCAGCGTTTCATCAGCCCTTCCTGGGCGGCGAGGTAGGCGTCGATGCCGCTGGCCTCCTGGGTGGGATCACTGAAATGCACGTTCTCGGCATAAACGGCCCGCCACTGCTCCTGCGAAGGGGCCGGCTGCCCATAGGGCTTGGTGAACAGGGCCTGCAACGAGGCGGGGGTGAGCAGCGGAGCGGCGGGCTCAGACATGGGCTCAGACATGGGACAAGAGGTGTCAGAAACAGGTGAAGGGGTCAGTGGGCTGGGTGAGGGAGCGGGGTCAGCGGGCGGCCCGGCGCGCGCAGAGGGTGTCGAGGTCGGGGCGGCCCGTGAGGCGCAGCCGCCAACCGGCCCAGAGCCCATAGGCGGCATCGGCGGCTGAGCCCAGCAGTGGCCAGGTGGTGGGGGCATAGATCCAGCCCAGACCCACCTGCCGGTAGGCCTCGCGGAACACCGCCACATCGCGCAGCACCGTGCCGTCGGCGCTGAGGCCGTGGATGCGCCCCATCGCGTCGCGGTAGCTGATGCCGGCATAGGCAGCGGGGTCGTAGCCGGGAGCATCGATATCCACGAACGCCAGCCGGCCCCGGCCGGCATCGCGGCGACGCAGCAGCGCCACTTCGCGCAGGCAGAGCGGGCAGGCTCCGTCGTACAAAAGGGTGAGAGCGGCAGCTGTCATGGGCCGAGGCTAAGAACACCGGGCCGGGTGGCGAGGCCTGAGGCGCTTGTGCCGGGGGGCATGGGCCAGAGCGCAGGAGCCCACGTCTGTCAGCCATGAGGGAGGTCCGCCCCTAACGTCAACGCCAGCGCCTACAGCCGTTTGCCGCCGCCTCGGAATCCCATGGCCTGCCGATGATCGACCCATCCCGGCCGGCCCCCAGGGAATTAGAAGACCTGGCGCCCGCCCTGCTGGATCTGCCGCCGCGGCGCTGGATCCGCAGCCCCGCCCTGCTCTCGATCGTGGTGGGGGTGATCCTCACCCTGGCGCTGGTGTTCGCCGCCACGCCCTACCGCAGCAGCGCGGTGGGGGCCTTTCTGCTGGAGCGGGGGGTGACCCAGCCGATCACGCTGGCGATCGCGATCACGGTGGTGGATTACTGCCTGCGGCGCCTGATCGGGTGCCGCAAGGAGCGGCGCCAGGTGGGCCGTGACTGGATTCCCCGTGGGTTGGTGGATCTGCGCCCGACCGATTCCGATGTGCGCACCATGTTGATCCTGCTGGGTCAGCGCCGCACCTTGATGGCCAACCGCCTCTGCCGGCTGCTGCGCTGCTTCCAGGATTCGCGCTCCCGCGGAGCCACCCGCGAGCTGCATCAAGACGACATCGCCCTGACCCAGGCCGACATCGAAGACGGCTATGGCGTGACCCGCACGATGATCTGGGTGCTGCCCATGCTGGGCTTTCTCGGCACGGTGCTGGGCATCTCGATCTCGATCGGCGGTTTTTCCGGTCTGCTGGCCAATGTGGAGGATCTCGACAAGGTGAAAGCGAGCCTCACGGAGGTGACCGGCGGGCTGTCCACCGCTTTTGACACCACCTTGCTGGGGATCATCACGGCCGTGCTGTGCATGGTGCTGATGAGCATCAGCGAACGGTGTGAATACCAGTTGGCTGGCGAAATCGAAACAGCCCTCAACGACGGCTTCTTCCCCCGCCTGTGCCGCGATGAGACCGTCCCGGCGCCGTAAGCGCACGTCGATCGATCTGATCGGCTTCCTCGACATCCTCAGCGCCGTGATGGTGATCGTGCTGCTGGTGATCTCCGTGCTGGCGCTCTCGCTCGGGGTGGACCGCGGCCGCACGGCCCGGGTCGAAGCCCGCACCAAGCCCGCCCCCAAACCGGCGCCGGCGCCAGGGCCGGCAAAACCGATCGCGGATCCCTGGATGCAGCAGCCCAGCTCGGCAGCCACCCCCCTGGTGGCACTCAACAGGGCCGATGGGGTGCCGGTCACCGGCTCCACCACCTTTCTGCTGTGCCGCAGCGGCCAGGTGGAACGCCACGATCCGATCAGCGGCGCCATCACCGCCCGCTGGGATCTGAACCTGGTGCCACCAGAGCTGATCGCTGAGGCGGTGCGCAGCGACACCATCTATCTGGCGGTCGCCGGCAGCTGTTTCACAGCGGTGCAGCCGCTGGTGGCCGCGTTGCGCAGCACCGGAGCGCAGCTGGGCTACGAGCCGATCGGCGAGGGGGCACGGACGCCATGGCGGTGAGGCGCAGCGGCCGTCAGGGGCACACCGAGCTGTCGTTCGACAGCCTGATCGACGTGTTCATGAATGTGGTGGGGGTGCTGATGCTCACGGCCGTGGTGATGGCGTTGTCGGTGCGGGGCGGGCCATCGCCGGCGCCGGAGACACGGGAGCCGGCCCAGGCCGCACCGCCGCCGCCCACGCCACAACCACAACCACAACCACAACCGCCGGTGAGCCAAGCGCCCCGCCGCTCGCCGGTGCAGCTGCGGCTGCCGCAGGTGCGGGAGGTGGGCACCGAGCCCCTGTTCGTGTTCGTGAGCGCCGATGGGCTGCGCCCCCTGGGGTTGGGTGATGAGGGCCTGCTGCAGCGCTACTTCTCCGTGACGGCGCTCCAGGGCCAGCTGGTGCTGGAACCACGGCCCGCGTCGGTGATGAGCGCCGGTGCGTTCCGCGATTGGATCCGCACCTACAGCACCGACCGCCATCACATCGTGTCGGTGGTGAGCGCGGATGGGGCCGCGCGCTACCGGGAGGTGCGGGAGGCGGCGCTGGCGGCGGGATTCCGCTCCGGCTGGCTGGAGCACCAGGGGGGGCCGCTGCGGGTGGGCGAGGGCGGCCGCGACGGGCGAAACGTGCAATGAGGCCAGCAGGAGCCACGCTTAACAGAACGTCACACTACAGTGGGAAAAAGCAAGTAACCATGGACGCGCTGTTCGCCTTCTTCTATTTCGCCTGCTTCGCTGCCATCGCCGGCGGCGCCTTTGCCCTGATGCGCCAAAACCTTCGCCAGACCGATTGGCGCGCCGCCCCCTCTGCGCCTCGCCCCCATCCGGAAGCGCCGGCACCGGGCGATTCGGTGATGTATGTGGACCTCAGCCGCGAACGGCTCGAAAGCCTCTACAACCAAGCCGGCTGAGCAAGCCGAACGGCGCCATCGAGACCATTGAAACTGAAACCATCAACCGGCCACGGCCGGTTTTTTTATGGCGGCTGACCACGCCTTGCCGTGAAGCGCAGAAAGCCCCTGGGCAGCAGACCCCAACAGCGCCCAGCTCAGCCCGGCAGTCCAAAGCAATGCTTGCGTGCGCTCAACTCTGCAGATGGTCAAGCCGGCTGATGTTCAACCCTGATAGGTGGTGATCGTGGAGGTCACCTGCAGGGGTTCGGCGGCTTCGCTCTCCACCTGAAAGGCGATCCAGGTGGTGGCCACGGAGCGATGGCGTTCGATCAGGGGGAAATCCACCCGGTGCCGTTGGTAGGTGAGGCCAACGCAGCGCAGGCTCTCCTCATCGGCCATCAGCGACCACAGCACCTTGATGCCGGCGCGGTCGTAGGCGAAGGGGGTGTCGCTGAAGCGTTGCTCGGGGGTGAATCCGGGCAGGCAACGCACCTGTTCGTTGGTGGCGCAGGAGAGGTAGCTGCCGTCGTCGGTGGGGAAGAACCAGCAGGTTTCGTTGGCGGCAGCGGCGAGCGGAAGGCTGTCGAGCAGCCGCAACCGGCGGGGCTCCGCCTGCGGCGAAGCCTCGTCGCTTTCCAGGTCGTAGACGCTCAGCCAGAGACGATCGGCCGCGAAGCGGGGAATGGTGGCGTTGCAGAGCAACCGCCAGGCCCGGGAGCCATCCGCAGGGGCGTCGGGCAACGCCTCGACCTGACCATCCGGGAGATCCTGGAAGGGGTCGTCACCGGCGGCGTTGGCCTGGCCGGCACTCACCAGCTCATCGAGGGAACCATCCCAGCCAGGGGGGCAGCGAAAAATCTTGAGGGCCTGGGCCGCGCTGATCGCCTCGTGCTGCTGGGCCAGCAGATCCGACCACTGGGGCGGCCCCTTCGAGAGATCGTTGGGGTTGCAGTGAAGAACGAAGCAGAGGGCGTGGGCCATGGCGGAGGGAGGGGGGCGTGGGCGACCGGATCGGGCAGGGCTCAGCTCCCAATAGCAAAGCCCACGGCAGGTGGACCGCCCGAGGCGATCGACCTGCCGTGGGCAGTGGATGGGGCTGGGTTCAGCCGAGGCCGATCTGGGAGAGGATGCCTTGGCCGGTGAGCAGCTCGGTGCCGAGGCCGATCACGAAGCCGAGCATCGCCAGACGGCCGTTCCAGGTTTCAGCGAAGGCAACGAAACCGAAACGGGAAGGGGTGGTGGCGTTGGTCATGGGGTGGGTAGCAAGGTGCTTCGCAAAGCGTAACAGAAATCTTTGGACTTCGTTACGAAGCCCAGCAAGGTTGGTGGGCGGATGTCCCGAGGCCGGCGAAGCCAGGGCTGCCTGCCGCCGGCGCTGCGGCCCCATCAATAGGTGGCCCGCTCGGTGTCGTAGGCGGTGAAGCCGCAGGCCTTGGCGGCCAGGCGGTAGTGGGCCATGAACTGGTCCCAGCGGAAGCTGCGCGGGTCGTAGCGGGAGTGGCTGCGATCGACGGCAGCGTGGGTGGTGAGGCGGCTGAGCGGGATGCCGAAGCGCGCCTGCCACAGCAGCACCTGGGCGGCGGCGGCGCGGTACTGGGCGTCGGTGTAGCCGGAGTGGCCGGGGGTATCGCCACGACCGTCGGCGGGCGACACCAGGCCGAGATGCAGCGCCACGTTGTTCACCGAGCCCACCGAGGCGGGCCGGATCCGCACCGTGAAATCGCCGAAGGCCGACATGCCGGCGCCATAGGCGCGGTTGGCATCAGGAACGATGCGCAGCCGGTCGCCGGCGGGGTTGATCACCAGGTGGTAGCTGACCTGGTCGTTGTCGTTGGGGTGCGGGGTGCGGAACAGGGCCAGGGTCTGCGCTTCGTCGATCACGGTTTCGTGCAACACGATCAGGGCCGGCCAGGCGGGCACGGCGCGGCCGAAGACGTCGGCGCTCTGGCGTTCGCCGAAGTTGGTGGGATCGGCGAGCGCGTTGCGCTCCGGCGCCAGGCCAAGGGCGGCGGCGCAGCGGGCCAGCTCGGGCTCGGTGCGTTGCGGCAGGCCCGGATCGGCGAGGGTCTGCACCTGCCAGCTGGGGCGGGGGCCATCGGATCGGGGCGGCTCGGGCGGTTGTCCCTGGCAGGCGCTGATCAGGCCCGCTGAGGCCAGCGCCACCAGCACCCGTCCAGGGCGGGTGTGCCAGAACCGAAGGCGTGGATATTCCATGGCGGCCATCCTCTGAGCTCGCGGGACTCAACTCACAGCGACGCGCCGCAGCCGCAGCCGCAAAAGTTGAAACGCCTCCTGATCACACGAAATGCCGCCCAAAGCATTTCAGGCGATAACGCCAGAATGGTTCGGACGGCTGGCGGAGCAGCAAACCGCAGCAGGACTAGACCCCTGGCGATGCACAGAGCCAGCAACAACGCGTGAGCGTTGTGCGCAGAAGTGTGCGAAGTGGCGCGTGAAGCCGTGCGTGAAACAGATCGGCAAGGCGTGGGAGGGGCGGCGACGGAATCAAGGCCGTTGTGCCACCCCCTTTGTGCTCAATCGTCGCTTTCTTCGCCACCGACGGGGACGAGGCGAATCTGCTTCTTGCCAAGCTTGATTTCGAACTCGTCGCCGGGCTGCAGACCGAGGATGGCGGTGTAGGCCTTACCGATCAGCAGGTTGCCATTGAACTGGACCTTGGTGACGTAGCTGAGCTTGCGGCCGCCTTGGCCGACGCCATTGCTGCTGGAGGAGCCGAGGCTGACGCCCTTGGCTTCCAGCAGGGCCTCGTAGAAGGCCGTGAAGTTCAGACGCTCGCTGCCGTCCTTTTTGGTGCTGACGTACCCAGCGGCACGAACAAGCTCGGATTTACCGACATCACCAAGCTCCTTGACTTTCGCCAGGAGATCAGATCCGGTGAGCATGGGGTTGTTGTGAAAGACGAGCTCAATATAGCCACATGGCGCAATCGCGCGCCAGTGGGTTGCTTTCAGCCTGGGCTCAGGGCAGGTTCTCTCCCTCGCTCCCTAAAATCTGGACTGTTGGTATTCGTCCAGTGAGCAGCGATCCCCACACTCCGGCGCTGCAGTTGGTGTATGACGGCGGCTGCCCCTTCTGCCGCCATTTCGCCAGCACAAGTGAGCTGCGCGGAGGAGTTCCCCGGCTCAGGATCATTGATGGCCGGGCCGATGCGGACCTGCGGCATGCACTCCAGCAACAGGGATTCAACCTGGCTTCCGGTGCCGTGTTGATCGAGGGAGAGCGGATCTGGCACGGCGCTGACGCGGTGGCAAAACTGTGCGGTGAACTGGAGCCCAGTGATGGCTTGTTGAAGCTGCTGCAGTTGATCTTCGGCAACCCGGATCGCACCCGTCTGCTCTATCCCGTGCTGCTGCTGGCTCGCCGCCTGGCATTAGCCGCCAAGGGGCTGCCGGTGGATCCAGGCTGAAGGGCCGGAAGCCGCAGATGGCTTACGCTGCAAAGCAAGTGGCCGGAACGCTCTTGAGCTATCTGCGCGAGATCATGTTGCGGCTCAAGGAACGGGCCGAGGCCGATCGCCGCAGCCAGGCGGCAGCGGCTGAGCCCCTGGCGGCTGGTTCCGCAGGCGGCAAGGTGCCGGCGCTGAATGGGGCCGTCGAGCAACACATCGTCAGCTATCGCCAGCATCTGAACGCTTGCAGCGACGCCATGCTGCTGTATGAGTGGGCCTGGATCGACGAACATCTCTCCAGCCTGCGGCTGTCGCTGGGGCTTGAACCCATGCGCCAGGCGTTGGGCGGCTGCACAGCGGTGGATCTGCTGCTGCAGGAAACCGACGCGTTTCGCCAGGCGCTGCGCGAGGTGATGCAGGCGCGTGATCTGGAACCCAGCAACCGCACGGCACCGATCGAACCGATGGAGCACGCCTGGGAAGTCAGTCATCCAGTGATACGGCAAGCCTGGGGAATCGAACCCGCAGTTGAACCCCACAGCTGAAACCGACAAGTTGCCCGCTGGCGGGCTACAGCTTGCGCCTTTCTGCCACAACGGCACTGCTCCGCACCATGGCCCGCTCCCGCCCACGCTCACGCCCCCGCGCCAGGCCCCGCCGGCTGCAGCCGATCCACCTGCAGCGGGAAGAGGGGGTGTACCGCACCGACGAGATCGATCAGATCTTCTCGCTCTGGCGCGAGCCCTACCGGCTGATGCTGTCGTGCCCGTGGTGGGGCTTCCTGCTGTTGATCGCCGCGGGGTATCTGGCGATCAATCTGCTGTTCGCCAGCCTGTATCTGCTGGATCCAGCTGGCATCGGCGGGGTGGCGGAGGGCAGGGAAGCGGGCTTCAGCGAGGCCTTTTTCTTCAGCGTGCAGACGCTCGGATCGATCGGTTATGGGGTGCTGCACCCCCGATCGCTCACGGTGAATCTGCTGGTGACCTTGCAGGCGCTGGTGAGCCTGATCTTCACGGCGGTGACCACCGGGCTGGTGTTCGCCCGCTTTTCACGCAGCAAGGCGGAGATCCTGTTCAGCGAGATCGCCACGGTGCAGCCGTGGAACGGGGTGCCGTGCCTCACCTTCCGCATGGCGAACGTGCACCACAACAGCCTGGTGGAGGGGCACCTGAACGTGTTCCTGGGCATGGACGAGCTCAGCACGGAGGGGCAGCGCCTGCGCCGCGTGCACACGCTCAAGCTGGTGCGCAACCATGCCTTTCACTTCCGGCTGATGTGGACGGTGATGCACCTGATCGATGAGCACAGCCCACTGGCGGGGCTGGAGGTCGAGGAGCTGAAGGCCCGCCACGGCGAAATCCTGGTGTCGTTCCACGGCATCGACGAAACGGTGCGCAGCCCGGTGTTCGCACGCATGTCGTATCCGGCGTCGCAGCTGCGGCCCGATGAAACCTTCGAAGACATCGTGCTCGACCAGGGCGACGGCGACCGCTTTCTCGACTTCAACCGCTTCAACCTCACCCGCCAGCGCCGGCCCGCCGCGCCACCCACCGCACCACCGATCGATCCCGCTCCAGCCCCATGAGCGCCGCCGGCCCCACCCATCTGGTGTTCGTGTACGGCACGCTCAAGCGTGGCCAGGCCAACCACCACTGGCTGGTGGGCGCCGAAGCCCTGGGCCGCACCCGCCTGCAGGGCCTGGCGATGCACAACGTGGGCCCTTACCCGATGGCCGTGCCGTTGCCCGCGCCTGCAACCGACGCCGGCAACGGTCTGCCGCCCCTGCTGCACGGCGAGCTCTACCGCGTGGACGCCTCCGGCCTGGCGCGCCTCGATCTATTAGAGGACGTGCCAAACGAATACCAACGGCTGCGCCGCCCGCTGGTGAACGGCCAACAGGTGTGGGTGTACGCCGGCGGACCCGAGCAGGCCGCCCAGTTACCCCCGGTGCCCTTCGGCGATTGGGGCACCACACCGGTGTTCTTTGCGCGTGAAGGCGATGGCGCCAGCCCCGCGGCGGTGCTCGCTCAGCGCGATGACGGGCAGTGGGGGGTGGTGGAGCACCTGGGGCCGGAGGAGTTGGAGGGGGTTGGGGAGGAGTTGGTGGTGGTGACGGGGGTGTTTGGGGAGAGGTTTTCGGTGGTGGGTGGGGTGAGGGATTGAGGGTGGGGAATCAAGATTTATGCGCGGTTCTCGCGTTCAGGCTGGGGCGGAGTTGAGACCCGCGGTTGTAGCCTGGGCAGGGCTTGGGAGTAAATCTCAATGCGCCTATCGCCATTGCGTATAGGGCGCGGGAAAAGATTGAGTGATAGCCAGTGAGCAGCGAAACGAACACGTGGTTAGCGGATCCGCATAAGATGTAACGCGCCCCACTGGCATTTCGGAAGCCTCTTGCTGTGACAGGGTTTTTGGCGTTACAGGCACAGATGGTCGGGGTGCTTATCCGGTCAAGACTGTTGCCATCAGGGTGGTTAAAGGAACCGTCCAATTACTGTTGAACTAAGCCGCTACGCGGCAGATTCCAACAGCCAACTATAGCCCAGTCCCTCTTCAAGGGCAGCCATTGCGTCGCCGATGCGACCAGGTCACTTCGGCTTGCCATGGCGGTTGGCTGGGCCTC
>NZ_JAGQCV010000001.1 GCF_024346375.1 Synechococcus sp. ATX 2A4 | reverse complement strand
GCTACAAGTTTTCAACGTATGCGTACTGGTGGATTCGGCAGGGGATCACGCGGGCGATTGCGGAGAAGAGCCGCACGATCCGTCTGCCGATCCATATCACCGAAACGCTGAACAAACTGAAGAAGGGTCAGCGAGAGTTAAGCCAGGAGCTGGGTCGTACGCCCACGCTGAGTGAGCTGGCGGTGGCAGTGGAGTTGCCGGAGGAGGAGGTGAAGGACCTGCTGTGCCGGGCGCGGCAGCCGGTGAGCCTGGAAACGAAGGTGGGCGACGGGGAAGACACGGAACTGCTGGACCTGCTGCAGGGGGATGGCACGCTGCCGGAGGAGAGCGTGGACAGCGAATGCCTGCGGGGGGACATGCTGGCACTGCTGGAGCAACTGCCGGAGCTGCAGCGCGATGTGCTGAAGATGCGCTTCGGGCTTGATGGCGAAGAACCGATGAGCCTCACCGGTATCGCCCGCTCCCTCGGCATGAGCCGCGACAAGACCCGCAATCTTGAACGCCGCGCCCTTGACGGCATCCGCTCCCACTCCCGGCGCCTGGAGGGCTACCTGGTGGCCTGAACGCTCACCCTCGTCGGCCTGAATCAAAGCGGGCCCGGAAGCGGTTGTAGATGGCATTCATCGCCAGCATCAGCAGCCCCACCCCAATGAACACCACGCCCCGCAGCCCCAGATCCGCCTGGGCCATGTCAACGGCCACCAGCCGCACCAGGCAGGCCCCCAGCCCCAGCAGGGCCAACCAGCGGAACTGCTGATCGCGCAGCACGGCGCTCAGCAGGTAGATCACGAACGCCAGCAGGGCCCACAGCAGGGTGAGCAGGGCCCGGTCGTAGCGGAACGCCAGGCTCCAGGCCACGGCCACGAACATCGGGTCATACAGCCAGCGGTTGGGCGCGGCGGCGACGCGCCTGGCGATCCAGCTCAGCAACGGCAACCCCTGCGAGGCCGCCCGTAAT
The DNA here is from genome assembly GCF_024346375.1 of Synechococcus sp. ATX 2A4. Classification (GTDB taxonomy): domain Bacteria; phylum Cyanobacteriota; class Cyanobacteriia; order PCC-6307; family Cyanobiaceae; genus MW101C3. Next base: position 391,756 of record NZ_JAGQCV010000001.1, on the reverse strand, counting down.
GGAGCCTCCAGTGTCTTGTGCGCCAGCAGGATGAAGAGCACCTCCAGGGCGATCGCCAGCACCCCCACGGCCTGCGGCTGCCCCAGCAAGCGCTCAGGCGCCGGTGTCAATGTTTCCAGCATCGCCAGCAGGCCGAGGATGCCGCGCCAGTACACCAGCACCGCGTACACAGCCAGCCGCGGCGCAAACAGGCGCTGCAGCTTCGGGATCACCAGCAGCACCGCCAACAGTGACCAGGCCACCGGCCGCCACAGCGGGCCGACCTCCACCGAGACGGCCAGCACCGAAACCAGCACGACCGCTTCCAGTGCCAACGGTTGCACGCCCCGCCAGAGCGGCAGCGCCGCCAGGCCCGCGCCAGGGCGCAGGAACCAGCCCCGCAGCGCGACCGCCAGAGCGAACAGCTGAATCGGCAGGCGGGCGCTGGGGCTCCAGCTGCCCAGGTCGATCAGCTCTGGGCTGGGCAGGATCACCAGCAGGTAGGCCGTGAGGAACAGCGCCAGATAGCCGAACGCCATCACCAACAGCTGAAGCGCGGCGGCGCGCGGTTGGCGGCGGGCGAGCTCCAGAGCCAGCGCAGCCAGGGCCAACCAGGCGACCCCGGGCAACAGCTCCGAGATCGGCGCCAGGGCCAGAACCCCCCCCAGGGCGGCGGTGACTCCGAACAGATGCAGGCCGGTGGCCCGAAGCGCCGGCCTGCCCCCCGCACCTGCCAGCAGCATCGAGAGCGCCGCGAGGGGTAGAAGCTGGCTCAGCAGGGGAGCCAGCGACCAGGGGGCCCTTAGCAGCAGCAGGGGCCAGCTGATCAGATGCGCCATCAGGATCGCCAGCCCGCAGCCGCCGAGCAGGCCAGGCGGCCGTTGCCGGCGGGCGAGCAGCAGCAGGGCTCCCATCACCACCAGCGCCAGGGTTTCGCGCCAGGGAGCGGGTGCACTGATCGAGGTACCCACCGCCACCAGCAAGCCGCTGATCCAACCCAAGGCCGCTGGCCAGGGAAGCGACACGGCGCGGCGCTGCAGCAGCAGCTGCAGCAAGGCCGCCAGCAGGCCGGCACCGATCAGCACGGCGGCGTTCTGGCCCTGCTCCAGTGCTGTCGGTGAGGTGGTCAGAGCATCGATGGCGGCGGTGATCAGCCCGGTGAACACCAGGGCCACGGCCACCAGATTCACGGCCGCCCAGCCCATGCGCCGCAGCACCGCATCGTTTTCGCTCACGGCCAGGCCCAGGAACAGCACCGTCTCCAGCCAGAGGCAGGCCACCAGCAGCGGCCCATTCACCACCAGCGGCTGCAGGCTCAGCACCGCCGCCATCGCCAGAATCTGGGCCACCAGCAGATCGCAGCGGCGCAGCCAGCGCACCCTCGCCTGGCCGGCCCCCTTGCCCAGGCCGTAGGCGAGGGTCGCAGCCAGGGCCAGGCCGATGATCCGCGTGGCCGGCTGGCTTGGCGTCACCAGCAGAGCCAGACCCACGCCGCCCCAGCGGCTGAGCAGCAGCAGCAGGGGCAAGGGGCGCAGCTCCGGTGTTCTGCCGCGTGGATGGTGCTGCCACAGCGCCCCACCGCCGAACACCACCAGGGCGCCGATCAGGGCGAAGCTGCGCTCCGGGTCTGCGGCCGCCAGCAGCGCCCCGCTGGCGGGGAGCCACCAGAGCTGAAAGGCGGCATAGGCCCAGGTAACCACCAGCTGATGGTGCTCTCGCCGCTGGGGCAACGTCACCGCCAGCCCCGCCACCGTGACCAGCGTGGCAAGGGCGAGGCTGAACGGGTTCTGGCTGGCGATCAGCAGCGGCACCAGGTTCACCACCACGTGCAGGGAAGCCACCGACTGGCTGGGGGCCACCCGTGCCAGCGCCAGATTCACGGCCATGCCCACCGCCAGCAGCAGCACGGCCGGCCCGGGTGCCTCAATCCAGCGCAGCCCCAGCTCCGGCAGGGAGCCGGAGGCGGCGCAGGCGAACAGCAGCAAGGCGCCACCGCCGCTGCGCATCCACAGGCTCAGTTCGCGCCAGGGGCTGGGGCGGCCGAGCAGCAGCGACGGAGCCGCCAGCGCGGCGGCCATGGCCACGGCGATCAAGAAGCGCTCGAAGCCCCCCAGCTGCAGGCCCACATTCACCACGATGAAGGTGACACCGGCCACCACCACCACCACGCCGAGGATCCCGGTCCAGTTCTCGACCAACAGCCGCTCCAGCTTCCCGGGCGTTCTGGGCCCTGGGCGGGGTGGCACCGTTCGCGGGGCCGTGGTCGGTGGCAGGCGCGACGGCGTGCGCGGTGGGAGGAGCGGCTGGGGTGGGGAAGCGGCTGGGGATTCGGGGCTGACTGGGGCTGCCTCCACTGCCACCGCCGCCGGCAGAACCGGCGTGCTGGTGTCCGCCTCGTGCCGCTCGCTCCCAGGCCGCCCCGCTGGGGTTGGTGGCAGGACGCCCAACCGGGCTTCCAGCTGCCGGAGCCGGCGTTCCAACGTTTTCAGCTGGCCCCGCTGCAGCGAGTTGCTGTGCAGCCACAGCCCGATCAGCACGATCGCCAGCAGGAGGAGCAGAACGCTCACGATGAAACCGGCGACTGCTGTGGTTTCTAACCCTGCCGTCCCGGGGTGTCCTGTGCTGTGGCGATTCCGGTGGGGTGGCACCGCCAGGCTGGCTTCAGTGGGCAGGCTGGAGGTGGGGGCCAATGCTGTTGCGAATGGGAATCCTGCTGTGACCGCCTGCTTCAGGTTCATGACCTCCCCCCTTCCTTCTCCTGCCGTCGGCATTCGGCTGCGGCTGGCCAGGCGCAACCTGGAGCGCCTCGACGCGCTCACCCGTGCCTGGGGGATGCCCCACCGGGGCGAGGCTCTTGATCACCTGCTTGAGCAGCTGTGGGAGGACACAAACGTGCCGGTTTCCGTCGGTTGTGCCGCTGCCACCGCTCCCGCGCAGGCAGCGGTGGCGTCCCGGCAGGTCTCCGTACAGTGCAGCGGCCCTGGCGGGATCGGGTGGCTTCGGGCTCTGTTTACAAAGCGCCGCTGAGCGCTGCCCTCGATGCCACCCGCGATGGTCTGCGTCCGTTCGTGGCAGGCAGCCTGGCGCGTCAGTTCGGCAGCACCTGGCATCAGCACCCGAAGGTGCGGCGGATGGTGCTCGCCCCTCCCTATGGCCAGGAGGGACCCACCCTGGATGCCGCGCTGCTGTTGAAGTTGCTGGTGGATTCCTATTACTGGAATCTGCTGTTCTGCAACACCTTCAGGGCCCGAAACCGCTGGCGCATCGACAGCCTGCGTGACCTGCGCAATCGCATCGCCCACGACCAGGGCGATGACCCCCTGTTCCAGAGCCCGCAATCCGCGCTCGGCCTGATCGAAAGCATGGAGATCCTGCTGCAGGCTGTCAGCAGCGCGGCTGAGGCTGAGCGGCCTGCGGCGAAGGATGCGGCGAAGGATGGCCTGGCCAAGGTGCAGGCGATCAGCCGTCAGATCGCGCCGGGCCCGATCGAGAGGTTCAGGCGACTGGTGACCTTCAAGTCCCCTGGCGCGAAGCGCTTCTGGGTGGCGCTGCTGGGCGCAGCCGGGCTTACGGCGGTGCTGGTCGATTACTACCGATCCCCGAGAATCCGCGCCGAGCGCCTGGTGATCGGCACCCCCCATCAGCGCCTTGATGGCTACCGCTCCCTGGAAACGGAACTGGAACGGCGGCTCAAGCCTTACAGCCTGATCGATCATCTGCGCGGCCGGCGCATCGATGTGATTCTCACCAATGCAGCCAGCTACCCCAAGGCGGTGGCGGAGCTGAAGCGGCTCCACTGGGATGTGGCCCTTGCTTATTCTCCGATCGTTTCGATGTCGACGCTGGAGTACGGCTATCGGCCGATCGGCGTGATGTTCCCAGATAGCCAGGGGTACACCGGTGTGATGTTCACGCGTAAGGACAGCCCCATCCGATCGCTCTCGGACCTCCAGCCCGAATCGACCGTGGCCCTGGGCGATTACTACTCCGCCACCAAGTACTTCGTGCCGATGTCGTTGCTGAAGGGCCGGCGCGTGACCCTGCTCCCCAATCTCGAGGTGGCTGAAATCTTTGATCTGGTACGCGAAGGCAAGGCCGATGTGGGTGTGGCGGCCCGCAGCTTCGAGCAGGGGCAGCCCGCTGATGAGTTCAGCCCCGGCCGCGCTGAGGAGGGATTCCGGGTGATCGCCCGTGGCCTCCCCCTGCCGGCTTCGGTCGTGGCCCTCTCGCCCAGGCTCGACGACGGCGACCGGCGGGTTCTGGGCCAGCTGCTGATGGACCTGCCCGTGGCGGTGCGCAGGCGCGATCAGGCCAACTACGGCCCGGGCGTGATTCCGGATTACGGCCCCATGCAGCGCCTGGTGGCGGAAGTGCGTGCCATCAGCGCTTGCCTGAAGTTGGATGGGAGTGTGCTGTCGATCGCCTGCCCGCCGGGGCTCACGATCGTGGCCCACGACCTCTGGATCGATGACGTGACGATGGCGGGCACGAACGTGTTGCTCAAGGCCACCAGCATCAGCCGCCGGCCGATGGCCCTCCGCATCGAACGCTCCCTGCTCCAGCAGCTGGTGACGGTGGAAGCGCTCTCCGAGCTCAAAGGCAGGCACCTGCAGGTGTTGCTGCCCGCCACGGCCGGGCGCGGACCTCACCCGATCCTGCACCCCAACCAGATCGAGCTGCTCAACTGATCTGGCCAGCGGGTTCTTGTTGGGTCGGGCACCCAGGAACGGCCCAAGCCACTGAGCTGCCCGATCCGGACCCCTGATCACGGATCCCGCTCCCGTTATCGGCTCCACAGTCGCCAGATCCGATCAGAAAAACTGATCGAAGTTGTCAAAATCGACGGCCTTGAAGCTGCCGTCTTCCACCTGCTCCATCAATCGCACCAGCTGGACCCAGAGCGCTCCAGCGGTGAGCAGGGAGAGCAGCAGCGCCACCAGCAGGGCGATGCCGCTGCCGAAGCCGAACACCTGCAGGGCCCCGCCGATGAACAAGGTGACGCCGATCACCAGCCCGCTGTAGGAGGCCACCACCTCACCGGAGCCCAGCGGCAGCAGCGCCAGCCGGTCCTGCTTCCAGCCCTCCAGCTTGTCCTGCACCTGGCGCGAGAAGGTGAGCCCGCAAAGGATGCTGACCGCCAGCCCCACCCCCGCCAGGAAAAAGGGCGGCTGGCCGTAGGCGGCGTATTGGAGCAGAAGGTCCTGGGCCTCCAGGTCGCTGCCCAGGGCCAGCGCCGCTTCGCTCGGATCAATGGGCGCGAGGGTCACAGCAACGGGCCAGCGGCAGATGGCCCGACCCTAGCGATTGGCCCGCGCCTCCCCGCCCCATGCTCACGCGGCTGCCGCCAGCGGGTTGAACCGTTGCAGCATGCCCTCCGCCAGCTTGCGTGGGGAGAAAGTGCGCCGCAGCAGCCGCAGCAGCGCCTGAAGATCCTCCGTGTGCAGGCGGTTGTCCCGCACCAGCATCAGCAGCAGGCGCTGGCGCAGGCTGCTGCCCCGCGGGCCGAGCAGCAGGCGCAGACCGGCGCCGGCCACCGGCAGCAGGTTGGGGTTGGCGTCGTCCTGCTCCACCACCGCCAGCAGGCTTTCCAGCCGCTCCAGCTGCAGGCGGCCACTGGCATCGAACAGCACCTCCAGCAGCTTTTCGCGCAATTCGCTGGTGTCGCCGGCCAGCAGGCGCCTCGCCACATAGGGATAGGCCACGCGGATGATCTTGAAGTCGGGGTTCAGCCGCAGCGCCAGACCCTCCTGGCTGACCACCGCGCGGATGATCAGGGCGAAGCGGGCCGGCACCCGGAACGGGTAATCGAACATCAGTTCCGAGAAGCGATCGGTGATCGCCTTGAAGTTGAAGGAGCCCACGTTTTCGCCCAGCTGGCCGCCAAGCACCGCTTCCAGGGCCGGCACGATTGGCGTGAGGTCGGCATCAGGCCGCAGGAAGCCGAGGGCCTGGAAATCGCGGGCCAGCGCCAGGAAATCGCGGTTGATCAGGTGCACCACGGCGGCGGTGAGCGTGAGCCGGTCGGCGTCGCTGATCGAATCCATCATGCCGAAGTCGACATAGGCCACATGGCCCATGGCTCCGGTTTTGCCGGTGAGCGCGAACAGGTTGCCGGGATGGGGATCGGCGTGGAAATAGCCGAATTCGAGCAGTTGCTGCAACCCCGCCGTGACGCCGGTGCGGATCAGGGCGGTGGGATCGAGGTGGTGGGCTTCCAGTTCCAGCCGGTTCTGCAGCTTGATGCCGTTGATCCAGCTGGTGGTGAGTACGCGCCGGCTGGAGAGCTGCCGCTCCACCTTTGGCACCGTCACGGCTGGATTGGAGGCGAACAGATCAGCGAAACGCTCGGCGTTGTCGGCCTCGCAGCGGTAGTCGATCTCCTCGAACAGGCTGCGGCCGAATTCATCGATGATGTCGCCGAGGCCGAAGCCCAGGTTCAGCGGCAGGAACGGGGCCGCCAGCACGCCAAGGCTGCGGATGATCACCAGGTCGCGGCGCAGCTGATAGGCGAGATTCGGGCGTTGCACCTTCACGGCCACCCAGTGCCCGTCCGGGAGTTCGGCCTTATAAACCTGGCCCAGGCTGGCGGCGGCCACCGGGTAGGACGGAAACGTGGTGAACAGCTGGTCGGCTGGAGCTCCCAGCTCCTCCTCGATCAGGGCCAGGGCCACCGCATGGGAGAAGGGGGGCAGGTTGTCCTGCAGCTGGCTCAGTTGATCGAGCCAGTCGCGTCGCACCAGGTCGGGCCGGGTGGAGAGGGCCTGCCCCACTTTGATGAAGCAGGGACCAAGCGAGGTGAGCGTGGTGAGGATGCGGTGGCCGAGCCGCTGCTGCACCTCCCGGTCGTTGCTGTTGCCTTGCACCGTGAGCACCACCGCCAGACCCAGCAGTTGCCACAGCACCCCCACCAGCCGCGCGATCAGGATCCACGGCCTGCTCAGCAGCCAGCGGCGGTCGCTCCTGGGGTCGTAACGGAGCGGCGGCCCGGGGTCCTGCGGACGGCCGGGAACGGCGGAGGTGGTGGCCCCGTTGGCCGCTGGCGCAGCGGTGCCGATTGGGGCCGCAGCGGTGGCGGGAGCGAGCGAAGTGGAAGTGATGGCCGGTGCTCCTGCGCGGCAGGGGGGTGTCGACCGCCCACTCTAGGAACAGTTTTCAGCCCTTCATGACACTGATCGCTGCCCTGCGCGGGCAGGCCTCCGCCCTGGCGCTGCACCTGCCGGCCCATGGGCGCGGCCGTGGACTGGCCCCCGATCTGGCGCGCCTGTTGCGCGACCGCCCCGGCCGCTGGGACCTGCCCGAGCTACCGGCCATCGGCGGTCCGCTTGAAGCGGAGGGGGCGGTGGCCGTCGCCCAGGCCCGCAGCGCCGCGCTCTGTGGCGCCGCGCGCTGCTGGTTCGGCGTCAACGGCGCCAGTGGACTGCTGCAGGCCGCCCTGCTGGCGTTGGCTCCGCCGGGCGGTCGGGTGTTGCTGCCCCGCAACCTGCACCGCAGCCTGCTGCACGGCTGCGTGCTCGGCCAGCTGCAGCCGGTGCTGTTTGATCTGCCCTTCGAGGCCGCCACCGGCCTCTGGCAGGCCCCCACGCCGGCCGGCCTGGAGCGGATCTTGCGGCAGGCGGGCCCCCTGGCGGCGGTGGTGCTGGTGCACCCCACCTACCAGGGGCTGGAGGGGGATCTGGCCGGTCTGGTCGCCGTGGCCCACCGCCAGGGGCTGCCGGTGCTGGTGGATGAATGCCACGGCGCTGATCGCGCCGCTGCCCTGGCCGCCGGCGCCGACCTGGTGGTGCAGTCGTTGCACAAGGGTGCGGCCGGCCTGGCCCAGAGCGCCGTGATCCTGCTGCAGGGCGAGCGGGTGTCTGCCCTGGCGCTGGAGCGCTCCCTGGGCTGGCTGCAGACCTCCAGCCCCAGCGCCCTGCTGCTGGCTTCGGCGGAGGCGGCCCTGCGCCAGCTCCACGCGCCCAGCCCGGCTGAGCGCCGTTGCCGCCAGCGGGCGCTGGCGGCGGCGGCGCGGCTGCGCCAGAGGCTGCAGGCGGCGGCCCTGCCGCTGGTGGCCAACCAGGATCCGTTGCGGCTGGTGCTCCACACCGCCGCCATGGGGATCAATGGGCTCGACGCTGACCACTGGTTGATGGCCCGTGGGGTGATCGCCGAGTTGCCCGAACCTGGCGCGCTCACCTTCTGCCTCGGTCTGGTGCCGCCGCCGGCCGTGGTGTGGCGCTTGTCCCGCCACCTGCTCGCCCTGCGGGCGGCACTCGGGGGGGCGCCGCTGCGGCCCTTCACGCCGCCGCCGCTGCCCCTGGTGGCCGAACCCGAACTGCCGGTGGGGGACGCCTGGCGCGCGCCCCGGCAGGCGGTGCCGCTGGCGGCGGCGGCCGGTCGTCTGGCGGCTGAACCGTTGTGCCCCTATCCGCCCGGCATCCCCCTGCTGATTCCCGGCGAGCGCATCGATGCCGCCAGGGCGGAGTGGCTGGGCCGGCAGCGTCTCCTGTGGCCCGACCAGATCGCTGATAGCGTGAACGTTGTGGCCTGAAGGGCGCTGCGAATGGGCGCTGGGGAGCAGGAGCATGCCGCGGGTGCTGGCTTCCAGTGGGATTTCGTCACCCCCGGCCTTCCCGACAGCGTGTTCGAAGGGGCGCCAGGCTTCAGCCCCACGCCGATGGAGCTGCGCGTGATGCTGCTGGCCCATCTGCGCCCCCGCACCCACTCGGTGGTGTGGGATGTGGGCGGTGGCACGGGCGCCCTGGCGCTGGAGATTGCCCGCCTGATGCCCGCCGGTGAGGTGCACACCCTGGAGCGCGATCCGGAGGCGATTGAGTTGCTGGAGTGCAACCGGCGTCGCTTCGGCATCCCCAACCTCCACATCCATGCCGGCCAGGCTCCCCAGGACCTCGGCCTGCTGCCCCCCCACCCCGACCGGGTGCTGCTGGAGGTGGGCCGGCCGCTGGCCGCCGTGCTCCAGGCCGTCTGGACGGCGCTGCAGCCGGGAGGGCGCCTGGTGATCAGCACCACCAGCCTGGAGGGCCTGGTGGATGCCACCGACACGCTCAGCCAGCTGAAGGCGCGCGATGTGCAGGTGGTACAGGCCACGGTGCACCGCATGCAGCGCCGTGGCAGCCAGGCGCGGCTGGCGGCGGCCGAGCCGCTGTTCGTGATCGCCGCCGAGCGTCTCGGGTGAACGCGTCGTCCCGTCCTCCCACCTCGAAGCGGCGCCTGCTCAGCGGACTCGCTGCGGGCGCGTTCGGCCTGGTGGTGGTGGCACTCGGCGGCTGGTGGTTCACCCTGGCGGTGGGCGTGATCGTGCACCTGGGCCTGCTGGAGTTCTTCCGCCTGGCTCAGTTCAAGGGCATCCGCCCTGCCACCAAAACCACACTGGTGGTCTGCCAGGTGCTGCTGGTGGCCACCCAGTGGGCCAGCGGCGGCGGGCTGGCGTCAGATCTGGCGGCGGCGGTGCTGCCGGTGTCGGGGGCGGCCATCTGCGGCTGGCTGCTGCTGCAGCCGATCACGGGCACGATCGCCGACATTGCCGCGTCGATCTTCGGGCTCTTCTACCTCGGCTTCCTTCCCAGTCACTGGCTGCGGCTGCGTGATCTCAGCGATGCCGTGCTGGCGCCCCATCTGGTGGGCGCCGGCTGGCCGTTCTCCTCGGGCATGGCGCTCACCTTGATCGCCTGCCTGATGGTGGTGGCCACCGACATCGGCTCCTACGTGATAGGTCGGCGCCTGGGCCGGCATCCGCTCTCGCCGATCTCCCCCGGCAAGACCGTGGAAGGGGCATTGGGTGGGGTGGTCTGCTCGTTGCTGGTGGGAGTGATCGGCGGGCTTTGGCTGGGCTGGCCCTGGGGCTGGGCCGTGGGCGGCGGGCTCGGCGCGATCGTGTCGCTGTTCGCGCTCGTCGGTGATCTCACCGAATCGATGATGAAGCGGGATGCGGGGGTGAAGGATTCCGGCGATGCGATCCCCGGCCACGGCGGCATCCTCGATCGCATCGACAGCTATCTGTTCACCCCGGCGGTGGTCTTCTATTACGTGACCCTGGTGGTGCCCCTGCTCAACCGCCCGGCACCGCTGCCCTGACCGGTTGTCCTGAGCCGCGGCCCTGAGCGGCAGCCTCACCCACAACCGATGCCTTGAGCGTGTGCCTTGAGCCAGGCTGCGCCGCCTGCCCGCTGCGGCTTCAGGGCTGCACGCGGGCTTCTCCCTGCAGTTGAAGCATGCCGCCCTCAAGGTTGGCGGTGGTGATACGGATGTTCGGGTCCATCGGCAGGCTGGCCCGCAACTCGCTATCCACGGCATGGATCTCCACCCGCCCATCCACGGCCACGGGCCTGGTTTCGAGCTCCATCAGGCGGTTCTCTCCCATCGCCCGTGCCGCCAGGATCAAGGTGTCGCGGGCGATGCGTAGCTCCACCAGCGGCCCGAGCCCCAGCAGTTGCTCCCCCAGCAGATCGCTGAGCTCACGCCAGCGCGGCTTGTTCAGCGAGCGGGTGAGCCCGGCGGCGGTAAAGGCCACCCGTCCGCGAATGCCGAAGGGGTGGTCGAGGGTGAGCGACTGGGCGCGCACCAGCCGCCCCAGCTTCAGCTGCAGCGGATCACTGCGCAGTTCCACCAGTTCGAACTGCAGTCCGTCGTAGACCACCCGCCGCGCCATCAGCGTCACCCCCTCCAGCTGGCCCCGCAGCAGTTGCAGAGCACTGCCGTGCAGCTGCAGCTCCAGGCTTTCCACCGCCTCGCATTGGCTGCGGATCCAGAACTGCAGACCGGTGGCGAGCAGCTGCAGCACCGGTCCGCTGGGGGGTTGGGAGTCGGAGCTGGTCATGGTGCCGGCAGGGGGATGGCTTCTCTAACAGAGGCCGGGCGTGAACCAGGCGGCAGCCACCCGTTCGCTCTGGTCGAGGTGGGGCAGGTGACCGCACTCAGCCAGCTCCTGCACCCGCTCCCCCAGCAACGCCAGCGCGGCTTTTTTCTGCGGGGCCCGCAGGATGCGGTCGTCGGCGCCCCAGAGCACCTCCAGCGGCTGGCTGGGCAGCGGTTCGCCGCAGCCGGCGAAGCCACCGCTGCGGGCGAAACGACGCAGAGAATCGGCCCAGCCCGGTGTGGCCAGGTGCAGGGAGGCGATCTCCTCTTCCGCCGGCCCCACGCTGGCGGCGGGGTCGGCGAAGGCCGTGCGGCAGAGGCTGCGGCGCACGCTTGGCAGGCCGAGGAAACGCACGCCGAGGGCGTCGAGCAGCGGCGGCAGGGGCATGGGCCGGCCGGTGAGGCCGGCGGGGGCCAGCAGCAACAACCTGTGGATGTGGGTGGGTTGGCGCCGGCTCAGTTCCACCGCCACCGCTCCGCCCATCGAGGCCCCGATCAGGCCGAGCGGTTGGGGGCCAAGCCGTGCTGCGGCTTCTGCGAGCAGGGCATCGAGGTGGGTGAGCACGCCGCTGGGGCTGAAATCGCCATCGGCGGGCCGCGGCGTGAAGCCGAAGCCGAACAGATCGGGAATCAGCAGCGTGGCGCGGCTGGCCAGCAGGGGGGCGAGCCGCCGAAATTCCAGGAAACTGCTGTCGAAGCCGTGCAGCAGCAGTACCGGCGGGCCCTTCCCCAGTACCGCCACCGGGAAAGGCCCGGCCGAGCCCGGCAGATCCCACCACTGCACCGCCGCCGCCAGCTGACGCCCCTGCGGATCCAGCAGGTTCCTGGCTGCGGCTTCCACCAGCGCCCTGCCGTCAGGCCGTGGGCTGCTCAACGGTTGGCGTCGGCGTTGGCCGGCTGCTCGATGGCCGCATCGGTGCTCACCAGCGCGCCCAGTAGATCAGCCGGGCTCACGGCAAACGGCAGCCTGTGCAGATCCGATCCCGGCTGGCAGGCGAAGCTGCACACCCGTTGCAGATCGTTGAGCGGCGCCTCCGCTAGACCCAGCTCCGCCAGGGTGACCGGCAGCGACAACTGGCGGAAGAAACCCAGCAACTGGCGCCGCGCCTGGGACGCGAGGCGGTTGCTGCCCACCAGCTCCTCCAGGCGCAGTTGCACCAGGATGCCGAACCCCACCTTTTCGCCATGCAGGCGGCCATGGCTGGCCGCTAGCTGGGTAAGACCGTTGTGCACCGCATGGGCGCCCACGGTGCGGCAGCGGGCGCCGCCCAGGCCGCCGATCACGCCGGCGGTCAGCCCGCAGGCCTCAGCCACCCGCGCCCAGGCGTCACCGCCCGGCTGGGCCATGGCCTCCTGGCCCTCCAACAGGAGCTGATCGCGGAGCACCCGGGCCATCTGCACCGCCTGGTGCACGAGGCCATCGGTGCTGTAGGCGCTGCTCACCGCCGCCTCATACCACTTGGCCATGGCATCGGCGAGGCCGCTGGCCAGGGTGCGGGGCGGCGCCTGCAGGATCAGGCGGTGATCGAACACCAGCAACGCGGGAGACCGCTGAAGGCTCACATCGCCAATGAAGGCTCCGGCGGGGGAATAGAGGTTCGCCAGGGCGGTCCAGCCCGCGCAGGTGGCGGCGCTGGTGGGCACGGTGATGCAGGGCAGGCCGAGCCGATCGGCCAACAGCTTGCCCGCATCCATCACCTTGCCGCCACCGGCCGCCAGCACCGCGTCAATGGGGCCCGCCGCCATCGGTTCAGCGTTCGCCGCTATCACGGCTTGCTGCAGCCGCCGCAGATCCTCTTCGCAGCAATCGAACTGCAGCTGGGCGACCAGGGGATCAAGCCCCAGCCGGCGTAGGTCCGCCGCCAGCCCTTCACGCAGGGCTTCGGTGGCGCAGCTGCGGCCCAGCAGCAGGGGGCGACGGCAGAGGGCACCGATGGCCGGCAGGCAGGCTTCCCAGGCGCCTTCACCCCGCACCACGCGGGCAGGGGCGATCAGATGTTCGCTCAAGCTGATGCTCATCCCCACAATCTAGTCGGCGGCTTTTGGTCGTAGAACGGCGACGCCGCCCCCTGCCGCTGCACTCAGTTCAGTGGCACGGGGCCAGAGATTCGGCAACGTTTGGATGTTAGCCAAAAGCACCTTTAATGGCGGTGGCAAGGTAAGAAAAAAGCGGGAGTCCGATGAACTCCCGCTGATGAATGAAAGGACCTAAGCGCGGGTGATCAGGCGCTGGCGGCAGCCAGTTCGGGCTCGGGCACGATCGCCTGGTGGCGGATCACCACCTGTTTGTTGTCGTCGACATCGACGATCGCCGTATCGCCATCCTTGAGGCGACCGGAGAGGAATTCCTCGGCCAGCGAATCCTCCAGCAGGCGCATCACGGCACGGCGCAGCGGACGAGCCCCGTAACTGGGGTTGTAGCCCTCTTCCACCAGGCGCTCCTTGAAGGCTTCGGTGACAGAAAGTCCGATGCCTTTCTCCTGCATCCTGCCGAACACTTCGCGCAACATGATGTCGGCGATCACCTTCACCTCGTCGCGGGTGAGTTGACGGAAGACGATGATCTCATCGAGACGGTTGAGGAATTCAGGGCGGAAGTACTGCTTCAGCTCTTCGTTCACCAGCGAGCGGATGCGGTTGTACTGGGTTTCTTCAGCGGCGGCGCCGGAGAATTCGAAGCCCAGACCACCACCGCCTTTCTCAATCACCTTCGAACCGATGTTCGAGGTCATGATGATCAGGGTGTTCTTGAAGTCAACCGTACGGCCTTTGGAGTCGGTGAGGCGGCCATCTTCCAGCAGCTGAAGCAACAGGTTGAACACATCGGGGTGGGCCTTCTCGATTTCGTCGAAGAGCACCACGGTGTACGGCCGGCGCCGCACCGCTTCGGTGAGCTGGCCGCCTTCGTTGAAGCCGACATAGCCCGGAGGGGAGCCGATCAGCTTGCTGACGGTGTGCCGCTCCATGAACTCCGACATGTCGAGCCGGATCATCGACTCCTCGCTGCCGAAGAAGTAAGCCGCCAATGCCTTGGTGAGCTCGGTTTTGCCCACGCCCGTAGGGCCGGAGAAGATGAAGCTGGCGATCGGGCGGTTGGGGTTCTTGAGGCCCACCCGGGCGCGGCGGATCGCCTTGGACACCGCCTTGACGGCTTCGTCCTGGCCGATCAGGCGCTGGTGGAGGGTCTCCTCCATGTTGAGCAGCTTCACCGATTCGCTTTCGGTGAGCTTCTGCACCGGTACGCCGGTCCAGGAGGCCACAATCTGGGCGATGTCTTCCTCGGTGACCACAGGGCTGCGGTCGCCGCCGGCACCGGCCAGGGGCAGCTCAATGGAGCCGGCGTTTTCGGAGCCGGCAGCATCGCCGCCCTCAGAGGCAGCTGGTTGTTCGTCGCGGCGGGCCTGAAGAATGGAGCGGATCTGCTCGCGCAGCTCCACTTCCTTGTCACGCAGTTCACCCGCCTTGGTGAAATCCTGCTCGCGGACGGAATCTTCTTTCTGCTTCTGCACCGAGCGCAGTTGCTTGTCGAGCTCCTTGGCAGCCGGCGGCAGCTTCGAGTTGAGCAGGCGCACGCGGCTGCCGGCTTCATCGACGAGGTCAATCGCCTTGTCGGGCAGGAAACGATCGGAGATGTAGCGGTCGCCCAAGGTGGCGGCGGCCACGAGAGCCTCATCGCTGATCTTCAGGCGGTGATGCTGTTCGTAGCGCTCACGCAGGCCGCGCAGGATCTCGATGGTATCGAGCACGGTGGGTTCGCCCACCATCACCGGCTGGAAGCGGCGCTCAAGGGCCGCATCGCGCTCGATGTGCTTCCGGTATTCGTCCAGGGTGGTGGCGCCGATGCACTGCAGCTCGCCACGGGCGAGGGCAGGTTTGAGGATGTTGGCGGCATCGATCGCGCCCTCGGCAGCGCCGGCACCGATCAGGGTGTGGACTTCGTCGATCACAAGGATGACGTTGCCGGCGCTCCTGATCTCTTCCATGATCTTTTTGAGCCGCTCTTCAAACTCACCTCGGTACTTCGTGCCTGCCACCAGCAGGCCGATGTCAAGCGTGAGCACGCGCTTGTCCTCGAGGATGTCGGGGACTTCGCCGAGAATGATGCGTTGGGCGAGCCCTTCGGCGATGGCGGTTTTGCCCACGCCGGGTTCGCCGATCAGCACCGGGTTGTTTTTGGTGCGGCGGCCGAGGATCTGCACCACCCGGTCGATTTCGTTGTGACGGCCCACCACCGGATCCAGCTTGCCTTCGGTGGCCAGCTGGGTGAGGTTGCTGCCGAATTCATCGAGGGTGGGGGTTTTGGTGGACCCCTTGCTGCCGCTGCCGGCAGCCACCTCGGCGGTTTCGCCAAGCATGCGGATCACCTGGGTGCGCACCTTGGCGAGGTCCACGCCGAGGTTTTCAAGCACCCGGGCGGCGACTCCTTCACCCTCCCGGATCAGACCGAGCAGCAGGTGCTCGGTGCCGATGTAGTTGTGGCCCAACTGGCGGGCTTCTTCAAGCGAAAGCTCAAGCACCCGCTTGGCGCGGGGCGTGAAGGGAATCTCCACGGCCACGAAGCCGGAGCCGCGGCCGATGATTTTTTCAACCTCCACGCGGGCGTCCTTGAGGTTGACCCCCATGGATTTCAGGACCTTGGCCGCCACGCCGGTGCCTTCGCCGATCAGGCCCAGCAGGATCTGCTCGGTGCCCACGAAGTTGTGACCCAACCTGCGGGCCTCTTCCTGGGCCAGCATGATCACCTTGATGGCTTTCTCGGTAAACCGCTCGAACATGGGCGGGACCTGATGCAAGTGCATCCAACCTATCAGGGCTGAGAGGGTGTTTGTGATCTTCGGCTGGACATGTCCAGATCCATTGCCGCACCAAGGATCACGCCAGCAGATGTGCATACCTTGCCGCCCAAAACTGTTGGTGCTTTCACATCAACGAAGGGCGGCAATCCGTACCTCATCAAGCAGTCATTCAACGCTGAAACCCAGCGGTGCAGGCGGCGTTCCAACCATCCCCGCCAGCCCCAGGCATTGGATCAGAGCATCCTCTCCAGTGCGGTAGTAACGGCAACGCCGTCCCTGGGTGCGAAATCCCAGGGCGGCATACAGGGCCTGGGCGGCGGTGTTGCCAGCGGCCACCTCCAGGGTGGCCCGCTGCGCTTCCCGTTGGCGGGCCTCCTGCAGCAGGGCCCTGAGCAGGCGCTGGCCCCGGCCACGCTGGCGGCAGGCGGGATGCACCGCCACCACCATGATCTGCAGTTCATCGACCACCAGCCAGCCGCTGGCCATTGCCTCCAGCCCCCCTGGGCCATCGAGGCCGAGGCAGAGCCGGCCTGTGGTCTTCAGTTCGGCCTGCCACTGCTCCCGGTCCCACAGCCCGCCCAGCGCCAGTCGGTCGAGGCTGAGGCAGGCCTCCAGATCGGCCGGCCCCAGCCTTCGCGGCGGCGCTTGCGCGTCTGCTTCTGTGCCGTCGACAGCAGCTTCCGGAGACATCCTTACGATTGGCGCTGACCCGGACCCTTTCAAGGATGCCCCCCACCAGTGCGATCGGTGCCATCGAGGCGGCCAGCCCGAACCGCAACCTGACGCCGATCAGCACCACCTGCGCGCCCGATGGGGCCCTGGTGGTGGGGGGCTGCCGCCTGAGCGACCTGGCTCGCACTTATGGCACACCGCTCTATGTGCTCGACGAGGACACGCTTCGGGCCAGCTGCCGCGCCTACCGTGAGGCGCTCGATGCCTGCTATCCCGGCCGCTCGCTGGCGCTCTACGCCTCCAAGGCCAACAGCAGCCTGGCGATCACGGCCCTGGTGGCCTCCGAGGGCCTTGGCCTGGATGCCGTCTCGTCCGGTGAACTGCTCACGGCACTCGGTGGTGGCATGCCACCGGAGCGGATCGTGCTGCACGGCAACAACAAATCGCTGGAGGAGCTGGCGCTGGCGGTGGAGCACGGGGTCACCGTGGTGGCCGACAACTGGCGTGATCTGGAGCTGCTCGCCACGATCGCCACGGCGGAGCGGCCGGCAGCGCTGATGCTGCGGTTCACGCCCGGCATCGAGTGCCACACCCACGAGTACATCCGCACCGGCCACCTCGACAGCAAATTCGGCTTCGACCCCGACCAACTTGAGCAGGTGCTGCGCCATCTAGCGGAGTGTCCCTGGGCGCGGCTGACTGGCCTGCATGCCCACATTGGCTCCCAGATCTTCGAGCTGCAGCCCCACCGCGACCTGGCGGGCGTGATGGCCGATGCGCTGGCCCTGGCCCGCTCGCTCGGCCATCCCTGCACCGATCTGAATGTGGGTGGGGGTCTGGGGATCCGCTATGTGGCTGGCGATGATCCCCCCACGATCCAGGCGTGGGTGCAGGGCGTGGCCCAGGCCGTGGCGGCCGCCTGCCTGGAGCGGGATCTGGAGCTGCCGCGGCTGCTCTGCGAACCGGGCCGTTCCCTGGTGGCCACCGCCGGCCTCACCCTCTACACGATCGGCAGCCGCAAGGAGATTCCCGGCCTGCGCACCTATGTATCTGTGGATGGGGGGATGAGCGACAACCCGCGGCCGATCACTTATCAGTCGGCCTACACCGCCGTGCTGGCCGATCGCCCCAACGCCACCGCCGCTGAAACGGTCACCCTGGCTGGCAAGCACTGCGAATCCGGCGACGTGCTGCTCAAGGAGCTGGCCCTGCCCGCCTCCGCCCCCGGTGACGTGCTGGTGGTGTTCGCCACCGGGGCCTACAACGCTTCGATGGCCTCCAACTACAACCGCATTCCCCGCCCTGCCGCCGTTCTGGTGCAGGGAGGACGGGCCGAACTGGTGCAGCGGCGGGAGCGACCGGACGAGCTGCTGCGCTACGACGTCCTGCCAGAGCGGTTGACGCCGGTACCCTGAGCCCAGATTGGCTGGGGGCTGCGGGTGATCTGGCTGAAGCTCCTCGACGTGCGCCTGATTCTCGATGTCGTGCTGGCCTCCTCCTTGGGGGTGTTGCTGCTGGCAAGGGTGCGCGAGCCCCGCACGCTGTGGCTGCTGCGGGGCTGGTTGTTCCTGGTGGCGCTGGTGTGGGTGGTGCAGCGCATCGCCGTGTTGCCGCTCACCACGCGTCTGTTGGAAGCGGTGGTGCTCGGGTGCAGCCTGGCGCTGGCGATCCTCTGGCAAGGCGAACTGCGCCGCCTGATGGAGCTGCTCGGCACCGGCCGGCTTGATGTGCTGCTCGGCAGCCAGGCGGCGGATGCGGCGGTGTCCGGTTCTGTGGCGGTGCTCACCGAAGCCGCAGGCTGCTTGTCGCAGCATCGCCGTGGTGCACTGATGCTCGTGGATCTCGGTAGTGATCTCCGTCCGGAAGATTTTCTCAATCCCGGCATCGATCTCGACGCCGTGCTGTCGGTGGATCTGATCCTCAACCTGTTTGCAGCTGATACGCCGCTGCACGACGGCGCCCTGTTGGTGCGGGGCAACCGCATCCTTTCGGCGGGGGTGATCCTGCCCCTGTCCCGGCAGGGCCTCACCCGCTACGGCACCCGCCACCTGGCAGCCCTCGGCATCACCGAGCGCTTCGACCGCTGCCTCTGCATCGTGGTGTCGGAGGAAACGGGCACCCTCTCGCTGGCGCGCCATGGCCGGCTGGAGCGGCCGATCACCAGCAGCCGCCTGCGGGAGCTGCTCAGCCTCGCCTTGGCCCAGCCCACCACCAAGCCCACGCCGAAGTCCGGGCACGGCACGGTGGTGGCGCTGCCCACGGGACGTAGCGTGTCGAAGGACACGCCAGAGTCACGCGCATGAGTCGCTCCCCGGCGACCACTCCCCTGATCCAGGCGCATCCGCAGCCCTTGAGGGCCGTGCCGTCCGAGCTGGATCCCACCCGTTTGCCGGCCCACGTGGCCGTGATCATGGATGGCAATGGCCGCTGGGCCCGCCAGCGCAACTTGCCACGGGTGATGGGGCACCGCGAGGGGGTCGAAGCCCTCAAGCGCACCCTCCGCCTCTGCAGCGACTGGGGCATCGGCGCCCTCACGGCCTATGCCTTCTCCACCGAGAACTGGAACCGCCCTGGCGAGGAGGTGAGCTTCCTGATGACCCTGTTCGAGCGGGTGCTGGCCCGCGAGCTTGAGGCCCTTGACCGCGAACAGGTGCGCATCCGCTTCCTCGGCGACCTTGAGCAACTGCCACCCGGCCTGCAGGAGTTGATCGCCTCCGCCACGCGGCGCACGGCCGAGAACAGCGGCATTCACTTCAACGTCTGCACCAACTACGGCGGCCGCCGCGAGCTGGTGCAGGCGGCGCGACGGCTGGCCGATCAGGTGGCCCGCGGCGAACTGGATCCGGCCAACATCGACGAGCAGGCCTTTGCCGCTGAACTGCAGACCGCCGATGAGGTGGATCCCGATCTGCTGATCCGCACCAGCGGCGAATACCGGATCAGCAACTTCCTGCTCTGGCAGCTCGCCTACGCCGAGATCCACATCACCGATGTGCTCTGGCCCGATTTCAACGAAGACGCCCTGTTGCGGGCCTTGAACGATTATCAAAGTCGCCAGCGGCGCTTCGGTGGCGTCGCTCCGCTGTCCGCCTGATCCTTCCTCCCTCCCCAGTCGCCTTGATCGCTTCTCCCACCCTCTCCAGCGGCACCGCCCGTGCGGCAGAAGCCTCCCCACAGGCACCTGCGCCCGACGCTGCGCTTGAAACCACGCCGGTTCCGATTCGCCACGACTGGAGCCGGGACGAGATTCAGGCGCTGCTGGAAGCCCCCTTGCTGGAGCTGCTCTGGCGCGCCCAGCAGGTGCACCGCCGTGCCAACCCCGGCTATCACGTGCAGCTGGCCTCGCTGCTGAGCGTCAAAACCGGCGGCTGCGAGGAGGACTGCGCCTATTGCCCCCAGTCGATGCACCACAGCGCCGATGTGACCGGCCAGCCGGAGCGCGATGTGGAGCTGGTGCTGGCCCGGGCGCGGGCGGCGAAGCAGGCCGGTGCCGATCGCTTCTGCATGGGCTGGGCCTGGCGCGAGATCCGCGAGGGGGCACCGTTTGAAGCGATGCTCGCCATGGTGCGCGGCGTGCGGCAGCTGGGCCTGGAGGCCTGTGTCACCGCTGGCATGCTCACCGACGCCCAGGCGGCGCGGCTGGCGGAGGCGGGCCTCACCGCCTACAACCACAACCTCGACACCAGCCCGGAGCACTACCACCGGATCATCACCACCCGCACCTACCAGGAGCGGCTGGAAACGCTGGAGCGGGTGCGCCGGGCCGGCATCACCCTCTGCTGCGGCGGCATCATCGGCATGGGCGAAACCAGCAACGACCGGGCCGGTCTGCTGCAGGTGCTCGCCAGCCTCGATCCCCATCCCGAGAGCGTGCCGATCAACGCTCTGGTGGCGGTGGAGGGCACCCCGCTGGAAGAGCAGCCGCCGCTGGATCCGCTCGACCTGGTGCGCATGGTGGCCACCGCCCGGATCCTCATGCCCCACAGCCGGGTGCGGCTGAGCGCCGGTCGCACGGCGCTCAGCCGCGAGGCGCAGATTCTCTGCCTGCAGGCCGGGGCCGATTCGATCTTCTACGGCGACACCCTGCTCACCACTGGCAACCCCGACGTGGACGCCGATCGGGCCCTGCTGGCGGCGGCCGGTGTACGCGCTCAATGGAGCGAGCTGTCGGCTGAGGAGTCCGAGCCGTCGACTGGGGAATCCAAGCAGGCCCCCGGCCGGGCGGTGACTTCTGGCTGAGCCTGCGCTGCCGTTCCGGGTGGCGGCCTTCTACCGCTTCACCCCCATCCACCAGCCCGTTGCGCTGCGCCAGGAACTGCTGCAGGCCGGCCTGGCGGCTGGGCTGCGGGGCACGGTCCTGGTGGCGGACGAAGGGGTCAACGGCACCATCTGCGGCAGCGCCGCCGGCGTGGAAGGCCTGCTGGAGCTGCTGCGGCGCCAGAGCGGCCTGGCCGATCTGGAGGCCAGAACCTCCTGGAGTGGGGACCAGGCCTTCCATCGCCTCAAAGTGCGGCTGAAACGGGAGATCGTCACGATGGGCTGCGCTTCTGTGCAGCTGACGCCCCCGCCGGCAGCGGAGCCGGCCTCCAGGCCCGGCACCCCCGTGCCGCCCCAGGCCTGGCAGGAGCTGATCGCCGATCCCACCACGCTGGTGATCGACACCCGCAACAGCTATGAGGTGGCGCTCGGCAGCTTTGCCGGAGCGATCGATCCGGGCCTGGAGAGCTTCCGGGAGTTCCCCCAGTGGGTGGATCAGGAGTTGGCCCCCCTGGTGGCCGCCCGCCGCCCCGAGCGGCTGGCCCTGTTCTGCACAGGCGGAATCCGCTGCGAAAAGGCCACCGCCTATCTGCGTCAGCAGGGCTTTGAGGGGGTGCATCACCTGCAGGGGGGCATCCTGCGCTATCTGGAGGAGGTGCCTCCCGAGCAGAGCCATTGGCAGGGCGAGTGTTATGTATTCGACCAACGGGTGGCACTGAACCACCGGCTTGAGCCCGGAGGCTTCAGCCTCTGCCACGCGTGTGGTCTGCCGCTCTCGCCAGCGGATCGCCAGCTCGACAGTTATCTGCAGGGGGTGAGCTGCCGGCACTGCCGCAATCGCTTCAGCGACGCCGACCGGGCCCGTTTCGCTGAACGCCAGCGGCAAAGTGTGCTGGCCGCCAGCCGCGGGGGCCGGCACATCGGTGCCGGAGCCGGCGCGGCTGATGCTGAGCCTGCTGGTCTTGGCGGGCGGGCGGGCGGCTCCCCGTGCCCATGAGCGGCTCTCTCCCGGTGCTCTACAGCTTCCGCCGCTGCCCCTACGCGATCCGGGCACGGCTGGCGATCGAGCGGGCCGGCCTGCTGGTGGAGTTGCGTGAGGTGCGGCTGGCGGCCAAGCCGCCGGAGCTGCTGCAGGCCTCGCCCAAGGGCACGGTGCCGGTGCTGGTGCTGCCGGATGGCCCGGTGATCGAGCAAAGCCTGGAGATCATGGCCTGGGCGCTGCGGCAGCACGATCCCGACGACTGGCTGCTGCGCCGTGACAACACCCCCTCCGGTGAACCAGTTGGGCCTGCGGCGGAGGCGCAGCGGGAGCTGGCCGCCTTGATCCGCTGCAACGACGAGGTGTTCAAGCACCATCTCGATCGCTACAAATACGCCAGCCGCCATCCCGGCGCCGACCCATTGGCCCATCGCGAAGCGGCCCTGCAGGTGCTCGGCGACTGGAACCGGCGGCAAGAGCAGGCGGCGCCCGCCCACGGGGATGCCTGGCTGCTGGGGGCCAGGCCGTCGCTGGCCGATGTCGCTCTGCTGCCCTTCGTGCGCCAGTTCCGGCTGGCGGATCCCGCTGCCTTCGACGCCCTCCCTGGACTGGCGGCGTTGCAGTCCTGGCTGGGCCGGTTCCTCGCCAGCGCCCCGTTGGCGGCGGTGATGGCCCTGCAGCAGCCCTGGAGCGCTGAAGCTCCCGGCCAACCCTTCCCCACCGGGCGCCTGATCCACCACCTGGCCCTGGCGGCCGACTGGCAGGAAGCCATCCGCGCCGGTGTGTACTGCCGCTCCACCCGTGGCCGCAGCCTGGAGCAGGTGGGCTTCATCCATGCCTGCTTTGCCCATCAGCTGGCGGCTACCCAGGCCCGCTTCTACGCCGATGGCCCCGATCTGGTGCTGCTCTCGATTGACCCTGCCCGGCTCGCGGTGCCCCTGCGGCTGGAGTCCCCAGCCGGCAGCGCGGAGCTGTTCCCCCACATCCACGGCCCCCTGGCCCTCGACGCGGTGGTGGCGGCGGAGCCACTCACGGCAGCGCGGCAGGCGGCATGAGCAGTGCAGTGCCTGCTCTCGGCCCGCTGCCGTCGCTGGGCGATCTGGAGCGCTGGGCGGCGGCCAACGGCCTGCTGCTGCGGTTGCAGGTGGACCGGCGCCTGGGGGTATGGACGCTGCGGGTCGGGGTGGCTTGCGTCCGGCCGGAAGGCCCACCCGCCCTGGTCGGTGAGCTCAAGGGCTGGGCCCTGCCCACCGCCGCCGGCCTGCAGCTCGACACCATGCGCGTGGTGCAGGCACCACCGGCGGTGGGCCCGCTGATCTGGGCGGCCACATTCGCCTGGGCGCTGGAGGCCACCCCCTGCCGGCGCGCACGCCTGCTGGCGATCCGCGATGAGGAGCGCCAGCATCGCCGCCTGGTGCGTTATTTCCGCCGGCTTGGCTTCACGCCGCAACGGGAGCTGGCCGCCCGCGTGGGCGACCTGCCCCTGCGGCTGGTGTGGGGCGGCTCCGGCCTGTTGATGTCAGGCCGCTGCAGCGAAGGCCTGCGGCGCTCCTCCCGCTTGGCTCAGCGGCTGGCGATGGGGCCAATGAAATCGAGGCCTTTGCAGGAATAGCCCCACGCGTTGTGATCACTGGTTATCACCGACGGGCTGTTCACGTTCAGGTCGTTGCCGTCGATCCCTACCTGCCCCAAGCAGCGTCCATCGGTGGAGTCGTAGTGGAGCCTGTAGGCGATGTCATCGATCTCCAGGGGATTGTTGATGCCGACCACAGGAATGCCTTCGACTTCGAAGCCGCGGCGAAACACATGCCTGCCGATTCGTCCGAATCCGTTGATGCCGATGGCCTGAATCTCGCCCCGTTTGCTTTGGCAGGCAGGTGCTTCTCAAGCTGCAAGCGAGACTCTCGATCAAGCCATCTGCCGCGGCCCATGCCAATGGTGTTGCTCTAGGGGCTGCCTTGGTCGGCACCGAGGGAGTCAAGTCAAGCAGTTCTCAGGAAATTTTTGCCAGATTCACATTTTAATCCCACTGAATCATTCCTTTGGCTTGCCTTAGTGGGCTCCAAAAGCATCGTGAACGTGTTCTTTGATGCATGCGCTTTCCGTTGCTCACGACAAGATCTGGTTTCTGAAATCTGAATTCACCGGAGTCAAGGCTGATGGGGGCCTTTGGTCTTTCTGAGCTGAAGGTGGCCGTCATTGGCGGCGGTGTGGCCGGCCTTGCTCTGGCACGTTCGCTCTGCCGGGGTGGTGCCGGCGGTGGCGACCGCGTGCAGGTCTATGAGCGCTCCACCACCATGGACCGCCAGGGCTTCGGCTTCCTGGTGCTGGAAAACGGCCAGCGCGCCTTGAAATCGCTTGGCATCGATGTGTTGGCCAGTGGCATCGGCCATTCGCTTGAGCGGGTCTCCATTCTTTCGTCCTGTGGGCGTTCGATTGCCCAGCACGCCGTCACCCACACGATCGCGGTCGACCGTCCCTCGCTGCTGCGTGCACTGGCCGAGGGTCTGCCTGCCGGGGTGATTCAGTTCAACCACCGCTTTGAAGCCTTCGAGCACGACCACGACCGCATGCTCTCGGCCTCCTTCTCCTGTGGCGGCCAGGACTCGCTCGTGCGCCATCGCGCTGATGTGTTCGTCGGCGCAGATGGGGTCAACTCCCGCTGCCGCGCCGTCCTCACCGCCGATCGCCCCGCCGTGACACCGCGCCGCGCCCGGGTCAACGAGATTGTCGCCTGTGTCCACCTGCCCGCCGTGGCTGCCACCTTGGGCCATCGCTTCGTCAAGGTGCTTGACCCCTGCGGTGGGTTTGCGGTCGGGCTGGTGCCCCTGACCAAGGGGCGTGTGATCTGGTTCGTGCAGTTCGACAGCCACCGCTTCGCCCCCCCGGAGCCCGGGGCCATCTCCGCCTTCCTTGACATCCATCTGTGCCGCTTTCCTCAGTTCGTGCGGGAAACGATCGAAGCCACCCATCCTTCCCTGCCCCATCTCTGGCAGCCGCTCGACATCGACCCTCCCCCCCGTCTGGCGCGGGGCAACCTGGTGCTGGCAGGTGATGCCGCCCATCCGCTGTTGCCTTTCACCAGCCAAGGAGCAAACACGGCGCTCGAGGATGCCGTCTGCCTCTCCGAGCAGCTGTTGGCCTGCCGCCAACCTGCCCATCTCAACCGGGCCTTGAGCACCTACCACCACAAGCGCCACCCGTCGCTGAAGCACTATCTGCATGCGGGCCGCTCCATGGCGGCCCAGTTCGTGCGCCCCCCCACCGAGCTTGAGAGTGCCTCTTTACCGCTGGCCAAGTGAAGGTGGGTGAACCCTTTTGTTTCGACGATGCCGTCGTTCCCTTTGAGCTGCTCCGAGAGCGGGCCTACAACATGCGCTGGGCGGAGCAGCCCGAAGGGGTGATTCCGCTCACGGCCGCAGACCCCGATTTTCCCGCGGCTCCCGTGATCAAAGAGGCCGTGATCCGCTACGCCAGCAGCGGGGTGTTCAGCTATGGCCCCCCAGGCGGGTTGCCCTCCTTTCGTGCTGGCGTGGCCACCTATCTGCGCCAGGAGCGGGGCGCTGACGTGAGCGCGGCAGGGGTGATCGCCGTCGACAGCGCCGCCGCCGGGCTGGCCATGGTGGCCCGCCAGTGGCTCAGCCCGGGGGAGGAGGCGGTGGTGGGGGATCCGGCCGATTTTCTCTTCGCCCACACCGTGCGGGCCGCTGGCGGTATTCCCCTGTTCTGGGGCCTGGATCGCCATGCCCCGCTCGACCTGGAGGCGCTTGAGCGGCTGATCAGCCCACGCACCCGCATGCTTTGCCTGTGCAACCCCCACAACCCGCTGGGGCGCTGTTTTCGGCGCGATGAGCTAGAGGCACTGGGCCATTTCTGCCTGGAGCGCGGCATCCGCGTGCTCAGTGATGAGATCTGGAGTGAGGTGGTGTACCCGCCGGCTGTGTTCACCAGCTGGCTGGCGCTCGAGCCGGCGCTGGCGGCCCAGGGCGCCGTGGTGCATGGCTTCTCGAAATCCTTTGCCCTGGCAGGTCTGCGTGTGGGCTACGTGGCCATGACCGACGCCGACGCCAGTGCCCGGATGCTGGCCGCCAGTGAGCAGCCCGCCACCGTGGCGGGAGTCGCCACCCTCAGCCAGGTGGCGGCGGAGGCGGCCTATTCCCCGGAGGGCCTGCGTTGGTTGCAGGCCTTTCAGCAGCATCTGCTGGAGCGGCGCAATCAGGCCATCACACTGCTGCGCGCCATGCCTGGCGTCCAGGTGGAAACCCCCGATGCCACCTACGTGGCGCTTGTGCGCGTTCCTGCGGGAGAGAGGGGCGTGGAGCCGCTCACGGACTGGTTGCTGCGGCGCCATCTTCTGGCCGTGGTGCCCGGCAGCCCGCGCTGGTTCGGGGCCGGTGCCGCCGGCCATGTGCGCCTCTGCTTCGCCACCTCGGCGGGGGTGTTGGCTGAAGGCCTTGACCGGCTGGCCCGCGGCCTGCGGGAGTGGCCCCGCGCGGAAGGAGTGGAGGCTGAGGAAGCCAGAACCACTCTGTCGCAATGCACACCAGAACGATCGGACAGCATTGGCTAGGCTCAGACCTCTATCACTGAAGTTTCAGTGATTCCTGTGGGCGTTCACGGCGTATGCCTGATTCGCCGCCGTCATGTCACCGGCTCGTCGGCTTCACCAGGCCACCCCGCCAACATCCTCTTTGGTGATGCTGTGCCCGCTTTTCGCCTCTATTCCTGGCCTTTGCCATCAGCTTCCGTGCCTTGGGTAGGGGCTGGGCGAGTGGGCCGGGGTCCGTGGCACCGGCTTTCCCTGCCGGCTGGGGTGCCATGAGGCGGGTGCCATGAGGATCGAGAACGAGCACGCCGCCTCGGGCATTCCCTGGTCGCTCAGGGCACACGCGGCGATCCTGGCTGCCTTCTCGATCGAAGATCCCTCCACCACCAATGAGGTGGTCGACCAGCTGGCTCTCGCCCTTAAGGCCGATGTCGCTGCGCTGATCACCAATCAGTCCTTTCGCTGTTCTGTTGGCCTGAGTGCGGAGGATCAGGCACTGCTGCTGCGGGTGGCTGCGGATCGCCCCACGGAAATCCGGCTGGCCACCGGGCTGCGGCAGGTGCACTGGTGCCAGCTTCCCGGCCTGGACGTGTTGTTGGTCGCCCGCTTCCAGACCCCATTCGACCTGCAGGAGCGCTGGCTGCTGGAGGCCCTGGCCCAGAGCCTGCAGCTGTGTGCCCAGGTCGGCAAGTCGATGCTGGCGGAGCGCTCTGCTACGCGGGCGGCCCTTGATCAGTCGAGCTACGACATGCTCACGGGGCTGCCGAACCGCACCCACGTTCTGAGCCAACTGGCGCTCAGCCTGGAGATGAACCTGCGCAGCAGTGGCTCCAAAGGAGCCGTGGCGGTTCTTTTCATCGACATCGATCGCTTCAAACTGATCAATGACGCCCATGGCCATACCACCGGAGATCGTTTCCTGATCACCGTGGCCAAGTGCCTGCGGCAGTGCGTGCGGTCCGGCGATCTGGTGGGGCGTCTTTCCGGGGATGAGTTCATCATCGTGAGTTCAAATTGTTCCCAGGAGTCGGTGCAGGCGCTTGGGGCGCGCATTATTGATCTGATCGGCCGGCCGATGACAATCGGCAACAAGTTGCTCAGCCATTCGGCCTCGATTGGGGTGGCTATCGCGAACGGCAAGGACAGCGCCGAAGTGCTCATCGAAAATGCCGATATGGCGATGTACAAGGCCAAGGCCAATGGCCGGGGTTGCCTGGCGTACTTCGACCAGCAGATGCGAAACACCGCCTTGAAAGCGGCAACGATGGAGCAGGACCTCAGGCGAGCTCTGGCAGCTGGCGAAATCGTCTGCTACTTCCAGCCAATCTTTCATGTGCATGATCAGCGGATCCTTGGCTTTGAAGCGCTGGCACGTTGGAAGCATCCGATGCATGGCCTGATCACGCCTGGTGAATTCATTCCAGTGGCTGAAGAGAGTGGTTTGATCGTGCAGATTGACACGATCGTGCTTCAACTGGCCTGCAAGCACATGGCCCGTTGTTATGCGGTCTGTCCAGATCAGAGTCTGGGACTGTCGGTGAATCTCTCTGTGCGCAGCTTGCTCGATCCGGGCACGCCTCAGCAGATTGCCATGGCGTTGTTTGAGTCAGGCTTTCCACCGGATCGCCTCTACATCGAAATCACAGAAACAATGCTGATTGAAGATGTTGAAGCCACTCTCCGCGCCTTTCGTCAGATCAAGGCGTTGGGTGCCAACCTGGCCATTGACGACTTCGGCTCTGGCTATACCTCCATGCGTTACCTCAAGCAGTTGCCAGTTGAAATTCTCAAAATTGATCGCTCCTTTATTGAAGGCCTGGGTCGAAGCCAGGAAGATGAAGTGATCGTGAAAGCCGTTCTCAGCATGGCCAAGGCACTGGGTCTTCATGCGATCGCTGAAGGCGTGGAGCGGCAAGAGCAATTAGATGTGCTGAAAAAGCTTGGTTGTGACTACATTCAGGGTTATCTTGTGGGTAGGCCAAAAAACGCTTCCAGTACGCTCGCGCTGATCCAGTCACGCTCCACGTCATTGGTGGACTGCGTCTGATGTTTGATTCTTTTCCGCTTCTCAATGTTGGTCATGAGCTGTCATCTTCTCCCCTAATCGGTTCTGGATCGTCGCGCCGTCATCACCTGCAACTTAAGGCCATTCGCGCACTCAAGGCGATCTGGTTAGAGGCGGATCAAACCTTCCCTCCCCCTTACCGCAATCCAGCCGATCTGCTCTTGCATGGCGTCAGGCATTTGGTGGCCGCAGGCTTCCCGCTGCACCGCATTGCCTTGGCGTTGGTGCCGATCGAAACCGGTCAGGGTGGCATTCAGTATTGGTGGGATGTGGAGAACCCTGAGGAGGTGCGCTCGTTCTTCAGGGGCAGTGAGTTCTTTGCTGGTATGGATCACCGCACCAGCATTCTGCATGCGGTGTGTGAAGGCAAAGTGCCTCAACGCCTGCGACTTGAAAATCTTAAGCCTGAGAATATTCCCTATGCACTTGCCAGGGATATGCGTCGCGAGCGTTATACCGACTACCTGGCTGTGCCCCTGGGAGGCGATGGGACCCACAAGTTGATTCTCACAATGGCCACGCAACGTCCCGGAGGATTTCTTTTATGGGAACTGGCGGCGCTTAACCGGCTCGTGGTGACGATGGTTCCCGCCATCATGGCCTGCGTTGGTTATGAAGGTCGTCAATGGGGGTGGCGGGATCCGCTCACGGCGCTTTCCAATCGAGGCAGCTTCGAGCAGCAGCTCAGTCAACAGATTGCGTTGTCGCGGGTCACTGGAGACCCGTTCACTCTGGTGCTTCTGGATCTTGATGACTTTGGTGCCTACAACGACACCTTTGGCCACTTCTGCGCCGACGACTGCCTACAGGCCGTCGCCCGCCTGCTCACGCGGCGGCTGGGTGCAGATAACCCCTTGGTGGCGCGGGTCGGTGCCGATGCCTTTGCCATGCTGCTGCCTTCAATCACCGGTGGCGAAGCTGATCGCCTGGCCGCAGAGCTGGGGGCCGAGATCCAGGGCCTGAGGATCGCCCATCCAGCGGCGTTTGATCCCTTCATGAGCGCCAGCATGGGCATCGAAACCCATTGGCCACTGTTGGAGCGCGAGGATGCCCAGGCCACCGAAGTGCTTGCCCGCGCTGAGATCGCGCTCAACCGCGCCCGCCAGGCGAAGCGTTCTTGCCAGCTGGTCCTGCATTGATGGCCAGTTGCCGGCCTGGCCTGCTCGCTCAGCTGACGGCGTGGTAGCTGCTGCGCACCAAGGGGCCGCTGCGCACCTGGGTGAAGCCCAGCGTTGTGGCGATCGCTCCCAGGCGCTCGAACTCCGCCGGCGTCCAGTAGCGCGCCACCGGCAGGTGGGCCAGGGAGGGGCGCAGGTACTGCCCCAGCGTCAGGCGCTGGCAGCCCACGGCCCTGAGATCGTGGAGCGTGGCCACCACTTCCTCGTTGGTTTCGCCCAGCCCCAGCATCAACCCGGATTTGGTGGGGATCTGGGGCGCCAGCTCCCGCGCCGCCGCCAGCAGGTTCAAGGAGCGGGCATAGGTGGCGCCGCGCCGCACCTCCCCCTGCAGCCGCTCCACCGTCTCCAGGTTGTGGTTGAAGCAGGCGGGCCCGGCGGCCAGCACCTGCTGCAGGCGGTGCCGCTGGGCGGCCTGGCCGTCGGGCTCCTGCCGGTGCCCTCCCCAGAAATCGGGCGTGAGCACTTCGATCGCGATCAGTGGCTGGCGCCGCCGGATCGCCGCCATGGTGGCGGTGAACATCGAAGCGCCGTGATCGGCCTGGTCATCGCGGGCCACGGCGGTGAGCACCACGTAGCGCAGGCCCATGCGCTCCACCGCCTGCGCCACCCGCTCGGCCTCGGCCGGGTCGATCGGCAGAGGGGCCTGGCCTTTCTCCACCTGGCAGAAGGCGCAGCTGCGGGTGCAGATCGGGCCCCCCAGCAGGAAGGTGGCTGTTCCTGCTGCATAACACTCGCCCCGGTTAGGGCAGCGTCCCTCCTCGCAGATCGTGTGCAGTCGCTCCTGCTTCACCACCGCCTGCACCCGCTCCAGTTCCGAGGCGTTGCCCAATGGGCGCCGCAGCCAGGCGGGCAGCCGCTCGGCCGGTGGGATGGCGCTGTAACGGCTGCGGGAACCCATGGCCATCAGGCTATCGAGCGCGGTGCTTCCATCCGCCGCTGGCCTTCCATCACTCCAGCCGCCACCTGCAATCCATCACTCCATCCGCCGCCGGCCTTCCATCGCCCGGGCCAGGGTGACCTCATCGGCATAGTCCAGTTCGCTGCCCACCGGCAGGCCATAGGCGATCCGGCTCACGCTGGTGAAGGGGCGCAGCAGCCGGGCCAGATACAGGCTGGTGGTGTCCCCCTCCACGCTCGGTGTCAGCGCCAGGATCACTTCGCTGATGCCTTCCTGATCCACCCGGTTCACCAGCGGTTGCACGTGCAGCAGCTCGGGTCCGATGCCATCCATCGGCGAGATCAAGCCACCAAGCACGTGGTAGCTGCCCTTGTATTCGCGGGTGCGCTCGATCGCCAGCAGATCGCGGGAATCGGCCACCACGCACAGCAGCCCGCTCTGGCGCTCCGGCTGGCGGCAGATCTCGCAAAGCGGTTCAGCCGAGAGGTGGAAGCACCGCTGGCACTGGCCCACCTGGCTGCGGGCGGCGAGCAGGGCATCGGCGAAGGCGCGGATCTGTTCTTCCGGTTGGCGCAGCAGATGCAGGGCCAGGCGCTGGGCGGTGCGGGGGCCGATGCCCGGCAGGCGCTCAAACTGATCGATCAGCCGGGCCAGGGGACGGGTGAAGCCGCTCAGAGAACTGACGCGAAGACCCCGAATCTAAAGACGCTGCCAACAGTCCCCAGCCTGCCGGCCGACAGAATGGCGCCGGTGCTCTCCCATTCCGCCGTTGCTTCCCGCCATGCCTCTCCGCTCTCTCCAGCCGGATGTCCGGCCCTGGTTCAGCCGCCTGCTGGCCGTGCTGCTCGGGGCCCTGATCGCCGCGGGTGGGCTGGCGGGCTGCAGCGCCGCGGCCGCCGGGCTGAACGCCTTCCAGAGCCCTGATGGCCGTTATGCCTTCCTCTACCCCACCGGCTGGACGCGCGTGGTGGTGAGCGATGGCCCCCAGGTGGTGTTTCACGACCTGATCAACAGCGATGAAACACTCAGCCTGGTGATTTCCGATGTGAACCCCACCAACGACCTCAGTGATCTGGGCAGCGCCGTGGCGGTGGGCGAGAAGCTGCGGCGTGTGGTGATCGCGCCGGCGGGCAGCGGCCGTGAAGCGGAGCTGGTGGAAGCGGTGGAGCGCCAGGACGGTGGCCACACCTTCTACGACCTGGAGTACGCGGTGCACCTGGTGGATCGCGACCGCCACGAACTGGCCACCGTGGTGGCCGACCGGGGCCGCCTGTACACCCTGGCGGTGAGCACCAACGAGGCCCGCTGGGGGAAGGTGAAGGAGCTCTTCCACAACGTGATCACCTCCTTCACCCTGCAGATCTGAGGGGCCCAGGCAGCACTATCGGGGGAGAGAAGGCCTCCAGGGGTCTGGCGGCATGGAAGGTGATTTGGCCTTGCACAGTTCTGAGGCCACCGATCCGGTGGTGGTGATCGGTGCGGGGTTGGCCGGTGGTCTCCTCGCCCTTGAACTCGCGGGTCTCGGTCTGCCGGTGATCGTGGTGGATGGGGCTGGCCCCGCCGCCACACCGCTCAGCTACGGCGGAATCCCCTGGTGGGCGGGGCCCCCGGGCCCGCTTGACAGCTGGATGGCCGCCGCTCCGTCCCGCTGGCGCCGCTTGGAGGCGCGCCATGGCCCCCTGGGCCTGCGCTCCTGCGATCTGGTGCTGCATTGGCCCGCCGCCGCTGACGCCGCCGCGCGGCAGCGGCAGGACGGGGTGCTTCAGCAGGTGGAGGGCCTGGCCCGCCGGCACCTCGGGGCCGATCAGTTGCAGCACGGCCCACCGCTGGCGGGCGCGGCTGGTCCGGCGGCGGCGGCCGCAAGTGGCCCTGGAGGCACCCTGCGCCTCAGCTACGCCAGGGTCGATCCGGGCCTGCTGGCTGCCGCCCTGCCCGGGGCGTTGCGAGCCGCCGGGGTGCGGCTGCTCCGCGAGCAGGTGGCGGCGATCGAGCCCACCCGCGCAGGCTGGAACCTGCGCATGGGCGCGGGCGTGGGTGGCAGTGGCGCCGCGCTGCCGGCCCGGCAGGTGGTGCTGGCCGCCGGTGCCGGTTGCCGCGCGCTCTGGCCGTCGTTGCCGCAGCGCCTGCGGGTCAGCTGGGCCGGAGCGCTCCTGGTGGACCGACCGCCGCTTGCGCTGCCCCCCGGCGACACCATCGTGATGCCGTTGCTGGGCCAGCGGCAGGGCCTGGAGCACCGCTCCGCCCAGCTGCAGGCGCCTGAACTGAGCGTTGATGTGGGCTGGGCGCCGAGCGGCTCCGGCTGGCTGCTGGGCCAGAGCTCCCTGGTGCGCCCCGACCCGGGCCAGGGCCCGCCCCCCGACCCCCACCACACCGAAGCGTGTCTGCGCCAGGCGCTCGCCGGGCTGCTGCCGGCCTTGGCGGAGCTGCCGGGTCGCTTCGTTCAGGTGCCGGTGAGCTTCACGCATCCAGGCCTGCCGCTGGTGGGAGCGGTGGCGGGCGACCCGGGACTGTGGGTGTTCGCCGGCTTCGGCGGGCCGTTTGCGCTGGTGCCGGCCCTGGCCCCTCTGCTGGCGGCCGCGATCGCCGGTGATCCTGCGGCCCTGGCCGCGCTGCCCGGCGCCGCCCCCGGGGTGGGCGGGGGCTGACAGGAACCCCGTGACCCACCAAGCTGGCGGCCATGCACCTGCTGCGGCCTCACCACTGGAAGCGGATGCCACCGCGGCGCAAGGTGGCGTGGTGTCTGGGTGGCGTGGTCGGTGCGGTGGGGCTCTGGGCCTGCTTCTGGCGCGTGCCCACCGAGGTGATGGGCAAGGGGGTGCTGCTGCTACCCGGCAGTGCCGGCCTGATCGACGCCCGCGCCGGCGGCCAGGTGCGGCGCCTGCCTGTGGCCGTGGGCGATCGGGTGCGGCGCGGTCAGGTGCTGGTGGAGCTCTATCTGCCGGTGCTGGAGCGGGAGATCGAGCAGCAGCGGGCCAACCTGCGGGAGCTCGAACGGCAGAACGACCAGCTCACCGCCCGCGACGACCAACGCCTCGCCACCGAACGGCAGGCGCTTGCCACTGCCCTTGCCAAGCTGGGCGCTGACCGCAGCCGCTTCGGTGCCCTCAAGAGCACCTACGCCGCCAAGCTCAACCAGCTGGAGTGGCTGAGCCAGCGGGAAGTGGTGGCGCCGCTCTCCTCCGAGGTGGTGATGGTGGAGCAGGGCCTCACCGCCACAGCCGTCAACCTCGATCAGGTGGCGATCGAGGAGCGGAACCTGCTCACCGCCTTTCAGCAGGTGAAGCTCAATCTTGAAACAGCGGCGCTCGAGCGGCGGTTTCGCATTGATGATCTGCGCCGCCAGTTGCGTGTCACTGAGGCGCAGCTGGCCTTCAACGGCCGCCTGCATGCCGATCGCGATGGCGAGGTGCTGGATCTGCAGGTGATCCCAGGGCAGACCGTGGCCGTGGGCCAACGGCTGGGCACGATCGGCCGTGGGGGCGGCTCACGGCCCCTGATCGCCGTGGCCTACTTTCCCCCCGCCGATGCCCGCCGCCTGCGCCTCGATCTGCCTGTGGAGATCGTGCCCGACTGGAATCAGCGCAGCCGCTTCGGTGGCATCGTGGGCCGGGTCCGGCAGATCAACGTGTTGCCCGCCACTGAGGAGGACATCTCCACCACGATCGGCAACCCCCAGCTGGCCCGCTCGCTGGTGGAAGGCGGGCCGGTGATGCGCGCCGAGATCCGCCTGGAGCGCGACCCCGCCAGCCTGGATGGCTTCCGCTGGACCCTGTCGCAGGGCAGCAGCGTGTTCCCGGTGCGGGAAGGTCTCACCGTCACCGGCCATGCCTACGTGGAATGGCGCACCCCGGTCTCCTATCTGCTGCCGGGCCTGCGCTCGCTCACGGGGGGCTTCCGCACCTTCCGCTTCGATCGACGCTGGGATCGTGGAGAGCTGCGCCAGGGCAGCCGCCCGCTTCAGGAGACTCCGGCGGCCACCTCTGCCGCCAGCGCTGGCCCTGCTGCGAGCGCTGCCGCCAACGCTGGCCCTGCTGCGAGCGCTGCCGCCAACGCTGCTACTCCAGGGGCGCGGCCATGACCCCGAATCCGCCCCCACCCTCCGGCGAAGCCAGCCCGCTGCGGCGGGAGCTGCCCTGGCTGGTGGCCGAAGTGGTGCTGCTGGTGGTGCTGCTCAATGCCAATGCACCGGAGCTCTGGTTCTGGTTGGTGGTGCTGGTGGTGGTGCTCGCCTATCGCATCGAACGCTTCGTCTCCAGCGGCGAGCGTTGATCGGTGCAGCCGCAGGCTGCCGATCCGGAGCGTTGCGCTGCCAGGGCTCATCACGGCCCCAGCTTCTGACGGGCGCCCTCCGGCAGGGTGAGCCGCACCGGCACGACGGCCTCGGTGTCGGTGGGCATCGGCAGCAGTTCCCGCAGCAGCCGGGCGTAGGTGATGTTCACGGCCACGGTGGCCTCCAGCCGCTGCACCAGGCTGGTGATCAGTCGGTCCTGGGTCAGCGACAGGGTGACTTCGTTGGTCAGGCCGCTCTGGTAGCGGAGCCGGGCATCCCGGTAGGCCTCCAGGCTGGCGCGCACCCCCCGCTGGGTGGAGGCCAGCCTGCCCAGGCTTGCTCCATGTTCAAAGAAGGCCTGCTCCAGCCGCAGGCGGATGTCGTTGCGGGAGGCGGCATAGCGCTGCGCCTCGGCCTGCTCCTGCTGCGCCAGGCTCCGCAGCTCCGCCGCCGTGCTGCCGCCGTCGAAGAGCAGCCAGCGGAAGGCCAGCCCCACCGACCAGTCCGTGCCTGCGCTGTTCTGGGTGGGGATCACCGTTGCGCCACAGCAGTCGCCGCTGATGTTCCACTGTTGGGTCTGGCTGCTGCCGGCGGCGGCAGCCGCGAACAGGCTCAGGCGGGGCAGCAGCTGGGCGGCCAGGGCCTGGCGGTCCTGGGCCAGGGCGTCGCGGCTGGCCAGCACCAGCGCCAACTCTGGATTGTCGTGGTAGGCGGCCAGCAGGCTTTCCTCCAGTCCAAACGGCCACCGGGGCTGGATCCGGATCGGGTCCGCGGCGCGGGGGGTGAGGTTGGCCGGCAGATTCAGCAGGATCGCCAGCCGCCGGCGCGCCACCGCCTGGTCGGCGCGGGCCTGGATCAGCTGCTCCTCGCTTTCCGCTTCAAAGGCCTGGCGGCGCAGCAGGTCGAGCCGGGGCACCAGCCCCGCCTGCTTGAGCGCCAGCACCTCTTCGAGGATCACCCCGTCGTTGCGCAGGTCTGCTTCGCGGATGCGCACCAACTGATCGGCCCGCTGCAGGCCGTAGTAGGCCTCACTGACCTCCAGCTGTCGGTGCCGCAGGCTGTTGGCATAGGCGGCTCGCGCCTGCCGCAGCCGCGCCCGGGCCGCCTGAATTGTGGGGCTGCGGGCGAAATCCAGCACAGCCAGATCCAGCTCCAGGCCACCGCCCAGTTGGCGCACCCCCTGGTTCAAAGTGGCGTTGGCACCGCTGGGGACGAAGAACGGGCCGTCGGTGGTTGAGCCGTCGGCGGCCCGCAGCCCGGCGGCGGCGAAGTTGGGCCCGAGGCCCAGGCTGCCGTTGCCGGCGGGCACCCCGAACCGTGTCGCCGTCTGGTCGTAGGACAGCCCGCCCACGGCGGCGATGCGGGGCCAATAGGTACCCAGGCGGCTCTCCAGCTGGGCCAGGGCCGCGGCCACCTCCAGGCGCCGGGTCTGCAGCTGGGGACTTTCGGCCAGCGCGATCACCACCGCCTGCTCGAGGCTGAGTGCCTGCACCTGCTGGTCGCGCAGCTGCGCCGCCGTCGGTAGGGCAAGCGGGGGTGGGGCCGGTGGCGTCACGCCAGGAGCGGCGCCACCGGTTTCTCCGTCTTCCGTTCCAGGCAACAGCTGATCTAGCAGGCGCAGCTCGGCGTCCAGGCGGCTCCAGGAGCGCTCCAGGGCAGCGGCATGTTGCTGGCCGGCGCGGGCTGCGCCAGGCCCGCCTGCCGCCCCCGCCACGGCCCGTCCATGCTCCAGCGTGATGGTCAGCAGCGCCACGCTCAAAGCGAGTCTGGCGGCGATGGAGCGCCTGGTGATGGAACGCCTGGCGACGGTCGCAAGTCTGGCGGTGGGTCTGGTCATGCCTGCAGCGCCTGCCACCGCCGCTCCATCGCTTCGAGCCCCTCGGCCGCATGCTCCAGCAGCACCAGACGGCGGGCTACGTGGCGCTGGCGAACGGTCGGCAGCTGCTCGAAGGCCGGGCTGTGCAGCAGCTCGCGGCAGGCCCGCAGGGCAGCGACGGCCAGGGCCTGGCTCTGCGCGCTTTGCGCCCTGCCGCTGGCCGCCACTGACGGCAACGCCTCGTCCTGCTCGAAGCGGCAGGTCTGCCATCCCTCCAGCCGCTGGGCCATGGCGTCCAGCAGCCTCACTTCCGCCATTCTCAGCTCTACCAGCGCCGGCGGTGACAGCAGTGGAGGCGGCAGGCTGCGCAGCCCGTCGAGGGTTCCAAGCAACAGCGAAAAGGTGGCATCGCAGAGTTGCCACAGGTGATGCAGGGGCTGCCTGGCCGGATTGAGTCCCAGCTCCGTGATCGCCGCAGGCAGGCCTTGCCGCAGGGCCACCAGCTGGGCCAGGTCCTGGCGGTGGCGCCGGCGCCGCTCGCCGACCGAAGCGGCGGGGGCCAGCGGGCTGCTGAGCCGCTGGCCTTCCTCGCGCAAGCCTGCGGCGATCGTGCCCATCAGGCACCGGCAGCCGTCGTTCTGCTGCTGGATCGCCCTGCTGGGCCAGATCCAGCGCACGGCCAGCAACCCCACCACGATCCCCAGGCAGGTCCAGCCCAGGCGCAACGGAATCCAGCTGGAGAGGTTGGAGCTGTGTACCAGCCAGCCCATCACCACGATGAAGCCAGCCACCTTGTAGCCGCTCTGCAGACCCAGCGCCCCGCCCAGCAGGCGGGTGAGCGTCAGGGCGACGCCGAGGGCCAGGGGCAAGGGCAGGCGCAGGCCGCTCTGGCACACCAACAGGATGGCCACCCCCATCAGGCTGCCCAGCAGCCGCTGGCGGCCCAGGGCATAGGAGCCGCCGTAGCTGCCGGCCATCACGGCGGTGATCGCCATCGGCATGTAGTACCCATCCGGCAACGGGCTCAGCACCGCAAAGCCGGTACTCAGCCCGGTCACCACCGCCAGGCGCCATTCCTGCCGCGGCGGCAGCTTCATCGGGCCGGCTCCAGGCTGGCGGTGCCGGCCCGAGCCAGGGTGCTCCGTTCGCAGAACTGCAGCGACAGCAGCGCCCGCCGCAGCCGGCGGTGTTCCTCCTCCAGCGAGAGCAGCAGCAGCGCTGGCAGGGCCAGCACCCCCTGGACCGGCTGCAGGTGCAGGGGACCATCGCCGCCTGCCGCCGGCGACTGCAGATGCTGAAGCGCCCGTTGCAGCTGCGGCGCCAACGCGGCGACGGCCGGCTCATTGCCCAGGTGGGCGGGGAGCTGGCCGAGCAGGCGTTCGAACTGCACCCAGTGGTGGTGAATGGTCTGCCAGATCAGCAGCCGCTGCCGCCAGCGCGCCTGCCGCAGCAGGTGCCGGGCATGGCCCGCCTGTTCCTGCTGCACCAGTTGCTCCAGGGCGAGCAGGCGGGCGGTGAAGTCGGCTCGGGAGAGCGGCGCGGGTCGTGCCTGCCCCAGCTGTGTCCATGCCACCAGGGCGACGAGCTGCAACTGCAAGTTGGTGTGCAACTGCCGCTCCAGGGCTCCGATGCGCTGCAGCCTGTTCTTCGGCCAGAACAGCAGGGCCGTCAGCAGTGCAACCACGATTCCCACGGAGGTGTCCACCATGCGGTTGAACACGTAATCCCAGTTGAGTTCGGTGTACCGGGGGATCAGCAGGAACATCAGGCTGATCGTCACGGCGGTGGACAGCCCCCCTTGCCAGCCCAGCAGGCGCAGCAGGGGCACGGTCAGCAGCAGGGACACCAGCACCGCGGGCCAGCCGTCCATGATCGTGTGCACGAGAAAGGCCACCAGGCCGCCGCTGGCGGTGCCGAGCACCCGGGCCATGGCCGCTTTCACGGTCAGCTCGTCGTTGTCATCGATGACGAAGATCACGGCCAGCAGCGGGTACCA
The DNA here is from genome assembly GCF_024346375.1 of Synechococcus sp. ATX 2A4. GTDB lineage: Bacteria > Cyanobacteriota > Cyanobacteriia > PCC-6307 > Cyanobiaceae > MW101C3. Next base: position 353,453 of record NZ_JAGQCV010000001.1, on the reverse strand, counting down.
CACGAACGCGATCCGATCGCTCCAGAGCGCGATCGCGGCGGTGATCAGGCTGGCCAGGCCAAGGCGGAGGCTCTGCTGAAGCAAAGGGGAGAGTGGGGCCATAGCAGCGCTGCGGCGCATTGCCGGCACGGTACCGGCCCCGTCCATGGCGGCTGGTTCCTGTCTTGGCGCCGTGGCTCAGAAGAGGAAGCGGTAGCGGCCGTTGTCGGCCGGCTCTGGGGAGGTGCTGGCGGTGCTGGGCCAGTCGGCCTCCCAGTAGCTGATGCCGTTGCGATCGAACGGCCGGCCACCGAGTCGCTCGGTGCTGAGCTGGGTGGAGGCCATGGCGGTGATCAGGCCACCGATTTCCATGGGTCCCAGATCGGTCTTGACGTCTTCCCCAGCGGCAGTGAGCAGGGTGGGCAGGCGCATGAGGTTGTCCGGCCGGATCAGCTTGCGGAACACCGCCGCCAGAACCAGCTGCTGCCGCTCGATGCGGCCGATATCCGCGTTCTCGTCGTGGCGCCAGCGCAGAAAGCCTTCCAGATCGCGGCCCTTGAGCGTCTGCAGGCCCGGCTGCAGGTCGATGGTGAGGCCCTGGCTGTTGTCCACGTAGTACATGCGCTTCGGCACATCCACTTCCACGCCACCCAGCACATCGCCCATGCGCCGGATCGCGCTGAGGTTCACCCTGATGTGGTGACCGATCGGCCGGCCGAGGCGCTCGGAAAGCTCCTCCTTCACGGCCTCAATGCCGCCGTAGGCGAAAAGGGCGTTGGCCTTGATCGGGCCGAAGCGAGCGGAATCGATGTAGGTGTCGCGCGGCACCTGGGTGATCTGGGTTTTGCCGTTCTCCACCCGCAGGGTAAAGATCACATCGGTGTTGCCACCGCCCACATCAGATCCAAGCACCAGCAGATCGCGGTCGGTGTCAACCCAGCTGCCGAAAGGATTGCGGAAGCCTTCCAGCTTCACGGTGGTGTTGCCCTTGATCAGATCGGCCAACGGCACCGCCAAGGCCAGCCCGCCGCCAAGCCCGCACATGACGGCGACCAGGATCGGCCCAAGGCCGCCGGAACGTCGCTTGGGCGGTGGAGCGCTCTGGCGTCCGGCTACAGGCGCCGAAGGAACCGATGTGGATCTCTGGCGCTTTGCTGCCGATGTCTTCATATTGAAACCTTATTTCATCCCGCCGGCGGATTTCTACCCCAGGTTCAGCAAGGTGAGTCAGTTCCTGAGCTGGTGTGCTCAGCGGCCCTGATCGCGGCGTTGGCGCACCAATTCGCGCGCCGCCGGCAGTGCCGGATCCAGCTCGATCGAACTGAACGGTGGCAGCGGTTGCTGGCGGAGCCAGGCGCCCCAGCGAAACTCATGGAAGGGCAGGGTTGGTTGGGCGCGGATCAGCCCCTCCTGCTTGAGCTTCCAGACCAGACTGCGGTAGGGGTCGTCGCCAAGCGCCTCCAAGCGCCTCGGCAAGCGCTCCGGTGGGTGCGGTCCGCGCCCCTCGCCATCGTGCAGATACAGCCAACCGCGGCGGTTGAGCTCTTCGAGGCAGTGGGCACGGCTGGCGCCCTCCAGCCGCAGCACGACGGCGCAGTACACGCTCACGCCCGGGTCGACATCGAGCAGGGCCCGCAACCGGTGATGGCGGTCGATCATCCAGTGCTCCCCGGCGCTGCTGACCGCCACCGGCACCGGACGGCTGCGCAGGTAGCGGCGGCGGCTGGCTGGGGATTCAAGGCGGAAATCACAAGCCCGGGCCCGCACTTCCGCCAGACCGAGGCAGAGCTGGGTGGGCTGTAGGCGGTCGAGCGGCAGCTCCAGCAGTTCCGTCTGGGACGTCGGCGGCAGTTCGTGGGGTCCGGAGCTCTGCGCCATCGTCAGGGGGCAGCAGGGGGCCCTGAATGTTTTGTCCATGCTGCAACATTCCCGGCGGCCCCGTCGTGGCGGATCCAGCGAAGGCCGAACATTTGCCTCTCTTGTGGTCCTGCGGCTGCGGCGAAGTTGCATCAGGCCAGCAGCGTTCGTTCTGGCATCTTCAAGCCAGCCGCTTGCTTTGGGCCTGCTTTCATGCCAGCCGCTTGCTTTGGGCCTGCTTTCATGCCAACAGCGGTTCTTCGCGGCGCAGCCCGGCCTGGACGCGCCAGAGGTTGGCGTAGGCGCCGGAGCGAACGATCAGCTCCTCGTGGCGCCCCGTCTCGACGATGCGGCCCTGGTCCATCACCACGATCCGATCGGCGTGGCGCACGGTGCTGAGCCGGTGGGCGATCACCAATGTGGTGCGGGTGGCGGTGATGTGGTCGAGGGAGCGCTGGATGGCCGCCTCGGTTTCGTTGTCCACCGCGGCGGTGGCCTCATCGAGGATCAGCACGGGGGGATTCTTGAGAATGGCCCTGGCCAGGGCGATCCGCTGCCGCTGACCGCCCGAGAGCCGCTGGCCCCGCTCGCCCACCACGGTGTCGTAGCCCTGAGGCAAGGCATCGATGAAAGCGGCGGCTTCGGCCAGGGCTGCGGCTCGGGCGATGGCGCTGCGGCTGGCCCCGAAGCTGCCGTAGGCGATGTTCTCGGCCACGGTGCCATGGAACAGAAACACCTCCTGGCTCACCAGCCCGATGGCCCGGCGCAGATCCCCAAGCCGCAGCTCTCGGATCGGCTGGCCATCGAGCAGGATTTCGCCGGCCTGCACCTCATAAAGCCTTAGCAGCAGCTTCACGATTGTGCTTTTGCCCGAGCCCGTGGCGCCCACGATCCCTATGGTGCTGCCGGCCGGCACGGTGAGCTCGAAAGCGCTCAGCAGGGGATCGCGGCCGCCGTACGCGAAGCCCACAGCGCGGAACTCCAGCCGGCCCTGCACCTGCTGGAGCGGCAGCGGCCGGGACCCGCCGGGAATGCTCACCGGGGTTTCAAGCAGATCCAGCACCCGGGTGGTGGAGGCCATGGCCCGCTGGTAGTCGTCGAGGGTACGGCCCAAGGTGGTGAGGGGCCAGAGCAGGCGCTGGGTGATGAACACCAGGAAGCTGTAGCTCCCTACGGCGATCGCCCCCTGCCACGCCTGCAGACCGCCGATCACCAGGATTGCCAGGAAGGCAAACAGGATCGCGAAGCGGATCAGTGGGATGAAGGCGGCTGAGAGGCGGATCGCCCGACGATTGCTGACCCGATAGGCCTCGCTTTCGCCGCGCAGGCGCTCCAGCTCCCAGGCTTCGGCGGCGAAGCTCTTGATCGTGAGCATGCCGCCGAGGTTGTTGGCCAGGCTGCTGTTGAGATCACCGGCCCGATCACGCACCTCGCGGTAGCGCGGAGCCAGCCGCTTCTGGAAACTGAGGGAGCCCCAGAGGATCACCGGGATCGGCAGAAACGCCACTCCCGCCACACTGGGGGAGAGCACGGCCATGGCTGTACCTACCGCCAACACGGTCGTCACCAGTTGCAGCAGCTCGTTGGCGCCATGGTCGAGGAAGCGCTCGAGCTGGTTGATGTCGTCGTTGAGGATCGCCATCAGCCGACCGCTGCTGCTCGACTCGAAGAAGGCCATCTCCAGCTGCTGGAGATGGCCGTAGGCCTCGAGGCGCAGCTCGTGCTGCACAGTCTGGGCGAGGTTGCGCCACAGCACGCCGTAGAGGTATTCGAAGCCGGATTCAGCGCTCCAGATCACAAACGAGAGCAGGGCCAGCAGGCCCAGCTGGCTCGGCACGCTGCGAAAGCCAAGCGAGGCGAGGCTGGAGGTCTGCTGGCGGACCACCACATCCACCGCCAGGCCGATCAGCACCGGGGGCGCCAGATCGAAGATTTTGTTGAGCACCGAACAGAGCGATGCCTGCCACACCCTCCGGCGGTGCGGCCGCAGGGCCCGCAACAGTCGCTTCAGCGCGGGGGAAGCGGGGTGTTGCGCTTGCAAGGATGGTGACGGGGGCGGAACGAGTGGCGGCATGGCCTGGGCAGGCGTGGCAAAGCGTGAAGCAGAACAGAAGGAAAAGGGAAGAAGAGAGGAAAAGGGCGAAGGCCATCTGATTGTCACGGAACCAACACCCAGCGATCCCGAACCAATGTCTGCCCCTGTTCCCTGGAGTCTGGCCTGGTGCGAGAACGGCGAGCTCGCCCCTCAGGACCGTTTCGATCTGCTGCAATCCCTCGTGCTCACCGAGTCCAGTGAGGTGCAGGCCACGTTGATCGCCACGCTTGAAAAGCTGGCCCTGGAGCAGGTGAGCCTGCTCTGCACCGACGGCGTGACCAGCCTCTGGAGCTGAACGCTCAGAGTCGGTATTTCGTGGTGGCGAGCTGCCGGCAGATGTCAGTGGCTCCCTGGATGCTGGAGCCTTTGTTCACCTGCTCCACGAAGCAGCTGCAGGTGTAAGCCCCCATCCCGTCCGGGGGCACGATCCGGGCTGCCTGAAACGCGGCTTGAAACCCCGCCAGGCAGAACCTCGTGACGCTGTCGTTACGGTTGGAAGCCGACGCGCTCAGCGTTTCGGCTTCCACCGGAACGGGGAAGAGCGTGAGGGCGGCCAGCGAGGTGAAGGCGAAGACCTGGCGCATGGAGGGCCTCAAGGCGATGGCTGGAAGGGCCGAGGGGATCAGCCCTCGTGGCGGGAGATCTGCAGTTCCTTGTTCATCACCCGCAGCCGGGCGAGAGCAGCGAACACATCTTCAGGCATTCCCTTGGGCAAATCGATCACGCTGTGCGTGTCGAAGATCTGGATCCTGCCGATGCTGCGGCCGTTGAGACCGGCCTCATTGGCGATCGCTCCGACGATGTTGCCCGGCTTAACCCGGTCACGCCAGCCCACTTCGATGCGGAAGCGGTCCATCTGGTCGTCGGGGGGGGCGCTGCCTTCATCGCGAAGCCCGGAGCCACTGCGGCCCTGGCCGAGGGGTCGCCGTTGGTCGCCGCGTTCGCCGCGGCGGCCATCGCCGTCCCGTTGGCGGTCACGGTCGCGGCCGCCGCTCTGTTGCCAGTTTTCTTCGCCTTGGGCCAGCAGCGGGCGCTCGCCCACGGCAAGCTGCAGCGCGGCCAGGGCCAGCTGCTCAGGGGTGGCTTCGATCTCGCGCCCGACGCGCAAGAGGATTTCGCTCAGCAGGGCCAGCTCCTGGGGCTCACTGGCAGGTTCCTGCACGGCAGTGGTGAGGCGCTGACGCAGGCGGTCGAGCCGGCTCTGGTTGATATCGGCGTTGCTGGGCACCTCCATCAGGTCGATCGGCTTGCCGACGGTGCGCTCAAGGCCTGAGAGGAAGCGGCGCTCCCGTGGGGTGAGGAAGAGGATCGCGTCGCCCTTGCGACCGGCCCGGCCGGTGCGGCCGATACGGTGGACATAGGCCTCGCTGTCGAAGGGGATATCGAAGTTGATCACCAAGGTGATGCGATCGACGTCGAGGCCGCGGGCGGCCACGTCGGTGGCCACCAGCACATTCACCTTGCCGCTGCGCAGCCGCTCCACGGTGCGCTCCCGCTGGGCCTGCGGCACATCGCCGTTGAGGACGGCGACATCGTGGCCCTGCTGTTCAAGGGCTTCAGACACCGCCAGGGTGATGGCCTTGGTGCGGGCGAAAATGATCACACCTTCGCTGCTTTCGGCCTCAAGCACCCTGGTGAGCGCTTCAAGTTTCTGCGATCCGTTCACCACCAGATGGCGCTGGCGAATGGAGCTGGATTCAGCCCCTTTCTGCCGGATCGTCACTTCCGCCGGGCTGCGGAGATAGTTCTTTGAGAGCCGCCGAATTTCGGCCGGCATGGTGGCAGAGAACAGGATCACCTGGCGCTCGCTCGGCAACTGCCCCAGCACCCACTCCACGTCGTCGATGAAGCCCATGCGCAGCATTTCATCGGCTTCGTCGAGCACGAGGCTGCGCAGGCCGGAAAGATCGAGGGTGCCTTGGCGCATGTGATCCATCACCCGGCCAGGAGTGCCCACCACCACCTGCACACCACGGCGCAAACGCACGATCTGGTCGCGGAAATCGGCACCGCCGTAGATGGGGAGCACCCGCACCTGCGGGAGTTTGGTGGCGTAGCTGTTGAAGGATTCCGCCACCTGCAGCGCCAGCTCGCGCGTGGGGGTGAGCACCAGCACCTGAGGGGTGCGCTGGGCTGGATCGAGGCGGGCCAGCAGGGGGAGGGCGAAGGCGGCTGTCTTGCCGGTGCCGGTCTGCGCTTGGCCCACCAGATCGCGGCCCAGCAGCAGCTCGGGAATGGCGGCTTTCTGAATCGGGGAAGGTTCGGTGTAGCCGCAGCCTTCGACGGCTTCAAGCAACTCGGCGGAGAAGCCGAAGCTGGCAAAGCCGTTCTTCGGCTCAGCAGGAGCTTCGGTGGTGCTCACCGGCACGGTCAAAGTGCTGGCCTCATTGATGGCTTCCGCCACGGTGCTGCTGCTGCAGGAGGTTTCCAGCGCAGTGAGATCCACGCTTGTCAGCGGCAGTTCGGAGGAATCGGTGACGGTTGGGTCAGCGGAGAGAGAAATGGTGGTGATGGGGGGGCTCGTCGGGGTGGAATCGGAGGCGGCGAGGGACGCGTTGGTGTCAACGGAGCACGCGAAGCTCTCGCAAGCAGAAGGCTGGGTCACGAATCTGGGTGGGTGGCTGGGGCCTGAGGAGTTCCTTCAACACAGGCCGGCAGCAACCCGAAGCTCATGGCCTTGATGGCCTGTAGCACGCCTGCCTTGCCCTTCATTAAAGGGTGAACCCACAATGTAACACCTGAACGGCTGAAGTCCCGCTCATGTGCTGCTGACAGTTCGGCCGTAATCGTCCTGCCACCGCTCGATGTCGCTTTCTTCGAGGCGACTGCCCCGCTGCACCTCAACGATCACCAGATCGCTGGAGCCGGCAGTGAGCCGGTGCATCGCGCCCACGGGGATGAACAGGGTGGCGCCCGGTTGGGCAGGCATTGATTCCCCCTCCAGCTCCAGCCAACCGTTGCCGGCCACCACCACCCAGTGCTCGCAGCGGTGGCGATGCCGCTGCAGGCTGATGCGCCGGTGAGCCAGCACCAGCAGCCGCTTCACCCGGTAGGTGTTGCCGTCGGCGAGAGTTTCGAACCAGCCCCACGGGCGCTCACACCGGCCGACGCCGGCGTCAGCCTCAGGCTCTAGGCCTGTTGGAGGCTCGTGGCCGGACTCAGGCAAAGGCGGAGGGTTGCCAGGCTTGGGCGCGCTCCAGGCTGATTTCGGCGATTTTGTCGTGGGCGTGCAGCCGGCGCTGAATCTGATTCGTGCAGTTCTGCCAGCCCGGGGGTGTGGTGGTGGCGTCGAAGCAAGCTTCGGATCGGTCGTCGAGCATGCGCCCGAGCGTGGCCTCGGCGCCGGCTTTCGGATCCGGCAGCAGGAGGTAGTAGCGAACCATCGACGCTGCAGCGGAATGCGTTTCCAGTCTGTCGCATCACGTGGTCTGCCAAGGGCGGCAGGACCGCAGCGGCAGGAGCCGCAGATGCCATTGGCTGCTGGTTCGGTGCTTGTTGGCTGTTGGTTCGGTGCTGCTCAACCCTCGACTGGGAACGGCCCGAGCCTTGAGGAATTCAGGACCGAGAACGTGCTCACCAAATGATCTGTAGCAACGGATTCACCTGCAGACAAGGCTGAGGGGTTGGATGCTGGGCGGATCTTTTCTGCTTCCCATGCCCAGTTCGCAGCGTCTCGCCGCCATCCAGTGCATCCAGGAACGGCCAGCACCGGAGTTTCCTCCCATTGCGCCCCTCTCGGAGTTGTGGGCCTCTGACGTCTTCGATCTGGCCAAGATGAAGTCGTCCTTGCCGAAGGAAATTTTCAAATCGGTTCAGAAAACGATCAAAGAAGGCGGCAAACTTGATGTTTCCGTGGCCAATGTGGTGGCCCAGGCCATGAAGGACTGGGCGGTGGGCCGTGGAGCCCTCTATTACGCCCACGTGTTCTATCCGCTGACCAACTCCACCGCTGAGAAGCACGACGGCTTCATCTCCACCCAGAGCGATGGTTCGGCCATCTGCGAATTCACCGGAAAGGTGCTGGTGCAGGGCGAGCCTGATGGTTCCTCCTTCCCCAACGGCGGCATCCGCTCCACCTTCGAAGCCCGCGGTTATACGGCCTGGGACATCACCAGCCCGGCCTTCCTGATGGAGACGCCCAACGGCATCACCCTCTGCATCCCCACGGTGTTCGTCTCGTGGACGGGTGAAGCCCTCGACAAGAAAACACCGTTGTTGCGCTCCAACGCAGCAATGAACAAGCAGGCCCAGCGGCTGCTCAAGTTGCTCGGCAACACGGAGGTCGCCCCGGTCAATTCCAGCTGTGGTGCTGAGCAGGAATATTTCCTTGTTGACAGCGCCTTCGTGACGCTCCGCCCCGACCTGCTGCTGGCGGGCCGCACCCTTTTCGGCCATCCTTCTGCCAAGGGTCAGCAGTTCGACGACCACTACTTCGGTGCGATCCCCCAGCGGGTGCAGGTGTTCATGCAGGACGTGGAACGCCAGATGTACAAGCTGGGCATTCCCGCCAAAACACGCCACAACGAAGTGGCACCAGGCCAGTTCGAGATTGCACCCTTCTTTGAGGCGGCCAATGTGGCCACCGACCACCAGCAGCTCACCATGACGCTGCTGAAGAATACGGCGCGCCGTCACGGCATGAATTGCCTGCTGCACGAGAAGCCCTTCGCAGGCATCAACGGCTCCGGCAAGCACGTCAACTGGTCGGTGGGCAACGGCACCCAGGGCAACCTGCTGGATCCCGGCAGCAGCCCCGAGGAGAACATGCAATTCCTGCTCTTCTGCGGCGCTGTGATTCGCGGCGTGCATCTCTATGGCCCGCTGCTGCGTGCAGTGGTGGCCACGGCCGGCAATGATCATCGCCTTGGTGCCAACGAAGCTCCTCCCGCGATCATTTCGATGTATCTCGGCAGCCAGCTGGAAGAGGTGTTCACGATGATCAAGAATGGCAACCTCGGCAGCACCGACCACGGTGGATTGATGCAGCTCGGTGTCGACACCCTGCCCGAGTTCCCCAAGGATCCGGGCGATCGCAACCGCACCTCCCCGTTCGCCTTCACCGGCAACCGTTTCGAGTTCCGCGCGGTGGGTTCGAATCAATCCGTGGCCGGCCCGCTGGTGGCGATGAACACAATCCTGGCCGATTCGCTCAAGTACATGTCTGACGAACTGGAGGCCAAAATGGGCGCCGGTGCGTCGCTGGAGTCGGCAGCCGCTGAAGTGCTGCAGACGATCATGCAGCAGCACGGCAATGTGGTGTTTGGCGGCGATGGCTACTCCAGCGAGTGGCATGAAAAGGCCGTGAGCGAAAGGGGCCTGGAGAACCTCCCCACCACCGCCGATGCGCTGCTGGTGCTTGAGCGCGACGACATCAAGGCGTTGTTTGAGCGCACCGGTGTGCTCACCCCGGTGGAGCTGCACAGCCGCTTCGAGGTGTACGCAGAGCAGTACGTGCTGGCGGTGGAAGTGGAGGCAAAGCTGGTGCTGCAGATGGCCCGCACCCAGGTGTACCCGGCGGTGATGACCTACCTCGGCCAGCTGGCCAATTCCCTCCACTACCAGGAAACCTTGGGTCTGCCGCCCGATCGGGCCATGGCGGGCCGCATCGCCACCCTCAACCAGGAGCTGCTGGCCAACGCCGTGGCCCTGGAATCCGCTCTGGCCAGCCCGCCCCATGGGGAGACTGCCCACATGCGCCACTGCGCCGACACCCTGCTGCCGCTGATGTACAAGATCCGCGAAGCCGTTGATGGGCTCGAAACCCTGGTGGACGACAACGCCTGGCCCCTGCCCACCTACCAGGAGATGCTGTTCATCAAGTAGCCAGCGCGTTGGGGGGCGGGCTCTCTCTTGTCCCCTGTGCGTTCTGAGCACTGCACGCAGCACTGCACGCAGCGCTGCACCGAACGTTGTTCTGAATGGTCCATGTCTGGGGTCCTGGCCGCTACAACGCGCGCCGAGGCCCCTTTTTTGTGGAACGCTCCTGCGCGGGCTGCTTACCGCTCCTGCGCTGCGCCCGCGCCGGCTTGGGCATGCTCCAGCGCCGGGTCGAGCTGCAACCAGCCGGTGAGCAGCCCACCGATCATCGAGCTGAGCGCCAGGCCTGCCAGCACCGGCCCGGCTCCCCAACGGTGCAGCAGCCCCGGCAACGTGAAGGCGGCGAGCACCGCACCGGCTTTGCCTGCGGCAGCCGCAAGGCCCGCCCCCTGGCCGCGCTGGGCCATTGGGAACACTTCCCCCGCCAGCAGATAGGTGGTGGCATTGGGGCCGGCGTTGGTCGTGAACAGGAACAGTCCCATCCCGGCGATCACCAGGCTGGGGGCCTGCACCGCGCTTCTGCAGCCCCACGCCGCCAGCGCCAGCCCGGCGGCGCAGCCTGCGAAGCCGGCCACCTGCAGCCCGATTCGCCCCCACCGATCCACCAGCACGATCGCCAGGCCGATCCCGGCCACGAACAGCCCATCGGCGGCGGTGGCCCAGCCCAGGCTGTGCTGTGCAACGCCGCCCTCCACCAGGAGCTGCGGCAGGAAGATGCCCACCCCGTAGGTGCTGATGTCCTGCACAAACCAGGGCAGCCCGGCCAGCAGCAGGGGGCGGAGCAACGGGGGCGCCAACGGGCTGGCCGATTCCCCGTCTCCAGCGGCGTGGCGCTGGAGAGAACCCGGCGGTCGCCAGCCTGGGCTTTCCGGCACCCCCAGCCGCGCCCAGGTGAGCAGCAGCACCGGCAGCACCGGCAAGAGATAAAGGCTGCGCCAGCCCAGCTGCCCCGTGCCACCGCCAGCGGCCAGCAGCAACCCCAGCAGGCTGCCGCTCAGTGCCCCTACGGCCTGGCAGCCGAAGGCGCCCAGCACCAGCGGGCCGCGCCAGGGCGCCGGTAACTGCTCGGAGATCACCAGATGGCCGGTGGGGTAGTCGGCGCCGAGCGCCAGCCCGATCACCAGCAACGCCGCCACCAGACAGGTCACATTCGGACTGGCGGCGGCCCCCAGCAGTCCCGCCAGCAGCAGCAACAACTCGGCCAGGAACACCGGCCGACGGCCCCAGCGGTCGGCCAGGGTGCCCAGAAGGGGCGCGCCTACGAGGATGCCGATCAGCGGTGCGGCCGCCAGCAGACCTGCCGGGTCAGTGGCCGGCGCCAGCTCCCGTTGCACCAGCGGCAGGCTGATGCCCCCCATGAACACCACCAGCCCTTCCAGGTATTTGCCGGCGGCGGTGAGGGCCCAGATCCGCCAGTCCGCAGCCGTGAGGGTGGGCCTGCCGCCAGAGATCACGGGCCCGGCGCCGGCGCCCAGGGCGGAACCGCTGGGGTGACCAGCCAGGCCTCCTGGCGGGCGCGGGTGAGGGCGGTGTACAGCAGGCGCCCATCCCAGCGCTCACTCCTGGGCAGCAGCACCACCACCTCCTGGTATTGGCTGCCCTGCGACTTATGGATCGTGAGCGCCAGGGCCGGTTCCGCGCCCGGCAGGCGGGCGGGATGGAGCAACCGGGGGCCGGCCGTGTCGTCGCCGAACAGCAGCAGGGTGTCGCGTCCCTGCCGCACCACCACGCCCACATCGCCATTGGCCAGGTTCTGTTCCGCCAGGTTGCGGCTGCACAGCACCGGCGTGCCGAGCGGCCAGGCTGCCGCGCCCCGCTCGGCGGCCTCTCCCAACAGGCGGCGGTGCAGGGCCTCCACCCCCCAGTTGCCGCTGCGTACGGGCGTGAGCAGCACGCAGGCCTCCAGCTCGTTCAGCAGCGCCTGGGCCGTCGCCGGTTGGCTGGGATCGAAGGCCGCTGCCAGCGCGCCCAGCCGTTCCTGATGGGCGCGCAGCCGCCCCAGCGGTGCTTCGGGCAGCCGCGGCGGCTCGCAGCGCAGCCAGTGCAGGTTGTCGCGGGGGGTCAGTGCGGCAAGGCTTCGCTGCAGCCGGGCACCGGCGCCGTTGCGCAGCTGGGCGGCCACGGCGGCGATCGCCCCTTCGTTGCGGTAGGGCGTGGCCAGTTGCACCATCGCGTCCCCCAGGGAGGCCCGGCGGTGGTCCCCTTCAAGGGCGATCAGCACGGCGCCGGGGCTCACCGGCGGCAACTGGGCGGGATCGCCCACCAGCAGCAGTTGGGCCTGCTGCGGCAGGGCGTCGAGCACGGCCGCCATCAGCGCCAGATCCAGCATCGACACCTCATCGATCACCAGAAGATCGAGGGCGAGCGGGTGGCGGTGGTTGCGGGCGAAGCCATCGCCGCGGCTTTCCAGCAAGCGGTGCAAGGTGGTGCAGGGCAGGGCCATGCAGCGTTCGGCCAGGTCGTCGGGCAGGCGGTCCCCGCGTTCACGGATCGCCTGCCGCAGCCGCGTGGCGGCCTTGCCGGTGGGGGCCGCCAGGTGCACGCGCAGGTCGGGGCGGGCCTCCAGCGCCGCGGCCAGCATCTGCACCACCGTGGTGGTTTTGCCGGTGCCCGGACCACCGCCGAGCAGCACCAGCCGCTGGGAGAGCAGGGCCTCCACCGCCCGCACTTGCTGAGCATCGAGCGCTCCGCGGCGGCAGGCCACATCGCGCAGGCGTTGGCGATGCTCTAGCGGCAGCGCTGGCTCCAGCGGGCTCAGGGCCCGTTGCCGCAGCTGGGCCAGCACGTCATCGAGCTGGTCGCGCCAACGGCGCCAGGCCAGGCCACCGGCCGCCGTGTGCACCAGCGGCGCCGGGCCCGCCTGCGGTGGTTCCCGGCCAACGTCGAGCAGGGGCGAGCGCTCCAGCGCCGCCCGGTGGCCCTCCGGCCAGAGGCCGGCGGCCAAGCTCTCTGTTCCGATCCCTTCCGGCGCTGGTCCAGCGAGCGGCAGCTCCAGCTCGCCGCGCTGCACCGCCAGCGCCAGCGCTAGGATCAGCTCCTCCACCAACGGATCGCGCTCCACCCTATAGAGGCGGGGCAAGGCTTCGGCCAGGGCCATCCCCAGCGTCCAGCCGGGGCTGGCCGCCGTGCCCGGTGCCCCTCCCGCGGGTTGCGTCATGGCTGACCCTCCCGCAGGGCGGCGTCAAGGGCCAGCAGCCGGCCGGGATCAGCCGCTTCCACGAACATTCCCGGCACCGCCGCTCCGGGGCCGCCCGCCGGCGCCTGCTCTCCCGGCACCCCGCGCAGGAACACGTAGACGTAGCCACCCAGGTGCCGCTCGGGGGTGTAGTTGGGCAGGCGCCAGCGCAGGTAGCGGTGCAACGCCACCAGGTACAGGTGGGCCTGGAGCGGGTAGTGATTCGCTGCCATCAGCGCCGCCATCGCCTCCGGGCTGTAGTGCAACGGACCGCAGGCCAGCGGCTGGCCGTGCTCGCCGCGCTCACCCAGCCAGTTGCTCTTCCAGTCGGCCACCCACCAGCGCACCTCACCAGCGCCATCGGGAGCTGCGCCTGGAGCGGTGAACACCAGATCGATCGAGCCGGTGAGAAAACCGCGGCTGGCGACCGGCAGCAGCTCCAGCTGGCTGGCGTAGGCAGCGCCGAAGGCCCCGCTGGGGTGCTCGCGGAATGGCGCTGCCAGCCCGGCGGCGCGCACCAGCGGCTGGCTCTGGATGCCCTGCTCTGCCTGGGTGGCCAGGGGCAGGTCGAAGTTCATTTCGTTGAGCCGCCGTGTCAGCGGTAGATCGGCCAGGCAGAAGCCACCCAGGGCGCCGCCCATCGGGGTGAGGCGCAGCTGCTCAAGGCCCGCCAGCACGGCATCACGTTGCTCCACGCCGATGCCGGCCCGCTCCAGCTCCAGCTCCACCAGGGCGGCGGTGGCGGGATCGGCAATGGCACAGCGTTGATGGTCGACCTGCTCGAGGATGCGGTGCAGGCAATCGCCGGCGCCGGCCCCCCTCGGGAAATCCTGCAGCGGTCCGTGGGCGGTTGGGTCGGGGCTGGCTGCAACGGAGCTGGCGCTGGCCGCCGCTTCGATCAGAGGGGCGGCCGCCGGCGCCTCGATCGGTGGGGCAGCGGTGTTCGCATCGGTTTCCCGGCCTTCTTCGAGCGCCGCTGGAGCCAGTGCCCCGCCGCTGCTGCTGTGCGTCCAGCTGGAGTAGCTGCTGCGCCCCCAGTTGCCATCAAGCAGCCGCTGCGGCACCGGGCCGGTGCACAAGCTGCCGCAGCGGGGCGGGTGCTGCCAGCGCCCCGCTGCGGCAGCCTCCGCCGGCAGCTGGATCCAGCTCAGACCACTCAGGGCGTCGCCTGGGCCCAAGGCCAAGGCGCTGGGGTCGTCGTCGCCGGGTTCGCCCAGGGGCTGACCGGGGAACAGCCAGGGCCGCAGTGGATTGGCCGCCTGGCCCTTGGCGGGGCCGTAGACGAGCACCAGCAACTGCATGGCCCGGGTCAGCGCCACATAGGCCAGCCGCTCGGCCTCCTGTGCCCCAGCCAGGTGGGTCTGCTGCCGCGCCTCAAGGCCCACGCCCCAGCGGGGGTCCAGGGAAATGTCAAGGCTGGGGCCCGCGGCACCGGGGGGCGTCCAGCGCACGCCAGGGTTGCTGCTGCCTGGCTGGGGCGCCTGCCAGAGGTAGGGACAGATCACCACGGGGAACTCCAACCCCTTGCTGCGGTGCACCGTCACCACCCGCACGGCCGATTCCACCGCATCGCTGTGGGGCTGATGCCGTTCCGGCGGGTCGTTGGGCGGATGGCGGCGGCGGCGACGCAACCAGTCGGCGGCGGCCACCGCCCCCAGCTGCTCGTTGTGCATCTGCTCCTGCACCAGCTCGGCGCATTGCTGCAGATCGGCGAGCACCCTGCCGCTTTGCGAGAGGCGCCCCAGCCCCTCGCCATCCAACAGCTCGGCGAGCACCCCCAGCAGGCCCCGCGGCCCCAGCCCTTCCGCCAGCCGGGCCAGGCGGCCGGCCAGGGCATCCCAGTCGGCTGGGCTGGCGGCGGCGAGGCGCCGGGGACTCCAGCCCAGCAGGGGGGAGGCGGCCAGCAGCCGTTGGCGCGGGCCGCTGGCAGGCTCCGCCAGGGCATCGAGCAGGCGTTGCAGGGCGGCGGCCCCTTCGCTTTCGAACACATCGCCCTTGCTCACCAGCCGGCTGGCGATGCCCCGTTCCTCCAGGGCCCGGCGCAGGGCGTCGGCCTGGGAGTGGCGGCTCACCAGCAGGCAGATGTCGCCCGGCTCCAGGGCACGCTGCTCGCCGTGTTCCCGTACCTCAACGCCGCGCTGCAGCAGATCGAGTGTCAGCGCGCCGATCTGATCGGGCAGGGTCTTCTCCAGCTCGGTTTTGCTGGGCAGCTTCGCCCCGGTGGCGGCGGATCCGGGCTCCGGCCCCAGCCACAGCAGTTGCAGCGACGCCTGGCCCGGTGGCAGTCGCAACTGCAGCAGTTGGTTCTGCGGTTGGGCCACCACGGCGGGCACGTCCAGGCCGGTGCGCACCAGCCCCCGGGCCATCAAGCGGTTGAGCGCGGCCACCAGGGGCCCGGAGGCGCGGAAGTTGTGGCGCATGCCGCGGATGGAGGGAGCCCCCGCCAGCTGCCGCGCCGCCAGGTAGGTGTCGAGATCGCCGCCACGGAAGCGGTAGATCGCCTGTTTGGGGTCCCCCACGATCACCAGCAGATGGCGGCTGATGTCACCGGCAGGAGCGAAGGCCTGTCTCAATGTGCGCCACTGGATCGGGTCGGTGTCCTGGAATTCATCGATCAGGGCCGCCCGGTAGCGGCGGCGCAGCGCCTCGATCAGTGCGGGGCGCTCGGTGCCGGACGGGCCCGGATCAAGGCCCCGCAGCAGCTCCCCGTAGCTGATCCGCCCGGCCCGCTGCCGCCGGCTGCGCAGTTCCCCAGCCCCCCAGTGGCAGAAATGGGCCAGCACGGCTTCGGCGGGGCCATCCACCAACGCGGCCACCGCTTCCAGCAGCGGCCGCTGCGGCAACGACACCGGTGGGGTTTCGAACGCCTGAGCGACCTTCGTGAAGGCACCGGGATGGAAGTAGTCGGGCAGCCAGGTGTGCTTGTGGATGTGCAAGTCGGCGTAGGAGCCGGGATCGGGCTGGGCGGCGAGCCAGGCCGTCAGCTCCTCGACCCGATTCGTTCTGGGTTTGCCGGCGTAGGGCGTTATGGCGCTGGTCCCCAGCGCCTTCCATTGCTTGGCGCTGGCACAGAACGCCTGCTCCAGCGCTTCCCCCTTCGCCGCCCACAACGGCTTGAACCGTTCCCAGACCTCGCTCCAGAAGCCAGTGAGCTGCCCCTGCAGCGGCGCCTCGGCCTGCCAGCCGTCCGGCAGGGGCGGGGGCGTCAGCGCCGCATCACCTTCCAGCTGCTGGAGCAGGCCGGCGAGGCTGGCCGGGGTCACCTTGGCCCGTTTCAGCCCTTGCAGCAGGTGCAGCGGCAGGGGCAGCACCTGGCTGTGCCAGTAGTCGTGGACGACCTGTTCGGCGAGTTCGGCCCCTTCCGTTTCCACCTCCAGCTGCGGGCCCAGGCCCGCCTCCAGCGCCTGGCGCCGCAGGTTGCGGTGGCAGAAGCCGTGGATCGTGGTGATGTCGGCGGCATCGAGCTCTTCGAGGGCCAGCAGCAGCCGGGCCCGCAGCTGGGGCACGTTGGTGTCGGTGGGCCATTGCTCCAGCCAGCCGGCCAGCACCGCGTCCATGGCGGGGCGGTCGGCGGCGGGCGTCTGCAGTGTGTCAAGCGCCTCCAGGGCCTGCTGAAACCGCCGGCCGATCCGGTCACGCAGCTCCGCCGCCGCCGCTTCGGTGAAGGTCACCACCAGCAGCTCCCGCACCGCCAGGGGCTGCTCCTCCAGGTGTGGCTCCGTGACCAGGCGCAACACCAGATGGGCCAGGGCAAAGGTTTTGCCGGTGCCCGCACTGGCCTCAAGCAGTCGCAGGCCGGCGCTGAGCGGCAGGGCATTGGCATCGAACTCCTGCAGCGGCCCATCGGCTGGGTTCGAGCGTGGCTCTCGCTGGCTGTTGGCCTGGCTCAGGGTTTGGCTCATGGCTGCACCTGCGCGTCCAGCAGCGGCGTCCACAGCGCTAGCGCCAGGCCGCAGACATCGCCGAAGCGTCCCGCCAGCAGGTCGGCGGCGGGGGTGCCGCCGCCGAAGGCCAGCGCCAGCGGCGCCTCCTCCCGTTCCGCCATGGCGAACAGCCCCCCCTCCCAGGCGCTGCTGGCGGCGCCGGCACCGCTTCCGGCTTTTTTCCATTCCGCCAACGCATAGGCGTAACCCATGGCCGGTGGCACCGGCCAGCAACGCAGGTGGTGCTCCTGGCGCCACTGGAGCAGGCCGTTGAGGTGTTGCTCCGCCACAACAGGCGCTGGCGCCACCCAGACGCCCACCAGCTGGAAAGCCTCCTTCTCGCGGGCGATCAGGCGTGCTTCCCTGGGCGCGGCTCCGGCGGCGGCGGCCAGCAGCAGTTCCAGCCACAGGCCGAGGCGGTCGCAAGGGCGGGGACGCGCTAGCCGCACATGCACCAGCGCGTCGCCGTGAACCATGACCTCAGTGGCCAGCGCCCGCAGGGCTGTGCGGGCCTCGCCCGGTTGCCAACGCAACGCCAGGGGCCGCGGCGGGCCCAGGTCTGCCAGCACCTGCTGCAGGGTGTCCCAGCGGTCCGTCAATGTCTGAACCTCCAGGGCCCCGGCGCCCAGCGGCGGCAGCACCCCGCGCCCCTGTGCCAGCAGGCGCCAATCGGGGGCAGGCAGGGGAGTGTGCTGCGCTGCTGTCAGCCCCGCCGATTGCGCCGCTGACAGCGCGCTGGTCTGCCGTTCATGCTCCTGACGCAGCAGCCAGGCCCGCTGCCGTTCATCGAGCTCGAGGGCTTCGAGGTCATCGAGCGGTTCCACCCACTCCTTGGGCCGAAGGCCCAGCTCCTTCAGCCATTGCGCCTGGGGCGCCAGCAGCCAGTCACGCAGGTCGCTCCAGGGATCAAGGCCGGCCTCGTCCCCGCCAGCCAACTCTCGCGTCCGTGCCTCCGCCACACCGCTGGCCGGCGGCTCGGCCGGCTCCTGCAGGGCCAGCGGCAGGGCCGGTGCCACGGCTGCGGCGCCATCGAGCTGCTGGCGCGCCAGCAGGTGGCGCCGGTCGCAGCTGGCCGGTGGCCGCTCGCCTGTGGCCAGGAAGTTGGCGCGCTCCAGCGGGTTGGCGGCATGGTGCACCACCAGCCGCTGCGCCAGCGGCTCCCCCAGCTCCGCCTTCAGCAGCTCCAGCCACTGGCGCACGGCGGTGGCCGGTGGCATCTCCTCCCCTTTGCGCTCCTCGCGGCTGGTCCAGGCAATGAGCAGATGGTCGCGGGCTGACAGCAACGCCTCCATCAACACGTAGCGGTCCTGGTCGGCGGGATGGGGATCACCGAGCCGCCGTTCCCGTTCCATCAGGTCGAAGCCGGGGCGCTGCCGTTGCCGCGGAAACACCTCGGCGTCGAGGCCCATCAGCACGATCACCCGGTGCGGAATGGCCCG
Source organism: Synechococcus sp. ATX 2A4 (assembly GCF_024346375.1). Lineage (GTDB taxonomy): Bacteria > Cyanobacteriota > Cyanobacteriia > PCC-6307 > Cyanobiaceae > MW101C3. The sequence goes on along the minus strand of NZ_JAGQCV010000001.1, from coordinate 335,168 downwards.
CATCGGTTCCAGGGCGCTGATCGTGAGGGCGCCGCTGCGGTGGCCGAAGCGGCCGCTGTCGCTTGTGAGGCGCTCCTCCAGCACCGCGGCCACCACCGGCGCGCCGATCGGCAGCGGGCAGCGGGCGGCGCTGGCTTGCCAATCGGCAATGGCGGCACGAATCGCCTGCAACTCCCAGGCCCGCTCTCCCCCCTCGCCGAACAGCTCCGGCAGCAGCTCGGCCAGCTGGCTGCCCCAGGCGACGGCGCTGCGCGGCCGGCCCAGCCCGTCGAGCACGCGCTGCAGCTCGATGAGCAGCCTGATCCAGCGCGCCTGGCGCTCCACGCTGCCCCCCAGCGCCTGCGGGGCGGTGAGGCCCACGGCCACGCCCGGTTGGTCGGCCAGCACCTGACCCAGCAGCAGCCTGTCGATGGCCCAACGCAGGCTGTGGGTGGGATCGCCGCCGCGGGCGGCGCCATCGAGGCCCCAGCGGAAGCCGGTGGCCTGCAGCGCGGCATTCAAGGCGGCGGGTTCGTCAGCTTCCAGATCGAAGTGGGCCTGCAGGGCGCCGTTCTCCAGCAGGGCCTCGAGCGCGGAAGCGGTGAGCCGCTCCCCGCCCAGGCGCAAGAGTTGCAGCAGGGCCCCGCCGATGCTGGCGTCGCCTTGCTGGCTGCGGTCGGTCAGCCGCCAGGGGAGGACCACCCCGGTGGCGCCGCTGTCGCCGAACACTGAACCCAGCAATGGCGCCAGCCGCTCCACCTGGGGGGTCATCACCAGGATGTGGCGTGGTTCGAGGCTGGGGTCCTCGGCCAGCAGCTGCAGCAACCGGTCGCGCACGATCTGCACCTGGCGCAGCCGCCCCGGACAGGGGTGAAACTCCAGCGAGTGGTCCCCGGGCGCCAGCGTCAGGGTGGGCCAGGCGTCCGCCTCCACCAGCTGCTGCTGCAGTTGCTCCAGCAAGTTGGGCGGCCGCAGCCCTTGATGCTCAGCGGCACTGGCGGGCAGCAGGAAGAGGTCGCGGGTTTCCTCGGCGGCCAGTTGCGTGTCGCCGGTGCCCTCCAGCAGTTGCTGGAATTCGCCGCCGAGCCGCCCGAAGCGGGCTTCGAGCCCGGGCGTGCGCGCCAGCCAGTCGAGGTCGTGGGGATCGGCCAGTTCGATCGCCCCACCGAGGCTGCGGCGCCGGTCGCTGCAGCGCTGCCAGAGGTCACGGCAGGGGGTGAGCAGATAGAGATCCACCGGCACCACCGAAGCGAGCGCCTGCAGCAGGTGCACCTGCACCGGCGCAGCACTGCTCAGGCCGAACAGCCGCAGCGAACCCTGGAGGCCATCGAGGCAGGCGGTGCCGCCACGCAACCGCTCGATCGCCGTGAGCACCTTGAGGCCAAAGGGCGGCCGGCCGAGGCGGTCGTGCAGCTGGCGGAACAGACGCGGTTGCCAGAGCTGATCGGCCGGCAGCGGCTGGCCGCGGGCGTCCTGGTCGTGGCCGTGGCACCAGGCGGCCACCATCGACGGCCGGTAGAGGCTGAGGTCGTCGAAGCTGTCGGCGATCGCCCGGCCCAGTTGCCACAGGGGCAGGTCGAGGGCCGGTCGTTGGCCATGGCCGCGCTGCTCCAGCCAGCGGGCCAGCAGGGCGGCGTCCGGGCCGGCGGCCAGGGCGGGCAGCAGCTCCAGCAGTGGCCACACCAGCTCGGTGGCCCGCCAGGGATCGCCGCCCGCGGCGCCTTCGCCGAGCAAGCCGTCCACGGTTTGGCGCAGCTCGCTGGTAAGGAAGGGAAAGCGCAGGTTGGCGGCGATGCCACCGAGCTCCACGGCCAGTTGCTCACCCAGCCAGCGGCTGGTGGGCCAGGTGTTCACCACCACCCGCACGGTTTCGAACGGCCCGGGCGGGTCGTGAAGCAGCTGCAGAGCAAGCAGGGCGGCCAGCTGTTCAGCGCGGTTGCTGCGGAAAACGCTCAGCACGGCGCGGCCGGTGGGCTGGTCAGGAGGAGCCGAGCGCGGCCCGGCTGGGCCGGGCCCGCTGCGATTGACCGGTGCCGGGCACAGAGATCGTGGCGCCGCTTTCGGGGCAGTAGGCGGTGAGGCTGCCGCCGTAGCAGGCGCCAGTGTCGATCATCACGATGCGGTTGAGGCGGCGCAGCGTCGGTGCTGGTGTGTGACCGATCACCACATCACCGAAGCGGCCGTCGTAGGCCTGCCAGAACGGCAGACGAATGCCGAGATCCGGCGCCCAGGTGTGGGGGTTGAAGCCGGCATGGGTGGCCAGCCAGCCCTCGGCTGCGTAGGTGAGCGGCAGGGTGTCGAGGCGCTCCTGCCACAGGCGGCAGCGGGAATCGCCGAGCTGGCGGTAGGTTTCGCAGCCCGCCAGGGCCGGGTTGCGCAGCCAGCTGCCCCGGCCGAGCGCCTCCAGCAGCCGTTGTTCGTGGTTTCCGCGCAGCCACACGGCGCGGCCTTCCTGCACGAGGCTCCAGGCCAGTTGCATCGCCCGCTCGATCTGGGGCCCACGGTTGATCACATCGCCGCAGAGCACGAGCCGATCGCCGGTGGGCAGCCGTTCCAGCAGGGACTGCAGGGCATCGGCGCAGCCATGCACGTCACCGATCACCCAGTGACGGGAAGGCTGCGAAGGGGGAAGCATGCAAAGAATGCGTTAACAACAGTCTCGCCCGGCGCGCATGAATCTGTCAGCCCCCCCAGCAAAAACTGCCTTCGGGCGCTGATACGGTCCGGCAGGCGTCGTTGCGGGCCCATGAATCCAGCCTCCCTCCCCCCATCGCAGAAGGTGAAGGCGCTGGTGAAGGCGCTCAACGGCGCCAAACGCACCAACGAAGCCCTGGCGCGTTGCCAGGACGGGGACGAAATGATCGAGGTGCTGCTGGGAGCCTCCGCCAAGCTCGGCCTCGGCCTCACCCGCGAGGACCTGCTCTCCACCCCACCGATCCGCGACTGGATCTGGTGGAAAAACAAAGAAGCGCTGCTCACGATCGGAGACAACCGCCCGCGCTACCAACAGGACGTGCGGCCGACCCCTCAGGCGCCGGCGGCAGAGGGCGCCGACGGCGAGAAGCGCAAGCGCTTTTTCGGCCTGTTCTGAAGGCGGTGCCAGCGGGCGGGCCCCTTGGCCTCAGCGGTCACGGCGCGGGCTGCGAGGGAGGTGCGGTCTGATCCGGCGCGGCGCGGGCTTGGCGCCTACCTGGTCTTGTCGGGCCTGGAGTGGCGGGACATGACGCTGGGCTCGGGGCGCGGACACTGCCTTGAGGGTGCGAACGAACCACGGGTCCCCTATCCAGGTCCCCTACCCAGGTGACACAACCACGTTTCGCCGCAAGGTCCGCCGCACCCAAGATCCGCACCAAGCGATCAACGCTCCACCGGATCTACCGATTCTTTACAGGAGATTCGCTTCATTATTCGCCCGTTGCCACCACTTCAGCTGACAAAGTGGGCAGCCAAGCCATGACAGCGATTCAACACTTGACTCCCACCAACCTCCACTGGCAGGAGAACGGAGAACTCCATCCCGACGATCTGGAGTGCCTCCGGGATCGCTGGCTGGCCGACGCTGCCCTGGATTCCCGCCAGCACCACCACCTCGCTGGTTGGGTGCAGCACAAGACCAAAGCCCCGCTTCGCCGCGGCTGAGTCCGCCCTGGCTGCGCCAGGTATCTGGGGCCTGTTCAGGCAGAGGCCAAGGGGTCGGGAATGGTGGCTGAGGGGGCAGAGAAGCTGCCCTTGGCCACGAATTCCAGCCTCAATTTGAGGAATTCGATGAATTTCGGATCGGTGGATACCACCGCCGCTGCTGGCTTGGGCACGCCGCTGCCCATGGCCTGCAGGTCAGCGGCCTCCAGAAAGGCGGGCCGCAGCACCAGCCAGAAGTCGATCGGCTGGTTGCGCTCGGCGTAGTAGCGGCGGCGTTCGCGCAGCACTTCCTCCAGCGGCTCCTCCACGGTCAGAAACGCTTCGCTGGCGGCCACGAAGTGATAAGTGAGAGGCGCAGGCAGGGTCATGGATCGATCGAGCCGAACAGGGGATCGCGGCGTGGATTCTGAACCAGCGCCTTCATCTGGCGGACCGCCTCCTGCAGACCCACGGCCAGAGCCCTCGCCACGATCGTGTGGCCGATGTTCAGCTCCTCCATTCCTTCGATGGCCGCCACCCGCTCCACGTTCTGATATGTGAGCCCATGCCCGGCATTCACCCGCAACCCCAGGCTGCGGGCCACGTGGCTGCCTTCGGTGAGGCGCGCCAGCTCCAGCGGTTGATCGGCCCAGCTGGCCTCGGCATAGGCGCCGGTGTGCAGCTCCACCCAGCGGGCGCCACTGGCGGCGCAGGCCTCCAGTTGGGCGCTGTCGGGGTCAATGAACAAACTCACGGGAATCCCCGCCGCCTGCAACCGGCCCACCAGAGGCCCCAGGCTGGCGGCCTGGGCCCGCACGTCGAGCCCACCCTCGGTGGTCACCTCCTCCCGCTTCTCGGGCACCAGCGTCACCATGTCGGGGTGGATGCGCAGGGCGATCGCCTCCATCTCGGCCGTGGCGGCCATTTCCAGGTTGAGGCGTGAGCGCACGGTGGCGCGCAGCAGCTCCAGATCGCGCGGCTGGATGTGCCGCTGGTCTTCCCGCAGGTGCACGGTGATGCCGTCGGCGCCACCAAGCTCAGCCAGCAGGGCCATGGTCACGGGGTCGGGTTCCACGGCGCGGCGGGCCTGGCGAACATTTGCGATGTGATCGATGTTGACGCCAAGGCTGGCCATGGCAAAACCGGGAGGTTCCTGGATCCTATGGATCTCCTCCAGGGCGCTGCTCTCTGGCCGCAGCGGCAACTGCCCGTTCCCTTCGGCGTTGCGCTGCTGTGACTCTTAGCTTGCAGTCACCTTCAGCGGTGGGCGGTGACAGCGCAGTCGCAGCAGCAGATCGAGCCGGAGAGCACGGCCCGCCCGCCCGCCGCAGCCGCGCCACCGTCTGCCGCGCCCGCACCAGCTGCGCCCACCCCTGCTGTCACACCGGCATTGATGCGCCGCGAGCGGCGCCTCTGTAACGGCATCAGCCCTTGGTTGGCTCCCCTGGCCATGGCCTTCACCCAGGATCTGGCCCTGCCGTTCCAGTTCCGCCGCATCCAGGTGCTGGGCCGCCAGCACCTGCCCAGGGAGGGCGCCGTGCTGCTGGCCCCCACGCACCGGGCCCGCTGGGACGCGCTGGTGCTGCCCCATGCGGCCGGCCGGCGCGTCACCGGCCGCGACTGCCGCTTCATGGTGACCCGCACCGAGATGCAAGGCCTGCAGGGCTGGTTCCTGCATCGCCTCGGTTGCTTCCCGGTGGACCAGAGCCGCCCCGGCACCACGCCGCTGCGGTATGCGGTGGATCTGCTGGCGGCGGGCCAGCAACTCGTGGTGTTCCCCGAGGGTCACATCCGCCGTGAGGACGGCCCGATCCGCTTGCACCAGGGGCTGGCCCGGCTGGCGGGGCTGGCGGCAGGGCAGGGGGTGGCCGTGAATGTGGTGCCCGTCGGCATCGCCTATCGGCAAGGCCGGGGGCTTGGCCGGGATGAGGCCGCGGTGTGCTTCGAGGCGCCGCTCACGGTGGAGAACCAGAGCCGTGCGGCGGTCAAGGGCCTCAACACCCAACTGGCGGCGGCGATGCAATCAGCTGAGGAAGCGGCCCGCGTGGCGGTCGGGAGGCCGATGCCTGCCGCCTAGAGTTCGGCCGCCTTTTGTGAAGCAGCCGTGCGTCGGCCCCACGTCGCCCTTGGGCTTGCCCTGTCACTCGCTCTTCTCCCCTTCGGTGCCACCCAGCCTGCTCAGGCTCAGCCCGCTCAGGCTCAGCCCCAGGTGCAGCCAGAGCCCCCGAAAGTGCTTGAAGCCTCCGGCACCGGCTTCAATCTCACGGCCGTGAGGGGATTTCTCACCCGTGGCGATGCGGCCGTGGCCCGGGGGGATCTCGCCAGTGCCCGCAAGGATTACGACCTTGCCCGTGATGCCAGCCGCCGCCTGCTCGGCTTCTACCGCGACCTGAGCGGCTCCTTCCGCGGCCTTGATGCCCGCATCCCGCGCGAGATGGATCAGAAGGCCCGGGAGGCGCTTGAGATCTATGCCCAGGCCAACCTGCGCCTGGCCGCACTGCTGCGCCGTCAGGGGCAGCCTGAGGTGGCCGTGCCGCTGCTGGTGGAAGTGGTGAAGGTGATGACCCCCGCGCGCGAAGAGGGCCGCAAGGCCTATCAGAGCCTGCTGGAGCTCGGCTTCGCCATCACTCCGTACACGGCGGGCACCGAAGCCCCTGCAACCCCGCGCTGATTTCGGCAGATCCGCAACGCTGACTTCTAGATTTCCGCCACAGGTGACGACGGATTCTTCATGGTGTTACCGGATCAGGTCAGGGCAGCGATCCAGGGATCCCTCCCGGATGCCGAGGTGGAGGTGGAAGATCTCACCGGTGGTGGCGATCACCTGCAGGTGAAGGTGGTGTCGTCCGCCTTCGAGGGGCTCAGCCGCATTCGCCAGCACCAGCTGGTGTACGGAGCCCTGCGCAGCGAGCTGGCCAGTGAAGCCATTCACGCCCTGGCGCTGCAGACCTCCGCACCGGCCTGACGGCACCCATCGCTCTGACGGCTCCCATTGGCGCCTCGCGCCCCTTCATCCCTGCATTGATCCAGCCACCGCTTCACCGTCTCTTTTTTACCCCCCGCATTTCCATGGAATCCGCCACGCAGCAACGCCTTGAAGCCCTCGTCAACAGCGCTCCGGTGCTGGTGTTCATGAAGGGGAACAAGCTCATGCCCCAATGCGGCTTCTCCAACAACGTGGTTCAGATTCTCAATGCGCTCGGAGTGCCTTTTGAAACTTTCGATGTGCTCTCCGATCCGGAGGTGCGCCAGGGCATCAAGGAACTCTCTGATTGGCCCACCATTCCTCAGGTGTACGTGAACGGCGAATTCATCGGCGGCTCCGACATCCTCATTGAGATGTACAACTCCGGCGAACTGCGCGAGAAGCTCGCCGTGGCGTTGGCCTCCTGAATCCGCTGGTGTTTGTTGCAGCCCGGCAAAACCGCCAGTTTGCCCATTCGCGCCTTGCCGGGCACGGACGGACATCTTGTCTGGCGATCAGTTGCGGCTGTTTTCGAACAATGTGCTCATGTCGCCGTTGGGCCCCACGAAGGAAGATGGATCCATGATCCAGCGATCGGTGATCTCCTCCAGCCGCCGTTGCGTGAGCGGGTCAAGGATGGCCGTGCGCCGTAGGGCGTGCAGGTAGCCATCGGCGTAAAGCCGCAGCTCGCTCTGGCTGTGGAAGCGGCTGGCCAGATCTTGGCAGGCGTCGCAAAGCGACTGAAAGTGACGAATGGCTTCGGGATTCTGGAGCGAGGTCATGGGGAGATCAGTGGCAGGAGCCGGTCGCCAGCACAGCCAGTGTCACCAGTGACCTTCTCCCTCTGCAGCTAGCCTAGGAGCGCGTACGCGGTCGCGAGTGGAACTCACGCCCAATCAGAATCCAAACCCAGCAAAGACTGAGGGATCGGTTGGCGTCGATCGCCGCGGACCCGCAACCAGTGCTCTCAAACGCATCCTGGTGGTCGACCCCCATCCCACCCTGCGCACGGTGCTGGCCCAGCGCCTGCGCCAGGACGGCCACCTGGCTGCCGCGGTGGCCACAGCCACAGAAGCGCTGCAGCTCTGTGAAGACCAGATGCCCGATCTGCTGGTGAGCGCCGAATTGCTGGAGGAAAGCTCAGCCCTGCGCCTGGCGGCCCATCTGCGTTGTCCGGTGATGGTGCTCACGGCCCGCACCGGCGCCGATCCAGTGGTGTCCCTGCTGGATGCCGGCGCCGACGACGTGCTGCGCAAACCCTTCGGCCTCGAGGAGCTGGCGGCCCGCAGCCGCAGCCTGCTCAGGCGCAGTGGCAACGGCCTGCAGGAGCGGGTGTGTGTGGGCCCCTTGGAGGTGCATCTGCTGCTCCGCCAGGTCACCCTGCACGACCAGCCGGTGGAGTTGAGCCCACGCGAATTCGCCCTGCTCTGCGCTCTGCTGATGCCGCCGGGCATGGTGCGCAGCCGCCAGGAACTGTTGCGGATGGCCTGGCCGCCGTTCAGTGGCGGCCCCCGCTCGGTGGACACCCAGGTGCTCACCTTGCGCCGCAAGCTGGAGCTGGCGGGTCTCGGCGAAGGTGGTGGCATCGAAACCGTGCGCCAGCAGGGCTATCGCTTCAGTTTGGAAACCCTGCCGGAGGCCAACGACATGCCGCCTGCAGCATCCACCACGCCGCTGCGGCAGTCCACCAGCGCCAACTGAACGTCCAGTGCCGGGCTTTGAGGCTGGAGTGCTCGGCAGGAGCCTTCAGCCTCCGGCACGGCACGCTCAGCCACCAGAACGTTCAGCCACCAGAACGCTCAGACCCTGGCGCCAAGCGCGAAGGCCGCGGCTTCACCGAGCAGCATGGTCACGCTCAGGCCCGCCAGGGTCCAGTAGGTCCACGCTGGGGTGATCCTGCCCACCCCAGACAGCTTCAGGCCGGTGGCCTGCTGCACCCGCTCAAGGAAGTCAGGGAAGCGCGCCACCCGTTGCGGCAGCAGGTAGCGGCTGGAGCCGGGGCCCTTGAGGTAGTAGACGGTGCCGCCCTGGCTGGTGCCGATCGGCATCAGCCCGTGGATCTGCTCCCAGCGCAGGCTCCAGCCACGCCGCAGCCACCAACGGCACCAGCCGGGGTAGGTGACGCGCACCCCTTCGCCATCAAGCTGCACCTGCTCGCTCAGCAGGGCGCTCACCAGCAGAAAGCCCAGCGGCAAGGCCACCAGGCAGAAGGCACGCAGGCCTGGTGGTGCCATCACTGGCAGGGGCAGCACCAAGGCGAGATAGAGGGCCAGCAGGGTGAACCGGATCAGTGGAGCCAGCGGATAGGCGTGATGCTCGCTGGCGGGAGGTTCAGCAGAAGGGGGCGTCATGGCTGAACAGCTGGGGAAGGGCCGGGCGATCAGGCGGGTTGGCCCCCACCGGCGCCGAACACCTGGCGCTCCTTGCCTTTCCAGAAGGCACCAAGGCGCATCAGATCGGTGTGGGCGTCCTGCACCCGTTGGAGGTAGTCCTCGGGGGTCATGGAATCTTTTTCCTCACGCAGCTTGCTGAGCCGCAACTGCATCAGCAGCCAGGGCTTGGTGAGCATGCCCTGCTGCTCCAGGTAGCGCGCCAGATCCTCAGAACTGGGGGAGGGCACGGCGGCCATGAAGAGTTGTTGCGAATTGACACAATCTTAGGCGGACAGGCGCTGGCCTGCGGTGTCAGTCCGGCAGTGCCCAGGGGTTGAGGCCCAGGTCGGCGCCCACCCGGTGGGCGCAGGCGAAGCCACTGAAGGCCACGGCGTTCAGCCCCTGGCCGGGGAAGCAGGAATCCCCCACGCAGTAGAGCCCCGGGATGCCGGTGCGGTTGAACGGCATCGGCAGCAGCCCCGGCAGCCGCAGCGCCGGAATCGGGCCGTAGCTGCCCTGGTGCCGGCCCAGGAAACGGCGGTGGCTGCGGGGCGTGCCCACTTCCCGGTGGGTGATCGCCGCGCCGAGGCCCGGCAGGAAGGATTCAAGGCGACGGATGAGGCGGTCGGCGGCGGCCTGCTTGGCCTGGGCGTAGGCCGTGGGCCCCAGCCCTTTCCAGGTGTCGATCGAGGAAGGGGTGAAGGCGTGCACGATGTGGCGCCCAGGCGGCGCCAGGGCCGGATCCAGCAGGGTGGGAATCGAGACGAACACCGTGCCCTGCTCCGCCTCCATCTCCTCCCAGCGCTCCAGCAGCAGGTGGTGGCAATGGCTGCCCGCCGGAATCAGCTCCGCCTTCACCCCCAGGTGCAGCGAAAGAAACGACGCCGAGGGCTTGTAGCGCCGCCGCCAGACCGTTTCCGCCGCCGGGGTGTGGGCGGGGTCGACGAGGGTGCCGAAGGTGTCCCAGCGGGTGGCATTGGAGATCACCCGCCGGGCGCGGATCGTTTCACCGCCGGCCAGCTCCACGCCCACCGCCTGGCCGCCCTCCAGCAGCACCTTGGTGACCCTGCTGCGGTAGCGGATGGCGCCGCCGTGGCGCTCCAGGCCACGCACCAGGTGCTCGGCGATCGTGCCGACCCCACCACGGGGGTAGTTGATGCCGCCGGCGTGGCGGTCGGAGAACACCATGCCGGCGTTGATCATCGGGGTGCGATCGGCCGGCATCACCGACCAGCAGAAGCACTCCATGTCGATGAACTTCAGCAGCGCCGGATCGCTGATGTGCCGGCGGGCCACATCCCCCACATTCACCGGCAGCCAGCGGGCCAGCCCCAGGCAGGCCAGGGGCGCTTTGAAGAACACCTTGGCCAGGTAGGCCGGATCCTCCAGGGAGAGGAGCGGCATGGCATCCAGGCAGCGGAACACCTGCCAGCAGGTGTCGTAGAAGGCGCGGATGCCGGTGGCTTCGTGCGGAAACAGGGCCGTGAGCCGGGCGATGAAGCTGTCGTAGTTGCGGTCGACCGCCACGTTGAGGCCGCCGGGCAGGTGGTATTCGAGTTGGGCCGGATCGGGGATCGTGTCCTGCCGTTCGCCCACATCTGCCAGAGCGCGGGTGAGCAGGTTGGTGTGCCCCTTCTCGCCGAAGCCGAAGATCATCGAGGCGCCCACATCAAAGGTGTAGCCGCTGCGCTCGAAGCTGCCGCCGCTACCTCCCGGAATGAGGTAGCGCTCCAGCACCAGCACCTTCGCCCCCTTCGCCGCCAGCTGGCTGGCCGTGACCAGCCCGCCGATTCCGGAACCGATCACCACCGCATCCAAGGCCCCGCCGCCCGCCGCCGCGGAGGTGTTGACGCTCGTCTGCTGCACGGGGTTGTTGCCGGTACGCCGAGGCTAGGCAAGCGCCAGGTCGGCCCCGGTGGTGGCGGCCAGGGGTGCTGCGCTGGGCGCGGCGGACGGTGCCGCGAAGGGGGCCAGATCCGCCAGGGCGCGGTCGCGGTAGGCGCCATACCGGCGGCGTTTGTCGCGGATGCGCTCCGGCAGCTCCGGCATCAGGCCGAAGTTCGGCGGCATCGGCTGGAAGCGCTCGCTCGGCGCGGTGGCGATGAAGTGGGTGAGGGCGCCGGCCATGGTGGTGGCGGGCAGGCAGATCGGTTGCTGGCCCAGCGCCAGCCGGGCGGCGTTCGTGCCGGCGAGCCAGCCGCCGGCCACCGCCGCCGCATACCCCTCGGTGCCGGTGATCTGGCCGGCTGCCAGCAAGGCGGGGCGCTGGCGGAACTGCAGGGTGGCATCAAGCAGCTGGGGCGCTTCCAGGAAGGTGTTGCGGTGCATCACGCCAAAGCGCACGAAGCTGGCGTTCTCCAGGCCCGGGATCAGGCGCAGCACGCGCTTCTGCTCGCCCCACTTGAGGTTGGTCTGAAAGCCCACCAGGTTCCAGAGCTGGCCGTCACGGTCTTCCTGGCGCAGCTGCACCACCGCATAGGCCCGCCGGGCGCGGCGCACATCGGCGTCGTAGAGGTCGCCCCAGCGGGGATCCCAGAGCCCGATCGGCTTGAGCGGCCCGTAGCGCATGGTGTCTTCGCCGCGGCGGGCCAGCTCCTCGATCGGCAGGCAGCCTTCGAAGAACGTGGCGCTGTCCTGCTCGAAGTCCTTCAGTTCGGCCTGTTCGGCGCTCAGCAGGGCCTCGCGGAAGGCGAGGTACTGCTCCCGGTTCATCGGGCAGTTGATGTAGTCGGCGTCGCCTTTGTCGTAGCGGCTGGCGCGGAAGGCCACGTCCATGTCGATGCCATCGCCCTCCACGATCGGGCTGGCGGCATCAAAGAAGTGGCAGGAAGCACGGCCGGTGAAGCGGAGCAGATCCTGCGCCAACGGATCACTGGTGAGCGGCCCGGTGGCCAGCACGGCGATCTCCCCTTCCGGCGGCAGCAGCAATTGCTCGCTGCGCTCCAACGTGATCAGGGGATGGGCCTCCAGCGCCGCGGTGAGTGCGCCGCTGAAACGGCCGCGGTCGACCGCCAGGGCACCGCCGGCGGGCACGGCATGGGCATCGGCGGTGCCGATCACCAGGGACCCCAGCTGGCGCAACTCGTGCTGCAGCAGGCCCGCTGCCCGGTCGGCCGAGAGGGCGCCGAAGCTGTTGCTGCACACCAGTTCGCCGCATTCGGCGCTGTGGTGGGCCGGCGAGCGCCGCACCGGGCGCATTTCCACAACCCGTACGGGAACTCCCGCCCGGGCGATCTGCCAGGCCGCTTCAGTGCCAGCCAGGCCGGCACCGATCACCCAGACCATCAGGCGCGGGAACGCTTGAGCATGAGTTGCAGCTGGCCGATCGCCGCACGGCCGATGTTGAACACGGCCCAACCCACGGCCAGCAGGATTGGGGTAGCAACCAACAGAAGCCGAGCGTCCATCGGAAAGGGGCGAAGTGTGGGTGAATCTTACGGATCTCCGGCGCTCGGTTCGCTTGCAGCGGGGCGGTTGAGCCATTTCTCAGCAATCGGCCCGCGCCCGGCATGGGCCTCGGCGAGGCTGCGGTAGCGGCGGGCGTGCTGGCGCTGCTCGGCGGCTTCGGCGTCGCTGAGCGTGCGGCGCGCCTGGGCTGGCACCCCGGCCACCAGGGTGCGTGGCGGCACATCTTTGGTAACCACCGCCCCAGCGGCCACCAGCGCCCCTTCCCCCACCGTGACCCCGTTGAGCACCACCGCGCCGATGCCCACCAGGCAGCCATCCTCAAGCGTGGCGCCATGCACCACCGCCCGGTGGCCCACGGTCACCTCGGCGCCGATCCACACCCCCTGGCCCGGATCGCCATGCAGCACGGCGCCGTCCTGCACGTTGCTGTTCTCCCCCACCCGGATCGGGGCCAGATCGGCCCGCAGCACGGCCGTGGGCCACACGCTCGCCCCGGCCGCCAGCTGCACATCCCCGAGCACCACCGCCCCCGGCGCCACCCAGGCTTCCGGGTGCACAGAGGGCTCAGGCCAGGGGGCTTGGGGCAAGGAACGGGGCGCCACTGGAGCCCATTCTCCCTGTGATACGTTCCATTAGTGCCCAACTGGGCGGGTCGCTAGCTCAGCGGTAGAGCACTCGGCTTTTAACCGATTGGTCCTGAGTTCGAATCTCAGGCGACCCATACCTCCTCAACACTGGGTTTGCGCTGAAAGCCCAGTCTTCTCAACTTTTTTCTGCTCCAGGCCTGCGGTCTTGATCAGCTGCGTGGCCTTGACCAGGTTCACATTGCCCCCACCAGGTCCTGGTTTCTCACCACCAGGTTGAACGGGATGGCCCAGTGGCCTAGAGATCAGCCACGCCTGTGGCCAAGCAACAGCGACAGCGGTGCTGCACCATCCACCGCAATGAAATGGCACCAGGGCTGAGCAGGCCAAAGCCCGGGGCGAATGCTCTGGGTTTTGTGTTTAGTTTGCAAAGAGAGGGAGGCTGTTTCTATCGACGAACGGCTCCAACCTCACCCTCCAAGCACTGCCTTCCATGTCAGCATCGACCGTCGCCCAGTACACCCTTAGCCGTCTGGCCCAGTTAGGCATTGATCGGATCTTTGGTGTGCCTGGCGACTATGCGTTTGCCATCAACGATGCCGCCGAGTTGGTGCCCGGTCTGTCGTGGGTGGCCTGTGCAAACGAGCTCAATGCGGCCTATGCCGCTGATGGTTATGCCAGTATTCGCGGTGCAGCCCTGCTCTCCACCACCTATGGGGTTGGCGAACTCTCCGCGATCAATGGCGTGATGGGCAGCAAGGCCCATCGCCTGCCGGTGTTTCACCTGGTGGGAATGCCCAGCGAGCGCATCCAGAGGCAGGGTCTGATGACGCACCACAACCTGGGTGACACGCTCTACGACCGTTTTCAACCGCTCTCGGCAGCAGCAGCGTGCGTGAGCGCTGGTTTAACTCCTGACAACTGCATTGATGAGCTGGAGCGGGTGATCCGGGAAGCTCTGCGCCTGAGCATGCCGGCCTATTTGGTGATATCCGAGGTGAATGGCGGCCAGCCAGTCCTGGGCAGCCCTGTTTCAGGAACCCCGCTCTCTGCCATCAAGCGGCAGAAGAGCGTGCCTCAGGAACTGGACGCCGCCGTGCAAACGATCGTGTCTCGGCTGGAAGCAGCCGAGAACCCGGTGGCGGTGCTCACCCATCTCGTGAGCCGCTATGGCGTTCGTGACAAAGCCCTGGCCTTGATCGAGAAGGCCAACCTGCCCACGGCCCTCACCCCCAACGACAAGGGCACAATGGATGAGGGGATGCCTCAATACGTGGGGCTCAACGCGAGAGCTTTGTCGTCATCGCCGGCGGTACGGAATCTGGTGAGCAATGCCGATCTGGTGCTTGATATCGGCGGAATCGTGACCACGGAATTGAACACGGGGTTTTGGACGGGCCATTACGACCAAACCAAGATCGTGTCGATCAACGACAACTGGGTTCGCTCTGGAGTCAAGGTGTTTGTGAATGTGGCGATTGATGATGTGCTGCATGCGTTGTACGAGCGGGTCACCACCCGCTGCGTCGACCATGGCCTGAAGCTGGAGCCTCCAACTTTGGTGGGTCGCGCTGAGGAACCCACCAGCTCAGCCACTTTCTACCCACGGCTTCAGCGGCGCCTGCGGGCTGGCGACACGCTGGTGATCGAAACGGGCACCTGCATGACCCATCTCAACAAGGTGTTGATGCCGCCAGGGGTTACCGCAGAAGGGCAAGGTTTGTGGGGCTCGATCGGTTGGGCAACTCCCGCCTGCCTGGGTATAGCGATGGCCAAGAGCACTGGTCAGACCTGGATGGTGACGGGCGATGGCGCGCACCAGCTCACCCTTAACGAACTCGCGGTGATGGGCCGATACGGCGTCAAGCCGAGGATCTTTGTGCTCAACAATGGCCTCTACGGCATAGAAGATGTGATCAGCGAGCGCGGCCACGACTACGACGACCTCGCCACGGTGAACTATCACATGTTGCCCCAAGCCTTCGGCTGCAGGAACTGGCTGAGTGCTCGTGTAGGCACGGTTACTGAACTTGATCGGGTGCTCGATCGGATCGATGGCCACGACGGCGCGGCATGCATCGAGGTGATGATTCCTGATGAAGAGAGCCAGCCCATGGATGAGTGCATTATTGATAGTGGTTACAAATTGCACACTCCTGAGGCTGGTTAGTCGGATGAGTGTCCCAAAGTGGAGTAGGTGCCAAGGGCAGTGCATCGCCTCTTGGTGAATAACGAGCAGCCTTCTCCTCTCCATTGGACATCGACAGCGAGCTGAAGGCTGCTCAACAAAAAGCGACAGCTACTTACTGATTCTGTCTGCTATAAGCTGGAGATTACTTGGCGGTTTGGCGATAAGATTGCCCGGCTTTAAGCCAACATCATCAACGCCTCCCAGCGTGATGCCGCGACGTGCGTTCCTCATCGCGGCTGGTGCCATCGCAGCAGCCGTCCCAGTTCCATTTGCACAAGCCAGGTGCAATGTTCCTCGCATGGCGATTGCAACCAAGCCACCTCACCCTTAGCGCTGACAAGCAAGGGGAAGGGGTATTTATTCTTCTCCAAGGATATGCCAGGATCTCCGCATTCCTCCTCTTTGTGTGGGCAACTGAGCGTGTCCAGCTGATGGGGTTGGCTACATCCACGGCTCGTCGCGATGGCTGATGGAGGGAGCGCGAGCTGATCAACGCGAAGACACGGAGGTGAGATGACCTGTTGCCACCTTCACGCTTGGGCTTGCTTGATCACAGCGAATAGAAACTCGTTTCTTTTCCTCAGGAGCCCCATCATTTCTCTCCATATTTCACCAACACCCCACCACTCTCCCAGCCACCACCACTCACCAGCCTTCATCACTCGCCCAGCGCAGCAGCCACCGCCCGCTGGAACACCACCTCTTGCGGGGTCAGGCCGGTCCAGCGCTCGAAGATCTGCATGGCCAGCTGCACCAGCATCTCAACGCCATCCACCACCGGGCAGCCCCGATCGCGCGCCGTGGCCAGGAAGGGGGTGAGGCGCGGGTTGGTGATCACATCCACCACCACGCAGGCGGGACCGACCGTGTTCCATTGCACAGGCACAGGCTCCAGTTCGGGCGCACAGCCCAGGTGGGTGGCATTCATCAACAGCGTGGTGCCCGCCGGCACGGCCACCTCTCCCTGCCAGGGCTGCCACACCGCCGGCACACCGGAGGCGCGGGTCACGGTGTGGGCCACCTCTTCGCCCTGCTCCTGCCGCCGCGTCACCAGGGTGAGATGGGCGGCCCCAGCCCAGGCCAGCTCCACCGCCATCGCCCGACCGGCACCCCCGGCTCCCAGCATCACCACCCGCTGCCCGGCCAGGGGCGCCACCTTTGCGATCGCCTTCACCACCCCTTTGCCATCGTTGTTGTGGCCGATCAGGCGGCCCGCTTCAATCGTGAGGTAGTTGGCGGCGCCGATGGCCTCCACATCGGCATCGACCGCATCCAGCAGCGGCATCACCGCCACCTTGTAGGGCACGGTGATGCCCACGCCGCGGTAACCGAGGGGCACCAGGGCCTTCACCGCCAGGCCCAGATCCCGTTCGTTGGCGATGTCGTTCTTCCAGAACTGCCAGTTCAAGCCGTAGTGGGCATACACCGCATCGAACATCAGATCGATCGGGTTCTCCGCCACAGGGTGGCCCAGCATGCCGGTCATCTGCTTCTGGGGAGGGATCATGGCGGCCATGCAGCAAGCTCCAGGCTCGCAGCAATCGCCCACCTTGGAGTACAGATCCCAACAAGCCGACATATCCCTGTTGACGAATCTTTCAGCAGCTACTTCTCGTGGCTTGGGTAAAGCTCCTGCCGGCACAACCTTCCCGCCGATCAAAACTTATCGATTAGAACAGTTGGCTTGAGAATGGGATTATGGTGTTTTCCAGCGTTCGAGAACGGACTCGACCTCGCCATCAAACTTCAGTTCACTGATGGCAACGTTGATTGCATCCTGTGATTTTCGATCCAGCTTTGCCCCAAACACAAAAGCCTGCGGTGTGCGAAAGAATGTTTGCGCAACGATTTCAAAATCTTTTGAATTCTTGAGCTTGTTCTGAAGTGCCATCACCCTATTCCGCTCAGCAAGAAAGCTGTTGATCTTGCCCTGCTCAAGCTGCACTAGCATGTCGTCTGAACTGTCTACCCTCACGATCATGTCGCGTTGATTGTGATCGCTCAAGAAGGCATCTGCCTTGCGGTCAATCCAGGCGGCGGCAAAGCTGCCTTTGTCAACACCGACTTTGCTTACCAATGCCCTTTTCAGAATGTCGGATTCGGTGAGGTCTGAGGGCTCTTCAGACGCATTGATCACAAGGCTCGTTGTTGCGGCAACGAAAATTGCGGTGATCACCAGCCGAATGAAATTACTGAGGGCAATCACCGCCATGCTCGGTGGAGCTGTTCCCATTTTGTAAATGCCGGTTCCCATTGCCAGCATCATCCAACCCTTGAAGAAGGTCTGCCGCTTGTTGCCACCCACGATGTCCCGATGTTGAAACTCCTTGGAGAGCAGCCACAGGATGACGGCAAAGAGCAGGCCACCGAGCAACAGCAGGGCTGTGGTTTGCCGGATCACAAGATTGGAGCTCAGTCGCCGAACAATATCCAGGAAAGAGGTTTCTTTGCGTCTGGTGAGCAATGCGAGCCGGTCTTCAGTGTAGGGGGTTGAAAACTCCACTTTTTGCAGCCTGGAGGGGGTGATGCTGAGGCAAGAGACAAGCAGATCCAGATTTCCTCGCATGGCTTCCTGGATGCCGGCATCGGTGGAGGGCACGGCTTTGAACAGGTATTGAACATTCGCTTTGCTGGCCACCTCTTGCCAGACATCAACGGCGCTGCCGCGATAAATATCTTCCACCACTTCTGAGCATGGCACCTGATCATCCACAACGCCGATCCGGAGCGATGGCCGGGCTTTGACGGCTGACGCCCAAGCAATGCCGACCAATGCAAACGAGAGCAGCACAAGGCGCCTGCTTGAATCTCTTCTCACGCAGCGAATGCCTGCCGAACTTGATCAATCTTAACACGGTGAGATTGTATTGAGAAGTGGGTGTTGGCGCCGCGTTGAAACAGGCCCCTTTGAGCTGTGCTTAATCTTGAGCTGATGATTGAGCGTGCGGCCTTGAGGTGCTTGTCCGCTGTTCTTGATTCACTTGTTCGCAGCTCACTGCAGTGCTGTTGCCCTGCATGGGAGTCGAGGCTTGCCTGCAGCGACGTGTTGCTCACGACCCTCCTCACCTCTGAGGCTGCAATGCCAAAGCATCAACTCTCTGCTCGTTCTCGCTGCTTCCGCGCCACTGGGGCTCAAGCATTCCCCTGATCTCCAGGGCCGGATGCCAGCCACAGCAGGATCTGCGCTCAAGGAGTCAGCCGCACCACGATCTGCGCTCAACAAACCTGCCCCGTTGCCGGATCGATGCCAGCCCTGCTGGCCGTGGCCACGACCCCAGCGGCGCTGCTGGAGGGCTCCAGCCTTGGTGGGGAGCCTTGGTGGGGGTTCGGTCACCCCTCCTTTGGTCCCCTTGAACGAGGTCACGGCCATTTCCTAGGGTCGCGGAGACGTTGATGACCCTTTGATCCCATGACGGTGCTGGAACAGGGCCAGATTCAGATCCACACCGAGAATATCTTCCCGATCATCAAGAAGGCCGTGTATTCCGGCCATGAGGTGTTCCTGCGGGAGCTTGTGAGCAATGGCGTGGATGCCATCAGCAAGCGCCGCATGGCTGCGATGGCCGGCGATTGCAGTGAGGGTGAGGAAGGCCGGATTCAGATCCGCATCGATCGCGAAGCCAAGACTCTCACCATCAGTGACAACGGCATCGGCATGACGGCCGATGAGGTGAAGCGCTACATCAACCAGGTGGCCTTCTCCAGTGCTGAAGAATTCCTGGAGAAGTACAAACGGGAAGACGACGCCATCATTGGCCATTTCGGCCTTGGTTTCTACTCCAGTTTCATGGTGGCGGTCAAAGTGGAGCTGGTGAGCCGAAGTGCACGACCGGATTCCGAACCCGTGCGCTGGAGCTGCGACGGCTCCCCCAACTTCAGCCTCGAATCAGGCGAACGCGCCGAGCCGGGCACCGATGTGATCCTGCATCTGCAGGAGGAGGAGATGGAATACATCGAGCCTTCCCGCATCCGTTCGCTCATCACCACCTACTGCGACTTCCTGCCAGTGGAAGTGCAGCTGGAAGGACAAGCCGTCAATAAGCGGCAGGCTCCCTGGCGCCAGAGCGCCCGCGACCTCACCGACAACGACTACATCGAGCTCTATCGCTATCTCTATCCCTTCCAGGGCGATCCCCTGCTCTGGGTGCACCTCAACACCGACTATCCCTATACCCTCCAGGGCATCCTCTACTTCCCCAGGCTCACCGGCCGGGGCGATTGGGAAAAGGGCGAAATCCGCCTCTATTGCAATCAGGTGTTCGTCAGCGATTCGATCAAGGAAGTGGTGCCCCGCTACCTCCTGCCCCTGCGCGGCGTGATCGACTCCCCCGACATCCCCCTCAACGTGAGCCGCTCCGCCCTGCAGACCGACCGCCGGGTGCGTTCGATCGGCGGCTTCGTGGCCAAGAAGGTGGGTGATCGGCTCAAGCAACTGCAGAAGGATGAGCCGAACCGCTACGCGGAGATCTGGGAGGGCATCGCGCCTTTCATCAAGATCGGCGCCATGGAAGACGACAAATTCGCCGAGCAGGTGGCGGATCTGGTGCTGTTCGGGACCACCGCCGCCGCCGCCGACCCTGAGCCGATTGCCGTGGAGGGCAAAACCTTCACCACGCTTTCCAGCTACCGCAGCCGTCTGCCTGCCGACAACGACAAGCGCATCCTCTATTGCACCGATGAGGCTGGCCAGGCCGGAGCCCTCGCGCTCTGGCAGGGCCAGGGGGCCGAGGTGCTGCTGGCCGATGCGTTGATCGATGCCCAGTTCATCCCCTGGCTGGAAACGCGCCACGAGGAGCTCACCTTCCGCCGCGTCGATGCTGAACTCGACGACAGCCTTCAAGAGAAGGAGAGCGAGCTCAGCGATGCCCAGGGCACCGACAGCACAGAGAAGCTGCGCAACCTGTTCAAGCAGGCCCTGGCCAACGACAAGGTGACCATCCAGGTGCAGGCCCTCAAAGGCGACAACGCCCCGGCCGCCCTGATCCTGTTGCCCGAGCAGATGCGCCGCATCAACGACATGGGCGCCCTGATGGAGCAACGGCTGCCCGGCCTGCCCGACCACCACGTGCTGCTGATCAACCGCCGCCACCCCCTGGTGGAAGGGCTGCTCAAGCTCTCTGCCGGCGCGGTGATCACCGGCGGCGGCAGCTCCCCCAGCCAGCAGCTGGCCGACGATCTCGGCCGGCACATCTACGAGCTGGCCCGCCTCTCGGTGGGCGGCCTCGAGCCCAACCAGCTGGCCGGCTTCCAGCAGCGCAGCTCCGACCTGATGGGCCGCCTGATGGAGCGGGGCCTTTGAGGCTCCGCCTCTGGGCCAGGGGACCATCCCCGGGCAAGCGGCCCTGCAGGGCGGCTGCACCCCCAAAAGCCTTTGCGGCTGTCAGTGGTACGCCCTGACCACGACCCAGGGCGCAGAGTTCGATGTAGGGGACGCTCTGCAAGACAACTTCCTGATGGTTGCAGTTTCCACATCACCCTGCGCTGCAACAGCCGGGCCTTCCTGATCTCCCGCGGGGTGCGGCGCCGGGATCTGCTGCTGGTAGCTGTTGCAGACGCCCCAGGGGCATGACCTGCCACGGATCATGCAGTTGATCGGCTGGCTGGTATTCGGCGATGGCGCTGAGCCTGCTGACGAGGCGCTGCGGCCACTGCTGGGAGGCCCGCGACTTCTCCACGCCGATTGATCCCAGAGACACGTGGCGGATGCTGGCCACGCTGCGCTACATCCACGCCAACCCGAAGGTGGCCGGGGTGCGCAAGGGCTTCCATACCCTGTACAGCAACTACGGGCAGTCCGAGCGGCGGGCGAGAGCTACCGCTGCCACTGGAATGTCAGTCACTGGCGGAGACGTTCAGGCGGCCCAATGGGGCCAGGGACAGAGACTGGGAAGCGAACCAGTTGTTCGAAGTGCTTGAACGTGAACCTCTCAGGAGCGTGGCAGCAGTAGAACAAGAATCAACGATCAAGTGCGAATGAGTTATCCACGGAACAAGCAGCGGAAAGGGGTGGGCTAATTAATGGTCAGCGGTGGCTTAAAATCGCCTGCTCACTGGTGGATCAAAAGCCCCACTGCCTTGGTTAAAAAGGACTTAGCAGCCGTGAAAGGTGACAAGTATTGGATCAGAGAGTGTAAGTGCTCGAAAAAGAACTTTCGCTATCCTTAATTCGCTTCCTGAGCTTGCGGCTGAAGCCGAATGCAGCAGCGGCGCCAAGGGCAGGCAATGGGCCTGGCACTTCGGTTGCTTGGGCCCATGTTTCTGAACTCACTACATTGGTAGCGCCCGTAATAGCTACAACACTGCCAAAACTAGAACCGACGGCGACAAAGATACTCGGATCCACAAAATCATATGCGAAGAAGGGCCCAAAGGGCCCGTTGGTTGCGCCAAAGGCATTGCCCACTGTTTCAGCGAGGTCAAGCGCAAGTTGTTCGTCATCCCACCAAGGCATCACGCCACCATTGGCCGCAGTTTCGAATTTGCCGATGTTGTCGTTGTAGAGCCCCGTGAAGGTGGTCACTTCGAATGTGGAACCGCCCACTTCAACAGTAACGACAAGAGCTTCGGCCTGACCGGCGGTAAGACCAATGCTCCCGATGGCAATCACAGCAGCACCAAGGGCTGTTTTGGCCAATGCACCGAGTCGGTGCAGAGAAGAGGAGGCCACTGACTTGGCGCAGGATGCTTGGCCAAAAGAAGTGAGGATTTTCGCCAAGGCCTAGTTAGATGGCTGAGTCACCTCATAGCAGAATTATTCCTGGCAGCGGTGTTGCAAGGGATACCGGCTCGTCGCACCCCAGTCCGGCAGACCACTGCCGTCAGTGGTGCGCTCACTGACACGCCACCACACCGCCCCCCTTGCTAGCGGCGCTCCAGATCAACGCCGGGCCTCACCTGGGGGTGGCGCCATGATCGTCGGGCTGTGGCTTGGCCTTGTTGTGGTGCGGAATCCACGACAAGGATCCCGCAGGCAGGCTTGAATCAGGCTGATCCAGCACCGCGCCCGAACTCTCACGAGCCTGCGAGAAGCTGACAATCCGCCTTGCTGTTGTCGGGTTGGTTGTACAGCCGCCCAGTGCGCCTGGCTGTCCTCGGCCGAAACCGGCGGCGGCAACGAGGCCCAGCGGGCTGTATGCAGGGCCATGGCGGCCGTCCATTGCGCCCGGCCCATGGAACTGGTGGAGCTTGGGGCGGCAACGTCGATCCGCTGGGCCACCTCAGCCAGGTGAACGACATGGTCCCCATCCCCGACAAGGCTTTGCTCGCCGCCGACCTGTCCTTCCATGCCGTGCTGGGCAACCACGACATCCGAAGGGCCGCTGGTACCCCCTGACCAGGGGGCCGGTGAAATTCTTATTGCTCGACTCCAACGTCAACCATCTGCATGCACAGCTTCGCCGCGCTCACCACTGGCCGGCTGATCAAGCACTGAGCGTTGCTGCTTGTCAGTCTGGCTGATTCCGCTTGGGAGGTTCACCCCTTTGTTATGGTGGCCCCTTGGCGCACTCCAGATTCCTGGTTGCTGCCCGTCCACTGAGTATCGGTTGCCTTCATGTCCCGGGTTTGTCAGCTCACCGGCAAGCGTGCCAACAACGGCATGGCCGTCAGCCATTCCCACGTGCGCACCAAGAAGCTCCAGCAGGTGAACCTGCAGGAGCGGCGTCTGTGGTGGGCCGAGGGCAACCGCTGGGTGAAGCTGCGCGTGGCCACCCGCACTCTGCGCACGATCCAGAAGAAAGGCCTTGGTGCTTACGCCCGCGAACTGGGCATCAACCTCGCCAAAATCTGAACCGTTCCCCCTCCGGTTTCGGTGAAACGTCGACAACTCCTGCAGGCTTCTGCCCTGTTCTTCTCCGCCTGGCTGGCGCGTCCGCGTCCAGTTAGCGCGATGGGCGGGACGCTGCCAGAGCTGGAGCGCCCGGCTCCCGATTTCAGCTTGCCGGCCTTCACCGCCGATCAGCCCGAACCCACCACTTTGGGGTTAGGGGATTTCCGCGGACGCTGGCTGGCGCTTTATTTCTATCCGAAGGATTTCACGGGCGGTTGCACGCTGGAAGCCCGTGGTTTTCAGAAGGATCTGGCCCGTTTCCACAGCCTTGAGGCCGAAGCGGCAGGCATCAGCGCCGATGCCCTCGACGACCATGCCGCCTTCTGTGACAGCGAGGGACTGACCTTTCCCCTGCTCTCCGATCCCGGCGGCAAGGTGAGCCAGCTCTACGGCTCATGGCTGCCCCCATTCTCCCAGCGTCACACGTTCCTGATCGACCCTCAAGGCACGCTGCGGGCCCGGTGGGTGGCGGTGCGGCCAAGCGGCCACAGCCAGGAGGTGCTCGACCAGCTCGGGCGCCTGCGCCTGCTGTCCAGCGAATCGCTCACCACCTGAGCGCCCACCACCTGGCAGCCCAGGACCGAAGAGCCCACAAAAGGATGCGCGGTCGGCGATCCTTTAATTAAGGCTTGTCGAAGAAGCCGAGGGTGCTCAGCCAATAGGCAATCCCGCCCAGCGGGATCAATACGCTGAGCAGGATCTGCAGTTTCACGCGGTCCATCGCAGAGCGGCCAAGGGCATCGCCTTGCCAGTCAAGCTGCCAGGCGGCCCAGCTGCGAGCGAGCTCCTCGCCATCAGCCCAGCTGGTGATGCAGCAGTTCAGCGTGAACCCCCGTCTGCTGTCGCAACTGGTTGATGGTGGCTGGTGCCGGCGGAATCTCCGCCACGCTCAGCCAGCTCTGCCCCAGGGCCGCTGCCTGGGGCATGGCCATGGCCCCCGCTTCCAGGTCGGTGCAGGGGCAAGCCAGGGCCTCGGCGGCCCTCTTCACCTTCGGGTCGTAGCTGAGGGCGGCGCAGGGGGCCCCCGCCAGGGCGGCCAGGATCAGGCCATGCAACCGCATCGACACCACCAGCGCGGCCCCACGGAACTGCTCGCAGGCCTGCTGGGGATTTTCCACCTGCAGGTCGCGGCTGCGGGCCTCAAGGCCCGGTGGCACCAGGCGCCGCTCCCGCAACTCCTGCAGCAAGCCCGTGTCCTGCTGGCGGTGGAAGGGGAGCCAGTGCACCGGCCGGTCCAGGCGGGTGGCCACCTGATCGAGGGCCTGCAGCAGCACGGCCCAGCCGCTGTCGGTGAGCAGCGCGGTGGGGCGCCAGCAGAGCACGATCGGGCCGCCCGGCCCTTGCCAGCGCTGGGCCGGCAACGACCACACCGGATCACTACCCACCGGTGCCTCTATGCCCCACCCTGCAGCCATGGCGGCTGAACCGGTATCCCGCCAGGTGATCCCCTGCACCAGCGGCAGCAGGCGCTGCACCAGCAGGCGGCTGCGGCGCCGGCGCAGCGGGCCCAGCCCCTGGCCCCAGAGCAGCACCGGCAGGCCCGCCAGCCGTGCCCGCAGGATCAGCGCCGTGTAATAGATCAGGCTGCCGAAGCTGGTGGCGTCCTGCAGCAGGCTGCCGCCACCCAGCACCAGCGCGTCGCAGCTGCCCAGGGCCTGCAGCACCGCCGGCAGGCGGCGCCGCTCCACCGTGCGCACCCCGAAGCAGCGCTCCACCTCCTCTCGATCGAACGCGGTCACGAGCGGGTCGCACCCCGCCGGCAGCTGCGCCAACAGGGCCGCGAGCAAGGCGTCATCGCCGAGGTTGTGCTCGCCGTAGTAACCGCAGAGCAGGGGGTGGGTCGGCATCGAGCTGTCTGACGCAGCGGCAGCAAGGTCCTTCATGATGAGCCCATTCGAGCGGACGCTCCGATGCACGCGCTCTCGCTTCCCACCTGGTGGATCCACATCGCCTCGGTGTTGGAATGGATGCTGGCGATCGCCGCGATCGTGCGCTGGGGGGAGCGGCGCCAGGAACCGCAATGGCGCTGGTTGGCGTTGGCCATGTTGCCCGCCCTTGTGAGCGCCATGGCGGCCTGCACCTGGCACCTGTTCGATAACACCGAAGCCCTGCGCGGCCTGGTGGTGTTCCAGGCCTTCACCACCTTGATCGGCAACATCGCCCTGGCGGCTGCCGCCTGGCAGTTGCTGCCGGCGCCGCGTCAGGCATGACGATCGTCATGCCGCTGTTCGTTGCCCCTCTGCAGGGCCTTGCTGCGGCCATCAGCGCCGCCTCCAGTTCCGCGCTGCTGGAGCCGCTGGCGGGCGTGGATCCAGCGCCCCTGTTCGTGCTTTCGCTGCTGCCCTATCTGGCCTTTCTGCGCTGGGCCGGCCGCAGCGGTCGCTTTCCGCCGTTGGCCTTGCGGGGGTTTCAGTTCACGCTGGTGTTCGTGGCTGTCACGATCGTGGCTGCGGTGGTGGCAGAGCTGCGTTTCGGCCACCAGCTGGCCGATGTCGACCCCCTGCATGGCGGCGCGGAGGCCTTCCTCACTGCGGCCAATTTGATGGTGTTGCTGGGTTTCAGCGCTGCCGCCGCTGACGCGCCCCAGCCCCAGGGCCATGAACAAGTTTTACGCCCCGGTGAGGATGGGGTGGTTCACCCGGAAGATGAGGCGTCGGTTTCTGATCCAAGATGATCGCTCCGCTCCTCGCGCTTGCCCCCGCTTCGATTTCCTGGTCACCGAAAGTGGCTCTGGTGATGATTGTCTGCAATGTGATTGCCATTGGCATCGGCAAGGCCACGATCAAATACCCCTCCGAAGGCGCTCAACTGCCCAGCCCGCAGTTCTTCGGCGGCCTGAGCCATGCCTCCCTGCTGGCCACCACCAGCCTGGGTCACATCTTCGGCATCGGCGCCATCCAGGGCCTGGCTTCCCGGGGCGTGCTCTGAGTTAAGGGGTGTGACCTGAGTTCAAGGGCCGTGTGGGTGGCGCTTCAGCGCCACCCCAGCAGGTAGGGGAGCATCCGCCCCCCATAGCGCTCAAAGCGGTAGTGGAACAGCAGGGCGGAGAGATCGCTGGCGGCGGCGGTCTGCTCCAGGCCGTGTAACAGGGCTGCAAGCCTGCGATCCCCCCGGTCGTCCACCAGGCCCAGCCAGGTGCGCTGCGCCAGCCTGCCGCTCAGGCTCCAGCGCCAGCCCAGGGCTTGTTTGAGTTGGCGCGGATAGCGATCCAGCAGCCGTTCGTTTCCAGCCAGCGCCTCCAGCAACGCCGGCACCAGCAGGCGGCCACTCGCCATGGCGTGGCGAATCCCCTCACCGCCCAGCAGGTTGGCGGTGCTGATGGCATCGCCCAGGCCCAGCAACCTGCCGCGGCGATGGGGCTCCCGGCGTCGGACCGAGCTGCGGATCACGCCGCCGTGCCGATCCAGCACCTCAGCCTTCTGCAGCTGCCAGCGGCGCTGCAGCTCCAGCAGACAGGCACCGAGCGCCGGTTGGGACCCTTGGCGGCGGGGATCTTCCAGCCGGCAAACCCCCAGCTTCAGCAAGCCCGGCTGCATGGGAAACACCCAGCCGTAGCCCTGGGGCATCCACTGGGAACCGAGGCAGAAGCTGAGCCGCTGGCTCCAGCGGCTCCAGAGCGGCTCTGGCACGCGCAGCAGCCACTCCACCCCCACCCCGCGCACCAGTGGATCGCGGCTGGGGGGAGGCTCTCCAATCAAGGCCCGGCCCTGGCCGCTGGCATCCACCACCCAGTCGCTTTCCACTTCCACGGCCACACCCGCCGCTCCGCCCAAGCTGGTGCGCAGGTGCTCGCCCACGGGCTCGCAACGCTTCGCCCGCAGGCCCAGCTGCAGGCGGGCTCCCCAGCCGCTGGCCTGGAGAGCAAGCCAATGGCGCAGGGCGCCGAAGTCGAGCACGGCCCCGAGCGGTTGGCTCTGGCTCCACTGGCGCTGGCCCTCGCCGGGGCCAAACAGCTGCCAACCGCTCCAGCGGCTGGCCACCACCTCAGGCGGCAGACCAAAGCAGTCGATCGCTTCCAGCGGCAAGGCGGCGCTGCTGAAGGCACACGCGCGCAGATCCGGCAGGGCATCCACCACCAGCACATCCACGCCGCTGCGGGCCAGGCCCCGGGCCAGTTCCCCGCCGGCCGGGCCGCAGCCCACCACGAGCACCTGACAGCGCAGCCGTTCGCTTGAGCCCAAGGGTGAGCTCAGACGGTGAGCGGCTGGCGCAGGGCCCGCAGCGGGTACCGCTGCAGGATGCGGCTGGCCATCTGTGGCGGGGTGAGCCCCAGCGCCTGCTTGCTCTGCTCGGGGCTGGCATGATCCACCAGCGCATCAGGAATGCCGATGCGCAGCACCGGCACCAGCACGTCGTTGTCGTTGAGGGCTTCCACCACGGCAGCGCCGAAGCCACCGGGCAGGGCACCTTCTTCCATGGTGACCACGCGGCCGATGCGCTGGGCCAAGGGAACGATCAGGGATTCATCGAGAGGGCGCAGGAAGCGGGCATTCACAACGGCTGCCCGCACACCCTGTTCCTGCAGCAGACCGGCGGTGGCCATGGCCGGGTACACCATGGCGCCGTAGGCCACGATCAGCAGGTCGTCGCCATCGGCGAGCTGTTCGCCACGGCCGATCGCGATCGGTTCCCAGCCTTCCTCCACCAGCGGCACGCCTTCGCCTTCGCCCCTGGGGAAGCGGATGGCGGTGGGGCCGGTGTGGGCGATCGCGGTGACCAGCATCCGCTGCAGCTCGGCTTCATCCTTGGGCGCCATCACCGTGAAATTGGGAACGGCGCGCAAGTAGCTGATGTCGTACTGGCCCTGGTGGGTGGGGCCGTCGGCACCGACGATGCCGGCGCGGTCGAGCACGAAGGTGACCGGCAGCTTCTGGATGCCCACATCGTGGATCAGCTGGTCGTAGGCGCGTTGCAGGAAGGTGCTGTAGATCGCCACCACGGGCTTGACGCCGTTGCAGGCCATGCCCGCCGCCATGGTGACGGCGTGCTGCTCGGCGATGCCGACGTCGAAGTATTGGTCGGGGAGCGCCTTCTCCAGCAGATCAAGGCCGGTGCCCGTGGCCATGGCGGCCGTGATCCCCACCACGGTGGGATCCAGCTCGCAGATCTTCACCAGCGTCTGGCCGAACACCTTGCTGTAGCTCGGTGGTTTCGGCTTGCTGGAGGGGTAGGCCTTGCCGGTTTTCAGATCAAAGGCCGACTGGGCGTGATACGCCACCTGATCGGCTTCGGCGTAGGGATAGCCCTTGCCCTTGGTGGTGACCACGTGCACCAGCACCGGGCCTTCGCAGCGATGCGCCGCCTGGAAGGTGCGCATCATGCCGGCGATGTCGTGGCCATCGACCGGGCCCATGTAGGTGAAGCCCAGCTCCTCGAACACGGCGCCCACCTTGGGCACCGAGAGCCGCTTCATGCTCTCTTTGAGGGTCTTGAGCTCAGGCGGCAGTTCGCCGTGCATGAACGGCAGATGCTTCACCGCCTCTTCGGCGCTGCCGGAGAGAAACTGCAGCGGCGGGCTCAGCCGCATGCGGTTGAGATAGGTGGAGAGCGCACCCACCGGCGGTGAGATCGACATGTCGTTGTCGTTCAGCACCACCAGCAGCCGGGTGTGCGGCAGGTGGCCGGCATGGTTGATCGCCTCCAGCGCCATGCCGCCGGTGAGGGCTCCATCGCCGATCACCGCCACGCACTTGAAATCCTCGCCGCGCCGATCGCGGGCCAGGGCCATGCCCAGGGCTGCCGAGATGCTGGTGGAGGCATGGCCAGCGCCGAAGGCATCGAACCGGCTTTCGCTGCGCTTCAGATAGCCGGCCACGCCCCCTTGCTGACGCAGCGTGTCGAAGCGGAGGTAGCGGCCGGTGATCAGCTTGTGGGGATAGGCCTGGTGGCCCACGTCCCACACCACTTTGTCGTGATCGAGATCCAGGGTTTGATAGAGCGCAAGCGTGAGCTCCACCACACCGAGGCCAGGGCCCAGATGGCCGCCGCTGCTGGACACCACCTCCAGGTGACGTTCCCTGATCTGCCTCGCGATGCCTTCCAGCTCGGCGACGCTGAGCCCATGCAACTGATTGGGATGGCTCAGCTCGCTGAGATGCATGCCCCGGCCTGTTCAGTACAGGTCAATCTACGGTCCCCCTCCCGCCGGGCGGCGGCAATGGTCACCAATGGGCAGGGGAAGGCGCGGCCGCAACGGCGGCGAGCCGCCTGCGGGCGAGCGGTGAGCGACCTGCAGGCTGCCGCTGGCCGGCGCTTGTCACACTGGGTTGATGAGTGATTATCTCCAGCGGATTCTGCGCGCCCGCGTCTACGACGTGGCGATCGAGTCGCCGCTTGAGGCGGCGCCAAATCTCTCGCGCCGCATCGGCAACACCGTGCTGCTGAAACGGGAAGACCTGCAGCCGGTGTTCTCGTTCAAGTTGCGCGGCGCCTACAACCGCATGACCCACCTCAGCGCCGATGAACTCGAGCGGGGGGTGATTGCCGCCAGTGCGGGCAACCACGCCCAGGGGGTGGCGCTGGCGGCCGACCGCCTGGGCTGCAAGGCCGTGATCGTGATGCCGCTCACCACACCGGAGATGAAGGTGCGTGCCGTGGCTGCCCTTGGGGCCGCGGTGGTGCTCCACGGCGACACCTACGACGAGGCCTGCCTGGAAGCCCGGCGCCGCGCCCTTGAGGCGGGCCTCACCTTCATCCATCCCTTCGACGACCCCGAAGTGATCGCCGGCCAGGGAACGATCGGCCTGGAGATCCTGCGCCAGTGCTCGTCCCCCCCCGATGCGATCTACGTGGCGGTGGGCGGCGGCGGCCTCATCGCCGGCATCGCCGCTTACGTGAAAAGCGTGTGGCCGGAGGTGGAGGTGATCGGTGTGGAGCCGGTGGATGCCGATGCCATGACCCGCTCGCTGGCGGCTGGCCGGCGCATCCGCCTGGAGACGGTGGGCCTGTTTGCCGATGGGGTGGCGGTGCGGGAGGTGGGCGAGCACACCTTCGCGTTGGCCCAGCAGCACGTGGACGCCATGGTGACGGTGACGACCGACGAGATCTGCGCAGCGATCAAGGACGTGTTCGAAGACACCCGCTCGATCCTGGAGCCGGCCGGCGCCCTGGCCATCGCCGGCATGAAGGCGGATGTGCAGCGCCGTCAGTTGCAGGGCCGCACCTTGGTGGCGGTGGCCTGCGGCGCCAACATGAACTTCGACCGGCTGCGCTTCGTGGCCGAGCGGGCCGAGCTGGGCGAGGCGCGCGAAGCGATGGTGGCCGTGGAGATCCCCGAGCGGGCCGGCAGCCTGCGGCAGCTGTGCGAACTGCTGGGCTCCCGCAGCCTCACGGAGTTCAGCTACCGCATGGCCGATCCGAAGCTGGCGCACATCTTCCTGGGCGTGCAGATCAGCGGCGCCGACGACACCGCCGCTCTGATCGCCCAGCTGCAGGCCAGCGGCTTCGCCTGCCTCGATCTCAGTGGTAATGAGCTGGCGAAGCTGCATCTGCGCCACATGGTGGGGGGGCGTCGTCCCCAGAGCTTCAGAGGCGAAGGGCAGGAGCTGCGCCAGGAATTGCTCTACCGCTTCGAATTCCCCGAGCGGCCGGGTGCCTTGATGGCGTTCGTGAACGCCTTGCATCCCAGCTGGTCGATCAGCATTTTTCATTACCGCAACCAGGGCGCCGATGTGGGGCGGATCGTGGTGGGGGTGCAGGTGGAACCGGAAGACAACGGCGCCTGGCAAACCTTTCTCGATGGGCTGGGCTACCGCTACTGGGACGAGACCGATAACCCGGCCTATCGCCTCTTCCTCGGGCCCGTGCTGCCACCGATCCCCGCCCTGGCCTGAGCCCGAACGGCTGCGGTACGTTCGGCCCAGCTCCTGCTGGTCGGCTCCATGTCCAGCGACGACACAACGGGCCCGGCCTCCCTGTCGCTGGCGGCGCGCATCGAGGCGATCCTCTATCTCAAGGGACGGCCGTTGGACCTGGCCGAACTGGCCCGGCTGGCCAGCCTCGATCCTGCTGTGGCGCTCAGCGCCGAGCAGGTGGAGCTGGCCCTGATCACGCTGATGGCCGACTACGCCCATCGGGACACGGCCCTGGAGATCCGCCAGGAAGGGCGCCAGTACAGCCTGCAGCTGCGCGAGAGCCTCAGCGGCCTGGTGCAGAACCTGCTGCCGGTGGAGCTCTCCACCGCCACCCTGCGCACGCTGGCCACCATCGCCCTCAAGAAGCGCATCCTGCAATCCGATCTTGTGGAACTGCGCGGTTCCGGGGCCTACGACCACATCAAGGAACTGCTGGCCCAGAACTTCATCGAACGCCGCCGCCAGAGCGACGGCCGCTCCTACTGGATCAGCCTGAGTGAGAAGTTCCACCGCACCTTCGCCCTGCGCGGTGTGGCCGAGCTCCCCAGCGGCCGCACGCCACCGCTCGCCTCCCCATAAAGTCGGAGAACGAGCCGATGGCGCCCATGACCCTGACGATCCTGAGCCAGTTGTTTGCGGTGCTGGCCCAGACCCTCAGCATCTACAGCCTGGTGCTGTTGGTGCGGGTGTTGCTGAGCTGGTTCCCCAATCTCGATTGGAGCAACCCGGTGCTGTCCACCGTGAGCTCGATCACCGACCCCTACCTCAATGCCTTTCGGGGGCTGATTCCGCCGATCGGTGGCCTTGATCTGTCCGCCCTGATCGCCTTCCTGGCGCTCAGCCTTGGCCAGAGCCTGCTGGGCGCAGCAAGTGGCTCGCTGATGGGCTCCACTTTTGGTTAAGTCAGTCGGTTAGGTCAGTCGAGTCGGTCAGTCGAGCGGCTGATCGACGCCGGTGAGTCACCCAGCTGATTGCAGCAGCCCATTCAGCGAGCTGGCGCTGGCCCGATCAACCCAGCTCCTGATCCTGCACCGCCTGCTCCAGCGGCAGCAGTTCATCCCCTTCTGCCGCGCGTGTGCGCACCGGGGCGCTGAAGCCATGGGCCCGCGCCTTGCGCACCTGCAGTGGTTCGGGGGTGCCGGCAGGAACAGCCAGGCGCAGCGCGAATTCGGAGCGGCCCGGTGGCACATCACCGATCGAGCCCACCCGGCTGCGGTTCTGCAGCACCGGCTCCCCGCTGGCATCCACGATCACCGCGAACACATCGGTGTCCACAACGGGTTTGCGGCCCGGGTTCACCACCACGCCCCGCAGCGCATAGCAACTGGCTTCGGCGGCCCGTCGCAGGGTGGGTTGGGCGCCCGCATCGGCGGCTGGGCAGGCGTCCAGGGTGACGTCGCTCACCACCAGATCGGCGGCCCAGCCAGGCGACACAGGACCGAGCAGCACCAGGCCCAACAGCAGAGGGGCCAACAGCAGAGGGGCGAACTGCAGGGGGGTCAGGAGTGGCCCCAGCAGGCGCTGAAGAAGCCGATCACGCAGGTTTGGCATGGCACTCCCGGGTGGCAGGGGACGAACAATCAATCGTGGCGGGGTGGCTAAGCGCGGCTGGGCGCGCATGGCCCACGGTGCATGCCGCCTGTGGGTGCTGTTGGCTTCAGCGCTGATCGCCGCTGCCGCCGATCACGTTGCGTTGCTGGCGGTCGGCCAGCTTGGCGAGATTGGCGCTGGCAACGGTGTCGAGATCGAAACCGAGCTCGCTTGACAACTGAGCCACGTACCAAAGCACGTCACCCAGCTCCAGCATGATTGCGCCGCGCACGTCTGCGTCGAAACTGCCGTCCCCATCGCGCAGCACCTTCTTGACCTTGTCGGCCACTTCGCCGGCCTCGCCGCAGAGCCCCAGGGTGGGATAGATGGGATTGCTTCCCACCGAGGGGTAGCGGGCGGTGGACCGCGCTTGCTGCTGATAGTGGTTGAGCTCCATGGCGGCGGTTGCGGCGGATGCCCGGTGGTTTCGGATGGTAGTTTCCGCTCACCGTCCGGCGCTCTGATGGCTCCTCCCGATCTTTCGCGTCGTACCAAGATCGTGGCCACGATTGGTCCGGCCACCGAAAGCCCCGAACGGCTGCGGGCGCTCATTCACGCCGGTGCCACCACCTTTCGGCTGAACTTTTCGCACGGCGATCACTCCGAACACGCCCTGCGCATCGCCACCATCCGCCAGGTGGCCCATGAGCTGGGCATCCATGTGGGCATTCTGCTCGACCTCCAGGGGCCGAAGATCCGGCTGGGCCGTTTCGAGCAGGGTCCGATCACCCTCGCCAACGGCGATCCTTTTGCGCTCACCTCCAGGGAGGTGACCTGCACGCAGTCGATCGCCACGATCACCTACGACAAGCTCGCCGATGAGGTGCCCACCGGCAGCCGCATCCTGCTGGATGACGGCCGCGTGGAGATGGTGGTCGACGCGGTGGATCAGGCGGGCCGCACCCTCCATTGCACCGTGGTGGTGGGGGGCGTGCTCTCCAACAACAAGGGGGTGAACTTCCCCGACGTGCAGCTTTCGATCCGGGCACTCACCACCAAAGACCGTCAGGACCTCGCCTTCGGGCTGCAGCAGGGGGTCGACTGGGTGGCGCTCAGCTTTGTGCGCAATCCCTCCGACATGCAGGAAATCCGCGAGCTGATCGCCACGTTCGGGCACAGCACCCCGGTGATCGCCAAGATCGAGAAGTTTGAGGCGATCAATCAGATCGATGCCATCTTGCCCCTCTGTGACGGCGTGATGGTGGCCCGCGGCGATCTCGGCGTGGAAATGCCCGCCGAAGAAGTGCCCCTGCTGCAGAAGGATCTGATCCGCAAGGCCAACATGCTCGGCATCCCGATCATCACGGCCACCCAGATGCTCGACAGCATGGCCAGCTGTCCGCGGCCCACCCGCGCCGAGGTGAGCGACGTGGCCAACGCCATCCTCGATGGCACCGATGCCGTGATGCTCTCCAACGAAACCGCCGTGGGTGATTACCCCGTGGAAGCGGTGGCCACCATGGCCCGCATCGCTCTGCGCATTGAACGCGACTACCCCACCCGGCATGTCGATTCGCACATGGCCAGCACGATCCCCAATGCCATCAGCCAGGCGGTGAGCACGATTGCGCGCCAGCTGAAGGCGGCGGCGATCCTGCCGCTCACCAAAACCGGCGCCACCGCCAGAAATGTGAGCAAGTTCCGTCCCTCCACCACGATTCTGGCGATCACCAACGACGTGAACGTGGCCCGCCAGTTGCAGCTCGTGTGGGGGGTGAACCCCCTGCTGATCAGCAACCAGGAATCCACCACCAGCACCTTCACCCTGGCGATGGGTGTGGCTCAGGAGCAGGGCCTGCTCAAGGATGGCGATCTGGTGGTACAGACCGCCGGCACCCTGGCGGGTGTCAGCGGCTCCACCGACCTGGTGAAAGTGGGCATTGTTTCGGCGGTTCTGGGCCGTGGGCTGGGCATCGGCGATGGCTCGGTGAGCGGCCGGGTGCATGTGGCCAACAGCCCCGAAGACGCAGCCCGGCTTGAGGCCGGCGAAATCCTGGTGGTGCGCGAAACCACCGTGGCCTACGTGGAAGCGATCCGCAAATCGCGGGGAGTGATCGCCGAAACGGAGGGCAGCGAGAGCCATGCCGCCGTGATTGCCCAGCGGCTGGGCGTGCCGGTGATCGTCGGTGTGGCCAATGCCACCACCGATCTGCGCCATGGCGAGTTCGTCACACTGGAGCTGCGGCAGGGCCTTGTGCACCGCGGCGCCCGCAACCACACCCAAGGCGGCCGGCAGAGCCCCGAGATCTGATCCGCCAGGCCCCTCTGACCCGCCCGGGCTCCGGCCAGCCTGGCCATGATGGGCCCTTAATCCGTTTCAGGCATGGCATCAAAGCTGCCCATGGGTGAAACCATCCGGATGGCGCTCTCCACGCTGGGAGCCAACCGGATGCGCAGCCTGCTCACCATGCTTGGCATCGTGATCGGCAATGCCTCGGTGATCACCCTGGTGGGCGTGGGCAAGGGAGCCCAGAACCTGGCGGAAGGGCAGCTGAGCACCCTGGGCGCCAACGTGCTGTTCGTGGTGCCCGGCAACAACGACACGCGCCGCCAGGGGCTCGAAAACCCCCGCACCCTGGTGCTGGAAGACGCCGAAGCGATCGCCTCCCAGGTGCCTTCGGTGCGGCGGGTGGCTCCCCAGATCACCATGAACCTGGTGGTGCAATCCGGTGGGCGTAGCTCCAGCTCGTCGGTGTCAGGCATCACGCCCGAATTCCTGCCGGTGCGCCGTTTCGAGATCTCCCAAGGCCGCTTCTTCAGCGAGGAGGATCTCAGCTCGGCCCGCAACGTGGTGGTGATCGGCCCGGATCTGCGCAACAAGTTGCTGCCCGGCGATTCCCCGATCGGCAAGGTCCTGCGCATCCGCGACCAATCGTTCGAGGTGATCGGCGTGATGGCGGCGAAGGGAGCCGTGTTCGGCAACAACCAGGACGAAGCCGCCTACATCCCGCTCACCACCATGGTGAGCAAGCTGAGCGGCCGCGACCCCACCTTCGGGGTGGTGCTCACCTTCATCAGCGCGGAAGCGCGCGATGAGGCCAGCACCGGTGCGGCCAAGTTCCAGATCACCAACCTGCTGCGCCAGCGCCACCGCATCCTGCGCGAGGACGATTTCGCCGTGCGCTCCCAGCAGGATGCGCTCTCGATCGTGGGCACGATCACCGGCGGCCTCACCTTGATGCTGGGCGCGATCGGCGGCGTGTCATTGCTGGTGGGCGGCATCGGCATCATGAACATCATGTTGGTGTCGGTGAGCGAGCGCACCCAGGAGATCGGGTTGCGCAAAGCGGTCGGTGCCCGCAGCGGCGATGTGCTTGCCCAGTTCCTGGTGGAGTCGCTGGTGCTGGCCAGCCTGGGTGGCCTGATCGGCAGTGCCGTGGGGCTGGCCACGGTGGCGGGGGTGGCCCGCTTCACCCCGTTGCCGGCGTCGATCGATCCGGGCAGCGTGCTGTTCACGGTGGCGCTGTCCGGCTCGATCGGGTTGTTCTTCGGTGTGGTGCCGGCGCGGCGGGCGTCGCAGCTGGATCCGATCGTGGCCTTGCGCAGCCTCTGAGCTGAGCCGGTTTGGCCCGGCGGCACAATCCCGAAAAAACATTAAGAAACCCTATTGGTGGTCACCGTGACCAAACCGCAGGCCCCGAGGGTGCGTTTATGAGAGTTCTGAGATGAGGCACCAACCGTGGCACTACTCCCCTGCGGGTATCGCAACGCGAGCGACCGCATGGTGATCCTTCGCTGCTGCGGCCCTGAAACCTTTTATCTGGAACGGGTGGCGTTCCCCTTCGAATTCCTCAGCTTTGAGGCACCCGCCAGCTGCGAAGTGGAGATCTGGACCCACAGCCTGGGCGGCCCTGACCTGATTGAAACGCTCTCGGTCAATGAGCTGCTGATGGAAAGCGAGCCGGATGTTCCGCCTGGCACGCCGGCCGGGGAGCATCAGGCGGATTCTCAGGAAACCCGCCCCACCGTGGCAGGCTGAGAGAAGCGCGGATCTGCTGGGAGCAGTCTCCTTCTGGGATTCCGAGCTTTACAGTTGTTAAAACAATCTCTCAGCCATGAACCAGCGCTGGCGTCTGATCGCACTTTGGCTCCTCCCTTTCGGGGTGGCTGTGTTCCTTGGTTGGCAGGTGCTCGGCAGTGGTGGCCCCGCTCGCTTCGCCGAGAGCACCGGTGCCGGTGTCCCCAGCGCCCGCAACACGGCTGTGGCCCGCATGAGCTACGGCCGCTTCCTTGACTACGTGGAGGCGGGCCGCGTCACCGCAGTCGACATCTACGACGGTGGCCGCAGCGCCGTGATCGAAGCGGTGGACCCGGATCTCGATAACCGCGTGCAGCGTCTGCGGGTGGATCTGCCCGGCGTGGCTCCCGAGCTGATCAACAACCTCAAAGAGAAGGGCATCAGCTTCGACATCCACCCGCCCCGTAATTCCCCACCAGCCCTTGGCCTGCTGGGCAATCTGCTGTTCCCGCTGCTGCTGATCGGTTCCCTGATCTTCCTGGCGCGCCGCTCTTCCGGCATGCCCGGCGGCCCTGGCCAGGCCATGCAGTTCGGCAAAACCAAGGCCCGCTTCGCCATGGAGGCTGAAACCGGCGTCAAATTCGCCGATGTCGCCGGCGTGGAAGAGGCCAAGGAAGATCTGCAGGAGGTGGTCACCTTCCTCAAGCAACCGGAACGCTTTACCTCCGTGGGCGCCAAGATCCCCCGTGGCCTGCTGTTGGTGGGCCCTCCCGGCACCGGCAAGACCCTGCTTGCCAAAGCGATCGCCGGCGAGGCAGGTGTTCCCTTCTTCTCCCTCTCGGGCTCCGAGTTCGTGGAGATGTTCGTGGGCGTCGGCGCCAGCCGCGTGCGCGACCTGTTCAAGCGTGCCAAGGAAAACAGCCCCTGCCTGATCTTCATCGATGAAATCGATGCGGTGGGCCGCCAACGCGGCGCCGGCATCGGTGGTGGCAACGACGAGCGCGAGCAGACCCTCAACCAGCTCCTCACGGAGATGGATGGCTTTGAAGGCAACAGCGGCATCATCATCATTGCCGCCACCAACCGCCCCGATGTGCTCGATTCGGCGTTGATGCGTCCGGGCCGCTTCGACCGCCAAGTGAGCGTCGATGCGCCCGACATCAAGGGCCGCCTTTCGATTCTTGAAGTGCACTCGCGCAACAAGAAGCTCGCCGAGGATGTGTCGCTTGAAGCGATCGCCCGCCGCACCCCCGGTTTCACCGGCGCCGACCTGGCCAACCTGCTCAACGAGGCGGCCATCCTCACCGCACGCCGCCGCAAGGAGGCCACCAGCCTCGCGGAGATCGATGATGCCGTGGACAGGGTGATTGCCGGCATGGAAGGCAAGCCGCTCACCGATGGACGCAGCAAGCGCCTGATCGCTTATCACGAAGTGGGCCATGCCCTGGTGGGCACCCTGGTGAAAAACCACGACCCGGTGCAGAAGGTCACGCTGATTCCCCGCGGTCAGGCCCAGGGCCTCACCTGGTTTGCCCCCGATGAGGAGCAGATGCTGGTGAGCCGCTCCCAGCTGCAGGCCCGGATCATGGGGGCCTTGGGCGGCCGCGCCGCTGAAGCTGTGGTGTTTGGCCACGCTGAAGTCACCACTGGCGCAGGCGGTGACATTCAGATGGTCGCAGGCCTTGCGCGCCAGATGGTCACCCGTTTCGGCATGAGCGATCTCGGCCCGGTGTCGCTGGAGGCGGGCAATCAGGAGGTGTTCCTCGGCCGCGACCTGATGACCCGCAGTGACGTGTCGGAATCCATCTCACGCCGCATTGATGAGCAGGTGCGCCTGATCGTTGACCGTTGCTACCAGGACACCCTGGAACTGGTGGGCAACCACCGGGAATGCATGGACCGCCTGGTGGAGCTGCTGATCGAGAAGGAAAGCCTCAATGGCGATGAGTTCCGCAGCATCGTGGCTGAATTCAGCGTGATTCCTGAGAAGGAACGCTTTTCGCCCCTGTTGCCAGCCACCACCACCTGATCGTTGAACGCGGGCCGGTGGATTTTGTGCCACTGGCCCGCTTTCCTTTAACCGGCGTTAACCGAAAATCACACTACCTGGGCTCGGCTTGGATAAAATACTTACCATTGCCCTGCATCATTGAGCGATATTAAATCTCCAATGGAGTCGTTCAGTCGCTACCACGGCGACGACTGGTCTCCGGAAGGTGCGGCATTCCACCAGAATCTTGAGCAATTCGCCGAACGTGTTGGCCTGATTGTTGCGCTTCAAGCCAACGGCAAAATCACCCAGGCTGATGCCTACGACCGGATTCGTGCCCTTTGGAAAGAGCTGAAATTCAGCAAGGCTTATTTGCTCAAATCAGATAAGCCTTCAGATAGGCCGAAGGAGTGAGATTCAGCTTCACTAGAAGCTGAATGTTGCCTTTCATTCGGTACGCTCATTCATTTCTTTCTTTCCGTTCGCTCATTCAGTCTGTCGTTCAGTCTGTCCTGTCGTTCAGTCCGTGCGCTGGGGCTCAATCCACCGGTCGAATAGGGCGTCGCTCGATCACCTTGTCGATCAGTCCGTAGCTGACTGCTTCTGCCGGCGACATGAAGAAGTCACGGTCGGTGTCGACCTGGATGCGATCCAGGGGTTGACCGGTGCGATCAGCCAGTTCGCGGTTGAGTTTGTCTTTCAGGAAAAGAATTTCGTTGGCCTGAATGCGGATGTCGCTCGCCTGGCCACGGGCGCCGCCGAGGGGCTGGTGGATCATGATCCGGGAGTGGTGCAGGCTGCTGCGCTTGCCTTTGGCGCCGGCGGTGAGCAGAAAGGCACCCATGCTGGCGGCCAGGCCCACGCACACGGTCTGCACGTCGGGTTTGATGTGCTGCATTGTGTCGAAGATGCCGAGGCCGTCGTAGACGGATCCACCGGGAGAGTTGATGTAAAGGAAGATATCTTTTTCGGGATCTTCTGCTTCCAGAAACAACAACTGGGCCACCACCCGGTTGGCGGATTCTGGCGTGACCGTTTCGCCGAGAAAAATGATCCGCTCGCGCAGCAGCCGGGAATAGATATCGAACGCGCGCTCGCCCCGGCCCGAATCCTCAATCACGATCGGGATCATGGACGAAAAATCAGCAACCCACCCATCTTACCGAGGGCGGTGCGCCCACTGTTCAGCGCGGGCAGCGCCTCCGGTGCGCCCCTGAGGCGTCCCTGCGGCCGGGCCCCCGTCTGCGCTGGGCATCAGCGGCCGTGGCCGCCCATCGCCGGGTGGGGGGCAGCGCTAAAGTCCAAATAACCAGGAGAATTAGTGTGGGCGCCTGCCTCACCGTCGCTGACAGCAAGCGTTCGTTCCATCGCGCCTTTCCCCATGTGATCGCGCCCCTCTACCGGCGCTTGGTGGATGAGCTGCTGGTGGAGCTGCATCTGCTCAGCCGCCAGAAGGGATTTCAAATCGATCCGCTGTTCGCGGTGGGTCTCACCCAGGTGTTCGACAGCTTTGCGCGCGGCTACCGGCCGGAGGCGCAGCGTGAACCCCTGTTCCAGGCCTTGTGTGCGGCCTGTGGCTACGAAGCTGACCACTTCCACCGGGTTCGCGATCAAGCCATCACGGCCGTTGGCGAGCACAGCGTCGAAGACGTGCGCCAGTGGATCACCGACCAGGGGGCCGGTGCGCCTGAGCCGATCGGCAGCGTGCTCCAGTCGGTGAAGCGCCCGGATTTCCACTACTCCCGCCTGTTCGCCGTCGGCCTGCTGAGCCTTCTGCAGAAGGCCAAGGGGGCCGAAGCGATCGAGCCCCTGGCGCTGCGCCAGGCTGCCCATGAGATCGGTGAAGCAATGGGTCTGCTCAAAGACCGCGTCGACAAAGACCTCAACCTCTATGCCACCAACCTCGAGAAGATGGCGTTGGCCGTTGAATTGATGGAGGAAACAGTGGCCGCCGAGCGGCGGCGGCGCGAGCGCCAGAGCCTTGAGGCCGCCGCTGATACTCCTGCCGCGGAGGCTGGTGTGGCCGTGGCTTCTGCCGCCGCTGACATGGCGTCGGGCC
This sequence comes from Synechococcus sp. ATX 2A4, assembly GCF_024346375.1. Taxonomy (GTDB): domain Bacteria; phylum Cyanobacteriota; class Cyanobacteriia; order PCC-6307; family Cyanobiaceae; genus MW101C3. Next base: position 294,773 of record NZ_JAGQCV010000001.1, on the reverse strand, counting down.
CCGAAGCGGGCAGCGGTACCGCGGCACCCAGCGCCTGACGCTCGCTTAGGTGCTGGGTGCCTTGGGTGCTGGGGTTTGCTGGGTCACCCGTCAGGGGTTGGCGGGTGATTCCTTGGCACCAGGCGCCGGTGCTGCCCCCAGTTGCAGCGATCCGGCCAACAGGGCGTGGGCATTGGCTCCGCCTTCGCTGGCGGCTGGCCAGCGGGCCAGCAGTTCCAGCTGATCCGACTGCTGCAGCACCGGTGGCAGGGCCGGGGGCAGCAGTCCGAGGGCGGCCAGCGCCTGGGGCCTGGCCCGCAGCCGTAGCGCTTGGGGCACCTGCTTGGTGGCCGCGCTCTCCTGTTCAGGCAGCGTTGCTTCCGGTGGCGGCGCAGCCGGCAGTGGTGCCGCCGGCAGCGCCGGCGGCAGTGACCCCAGGAAGAAAGCCAGCAGGGGCGGGTCGCCGGTAGGAGGCCGGATCCAGCGCCATCCCCCCACCACGGTGCCGTCCTGACGCAGCCACACACCGGTGGGCAGCTGGGCGGCAATGGTGCTGGGGGGGGCTTCCGCGCCCGCCGCTGCTGCCGGCAGCTGCTCCACCAGCCCCTGCTCCTTGAGCGCCTCGCGCAGCTGTGCCAGCCACTGGATCCACTCCTGCCGCTGTTTGCCCACCTGCAACTGCAGCTCGAGGGAGGCTTGAAAGACGCCCGCTGGCTGGGGGCTCAGGCGCAGCCGGAACGGACTGCCGCCCAACCGCAGCAGCAGCGTTTCCTGTAGCCCGTAGCGATCGACCAGCGGCTGGCGGATCAGCTGGCGGCTCAGCAGGCCTTCAAAGAGCAGATCGAGGCGATCCCCCTCCACGTCGAGCAGCAGGGCTGCAGGCAGGGGCTGACGCGGTGGCACGGCCGGCAACCTGGGCAGCGCTGCGGCGGCGGCCTTGCCGGACCCTGTGGCTTCTCCCTGCCAGGTGAGGCCGGTGGCATCGCCGCCCAGCACCAGACACCCCTGCTGGAAACGGCCCAGCAGGGGCGCCAGGGGGCCGCTGAGCTGGTTGAGAGCGGTGCCGGTCCAGGCCACTGCCTGGGCGGAACGCAGCTGCTCAACGCAGCGCTTCTCCATCCCCTTCGGTGGGCGCGTGGAGCGGCTCAATTGCTGCTGCAACTGCTGCCGGGACAGGGGGTCAGCGGCGATCACCAGCAGGTCGTCGACGCGGAAGCTGTTGGCGGGCAGGGCGCGCTCTGGACGCCCTTCGAAGGCTCTGTCACTGATCGCGAGCAGGGTGCCGCCATCGCCGCTCTCCCCCCACAGTTGCCACCACTGCCCCTGCTGCCGCGCCCACAGCCGGGTGGCCAGGGGCACCGACAGCCGTTCCTGCCACAGGGAGGGCACCGGGCGGCTGGGCGCGGCGGCGAAGCTCTGAATCAGAGAAGCGACGGGGACCAGCCGCTCGAGGCCGGCGGCATTGGAACGCGGGAAGCGTTGCAGCAGCAGCGCCGGCAGCAGCAACAGCACGATCACGCCGCTGGTGACCGGCAGGAGCAGACGCAAGCGTGGCCGGCGGGGCAGGCGCCAGCGGGGCAGCCGCAAGCGGGGCAGGCTGAGGCTCATGCGGGCAGCGCCTCAGCAGCGATGGATCCGTAAAGGGTGGTGCGTTGCCGCACCGGGCGGCCCAGGCTCGTGGCGGCGGTGCTCAGTTCTTGGGGGGTGCGGCTCGTGCCGCCGGTGGCGCCGGCCATGGTGGTGATGTGCTCTTCCATCAAGGTGCCGCCGATGTCGTTGCAGCCCCAGCGCAATGCCTCGGTGGCGCCATCAAGGCCGAGCTTCACCCAGCTGGGCTGATGGTTCACGAACCAGTGCCCCAGCAGCAGGCGGGCCTGGGCGGTGAGGGCGAGCATGGCGGCGTGGTCGGGTTGATCGCGGCCCACCCGGCGCCGCAGCGGCTCAGGCGCGGCCGCTCCGATGAACGGCAGCAGCACAAACTCGGAGAAGCCAGCCACCCCTGCCTGCCAGGCCCGCTGCTGCAGACCCACCAGCGTGAGCCAATGGGCGACGCGATCGGCGGCGGCTTCGATGTGGCCCGCCATCAATGTGGCGGTGCTGGCCAGGCCATGGCGATGCACCTCAAGCACCACTGCACACCAGGCTCGCGCCGACAGCTTTTCAGGGCAGAGCTGGCGCCGCACCTGCGGGCTCAGCACCTCAGCGGCGGTGCCGGGCACCGAGCCCAGGCCCGCCCCGCGCAAGCGCTGAATCACTGCATCGAGTGGGCAATCGTCCTGCTCGGCGATGAACAGCAGCTCCTGGGGCGAGAAGGCATGCAGATGGATGCCAGGAGCGGCTTCCAGCAAGGCTGCCAACAGCGTTTCGTAGTAGCGCAGGGCGCTGCCCCTCTCGCGGGCCAACGGGTTGAGACCGCCCTGCAGGCATAGCTCGGTGGCGCCCCAGGCCTGGGCGGCGCGGGCTTTTTCCTGCAGCAGCTCGAAGCCATGCCAGAACGCTCCTTCCGCGCCGGCATCCCGGCGAAAGGCGCAGAATCCGCAATGCTTCACGCAGTGGTTGGTGAAGTTGAGGTTTCGGTTGATCACGTAGGTGACGGTGTCTCCCGCCAGTTGCCGGCGAAGCGCATCGGCGGCGCGCTGGAGGGCAGCGGCTGGCTGATCGCCGCTGCAGATCGCCAGGGCTGCACCGGGATCGGGGAGCTGCCCGTTCAGATCGGCCAGCCTGGCGATCAGCTCTGCCGTGGGCATGGACCGCCAGGCATCGGCAGCGCTGGGCGGTGGCGGCGGCACTAGCACGGCACCCGCTTCGCGCCAGGCCCATGGCGCGATGGGCCGAACTGGAGCGAGGGTCATCGACGCGGGCTGGCGGCGCGCTGACGGCGGCGGCGATCCCGCCACTCCACGGTGGACAGATAGACGACGCCGCCACTGACGAACACCAGGAGCATCGAAGCCACGACCGCCAGGGCATTCGTGAGCGTGAAGGCGGTTTCAGGCATCAGTTGCGCCGGATGTTGCTCAGAAGTTGATGCTGCCGTCGCCGTTGCGGCCCCACACCACCATGGCGATGGAGAAGCTGAAGAGGGCGGCGAGTGAGGACCAACCCAGGGTGATCAGCATGGCGTGGACACGGCTTTGACTCGGCGCACTTTACCTAAGCTGCCCCCTTGCCGGCAGCGGCCGGTGGTGATGGCCATGGTTCGTCTCTTCTTCGCCAATCCACGGGCTGTGGCCGCACCGGGCCGAGCCGCCACGGTGCTGGAGCCGGTGCGCCTGCAGCAGCCCTATCCCCACTTCAAGGTGGTGGTGCTCGACGACGACGTGAACACCTACCAGCATGTGGTGGCCTGCCTGATGACCTACATCCCCGGCATGCAGCCGGATCGCGCCTGGGCCCTGGCCAAGCGCATCGACACCGAAGGTTCGGCAGTGGTGTGGAGCGGCCCGCAGGAGCAGGCGGAGCTTTATCACCAGCAACTCGCTGCCGAAGGGCTGACGATGGCGCCCCTGGAGCGGGGATGACCCGCTCAGGACAGATCGCGCGTCAGCGAGGAGAGTTCCAGCAGGTTGCGCATATGAACGGAGCCGGTGCCGGCATCGAGCACGAAGCTGATCACCCGCCCCGGGCACACCGCCAGGCCCTGGATCCGGTGCCCCTGCGCCACAACCGCCTTCACCACCTGAACAGCTTCACCACGGTGCGAGCTGAGCTGACGGGCGATGGAGGCGCGGGTCTGGAGCATCAGGAAGCCGTCCGAAGTGTCATGGTTTTAACAGTTCCTGCGGCCTTTTCTCATGAAGGACACTCTTTGATGGGTCGCGTGGTGATCACGCACAGCACCTACATCGAGGGGCTGATCCCGGTGTTGCGGAAACTGGCGGCTGGTGAGGGCGTCGACACCGTGACACCGGCGGTGATCACGCGTGTGAAAGGGCGCAGTCCCAGCTTGCGGCTACGGGTGTCGGCGCCGATCCGGGGTGGCTTCAAGCTGCTGGCGCGCAGGGGAACCACCGCCCAGGAGGTGTTCGTGGTGACCACCCTGGAAAAGGACGCGCTTCAACACAGGCTCGATGGGCTGCTGGACGCTTGATGGGGTCTGCAGGGATGTTGAGCCGGGCAGGGCCCGGGCTCAGCAGGCTGATCACCAGCAGGCCGAATCACGAAGGGAGGATCGCCAGCAGGCTGCACACGAAGCGGCGATCACCAGCGGGCGGATCAGCAACACGCTGCGGAGCTGAGCGCCGGACGATCAACGGGTCCGGTGAATCCAGCCTAGTGAACCCAGCCTGGTGAACCCAGCTGCGCTGAAGCTGAAAAGGGTGAACCGCCATGCCGTCTTGCCCCAGATTTCGACCTGGAAGAACCAGAGGGGCAGGCAAAGCGGGGCTTCGTTTCCAGCAACAAGGCCGGCATACGTCACCGTCGCGACAGACCACCCACGTCGAAGAAGGAGTCAGATCAGAAAACTGTGAAAGGCAGTCACCAACACAGCAGTCCGCCCACACACTAAGGCCTTTCCTCAGGGGGCAGCGGCCAGATTGCACGCACCTGATCAAGGCGTTGCATGGCTTCCTGCTGGCGTGGCTCCGGCTGCTGCTGGGTCAGCAGCAGGGTGACGTGACCGAGCTTGCGGCCCGGGCTGGACTCCCGTTTGCCGTACCAATGCACGCTGGCTCCGGGCAGGTCGGCCAGGGCCTGGCGCTGCTCCTCGTAGGACGACGCGGCGGTTTCGAAGCCGAGCAGGTTGACCATCAAGGCGCCGGGCAGCTTTAAGGCCGTGTCACCCAGCCCGAGGCCCTGCACGATCCGCACCTGCTGCTCGAACTGGCTGGTGACGGTGGCTTCGATCGTGTAATGGCCGGAATTGTGGGTGCGGGGCGCCAGCTCATTCACCTGGAGCCCGGCCGGGCCGTAGAAAAACTCCACCGACAGCACCCCGGCGTAATCGAGCGCCGTGAGCAGGGAGGCCGCCATGTTGCGGGCGCGCGCTTCCACTGCATGGCTCACGTTGGCGGGGGCGAGCACCCAGTCGCAGACGCGGTTGTGCTGATGGGTCTGCACCAGCGGAAACGCGCGCACATTGCCGCCGCGATCCCGGCAGGCCACCAGGGCCAGCTCCTGCTCGAAGGCCACGAACTCTTCCAGTAACCACTGCTCAGGCGGCACGCGCTCCACCAGCAAGGCCAGTTCCTGGTCGTCGTGGATGCAGGCGGTGCCGCGGCCGTCGTAGCCGCCGGTGGCGGCCTTGGCCATCAGCGGAAAGCTGAAGCCCTGTGGCAAGCGGGGAGCGCTGGGTTCGGGCGGGTTGGGGGCCTCTGCGGTGCCGCCCTCAGCCGTGGCCGGCGGCCATCCCTCGCCACCGGGGCCACCCGCTTGCTGGGGCAGCGAATCGGCAGCCAGCCCTGCTGGAGGAGTCAGCACCGCTTCGAGTGGAATCCAGCGGGGGGAGGCCAGCTGCAGGCGGTCGAGCAGTTCCCGCTGGCTGCGCTTCGACACCAGCGGCTGCAGCGCCTGCAGCCGCGGCACGAACACCACCCCCTCCGCTTCGAGTGCCGCCAGGGCGTCGAGGTTGAGCCATTCGTTCTCGAAGCTGATCGCCTGGCAGAGAGCGGCCAGGGCCCGGGTACCGGCCACATCGTCGATGGGGGCTTGCACCACGCTGGTGGCCAGGGCTGCAGCCGGATCAGTGGCCAGCGGGGTCTGGACGTGAAGCTCAACGCCCAGGCGCTGGGCTGCCTCCGCCAGCATCAGGGCCAGTTGGCCGCCCCCCACCACGCCAATGCTGCCACTCATGCCTGCTGCCCCAGATGGTGGTCCGCCGGGGCGGCCGAGCAAGCGAGCAGCCTGACATCCGCCGCGCCCATCCTGCTCAGGTGAGGCTGCGGTCGCCGGCCAGCAGATAGCGGAGCATCGAGAAGATCAGCACGATCAGGAACAGGGCCAGGCCCACGGTGCAGGCATAGCTGATCTCCAGCTCCGAGAAGGCCTGGTCGTAGACGTAATAGACGAGGGTGCGGGTGGAATCAGCCGGCCCCCCCTGGGTCATCAGGAACACCTCCTCGAACACCTTGGTGGCTGCGATCGCCGAGATCACCGCCACCAAGGTGATGTAGGGGCGCAGCAGGGGCAGGGTGATGTCGAGATGGCTGCGCCAGCCCTCACTGCCATCGAGGGCCGCCGCCTCGTAGAGCTCCGCGGAAATCCCCTGCAGACCGGCCAGGAAGATCACCATGTAGTAGCCCAGGCCTTTCCACAGGGTGACCAGCATCACCGCCGGCAAGGCCAGCAGCGGACTGGTGAGGAAGCCGATCGGTTCGAACGTGCTGCCCAGCAGGGCCGCCAACCAGCCGTTGATCAGGCCGTTTTCGGCATACAGCCAGCGAAAGGCGATCGCCGCCACCACGATCGACACCAGCACGGGTGTGTAGAACGCGGCCCGGAACCAGTGGATGCCCGGCAGGCTGCGGTTCACCAGCACCGCCAGCGCCAGCGAGCCGAACACGATCGGCGGCACCACCCCCACCAGATAGAGGAAGGTGGTGCCCAGCACCTGAAAGAACACCGGGTCGGTGAGCAGGCGGCGGATGTTGGCGAGGCCCACGAACCGCAGCGGCTCGCTCATGTCGAGGCCGGTGGCGGTGAAGCTGATCACCAGGGCCATCGCCGCCGGCACCAGCACCGACACCGCCAGCAGCAGCAGCGCCGGCGCCAGGAACCCCCAGGGGGTGAGCCTCCGGCCGATGGCCACTGCCATCGGCGTGGCCGCGCGCGGTGCTGATGGGCCGTTCATGGCGCCATTGTGGGAGATCAGCGCGCAGGGGCCAACGCCTTGGGACACCCGCAGTCGAGCGTGTCGCCGCAGGGCTCGTTGCAGCCTGGCGCCTCGCCGCAGGGCGTGCTGCGTGAGGTGTTCGGCTACGAGGCCTTCCGCGGCCCGCAGCAGGCGATCGTGGAGCACGTGATAGATGGCGGCTCAGCCCTGGTGCTGATGCCCACCGGCGGCGGGAAATCGCTTTGCTATCAGATCCCGGCGCTGTGCCGCCCTGGGCTGGCGGTGGTGATCTCGCCACTGATCGCCCTGATGGAAGACCAGGTGGAAGCCCTACGGCAATCGGGGGTGCGGGCGGCGGCGCTGCATTCGGCGCTGGCGGCCCAGGAGAGCAGCGCCATCTGGCGCGCCCTGCAGGCCCAGACCCTGGATCTGCTGTATGTGTCGCCGGAGCGGTTGCTGGCCGGTGACCTGCTCGAGCGGCTGGCGGAGCGCCCCCTGGCGCTGTTCGCCATCGATGAAGCCCATTGCGTGTCCCAGTGGGGGCACGATTTCCGGCCGGAATACCTGCAGCTGGCGGAACTGGCGGCCCGCTTTCCCCAGGTGCCGCGGCTGGCGCTCACTGCCACCGCCGACCCGCGCACCCGCGACGAGATCGTGGCGCGGCTGGCGCTGGAGCAGGGCCGTGTGTTCACCGCCAGCTTCGATCGCCCCAACATCCGCTACCTACTGCGCGACAAAGACGACGCCAAGGCGCAGCTGCTGACCTTCCTCGAAGCGCACCGCGGCGATGCCGGCATTGTGTATGCCCGCTCCCGCGCCCGGGTGGACCGCTTCGCCGTCGACCTGCGCGCCGCTGGCCACGACGCCATCGCTTATCACGCCGGGCTGGAGGCGCAGCAGCGCAGCGCCGCCCTCGGCCGTTTCAGGCGGGACAGCGGTGTGATCGTGGTGGCCACGATCGCCTTCGGCATGGGCATCGACAAGCCGGACGTGCGCTTCGTGGCCCACGTGGATCTGCCCAAGAGCCTGGAGGCCTACTACCAGGAAACCGGCCGGGCCGGCCGGGACGGGCTGGCGGCCACCGCCTGGATGGTGCACGGCGCCGGCGATCTGCCGCAGCTGCGGCGCTTCATCGACGACTCCGAGGCCGAGCCGGCCCAGAAGCGGATCGAGCACGGAAAACTGGAGGCCCTGATCGGTTTCAGCGAAGCCCCCGGCTGCCGCCGCCAGGTGCTGCTGGCGCACTTCGGCGAAACCCTTGAGCAGCCCTGCGGCAACTGCGACCGCTGCCTGGAGCCCCAGGAGCGCACCGATGTGACGATCCCGGCCCAGAAGGCCCTGTCGGCGGTGTATCGCACCGGCCAGCGCTTCGGCGCCGCCCACGTGGTGGACGTGCTGCTGGGGGCGGATACGGCCCGCCTGCGGGCCCTGGGGCACCACGAACTGAGCGTGTACGGCATCGGCAAGGAACTCGACCGCGGCCAGTGGCGCACCCTGCTGCGGCAGCTCACCGCCACTGGCCTGCTGGAGCCGGTGCCTGATGGACACGGCGGTCTGCGCTGGGGGCCCGAGCCCCAGGTGCGGCCGCTGCTGCGCGGCGAACAGCGGCTGGAACTGCCACTGCCGCCCCCGCGTCAGGAGCGGCGCTCGCGGTCGCGCAGCGGCGCGCTGGCTGCCGCTGCCGGAGCCGGGGCAGGAGCAGAGGGGCAGGACGCCGATCTTGAGCTGCTGCAACGGCTCAAGGACTGGCGGCGGGAACAGGCGCGCGAGCAGGCGGTGCCTCCCTATGTGGTGTTCCACGACCGCACCCTGGTGGAGTTGGCCGCGCGGCGGCCGCTCCAGATCGCGGAACTGGCGGCGATCAGCGGCATCGGCGCTGCCAAGCTGGAGCGTTACGGCAGCGCCCTGCTGAGCCTGCTCAACAGCGACAGCTGAGCACCGCCGCAGGAAGCCGCGCCTTACCTTCAGCACGATCAGACCCCCCTCCGTTCGCAGGGTCTCCGCAATGACCTCCAGCCAGCCCACCAGCTTCCGATCCGACCGCACCCCTGGCCCGGCCGCCATGCCGGGGCTGCCGTTGCGCACGATCGAGGTGGCGCTGGCCAGCAACCCCTACACGGTGCGGATCGGTGACGGGGCCCTGGAGGCGCTGGGTGCCCTGCTGGAGGAACGGGGCTTCGCGGCCGGCACCCAGGTGCTGCTGGTCACCAACGCTGAGGTGGATCACCACTACGGCGCCCGGGCGCTGGCCAGCCTGCAGCGGCATGGTTTCCGCCCCACCCGCCTGGTGATCGCCGCAGGGGAAGAGCACAAGACCCCCGCCACCGTGGCCCTGATCCACGACGCGGCCTACGCGCAGCGGCTGGAGCGGCGCTCGCTGGTGGTGGCGCTGGGTGGCGGTGTGGTGGGCGATATGGCGGGCTTCGCTGCCGCCACCTGGCTGCGCGGCATCCCGGTGGTGCAGGTGCCCACCACCTTGTTGGCCATGGTGGATGCGGCGATCGGCGGCAAGACCGGCGTGAACCACCCCGGCGGCAAGAACCTGATCGGTGCCTTTCACCAGCCGGAGCTGGTGCTGGTGGATCCCGCCACGCTCGTCACCCTGCCGGAGCGCGAATTCCGCGCCGGCATGGCGGAAGTGATCAAGTACGGGGTGATCGGTGACCCGGTCCTGTTCGCTGATCTGGAGTCGGCGGCGGACCTCTCCAGCCTTGAGGCGATCGGCCCGGCCCGCCTGCAGCGGCTGCTGCAACGCTCGGCGGCCGCCAAGGCGCGGGTGGTGGCGGCCGATGAACGGGAAGGCGGCCTGCGGGCGATCCTCAATTACGGCCACACCCTGGGCCATGTGGTGGAAACCCTCTGCGGTTACGGCACCGTGATCCACGGCGAGGCGGTGGCGATGGGCATGGAGGCCGTCGGGCAGCTGGCCCTGGCGATGGGCCTGTGGAAGCCCGCCGACCAGGAGCGTCAGCGGGCGGTGATCGCCAAGGCCGGCCTGCCGCTGGCCCTGCCGCCACTGGATGTGGAGGCGGCGCTGCAGACCCTGCAGAGCGACAAGAAGGTGAACCAGGGGCAGCTGCGCTTCGTGCTGCCCACCGGCATCGGCCATGTGGTGATCCGCAACGACGTGGATCCGGCCCTGATCCGCCAGCTGCTGGCCGGCGCCCTCTGAGTGGCCCTCGCCACGCAGTTCCAGCCCGGGTTCAGGCGCTCGGTGGTGCCCCTTGTTGCTCGCTGGTCTGGGCCAGCAGCAGCCCCACCATCAGCGAGAGCGTCTGGCGGTTGCCGCCCGCGGAGCGCCAGGCCTCCAGCCACACCTGCAGCGGCGCTGATTCGTTGTGGGTGCCATGGCCATGGCCGGCGGTGCCATTGCCAGCGCCAGGCTCCGCCGACAGCCGCTCCAGGAAGGCCGCAGCGTCGTCGAGGCAAGAGGGTCCCTTGCCGAAGCCATCGAGGCGCGGATCCAGGGCCGCCAGCAGGGTTTCCAGCTGCTGCCGGCTCAGTGGCGGCAGCTGGGGCGGACCATCGTGGCCATCATTGAACAAGGGAATGCCGCGAAATGCTGACCAAGCATCGCGGCAAACCTGCCAAAACGTCACGGCGTCTGGCGGGTGAACAGCCCCAGACCGTTGCGATCGAGGTTGCCGACCCGCACGGTGGTGAGCGCTCCGCCGGCCCCGGCCTCAAAGGTGACCGCTGCCGGGCCGAAGGCGTTTTCGCCGCGGGGCTGGTACGAGAAGGTGTTGCCGCTCACGGGCGTGAGCGCGAAGCGCTGCGGCGTCGGGCCGATCAGCAGCTCAAGACCGTCGGCCCCGCGGCGGATGGCGAGCGGGCCGAAGTAGTCGTTGGAGTAGCGGCCCACATAGCGCTCCAGCGGCAGCGGCGGCGCTGCGACAGCGGGGGCCACCACGGCGGGGTAATCCTGCTCGAACATCTCCTTGAAGATGCCCTGCAGCAAGGGGAGGTAGTCACGGCTGACCTCCCCCGCCACCGCCAGATCCAGAAAGCTGAGCGCCACCGCTTCCGGCAGGCCCATCGGCTGGCCGTTGGTGAGCACCACGATGCCGAGTTGTTCGGCAGGCAGCAGATACACGGCGGTGGCGGCACCGAGGGAAAAGGCACCGGAGTGGGAGAGCTGCACCAGCCCTGCGCCGTGCTGGCCCACATTCCAGCCGAGCCCGTAGAGGCTGGCCGCATCGGTGGCGGGATCCGCCGGCGGGATGCTGATCACCTGCGGGCGATGGGTTTCGGCCAGGGCGGCGGCCTTGATCACCGGCTTGCCATCAAAGCGGCCGCCGTTGAGCTGCAGCCGCAGCCAGCTGCCCATGTCCCGCGCTGACGCGCTCACCCCGCCGGCGGGAGATTGCGCATCGGCATCGCGATCGAAGCGCGCCACCCAGCCCTGGGGGCTGGGCACATGCAGCCGGGCGCGGTTGGGCTCGGCGATCAAGGCGGCATGGCTGGAGGAGGTGCGCGTCATGCCGAGAGGCTGATAGAGCCGCTCGCGCGAAAGCACCTCCCAGGCGTTGCCACTGGCGCGGGCAGCGGCCTCGGCCGCGGCGGTGAAACCGAAGTTGGTGTAGGCGTAGTCGGCGCGGAAGCGATTGCCGGTGGGCAGAAAGCGCAGCCGGGCCAGCACGGCGTTCCGGTCGAAGCCGACGTCCTCCAGGTCTTCGCCGGCATGGTCGGGCAGGCCGCTGCGGTGCGAGAGCAGATCGCGCAGGGTCACATTCGGCGCCGTGCCGGCCGGACCGATGCGGGCTTCAGGCAGGGTGCGCAGCACGGGGTCGTCCCAGCCCACCACCCCATCCCCCACCAGGGCCGCCACCACAGTGCTGGCCATGGGCTTGGAGAGGGAGGCCAGTTGGAACACCGTGTCGGGGTCGACCGTGCCTGCCTGCCCGGCTGTGCGCACGCCGTAGCCGCGCAGGAACACCAGCTGATCCTTGTGCACCACCGCGATCGCCATGCCCGGCACACCGGTGCGGCGCTGCATGGAGGTGGCCAGGCCATCAAGGCGCTTCAGGGCAACGGCAAGGGCTTGCGCGGTGACCCGCTGCGCCGGTGCCTTCGCCTGGGCGGCGGGAGCCCCGGCAAAGCCCCCGACGACGAGGTTGCCGGCGAGGCTGCCGGCCAGCAGGGCGGCCCCCAACAGCAGGCGGGGAAAACGAGAAGGCACCGACACCAGGGCACAGGCAGCACGGCCGGAAGCTAAGCCCACTGCCCGAATCTGGCCCGGCGGGCGTCAGGGCAGACGGTGCCGTCAGGGGAGACCGTGCCGTCAGGGGAGATCGTGCCAGCCAGCGGGCATACTCATGACGGACCAACATTTCACGGTGGTGGTGCCTTCGGGCAGGGGTCTCGGGTGGTGGTTCACCTGAGGCCTTTCCATTGAGCGGGGTTGGTTGGCTTCAGCCGGCGGCTGTGACGAACGGCAATGGCGCCGACTGATCTGCAGGGCATCGCTGGAGCGATCGCCCAGTTGTAGGCAGCCGATCGCAGCTGGATCCAGCCACCATGGCGATCTGGCCTAAATTCAAAACCTCTGCGTCAAGCAGGCATGACAGCCAGGCCGAAGCAAGATTTCTTTCTGTTTTTGATTGGCGGTGCCTTTTTCGCCGCCGGGATCTTTCTGTTCACCAACCAGGTGATGGTGGGATCGGCGTTGCGGTTCTCCGGCGGCGGCTTCGCTGGCCGCACCTTCGGTGGCGGATTTGGTGGCGGCTTCAGTGGGGTGGTGGCCCAGGGGGTGGGTGAGGGCTTCGGCCTGCTGGTGTTACTCCTGGGCATCGGCGTCTGCCTGCTGTTCTCCGGCACCTACCGCCGCGCCGGCTGGTTTCTGGTCTGGGCGTCTTCAGCGGCGGTGGGCGTGGGGGTGCTGCACAGCCTCTTCATCAGCTTCCGGCCCACCACGCTCTGGAGCCTGGCCACGATGGTGGTGATGATTGCCGCTGGCGGCGGCCTGATGTTCCGCTCTCTCTCCAGCTATGCCGGCGAGGGGCATCACCGCAGACCCGACGCCGATGGGCTCGGTGCTTCGGGCGATTCCAGTTCCAGCGCCGACGACCTTGCTGCCGCCGAACGGGAACTGGAACGTCTGCGCCGGGAGCTGGAGCGCTCGGCCAACCGCTGACGGCCAGCGCAGCCATGGGCCCAACACCCCGACTGGAACCATGCCGCCAAGCCGTCACAGCGGAAGGATGAAGCAACGGGTGGCCCGATCCACTGGAGATTTGGTCAACAAGGGCCCCGCTCAGCTGGAGGCGGAGGTGTAAAACCGCAGGGCATAGCGCCAGATGGCGCGGCTGATCACCAGGCAGGCGGCTGCCACCACCACGCTGGCGGCCATCCAGCTGCCGGACGCTCGCCCCAGCACCGCCTCGGCCGGAACCGTGGTGAGGAAGGCCACCGGCAGCACGAAGGTGAAGAAGGCCCTCAGGCCCGCTGGGTACACACTCACCGGATAGCGGCCGGCCACCAGGGTGCTGCGCAGCACTTCGGTGGCGTTCCAGACCTTCACGAACCAGATGCTGGTGGCGGCGATCACGAACCAGAGGCTGTAGAGGATGGCGGCGCTGGCCAACAGCAGCACCGCAGCGGCGGCGACCGTGCCCGGCCCCAGCACCGCGCCGGCCCGCAGGGCGGCCACCAGGATCAGGCCAACGCCCATGGCCATCCCCGGCAACCCCCAGGGAGAGAAGGTGCGCACCGACAACCAGAACTGGCTGTCGATCGGCTTGAGCAGCACGAAGTCGAGGGTGCCGTTCTGCACGTGGGTGACGATCGTGGACAGGTTGGGCTGGAAAAGGGTGCTGGTGAGGCCCTCCAACAGGGTGTAGAAACCGAGCACCACCAGCGCCGCATTCCAGCTCCAGCCCCCCAGGCTCTGGCCTGGCCCGTACAGCAGCGACAGCACGAACAGGCTGCCGGCCAGGTTGCCCACTTCGGCGAGCAGCTCCAGCACGAAGTTGGCGGGGTATTCCATCTCCGCCGCCAGCGAGGCGCTCCAGAACCGGGCCAAGGTGCGCAGGTAGCGGTGCATCAGGCCCCCATGGCCGAGTAACGGCGGATGCCGGCGCGCCAGAGCACCAGAAACAGGATCAGAAACAGACCGCTCCAGAGAGCCAGCCCCAGGAAGCCCGCTCCCAGGTTCACCTCGGCTCCCATCAGCACGCGGGCGGGAAAGGCAACTGTGTAGGGGAACGGGGTGGCCAGCGCGAAGGCGCGTACGCCAGGCGGAAAGGTTTCCAGTGGCGCCACCAGGCCCGACAGGAACAGATAGGGAATCAGCAGCAGGCGCTCCAACGCCAGCGCCCGCTCGCTCCAGAAGCAGGCCATGGCGATCACCCCCTGCAGCAAGAAGCGCAGGATGAACGCCGCCACGGTGGCCAGCACCCCCCAGAACACATCGGCGCGCTGGGGCCACCACAGCAGGCTGGGCTGCAGCAGGAACAGCAGCGCCAGCAGGGCCGCCACGAACGGCACGCGGGTGACCTGTTCGGCCACGTGGGCGGCCAGGTAGCGCCAGAAGGGATGCAGCGGCTGAAGTAAATAGGGCGAGAGCCGGCCCTGCAGGTTGTCTTCCTCAAAGACGTGGATCACCCACACCACCGTGAACTGGCGCACCACGAAGGCCGCCAGGAAGTAACGGGTGAGCATCGCCGGCGTGAAGCCCGCCGCCTCGCCAGCGCCCGATCCGCTCCAGACGCCGAGCATGATCAGCGGCAGCACCCCGGAGAGCGCCCACAGCGCGATCTCGGCGCGGTATTCGAGCATGTAGGCGTACTGGGTGCTCAGCAGCACCCGCACCAGCGGCCACACAGCCCTGGCGCGGGGCTCACGCGGGGCTGTCATCCACCCGCCCCCGTTCGAACAGCCCACCGATGATCTGCTCGATCGGCGGGTCGCTCACTTCCAGATCCACCACGGCGAACCGCTCCAGCAACTGCGCCACGCTGCCGGTGAGCTGGGCCGCCGGCACCCGCAGGCACACCTGATTGCCCTGCAGGGATTCCACCTCGCCATGGCCGGTGAAGGCGGCGGCGGGCTGGGGCACGGTCAGCTCCAGCCGCACCAGCCGGTAGGGCGCCAGCCGCTCGCTCAACCCCTCCAGCCGGCCGTCGTAGAAGAGCCGGCCCTGGTGGATCAGCAGCACCCGCTCGCACAGGGCGGTGATGTCGCCCATGTAGTGGCTGGTGAGCAGCACGGTGGCACCGGTGCGCCGGTTGTAGTCGGCGAGGAAATCGCGCACCCGGGCCTGGGCGTTCACATCGAGCCCGAGGGTGGGTTCATCGAGGAACAACACAGCGGGGCGGTGCAGCAGGGCCGCCAGCAGCTCGGCCTTCATGCGCTGGCCCAGCGACAGCTTGCGCACCGGGCGGGTCAGCTCCTCCCCGAGCTCCAGCATGTCGGCTAGTTCGCTGATGCGGCGCCGGGCTTCGGGCGGGGTGAGGCCGTAGACCGCCGCGTTGACCCGAAACGAATCGAGCGGCGGCAGGTCCCAGATCAGCTGCTGCTTCTGCCCCATCACCAGGGTGATCTGATGCAGGAAAGCGGCCTGGCGCCGTTTCGGGTCGTGCCCCACCACCCGCACCGTGCCGGCGGTGGGGTGGATCAGGCCGGTGAGCATCTTCAAGGTGGTGGTCTTGCCGGCGCCGTTCGGGCCCAGGAACCCGACCATCTCCCCGGGCGCAATCGCAAACGACACCCCGCTGACGGCGGGCACATCGCGATGGCGGCGGCGCACGAAATGGCGCAGGGTGCCGGCCATGCCGGGTTGCTTGTCGGCCACCCGGTAGGTCTTGCTGAGCAGCTCGGCCTCGATGATCACCGGCAGGCTCCGGAGTCGGGCAGCGGGGCCAGGGGCGGCTGGATTCCGCGCAACAGGGTTTGGCGCAGCATGGGGGAGGGCGGCAGCGGGAGGTTCACGGACGGGGTCAGACGTCTTCGGGCAGCAGCACCGTGGTGTGAAGGCTGTCCTGGCCCAGATCGCTGGTGATCACCCACACCTGCAGGCCGCGGCCGAGGTTGAACACGCTGCGTAGAGCGCCCTGCTGGCGGTAGGCGGCCAGGGTGTTGTCGCGGGCATCGCGGGCGTCCACATCGCCCCAGTCGCCGCGGCGGTGGCGGGCCACCAGGCGCTGCAGGGTTTCGGCATCCACCCATTCGCGCACGATGGGGTCGACATCGACGGGACCGATGGCGAGACGAGCGGACAAGGGCGAATCCGCAGAGGGCGGTGAAGGCTGTTCAGCGTAGGGCTGACGGAGGGGGACATTCAGGGGCTGGAGCCCCCTTGCAGAGCGAAGGGGACGGCCTGGCGCGATCGGGTGAAGATGAAGGCTTCTTTCGTTTGTTTAAGGGATCAGAAGTTGGCCACCATTTCTTGTTCTGCTCTTAAAGTTGTGCGAGCCAACAGGTGCTGATTCTGGGATTCTGACGCCAAAGATTCTGAGCCAGGAATTCTGATTGAAGAACTCTCACCCAGGGGTTCTGATCCAAGAGTTCCGAACACGAATTCTGAGCAGGAATTCTGAGCAAAGAATTCTCATCCATGGCGTTCGGTTCAGGGGTTTGGATCTGTTGCTTTCTCCCTTCGCTGACCGTTTCACCATGGCACTGCTTCAGGCGCCCTCGCTGGGAATCGAGAGGTTTGAGAATGACAGGAACAAGCAGAGTTGGTCGCAGGCTTCCGACGACGACAACACCACAATCATCCGGGCGGTGTATCAGCAGGTGCTGGGCCAACAGTATGTGATGGCCAATGAGCGCCTCACCGGAGCCGAATCCCTGTTCCGCAATGGCTTCCTGAGCGTGCGCGAACTCGTGCGCACCGTCGCCAAGAGCGGGCTGTACCGCGAGCGCTTCTTCGAGAATTGCAATCCCTACCGCTTCATCGAACTGAACCACAAGCATCTGCTCGGCCGCGCGCCGCAGAACCGCGCTGAGATGCTGCACCACTTCACGATCCTGCAGGAGGAGGGCTTTGATGCGGAAATCGACTCCTACATCGACGGCGATGACTACCAGCAACGCTTTGGGCAGGACACCGTTCCCTACCTGCACGGCTGGGATTATTCGGTAGGTCATGAAGGCCGCCAGTTCTCCTGGTTGATGCAGCTGGCCCGTGGCGCCGCCGCCTCGGTGAAGGGCGATCCCTCCGGCACCCAGTTCCGCCTCGGCAAGGCGCTGCACCAGGACCGCGCGGTGCCTGTGCGCGGTTCCATGGGCCGGGCCGTGGTTGTGTCCACCGACGGGCCCTTCAAGGCGCTGGTGAGCTCCGCCACCAACCTGTTCAACGATGAGTCGTGGGGCGGCGAGCGTCGCGCGCCGTCTGGGGAGCAGCGGGTGGAAGCGCTGCGGGTGTCGGCTGGGGTTCGCTCCACCAGCGACAGTGGTGCCCGGGTGGTGACGATCTCCGCCACCGGCCTGGCCGACAACGGCTATGTGCGCAGCAGTGCCTACGTGCTGCAGGTGCCCTACTCCCGCATGAACGAGGCCCTGCAACGGGTGCAGCGCCTCGGCGGTCGCGTCACCGATGTCGTGGTGAGCTGAGCCCAGGCCGCCGCCAGGGGCGGGCGGGTGGGGCTGCGGCCCTTCCCGCCACCCGTCCGCTCATGGGGCGCCGCGGCCAGGCATCGCTGGCGCGGCTTGGGGTGCCAATGGTGCAGCTGGCGGCCGATTCAGATCAGGTTCAGCACCAGCGGCGTCACCCGCATCACGTCCGCGCCCTTAGGCACCGCTGGCGCATCGGCCACGCCTCGCCCATGCTTTCGAGATCGCCACCCGGGTTGATCCCATGCCCCCCTCGCTCAACCGCCGCCAGCTGCTGGGCCTGGGCGGCCTGGGGCTGGCGAGCCTGGCGTTCGGCGCCCTGCGCAGCGCCGCCGCCCCAACGGCCAGCCGCCTGCCGGCCGGGTTGAGCCTGCCGCCGCGCGGTGATCTGCGCGTGGCGTTGATCGGCGATCTGAACGCCAGCTACGGCTCCACCACCTACATCGAGCAGGTGCACCGGGGGGTGGCCCTGATCCCAGCACTGCAGGCCGATCTGGTGCTCTGCGCCGGTGACATGGTGGCGGGCCAGAAGGCCAGCTTGAGCAGCGCGCAACTGCAGGCGATGTGGGCCGGCTTCGATCGCTCCGTGCTGGTGCCATTGCGCCGCGCCGGCCTGCCGTTTGCGCCGGCGATGGGCAACCACGATGCCTCCAACCTGCGCCAGGGCGCCGGCTACCTGTTCGCGCGCGAGAGGGCCGAGGCGGAGCGGTTCTGGAACCGCCAGAAGCAGACGCTCGGTCTGAGCTTCGTGGATGGCAGCGGCTTTCCGTTCTTCTATTCCTTCCGCCAGAAGGATCTGTTCGTGCTGGTGTGGGATGCCTCTTCGGCGGTGGTGCCGGCGGAGCAGGTGCGCTGGGCTGACCGCAGCCTCGGCTCCGCGGCGGCCCGCGCGGCGCGGCAGCGGCTGGTGGTGGGGCACCTGCCCCTGCAGGCGGTGGCCCAGGGGCGCGACACCGCCGGCAACGTGCTGCGCGACGCCACCAGCCTGCGTCAGCTGATGGATCGCCACAAGGTGGCGGCCTACATCAGCGGCCACCACCACGCCTATTTCCCCGGTCGGCTGGGGGAGCTCGATGCGATTGCGCTGGGGGCGATGGGCAGCGGTCCGCGCCGCCTGCTGCAGAGCAGCGCCGCTCCGTTTCAGACGCTCACCGTGCTCGATCTGCCACGCCGCGGCGGCCGGCCGCTGAGCACCGCGATCAACCTGCGCACGCTGCGGGCGGTGGCGCCGCAGACGCTGCCGCGTCAGCTGGTGGACCGCCAGGGGCGGGGGCTGCCTCGAGCAAGTTGATGCGGTAGAGCACGTCTTCGAGCGCATCGGCGGCGCTGATCGCGGCATAGCGCTGGGGGGTGTCGGGTCCGCAGCAACAGGGCAACGGCTGCAACACCGTGCTGGGCCGGGCATGGCAGAACTGCACGACGCTGAGGCGCCCGCCGGCAGCCGTAACTCCGGCCTCAGCGGCCGGGGCCGGCGGGGCGATCACCCGGTGCCAGCCGGCCGGGATGTGGCCGTTGCTGAGCCGCTCCAGCATCAGGCCGCTGTTGATGATCACCCGGCCATCCGGCGGCAGCGCATCGACCCACTCTCCCTCCACCAGCACCTGCAGGCCCGGGCCGGTGGCGCGCGGCAGGGCTGTGATCAGGTTGATGTCGGCGTGGGGGGCGGCCCAGAGGTGGGGGCCTGAGGGCGCCTCAGCCATCGGTGGGTAGCGGATCGCGCGGGTGAGGGTGGGGGCGTCTTCGACGACGGCATCGAAGAAGCCTTCGGCGGCCCCCAGGCCTACCGCGATCACCCGCAGGAAGCGGCGCTGCAGCGCGGCGATCGCGGCGTGAAACTCCTGCAGCACCACGCTCAGCCCTGGCACCGCCGCTTCGGGCAGCAACGGCTCTGGGTAGTGCAACGGAAAGCGCCGCCGCAACGGGTGCGCCAGCGGCAGTGGCGCCGCCCAGTTGAGCATCTCCTTCCAATCGGCATGGCTGTGGCCGGCGGCGGTTTCCACCAGCAGGCCGGTGTAGCCCGTCTGGCCGCTGGCGCCGCTGGCCACGAAGCGCTGCTTGACCGCCGGCTCAAGGGCGAAGAAGCGGCCCAGCAGTCCGTAGGCGGCTTCGAGCAGATCGGTGGAGAGGTCGGCATGGGCATACACAAAGCCGGTGGCCAGGCTGCGGCGCACGCCGTCCACCACGGCGGCCCGGGCGGCACGGCTGCCCTGCTCAAAGGCCAGCAGATCGACGTCGAGGATGGCGCTGCTCATCGCACGGGTTGGGATGGCCCTGGTGGTGTCATGCCGCCGCCGCTTCCTGGCCGGCGTCCGGTCCGCCGGCGAGCGGAGCAGCGGACGGTCCGCTCGCCAGCGCCAGGCCCTGGGCGCGGGCCAGCCCCACATCGACGCCGATGTGCTGATCGGGACGGCCGGTGATCAGCAACGCGCGCCGCTGGCGGGTGGCGATCTGCCACAGCCAGCGGCTCAGCAGGGTGATGCGGTTTTCAGTGTCGGGGATGAAGGCGAGATGGGCCAGGCCCCACAGCAGCCAGCCCGGAAAACCCGTGACCCGCACGCCGCGCAGATCCGCCACCGCGTACAGCGGCCCGATCACCGCCATGCTGCCCAGATCCAGCCAGCGGAACGGGGCGCTGGTCTGGCCCGCCAGCCGTCTGAGGATGTCCTTCGCCACCCAGGCGCCCATCTGCACGGCCGGTCCGGCCATGCCGGGCAGTGGGGCGCCATCGCTGGTGTGGCTGTAATGGCAGAGATCGCCGATCACACGCACCTCCGGGTGGCCGGGCAGGGAGAAATCAGGCTCCACCTGCACACGCCCGCCCCGGTCCACACTGCAGCCGCTCTTCTCGGCCAGCAGGGCACCGAGGCGGGAGGCGCGTACACCGGCGGTCCAGCAGATCGTGGCCGCCTCCAGCGCTTCGCTGCCATCTTCTCCCTTGAGCCGCACCTTGCCCGGCTCGATCGCCGCCACCATGGCGCCCAGCCGCAGCTCCACGCCCTGGCGGCGCAGATAGCCCGCTGCCGCGGCTGACAGGCTCGGATGCATCACCGGCAGCACCCGGTCCACCGCATCCACCAGCAGCACGCGGCAGGCCTCGGGGCGCAACTGCTTGAAATCGCGGCGGATGGCGGAATGCATCAGCTCGATCAAGGAGCCGGCCAGCTCACAGCCGGCGGGGCCGGCCCCCACCACCACGGCGGTCTGCAGGAAGCGGCGGCGCTGGGGATCGGGGGTCTGCTCCGCCTCCTCCAGGGCCATCAGCAGGCGGCGGCGGATCTCCTGGGCGTGCTCAAGGATCTTCATCGGTGGGGCCAGCGGCCGCCACTCCTCATGGCCGAAGTAAGCGGACCCCGATCCGCAGGCCAGCACCAGCTGGTCGTAGGCGTAGTGATGGCCGTTGAACAGCAGCGTGCGGCCTTCGAGGTCCACATCGGTGACCTCCCCCAGCAGCACCTGCACGTTGGGCGCCTGGCCCACCATCTGGCGCAGCGGCGACGCCACATCCGCCGCCGACACCAGGCCCGAAGCCACCTGATACAGCAGCGGCTGGAACAGGTTGAAGTTGCGCTTGTCGATCAGGGTGACCCGCACCGGCCGGTTGGCCAGGGCCTGGCACACCCGCAGGCCGGCGAAGCCACCACCCACCACCACCACATGGGGGGCCGCGGCGAGCTGGGCTGCGGGGGGCTCAAGTTCGAGGAAGAAGCGTTCCGGCGCCATGGATCCGGCCGCTCCAAAGGGATGTCAAGTTTTTTGTAGCGGGGCCGCAGGCCGATGGCTGTGCCCGTTGCTGCATCGGGCCCATGGCGCTGGCGGCGATGGGACAGCGGGCGCGAGTTGCGGCAGGGTGGGGGCATGATCCGTACCCTGCTCAACATCCTCTGGTTCGTGCTGGGGGGCTTCCTGATGGGGGTGGGCTGGTGGCTGGCCGGCCTGGTGGCGGCGATCACGATCGTGGGGCTGCCCTGGGCGCGCGCCTGCTTCGTGATCGGCAACTTCGCCTTCTGGCCCTTCGGCCAGGAGGCTGTGAGCCGCCGCGAGCTCACCGGCCGCACGGATTTCGGCACCGGCCCGCTGGGCCTGGTGGGCAACATCGTGTGGTTCCTGCTGGCGGGTTGGTGGCTGGCGATCGGCCACCTCAGCTCGGCGGTGGCCTGCTTTGTGACGATCATCGGCATTCCTTTCGGCATCCAGCACATCAAGCTGGCCTTGATTGCCCTGGCGCCGATCGGCCTGCAGGTGGTGCCCAGCGGCTCCAGGCGTTGAGGGGCCTGCCGCGACGCTGGCGGCAGGCCTGGCTGGGGCTGTTGCTGGGCGCGCTGCTGCTGGCGTGGCCAGGCCTGGGCCCGGCCCTGGGCCCTGCGGGCGCCGACACCCAGACCAGCCGCCAGAGCCAGGTGCCCTGGGCGTACGTGCAGGGCGACGGCCGCCAGTTGTTTCAGGTGTGGGCGTCGAACGACTTCAGTGCCGAGCAGCGGGTGGAGCCGGTGAACGGGGTGCTGCAGCGGGCGCTGGATGACCGCCGCAGCCCGCCGATCGCCGTGATCGAACGCAACGGCCTGCCGGTGATCAGCATCGATGAGAGGCCTTTGCTCACCGTCACCCGCCGCGACACCACCGAGGGGGTGAGCACCGAGGAGATGGCCGAGCGCTGGCGGGTGCAGCTGGAGCAGGCCCTGGCGCGTGGCCGCCTGGAACGGGAGCCGGCCACCATCCAGCGCCTGGCGTTGCTGAGCCTCGCGCTGCTGGCTGGGGCGCTGCTGGTGCAACGGCTGCTGCAACGGCTGTCACGGCGGATCTTCCCGCTGGCCTGGGCGGAACCGCCGCCAGCATCCACCAACGGCTACAACGAGCTGAGTTCCCGCTTCCTGCCGCGCGCGCTGCTGCGGGCCCTGCAGGCGGTGGTCTGGTTTGTGGTGGTCACCCGCAGCCTGGGAATGTTCCCGGTGACGCGGATCTGGATGGAGCGGCTGCGGGTGGCCCTCACCGACAGCCTGGCGTCACCGTTTCTGCCCTTGGGGCAGCGCAGCTACTCGGTGCTCGACGCGATCGTGCTGATCGCGTTGTTCGTGCTGCTGGCGAAGGTGCTGGGTTGGCTGCAGCAGCTGTTGCGCGTGCGGGTGCTGGCGTACACCGGCATCGGCAGCGGCTCGCAGGCGGCGATCGGTTTCAGCTTGCAATACGTGCTGCTGTTCATCGGCACCCTGGTGCTGCTCCAGCTGTGGGGCCTCGACCTCAGCTCGCTCGCCCTGTTCGCCAGTGTGTTCGGTGTGGCCCTGGGCCTTGGGCTTCAGGGCATCACCAAGAACTTCATCAGTGGCCTGATCATCATTTTCGAGCGGCCGATCGAGGTGGGAGATTTCGTGGAGGTGGGCGATCTGCAGGGCACGGTGCGACGCATCAGCCTGCGTTGCACGGAGGTGGTGACGCTCAATCGTGTGTCGATCATTGTGCCGAATTCAGAGTTTCTTGAATCCCAGGTGGTGAACTGGAGCCACGGCAGCCCCACCTCCCGCCTGACCCTGCCTGTGGGTGTGGCCTACGGCGCCGACTGCGAAGCGGTGCGCAGTGCCCTGGTGGAGGCCTGCGACGGCTATGCGGGAATCCTGCAGGATCCGCCGCCTTCCGTGCTGTTCAAAGGCTTCGGTGACAGTGCCCTGGAGTTCCATCTGCTGGTGTGGATCCAGCAGCCGATGCGTCAATACCAGATCATCAGCGACCTCAACTTCCGCATCGAAGCGGTGTTGCACAAACACCAGATCACCGTGCCGTTCCCCCAGCGGGATGTACACCTGAGCGGCGCAAAATTGCAGCTCGAATGGCCCAGCGAGCTGGCTGAAGCGCTCAGCAGGTTGCAGACCAGCGGCGCGGCCGCCGAAGTTACTCCGCAGCCACCGCTAACCGCGCCTGGCGCGGCAAATCAATCCACCTCTGGTGCGGCGCCGCTTTCGGATCCTCGATCGGCTCCGCCTACAGCTTGAGTCGCGTCAGCGCAGGCCGTCGAGTTCGCCGCGCAGGTGCAGGTCGGCGAGGGCGTCGTAGCCGCCGATGCAGGCCGCATCGATGAACACGAGCGGCAGGGTGCTGATGCCGGTGTGCTCCTGCAGTGCCTGGCGTTGTTCGTCGTTGGCGACGGTGTGGACCCGGTGGGCGATGCCGAGCGTGCGCAGCATGCGCTGGGCGCGGGCGGAGTAGGGGCAGCCCGGCAGCACGGCGATCTCGACGCGGAGCTCCCCCTGCGGGTGGGGGCTCGCTGCCGGGGCTGCCAGGGCTGGAGCGGCCACGGCTTGCGATGCAACGTCTTGCGATGCAACGGCTTGAGCTGCCTTCTCTACAGGGGCGGGATGGACGGCGGCGGGCGGTTCGGGTTCAGGCCCGCCGACCAGGAAGCCCACCAGCAGATCGGCACCTTTGAGCACCACCGTGCCGTGCTCCAGGTGGCCGCCCCACACCTGGCAATCGGCATCGGAGAGGCTCAGATGCAGGTGCACCCCCTGGGGCGAGAGCGTGCCCTGCAGGGTGATGATCTCCAGATCGCCTTCCAGCACCGACGGCTCCGATCGCCCCGGGCACTGAAAGGCCACACGCGAGAGGTTGCCCACCACCCCCAGCACAAAGCCGGCGGCGTTGTGCTCCACGGCCAGCTGCTCGAGGCTGGCGCGCAGGTCGCTGCCGGGTTCGAGGTGCAGCGGCAACGGATGCATGGGCAACAACGATGGGTCAGGGGGTCAGGTTACGGGTGAGCCCGACCGCTCAGCCCTACGGCTCAGCTGCCGGGGAGCACCTGGCGGTAGCCGTTGGCGCTCACCACCCGCAGCGGCGTGTCGAACAGGGCGCTGAGCGGGGCATCCTGCAGCAGGGTGGCGGCCGGGCCATCGCCCACCACCGTCCCCTGGCGCAGCAGCACGCAGCGGCTGATCTCCGGGATGATCGCGTCGATCTGGTGGGTGACCAGCAGCAGGGTGGTGCCGGCCCGGGCCAGGCCACGCAGGAGTTCAAGCAGCTGGTGCCGGGCCTGGAGATCAAGGCCGTTGGTGGGCTCATCGAGCACCAGCACCTCGGGTTCATGCACCAGCGCGCGGGCCAGCAGCAGCCGGCGGCGCTGGCCATCGGAGAGCTGGGCGTAGGGACGCTCCTCCAGATCCGCCAGCCCCAGCTGCTCCATGAGGCTGCGCACGCGCTTGCGCTGGGCGGCATCGGCCACCTGGCTGCGGCCGATGCCAACCGAACCGAAGAAGCCGGAGAGCACCACATCGGCGGCAGGCACCCGGCCCACGTAGCCGGCCTGCAGGTCTTGCGACACCAGACCGATGCGGCGGCGCAGCTGCCACAGGTTCACCGTTTCGCTGCCGAACAGCCGCAGCGCCGAGCCCGGTTTCACCACCGGATACAGCTCGCGGCTGAGCAGCTTGATCAAGGAGCTCTTGCCGGAGCCGTTGGGCCCCATCACCACGGCATGCTCGCCGTGCTGGAACTGCACGCTCAGGTTCTCGAACACCTTGCGTGGGCCAAGCCACGCCTCCACCGCCTGGGCCTCGACGTAAGGGACGGTGGTGGTGGCAGCACTGGCCATCGCTGCAAGGTAAGGCCAGGTGGCGGTGGCAGAGGGGTGGGCACCCAGCAACAGCGGCACGGCCCTCCGCTCCCGCTGCCGCCAGACTGGTGAGCAATGGACCACCCCACGCCCCACACGATCGCCGCGCTGATCTGGGGCGCCATGCTGGCTGTCAAGGCTGTGGGCATGGCGCGCCGCTGGCAGCAGCACAGGTCTCAGGCGCTCAGCCGCGCCTTCGGGCGGGAGCTGCGGCGACGCCTCGCCACGGGCGATCTGGGGCTGGCGCAGCATCCGGCCTCCAGGCCTTTGGGCGAGTGCCTGGAGGGCTGAGCCGGCCCGCCACGCACCTCCGCTCCGCCGCACCTCCGTTCAGCCCAGCCGCGCCCGCACCGCCGCCGCGGCTTCCTCACCGCTGCGCACGGCACCATCGAAGAAGCCGGGCCAGCGCTCGGCCACTTCGGTGCCGGCCCAGTACACCGCCCCGTGGGGCCGGCGCATGCCATCACCGCAGCGGCTCCAGAGCCCCGGTGGCATCCAGGCGGCATAGGCACCGCCCACGAATGGCACGGCCGGCCAGTCTTTTTCCACGTAGGCCAGGGGCTCAAGCGCTTCGGGGCCCAGATAGGCCGCCAGATCGGCCAGCACCGCCTGCCGGCGCGCGCCGGCCTCCAGCGGCGCCCAGCGGGCGTAGCGGTGGCCCACCACGAAGGCCGCCAGCACGCCGGTGCCGCTTTCAGGGTCGGAGCTGTCGGCGCAGAGCTCCACCCAGGGGCGATCGCCGATCGCAATGCCCGACAGCCCCTGCTGCCGCCACCAGGGCGTGCGGTACACCACCAGCACCTTGGCGCAGGCGCCCATCTCCATCCGCTGCTGCAGCTCCAGCCGGTCGGCGGGGAGTTCGGGGGTGAAGCGCAGCTGGGCGGCCAGCGCCGGTGGCATCGCCAAGATCGCCGCACGGCAGGGATAGCTGGCCCGGTCGGTGTGAACCAGAACCGGATGGGCGGCTGAGGGCCTGCTGCCGGCAGCAGAGGCGTGATCAGGGGGGCCGCTCGCTGTGTCCAGAGGCCCGCTGGGGTCCAGCTGGTCCACGGCCCGCACCGGTTCCCCCAGCCGCACCACGCCCTCACCCAGCTCCCGAGCCAGCAACGCCGGCAACTGGCCGGCGCCGCCATGCAGCAGCTCTTCCTCCGGGTGCTCGCCCTGGGCGGCGGTGCGCTGGCCCCAGAGCACGTGCAGCAGCGACACCTGTTCCGGTTCGGCAGGACCGAGGAAGCCCACGGCCCGGCAGAAGTAGGCGAAATACCAGGCGGCGAAGGGGGTGTGGGTGTTGGCGTCGATCCAGTCCTGGAAGCTGAGCTGATCGAGCGCGGCGGCGGACGGATGGTGGTGCGGGTGGCCTTCGGGCAGCTGTTCCACCAGCGCCTGGAAGCGCTCCAGTGCCGCCATGGCGTCGTCCCAGTCGGCGCTGGGCACGGCCGGCGGCTGGCCTTCCGGGAAACCCTGGAAGAAACCGGCGAAGGTGCAGCGGGTGCTGCCGAACACCAGCACCGTCTTGCCGTCGTGGGGAGAGTCGAAGCGGCGGATGCCATAGCGCTCCAGCAGCGCCAGGAAGCGGGTCTGGGTGGGGCCGACCCATTGGCCGCCCAGGTCGATCCAGGGGCTGGAAGCCTGGGCTGCCGCTGCAGAACCCTGGCCGGGGAGGTCCACCCGTTGGCCGGTCATGCGGCCACCCAGCTCTGCAGCGGCCTCGATCAGGCGCACGGAGCAACCCGCCGCCTGCAGTTCCCGTGCCGCCACCAGCCCCGACAGGCCGCCGCCTACCACCACGACATCGACGGGATCCATCATGTTCAGGCTCATCGGCTCAGCATCGCAGCGGGGTGCCAGCGTCCGCCGGGCTGGCGGGCAGCATCGTGGGCCGTTCAGCCGATAGTCTCCTCACCCCACGGTGCCGGCCGGCCCGCCCCATGGCCACGTTTCTCGTCACCGGTGCCAACCGCGGCATCGGCACCGAATACTGCCGCCAGCTTCAGGCGCGCGGCGACACGGCGATTGCCGCCTGCCGCACGCCCTCGCCCGAACTGGAGGCCCTGGGGGTGCGGATCGAGCAGGACGTGGACATCACCTCCGATGCCGCCGTGGCGGGCTTGCTGCAGCGGCTCGACGGGCAGGCGATCGATGGTCTGATCCACAACGCCGGCATCCTGGAGCGCACCAGCCTGGAGGATCTCGATCCGATCAGCCTGCGCCGTCAGTTCGAGGTGAATGCGGTGGCGCCGCTGCGGCTCACCCGGGCCCTGCTGCCCCAGCTGCCGGCCGGCGCCAAGGTGATCCTGATGACCAGCCGCATGGGCTCGATCGCCGACAACAGCTCCGGCGGTTCCTACGGCTACCGGATGTCGAAGGTGGCGCTCTGCATGGCGGGCAAATCCCTGGCGATCGACCTGGCACCGCGCGGCATCGCTGTGGCGATCCTGCATCCCGGCCTGGTGCGCACCCGCATGACGGGCTTCACGGCGCAGGGCATCAGCGTCGAGCAGTCGGTGCAGGGGCTGCTGGCCCGCATCGACGCGCTCAGCCTCGCCACCTCCGGCAGCTTCTGGCATGCCAACGGCGAGCTGCTGCCCTGGTGAACTGCTGTGGGTCGTGCAGCTGTGCCGTGTGCGTCTGAGGGTTGAGCGGCTTCGAGGTGAGCAGCTGGCGCTGCCGGCCTGTGGGACAGTGAAGCCCCCTTTCACCCTGCGCGTGCCGAACGACAGCGGCTCTTCCAAATCAGCGCTGGCCAGCTTGCTGGTGGTCGTTGCGGTGATCGGCGGCCTGGCCCTGCTGGGGTGGTTCACGGTGGTGCTGCTCGATCTCAAGCACCTGAACACCTCAGGCTTCACCCTGCCCTGAGGCGGAGCCGGATCGCCGCAGTGACCACTGGCCCCGAGCGAGCGCTGGTGGATCCGCTCAGAACTTGCGCAACTCCCGCCGCCCCCTGAGCCCATCGCTCGACGGCTGCACGTTTGTCAGCAGCAGCGGCAGGGTGAACAGGACCGCAGCAATGGCGATCACCACCCCCAAGGAGTGGGTGGACGCGCGGGCCGGGGGAACCTCGCTGGAGTGAACCGGCCGATGGCGATGTCGCCGCCGCTGGGGCCTGGTGGACCTTCCCATCGCTGGAACCTGCGGGCCTGCTTGGGGATTCAGTGTGACGGGGCGTGGCCGGGCTGCCAGCGAGCCGCTGGTGTCAGATGCCACGAATGCCTCCGAAGGCTGAGCTGGTAGTCAGCTGAGCCCCTCTGATCGCCGTCTGCCCATGGTGGGCCCGCTCACTCGGCAGAGATGAAAGGATGCCCGCCACACCGCGGAACGCCTGCCATGGATCTTCCAGCCCTGCTGCTCGCCACCGGGGGCCATCAGATCGAAGCGGCCGAAACCCTCATCCAGGCGGGTCGCTTCATCGTGATCCTGTTCGCCGCCCGCGCCCTGGCCGAGCTGATGGTGCGGTTCGGCCTGCCGGCCATCCTCGGCGAGCTGGTGGCCGGGGTGCTGATCGGCGTGTCGGGCTTGCATCTGATCCTGGCTCCGGAGCTGGCCAGTGCGCTCAACGGCACCGCCCAAGGGGCGATCGCCTCGCTGGCCCACGTGGAGCCGATCCAGGTGCAGGAGATCTACGACCACAGCTTCAGCAACCTGCAGGCGGTGGGCAAGATCGGCCTGTTCGCCCTGCTGTTCCTCACCGGCCTCGAGAGCGAGCTGGAGGAACTGATGGCGGTGGGGGTGCAGGCGATCACCGTGGCGCTCACCGGCGTGGTGCTGCCCTTCGCCCTGGGCACGTTCGGGCTCTATGCCCTGTTCGGCGTGCCCCTGCTGCCGGCGATTTTCGCCGGTGCCGCCATGACCGCCACCAGCATCGGCATCACCGCCAGCGTGCTGGGCGAGCTGAAGTTTCTGCGCACCCGCGACGGCCAGACGGTGATCGGCGCGGCCGTGCTCGATGACATCCTCGGCATCGTGATCCTGGCGGTGGTGGTGGCGCTGGCGGGCGGCGAAGGGTTCTCGCTGGCGCCGGTGCTGAAGCTGGTGACTGCAGCTGCGGTGTTCGTGGCCGTGGCCCTGCTGCTGAGCCGCACCGCCGCCCCCGCCTTCGACTGGCTGCTCGACCGCCTGCGCGCCCCGGGTGAGGTGGTGGTGGCGGCCTTCCTGGTGCTGTCGCTGGCCTGCTTTACGGCCCAGGCGTTCGGGCTGGAGGCCGCCCTCGGCGCCTTCGCCGGCGGGCTGATCCTGAGTTCCTCGCGCCACCGGCATGCGATCGAGGAGGCGGTGAAGCCGCTGGTGGCCCTGTTCGCCACGGTGTTCTTCGTGCTGATCGGCAGCGGCCTCAATCTGGCGGTGCTCAACCCCTTCGATGCGGCCAACCACGAGGGGCTGGTGATGGCGGCCTTCCTGTTGGCAGCAGCGGTGGTGAGCAAGGTGGCGGCGGGCTGGAGCTACCTCAGCAAGGAGCCCACCAACCGGCTGGCGGTGGGGCTGGGCATGCTGCCGCGCGGCGAAGTGGGTCTGATTTTCCTGGGGCTGGGCACCCAGACCGGGGTGCTGGGTCCGTCGCTGGAGGCGGCGATCCTGCTGATGGTGATGGGCACCACCTTCCTGGCGCCGGTGCTGTTGCGCCTGGTGTTGGCGACCCCACCCCAGCCCGTGGCCCACCCCGTGGAGCTCACCCCCTGAGACTGGCGTGGGCACGCAGGAGGCTGGCCGTGAGCGATTCGCTCTTGAGCGGCTTGCCGAGCACTTCGTTCATGCCCGCCAGGAGCGCCGCCGCCCGATCTTCAACCGTGGTGAAGGCGGTGACGGCAACGATCCAGGGACGCTCCGCACCACCCGTGGCTGAGCGGATGCGACGGGTGGCCTCCAGGCCATCGAGCCGTGGCATCTGCACATCCATCAGGATCAGGTCGGGGTCGAGCTGAAGCTGGCGTTCGAGCGCCTCCTGACCATCGACAGCGGACTCGGGCTCATAGCCAAGGCGCCGCAGCATCAGCTCACAGAGCCGCCGGTTCACGGCACTGTCGTCGGCCAGCAGGATGCGCAGGGGATGGCAGGCCGCGAAGCTGCTGCCCTCCGGCTGGGCCGGGGGGTCCAGTGCTGACGCCTCCATCTGGAGCGCAGAGGCAGCGGCCTTCGCCTCCGGAGCTGGCGTTGAGGCCACCGTTTTCAGCGGCAGGCTGAAGCTCACGGCAGTGCCTTGGCCGGATTCGCTCTCCACCTGGATCGTGCCGCCGAGGGCCTCCACCAGCTGCCGGCTGATGGCGAGGCCCAGCCCAGTGCCGGCGTGGGGCGTGGTGGTGGAGCCGATCAGCTTGGAGAAGGGCCGGAACAGGAGCTCGATCTGATCGGCGGCCATGCCGATTCCGGTGTCCACGACGGAGAAGCTCAAGGCGGTTGCCGGCTGCTCTCCTTTGTGGGCGCTGCCCTTCGCCCTGACCTCGGCCCTGACCTCGGCCGCTTGAACAGAGACCACAACCCTGCCGGCGTCGGTGAACTTGATCGCATTGCCGATCAGGTTGAGCAGGATCTGGCGCAGGCGCTGGCCATCGATGCGGATCAGCGGCGGCACGTCTTGGCCCACCACCAACGACAGTTCGATCCCCTTGGCTCTGGCCAGGCTCAGGCAGGTGGCGATCACCTCCTCCATCAGTTCAGGCAACGGGCACGGCGCCAGTTCAACCACCAGGTCTCCCGCTTCGAGTCGGGCAACGTCGAGCACCTGATTGAGCAGGGCGAGCAGGGATTCGCCCGAGCTGCTCACAATCTCCAGGCACTCCCGCTGCTGGCTGGAGAGCTCGGTGTCGAGCACCAGGCCCGTCATGCCGATCACGCCATTGAGCGGGGTGCGGATCTCGTGGCTGAGGGTGGCGAGAAAGGTGGTCTTGGCCCGTTCGGCAGAAGCCATGGCTTCAAACGCTTTGGCGCGGGCCTTGAGGGAGCGGCGATGGAAGTTGGCCGCCAGAACGGAAAAGACGCCGCTGCCCAGCAGGGCCAGCAGATAGGTGAGCTGCAGCGGAAGTTCCTTGCGCTGCAGTTGCGCCAGCGAGAAATCGATGCCCACCAGGCCCACCTGCTCCCCATCGCTGTTGCGGATCGGGGCAAAGCCGCTCATGAAGGTGCCGAATTGATCCGTGTAGGGCTTGGCGCTGACCGTGATCAGACCGGATCTGGCCGCCTGCAGCGCATCTGCCGAGGGGTCGAGGTAGAGCTGACCAACGCTGAGAGGGCTGACGAAGTCATTCGGGTTCTTGATGTAATAGGTGCTGTCAAGTGTGAAGCGCAGGCCTTCCGGCGAGTTGACCAACACATAGGCGTAGAAGATCTCGGGCACGAGCCGGCGCAGTTCCAGCAGCGGAGCACTAGCGCGGCGGTAGTCGGCGTTTCCTGTCTGCTCAGGACTGGTGATCGCAGCCACCAGGGCTGGATCCATCTTGCTGGCAGCGATGCTCACCAGATGGCGCAGGTTTTCGCGCACCTCCTGGCGCAGGAGCCTGGTGGCACTCCAGTAATTGAAGCTGAGTGCAACTGCAGCCACGCCGAAGATCGTGGCGGCCAGAAGAACGCTCTCGCGACGAATGCGCTGGCGGCTCCAGCCGGCCGTGGCGATGGGAGGGTGGCGCTGAGGCCACCCGGATGCGCCGGGGGCACGGGGGAACCAGCCAGCCAGATGCCCTCACGGCAGGTCATAGCTCTTGTCTACTCGGGCAGCACCCCCAATGCGCCTGCACGGAAACCCTGGTTTTGTGCCATGAGGAGATGTGAACCCCGGTCTGCCGCATTGATCGCCTTTCCCTACGTTTGAACTGGTGATCAGGCTCTCCATGCGCGCGAATGTGGCTCCCCGCGAAGCAGCTCGCCTGGAGGCTCTGCAGAATTACCGCATCCTCGATACGGATGCCGAATCGTCGTACGACGCGATCACCTATCTGGCCGCCCAGCTGTGCGATGTGCCGATCGCGCTGATCAGCCTGGTGGATGCGGAGCGCCAGTGGTTCAAATCCAAGCTAGGCCTGGAGGTGAGTGAAACGAGCCGTGATGTGTCGTTCTGCGCGCACGCGATTCTCGGCGAGCAAACCCTGGTGGTGCGGGATGCCCGCGAAGATGAGCGTTTCCGTGATAACCCATTGGTGTGCAGTGAGCCGAATATCGTGTTCTACATGGGGGTGCCATTGAGCACGCCGGAGGGAGCAAAGATCGGCACCCTCTGCGTGATCGATCGCCAGCCCCGTGAACTCAGTGCCTCGCAGGTGCATTCCCTTGAGGTGCTGGCCCATCAGGTGGTGCTGCAGCTGGAGCTCAAGCGGGTGTCCGATCAGCTTGCCGCTGCCCTGGAGCGCATCAATGTGATGGAGGAACTGATCCCGATCTGCTCTTATTGCAAGGGCATTCGCAACGACAAGGGCTACTGGCAGAGCGTGGAGGCCTTCATCAAAAGCCACGACAACGTGGAGTTCTCCCACGGCGTCTGCAATGCCTGCATGGCCCGCTTCTTCCCGGACGTGCAGCCCCTCACCCCTGGAGAACTGGCAGGTGATCCGCCAGAGAGCTAGCTGATCAAGGGATTCTGCTTGAATTGATGATTGTGGAACAGCGGCAGCAAGCCTGCTGCTGCTCCACTGCACTGGCCGATCCTCTTCATTTGATGCTGGGAACCTGCAAGCGTGTGATCAGGCAATGCCTGAAGCAAGGCCATGCCTGCCTGAAGGGCCATGTCTTCCGCTATGCCCGCCAGCAGGATGCCGCTGCCGCTCCGCAATATGGCCACCTGTGGGCTGAGTTCAAGACGCCAATCCCCGATCGCGGTACCCCGCAGATTCGTGCAGATCGGCTCTGGAACCTGCAATTGGCGGCACAACACATTGATGGGTTGTTGCTACCAGCGGGAGCGATTTTCAGCTTCAGCCACCGCGTGGGTGAGCCGAGCTTGCGCAGGGGCTATCGAGCGGGGCCGGTGTTTACGAAGGGGAAAGTGTCTGTGGGGGTTGGGGGTGGATTGTGCCTGATGGCCACCAATCTCTTCAATACCTTTTTGCTGTCGGGTTGTGAGGTGCTGGAGCGCCACTGCCACAGCATTGATGCCTATGGCGAGCAGCGCTTCTATGCCCTCGGGCGCGATGCGGCCGTGGCCTACGGATACAAGGATCTTGTGGTGAGGAATACCACAGCCATCGCCCTGCAGTTGCGCGTTGACCTGATGGGCACCACCGGTGAATTGGCATCCAGCCTATGGGGGGTGGAACCCTGTCCGCTGCAGGTGGCTATTGAATCCAGGGTGCTGCAGGAGCGGGCGCCGAACGCAGACAGCCAGTTGCCGGGATGGGTGACAGAAACCGTTCGCCAGGTGCGCCCCATGCAGGCGGCAGACGCTGGCTGGGTGGTGAATTATCACGGCATCAGCGATTACGCGCCCTGTGAGCGCTCCTGAACCCTGATTGAAAGGCCGGCTGAGCCAGCGGTGTTGTGGTGGTGCTGCCGGCCGAGCGGTTCAGGCCACCTGCAGGGTGCCAGCAGCTGCGAGCTCCAACTGCGCCACACCGCGCCTGTGGATCTCGGTGGCGTAGTCGGTCCAGGTGCCTTGTCCCCAGTAGCGAAAGCAGCTGGTTTCCAGCAACAGCAGGTGCAGCAGGGCCTGCTGGTAAGGCTCCGTTTTGGTGATGCCCGGATCGTTGGCCACCAGAGGGTCGTAGAGCTGGTGAAACTGAGCGCTCAGGCGAGTGAGTGGTTCGAGCACATTGGCGTAGCCCTCCACCCAGCTGAGGTTGTTGGTCCAGGAGGCGCCGGCCATCGAAAAGGAGGGATCACTGGCCTGGAGCTGGGCGATCGCGGCTTCGGTGGCCGCAGGGCTGGGCGGGCCGCTCAGCTGTTGCCAGAGCTTGTGTTGCTGCACCGCCTGAATCCTGGGGAACTGCTCGGGGGTGACACCGGCGGCCTCCAGCAGCTCGAGGTACTCGGTGCCGTTGATCGCCGCAGTGCCTGCGTCACTTCCCTTGGCGGCGATGGTGCGATGGGCCTGCAGGAAGGCGGGCGGGAACTCATTCATCATCACGCCGCCATTCTCGCCATCGGCAATCTGTGACACCAACGAGGGTACCGTGATGGCTCCCAGCACCTGCCGGCCTAGCCCCATCGCCTCATAGCAGGGCTGCATCTGCCCCACCAGTTTTGTATCGGAGCCCTGGGTTTTGATTAACGCTGTGATCGACAGTTCCTCCCCGCTGGAGTTGCGCGCCACCAGTTGATTGGGAAGATACCTCTGCTCCTGGCTCAGGCTGCTGCTATCTGGGTTTTCCACGCTGTGCTCCTGCACCAGCAGCCAGCGGTAGCCGCAGTCCTTGAGCGCCTTCACCAGTTCATAGAGGGTGTCCGGGTGGTTGGGCAGGTGCATTTCCGGCGGGGAGAACCCCTTCACCCGTTGCAGCGCCTGATCGCCAAACAGGGCCCTGAACTGGTGTTGCCAGGCGAGGATCTGCAGCTTGAGATCGGGGATCGGGGTGGAGGGCGCCACCGCGTGGCTCCAGAAGGTACCGAGCCACTCCACGTGGGGCTGGAGGACGGGATCGCAGGCGAGCTGGTGCAGGGCTTCGATCACATCGAGGCGGCCCATCTGGCCCAGGCCCCAGAGCAGATTGCCGGAGTAATCCAGCATGATCCGTGGGTTACAGCCCTCAGCCATCAGCTGGGGGATGATGTCTGCTAGGCGCCGGTAGCAATGGGCAAAAGGTTCGGCGTTGTGGTTATCGCCTTCGCCCGGGTGCTCCAGCATGTATTGCAGGTGCGAGATCAGCTCTCCATGGGCGCCCGCAGGAACCGTGGGCTGGT
Source organism: Synechococcus sp. ATX 2A4 (assembly GCF_024346375.1). Taxonomy (GTDB): domain Bacteria; phylum Cyanobacteriota; class Cyanobacteriia; order PCC-6307; family Cyanobiaceae; genus MW101C3. The sequence continues at coordinate 260,061 of NZ_JAGQCV010000001.1, read as the reverse complement.
GCATGTGCAAGGCGCAGGCAAAGCCGGAACGCATCTGGGCAAGATTCAGGTTGCTGCGCGGCAGAAACACCGGGCCGGAATCCTGAACAAGGGCAAGGATCTCGGCTTCTGAGCCAGCGATCGGAGGCAGGGTTGGGTGGCTCATGATGGTGGCTGCCGGCAGGGCCACCATCATCCCCATGGCGCCCCGCTCTGCCTGCTACTCCCGAGCAATGCCACCGGTGCCACTGCTGCAGCGCCGTTCCGCGCCAAACTGACCGCCTGAGCAGCCGGAATTGATGAGCGTGGAGGTGGCCCTGGCGATGGCGGAGCAGCAGGGCCGCTGGCTGCTGCAGCTCCGCGACGACATCGAAGGCATCGTGCATCCAGGAACCTGGGGATTGTTCGGCGGCCACCTGGATCCGGGTGAAACCCCGGAGCAGGCCCTGCGGCGCGAGCTGCGCGAGGAGATCCGCTGGGAGGCGCAAGCGCTCAGCTTCTGGTTTCTGCACCACAACCCACAGCGTGACGCCCACTTCTTTCGCACCACGCTTGCTGTGTCCCTGAAGGCACTCGATCTGCGCGAGGGTCAGGACCTGACGCTCGCCTCGTTGGAGGAGCTGCGCACCGGTTCGATCTGGAGCCCCCGTCGCCGTGAATCGCGTCCGCTGGCCCCCTCGTTGCAGCGGGCGGTGGAGAAGCTGGTGGAGGAGGCCTGGCTGCCATGAAGCGGCCGGGTCTGGGTGCCGCCAAGCGGCCGGGTCTGGGTCGGCTGGGTTGGGTGGGTGCTGCGTCGTCCAAAACTGTCTGGGTCAGTGCGGCATTGGCTGTGGCCTCCGCTGTGGCGGGCCTATCGCTGTATCGCCTGGACGCAGGCAATGGCAGAGGGACCTCCCGCAGCGCCGATCAGGAACTGGCAGCAGACGTGCAGCGCCGTTATGTCGCCATGAAGCTGCTGCAATTTCCCGAGCAGCCGGAGATCTCCGTGGCCGAATGGCTGAACCGCTCGAACGAGCGGCCTGCGGTGCTGGTGGATGTGCGGGAGCCGCATGAACGGCGCGTGTCGATGTTGCCGGGTGCGATCACCAAGGAAGAATTCGAGCGCAACAGCACCCGCTATCGCTCCTGGGTTGTGGTGCCTTACTGCACCATCGGTGTGCGCAGTGGCATCTATACCAAAACACTCAGAGACCAGGGGTTTGAGGCACAGAACCTGGCAGGTAGTGCGCTTGCGTGGGCCCACGCAGGCCTGCCATTCGAAGCCGATGGTCAAGCCACCCGCCGGGTGCACGTGTTTAACGCCGGCTGGAATCTGCTGCCGCGCGGTTACGAGCCAGTCGTCTCCAGATTCCTGCCGCTGCCGGAAGGCCATGGGGGCAACTGATTGCACCATTGAGCACGGCGAATGCCCCCCAGCCGGCTGAATCGAGCGATTGGCTCGGTGGTGCGATGGGCAGGCCAGCTGAGTTGGGGCCATGGCCAGGCCGGTTTGGGGGCATGTCTTCCCAACTGCTGCTGCCTGGAGGCCGTCGCACGTTTCTTCAATCTCCATTCTCTCATGACGCACATTCGTCTCAGATCTGCAGTGTGGTTGAGGCGATCCACGCTTGGCTGGTGAGGGCAGATTGCGCGTTCGTTCCTAGGGTTGGGACACTTGATGGGTCACCCCATGCCACCACTTCCCCTTGGTCTGGCCGCTGTGCTGCTGGCCCTGCCGCTTTTGACGCCCGGCGCCGCACAAGCGCAACAACGGATTCCAAAACTTCCTGGTTATGACGAATGCCCACTTGGCTATGTGAACGATCTCAAACAGCATTGCAACTCACCCATCAATTACGAGGTGAAGCCCACCTACGGCAAGCCCTGTGAATCGGGCTGGATGAACATCGGGGCGGGGTACTGCAAGAAGAAAACCCTCGGATTGTTCTGATTTGTTCTGACCGGTGCTTCGGCAAATTTCTTCTAACCTCCGCTCATTAGGCCGTACATGAGGCCGTCCACGAAGGCACTCACGTAGCCGCTCACGAGGCTGCCGTTCTGCAGAGCTGCAGCCCTTCGCACCGTTGATTCAGATGGATTCCATGTCGCGGCCTTTGGTTTCGATGCGGAATTGCCAGGTGAGCACGGCGCCGAGCAAGGAGGTGACCACCAACACCAGCAACAGCTTTTCGGTTCCCCAGATTCTCAGGAGTGTGGGGAAGAAGAATGCAGTTAGCACAGCACCCACCTTTCCGCAGGCAGCCGCAAAGCCAGCACCGAGGCCCCGAATCTTGGTGGGAAAGAGTTCACCGGCCAGCAGATAGGTGGTGGCGTTGGGACCGAGGTTGGTCATGAACTGGAACAGCGTGAAACCGGCCACGATCAGGGGCAGGTTGCTGGTGGCGCCGCTGCCGCCAAAGCCAGCCAGGGCAAGACCCGCCGCACAGCCGATGAACCCGGTGATCTGCAGGGGAATGCGGCCCCAGCGATCCGCCAGCACGATCGCCACCGCGATCCCCACCATGAAGCCCACATCGATCAGTGCGGTACCGCGTGCGGCAATCACATCATTCTGAATCAGGGCCGCCACCGTGTTCTCATGCACCTTTTCGCCGAAGGCAAGGGTGATGATCACTGGCGTGAAGATGCCGATGCCATAGGTGGAGAGATCCTGAAGAAACCAAGGCACGGAAGCAAGGATGGTGGCCCGCAGATGCTTGCCATGGAAGAGCTTCATCACCTGATTGCTGCGCTGCTCCCTTTGCACTTCCTTGAGCAGATCTACCTTGGCCAGGCTGAGATTCTGCCGGTTGAGCAGCTTGCGCAGCTGCTTTTCTGCCTTCTCCGGGAAGCCTTTGCAATAGAGCCAGTGGCTGCTCTCTGGTAGGAACAAACGGCCCCAGATCACCGCCGCCACCGGCAGGATGGGCACAAGGAAGAAAATCCGCCAGGCATCGAGTGTGGCACTCGAGCCGAGCACCACAGCGGCGATGGCGGTGCCCAGCACGGCTCCGATCGCCTGGAAACTGAAGGCACCCAGCACCAGCCTGCCGCGGACGGCTGACGGAATGCTTTCGGAGATCACCAGGTGTGCCGTGGGGTAATCGGCCCCCAATGCCAGACCAATGACGAACAGGCTGCCGATCAACACCGATTTGTTCGGTGACACGGCGGCAACCACCAAGGCGATCAGCAGCAGCACCATCTCCCCGATGAAGACTGGCTTGCGCCCCAGCCGATCGGCCAGCCCACCGAGCAGCAGGGCACCGAACAGGATCCCGGCCAAGGTGGCGGCGGTGACCAATCCCTTGTCCAGATCCGAGAGCCCGAACTCCCGGGTGATCAGAGGCAAGCCCACACCCTGCATGAATACGATCATGCCCTCAAAGAACTTGCCTGCGGTGGCCAGGCTCCACACCAGCCACTGCATTCCCGAAAGCGGTGGGCCCGCAAGGAGAGAGCCATCCTCCCAATGGGGCACATCCTCGATATAGGCTTGAACCGAATGTTTGGCCACAAGGGCTGCCGTGGTTGGGCCTTTGGAGTTTAGGCCTTGATTGTCGTTTCAGTTGCGTCTAGCCATCGTTAATCTCTGGTTCATGTCGGTGTTATGGATCTTGCCCCGTGCATCAAGTCGATGACGTTTCATGAGCAGAACTGGCTTGGTCAGCCATCCAAAGATCCTGCAGGCCAACGGAGGTTCAAGGCGAACTTGATCCAGCTGCTGTCCCTCCGCCAGATCCACCATTCGGGCACGGTCGCTGCCCGGCCGATCCTGCTCACGGACGGATCAGAGTCGTTGGCAGAGCGAGCCATTTTCGCACGCATTTGAATGATTGCGCTGGCAACCAGGCGCCTGCGCTCCACCCTCAGGCCTTCACGTTGGCATTGAGCTGAGCTTCGCTGCCGCCGAGATTCTCCAGCTCAGCCTGTATCAACAGGCCAGCATCTACAGGCCAACATCTACAGGCCAGCATCTACAGGCCCGCATCAGTATCCATTGGCAGAGCCACTCTGCAAGACGGCTGAGATCTTCACTGGGCTAGCATCCGCGCATCAACTGACGCCAAGGAGATTCGTTGTGAAGGCTGCCGACTTGATGGGAACCTGGCGGCTCCGTTCATGGAGGAATGTTGCCAGCGACGGCATCGGCGTCGACCCACTCGGTGAGCACCCCGTGGGGTTCATCTTTTACAACCACGACGGCTACATGTCAGTGGAGATCATGGCTAGCCACCGTTCGCCCTACCACGACCCGGACGTCTTTGGAGGCACGCCTGCGGAGCGCTCTGATGCCATCAGCTCCTATCTTTCCTACTCCGGTCCGTTCGAAGTGCTCGAAGATCAGGATGCCGTTGTGCACCACATCGAGGTGTGCTCGTATCCGAACTGGATCGGCAATGCCCAGGTTCGCTACGCGAAGCTTGATGGAAACGTGCTGGTGCTGAGCACGAAGCCGATGGTGTTTCAGGGAGTGGAACGCCGGGCAGAACTCGTGTGGGATCGCATCGGACACGACTGATCCCCACCGGGGCGCATGGCTTGGGGGATTGCAGCAGGGGCATCGGTCGATGGCACGGGCCAGATCAACGACAACTTAGTCGACTAAGCTGGTTGAACTGCATCCGATCGTGGTGGCCATGCGTCAGGTGAACATGCACGAAGCCAAGACCCACCTCTCCCGCCTGGTGGAGCAAGCGGCGGCGGGGGAGCCGTTCGTGATCTGCAAGGCCGGCCGGCCGATGGTGCGCGTCACCGCCCTGGAGGATTCCAGCCATGCAGCACCGGAGCGGCGGCGGCTGGGCCTGTTGCAGGGGCAGTGCGACGTGCCCGACGACTTCGATCACATCGCTGCCGGCGAGATCGCCGATCTGTTTGAGGGCTCCGGGCTCGGCGGCTGAGGAACGCCATGCATCTGCTGCTGGATACCCACCTGGTGGTGTGGGCGATGGGATCGCCGCAACGGCTGCCCGCCGGCCTGGCGGCGATGCTGGAAGATCCGCGCCACACCCCGCTGTTCAGCGTGGCCAGCCTGTGGGAGCTGGTGATCAAGCAGGCGCTGGGGCGGCCTGATTTCAACGTGCAGCCCGCCGTGCTGCGCCGGGTCCTGCTGGAGGGGGGCTGGCAGGAGTTGGCCATCGAAGCGCGCCATGCCCTGGCGGTGGCCCAGCTGCCGCCGCTGCACCGCGACCCGTTTGACCGGCTGCTGCTGGCCCAGGCCACGGCTGACGGGCTGCTGCTGATCACGGCCGACAGCCAGTTGGCGACCTATCCTGGGCCGGTGCGGTTCATGGCAGCAGCCGTGGGGTGAGGCTGGTTCAGTGCTGCCCCCATCCCCCTGGAGAGGAGCCGCTGGATTCACGATCGAGCTGGTCGATCATCCATACGGGGACGTCAACATTGACGCGTCTCTGCTCCAACCGACGGCGACGGGCACCGCCAAGGTCGAGGGCCGCGAGCACGGACTCGCCGTCACCAGAGCCCAGCCTGCATCCCTTGGTCCAACTGGTCAGCCAAGGCTGGAACGCTCTCCTACACAACCTGCCAGATGGAGGCGGATCAGGGGCGGCGCCTGGCCGGGATCGAAGTGACAGATGGCGGCTGCGGACCTCATCACCTCCTCCAGATGGGAGTCGTTCCGTCACCCGATCGGATGGGGGCGAGCTCCCCTGGCGCGCCAAGTGATGCCCTCCTGAGCGATCAGCCCACGCGGGCGCTGGAAATGGTCAGAAGGAGTCTTCCGTCTGGCCAGCGAAGCAGCCGGCATAGATCTCGCTCCCTTCCAGCTTCTGGAACACGAACTGGCAGATCGCCGTGCCGGGGTGCACCGCCAGGGGAGCGGGGCCGAAGTTGCTCATCTCCAGCACCTGCTGGCTGTCGATCCCCGGCCCCATGAAGGGGGCGCTGATGTGCACCATCAGGCCCAGCCGCGCAAAACGGCTGCGACCCTCCAGCCAGCCGCACAGACCGGGGCCCAGGCGCAGCCGCTCCTGGGTGATGCCGAGCACCGTCTCGCCCGGCATGATCAGGATGTGCTGGCCCTGGGGCACCTCGATCTTCTCGGTGAGCTGCCGGTAGTCGGTGTGCTCGCGCACCTCGATCACCTCGTGCACCTTGCGGAACACGCGAAAAGTGCCGGCGAGGGTGAGGTCGAGCGAGGCGGGGCCCAGCCGCTCGGGAACGAACGGCGTCACCCCGACCGCGCCCGCTTCGATCGCCTGCAGGATCGCCTCTCTGCCGAGAACGGCCATGGGTTTGCCTGGGGGTGGGCGGTTGTGGATTGTCTCAGGCGGCCGCCGCGGTGGCTGCCAGCACCACAGCGGAGATGATGGGGCAGTTGCCTGAACCGATCGCCATGAAGCTGCCAGAGGGATGGAGGGTGTGGCTGGTGGCGCTGGCGCTCAACGCCATGGCGGGCGCGCTGTGGTTTGTGAATCGGGGTGTGGACCGGCCTGAAGCCGGCGGCGGCCTCTGGGCCACCCTGCGCTCGCTCGGCTCCGGCGGCGTGGGATAGGCGTAGCGCTTCGTCGGGCAGCGCGATCCTGCTGGCCAGGGCCGGTGGATCCAGGGTTCGCCTGGGAGCCTGCTGCCGCCATCACCCAGTGACTGGCTCTCGGGTGAACACCAGGTGGCGATGGGCACGGTCTGCGGAACCCCAGTGCGTCGGCTGCCGCTCGCTCAACTCACCGTCTATGCCGTGCAGTTCCGCTACGAAGCCGATCCCGCCCCCCCTGGGGCTGGATCGGCAGGCCTTGAACCGAGGGGTAAAGGAACTGATCAACCGGGTAAAGGCGCCGGTCATGCCGGGTTTCGACGCTGAGGCCTGACGGGATCTGCCATGCCCCCGCCCCCCTCCAGCGCCTGCGGCACACCATCGCCGAGCGCATGCGCATGAGCCCCATCGACCAACCGCTCATGCTCCTGGAACTGCTCGGCCCCTGATTTGCCAGGCAACAGCCAGCCCCGCCCCAGCGCAGGACGTGGCCCGGCGGATCCTGGGCAGCAGATGGAGGGCAAGGTTCACCTTCAACGACATCACCGCCTACGGCAACGGCGCCACCAGCCTGATCGGCGGCGACGAGCTGAGCGGCGCCGAGCGCGACGCGCTGCAGCAGCTGTGCCGCCAGCGCCTCGATGCCTTCCGCCGCCGCTCAACAAGGCGGTGAAGCTCCGTCAGGGGTTCGAGGCACCAGCTGGATCTCCACATCGCAGCCGAGCACATCGGCGTAGCGGCGGAAAGTGGACAGTGCGGGCAGGTGCTTGCGGGATCCCTCGAGCCGACTGATGGCGCTGCGCGTGGTGCCCATCCGCACGGCGACCTCCTCCTGGGTGAGACCGGCCCGCTGGGGTGCCTCGAGGAGCTGCCGGAGAAGACGGAATTCCACGGCGGCCTCCTGCTGCGCTTGGCTGTAGCCCGGCACCTGATCGAGCCGGGCGCGTTCGGCGCCGCGATCGCGGATGACCGGTTGATAGGGGGTGTCAGCCATGGCGTTTGACGTTCCTGAGGCGTTCGCGAGCGATGAGGAGCTCACGCCTGGGTGTTTTCTGGGTCTTCTTCACGAAGGCATGGAGCACGGTGATCACCCGCCCACTGCAGAAGCAATAGAAAGCCCGCCGACCATGGCCTTGAGGTGTGGCGCCTCCACAGGCCAGTCCTCGATGTCCTCGCGAACACGAGAGTTGTAGTACTCAAGCCGAAACGACCCTTCCGTGTTAGTGCGCGTGCTACGTGCCCACGGGGCGGACCCGCTGATGGGCTCTGGGCGCCAGGCCGTTGTGGGGTGAAGGAGCGCGCGTGAGCGCCACGGCAGCAGGGCTTCTCCTTTGTCAGTGCCACCCCCGTCTCACCCCGCCAGGACGCCCCCATGCCCCAGTCCCCCACCACCACCATCGTTCATGTGCCGCTCAATCAGCGAGCGAACGGTGAGACCAAGGGGAGGAAGATCACGCGCCACGGTTTCCCAGACCTGCTCCAGATTCACACGCAAGTAATCATGAATCAGAACATCTCGCATGCCGGCGATGGACTTCCAAGGAGTGGACGGTTCGGACTCGCGAAGATCCGCCGACAGATTCTTCACGGCTTCGCCGATCACGATCAAGTTCCGGATCACTCCATCCTGCACAAGCGTGGAAGCAAGAAAAGCTGAGCGGCCTTCTATGGAGTAGAGAGTGATGCGCTCAAGAGCTTCGGCAATGCTGCTGAGGTAAAGGAGATCCTTGCTCACAAAGCCTTGGCCTGCGCAATGATCTGATCGCGGATCAAAGGATGCAACTGCGCAGCTTCCGCCAGATCCACCTGGCAATTCAAGAGAGCTTCCAGTTCCTGCCGAAGAGCGATCACCTCCAGCAGGGAACAGCCCCGTTCCAGATCCACCAGCAGGTCAAGGTCGCTGCCGGGCCGATCCTGGCCACGGGCCACCGAGCCATAGATCCGCAGGTTGCGGGCCCCATGGCGGTGAGCCACAGCAAGCACCTCCTTACGGGCGCCCTGGAGCCGCTGGGAGAGGGAGGTTTGCTGGGTCGAAGGGGCAGCCATGGCTCCATTCTGGACTGCATCCCCGTCGAGGGCGATGGGAACGACACCCCTCGCCGACATGCTGCAGCTGCCTGGGGCCGCGGAGTGGGTTAGGGCTGAGGCACAGCCACACCCGGAACCAGGTTGCCTCCAGCCGCCACGCGCCCACACCAGAAGGGATCCCAGCAGGGTCGCCCTCCTGACGGGCCGCCCAAAGACCACCCTGCCCGAGGCGTACGGGAGCCGCCAGGATCAACCCATGGCCCATCACACCCCCAGCCAGGAATCCCCACCCCCGCTACCAGCTTGATCAGACCCTGCCCAGAATGGCGGCATGACCAGCGTCGCCGCGCCACCGATCGACCAGCGCCTCCAGGGGATGGCGGCTGTGATCCAGCAAAGAATCCCAGGCGCGGAAGTGCGTCTGTTTGGCTCCCGGGCGCGTGGCACAGCGGGGCCGGAATCGGACATCGACCTGTTGATCACCGCACCGGATGCCTGGCTGGAGCGTCACCACCGCTTCGAGGTGCTCAACGAGCTCTGGGACGAACTGGCCCAGGCGGATGTGTCGTTGGATCTGCTGCTTTATTCCCAGCGGGAGTGCGAGGAGCGTCGCCACTGGCGCAGTCACGTGATCGGCAGGGCCTACCGGGAGGGGCGGTTGCTGGATGGTGCTTTCTGAGCCGGAAGGCCTACTACGGATCGCCTGCGGATGAACCGCTACACCGTTGTTGGATCGGCCGCTGAATGTGAGCCTGGCTCGAACGGCTTGGTTCTGCGTAACCGATTGGGAATCACAGATCCAGGGGTCATGGGGTCACTGGAACAGGATCTGCTGCTTCAGCTCTATGAGGGGATATTCATCAACGGGGCTGAACCTCATCGTCTCACTGTCGCGGAAGTGATCGAATGGCACCGGCTCTGGCTGGAGGCTGTCTATCCATGGGCAGGAAAGATGCGCCAGTTCAACCTGAGCAAAGGGAACTTTGCCTTTGCAAGCGCCCATCTCCTGCCCGATCTTCTGGAGGCCTTTCAACGCGAACAGCTCAACAAACGCACACCCCTTGATCCCCAGTCGGTCGACGAACTGGTTGAGGCGCTGGCTGAGGTGCACGTTGAATTTGTGCTCATCCATCCATTCCGCGAGGGCAATGGCCGCATCGCGCGGCTGCTGGCGGATGTGATGGCGAGCCAGGCGGGCATCGGCCCTCTCGACTACTCAGCCTGGGATCTGCAGCGTGAGCAGTATTTCGCCGCCATCCGTGCCGGGGCTGTGTTGAACAACGCTCCGATGCAGCAGCTGTTCAGGCTGGTGTTGCCTGGTGGGGGTGATTAGGAGGGGTTTGCCGAGCCGCAAGCTGGCCTTCAATCACGGCGATGGACTGGCCCGTTTCGATGGCTGTGGAGCTGGCCACTGCACGAATGATCCGCAACCGAAGCGGGACTCGGCCAGCCTCCTGACGGAGCCGCTGGAGACCTGGATCGGAGCTGGCCATGGCATACCGCTTTTCAACTTCATTCTGTCACCACCACAACCTCGCCCCCGCCCACCACTCCGGATGGATCCCATGGGCCACCACCCGCTGACGATCGGAGCGGATGGGATCCTCAGGAGACGTCGTCACGACAACGGCGTTGTTTCTGGCCTTCAACGGCATGGGCCCGCAGCGTGGGTTCCAACTGCCGCCGCCTGGGATCCGCTCCTTCTTGTCCTTTCCCCAGCTGGATGGGGAAGGGGGCTGGGGCGGCACACCCACACCCGGAGCCAGGCTGCCTGCAGCCGCATCACGCCCACGCCAGGAGGGATCCCAGCAGGGGCGCCTGCCTGACGGGCCGCCCAAAACCAAACCTGGCCCGGTCACCCGGCAGCCGCCAGCATCACTCCATGGCCAACAGCCCCTCTGCTGCCTTCCTTCGCCTACGCGCGACCATCGCCCAGCAGATGCGCATGAGCCCCATCTATCAACCGTTGATGCTCGGGGGGGCAGGGTTATTGTTTTCGCTCTAAAGCGCATCATCCCCGCCCGCGGCCACCATCGCGATACCCCAAGTCTCATGCATCGGGTCGAGCGCATGATGGTGTTGGGGCAAACATTGCGCAGGTATCGATTACTGAGAGCCAAGGCAGAAGCTGCGTCATGAAGATTCACGCTGGACTTGATCGAGCAGTGAGGCCGTGATGCCCAACAGGAGCGACCAATCTGGAGAGCTGATCTCTACAGTGTCATCGTATCGGGTTTGAACCGCAAAGAATGAGAGATCGGCAATCTGCTCGAACGCGCTGACATCGGTACCTGATTCCTCCAGCCAATCCATCAAAGCGACGAGGTCATGGGTGAAAGGAGCCATGCCTCCCTTGGCGTGGATCCAGCTTTTGAGGGCTTATTCGCAGGCCTGTTGAAGTCGAAAGCCGATGCTGCTGTCGCGAAAGCCCGAGAGCTTCACCATGCGCTGCGCCTCATCGAGATCAGCTTGGGCGATCCGGAGTTAGCGCAGGGCATCCGGATCAACCATTCAGCAAAATTCCTTCTTGATAAGCCAAGGATGTAACAGCACTTCTGTATTGCTGGCGTTGACTCACTTCAGTTTCGGTGTAAAGAAGCAGATCAAGCGGCAGCCGATGGCTGGAATATTGACGCCAAAGGTCTCCCAGAACATGAACACGATCATGGCCAGCCAGCCATTGATCCGGCACGGTGATTAGCAGATCCACGTCGGAATCAGGCCGGAATGTGCCCTTGGCGCGTGATCCAAACAGGCGAACCTGGGCTTGCGGGATGGCCGCGGAGATTCCTGAGGCGATCGCGCTGATCCGTGGGTCGATCGGGATGGAGGGAGTGGTGGAGAGTGCTGCTGTCATGGGGGCATTCTGACCGAACAGGCATGGGGGTGGTAGAGCCGCAGAATGGGGCCCGCCGGAACCGCCGCGCCTGGTGGGCGGCGTAGCCGAAGGCTTCTGCGCAGCAGTAGAGCTGAGCGACCCTGAGCGCGACGCGCTGCAGCAGCTGTGCCGCCAGCGCCTCGATGCCTTCCGCGAGCACCCCGATCAGCGGCTCGGTGAAAGACAGGGTGCTCACCCGTGCCCGGGGCCGCTACGAGTGCTGCGGGGCGCACGAGCACCAGCGGGCCCTGGAGGTGGACCCCATCATCCCCAAAAACCAGGGCGGCTCCGACGCCATCAGCAATCTGCAGGCGCTCTGCTTCCGCGGTGTGCAGGCCAGCGACGGCCACCGCGAAACGGGATGTGTGTTCTGCGCGCTGGAGGGCAGCGGCCGGATGCTGCTGGAGAACGAGCTGGCGCTCTGCATCGCCGACGCCTATCCCGTGAGCGAGGGACACAGCCTGGTGATCCCGCGGCGTCATGGGGCCTATGGGCTGGAGCTGCACCAGCAGGAGTGGAATGCCGTGGTGAAGCTGCTTAAGCTGCGGCGTGAGCAGCTTAGTGCCCAGGCCGCGTCGATCAGCGGCTGGGCTGGTTTGCTCAACGCAAGAGGGGGGCTGAACTCAGGGGAGGTGGCGGGGCAGACGGTGTTTCATGCGCACTGGCATCTGATCCCGAGGCGAAAAGGTGATGACGATTCCCCCCGCGGAGGCGGTCGGGGGGTTATCGAGGGCAAACAGCACTACTAAGCCGTGGCCTGCTCGTCGGCCGTGCGGATGAAGGGGCTGGGGCGGCACAGCACACCCGGAGCCGGGGCGGCTGCAGCCGCATCACTCTCACTCCAGAAGGGATCCCAGCAGGGGCGCCCACCTGCCGGGCCGCCCAAAACCAAACCTGCCCTGGAGCCCGGCAGCCGCCAGCATCGGCCAATAACCTCCAGCCCCTCCTCTTGATGCGTTGCAATCAGACGAAATAGAATGGAATCAAGCACTCATTCTCAGATTCACCGAAAACAGAAGGCCTGAAGTGCAGCTTCCGCCCTTGCGCATGAAACCCACAAATCTGGCACAGAATGCAACAGCGCCAGCAATCGCGAATGAAGCAGGCGCCCATCGTCACCATCAAGACGTCCAAACGCGAGCTCAGAAATAACTTCACCTACATTATTTCGCCATTGGACGATGCCCTCATGCGCAGCGGATGCAACAAGCAACATTGACACAGCCTCAAGCAAGGTTATATCAAATTGAGAATCTGAACGATAGCGGCGAACTAAGATTCGAACATCACCAGCCAACACCGTATCACGGGATATAGCGGCAACATTGGCCAATCCGTTTAGCACGGTCAGAAGCTGCGCCTTACTCTCTAATCCAGAGAATACATAGCCACACCTTTTCACGGCCTGAGACGCCAAACTTGAATGGTGTCTAGAAACGTTAAAGATGAGAGATAGATTAACGAGTGGAGCGAAGGAGGATACATCCACATTCTCCATGCCGAGCTTCTCCTCAATAACATGAGCAAAGTCGTCAGGCAGAGTTTGTTCCTTATGCTCAGTACCGTCGAGCGGCCCTGGGAAAGACTGATTCAGCCTCCAACACAAGCTTATTAAACTTTTTTCTCCATTACCGAGGATGATATCGCGCAGCTCCTCTGGGCCCGAGCTCAAGGTTGGCTCCACCCTTGATCCTGCGAACCTGATACGACCAAAGAAATCTGCCTGTATTTGTGCTGCGTCTGCAAAGTCAGGCCTCCATCTAGGCTCTAGTCTCATATCCGCTAATGACTGCATATAGAATTCCACGCTGCGAGTCCTTAACGCATAATCAGAAAAGCTCTGACAATCAATTCCTAGCCGAATGAGCTGACGCAGAATTAACGCAGCCTGGGCAAGAGAAGCCAGTCTACGATAAAAAGGTGGCTCCCGAGATAGACAACGAGTTCTAGCCAGTTCCCCGTCGACCAGAACAAACAATGAAGAGAAAGACTTGAATTGGCTGGTATTGCCAGTTACGTCGTCGTCGCGGATATGCTGAACTAGTCGGAGAAGGAAAGGCTCAACCTCTGGCCGAATTCCAAGAATACGCAATCCAACTTCGACCGCACCCAACTTAGAAAGAGGATCGCCATACTTCTCCAATGATGAATATAGTTCTTCTAGCTGTTCCTTATCAAGTGAATCAGCATTAAGCTCATCAGTAAGCGCCTGGTGAGAGGAGAGATATAGGCCAAAAAAGAAACCCTCTGATGGCCGCCACTCGGAAAGTTGCCTCAGGAATTCTCGTCCAGCTCCAGCAGCATACTCCTTAATTGAGGTACTTCCATCATAAGCGCCAACTAGCCGATGATAGTAACGCCGCGAATTAGGAACCAGATCTGACACATTGATGTTAGCCCCCTTGTTAATGCTTCGTATCGAACGCTCTAGAATAACCGGGGAATCAGAGATATCTTTAGTGAGTTGATCAAGTTCAAAGTCTGATAGTGGTTGCATTGTCAAGACATTTCTCCACTTTTGCAGAGAAGCAACTGGTAGGTTCATATCAGCAGCAGAATCTTCAAGCGCACGAAGACGAGAGGATACATCGTCAGAAAGCTCAGAAAAATCAGGTAGAATTAATAGCTGTTGATCGCATGAAAGAATGAGAGCCGCTGAACCGGCTTCGCCTTCATCGCGCGAAAGAATCCAAGTCTTATCTTTTCCGTCAGTCAAGCTGACAGAAGTATCACTAGAAAGAACAGATCGAATCGCGTCAAAGAAGCTTGCTCGAATCAGAGAAGGTCCGTTATCACCCAGGGTAATAGTTACTTTGGCTTTTAAGCCATATTCGCCAGTGAAGCTCACGTCATTGAGTAGGCTATCACGTATGAGTGGGGGAAAAAACTTCAGCGCAGAAATGGCAATAGCAGTTCTTTCTGGCGGTATACCAGTCATGCGTCAGTTTCCTCCGAAGAATGTCGGTCAGCCATCTCGCCAATGAATCTTCTTTGAGAATCAACAATCAGGTTATATTGCTCTGGAAACTGCTCCTGGAATGACTCTAGGAAATATTCTTCAAGCCATTTCCAATAGGCATCAAAAACAGTTTGAGTGTCGTCAGCTGGGGGAGATAACAATATCTCAACCAAGGCCATGGGCCCACTTTGAATGACATAGTCAACGGAATCAGAGTCGAGGCAATGTGCCCATCCTCGGATATCGAGGAAACCAGCGAGCCAATTTGATCGCACTATGATGTCACTGAAATCCGGCACATCAACCCAAAGCCCTTTTAGGACGTGAACAATCGATCTAAGGGCACCTTCCAGCCAAGCTGCTTCGTGAGGTAGCTGAAGAATGCCACTCATCCTGACTCTAAGAAATGATTCTCGTATTGCCTTCAACTCGGCCGTCTCAACAACTCTGCCATCAATAACAGGTGATTCCAATAGGCACGCCTCTAGCTCTTCTTGATCAATTGAAATAAAGACATAGCCCGCTCGGCGTAGACGTGTACGATGCTCTATGCGATCATCATTACTAATAGTGCCTGCAGCCACTAATGCTTCGAGAAGGTCCAGGCTTGTCATGATCGCCGTGCTCTTATCGTCAGCATTGATGCAGGCGTGTTGATTGTGAAATCTATCGTCTATAATTAAAGCGTCGCACTTTCCTGCCAGATCAAGAATGCTGACAGAGGGGTGCCCATGGATAGACTGTTGATCGAATCTGCCAGAGGCAGGCATACACCCAACCCTGACTATTCCCATGTCTATCCGTGAGCTTAGCGCAGATCTTATGCGCTCTACGACAATCCTGGAGTCATAAGAAATGCTTTCGTAAGAGATTAAAGCGTCACCTTCAGATACCTCGCTTGGCGACACCACAACTGTGAAGCCAGCATCCTTGAGCTTGCCGAGCATCTTTAAATCCAAGAAATACGAGATCGCAAGATCGTCGAGATAGATAGTCGCTCCATCGGCAATGGAGGGCTGGTTAGGCCACGAACGTTCTTGCAGATTCAAGTATGCTCTTGCCTTCTTCTCCTCATTTGCGGTTATTGCTCCTCTCTGCCTAAGCTTCTCCACAACGGCTAGACAACTGCTCAACACTGGTGCGTGTTCGGAAAGGTCTGCCTCCTCCTCCATCAGGCTAGAAACGCGATAAACAGGAGCAGGACGAACAACAATATGCTGCGTGTTAGCTCTGTCCATTGCATTTTCAGCCTCGGCAATAAATGAGGCCAGCTCTTTGCCAATCTGCACCGTTAGTTCAACATCAGCAGAGGTACTAGGATTAAAGACTTCCAGCATGTTCGTTGCCAGACAGTTCCTAACTGTACGTGCATCTTCTATTCGACTTGGTTGATGGAATACGGCTCTCTGTCGCTCCATAAACAACCAGGCGAGCGTTGAATGGGGTATGTGTATTGTTTCAAAAGCATCGAAGACCTGATCAAGAAGGTTTAAAAAGCCCAAAGTCAATAGTGCTGTTGCTTCCAACCCAACTGCCTTCCTGTCCATATCAGACGGACACGGAAATCGCCTTCCGCTATAAGCTGGTATTGCCTTTCTCAGCCTCGGGTCGGTTTCCTCAGAATTAGCCAACGCGGGGAATAACGTAAGATCGAGGAGGGTGCGATTGAGCGGCTGGGCGGCAAGAAAGATCGGCAGTTTGGCTTGCGCAAGTAAATACCAAATCTCTGCTTCTCGTTGATCCCACTCCGGCTTACGATCATGAAGCTCTTTAAGCGACATTCTTCTAAGTGGTCCATCATCATCTGATAAGCGACCAGCTTGCTCTAGCCATACGCCAACTCGCGGATCTTCTTCCCAACCTGCACTTATAGCAGTAAAGTATGCATCTGCCAGAATAGCAGAATCATCACCAGCTTTTGCTGCTGCTTCAAAAACAAGGTTCTTTGCTTGGAGTAAATCCAAGTTAAGTGCTAGTTTTCCAGCACTAAGGAGTTCATAGGCGCTTCTAGAATCTCTTTCTTGATTCTCGCTAGCGATGAAAGAGGTGAGGGATGCCCAATCTCCTGTACCAATCGCCAAGTTAACCAATAGTAAGCGATAGCTTTGATTGCTTACTTCATCACTTAACCTTTCTAGTGCCGCTCGGGAACCAGTAAAGTCTCCTTCATAGTAAAGGCCCCAAGCATACAGACTCTGAAGACTCTTGGATTGCGATATCAAATCTTCATTGCTGCGTAGGAATTCGACCAAATCCGCTGATCTATGCAACTTGATAAGAGAGTTGGCAAGTCGCTCGGCATCAATTAATGAATGTGTCTTGTCAAACAGAAGTCTGGCATACTCACAATGTTCGCTCCAGCGATTATGGGCTTCAAGCTCACCAACTAGAAGGATAAGATCGCCAAGAGATCCTGTGGCTTCGAATTGAGATTTAAATGGCTCAACAGTGTCAACAGCAGAAGCATACAAGATGGCTCTCTGCAACTGGCTTTCTTGTTGAGCATCAATACCATCTTCAATCCACTGTGCGAGCCCCTCTTTGGCCTTTTCAATCAGCCCTGCATGTATCAGCAGCTCGATCTGAATACGGCGAATCTGCTCGCCTTCTATGTGGGCGACAAGTTGGCTTTGGTGACGCTCGATATAGTTAGCCGCTTCCTCGGCAGACGGCATCGCTTGTATAAGCGCAAAGCGAGCAAGAGCTGCATCAATTCCAATCTTGCCAGCATTGATCGCGACACTCTTTTCAATATCTCTCTCAATCGCCCCTATGTCTGGTTTGAGCCCGAACTGAATTCCATAGCGGACATATTGGAGTCGAGTTTCAGGATCGGAGAGTTTATCTCTTAATCTACTCAAACCGCTTGAAGACATAATCGGATCGAGTAACTCGAGCCACAGTGCATACTCATCATCCGTTTCAGCTGCGAAGGAACAACTCAGTTGACGTGCTGCTGCAGCCCCATCGAGAAAGTGATTATGAGCTGTTCGCCTTGCTTCCATCGCACTGGCAGTCGAAGCAAGTCGAAAGTTACGTGCATCCAATGGAACATGTGTAAGAATAGTTGATCGAAACTCAGGCGGTACTGTCTGAATTAGGCTAGCCAAGCCTGCAAAATGATGAAGGGTAGGAGTTCTTTCAAAGTCGTCCGAGGACAAACTAGCGACTGTCTGGGCGGACGCATCCCAATAACCAAGCTGAAGCTGGTGATTTAGGAGATAGCCCTTGCCATCCGAATCCAAATGATAAGCTGTGCGGCAGACTTTACTCATCCACTTAAGTGCACTCTCGGCTCCATCATGATGCATAACAATAATCAGGCTTGCAGTATGTGAAGCGCCAGAATGTATGCTTGCAAGAATTTGAAGCGCAGCCGCTTTATCTCCCTTTCGAGAAGCTATAAATGCTTCTGCGATTGTAACTTCTGGTGAATCATTGATAGTTTTAGCAAGTTCTACACATTCTTCCACCCGATCAAGATCATGTGAATGGGCCAAGATTCGGGCACACCATGCAAGGGCTAGGCTCCTTGCCGCATCCGAACCGCCTGCAAGTTTGCCGCCTTCAAAGACACTCCGACTGAGTTGCAGCGCTTCGGTTCTTAGATCAAACTCAGTGTAGTATCGGCACTTCACTAGTTGATCAACTTTTCTATTTATCTCGTTATCAACAAGCCATTCTGGGACATGCAAATTGATGTTCGTTACACTAATGTTGCCATTAGCTGCCTGGTAAACATTGGAACCAGCGCCGGCCGAAACAGACTGATCTATCTTTTCCCTCATCTCACTTTTTCCGCTTTGTAGAGAGGTTGATATCGCCAAGTGCTTGAACGTTTTTTGATCTCGCGCCCGAATTGATAGTCTGTTTTACTGAAGAGCGAGACTTCTTGAGCGCAGTCAATAGCCATGAAATCGCCAATACACCTATACCCGAAAAAATCCATTCTTTGTTGTCAACAACATACGAGATTAGATTCTTCGAAGAGGTCATTTTGCTCTTAGGGGAAGTGATGACCGAGCCATTGTCTCGTAGATCGGCTGGATTTTTAGGGTGACCCTAAATGGGGCAAGCTGATGGTATTAATCTAACCTTGTCAAGATTTCATTGTCGGCCCTGCGGCTTCGTTTGTCGGGTCCTTCACAAGCCCCCATTCCCAAGCGCCTGCCCACCCCTGCCCAACCAGCCTCCACCCCCCGGCCTCTACCAGCAACTCCTCACCGAGGGCCTGGAGCAGCAGCTGCGCCAACTGCAGGAATCCCTGGTCGCCACCGACGGCCTGGACCCCCAGGAAGCCCCACGCCTGTTGGCCCGGCACCTGGCGAGTCTGGCCCGCATCGCCCTGGAGCACCTGAGCGGTGGCGCCACCCCTGAGCACCAGTTGGCCCTGGTGAACCAACTGGTGGGCCTGCTCCAGAGCCAGGCTCCCCGCGCGATCTCTCCGGCCGACCAGCTGCATCCCTCCGCACAGCTGCTGTCGGAGATCCGTTCCACGGCGCTGCTGCCCGGCCAGGCCGAAACCATCCGCCCGCTCATCCCCCTGGCCGACAGCACCCTGCTGGTGAACGCCAGCGGCGAACCGTCGGTGGGGCAGGCGCTGATCCACGAAATCCCCTCCGCCCAGCGGATCGACCTGCTCTGCGCCTTCATCAAGTGGAGCGGCCTGCGCCTGCTCCAGCCGGCCCTCTCGGCCTTCCTGCAGGCCCAGCCCCGCCGCCAGCTGCGGGTGCTCACCACCGTCTACCTGGGCGCCACCGACCGCCGCGCCCTCGATTGGTTGGTGGCCCAGGGCGCCGAGGTGCGCGTCAGCTACGACACCCGCCGCACCCGCCTGCACGCCAAAGCCTGGTTGTTCCATCGGCCCGGCCTAGCAGGCTCACCCCCTGCCTCCACCGCCTACATCGGCTCCTCCAACCTCTCCACCGCCGCCTTGCACGACGGCCTGGAGTGGAACGTGCGCCTCTCCGCCCACGACAACGAGGGCATCCTGGCCAAGTTCCAGGCCGCCTTTGAGAGCTACTGGGAGGAGGGCGAGTTCGAGCCCTACCGGGCCAGCGAACTGGAGCAGCGCCGCTTTGATCGGGCCGTGCGTGAGGAGTCGGCGGGGGAATCGGCAGCGGACGCCACCCCGCTCAGCTTCTTCGACATCCGCCCCTACGCCTACCAGCAGGAGATCCTCGAAAAGTTGTCGGCCGAGCGCAGTCTCCATGGCCGCTGGCGCAACCTGGTGGTGGCCGCCACCGGCACGGGCAAAACCGTGGTCGCCGCCCTCGACTACGCCCGCCAGTGCGGTCCCGGTCACCCAAGCCTCCTGTTCGTGGCCCACCGGCGCGAGATCCTGCAGCAGAGCCTCGCCACCTTCCGCCAGGTGCTGCGCGATGGCTCCTTCGGCGAGCTGCTGGTCGATGGCCAGCGCCCCAGCCAGTGGCGCCATGTGTTCGCCTCGGTGCAGTCGCTCGCTGGGCTGGATCCGGCGGCCCTGGCGCCGGACACGTTCGCCGTGGTGATCGTCGATGAGTTCCACCACGCCGCCGCTGCCAGCTACGAGCGCTGGCTGGCCCACCTGGCGCCGTCCCTGCTGCTGGGTCTCACCGCCACTCCCGAGCGCACCGGCGGCGAGGACATCCTCCATTGGTTCGAGGGACGCATCGCCGCCGAGCTGCGCCTGTGGAGCGCCCTCGACCAGGGCCTTCTGGCACCCTTCCACTACTTCGGGCTCCACGACGGCACCGATCTCTCCCAGATCGAATGGCGCCGCAACGGCTACGCCAGCGAGGCCCTGTCCAACCTCTACACCGCCGACGACGCCCGCCTGCGCCTGATCCTGCGCGAACTGGCCGCCAAGGTCACCCACCTGGAGGCGATGCGGGCCCTGGGCTTTTGCGTGAGCGTGGAGCACGCCCGCTGGATGGCCCGCAAATTCGTGGCCGCCGGCTTGCGCGCCGCTGCCCTCGATGCCTCCAGCCCCCGCGACGAGCGCGCCGAGCAGATCCGCCGCCTGCGCGCCGGCGAGCTGCAGATCCTGTTCGCGGTGGATCTGTTCAACGAAGGCCTCGACATCCCCGAGATCGACACGGTGCTGTTCCTGCGCCCCACCGAGAGCCATCTGGTGTTCCTCCAGCAGCTCGGCCGCGGGCTGCGTCTCTGCCCGGGCAAAAGCTGCCTCACCGTGCTCGACTTCATCGGCCAGGCCCACCGCAACTTCCGCTTCGACCTGCGCTACCGCGCCCTGCTCGGCGGCACCCGCGACCAGCTCAAACAGCAGATCGAATCAGGTTTTCCCTTCCTGCCGGCCGGCTGCAGCCTCCAGCTCGATCGGGTGTCAAGCGAGCGGGTGCTGGCGAACCTGCGCGAGTCGCTGCCCAGCCGGCGGCCCCAGTTGCTGGCGGAATGCCGCCGCCTCGGGCGCTGTTCGCTGGCGGCGCTGCTGGAGGGGCTCGGGATGGAGCTGGGGGAGTTCTACAGGGTGGCGGGGTCGTGGGCGTTGCTGCAGCGGGAGTTGGGGTGGTTGGCCGGGGCGGCCTCAGGGGAGCCCACGGCGGATGAAGAGCGGCTGGGGCGGGGCATCGCCGGGGGGCTGCTGCATCTCGATGATCCGGAGCGCTTGCGCTGGCTGGTGGAGCAGCTGCAGCGCGCGGCACCCCCCGATCCGGCGGGCTTCGATCCGGAGACCGAACGCAGCTGGCGCATGCTGATGGCCCAGCTGTGGGGCAGCGGCCGCCAGCACCTGCCCCTGGCCGAGGCCTTGGTGCGGCTGTGGGCCTCCTCCGCGATCCGCGCCGAGCTGGTGGAGCTGTTCGAGCTGCTGCTGGAGCGCACCGACCACCTGGTGGCGCCGCTCGCCTGGCCGTTTCTGGCGGATGGCGAACCAGCCCCACCGGTGCCCCTTGGCCTGCACGGTCGCTATTCCCGCTCCGAGGTATTAGCCGCCTTTGGGTTGTTGAACGACGCCCGCCCCTTCCCTTGCCGCGAGGGAGTCTTTTTCGATGAAGCCACCCGCTGCGACGTCTTCTTCATCACCCTCAAGAAATCCGAGCGCCTCTTCTCCCCCACCACCCGCTACAACGACTACGCCATCTCCCCGTGGGAGTTCCACTGGGAGAGCCAGAGCCTCACCCGGGAAGCCTCATCCACCGGGCAGCGCTACATCCACCACGCCGAGCGTGGCAGCCGGGTGATGCTGTTCGTGCGCGATGAGAACAAGCGCGGCGGGGTGACGCTGCCGTTCCTGTGCCTGGGTTTTGCCGATTACGTGAGCCACGAGGGCGAGCGGCCGATGGCGATTCGCTGGAGGCTGCACAGGGCGATTCCGGGGAGCTTCTACCCGGAGCTGGCGGTGGCAGTGTGAGCGTCAAGATTCAACCCCGCATAAAGAAATGCCCCCCGAACGGCATCGCAATCTCGCTGACTGACGCCAACGCTGCGAAGGGTGGGCTCCCACTCCGCCGACACGGTGGAGAACACCCTCGTCGCGATTGCTTCCGCCTCCTCCCGCTCCAGAAGGAACCATGCGGCCCCGTCCACGATCGTGCCCCGGTTGGCCCAACGGCTGGGCTTGCCGCCCTCCAAACCACAGACCATGGCTAGATCTCGCCGTGTCTCGGTGCGCATCGTTCCGGGGGTGAGGTCATAGGCGGGGCTCAGCCGCCAGCTACTGGAGCGGGCCAGTAGGGCATGGTTGCGCGGGTGGTCATCAAGATTGGACACCGCCGCGTTGAAGCAGATGCAGCTGAAGAGTTCGCGCAGATCTTCCGTAGGCCGGTCGCTGGCGCGCCGGAGTTCATCGGCCAGCAACCGATATGACCACTTCTGGCGATCGGTGGCGCTGTCTTCGGCCTGCAGCAACGTGAGGGCGCTCACCATCCTGTGGCGCTGATAACCATCACCGCTCCAGTCGCGATCAAAGCGCTTCACCAACAGCACATCGGCCTTTCCAACCTGCGTGAGCTGGCTGACCGCCACCTGCAACCCGCAGAGCCGGGCCAGCTGCAGCACTCCATGCTCCACCCGCGGTTGGTTCCAGGTGTCCTTTGGAGCCGGAAACTTAGCCAGCCAGAGAGCATCTTCATGCTCCACGGTAGTTTTCGGCCGTGCACCACACCCATGGAGGTTCCTGCCCCCTGCAACAGTTCCTCCACTTGGTCATGGGCTGAACCCGACAGGCGCGGTTGATCGGCCAAGATCGCATCAGCCGCCCGCTTGATTCGTTCGAGATCAAGTGTTCGGTTGAAATGACGCTCCGGTGCAGGTGGCTCGACATTGCGGCCAAAACCGAGAGCGCCAGCACGATCATCCGGCCCAGGCAACAAGAGATCGAAGTCGCTGGGGTCCCCCAAACCTGAGTGGCGGGCGATCACCTGTCGACCCCAAAAATCTGGCAGCGCATCGCGCAGAGCCCCGAAGAAGCCGCCCATGCGACCGGTTTCGAACGGGCGTGCGCCCAGCCTCAACTCCACCGGGTCGAGCTCCACGGCATCGGGGCGCTCCCGGTAGCGGCGGCCATACACGAACGCACCGACCGGACGTCCCAAGCGATCCTTCTTGAGCTTGAACCGCCCGGCCGTGACGAAGTATGTTGCTCCCGGCGGCACCAAATAGACGAAGCACTCCTGCTCAGCAGTCATGGTCAGAAGTCGTCATCCATTCGGAGACCACGGGGGGCCCGTTTTGGGCTGCGGACACCCTCCAGCGCCTTGCCCTCCTCGTCCCGATCCGGATCAGCCAACTCGGACATCTGATCGAGCAGACCGAGAGCCCAGAGCGCCCCGAGATAGGCAGCCACAGAGGTGCCGGCCTTGCCCTTCTCGACGTCGGACACCGTGTAGCGCGTCACCCCCATGCGTTTGGCCACATCCTCCAGGCGCCAACCGCGCCGCAACCTGGCCGTGCGGATGTTGCGACCCAGGCGCTCCAGGCTCTGCTCCAGGGCCGCAGGGGGATGACGCACGATGGAGCTGGCTTGGGCCATGGGCAAGGCGGGACGAACAAGAAGTTGCCTGAAGGCATCCTAAAGGCATTTCCTGGTGCTTTGCAGCCACACGGTTTGCTCGCAATGGCCCAACCCGCGGACAGCGGCCGGAAGCACGTGCCCGCACGAGGTCCTCGATCGGCTCCGGAGGGGCACGACCACCCCTGAACGCGAGGGGGCTTCCTTGATGAAGCCACCCGCACCAACGACTATGCGATCTCCCCGTGGGAGTTCCACTGGGAGAGCCAGAGCAACACCCGCGAAGCCTCCGCCACCGGGCAGCGCTACATCCACCACGTGGAGCGTGGCAGCCGGGTGCTGCTATTCGTGCGGGAGGAGAACAAACGTGGCGGGGTGACGCTGCCGTTTCTTTGCCTCGGTTTTGCCGAGTATGGGAGCCACGAGGGCGAGCGGCCGATGGCGATTCGCTGGCAGCTGCAGCGGGCGATTCCGGGGGCCTTCTACCCGGAGTTGGCGGTGGCGGTTTGAGAGGACTGGGAGGCTTCGTCACAGAGGCCAGCTCCATGCCGCTTAGCCTCAACGCAGGTCAGGGAGTCAGACCGGCATGAGCTACCGCATCCGGCTTTTGGAAACCGAAGAAGGCTGGTCGGTGAGCTGTCTTGACCTGGCGGGCTGCCACTCCCAGGGAGCCAAAAGGGACGAAGCACTGGCGAACATTCGCGAAGCGATTGCCCTCTGGCTGGAAGTGGAAGCTGAGGAGGGTGGCGTGCGCAGTGTGGAGACATTGGAACTGGCGTTCTAAATTCCGCGTCTGCCAGAGATCAGTCAGAAGGAAGCCGTAAGAGTATTTCTCAAGCTGGGGTATCGGATCGTCCGCGAATCCGGTCATCTGATCCTGAGCAATGGTGAGCGGCGCCTGGTGATTCCACGCCACGACCCCATCAACGCCATCACCATGGGCGCGCACGGCCGCCACCGCGAAGGCGTGCTCTGGCACCAGGACACCCAGTGCGATCTGCTGTTCATCACCCTGCGCAAAAGCGAAGCCCTCTTCTCCCCCTCCACCCGCACCCGCGACCTGGCCCTCGACCCCTCCCTGTTCCACTGCTGGGAGAGCCGCTGGCGGCTGGAGCGGGCGATTCCGGCGATGTGGATGCCAGGCCGTTGCTTGGCATAGCGGCGGCGTTGGCGGTTTTAGGGAAAACCCGGGCCCCGCTAGCCTGACCCCATGGACACGGTTGCCCCGCTGCTGCCCCTGCTGGCCGATCGGCTGGAGCCGCTCAGGCACCTGTGCAACCACTACGGCGTGGATCGGCTGGAATTGTTCGGCTCGGCGGCGAAGGGCCTCTTTGACCCTGCCAGCAGTGACCTGGACTTCATCGAGCAGATGACGGGGCAGCGGGAACCGGGCTATGCCCGGCGCTTTTGTTCCTTCGCCGATGAATTGGAAGCCCTCTTCGGCCGTCCGGTGGACCTCCTGACGGAATCCATGATCCAAAATCCCTATTTCCGTAAAGACGTGGACGCTTCACGCCGGCTTCTCCTGGAATTCTGAAATGCTCTCTTTTGGCTGCATTGGATAAGGATTCGCCCATTCCTTAGCCATTGGCCCAATTCATCCAAAGACCGGATGGATTCCATCTGCCCCGCCACCGCCCATGACGTGAGCCACGCGGGCAAGCGGATCGTCCTGGTCGCAGAGTGGTGCTCCTGCTGGCACCTGCTGCAGCGGGCGATTCCGGCGGCGTTCGTTCCGGAGCTGGATTGGCGGCTTAAGGGGGATGCGGGTCGGTCAGCGAAAGTGGGATTAAAGTAGCCAGATGGACCTTCTGGAACGCATCACGATTGATCCGGCCGTTCGCTTCGGCAAGCCCTGCGTTCAGGGAACTCGGCTCAGCGTGGGGGATGTGCTGGGACGATTGGCCAGCGGAAGCACAGAAGCTGAGCTGATCCAGGATTTTCCTCAGCTCACCCATGAAGATGTCCTCGCCTGCTTGGCCTTTGCCGCAGAGCGGGAACGCCGGCTGATAACCACCTGCCCGGCAGCGTGACCCTGCGGCTGCTGCTGGTTGAGAATCTCTCCGAACGGCTGATTCCTCTGATCGCCGAACGGTTTCCTAATTCGCAGCACATTCGCCTTCTCGGGCTTGGTGGCGCTGACGATCGAGAAATCTGGAAAGTGGCGCTCCGTCATGGTTACGTGCTTGTGACCAAGGACGAAGACTTCCTTCTTCTCAGTGTTACCAGAGGCTGTACTCCCAATAGATCAGCTGTTTAGACGCATCAATCTCAGAGCGCACGATCGGATTGCGAATGGCTGTCGCCATCACGAGGTCAACAGATGGGCCGATGCTCGCGGCAAGCTGTTGTTCCAGGCCGAAATAGGCCTCCACCAAGGTGATTGGTTCCAGAGGTTCAAACTCAACCAGCAAGTCGATATCACTCTTGCCAGGTAGATAGTCGGATCGCAGCATCGAACCGAAGGCATGCAGCTGCCTGACGTGATGCAGCTGGCAGGCCAGCCGGCGTGCTCTGGCACGAACCCAGCCGCACCCGCGACCTGGCCAGAAGCCACCGACCGGCTCAGGAGGAACAGCTGTAATGCGACACGCCTCCAGCGTTGAAAAACTCCCTGGGCTTCAGCCGGTCGTAGGTCGCCGCCAGCTCCGGAGATAGGGCGTCGTAGGGATGGCTGAATACCTCCTGCAGCTCCCCCACCAGGCTGTAGTCACCCTGCGCCGCCTGTTCATAGGCCGGGGCGATCAGCCATTCGCGCCAGGTCACGGTCGGGTTTACCCGTTGCATCGCGGCGGAGGTTTCGTTGATGTCGCCGTTGGTCGTGATCTGAGCACGCCAGCGTTGCAACCACAGCGTCCACTGCCCGTCGAGCTGCTCAGAACTGGGCAGGTAGAAGCTCTTCTTCAGGGCAGAGACCTGCTCCGGGATGTCAGACAGCTTGCGGAAAAAGATCGTGTAATCCGCCTTGGCGGCCACCATCAGCTGCAGCAGCTCATTCACCAGCTCGGCGTCGTAGCGGCTCAGGCCCAGCTTGCCGGCCCACATCGCCTCAAGCTCCTGCTGCATCGCTTCCGCGAAGCCGTCGCGGATCTGATCCAGCCGGGCCAGTGCCTCCGTGTTGCCCTCCAGCAGCAACCGGATGGCAGACCAGAACATCTGGAAGTTGGCTTCAGCCGCCGCCGGTTGATTGAAGAAACTGAAATGCTCGCCGCCGCCGGTCCAGGGTTGAAAGCGGGGGTCGAACAGTTCGCAGAAGCCGAAGGGGCCGTAGTCAAGGGTGGTGCCGCCGGCGGCGCAGTTGTCGCTGTTGAAATTGCCCTGGCAGTAGCCCACCCGCATCCAGTTCGCCACCAGTGACGTGAGCCGCGCGCGGAACAATGCCGCCAGCTCCACCACCTGGTCGCTGAACGCCAGGTTCGGATCAATCTCCTGCCGGTAGTTGCGCGCGATCAGGTGACTCGCGATCATCCGCAACTCGTTCAGCGCCTCCGGATGGGCACCACTGCGGGTGCGGCGGGCGAACAGCTCCAGCTGGCCCACCCGCAGGAAGGAGGGCGCCACGCGGGTGGTGATCGCCGCCGGGTTGTTCACCAAAATGTCGGGATCGAACGCGCGGGAATTCGGCGCATACCAGGGCCGGCGCACGGTTTCCGACCTGGACACATAGAGCGTCAGCGAGCGGGAGGTGGGAACGCCCAGGGCGTGCATCAACTCCTGCGCCAGAAACTCGCGCACGCTGGAGCGCAGCACGGCGCGGCCATCGGCGCCACGGCAGTAGGGCGTGGGCCCACCGCCCTTGAGTTGCATCTCCCAGCGCTGGCCGCCAAAGACGCCTTCGAACACAGAAATGGCCCGGCCATCGCCATAGCCGTTGCCGGTGCCGAACGGGCACTGCTGGATGTATTCGCTGCCGTAGATCGAAAGGGCATAGCCGGTGGCCCAGCCGAACGGTCGCATCGGCCCGGTGGCCGCGCTGATGTCACCGGAAAACAGGCGGCGGAACTGGTCGTCGTGGGCCAGCGCCTCACCCAGGCCCAGCTCCTGGAACAGGGTGCGGCTGTGCGCCACCAGCTCCGGCGCCGGCAGCGGCGTGGGTGTCACCGGCACGTAATGGCCGGAGAACACCTGGCGGGGCTGGTGGTCGTCGCCATCAACGGTGGCCTGCGGATCCGCCCGCAGCGAATCCAGCAGCGAGTAATCGGCCCGTTGTGCAAACGCCGCGAACGTGGCGGTTGGCTCTGGTGTGGCCGCTGTTGTCGGCCCTGCTGTCGGCCCTGGTAACGGCATCGATGTAGGCACGGATGTCGGCACGGGTCTCTAGGAGTTGAGCGGCCTGGGCTAGGCCCTGACGCTGAGGTCCCCATCCTGGCGATGCGGGCGGCCACAGTGGCGACCTTGCGGGTGTCTCCAGGCCCGCCACGGCGGCGGAATCCAGGGGGTCGGGAGCCTCGGGGCATCGGGGCGGCAGACCCTCCAACCTCTTTCGCTGGCAGGGACCCCAGGGGCTTGCCGCCTTGTGTCGTGGCGCCACGGTGCTCCTTCCTGCCCCTGGAGAACTCAGCTTTCCCGGCTCACTTGGCGTTGGGGTGAGGCCTGACGGGCGGAGCTTCATCGGGCGCCAGGTACGCGCCGATCTCGCGGAAGATGTCATCCGCCGAGTTCACGTACGCACCGCTTGGATCGAAGGCCTCTTCGTCGAAGGTCACCGCCACCGCGATTGCGATCTTTTGCGATGGCAGGTAGGCCATGACCCCGGCCTGCCCGGAGAACAGCGGGTTCTGCAGGAGCCAGGAGCCCGAGAGCACGATCCCGATTCCATAGGTGTAGAAGTCGCTGAGCGTGGTGCAGGTGGCACAACCCTTGATCGGCTTTCCGAAGCCCCGAAGCTTCGGGGCAATCTGCAGCCTGTGGCTCTCAGGCGACAGCAATCGACCCGTGCCGATCGCCTCGGCAGACGTGGCCATGTCATGGATGTTGGTGGTCTGGACTGCACCGCGGGTGAGCGTCCACGACGGGTTCCAGTAGGTCGACTCCTCAGAGAAGCGAGTGCCTGCTGCGATGCCCAAGTGCTCACGCCGCTCCGACGAGAAGGTGTGAAGAACCGGCGGTGCGATCGCGGGCGTGCCGCCGGGATCCAGGGTGTTGCGGAGCGCCAAGGGGCTGAAGACCCGCTCCTCCATCAGCACGGGGATCGTCTTGCCCGTGATCTTTTCGAGCGCCAGGCCGAGCAGGATGTAGTTCGTGTGGGCATAGTTCCAACTCGTGCCGGGCTCATACCAGAGCGTCTGCAGGTTTGCGTAAGCGAGCAGATCCTCAACCGCAAACTGGCGGAACGGGTTCGCGAGCAGAACCTTGGCGAACGGGTCATTGCCGATCACGTAGTCGCGGTAGCCGGATGTCATCTGGGCGAGCTGGCCGAGCGTGACGCGGTCCGCGTTCGGGATGTCTGGAAGCCACGTTGAAAGCCTGTCGTCCAGGCTCACCTTGTTCTCGTCGACCAGTTGCAGCAGCAGCGTTGCCACGTAGGAAATGGCGACAGCACCGTTGCGGAAGTGCATGTCCGTCGTGGCGGGCACACCCGTGATCGACTCGCCCATCGCTTCGGTGACAACCTCCTTGCCGTCGACCGTGACGCGCACGATCACCGCCCTCAGGTGGTCGTCGGCCATGCGCTTGCGGACGATCCGCAGGATGCCAGCAGCCTGGGCCGGATCCGCCGCCCGTTCGTCGCTGATGTTCATGGCCTGAACGGGCACCGCTCCGCTCAGGCAGGCAGCGAGCACGGCGCCAAAAATGCGCCGCGCAGATCGGCCGTGCCCGCGAGGACGTTCACTCGCTCGTGCAGGCAGCCGCAACTGTCGAATCACCATGGCGATCTCCTACCGGTCTGTCGTCGTTGGGAACGATGCCAAGGTCTCGCTCACCCACCCGGCTCCCGTGATGATCAGTGATCAGTGGTGTGACCATGCTCACGGTCGGCCACGCTCACGTTTGGCCTTCCGGTCCTTTCCCCAGCGCCTGATGCCAATGGCACAGCGGCCCCTGGCCGCCGCCGATCGCCAGGGCATGGCGCAAGCCACCGGCCACGAAGGCCTTGGCCGTGCGGATCGCCGCTTCCAGGGCGGCCCCACGGGCCAGCTCGGCTGTGATCGCCGCCGAGAGGGTGCAACCGCTGCCGTGGCTGTGGGGTGTTGCGACCGGCGCCAAGCGAAACCACTGGATCCGGCCGTCCCGCCACAGCACGTCGCTGCCGCGCAGGCCCCGCAGCCCGCCCCCCTTGATCAGCACCGCCTTGGGCCCCATCGCGGCGATGCGCTCCGCCGCCAGCTCCAGATCGCCGGCGCTCTCCAGCGGCTGCCCACCCAGCAGCCGTGCCTCCTGCACATTGGGGGTGAGCAGATCCGCCAGCGGCAGCAACAGGGCTTTGAGGGCCTCGATCGCCTCCGGCTCCAGCAGCACCGCCCCGCTCCGCGACACCATCACCGGATCGATCACCCGGGCGGCCGCCAGCGGCGCGATCGAGGCGGCGGTGGCCTCGATCAAGCCCCGGTTGAGCAGCATGCCGGTCTTGAGCGCCGCCACCGGTAGATCCCGGCTCACCGCCTCCACCTGGGCCCGCAACGCCTCGGGGGGCAGGGCGTCCACCCGCTCCACGCCGAGCGTGTTCTGGGCCGTCACGCAGCTGATCGCCGAGCAGCCATGCACCTGCAGGGCGCTGAACGTCTTGAGGTCGGCCTGGATGCCGGCGCCGCCGCCGGAATCACTGCCGCCGATCGTGAGCGCAATCGGGATCAAGGCCATGGCAGCGGCAGCGATGCACCGTTCTCTATCGCAGCGCCACCAGGAAGGCGATCACCTCATCGCACCAGAGGATCCATTCCTGCTCGAAGAGGATGCCGCGGCGCAAGGTGAGATAGCGGAACTGCTCCTGCAGCGGCAGCTCGCCCTGGCTGAAGAACAGCGCTTCTGTTTCCCGGTAGGACGCGAGCTGGCCGGCATGCACGCCGCGGCGGCGTTGCACTTCCGCCAGCAGCTGATCGGGATCGGTGTAGGGGCCGCCGAGCACCTTCACCAGCAGGTCTTCGCGGATCGGTGTGGGTAGCGAGGGTTCGGCCGCCCATTGGCTCAGCTCCTGCCGGCCCGCCTCGGTGATCGCATACACCTTGCGATCGGGCTTGCCGTGTTGCGGCACCACCCGGCAGCAGGCCCAGCCGTTCTGCTCGATCCGCCCCAGCTCCCGATAGATCTGCTGCTGGCTGGCCGTCCAGTAGCAGGCCATCGATTCCTCGAACTGTTTGCTGATGTCGTAGCCGCTGGCCTCCTTCTCGCAGAGCACCGTGAGGATCGTGTGCGCCAGGGCCATGGCAGGGGGGGAGGTCGCAACGGCTGGCACCTGATCTTCTCCCAGCCGCCACCGCCTTTGGTTGACCTACTCAATTCGTTGTGCATACACTGTCGCACATACTCAATCTGTTGTGTAGTGGATGGCGCGGCCAGCGCCGGGCTCAGCCCCGTTGCCCGCCCACGCTGCACGCCCCTTTCCAGCCATGGATTCCGTCCCCGCTGCCACGCCTGCCGCCCCTGCCCCGGTGCTGCGGCAGGCGTTGCGCGGGTCCCTTGAGCCCCGCTGGGTCCGTTGGGGCCTGCCCCTGGCCGCCACCGCTGCTGTCGCCCTGGCCCTCTCGCCCGGCCTGCGGCCCCGCCCGCCCACGGTCCGCCCCTTGCCGGTGGCGGTGGTGACGGCCGAGCCGGTGAGCAGCTTCCTCACCACCCGCGCCTTCACCGGTGAAGTGGTGGCCGGCCGCAGCAGCAGCCTCGGCTTCGAGCTGCCCGGCACTCTGGAGCAGGTGCTGGTGGAGGAGGGCGACCGGGTGGCCAGCGGGCAGCCCTTGGCCCGCCTCGATCGCCGCCG
This sequence comes from Synechococcus sp. ATX 2A4, assembly GCF_024346375.1. Taxonomy (GTDB): domain Bacteria; phylum Cyanobacteriota; class Cyanobacteriia; order PCC-6307; family Cyanobiaceae; genus MW101C3. The sequence goes on along the minus strand of NZ_JAGQCV010000001.1, from coordinate 228,883 downwards.
GCTGCAGGCCCAGCGCCAGCAGGTGGCGGCCCAGCGGCGGGTGGCGGTGGCCGGGGTGGAGGAGGTGCGCCAGCAGCTGATCCTCGCCGAGCTGCAACGCGAACGGCGCCAGCAACTGCTCGCCCAGGGCGCCATTGCCCGCGAGGAACTCGACCAGCAGATCCAGAGCAGTGCCGTGTTGCGCAGCCGTCTGCTTCAGGCCGAAAGCCAGGTGGACGACGTGAGCGCCCGCCTGCGCCAGATCGATGTGGACCTGGCCCGCAGCGTGCTGGTGGCCCCTTTCGCCGGCACGGTGAGCCGGCGGCTGCTCGATGAGGGCGTGGTGGTGAGCGGCGGCCAGGCCCTGATCACCCTGGTGGAGGCGGCCCCGCAGGAGGTGCGGGTGGGCCTGCCCCCTGCCGTCGCCAGTGGCCTGCGCCTGGGCGATCGCCATCCCGTGCAGGTGGGCGATCGCCGCCTGCAGGCCAGCATCAGCGCCCTGCTGCCGGAGCTTGATGCCGCCAGCCGCACGGTCACGGTGGTGCTGCGTTTGCCGGTGAACGATCTGCCGGTGGGGTCCACCGCCCGGCTCAGCCTGCAGCAGCGCGAGCAGGGAGAAGGCTTCTGGCTGCCCACCACCGCACTGGTGGCGGCGGAAGGCGGGCTGTGGTCGGTGTATGTGCTTGAGGCGCCGGCCGGCAGTGGCGGTGTGAGAGCGCTCGGCAGCAGCGGCAACTCCAACGGCGGTGGCAGCAGTGGCACTCCAGCCCAGGGGCAGCAGGTGGCCCGCCGTCTGGTGACCGTTGCGCACAGCGACGGCGAGCGCTCGCTGGTGCGCGGCACCCTGCGCCCCGGCGAGCGCGTGATCGCCACCGGCACCCAGCGGGTGGTGCCGGGCGTGTGGGTGAAAGAGGCGAACTGATGGGTGATCTGTTTCACCGCAACCGCCAGCTGCTGCTGCTCACCGTGCTGCTGGTGGTGGTGTGGGGGTTCAGCTCCCTGCTCACCCTGCCGCGCCTGGAGGATCCGCTGATCAGCCAGCGCAATGCCCTGGTGATCACCACCCTGCCTGGCGCCACACCTGAGCGGGTGGAGGCGCTGATCACCAAACCCCTGGAAGAGGCCCTGCTGGAACTGGAGGAGGTCGATGAGCTCTCCTCCACCTCCGCCTCGGGCAGTTCGGTGATTGCGGTGGTCCTCAAGGATGCGGTGCGTGAGCTGGCGCCGGCCTGGAGCAAGGTGCGCAGCACGATCGACGACGCCACCCCGCTGCTGCCGCCGGAGGCCAGCGATCCGGAATTCCGCGATGGCAATGTGGGCGCCAGCGCCCTGATCGTGGGTCTCACCTGGGAGCTGCCCGGCCCCGCCGATCTGGGCCTGCTCTCCCGCCTCGCCGACGACCTGCAGACCCGGCTGCGTGCCCTGCCCGGCACCAACAAGGTGGAGATCAGTGGCGAACCCCAGGAGGAGATCCTGGTGGAGATCGGCCCCCGCGAGCTCGCCCGGCTGGGCCTCACCGCCCGCGAGCTCTCCGAACGAATCGCCGCCAGCGATGCCAAGGAGGCCGCTGGGCAGGTGCGCAACGCGCGCGGTGAATGGTTGCTGCAGGTGGATGGCGCCCTCGATTCACTCGAGCGGATCCGGGCCATTCCGCTCACCAACGGCGCCGATGGCGCCAGTGCCCGCCTCGCCCAGGTGGCGTCGGTGCGCCGGGGGGTGCGCCACCCCGCCGCCCAGCAGGCGCTCGTGCACGGCCGCCCCGCCGTGGTGGTGGCCGCCACAGTGGCCCCAAGCATGCGGCTCGACCACTGGGCCCAGGACGCACGCCAGCTGCTGGAGGAGGTGCGCGCCACCCTGCCGGCGGGCCTGGGGCTGCACACCGTGCTCGATCAGAGCCGTTACGTGGAGGAGCGCCTCGATGGGGTGATCGGCAACCTGATCACCGGCTCGCTGTTGGTGATGGCCGTGTCGGCGTTGATGCTCGGCGGCCGCGCCGCCCTGGTGGTGGGGGCGGCCCTGCCGCTCACGGCGCTGATGGTGCTCGGCTGCATGCGGGTGCTGGCGGTGCCGTTGCATCAGATGTCGGCCACCGGCCTGGTGATTGCCCTGGGCCTGCTGATCGACAACGCCATCGTGGTGGTGGAGGAGCTGCAGCAGCGCCTGCGGGCCGGCACAGCGCCCGGTGAGGCGGTGCGGCAGACCGGCCGCTACCTGCTGGTGCCGATGCTGGCCGCCACGCTCACCACCGTGCTGTCATTCGTGCCGATCGCCGCCTCACCAGGGGCCACAGGCGAATTCATCGGCAGCATCGGCCTCACCGTGATTCTTGCGCTGCTCTGTTCCCTGCTGCTCTCGCTCACGGTGATCCTGGCCCTGGCCGCGCGGCTGCACCGCTGGCAGCCGCTGGGGCCCGGCGTGCGCTGGTGGGAGCAGGGCATCGCCGTTCCAGCACTCACCAGCCGCTACACCGCCGTCCTGCACCAGCTGCTGCGCCGTCCCTGGCAGGGCGTGGCGCTGTGTCTGGTGCTGCCGGTGGTGGGTTTCGCCTGTTTCGCCAGCCTCGAGCGCCAGTTCTTTCCCCCCACCAACCGCGACCAGTTCCAGATCGAGCTGCACTTGCCGCAGCAGAGCGCCATCGCCCGCACCGAAGCGCTGGCGCTGGCGGCGCGCCAGCACATCCGCAGCCATCCCAACGTTGACGACGTGCACTGGTTTCTGGGCGAGAGCGCGCCGCAGTTCTTCTACAACGTGATCGCCAGTGAGGAGAACGCCTCCCACTACGCCCAGGGCCTGGTGCAGCTGCGCAGCGCCGAGGGTCTGCGCGACACGATCCGCACCCTGCAGCAGAGCCTCGATCGCCGCTTCCCGGAGGCCCAGGTGCTGGTGAAGCAGCTGGAGCAGGGGCCGCCGTTTGCGGCGCCGATCGAGCTGCGCCTGCAGGGCCCCGACCTGCAGCAGCTGCGCCAGCTCGGCGATGAACTCCGGCAGCGGCTGGCGCAGCAGCCAGCGGTGACCCACACCCGTGCCAGCTTGAGCGAGGCCCTGCCGCGGCTGGCCCTGGCGGTGGATGAGGAGCAGGCCCGCCGCAGCGGCCTCGACAACCGCGCCATCGCCCGGCAGCTGCAGGCCGGCCTCGATGGCGTCGTGGGCGGCTCGATCCAGGAGGGCACCACCACCCTGCCGGTGCGGGTGCAGGTGGCAGAAACGCAACGGGGCGATCCCGGGCAGGTGGCGGCCCTTGATCTGGTGGCGCCCGGCGGCGCTGGCACGGTGCCGCTGGCGGCGCTGGCCACGTTGCAGCTGGAGCCGGAGCTGGCCGCGATCGCCCGCCGCGACGGCCAGCGCATCAACGCCGTGCAGGGCTACCTCGCCGCCGGCACCCTGCCCAGCACCGTGCTGGCGGAGTTCCGCCGGCAGCTGGAGCGCGACGGCTGGCAGCTGCCGGCAGGGGTGCAGCTCAGCGTTGGCGGCGAAGCTGACGCCCGCGGCGATGCCGTGGGCGGCCTGCTGTCCGCGGTGGGGGTGCTGATGATCCTGATGACCGCCACCTTGGTGCTCTCCTTCCGTTCGTTCCGGCTGGCCGCCCTGATCGGTTCGGTGGCGGTGCTGGCGGTGGGCCTGGCGGCCTTGGCGCTCCAGCTCAGCGGCTCGTTGTTCGGCTTCACCGCGATCCTGGGCACCCTCGGCCTGATCGGGCTGGCGGTGAATGATTCGATCGTGGTGCTCAATGCCCTGCGCACCGATCCAGCGGCCGCCAATGGCGATCCGGCCGCCAGCACCGCCGTGGTGCTGCACGCCACCCGCCACGTGGTGGCCACCACGCTCACCACCGTGATCGGCTTTCTGCCACTGATGCTCGATCCCACCGGCTTCTGGCCGCCGCTGGCGATCGCGGTGTCCGGCGGGCTGGTGGGCGCCACCGGCCTGGCGCTCTTTTACGTGCCGGCTGCCCACGCCCTGCTGATGCGCCCGGCTGCGCAGCGGCCAGTGGCCGTGCGGCACCCGGCGGCCGCGCTCGCCCCACCGCCGTGTTGATCTCATACCCTGTCACAACTCGGCCATGGCGCCCCCGGGCAGGCTCGGTAAGGTCGGCGCACCCTTGGCTTCCTGCTTGAAGATGTCGCTCACGCGTCGATCAGCCTGCGCCCTGGTGCTGGCCGCAGCCCTGCTGAACGTGATGCCGGCCCAGGCGCAGCAATCGAAGCAGCAACAGCAGGCCGATGCCAACCGCGACCGCTGCCGCAATGGCGTGCTGATCGGCGGGGCCGCCGGCGGCCTGCTCAGCCGCGGCAGTGTGGTGAACCGGCTGGGGGGCGCGGCGATCGGTGCCACCGCCGGATGCGTGATCAACCGGGGCGTGAACGAAGGCAAATGAAGCGCTCCCGCCTCCTGGGGGTGCTCATGCTGCTGGCCGCAGGTGCCGGTGTGGTCCAGACCCTGCGCGCCAGCGGCCCCTTTGAGCCGCTTTCCACGCCCGGCCGGCTCGAACTGGCGGGTAAAACCCGCAAGCTCGCCGCGCCGATCAGCAGCAACGGCGTGAGCCCGCGCCTGGTGCAGTTGCTGGTGCGGGAGGGGGAAAGCGTGCAACGCGGCCAGCTGCTGGCCCGCTTCGACTCCGGCGCCGCCCTGCAGGCCGAGCGCCAGGTGCTGCAGAACCGCTCGGATCACCTGCGTCGCCAGGCGGGCCGCCTTGAGGAAGAGCTGGAGCGCTTCCGGCCGCTGGTGCTGGCCGGTGCCCTCGCGCGCGCCGAGCTGCACCAACGCGAACAGCAGCTGGTGGATCTGCAGGCCGATCGGGAGGCCACCCGCCAGGCGATTCTCCGCACCGCTGCCGATCTCGACAGCAGCGCCCTGCGTGCCCCGATCGACGGCAAGGTGCTGCGCCTCTATGCCCGCGTGGGCGAGCGGCCGGGGGTGATGAACGTGCTCGAGCTCGGCAGCAGCGACGAGCTTGAAGCCATCGCAGAAGTGGATGCCAACGACCTGGCCCGCATCCGCCTGGGACAGACGGCCCGCATCAGCAGCCTCAGCGGCGCCTTCCCCGGCAGCCTGGCGGCGCGCGTGCGCCAGGTGAATCCTGCCGACCGCGCCCCCACCGATGGCGTGGTGGAAGTGCGGCTGGAACTGGCGCCCGCCGACGCCCGCCGCGTGCGACAGCTGGTGGGGCTGCGCACCATCACCCGCTTTGCGTCCTGATCCGGCGCCGCAGCCGCCGGGCCCAGCCCATCGCTGAGGCCAACGCCGCAAACGGCAGTGGGGCGGGCACCGCCAGTGGGGCGAGGTCATGGGAGAGGGCATGGAGCGAGCTGGCGTAGGAGTGGCCGCGCAGCGCGCTTTCGCTGGTGATCTCCGTGCCGTTGATACAGCTGTTATTGCGGTAAAAACCTGTGAGGTTGAACACGGCTCCGTGCACCCTCTCGCAAGATCTGGTGCCGCTGCTGCTGATGCTGAGGCTGTAGACGAGATCCACCGCGTAATTGAGGCCCACCAACTGCCAGGCGGCGGCGCTGGCGTTGTGGGCGAACACCGCACCACTGGAATCCCCCACCGACAGCATCGAGGTTGTGCCCGGTAGCCCATTGGCTGCCGTGGGTTGCTCGAACGGCCAGGTGATCCAGGCCCCGTTGCGGCTCACCGATGCATTCGTGCTCAGCATCCCGGTGCCATAGGTGGTGAGCGACTGGCCGCCGCCCCATCGCCAACCGGCGATCTGGTTGAGATCCGTGGGGTCGCAGGCCGATAGGCCTGGACGGCAGATGGCCTCGCCACGCGCTGTGCCGCGTCCATAGACCAGCAGGCTGGTGTTGTTGGCGTCCAAGCCGGCAGGCCCACTCCAGAGGGGTGACCAGCTGCTGAAGCGCGGCACCCCCGCTTCCAGCTCCATGACCACCACCTCTCCTGCCACCACGGTGTTCCCCCACAGCGGATCCACCACGTCCAAGGCGGTGAGCCGGCGAGAGCTGTAGGAGCTGCCTTGATAGAAGAGGGTGGACGACACGCCGGCATGGCCGGCGCCGATCCAGGTGGAAGGCCCGATCGGAATGCCGATGAAGCCGCCATTGGGGCCCCCTTGAACCCCGAGGGTGGAGAAGCCCGGCAGATCGGCGGCGGGCACCAGGCTGCCGTTGCCTTCCACCACGATCACCGCCTGCGCCAGGCCGGGCAGCAACGCCAGTGAAGCGGCTGCCAGCATCTGAATCACCGCCTGGCGTGCTCGGCCCAGCACAGGGGTTGGAACAGCAAGGTCCGGCATGGCGGCACCACATCACGATATGACGCTAGAGCGGTAGTGCCTTCTCTCGAATGGTCTTAACAAGGGAAAACAAGACGGTGAGAACGCCATACGCCCCGGCCCAGAGCTGAGGGTTGTGATCACTACTCAGCTCGCCTCTGCTCCCGCCACTTCTGCTGTGGGAGCGGGGTCCTGCAGGAACAGGCTGGGCGCGGGGCCCTCGCTCTCGCCTTCCCCGCGCTGGAAAGCCAGCCAGCGGAAGTCGCCCAGGGCGGTGGGATCCACCAGCCGCAGCAGGGCCTCGCGGCGGGCCAGCGCATCAGCCAGATCCACGCGGCCACTGCCTTTGCCTGGCAGGTCGCACCCACGGGCATGCTGCAACCCGTGCAGGCGCTGGGCCAGCCCCAGGGCGAGCAGGGCTTCTCCCTGGCGCCGCTGGCCCAGCAGCTGCCAGCCGCTGGCAACTGCCGCAGCCACCAGGCTGTCGATGCAGAGATGGGCGGTGAGATCCCAGGCGCCGGGTTCCAGCAGCGGATCGGCGCTGGCCCGCTGCTCCCGATACGCCATCAAGGTGCCCTCGGAGCGCGAGGGCGCGTAATAGCGCCAGGCCTCCAGGGCGTAGTCGATCACCAGCAGCCGGCCGCGCCCCAGCGCCGCGCCGCAGGCCGCCAGCCAGGGCTCCAGGCCGGGATGCAGCTCGCTGCACCAGCCGGCGGGCCGCTGGGCGCCCGGCGCCGCCAGCCCCAACGGCTGCAGCCGCGCCGCCGCTTCCGGCTCCAGGGGTGCGCCGGGCTCCAGCCGCAACGTCCCTTGGTGGAGCGTCACCCGCTGCTGGCGCCAGGCCGCCCCGTCCGACACGATCCGCTCCACCGCCAGGGCATCGAGCACCTCATGGGCCACCACCACACCGGCCACCGGTGCCGCCGCCAGTTGCTCGAAGCTGCTCCAGCGCACCGGCAGCGGGCAGTGCTGCAGCCGTTGCCGCTGGCGGGCGGCCATGCCGGCGTTGGGTTCCACCAGCACCAGTTCGGTGCGGGCGGCCAGCTGGGGCCAGCCGGTCACCAGCGCCTGCGCCAGCTGGCCCGCCAGCTCACCTTCGCCCGGACCTGTCTCCACCAGGGCCAAGGGCCGGGTGGCCTCCAGTTGCTGCAGCCACTGGGCCAGCTGGGGGGCCAGCAGGGCGGCAAACTCCGGGCCGAGTGCCGGGGCGGTCACGAAGTCGCCGGCGCGGCCGATGCGGAGGCGGCCGGCACCGTAAGCGCCGTGGTCGGGGTCGTGCAGGGCCCAGTCCATGTAGGTGCGGAAGGGCACGCTGCCGCCGGCCGCGTTAAGACGCTGTTGCAGCCAGGGGGGAACGGACACGGGCAGGCCTGGCGTTAAAGAGAATCGGAACACATTGAACCTGCCGCATGGGCCGTTCCTCCGCCTCCCGCTCGCCGGCTTCGCCGTTGCCCCGGCGCCGCGCCGCGGCAGGGCCCTGGCTGGCGCTGCTGGCCGCCCTGCTGTTGTTGTGGCCGCCGGCGCCCGCCTTTGCCGCCGATAACCCGGAGCTGCTGCCCGATCACCCCACGCCGGTGATCGATCTGGCCCGGGCGCTCACCGACGGCCAGCGCGCCGCCCTGGAAGACAAGCTCGACCGCTTCGAGGATGCCAGCGGCTGGAAGCTGCGGGTGCTCACCCAGTACGAGCGCACCCCGGGGCTGGCGGTGAAGCAGTACTGGGATCTCGATGAGCGCAGCGTGCTGCTGGTGGCCGACCCCCGCGGCGGCAACCTGCTGAATTTCAACGTGGGCGATGCCCTGTTCGCGTTGATGCCGCGCACCTTCTGGGTGGAGCTGCAGACGCGCTACGGCAATCAGTTCTATGTGCGCGACAACGGCGAAGACGGGGCGATCGTGGCGGCGCTCGGCGCCGTGCAGACCTGCCTGGAGCGCGGTGGCTGCCAGGTGGTGCCGGGCCTGCCACAGGAGCAATGGCTGCTCACCTTCTGCACCTCGGTGCTGGGCGGGCTGATCGTGGGCTTCGCCGCCTACCCGCGCAAGGAGGGCGACACCGTGGCCTGGAGCTGGGTGCTGCTGCTTTCACCGCTGTGGGTGATGCTGTTTGTGGTGTTTGGCCTGGGCCCGGTGGTGACCCGCACCTCCGACCTGCTGCCGGTGCTGCGCAACGGCCTCGGCTTCCTCGGCAGCTCCCTGGCCGCCTACTTCATCGCCCAGCGCACGGTGGGAAAACCTCCGGTGGGCGATGCGGGCGGGTGAGCGCTCAGGGGGTGGGGCTCACCTGCTCCAGCGCGCAGGAGAGGCTGTCGTTGTCGCAGAGGGGCGGTGGCGTCGGCGCGACGGCCACATCGGTGCGCATGCTGAGCGAGGCGCGCAGCTCGGCCAGGTTGGCGTCGTAGAAGCGGCGCAGTTCATCGAAGCGCTTCACCGGCTGGCCGTAGAAGCTGCGGCCCGCCAGGGTGGGGAACGAGGCCCATTCCGGTGCCAGCCGGGCGGCCAGCTGCGGGCTGAACACCCCACTGTCGGCTTTTTGCAGGGCGCCGCGGCGCTGGATCAGGAAGATGGCCGCTTGATCCTGCACATGGGGGCCGAAACCATTGAGGCCCATGCGGCTGCTGGCCATGGTCCAGGTGAAGGGCATGAACTGGTAAGCACCGGCGGCGGCACTGGCGTAGCCCGGCGTGCGGTTCACCCGGTTGGGGTGGCGATCCAGCGACGGCATCAGGCTGCCGCCGAACATGATCCAGTAGCCCCGGTCTTCGCCGCGGGCCCAGGTGCCTTCGGCGTAGCGGATCGTGTTCAGCAGGGCCCGCCGCTCGGGGGTGATCACGTAGAAGCGCGGATCCTGCGGCGCCTCACCGGGAAGTGCCACCGCCAGGGAATGGGGGCCCGTGATGGCCGGCGCCGGGGCTGGGCGGCGGATCTCCTGCCACAGGAAGGGCGTTCTGGGCGCGGCAGCGTGGGCAGGAGCCGCCAGGGCGAGAGCGGCTGCCGGCAGCAGCAAGTGGCGGGCAGCAGAACGGAGAGTGCGCAAAACGGGTGTCGGAGTGAAGAGGAAATCGAGAACGATGTGGCGAAACCCAGTGGGAATTTGCCGTTACCCGGAAGCAAGCAATCAACAGAACTGTTGTTGCTGCTACGGGTTCTGATTTGGCTTAAAATTCTGTGAATTGACTGAGAAGTGCTCTTGAGCCTTGACGATGTGGCTCAGATGTGCAGGTCAGTTTCTTGTTCTGAAACCGTCGTAGGGAAGGATGAATCCATCGCGGCGGGTTTGGTTCGGCACAATGTGACAAACGCCCATAACCATCCACAGCTTATTTGTGCCAATCGCACAATCGTCCACCAGTTATCTTGAGGCGCCGCACGGTTCTGATCACTGTCGGCCACTGAGCTTTTTGCTGCTCCAATCAATCTGCTCTGGTTGATCAGATCTGCTGATTGAAGCCGCAACGTAGTGAATGACACCAGAATGGCTGCGGCGCAATGCTCCCCAGCCATTGCCGCTTTTGTTCAACTCGCCATCCTTTCGGCCAGCTGCACCAACAGCCCCGCCGCCTGCTCGGCTCCATCGCTTGCCAGCAGGCCGTCGCTGGGGGGCAGCAGCGGCTGGTCAAGCTGCCAATCGCCGGCCAGCAGTTGCTCCCGGCTCAACAGCCGGTGCTGACCATGGCGCCGCAGCCAGCCCTCCAGCACCGCCGCTTCGGCAAAGCCGTGGCGCTCCACCAGATGCAGCCCGGTGCCCTGGGACAGCGCCTCGCAGAAGATGCTGTAGCCGGCCTTGCTGATCTGGCGGCCGCACAGCCGCATCAGCTCCAGGGGCCGCACGTCTGCCGGCAGCAGGCGCACATTCGGCGCTGCGGCGGCGCTGGCATCGGTGCTCACGAAGCTCCAGCCGGGCCAGCGGCCATAGGGCTCAGGCCCCAGCGCAAAGCCCATCCCACCGAAGCTCACCATCACGCAGCGCTCCCGTTCGGCCGGCAAGCCCAGCCGCTGGCGCAACGCTTCTGCCTCCAGTTGCGGCGCCGCCGCCGTCAGGCCCACCGCCGTCTCCGGCAGGCCCCAGTCCATCGCCATCGAAAACGGACAGCGAATCACGTGCGTGCCGCGGCGGTAATCGTGCTGGAAGCGCTCGGCCCAGCCCAGGAATGGCCCCCCCATCGGCGCGTAGATGTCGTCCCAGCCGAAGTTGCCCATCCACACCAGCGGCCGCTGCAGCAACGCCGCCAGCTGCGCCGCCGCCGGTGGCACATCGCCCAGCAGCAGCACCGGCTCCTGCTGCTGCAGCAGCCACTGCGCCTCCGCCTCCAGCAGCGGCGGCAGCGAGGCCGCCACGGCCTCCAAGGCCGCCAGGGTGGCGTCGCCGTCCACACCGAGCGCATCGGCCTGGATCGCGCCCACATCCCAGCGCAGCGGGCGGTGCTCGAACGGCACCCCCGCCAGGGCCAGCTGCAGAAAGGCTGGCGGCAGCGCAGTGGAGAGCACCAGGCGCCAGCTGGGCCGCAGCGCCGCCAGGGCGAGCAGCACCGAGGCCACCCGGGAGCCGTGGCCGTAGCCATGGCCGCTCACGCAGGCGTAGATCAGCACGGCACCGCCAGCGGCTGCTCCACCAGCAGTTGTTCGTAGAGCAGCTCGCCACCGGGGTGGTACCAGCGGTGGCTGGCGCGGCGGAGGCGGCCGTCCACCAACTCCACCCAGGAGAAGTGGCGCAGGGCGCGTCCCTCCTGATCCACGCCATGGCGCGGCACGCAGGCGCTGTTGAGGTAGGCGGTGCCGCTGCGGTCGATCACAAAGCTGCGGCGCAGGCCCCGGCCGCGCTTGAGCGCGTGGTGCATGTGGCCGAACACCACCAGCGGCACCGGCCGGTGGCGGCGGATGCGCTCGATCGCCAGGGTCAGGTCCTGGTCGCCCCAGTCGCAGGCGGGCGGTTTCCAATCACGGCCGCAGGGATCCTGGGCCTCACTGCCCAGACCGGCCGGCCCGCTGTGGGCCAGCAGCACCAGCGGCAGGGCCGGATCGGCCGCCAGGGCGGCGCTGGTGATGCGCTGCGCCGAATCGTCGGCGCTCATCGGGCCCCAGAGCGCCTCCACCGCCTGCGAGAGATGGAAGCCACCGCCGGCGCTGCCGGGCCGGGCACCCACCACCGCCAGCCCCGGGGGCTGCAGCTGCCGCAGCGCCCAGCCGCAATGGCGCTCGCCCAGCAGCTCGATCTGACGCCGCAGGCAGCGGCCGCTGGCATCCCGGCCGGCGTCGTGGTTGCCGAGGATGCAGGCCAGGGGCAGCTCCAGCCGCGCCAGGCTGGCGGCGATGCGCTCCTGGCCATCGCTGAGGTCGCCCACCACCAGCACCGCATCGGGGGCGAGCCGGTGGAGCAGGGTCACATCGCTGGCATCCCATTGCCCGTGCAGGTCGCCGGCGATCGCAATGCGCATGCGGGCCGGGCCCCCGTCCCTAGGGTGGTGTCATCTTGCCCCAGATGCTTTCTGGGCGGCGACCGCGACACCCTCCACTCCCGCCATCGACACCGTCACCACCAGGCCGCTCACCACGAGGCCGCTCATCTCCAGCCCCACCGCTGGCAGCCTGCTGAGCGCCAGCCCTATCGCTGGCAGCCCTGTTCCCGCCCGGCACGCGCTGCCGCAGGCGATCCGCGAGCTGGCCAGCCAGCGGCGGGCTGTGATCCTGGCGCACTTCTACCAGAACGCTGAAATCCAGGACATCGCCGATGTGATCGGCGATTCACTCGAGCTCTCCCGCCGCGCCGCGGATACCGACGCGGAGGTGATCGTGTTCTGCGGCGTTCACTTCATGGCTGAAACCGCCAAGATCCTCAACCCGGGCAAAACGGTGCTGCTGCCCGATCTGGATGCGGGCTGTTCCCTGGCCGATGCCTGCCCCGCCGACGCCTTCGCCGCCTTCCGCGCCCAGCACCCCCACCATTACGTGGTGAGCTACATCAACTGTTCAGCCGCGGTGAAGGCGCAGAGCGACCTGATCTGCACCAGCAGCAATGCCGTGAGCCTGGTGCAGCAGTTGCCCCCCGACCGGCCGATCCTGTTCGCGCCGGATCAGAACCTGGGCCGCTGGGTGGCGCGCCAGAGCGGCCGTGAGCTCACCCTCTGGCCGGGCAGTTGCATCGTGCACGAAACCTTCAGCGAGCAGGCCCTGCTGAAGCTGCGGCTCGACCATCCCGGCGCCGAGGTGATCGCCCACCCGGAATGCCTGCCCAACATGCTGGATCTGGCCGATTTCATCGGCTCCACCAGCAAGCTGCTGCACCGCGCCGAAACCAGCGACGCCACGGCTTTCATCGTGCTTACCGAGCCGGGCATCCTGCACCAGATGCGCCTGAAGCTGCCCCACAAAACCTTCCATGAGGTGCCCGGTCAGGACGGTTGCAGCTGCAATGCCTGCCCCTACATGCGTCTGAACACGCTCGAAAAGCTGTGGCATTGCCTGGCCACCCTGGAGCCGGCGATCGAGCTCGATGAAGCGGTGCGCACCCGGGCACTGCTGCCGATCCAACGCATGCTCGAGATGAGCCGCTGAGCCGGGCCCCTTGCTGCCGCCGGGCGCCCTGATCCAGCACACCCCGCAGGGGCTCTACTGCCCGGCCGCCGACGCCTGGATTGATCCCTGGCGGCCGGTGCCGCGCGCCCTGATCACCCACGCCCACGCCGACCACGCCCGGCCCGGCAGCCAGGTGTATTGGGCGGAGGGCAGCGCCGCCGGCGTGCTGCGCCAGCGGTTGGGCCAGGGCATCGATCTGCGGCAGGTGGCCTACGGCCAGGAGCTGCGCCTCGGCGACGCCACCGTGTCGTTTCACAGCGCCGGCCACGTGCTGGGTTCGGCCCAGGTGCGGATCAGCGCCGGTGGTGAAACCTGGCTGATCAGCGGCGATTACAAGCGCGATGCCGACCCCAGCTGCGTGCCGTTCGAGCCGGTGCCCACCGATGTGCTGATCACCGAAGCCACCTTCGGCCTGCCGGTGTACCGCTGGCGGCCGGGCCAGGAGGTGGCGGCCGAGATCGCCAGCTGGTGGAAGCAGGCACCGGAGCGGCCCTCGATTCTGTTCTGCTACGCCTTCGGCAAGGCCCAGCGCCTGCTGGCGGAGCTGCACCAGCTCGGCCTGAATGAGGAGGTGCTGCTGCACGGCGCTGTGCAGACCCTGATGGCGCCCTACCGCGAGCAGGGCATCGCCATGCCGCCCACCCGGCCCGCCAGTGAGCTGCCCCGCAGTGAGCCGTTGGCGGGCCGGTTGGTGCTGGCGCCCCCGTCGGCGCACCGTTCGGTGTGGATGAAGCGGTTCAAGGCGCCGCAGACGGGCTTCGTGAGCGGCTGGATGGCGGTGCGCGGTGCCCGGCGGCGCCGCGGCTACGAGCGGGGCTTCGTGCTCAGCGACCACGCCGACTGGAACGGCCTGCTCACCACCGTGCGCCAGAGCCAGGCCCGGCAGGTGTACGTGACCCACGGCCAGAGCGACGTGCTGGCCCGCTACCTGCGCGAGGTGGAAGGCATCAGCGCCGAGCCGCTCAGCGGCGGCTTCGCGGCGGAGCGGGGGGAAGACGCTGAGCCTGAAACGCTTGCGGCTGATTGATCACCAGCATCGAGGCTGACGCGTCCCTTGAGACCCGCTGCATCACCACGCGGTGGCGTGCAGGTTGAGGAGTCCACGAGCTGCTGGCACCCCGCCTGTGGAGCTCCATTCAGTCGTCGCCTTCCTTTCTGCGGAGGCAGGAGGGGGCCCTGTTCCACCCCCATGAAGTGGCTGCCAACGACGGCCCCGCTGGCGTCCCGCTCGCGGGGGTGGTGTTCCTCGCCCGGCGCACGGCACAGCCGCAACCAGGCGAGCTGCAGCCATTCGTGGCCGCCGAAGCCCCGCTGGCCCTCACGCCCTACAGCACCATCCTGGGCGCACGCGGCATGGCGGCGACGCTGGCGGCGCTTCAGCCGCTGCGGGCATCCGCACCATCCATTTCAGCGGCGGTGAACCCATGTTCCGCCCCTCGTGTGTTTCACCACGCCATGAACCACCCTGAGCAGCCCTGGCCTGCGGCCTGGCCCGCCCGCTGCTGCCACTGGTGGATGATCCCGCTCTTCGTGCCTGGGCGCCAGACTTTTTCAGCGGCCAGCTGGAGGCGCCCCGCACGGCTCCCCACCATCCATCTGTTTGCTTTTGGCACCAAGGCTGCCTGGGACGTGGCTTTGCTGCGGCGCACGGCCACCGTTCCGATCGACTGGACCTTGGTGCAGCGCTGGGTGCAGGAGCTGGGGGTGCCGCGGGCCTTCTGGGTGCCGGCGCGGGTGTTGAACGATCAGCTTGATCTGGGCCTTCCGAAAGATCTGCTCCTCCAGGCTCCCCGCGACAGGTGCCAGAGGCAGCTGGAGCTGATCGCGCGGCGTCGGTTGAGCGACGTGCGTTGGTGGCTGAGCCCCGAGGCCGGCATCGCGCGTGGCACGGCCAGGCGCCTGACGCCAACCCAGCGGCTGTCAGCCCTGCCAGGCCATGCCCGGGAGGCGCTGCAACAATTTCGTCAGTGACTTCTCCTTGCTGCTGATGCTCACCGGCCTCAGCTTGATTTGGTGCCACCAGTTGAGCGGCGGGGTCAGAGGCTTGGCCTTTCTGGTGTGATCGAGCCCACTCCAACTGGAGGATAATCGAGAAAAATGGGTGTAGTTTTTGTAGACGTTATCCAATAAGGCCTTAAGCGCCATGCCTGCAGCTATCGGCGTCAGAACTGCCTGGTCACCCCTAACGATGGTGTCACTCGATACCAAGATTACTGCCGCCGCTTGGGGAGGCTTGTCGAGGACAGTTCTCTTCCCAATCTTTGTGGCAGGGGCATCGCTTGCCCCACTGCCAGGCCTGGCGGCCCCCAACACCATCACCAGCTTCATCAGCTTCACGGGCGCCCCCAATGGGGGCAGACCCAGCGCTGCTTTGACCGCCGGGCCCCCAGGTCTCTTCTTCGGAGTCACGGCAAACGGCGGAACGGATGGCTTCGGAACGGTGTTTTCCTTTGATGGCAGCTCGATCACCAGCCTTGCCAGCTTTGGTGGCACCGACGGCGGTGTCAGGCCCAGAGCTGAATTGACCGCCGGCGGCGGTGGTCTCTTCTATGGCACCACCTCTGCCGGCGGGGCGAATAGTGCGGGCGCGATCTTCTCCTTCAACAGCAATACCAATACGATCAGCACGCTCGCGAGCTTTGATGGCAGCAACGGGGCCAACCCCACCGCTGCCTTGACAGCCGGGAGTGGCGGGATCTTCTACGGCACCACAGAAGAGGGCGGGACCCACAACGGCGGTACGGTCTTCTCCTTTGACAGCAACAACGACACCATCGCGAGCCTAGCCAGCTTCGTTGGCGCCAACGGCTCCACACCCAGCGCTGCATTGATCGAAGGAACCGGTGGCCTCTTCTACGGCACCACAGAAAGGGGCGGGACCCATAACAGCGGTACGGTCTTCTCCTTTGATAGCAACAGCAACACTATTGCCAGCATCGTGAGCTTCGTGGGTGCCAACGGGGAAAGCCCAAGTGCAGCCTTGACCCCTGGCAGCGCTGGCCTCTTCTACGGCACCACACGACGGGGCGGGAGCGATAACGAAGGCACGGTCTTCTCCTTTGATAGCAACAGCAACACCATCACCAGCCTCGTCAGCTTCAATAGCGACAATGGAGAAAGCCCGAGCGCTGCCTTGACCCCTGGCAGCGGTGGTCTCTTCTACGGCACCACCGACCAGGGAGGCGCGAATGACTTTGGCTCGATCTTCTCCTTTGACAGCAACAGCAACACCATCACCAGCCTTGTCAGCTTCGATGGCGCCAATGGAGAAAGTACGGAAGCGGCACTGACCGCTGGACCCGCTGACATCTTCTACGGCACCACCAATCTTGGCGGCGCCAATAATGAAGGTACGCTCTACACCCTGCAAGTTCCAGGCCCGCTTCCCATCTTCGGGGCAGGCATGGCCTTCGGGTGGAGCCGCAAGCTCCGCAGGCGCATCAAGGCCTCCCGGTTCGGGTGATCTGCACCATGGCGCGGTGATGCCATCTGCGGCAACACCGCGCCATGGTGCTCCTCGTTGAGGTCATCGCTCACAGATCTGAGCAGGAGCGGTTGCCAATCTGACGGGCAGTGGTTGCAGCTGGTGGTTGATGTTGAGAGCCGGTGTCAGCGTCGCGGTGGAGCATGGAACAGCTGGCCCGCCAACGGACGCCCCCTCACACCGCCTCGCCCCTGATCGCTACAACCGGCGCAGGGCCTGAGGCCCTACCCAACCACTCCCGCCCCGTGCACGCCTTCTGCGACCTTTTTGAGTGCCTGGATCGCAGCAGCGGCACCAAGGCGCGCGTGGTGGCGCTGGCGGCTTATTTCAGCGAGGCGCCGGCGGCCGATGCGGCCTGGGCGTTGCAGTTGCTGCTTGGCAAACGGCGCCGACGGCTGCTCACCGGGCGGCGGTTGCGGGAGGTCTGCCTGGGGGCGGCGGGGCTGCCTGAGTGGCTGTTCGACGTCTGCCACGCCCAGGTGGGGGATTCGGCGGAAACGATCGCTTTGCTGTTGCCGGAATTGAACCTGCCGGCTCAAGAGCCGCTGGATCTGCCCCTGCATCAGTGGATGGCGGAGCGGCTGCCGGCACTGGCGGCACTGGAGGGCGAGGCGCAGGCGCAGGCGCTGCTGCAGATCTGGGCCTCCCTGCCACCGTCGCAGGTGTTCGTGTTCAACAAGCTGCTGAGTGGCGGCTTCCGGGTGGGAGTGTCCACCGGCCTGGTCACGCGCGCCCTGGCCGTGGTGAGCCAGCTGGAGGAGGCGGAGGTGGCCCATCGGCTGATGGGCGGCTTCGAGCCCAGTGGCGCCGCCTTCACCGCCTTGCTTTGCCCCACCGCCGGCAATGAGGCCGCCCCAATCAGCCGCCCCTATCCCTTTTTCCTGGCCAGTCCGCTGGAGCCGGAGCGGTTGCAGGCAGATGACCCCGCCCAGTGGCGCGCCGAGTGGAAATGGGATGGCATCCGCGGCCAGCTGATCCGCCGTGCCGGCACCACCTTTCTCTGGAGCCGCGGCGAAGACCTCGTGAACGACAGCTTCCCGGAGCTGGTGGCCCTGGGCGATGCTCTGCCGGACGGCACCGTGCTCGATGGCGAGGTGATCGTGTGGCCGGCGGCGGCAGAGCGCCCGCTCGGCTTTGCGGCCCTGCAACGGCGCCTGGGGCGCCGCAGCGTGAGCCGCGCGCTGCGTGAGGCCTGCCCGGCCGCCTTCGTGGCCTACGACCTGCTGGAAGAGGGCGGCCGCGACCAACGCCTGCAGCCCCTGGCGGCGAGGCTGCAGGCCCTGGGCCAGCTCAGCGCCGCGGTGCGGGAAGGGGCCGCAGACGCCATCAAGGGGTCCCTGCGCCTGTCGGCCGGGCTGCCGTTGCAGAGCTGGGAGGCGCTGGAACCACTGCGCAGTCAGGCGCGCCAGGCCGGCGCCGAGGGCCTGATGCTCAAGCGGCTCGACTCGCCGTATCTGGCGGGCCGCAAGCGGGGCCACTGGTGGAAACACAAGCTCGAGCCGATGGAGCTCGATGCGGTCCTGCTCTACGCCCAGGCAGGCAGCGGCCGCCGCGCCAACCTCTTCACCGACTACACCTTCGGGTTGTGGGCCACGGCGGATCCGCAAACGGCAGCAGCAGAGAGCAGCCCGCGCCAGCTGGTGAGCTTCGCCAAGGCCTATTCCGGCCTCGATGATGCCGAGATCACGGCACTCGACCGCTGGATCCGCCGCCACACCACCGAACGCTTCGGACCGGTGCGGGCGGTGGAGCCGTTGCAGGTGTTCACCCTCGGCTTTGAAGGCATCCAGCGCTCCAGCCGGCACCGCAGCGGTGTGGCCGTGCGCTTCCCGCGCATCCTGCGCTGGCGCCAGGACAAACACGCCGCTGAGGCCGACACCCTGGCCGCTGCCGAAGCCCTGCTCGAGGACGGCTGACCGGAACGCCGTCCCTTTGGGACAGCCATGCGCCTCAGCGGTACACCGAGCGCCCATCGCCGGGCAGCAGGGTGAGCAGGGCGGGATCGATCAGGCGGCCCACGCTGAGTTCGGGCGGGTCAGGGGCCTGGCCGGCGGCGGCGGCAGCGGCCAGATCCCACTGCTCCAGCGATAACACCAGGCCACCGGCAGCGGTGTAGTCGGCGTAGCGGCAGCCGCTCTGGCGCCGGTTCATCACCCGCGCACTGGAGCTGATCGAGGCCTGGCCCTGCTCCTTGAGCGCATAGCGCACCCCGTCGAATTGCACGTGCGCCGGGAAGTGGGCCGCGCCGGGGCCCACCAGCGGCGCCAGCGCCAACTCCGAAGCGTTGACACCCTCCAGCCAGCTCACCTCCAGCCAATCGTCTTCCGTGACGCTCAACCAGCGGCCGTCGGTGCCGTCCCGCAGCAGATACTCCAGCCACTCGAAGCCTTCTTCGTTGTACAGGAGCCGGTCTTCCACCACCCAGTCGCGTCCTTCGAACTGCACGATGTCGCCGGTGCAGAGGGTGAACAGGGTGCGGTCCTGCGGCAGGGCGGCCGGGCGGCGGCGCCAGCGCCGCAGCTGCAGCACCACGAAAGCGGCTACCAGGAGCGCCAGCAGCAGGACCCACACCGTCATCGGCTCGCTCTCAAAGCCCGGCCACGGCCACCGGTAGCGGGGAGCTTATCGGCACCACCCTCAGGGCCCCGACCAGCGGCTCTGGCGTTGGTACTCGGCCAGCACAGGACGCAGCAGGCGGTTCGGCCGCACCTGCTCGCCGGGCGCTAACCGCAGATCCCGCGCCAAGGGGAACAGACGGGCGATCTGGGCGTCGTCGGCCCAGCGGCCCATGAACGGCAGCGGGGTGGCCTGCAGGCTCTGGCCCGCGCGGTAGGCGATCACGAAGCCCCAGGGGCCGAAGCTGGGCACATCCACGCTGTACGCGCGGGTGGTGAGCGGCAGCTGCTCGAAGGTGGCCTGGATCGAGGCCAGCACCTTGGGGGTGAAGAAGGGCGTGGAGGCCTGGGTCACCAACCGGCCGTCCGGGGCCAGCAGCTGCAGCAGCCGGCCGTAGAAGCTGACGCTGTAAAGCCGCGCCAGCGGTGCGGTGGCGGGGTCGGGGAAATCGGCGATCACCACGTCGTAGGTGCCGGCCAGGTGCCGCACCCGCTCGAAGGCGTCTCCCGTGTGCAGATGCACCCGCGGGTCGTCGAGGCTGCCCTGGTTGAGACGCCGCAGGAAAGGGTGCCGGCGCGCCAGCTGCAGCATGGCGGGATCCAGCTCCACCAGATCCACCCGCTGCACGCCCGGCCAGCGCAGCACTTCCCGCAGGGCCAGGCCATCACCGGCACCGAGCAGCAGCACCCGGCGCGGCTGCCGGTGGAAGGCCATCACCGGATGCACCAGCGCCTCGTGGTAGCGGTATTCGTCGAGGCTCGAGAACTGCAGGTTCCCGTCGAGGAACAGGCGCAGGTCATCGCGGCGGCGGGTCAGCACGATGCGCTGGTGGCGGCTCTGCACCCGGCCCACCACCGGGTCGTCGTAGAGGCTGTCTTCGATCTTGTCGCCCAGGGGCAGCACGGCCCAGGCCACCAGGGCCACCAGCGGCAAGGTGCCGGCCACCAGCCAGCGCCAGCGGCGTTCCAGCGGAAACACCCGGCAGATCACCAGGCAGCTGAGCAGCGGCACCAGCGACAGCACGGCGGCGGTGGGCAGCAGGCCCAGCCAGGGCAGCAGCACCAGCGGAAACAGCAGCGCCCCCACCAACGCGCCCAGGTAATCGAGCGCCAGCACCCGCGCCAGCGCCGTGCGCAGGTGCTGCTGGGTCTCCAGCAGGCGGGTGAGCAGCGGCACCTCCATGCCGCCCAGCACCCCCACCAGCACGGTGAGCACCACCAGCCCCAGCCACACCGGTCCGCCGGCACCGAACAGGGCGAACAGCCCCAGGGGCGCCAGCAGGCAGAGCGGGCTGAGCAGCAGTTCCACCAACAGGAACAGCCGCAGCAGGCGAGCGAAGGGATTGGGGCCGCAGGCGAGGAACTGGCTCAGCCAGGCCCCCAGGCCCATTGCCGCCAGGAAGGTGCCCACCACGATGCCGGTGGCCAGGGTGTGGTCACCCAGCAGATAGCTGGCCTGGGTGGCGAGCATCAGCTCCAGCACCAGGCTCACGGTGGAGGACATCGCCGCCGCCAGCAGCAGCACCCACACCTGCAGGGGGCGCAGCGGCGGGGCGGACGGGGCGATCACTTGGCGGTGCCGGGTCCGCGCCCCTGAAAGCCCGACCAGGCGCGCGAGCGATCCGGCGCCGCCACCCAGCGGCCCGCCCGGTAGCTGCCGCCATAGCGCACACCGCTGAAACTGGCCGGCGTGCCCTCCTGGCCGAGGCGGAACAGGGCGGGCTGCAGGATCGCCGCGGTGGTGCCCACGCCCACGGCGCCCACGGCCAACAGCAGGATCACCGCTTGTTCGCGGGGCATGGCAAGCGGGCTCCCTACCCTGTGAGCATCTCAGGCCCGGGCGCCCCGCGGCCGGAGTGGCAGCAGCGGCACCCGGAACGCCGTCTTCACACCATCCTCCACGCTTAGCTGCAACCACTCGATCTCCCAGGGGTCACCCTGGGGGCTGAAGGTTTCAGGCACCGTCACCCGCAGCCGGTAGCTGCCCGGTTCCGCCAGTCGCAGGTGGTGCGTCTGCGTGAGTGTGAGCCAACTGTCGCCATCATTGGTGTGCCGGCAGACCTTCAACGTGGCCTGATGGTCGAGGCGGCGCTGGCCGGCGCCATCGCTGAGGCTCAGGCTGAACGGGGCCAGGGCGGGCGGATCGTGCTCGGGCTTGGCGCCATCGGGAAGCTCCCAGCGGGCGCGCACCACCAGCTTCACCAGGCCCGGCCCGCCCAGCGGCAGGCGCAGCGCCGCCACCCCTTCCTCCACCCGCAGCCGGCGCCGAGAGCGCGCTGCGCCATACACCGCCGCCAGCAGGCAGAGCACGATCGCCTGGCTGACCGCCGCCGTGTACAGCAGCAGAGCGGCGGCCACGCTGTGGTTGCGCACCGTGCCGCGCAGCGTCACAGGTGCCTGCAGCGGCAGACCACTCACGCCGAGCAGCTCATCGAGCGTCACCTCCAGCTGGAAGCGGCCGCTGGTCTGCGGGCGCAATTGCAGCTGCAGCGTTGTGTCCCGCTCCTGCCAGCTGCCGCTTTCGCCACCTTCGGCCCAGGTGCCGCTTTCGCGCCAGCCATCCTTGAACAGCTCCAGCACCGGCCGGCCGGCCTCGTCGAGCAGGCGCACCCCCAGCTCCACCGTGCTGTTGTCGGGGATCTCCGCCTCCAGCGCGATCCGCGGGCTGCCCAGCCAGCCATCGCGCAGGTCGAAAGGCTCGCTGCGGGCCGGTTGCTCCTCCGTCGCCACCAGCACCAGCCGCTGCGGCGGTTCGAGCGCCGAGAGCGCCAGCACCGAGAGCGGCAGCAGCGGCAGCAGCAGCGCCAGCAGGGGCCAGCGCACGGTGGTGGCCCCTGCAGCGGCCGCACCGGCGCCGCCGCCCGCTCGGCCCGCTCCCGGGGAGTCCCTACCCTGACGGCGAAGGCGTGACGTGGTCATGGTCAAACCGCTGCTCCAGTTGCTGCTGACGGTTGGCTGGACGTTTCTGGGGGTCATCCTCATCTATGGCGGCCTGCTGCTGTTCGATCGCCTCTCGCCGATTGACTACCGCAGCGAGATCCGCAAGGGCAACACCGCCGCCGGCCTGGTGCTGGGCGCTGTGATCCTGGCGATCGCCGCCGTGGTGGTGGCCGTGCTCACCAGCTGACGGGTGGCGCGTCTTGGCCAGCCGCACCGGCGCCTCGCTCCGCCCGATCGAAGACTGGTTCCGGCACCAGGGCTGGCGGCCGATGCCGTTTCAGCGCCAGTGCTGGAAGGCCTGCCTGGAGGGCCGCGACGGCCTGATCCAGGTGCCCACCGGCGCCGGTAAGACCTACGCCGCCGTGATGGGGCCCATCGCCCGCATGCTGGCCAGCCCCGGCGGGGGCGTGCGGCTGCTGTATGTCACGCCGCTGCGGGCGCTGAGTCGTGATCTGGCCCTGGCGATCCGCGCGCCGATCGAGGCGATGGACTGGCCGCTGCGGGTGGGCATTCGCAACGGTGACACCGCCAGCGCCGAACGCAGCCGCCAGCTGCGCCAGCCGCCCCAGATCCTGATCACCACGCCGGAATCGCTGTCGGTGTTGCTGGCGGGCGCCAAGGCAAGCGAGCTGTTCGGCAGCCTGGAAACGGTGGTGCTGGATGAATGGCACGAGCTGATGGGCAGCAAGCGCGGCAGCCAGTGCGAGCTGTGCCTCAGCTGGTTGCGCCGGCTGCGGCCGGGCCTGCGCACCTGGGCGATCAGCGCCACGATCGGCAACCTGGAGGAAGCGGCGCGCGCGGCGGTGGGGGCCGCAGCCGCGCCGCCGTTGATCGTCACCGCCAAGCTGCGCCGCCACACCGAGATCCGCAGCCTGCTGCCCGAGCAGATCGACGGCTTCCCCTGGGCCGGTCACCTGGGTCTGCGCATGTACGAGGAGCTGGTGGCGGCGCTCGATCCAGCCGTCTCCACGCTGCTGTTCACCAACACCCGCAACCAGTCGGAGCGGTGGCATCAATGCCTGCGGTATGCCTGCCCGGAGATGGAGGGGGCGCTGGCGCTGCACCACGGCTCGATCGACCGGGCCGAACGGGAGGCGATCGAAGCGGGGGTGAAGGCGGGGGGGATCCGTTGGGTGGTGTGCACCAGCTCGCTCGACCTGGGCGTTGACTTTCAGCCGGTGGAGCGGGTGGTGCAGATCGGCAGCGCCAAAAATCTGGCGCGGCTGCTGCAGCGGGCCGGCCGCTCCGCCCATTGCCCCGGCGGCACCTCCCAGGTGCTGTTCATGCCCACCAACGCCCTGGAACTGTTGGAGTTGAGCGCGATGCGACGCGGGCTGGCGGCGGGGCTGGTGGAACGGCGCCGGCTGCCGCAGGCCCCCCTCGATGTGCTGCTGCAGCACCTCACCACCCTGGCCTGCGGGCCGGGTTTTGAGCCGGAGCAGGAGCTGGTCAACGTGCGCAGCGCCTGGAGCTACCGCCAGCTCAGCGACGACGACTGGCAGTGGTGCCTCCGTTTCCTCGAGCACGGCGGCGACTGCCTCGGCGCCTACCCCCGCTACCGCAAGCTCGAACGGGAGCCGCTGGCGGCGGCGGAACGCATGCCGACACAACAGGAGCACCCAGAAGCCCCCTTCCGCTTTCGTGTGCGCGAGACCGCCATCGCCCGCCTGCACCGCCTCAACATCGGCACGATCACCGCCAGCCGTTCGATCACGGTGAAGGTGGTGCGGGGCGCCACACTCGGCCATGTGGAGGAGGGATTCGTCAGCCGGCTCAAGCCCGGCGATGTGTTCTTCTTCGCCGGCCGCCAGCTGGAGTTCGTGCGCCTGCGCGACATGACCGCCCTGGTGAAGGCCAGCAGCCGCAAGAGCACCCTGGTGCCGGCCTGGGCCGGTGGGCAGATGGCCCTCTCCGACCTGCTCAGCGAACACCTGCGCCAGGAGGTCGACCGCTGCGCCCGGGCCCTGGCGGCCAACGACCACAGCGGCACTCACCCATCAGCCAGCCCCGATCCGGCGGGCCCCGCCACGCTCGACACCCCTGAGTTGCGCGCCCTGGAGCCCCTGCTGCGCCGCCAGCACGAGCTGTCGGCGTTGCCGCGCGCGCACGAGTTTCTGGTGGAGATCACCCGCAGCCGTGAGGGCAGCCACCTCTACGCCTATCCCTTTGAAGGGCGTTTCGTGCATGAGGGCCTTGGCTTCCTCTGGGCCGGCCGCCTGGCGCGGCTGCAGCCGGGCACCATCACGGTGTCGGTGAACGATTACGGCTTCGAGCTGCTGGCTCCGCGCGGCTATCCCTTCGCCGCGCTGTTCGAGCAGGCCGGCGAGGCGCTGCTGGATGCGGCGGGGCTGCAGGACGACCTGGAGCGCACGATCAACCTCTCGGAGCTGTGCCGCCGCCGCTTCCGCGCCATCGCCCAGGTGAGCGGCCTGGTGCTGAACGGCTTTCCCGGCCAGAACAAAACCGGCGGCCAGCTGCAGATCAGCGCCAGCCTGCTGTTTGATGTGTTCCTGCAGCACGAACCGGCCAACCGCCTGCTGGCCCAGGCACGCCGTGAGGTGCTCGATGAGCAGCTGGAGCTCGGCCGCCTGCAGGCCGCCCTCACACGCCTGCGGGCCAGCGAGCTGCGCCTGGAGCTCACGCCACGCCCGGGGCCATTCGCCTTTCCGCTGCTGGCCGAGCGGCTCAACAACCGCATGAGCAATGAATCGGTGCTGACCCGGCTGGAGCGGCTGATGGCGGAGGCCAGGCGGGCGGAGGGGATCTGATCCGCACTGGACGGACTGCGTACGCTGGGGCGACGCCGCACAGACTTGTGAAGCGACTGATCTACTGGCTGATGGGTGATCGGGCTGGCCGTGTGGTGGTGGGCAGCTGGCGCTG
Source organism: Synechococcus sp. ATX 2A4 (assembly GCF_024346375.1). Classification (GTDB taxonomy): domain Bacteria; phylum Cyanobacteriota; class Cyanobacteriia; order PCC-6307; family Cyanobiaceae; genus MW101C3. The sequence continues at coordinate 204,181 of NZ_JAGQCV010000001.1, read as the reverse complement.
GCTGTGGGGGCGGCCGGTGGAATCCGGCGGCCAGATCGCCGTGGCCGTGGCCGAGGAATCCCTGCAGTCGATGCAGCTTTCCGTGCAGAAACTCGCCCAGGCGGTGGCCATGCAGGTGGGTGCCTATGAGCGGGCCAAGAAGAAATATCAGGCGAAAACAATCGAGCTCAGCACCTACGAACAGCAGGCCGCGCTGGCCCAGAAGGCCGGCCAGATCGACGGCGCCAAGCTGGCGATGGGCCGCGCCATTCAGATCGAGAAGCTGTTGCCCGCCCTCGAGCAGCAGGTGCAGCAGGCTGAGGCCTATGTCACTGCCTCCAAGGACAAGCTCAACCGGGAGCGCCTCAAGCTCGAGCACTACAAGAGCGACATGCAGAACATGAAAGATCTGGCGGAGGTTAACGCCGCGCTCGAATCGATCGCCCAGGTCAACAACGACTTCGACATCGGCTCCGCCCGTTCCTCCTTCGAACAGGCCAAGAACGCAGTGGAGGGGCGCAATCTGCGCAACGCCGCCCTCGCCGAACTCAGCGAAAATCCCCAGGAAAAGCTCACGGCCGATCTGGAGCAGCTCTCGCTCGATGCGGAGGTGACCCAGCGGCTGCAGGCCCTTGAGGCCGCCCCCATGCCCCAGTTCGAAGACAGGCAACCATGAACGAAGAAAAATCCGGTGGCAAGCGCAGCGGCCCACCGCCGATTGTGTTCATCCTGCTGCTGTTGATCGGGGCTGGCGCGCTATGGAGTGGCCGCACCCAGCTGCTCGGCCTGCTGGGCTCCCCTCCTTCCCTGCCCGGCCTGCCCCAGGGGCTGCCCAGCCTGCCGGGCCAGAATCCTGAGGCGGCGGCCTTTCCGCCGCCAGCCGCCGTGCCGGCCGGCACCGCCATCAGCATCGATGGCTCCACCAGCATGGTGTTGATCAACGAAGCCCTCAAGGCCGGCTTCATGGCAGCGTTCCCTGGCACCGAGGTGAGCACCGCCGCGGTCGGCACCGATAACGGCATCCAGGCGCTGCTGGGCGGATCCGTGACCCTGGCGGCCATCTCGCGGCCGCTTTCGCCGGAGGAGCAGGGCCGGGGGCTGAGGGCCGTGCCGGTGGCCGACGACCAGATCGCCCTGGTGGTCGGCATGGATAACCCCTTCCGTCGTGGCCTCTCCCGCAGCCAGGCGGTGCAGATCTTTCGCGGCGAGATCATCAACTGGGCCACCCTCGGCGGCGCCGATCGGGCCATCCGGGTGCTGAACCGCCCCAGCGTCAGCGGCACCCATTCGGCCTTCCGTGACCTGGTGCTGGAGGGGCAGCCCTTCGGCAGCGGCCCCACCATCACCACCATGGAGCGCGACGCCACCACGCCGATGCTGCGCCTGCTCGGCAGCGATGGCATCGGCTACGCCACCTTTGCCCAGGTGGCCGATCAACAGACGGTGCGGGTGGTGCCGATCGATGGCAGCACCCCGGAAGCGCAGGATTACCCCTTCAAGCGGCCCCTGCTTTACGCCTACCGCGAGCCGGCGGGGCCCGCCGTCCAGGCCTTTCTCGGCTACGCCCTCTCCCCCCAGGGCACCGCCGCGATCGCGGCCGGCGTGAAGGGCCCCTGATACGGAAACTGCGCCATTCTGCTGATCCAGGTGCTGCGCCGTTCAGCTCTCGCCTGAGGGCTGGGCTTCCAGCTGGCTGCCGACTCCCAGCCGCCGCAGCTCATCATGCAACCGTTCGGCGGGCTCGCGGTCGAGCGGCGCGGTGAGGGCCTCGCCTTCCGCCAGCAGCCCGATGATCTCCCCTGGCGCGCAGCCCAGCCAGCGGGCCAGGCACTGCTGCAGCTCGAAACGCGCGTCGCCCTCCACCCCGTGTTGCACGCGCAGCCGCAACCGCCAGCCCGGCGGCACGGCGTCGCCGCGCTCGATCTGGCGCAACCCCGCCAGCGTGGTCAACACCAGCAAGCCATCGCCCGCAGCCAGCACCAGATCGCAGGCCGGCAGCTCGATCACCGTGGCGCTGCCGCGGCGCCGCAGGGACACGGCCGTGACGCCATAGCCCTGCTCCAAGCGGGCGATGGTGCGGCCGAGCAGGGTGTCGCCGGGCGCGATCCGGTAGCGCACCAGCAGCAGATGGTGGCCGCCGATGCCCACCACCCCCTCCACCCGTTCCCCGAAGGCGGTGGCCACCAGGGCGTCAGCGGCCAGGTCCACCGCCGAGATCACTGTGACCCCGCCCAGCAGCTGCCCCAGCCTGGGTGCCGCCGCCAGGGCATGGGCCAGGACCGCCAGCCGTGCCTCGGGCCAGCGCCGCTGCAGCGCCAGGGCCGCTTCCAGATTCGCCAATAGATCGGGGGAGAGCAGACCCACCGCCGACACCCTGCTTCCCCGGAGGGCGGTCAGAGCCGCATCGACGCTCTCGTAAATGGGGGTACCAGCGTCCTGCCCCTCCCACTCCTCACCCGGCTGCACCCGCACCACGGGCAACTTCTGGCGCTGGAGGGCGTGCGCCACGCCCCGCGCCAGGTTGGCGCCTTCCACCAGCAACACCGGCCGCAGCCCCCGCCGCAGCCGGGCGGGGCGCCTGCGCACGAGGCGATCGCGCAGCAGCCGTTCCAGCAGCACGGCCACCAGGGCCGACGTGAGCAGGGTGCCCACCAGCGAATAGAGCAGCGTGCCGGTGATCAGCCAGCCGCTGGCCTCCGCCAGGCCGGCGCCGCCATCGAGCAGCACGTTGACCGGATCGACGTATTCCCCCTTGAGCAGGGCAAGGGTGACGAACATCCCCTGCCGCCAGCTGCCCGGCTGCGAAAACAGCTGCGGGCCGATCACCAGCAGCAGGGCCAGGGCACTCATGGCCAGCCACTGGGCCCGTGAACGGCGGGCGAACGGCGCCAGCATCCGCCGTGGCAGCGCGAAGACCCCCGCCGCCGCTTCAGAGTGATGGCCGGCGGCCATGGGCGCCACCCCGAGCGGGTGCAGGGATCCCGGCGTGAGCAGCAGATCGCTCCCACCGCCCCCGGCTTGCTCGGTGAGATGGACCGGGCGCTGCCAGCGAGGGTCCTGGCGGGGCCCTTCCACCAGGTGATACAGCTGGCCGTCGGCTTCGAAGCTGGCGGCGGCTTCGCCCGGGCGCAGCGCGCCGCTGATCGCACCGGTGGCCAGCAAGGCCGGATCCACCACCGCCAGACCGGGCAGGCGGGCCTCCAGCAGGGCCCCCAGGCTGGCCTGCCGGCTGGAGGATCGCAGCACGATCGTGGCGTCGGGGTTGAGCAGGCGGCACTGCAACGCCGCTTCCACGTTCACCGAGCCATCGGAACTGAGCAGCAGCACGGCGCGCGCCTGGTGCAGGCCGGCCCGCAGCAGATCACCGGGCTGGCGCATGTCGCCTTGCAGCAGCCCGGCGCCGAGCCGCTGCCGCAGGGAGGGATCGAGCCAGCTGGGCGGTTGCAGATCGAGCCCCGCCAGGGGCACATCGAAGCTGAGCAGGCGGCTCAGGCAGGCCTGGCCCAGCGAACCGAGGCCACACACCAGCACCAGGTCGGCCCGACAGCACACCGCCGTTGCCTGGCCGGGGCAGCTGGCGTCACTGTCCTCGAATGGGCCGCTCACGCTCGCCGCCAGGGAGGACCTCCATCATCGGCGGAGCTGACCGCGAAATGTGACGGCTTCCGAAGCCCAACCGCCTGTTGATCAGCCCTTAACCGGCCACCGACAGCGTGAAAGGGTTCCACGCCCGTCAGCCATGTCTGGACCGCAGACGCCGAGCCTGGCGCCCTCCAGTTCCGACCTGCCCCTGCCGGCCAGCTACGGCGACCCGCAACGCAACGGGCTGAGCGCTGAGGATCTGGTCGACGGCATGACCGAACACCTTTTTTACACATTGGGACGGCAGGCCAGGGGGGCCAGCCCCCACGACCTCTACATGGCGCTCAGCTATGCCGTGCGCGACCGGCTGATGACCCGTCACCTCGCCTACAAGGACGAGCTGCGGCGGCTGCGGCCCAAGGCGGTGGCCTACCTCTCGGCTGAGTTCCTGATTGGCCCGCAGCTGGGCAACAACCTGCTGATGCTCGGCATCGCCGAGCAGGCCCGTGAAGCCCTGCGGCGTTTTGGCATCGACGACCTCGACACGGTGCTTGATGAAGAGGATGAGCCGGGCCTGGGCAACGGCGGGCTGGGACGATTGGCGGCCTGCTACATGGAGTCGCTGGCCAGCCTGGAGATCCCCGCCACCGGCTACGGCATCCGCTACGAGTTCGGCATCTTTGATCAGCTGATCGAAAACGGCTGGCAGGTGGAGATCACCGACGGCTGGCTGAAGGGAGGCTGGCCCTGGGAATTGATCCAACCCGAGCGCAGCTGCAGGGTGGGTTTTGGCGGCCACACCGAACAGATCCGCGATGAACGCGGGGAATTGCGGCATCGCTGGGTGCCTGCTGAAGCGGTCATCGGCATTCCCCACGATGTGCCGGTGCTGGGCTTTCGCGTCAACAGCTGCAACCGGCTGCGGCTCTGGCGGGCCGGCGCCGCCGAAGACTTCGATTTCCATGCCTTCAACCGCGGTGATTACTACGGCGCGGTGGAGCAGAAGGTGGGTTCGGAAACGCTTTCCAAGGTGCTGTATCCCAACGACGGCAGTGACGCCGGACGGCGGCTGCGCCTGCGGCAGCAGGCCTTCTTCGTGAGCTGTTCCCTGCAGGACATGGTGCGCAGCCTCATGCTGCGGGGCATCCCGATCGAAGCGTTTGCCGAACACTGGGCCGTGCAGCTCAACGACACCCATCCGGCGATCGCCGTGGCCGAGCTGATGCGGCTGCTGGTGGACGAGCGGGAGCTGGGCTGGGAGGCGGCCTGGGACATCACCAGCCGGTCGATCGCCTTCACCAACCACACCCTGCTGCCGGAGGCGCTGGAGTGCTGGGACCTGGGCCTGTTCGCCTCGCTGTTGCCACGGCATCTGGAGGTGATCCTGGAAATCAACCACCGCTTTCTGCAGGAGGTGCGGCTGCGGCATCCGGGCGACAACGACCTGCTGCGGCGCGTGTCGATCATCGATGAGACGGGTGGCAAGCGGGTGCGCATGGCCCACCTCGCCGTGGCAGCGGCCCACAGGATCAACGGCGTGGCCGGCCTGCACAGCGAGCTGGTGCGCACCAGCCTCTTCCCCGACGCCGCCCGCCTCTGGCCGGAGCGCTTCACCAATGTCACCAATGGGGTGACGCCGCGCCGCTGGCTGGCCCTCGCCCATCCCGACCTGGGCGCCTTGCTGGACGAAGCGCTCGGCAGCGCCTGGCCTGCCGCTCCGGAGCTCTGGCAGCGGCTGGAAACCTGGCAGAACGATGCGGCCTTTCTGGAGCGCTGGGCCGGGGCGAAGCGCGCCGCCAAGGAGCGCCTGGCGGCCCTGATCGAGGCGCGCAGCGGTCAGGTGATCGATCCGGCCAGCCTGTTCGACGTCCAGGTGAAGCGGATCCACGAATACAAGCGGCAGCACCTCAATGCCCTGCAACTGGTGGCTCAGTACCTCCGGCTCAAGCGCGGCGACAGCGATGGCATGGTGCCGCGCACGGTGATCTTCGGGGGCAAGGCGGCGCCGGGGTATGCGATGGCGAAATTGATCATCCGCTTCATTCACGGCGTGGCCGGTGTGATCAACACCGACCCCGATGTCCGCGGCTTGCTGAAGGTGGTGTTCCTGGCCGATTACAACGTGAAGCTGGGGGAGAAGGTGTATCCGGCGGCCGATCTCTCCGAGCAGATCTCCACCGCCGGGCTGGAGGCCTCCGGCACGGGCAACATGAAATTCACCCTCAATGGTGCGCTCACGATCGGCACCCTTGACGGGGCCAACATCGAAATCCGCGATCAGGTGGGTGCCGACAACTTCTTCCTGTTCGGTCGCACCAGCGAGCAGATCGCCGAGCTGCGCGCCAAAGGTCAACCCCACGACCGCCTCGACGCGATACCCCTGGCGCGCGAGGCGTTGGATCTGATCAGCGCGGGCCACTTCAGCGCAGGGGATGGCAACCTGTTCCGCCCCCTGGTCGACTCCATCCGGGGGGCCGATCCCTATTTTCTGCTGGCGGATTTCAACGACTACCTCGCCTGCCAAGATCAGGTGAGCCGCACCTGGAGCCAGCCGGCCCTGTGGACCCGCCGGTCGCTGCTGAACACCGCCCGCAGCGGCTTCTTCTCCTCCGACCGTGCCATCCGCCAGTATTGCGATGGCATCTGGGGCGTGCGCCCGCTGCGCATCGCCATGACCCATGGCTGCTGATCCGCTCCTGCGCCGCCGCGAGCTGCTGGCCCTCCTGGGGGTATCGGTTGCCGCTGCCGCCGCTTCGGGCGGGGCCAACCCGCCGGCCGCCCAGGCCCTTTCCCGCACGGCCGCGCGGCGGCCTCCCTCCCCCAACGCACTGCCCTTCAAGCCCCTGCCCGGCCCCCTGCCGTTGCCGGTGGCTGGGCTCAGCGGCGCCGAGCAGCAGCGCCTGTTCAGCGTGATCACGCTCGACGACCGGCTGGTGGTGCCGGACGGCTACCGCGCCGAACTGGTGGCGGTGTGGGGCGAGCCGGTGGCGGCGGGCCGCTTCGGCTACAACAACGATTACCTGGCCCTGCGGGAGCTGGGCGATGGCCTGGCGCTGCTGACGGTCAACTTCGAGTACATCAGCCCGCGGCCCTGGCTCGAAGGCTTCAAGGAGGCCACCGGTGAGGAGCTGCCCGCCCGCGCCGTGATCCAGGCGCTGGTGGAGCGGGGCGGTGCTGTGGACGTGCCGTCGCTGGATCCGGCTGGTCTGCTGGCACGGCAGTGCCGCCAGCTGGCGGCGGCGGCCCTGCGCGATCTGGGCATCGGCGTGATCGCCCTGCGCCGCGATGGCGAGGGCAGCTGGCGGCGGGAGTCCGGCCGCTACGACCGGCGCATCGATGGGCTCAGCGGTCTGGAGGATCCGGCCGCCCTGCTGCGGGTGAGCGGGCCGGCGGCGGCGGTGTTCCGCGCCCGCGAGCGCCTCGGCTATGACGACGGCCTCGGCGATCGTGTGATCGGCACCTTCGCCAACTGTGCCGGCGGCGTCACCCCCTGGGGCACGGTGCTCAGCGCTGAGGAAAACTTCCAGGATCAGGTGGCCGAAGCGGTGTTTGCCGATGGCAGCGCCTCGCCGCCGGCCCAGCTGCCCTTCCAGTTCGGCGAGCAGCGGGTGAAGGGCCTCGGCAACCCCTTTGCCCTGGCGGGCAACAAATATGGCTGGATGGTGGAGCTGGATCCGCAGCGGCCCGAGCAGCCTGCCGTGAAGCACAGCTGGCTGGGGCGCTTCCGCCATGAGGCAGTGGCGGTGCGGGCGCAGGCGGGTGAGCCGCTGGTGGTGTATTCCGGCTGCGACCGCATGGGGGGTCATCTCTATCGCTTCGTGAGCGCGGGGCGGATCAGCGATCCCGCCGACCCCACCAACTCCCGCCTGCTGCAGGACGGCCGCCTGGAGGCGGCCCGCTTCGCCGCTGACGGCAGCGGCCAGTGGCTGCCGCTGACGCCGAGCACGGCCGTGGATCCGCTGCTGCCCAGCCACTTCGAAGGCCACGGCGTGCCGCAGGCCTGCCGCTTGCCCCACAGCGACCGTCGCCGCGCCGGCGCCGAAACGTTCAGCAGCGATGCCCAGGTGGTGGACTACCGCCGCCGCTTCCCCACCCTCGGCGACCTCTACCCAGGCGAGGGCGAGCAGCGGATGGGGGCAATCCTGATCGACGCCCATCTGGCCGCCACCGCCGCGGGCGCCACGCCCTCGGCGCGGCCGGAAGATACCGATCTCGATCCCCTCAACGGCGACCTGCTGATCGCCTTCACCGCCGGCGGCGCCAATGCCGATGGCCGCGCCGATCCCGCCATCTTCCGTGGCCCGGCCGGTGAAGCCAGCTGGCCGCACGGCTGGATCATGCGGCTCAGCGATGGCGGTCCTGCAGCGGGCAGCCGCTTCCGCTGGCGCATGGCGGCCACCGGCGGCACGCCATGGCAGGGCGGCGCCGGTTTCACCAACCCCGACAACCTCGCCTTCGATCGCGCCGGCAACCTCTGGATGGTCACCGACCACGCCGGCCGCGGCAGGGAGATCCTGCAGTTCGGCAACAACGGCTGCTGGTTGCTGCCCCGCAGCGGGCCGGCGGCGGGGGAGGCGTTGTTGTTCGCCACGGGGCCGATGGAATGCGAGCTGTGCGGTCCCTGTTTCGATGCCGCCGAAACCAGCCTGTTTCTGGCCGTGCAGCACCCCGGCGAAGCGAATGGCACCAGGGCCGGCGCTGCCCGCGAAGGTCAGGGCTACCGGCTGGTCAACCGCGATGGCCTCCCCTTTGACCAGTTGCGTTGGGTGCCGCTGGGCTCGAACTGGCCGTCGGGGGTGCCGGGGCGGCCGCCAAGGCCAGGGGTGGTGGCGATCCGCCGCCTGGATGGCGCTCCGCTGCTAGCGCCGACCAGCCAGCGCCTCCTATGAACGGTGAACCGTGAACCGTGAACCGTGAACCGCGACCCGGTGATCGGTGATCCGTGGTCAGTGCATCAGCCCACCGCCATCAGCCCACCGCCACCAGCCAGCGGCCCGAGGTGGCCAGCAGTAGCGCCGCCAGCCAGCCGCCCCACAGGGACAAGCGCCCCGGCGTCAGCAAGCGGCGCAGCAGCAGCAGGGAGCCTGCGGCGCCCACCAGCACCACCACGCTCTGACAGAAGGCGATCACGTGGGGGTCGGCGCTCCAGGCCGGAAGCGGTGCCTGGAAGCTGACGGGCAGCACCAGGCCCGCCTCTGCCATGCCGAGCGGCAGATGGCGGGCCAGCAGCAGCGCCCAGAGCAACGGCAGCAGGCCGTAGAGCGCCAGGCGCAGGCCCGGGGCCGGCACGGAGCTCCGCAGTGCCGCCACCAGCCGGGCCAGCAGGAAGAGCGCCGACGGCAGCGCCAGTGCCACAGCGGCGAAGGCGAGGCGGGGCAGCAGCGGGCCCTCCTGCAGGCTGGCGGGCGCCAGCGGCAGGCCGCCCAGCAGGCGTTGCCACACGTGCAGGCACACGCCACCGGCCAGCACCAGGATCAGGCCGGCCTCCCCCGCCGGCGGCCGCATGTCCCGTTGCAGATCAGCGGCGGGGGGCCGCACACTCAGCTGCACCGAGCGGTGCGGGCAGGCCTGGACGCAAGTCAGGCAGAGCACGCAGTTGCGGTTGTCGGTCAGGTGGGCGGGATGGGTGCCGAGCGGGCAGCCAGCTGTGGCCAGCCCCTCCCCTTCCGCCGGCCCACCCTTGAAGCAGGCGTAGCTGCTGCAGCTGCCAGCGCAGACGCCGGCCTGGGCACGCAACTCGACGACCGAGAGCTTGGCGAACAGGCCGTTCATGCCCCCTACCGGGCACAGATAGCGGCACCAGAAGCGCTTCTCGAACAGCACCGAGCAGATCACGGCGCCGGCGGTGATCACCAGCAGCAGGCTGCTGCTCAGCCGGGCCACGTTTTCCATGCCGCTGAGCTCTTCCCACAGCAGGATCGCCGCGAAGCCGGCCGCCAGGCAGGGCGCCGCCCAGGCGTCGGTGTCGCCGTGGGGCCAGGCGGCGGGTCGCCAGCCCACGGCACGGGACAGCCGCTGGGCGATCTCTCCCCACACCATGAACGGACAGAACGAGCACCACAGGCGCCCCACCAGCGGGTAGCTGATCAGGATCAGCGGCCACCACCACGCCCAGAAGAACACCAGTCCGCCGTTGTGGGCGCGGTCCTGGGGGCCGGCCCACAGCCAGATGTTCACCAGCACGAACACCCAGCTCACCAGGCCGAAGAGCAGGGCGTTCCAGAAGCGCGGCGAGCGCATGCGACCGCGCAGGGAGGGCTTCCAGCGCCAGAGATCGAAGCGCAGGCGAGGCTGCCGTGGCGCCAGCCAGAACACCTCTTCGGGCAGCAGCGGTGGTTGGCGTTCGCCGGCCGTGGCGGCGGACGGCACCGGCAGTTGCCGCAGGGCCCGCTCCACCAGTTGTTTGAGCTCGCGGATGTTGCCGGGGAAATCGTGGGTCTGCAAGCGCCGGACCACCTCTGCCCCCACCGCCGGCGCCACCGGCCAGCCGAGGTGGCGGCTCTGCTGGCGCAGCAGGTACCGCAGCCATTCGCCCAGGTCCTGGCGCCGCACCCGCAGCGCTGGCACCCGGATGCGGCTGCAGACCCGATCGAAGGCCGGCAGGGCCGATTCGGCGGTGAAGAACACACGCCCCGCGAAGTGATGGCTCGCGGTGGCCTGGTCTTGGGGCGGCGGCTCCCCCGGTGCCTGCCAGCTACCGTCGCGGGCCAGCTGCAGCAGGGCGGGCAGCAGGGCGGGATCCACCCGGTCGAGCTGGTCGATCAGCAGGGCGCCATCGCCAAGGGCCTCCAACAACGCGCCGTGCCCACCGCTGCCGGCGACACCAAACAGGTCACTGCCGTCGGCCCGCAGCAGCGCCCCATCCAGCCGCACCATCAGGCGGCGGCGGTGGCTGGAGCCGCGATGAATCAGGGCCGCCAGGTTGTCCTTCTCCAGCCCCGGTTCCCCCGAGAGCAGCACCGGCCCGTGCGCGGGGTCGGCGGCGGCCCGGTGCACCGCATCGCGCAGGGTGCGCGCATAGCGGCTTGAGCCCACCACACCCCGCCGCGCCGGCCCCACCAGAAACGGAGCCAGCCGCAGTAAGGCCTCGGGCACGCCGTGTTCCTCAAGCGTCCCGATGGGGTCTGGAGCGGTGGGCTCTGGGGGCAGAGGCGCGTTCAAGGCCGGTGCCTGCAGATGGCTCCACTCTGGTGCGCTTCTGCGCGTTGCGACCAAACCTGGGGATCAATGCAGCAGGCCTCCATGCAGCAGACCTCCATGCAGCAGGCCTCAGCGTCCCGGGGCGTAGGGCTGGGAGGGGATCGCCAGGGAGGGCGGCAGGTCTGACAGCCGCTCCGGCAGGGCGATGCCGGTGCGCTGCAATTCCGCAATCGGGCGCACCTGGCCCATCGCCAGACCGGTGAACATCGGCAGTTCAGTTTTCAGCTGGTTGGCCGGTGTCGGGTTCACAAACCGAAAGCTGAAGGTGGTTTTCTGGCCCGCGGTGTCATAACCCACCACCGTGAAATACAGGTCGGCCGATTTGCCGGCCCTGGAGCCCGCAAAGGCGCCGCCCACCATGCCCCCCACCAGCCCGATCGGCCCCAGCAGCACGCCACCGGCAATCGCCCCGGCCGTGCCGCCACCGATCGCGCCCACGGTGCCGTTGGTGGTGTCGAAGGTTTCCTGGCCTCCGGTGAACCACTGCGCCACCCGGCCGATCGGGATGAAACGCCCCTGCGAGGCGATGCCGTTGGCGTCGAGGTTCACGGTGCAGGCGGCGGTCCCACATAGCGCCTGGTAGGTGGAGGCCCGCGCCGGCACGTGCAGCAGCAGTGCCAGGGCCATGGAATAGGGGAGCAGCGACGTGAGCAATAGCCGTTGCATGCGTCCGTCCATCGTGGTGACACTCAGGGGCCTTTAACTAAATCGAACCGCTCCTCAGTGGCAAGCATTGCCGCAGCACCAGCGGTGACCGAATGTGACCCTGGTTGCCAATCAGCGTGCCGCCCAAGCTCCACGTTGCGCTCATGCCAGTGGGACTTGTGGCACAGCCTTAAGCGCCACTGCCACGCCGCGACTCGCCGTCCATCCTCTCTGCTGAGGCAGCATTGACTTCTGCTCAATGACCACCCTGTGGGATTTGTTCAAACCTGCGCGATGGCTGGCGATTGAGGCTGTTTGCAACTGGTACAAGAGAATGCGATGGCACGAAGATATTCATTACGGAATGCATATCTCGATGAATTTCTAAATGAGCAGAGATATTTGTGCTTGACGCCGTTCCCAAGATGGCCTGGTGATAGGCCTGCCAGGCGAAGAGGCTGTCAACCGAGCATTGCGGGAATTCAGTGGTGCTGAGGATCCCAGGCTGGGTCCGCCTTTGACAATCCACCATGCTGGCCCCCCTGCCGGTGCCTGCTTCGCTGGGGCCGCAGCCCCATGCTGGAGGGCGGACACCCAAGCTGATGAGGATGCGTGAATGGCGCTGGTGCTGACGTTCACGTGGCCGGCAATCTCAACGGTCGGCTGGTTCTCAGTTGCGCTGACGATCGATTGGCATACAGCAACGCTGACGCTTGGCTGGTCGGTGGTTGCCGGGCTGGCCTTGATGCTGGTGCTGCTGGAGGTCATCCTGCGGCGTGCTCCCCGGCTCCAGCGCGCCAATGGCGAAGGCCGCAGCAGCGCCGAAGGCACCGCCATCGCCACCGCCATCGCCACTGACTTCGCCACCGCCAACGACGACCATCTGCTGGTGGTGGTGCCCACTTACAACGAATCCGCCAACATTGAGGGCTGCCTGAGGGCGCTGTTGGCGAGCGATCCACCCTGCGGCCACTGGCAGGTGCTGGTGGCCGACGATGGCTCCAGCGACGACACCATCCGCAAGGCGGAAGCCGTGATCGCAGAACGGGCGACCCCAGCATCCGCCCCCGTGCCTCTGCCGGCAGGGCAGGTGCTGCGTTGCGGGCCCCGGCCGGTCGGGGAGCGCTGGTGTGGCAAGAACTGGCCGTGCAGCGAAGCCTCACGGCAACGGCCGCCGGCCACCCCCCACGGCTGGATCCTGTTTGTCGATGCGGATGTGAGCGTGGACCCGGGCGCGCTACGGGCCGCCCTGCAGGACGCCAAACAACAGGGCAGTGACCTGCTCAGCCTGGCGCCGCGCCTGGCCTGCGGCTGCCTGGCGGAGTGGCTGGTGCAGCCGATCGTGGCGTTTTTGCTCACCCTGGGCTTCCCCACCGATCGCACCAACGACCCACACGACCCCAGCGCTTTTGCTGCCGGGCCGTTCATGCTGTTTCGCCGCAGCGCCTACGACGCCATCGGCGGGCACCGGGCCGTGGCGGCGGAAGTGGTGGAGGACATGGCCCTGGCGCGGGCGATCAAGGGGCAGGGGTTCCGGCTGCGTTACCTGCTGGCGCTGGATCTTGTGAGCCTGAGGATGTACCGCGATTTCGCCGGCCTCTGGGAAGGCTGGACCAAGAACTGGTATCTGGGCTTGCAGGGCAACGGTGCGCTGGTGCTCGCCAGTGGCGTTGTGACGCTGCTGCTGTTCAGCGGTCCCTGGCTGCTGCTGGCCTTGGCCGGGATCGACAGCCTGCAGGAAGGAAACCTTTCGCCGCTGCTGGCCCCGGCGGCGGCCGGCATTGCCTTGCACCTGGCCCTGCGGCTCTGGGCGCAGCATCGGGTGCTGCTGCCGGCACGGCACTGGTGGTTGGCCGGGCTGGGCGGTGGGTTGATCGCCGCGATCACGCTGGCCTCGATCTGGAAAACCACCACCGGCCGAGGCTGGACCTGGCGTGGGCGCTCACTGGCCTGAAGGCGGGGCTCACTGGCCTGAAGGGGGTGCTCAGGCCTTCTCAAGCCGGCGGATGATCACCGACATCAGCGCCAACGAACCGACAAGGGCAACGAGCAGGGCGATGGTCATGACAGAGGCGGTGCCAAAGGTGGGTGCAGGTTACGGAGCGGCGGCGGTTCAGCCCTGCTCCGAGACCGGTGGCGCCGGGGCGAGGCAGCCATCACGGAGCAGGCGGGCCACCGTCAGATTGCTCACGGACATGCTGCTGTCACGCTCCAGCAGCCATTCCGCCATTTCCATCCGCAGGGCGTAGGCCTCTTCAAAAAACTCCAGCCGCTCCAGATCACGCAGGCGGCCTTCGATCCACTGGAGAGTCTCTCCAGGAAGCTGGCGCTGGGAACGACGTTGGCTCACGGGGAGTGCCGCCTAGTGAGGGAATCTTGACGGATGGAGCGGGAAACTGGGTATCAGATGGAACACATCAGCAGCAAGGCTCCTCAAAAAACCCGTTGAGCGAACACCTTCCCTTCCACTGGCGCGGCCATCGGCTTGAGCTCCTGGGAGCAAAGGCGGTGTGGGATCCTGCCCAGCGCCTGCTGCTGGTGGCGGATCTGCACCTGGGCAAGGCGGAGTCGTTTCAGGCCCACGGCGTGCCCTTGCCCAGTGATGGCGATGCCGCCACCTTCAACGCCCTGATCGCCCTGGCGCACCGCTGGCAGCCCGATGAGGTGCTGGTGCTGGGTGATCTGATCCACGGACGGCTTGGCCTCACCGGTGAGCTACGCCAGAAAATCCAGGCCTTGCCGGAGCTGCTCGATTGCCCGCTCACCCTGATCGCCGGAAACCACGAACGGGGCAGCTGGCTCGAAGGGCTGGTGCAGCAGCCCAGCAGCCGACGCGGGCCCCTCTGGCTCAGCCACGGTCCGGAACCCCTGCCAGCGGGCGGCAGTGAGCTGCTGCAGCTCTGTGGCCACCTGCATCCGGTGGCCACGGTTGGTGGCCGCAGTGATCGGCTGCGCCTGCCCTGTTTTGTGCACCACGCCGACGCCCAGCGCCTGGTGCTGCCGGCCTTCGGCACGCTCACCGGCGGCCACCCCTGCGAGGCCTACCACCAGCGCTGGCTGGTGGCCGACGGCTCGATCGTGGCCTGGCTCAAGCCGCCGCCGCCAGGGCGCGCACCACATCACCGCGGGTGAGCACACCCACCAGGTTGTCGCCCTCAAGCACGAACAGCCGCTGGGTGCTGCGGTCCTGCAGCAGCCGGGCCGCCTCCGGCAAGGAGAGCTCGGCAGAGCAGGTGTGGGGGTGAGCGCCCATCAGCTCGCCCACCGTGTTGCCCAGCACCTGGTGCACCTGCCGGTCCCAGTCGAGCGGATTGCGCAGGTAGATCACCGCATCGAGCAACATCACGTAGGGGCCGGCGTCAAAGCCGCTTTCCTTCACCATCAGGTTCTGCTCCGTGAGCTCCCCTACCAGCGCTCCGTTGGCATCCAGCACCGGCAGGCCGCTGATGTGGTGTTCGCTCAGCAGTTGCACCGCCTGCTGCAGGGGGGTTTCGGGTGTCACGCTCAACACTGGACTGGTCATGGCCGCCGCCACCCGCAGGGTCGGCTGGGAGTCGAGGGTCATCGGTGCATTGCGGTTGAAATGGTTCTAGGCCAGCGAGGGCTCAGGATCCGCAGCAGCAGACTGCCCTTTCCGACCTGCCCAGCTTGACGCCGACACCCCAGCACCGACCCACAGGCCGACCTGCCGACCGACCCACCGACCGGCCTGCCGCTTCTGCGGCCCGGCGCCTTGCCGATGGCCTCACAGTGGCGCGGGCCGTGCTCGGCCTGCCGCTGCTGCTGCTGCTGGCTGCCGACCTGCAGGGGGCAGCCTGGTGCCTGCTGCTGATCGGCGGCTTCAGCGACTGGGCCGATGGCGCCCTGGCCCGCCGTGCCGGCGGCGGTTCCGCCTGGGGCGCCCGCCTTGATCCCCTCACCGACAAGATCCTGATCAGTGCCCCGCTGCTGTGGCTGGGCGCCGCCGGCAATCTGCCGCTCTGGGCGGTGTGGCTGCTGCTGGCCCGTGAACTGTTGATCTCCGGCTGGCGGGCCGGCCAGGGGGATGGCGGCCCCGCCTCCCGCGCCGGCAAGGCCAAGACGGTGCTGCAGTTCAGCGCCCTGCTGCTGCTGCTCTGGCCCGAACGCTGGGGGCTGGGGCTCGGCCAGGCCGGGCTGGTTGCCGTGCTGCACAGCACCGGTTGGTGGCTGTTCTGGCCGTCGCTGGCGTTGGCCCTGAGTTCGGCGCTGGGGTACCTCAGCCCAGCAGCGCCGCGTCGCCACTGAAATCCGGGCGGGCGGCGGTGCGAAGGGCGTAATCGTTGTTGTAGCTGTCCGCCAGGCCGGCATCGAGATCGAAGCAAGGCGTCCAGGCCAGCTCCCGCTCCAGCCGGTGTACATCGGTGAGGAAATGGGCCAGGCGCAGAGGAAACGCCTTGCGGGCCTTGGGGTCGAGGCCCGAGGGATCGAAAGTGCGGATTGTCACCGCCGCCGGATCCTTGCCACAGGCCCGTGCCGCCGCCGCCACCAGCCCGCGGAAAGTCACGCCCTTGCGGCCCGAGCAGTTGTAGATGCGGTTGGTGGCGGCCTCCACCTCCAGGCAGCGGGCCATGGCCGTGGCCAGGTCACTCACATGGCCCAGCTGGGTGATGGTGGTGCCGTCGCCGGGCAGGGGCACCGGCTGGTCGTGGACGATCCGGTCGAAGAACCAGCTCTCTACCGGGTTGTAGTTGCCGGGGCCGTAGATGTAGGTGGGACGGAAGCTGGTGAAGGGGATGCGCTCGGCCCGCAGCCAGTCTTCGGTGTGGAGCTTGCCGGCATGGCGGCAGGCCGGATCGGTGGCGGCGTTTTCATCCAGCGGCCACAGCTCGCTGTCGGCGTAGACGCCGGCCGAACTCACATACACGAAGCGATGGGCAGGGGGGCCGGTGCGCTCCACCACCGCCCGGCTGTCGTCGAGGTTGCGGCCGCTGCTGTCGATGATCACATCGAAGGCGCGGCCCCGCAGGGACTCAAGCGCGGCGGCATCGCTGCGGTCGCCTACCAGATGCTCCACTCCGGCCGGCACCGGATGGCGGCCGCGGGTGAACAGGGTGAGCGCATGGCCATAGCCCTGCAGCTGGGCCACCAGGGGCTTACCGATGAAGCGGGTGCCACCCATCACCAGGATCTTCACGGAAGGCAGCGGCAACGGCGCCGCCATTCAAGCGCTGCCCCCACCCCTGCCAGCGAGGATGGCCCCCGACCACGGCTCACCCGCTCCGCCATGCAGATCATTCCCGCCATCGACCTGCTCGACGGCCACTGCGTGCGGCTGCACCAGGGCGATTACGACCAGGTCACCCGCTTCAGCGACGATCCGGTGGCGCAGGCCCTCGACTGGCAGCGCCAGGGGGCCGAACGGCTGCACTTGGTCGATCTCGATGGCGCCCGTAGTGGTGAACCGGTCAACGATGCGGTGGTGCGCGCGATCACGGCGGCGCTCCGCATTCCCGTGCAGCTGGGCGGCGGTGTGCGTACGGCCGAGCGGGCGGAAGCGCTGCTCGCCGCGGGCCTGGAGCGGGTGATCCTGGGCACGGTGGCGATCGAGCAGCCAGAGCTGGTGCATGCGCTGGCGGCCCGCTTCCCCGGCCGGATCGTGGTGGGCATCGATGCCCGCGGCGGCAAGGTGGCCACCCGCGGCTGGCTGGAGGAAAGCGCGGTGGAGGCCACAGCTCTCGCCGCCAGCTTCGAGGGCAGCGGTGTGGCGGCGATCGTGAGCACCGACATCGCCACCGATGGCACCCTGGCCGGCCCGAATCTCGAGGCGCTGCGCTCGATGGCCACCGCCAGCCCGGTGCCGGTGATTGCCTCCGGCGGCGTGGGATCGCTCACCGATCTGCTGGCCTTGCTGGCCCTGGAGCCGCTGGGCGTGGAGGCGGTGATCGTGGGCCGGGCCCTCTACGACGGGGCGGTCGATTTTCGTGAAGCGCTGCAGGCCGTGGGACCGGAGCGGTTACAGGATCCGATTCCGCCCAGCGTCTGCTAAGGGCCTGTCCCTTGCCAAAGCGAGAATCGATTAAGGTTGAGGTAAAGCATTCGTATCCACGTGTGAAGGCTGCGTCTGCCCCACCGCTGAACAACGGGCAGAGCACAGGCCCCGCCGCCCTCGCAGGGGTGCTCGAGGTGTTTCGGCGCTGCCGCGATCTGGGCATGCGCCTCAGCCGCCAGCGCAAGCTCGTGCTCGAACTGCTCTGGCAAGAACAGCGTCACCTGAGTGCCCGCGACATCTTTGAGCGCCTCAATCAGCAAGGACGCCGCATCGGCCATACCTCCGTGTATCAGAACCTCGAAGCCCTGCAGAGCGCCGGGGTGATCGAATGCCTCGATCGCGCCAACGGCCGCCTCTATGGCTACCGCAGCGACCCCCACAGCCACCTCACCTGCCTGGAGAGTGGCGAAATCCAGGATCTTGATGTGGTGCTCCCCGCGGAACTGGTCCACCGCATCGAAGAACTCACCGGCTACACGATCGAGTCGTACACCTTGCAACTGGCCGGCCGGCCCCGCCACTGAGCGTGTGGCGCCGGTGAGTGGGTTGCGCCGGTGAGAGAAAAAAGGTGCGACATGGGTGTTCTCCATGCAGCCGTTACCGGTGGCCGAGCTGTTCCGTTGGCATGCAGCTTGTCCCAGCTGTCTTTTGCATTTGGCTCATTTGTTGGCTGAACGACATGGCCAATACCTTGCTTGATTGATAGATATGCTGACATTGATTCTTGACGTGGCTTGATCAACAATCGCTTGATTGTTATCTGCTTGAGCGTTTGCCTGCGTTGACTTCAGTCTGTTTTAGCTTTGCCTGCATCGTCTTAGGTTTCCTGATCTTTAGGCGCTGATCATGGCGCCGCATCTGTGAATTGTTTGGCAGGAGATTTGTTGCCCCAGGCAGTGCCTCTTGAGGCAGGATTCCTGCACAGTCGGACTTGGCGACTTGCCAGCCGGACTTGACGATGGTGTCGGGATCGGCGCCAATGCTGTGGCGAGCTGCTGTTACTCAGGGCATCCCGCCGCATTGCATGCTCCCTTGCTACTTCGGGTGGCAAGATTGTCCTGATTGCATGGCTCTGCATTCATGAACTTGGCTGATTGCACCGTTTGATGCTGCAATCCCCTTTCCTTTTCTAAGTGTCTGCTTTTCATGCCTTCGCTTTGTGCGGCCTTCCCTCTTCAATCCCCCATTCTCTGAAAACCTCACTCCGATTCTCTGAAATCTGGCCGAGTGAGCGGCCCTCTTGCTCCGAATAGGTCTCCTCTTGCAAGCCGCCACCACGAACCATTTCCACCGTTCATCCTCAGGCCAGACAAAGATCAGAACAGGCAGATCGCGATCGGCTCAGCATGCGGCACGCATCTTTTCGCGCCAATGGCCTGCGTTCACGCTGGAGAAATCGCCGCAGGCTCGTTACCTTGGCGCCAATGACCGCACGCCACGAGTGACACCAGCCCCTGAGGACGCTCCAGCCACGGCAGCACACCGTCCCAGGATCCTGCTGTTCGCCGACCCCTTGCTGCGCGATGGCCTCAGCCGTCTGTTGA
Organism: Synechococcus sp. ATX 2A4; assembly: GCF_024346375.1. Taxonomy (GTDB): domain Bacteria; phylum Cyanobacteriota; class Cyanobacteriia; order PCC-6307; family Cyanobiaceae; genus MW101C3. The sequence continues at coordinate 185,221 of NZ_JAGQCV010000001.1, read as the reverse complement.
GCGCCGCCCCCTGCACCGCGGAGATCTTCACCGATCCAGCGGCCTGCAGCCGGGCACCCCAGCTGTTGATCTGGAGTGTGAGCGCGCCGGTGCAGCCCGCCAACCTGCTGCGGGAGCTGCAGCGATTGGAAGAGCGCTGGCAGCCCGCCCCGCTGCTGTTGCTGTTACCCACGCAGCCGGGTTGCTCCAGCGACTGGTTGGTGCAGCTTCCCGTCGCCGGCCTGCTGCAGGATCCCGGTCCCGAGGCGTTGCTGGCTGCGGTGGGCACCCTGCTGGCCGGTGGCCGGGTGGTGGATCTTCAGGGCGATGGTGCTCCAGCCGCTGAGGTCACGCCGCTGATGGGGCCGATCGGGCTGGGGCAATGGCTGCTGCAGAGCGGCCTGCAGCAGATCGATGCCGAGCTGCGCCTGTGCCGCCGCCTGCTGAATCCACCGCCCGATACCTTCCTGCTGCAGTTGATCCTCGAAGGCCGCCTGCGGGAGCTCGGCGCCGCCCGCTCCCTGCTGCTCTGGCTGTGGGGGCCGCTGGTGCTGGCCTGGGGCGATGCCCTGATCAGTGACGACGCTGGCCCGCCGGACCCTGCTGCAACGGGCCAGCTGCCGACTCCCCCCGTCAGCGGCAGCACGGCGATCACCCTGCGGCAACGCACCGCCGAAGGGGTGTGGAGCGCCATTCGCCAACGGCTGCAGGACGCCAGCCTGGCGGGACCGCTTGATCCGCACGCCGGTACCTTGTTCGCCCTGCAGGGGCTCAGCGTGGAGCGGCGCCGCGACCTGCTGCTCGCCCTGCTGGGCCAGCTCGATCAGCTCCTGGTGCGGCTGCGGCAGGAACGACCCGCCAACGACACGTTGGAGGCCCGCTGGCAGGAACTGCAGCCGGAGCTGCGCCGCCATGCCCTGCGGCAGGTGGCCGGCGCCTACGTGCGGCTTCCCCTCGATGGGGTGCTGCTGCCGGTGGCCGACCAGCTCACCAGCACCACCGTGCTCACCAACAACGACCCGGAACTCCCCGCCTCACTGCCGATGCTCAGCGCGCTGATGGGCGGCCAACCGCTGCTGGTGGACGGCCGCCTGCTGTCTCCCGATGAGCCCACCGCTCTGCTGCACCTGGAAGCCCTGGTGAGCAACTGGCTGATCCGCACGGCTGAGCTGATCAGCGCCGAGCTCCTGGCCTGCTGCGGTGACTGGCCGGAGCTCAGGCGCTATCTGCTGGTGCATGAGCTGCTGGCCACCCGCAGCCTGGAGCGCCTGCGCAACCAGCTCAATGCTCAGCAGCGCTGGAGCAGCTGGTTCGAACGGCCGATCCAGCTCTACGAGAGCCGGCGGCTGTTGTTCCGCCTGCAAGCCGGCCGGATCACGCCGCTGCTGCTCACCGAGCCCCGCGACCGCGAACTGCGCCAGCTGGGCTGGTTGCAGCAGGCGGTCACCCTGGCCCTCGAAGCCCGTGATGCCGTGGCGCCGCAGTTGCAGTCGTTCCTGCGCCAGCTGGGCGATCTGCTGGTGGTGGTGCTCACCCAGGTGATCGGCCGGGCCATCGGCCTGATCGGCCGGGGCATCCTGCAGGGGATGGGCAAGGGCATCAACCGCCCGTGAGTGGGGGCTGAGCCCTGGCCTTTCGCGCTGGGCGTCACAATGACCCCAACCCGCCTCCCGCTCCGGTTGCTGCGCCCTACCGCCTTTCCTTCCCTGATCCGCCGCAGCATGGCGCTGCTGGTGGCGCTGCTGCTGCTGGTATCCCCGCGGCCGGCGCTGGCCTCGCTCACCACCAACAGCTACGACGGCAACATCTATGCTCTTTACGCGGGCAACGGCTCGCTGGTGCCGCCCCGCAGCACGCTGGCCCAGGCCCGCGCCGACCATCGCCCCGTGGTGCTCGTGTTTTATCTCGATGACAGCGCCGACAGCAAGCAGTTCGCGCCAGTGCTCTCGGAGCTGCAGCGCCTGTGGGGTCGCAATGTGGAGCTGATCCCGCTCACCACCGATCCGCTGCAGGGCCTGGAGGATCAGGGTCCCGATGATCCCGTGCACTACTGGAACGGCACGATTCCGCAGGTGGTGGTCTTCGATGGCGACGGCAAGGTGCTGCTCGATGCCAACGGCCAGGTGAACACCACCACGATCAGCACCGTGCTCACCGAGGCCACCGGCCTGGAGCCCGCCGGCGGTGAGCGGGCCACCAGCACCCGCAGCTTCAACGAGCTCAACAGCGAAGTGGTGTCCGGCAGCTGATGGCCACCCGCACCGAAACCGACAGCCTCGGGCCAGTGGAGGTGCCGGCCCAGCACTACTGGGGCGCCCAGACCCAGCGCTCCCTGCACTTCTTCCCCTTCGGTGAGGCGATGCCGCTGAAGCTGGTGCATGCCTTCGGCGAGCTCAAGGCGGCCTGCGCCGAGGTGAACAGCGCCATGGGCCAGCTGACGCCCGAGCTGGCGGCGCTGATCGTGGCGGCGGCCGAAGAGGTGGCCTCAGGGGCGCTCGACCCGGAATTCCCGCTCAAGGTGTGGCAGACCGGCTCCGGCACCCAGACGAACATGAACGTCAACGAGGTGATCGCGAATCGGGCGATCGAAGCCGCTGGCGGTGTGCTCGGCAGCAAGCACCCGGTGCACCCGAATGACCACGTCAACCTGAGCCAGTCGAGCAACGACACCTTTCCCACCGCGATGCACATCGCCGTGGCGATTCAGCTCGAACACACCCTGCTGCCGGCGGTGGAGGCGCTCGCCGCCACCTTGGCCGCCAAGGCCGAGGCTTACCGCGGCATCATCAAGATCGGCCGCACCCACCTGCAGGATGCGGTGCCGCTCAGCCTCGGCCAGGAATTCAGCGGCTACGTGGCCCAGCTGCAGCTGGCCGCCGCCGGCCTCCGCCTACTGCTGCCCCAGGTGCTGCAGCTGGCGATCGGTGGCACGGCGGTGGGCACCGGCCTCAATGCCCCCAAGGGCTACGGCGAGGCGGTGGCCGCCCGGCTGGCGGAACGGATCGGCTTGCCCTTCACCAGCGCCGTCAACAAATTCCAGGCCCTGGCAGGCCATGAGCCGCTGGCCGGTGCCCACGGCGCGCTCACGGTGCTGGCGGGCAGCCTGATGAAGATCGCCAACGACATCCGCTGGCTCGCCAGCGGCCCCCGCTGCGGGCTGGGGGAACTGGTGCTGCCGGAAAACGAACCGGGCTCCAGCATCATGCCCGGCAAGGTGAATCCCACTCAGTGCGAGAGCCTCACGATGGTGGCCGTGCAGGTGATGGGCAACAACACCGCCGTGCAGATGGCCGCCAGCCAGGGCAACTTCGAGCTCAACGTGTTCAAGCCGCTGATTGCGCTCAACCTGCTCCAGAGCATCGAATTGCTGGCCGGCGGCTGCCACGCCTTCCGCGAACACTGCATTGAAGGGCTCGAGCCCGACCGCGCCCGCATTGAAACCCTGCTCGATCAGAGCTTGATGCTGGTCACCGCGCTGGCTCCCGCCATCGGCTACGACGGCGCCTGCCGCATCGCCCGCCACGCCCACGTGCACCGGCTCAGCCTGCGGGAAGCGGCGCTGGTGCTCGGGGAAATCAGCCCTGAAGCCTTCGACCGCTGCATTGATCCCGCCCGGATGATCTGAGCGGCTCAGAGCAGATTGGCCGCCAACTCCGCCAAGGCGGAGCGTTCCCCCTTCCGCAGGGTCACATGGCCAGCCAGCTCCTGGCCCTTGAACTTCTCCACCAGCCAGGTGAGCCCGTTGCTGTCGGCATCCACATAAGGATTATCGATCTGGTAGGGATCACCGGTGAACACGATCTTGGTGCCTTCGCCCACCCGGGTCACAATCGTTTTTACCTCATGGGGGGTGAGGTTCTGGGCTTCATCCACCACCATGAACTGGTTGGGAATCGAGCGGCCGCGGATGTAGCTGATGGCTTCCACTTCCAACAGGCCCATGCTCTTGAGATCCAGCCAGTTGTTGCGTGCGCTGCGCGCGCCCCGGGCCTGGGCCTGACCCGGGTCGTCGCTGCCGAGCAGATAGTCGAGGTTGTCGACGATCGGTTGCATCCACGGACCCATCTTTTCCTGAAGATCGCCGGGCAGAAAGCCGATGTCCTTGCCGAGGGGGATCACGGGCCGGGTCACCAATAGGCGCTCGTAGGTGTGGTCATCGGCCACCTGATGCAGACCGGCCGCCAGGGCCAGCAGCGTCTTGCCGGTGCCGGCCTTGCCCACCAGCGTCACCAGCTGGATCGAGGCATCGAGCAGCAGATCAAGCGCGAAGGTCTGCTCCCGGTTGCGCGCTGACACCCGGCCCAGCTTGGCGCGGGACACCTTGGGCAGGGGCCTCAACTGGGCGGCAGCGGCGCAATAGCGGGCCAGCAGGGTGTGGCCGGGCTGGGCCGTATCCACCAGGGTCACGCCCTCATTGGCCTGCAGCAGGGGAGCGTCCGGCGGCAGCGGTGGCAGCTCCGCCACGACCAGGCTGCCCTCGCGCTGCAGCTGCGCCATCTGGGCGGCGCTCACCCACCACTCGGCGGTGCCGGGGTAGAGATCGGCGATCGCCACCTTGTCGCTGGTGTAGTCCTGAGCGATCAGGCCCACCGCATCCGCCTTGATGCGCAGGTTGGTGTCCTTGGTGACCAGGATCACGGGCGGCTGGCTGCCCATCACGCCTTGCAGGCGCTGCTCCAGCGCCACCGCCAGGATGTTGTTGTCGCCGTTGCCGGATTTCAGTTCCGGCGGCAACTGGCTGAGCGTTTCGCTGCGGCAGAACACCACCTTCAGCTGGCCGTGGGCGATCGGGTCGATCTCCACCCCCTCCGCCAGGTTGCCCTTCTCGCGTAAGCCGTCAAGCAGGCGCGACACCTGACGGGCATTGCGGCCCTTCTCACTGCTGTCCCGTTTGAAGCGATCGATCTCCTCGACCACTTCGATTGGAATCACGACGTTGTTGTCCTCGAAACGCACCAGCGCCCGCGGGTCGTGCAGCAGAACGTTCGTATCGAGAACGAAGGTCTTCTTCATGGCGTGCCGGCGTCCTGCCGCCCAGAAAGCTAAGGCGGTGCTGAGGCCAGCATCTACGCTCCCGCTGTTTCGCCGCCCCCGCGCACTCCGTGGCCCCATTGCCCGCTCCTCTGTGCCTGGCCCTGATCGCCGCCTTGGGCTTCGGCGTCCTGCTGCTCTGGCTGGAGTTGCGCCACCGGCTGCGGCCCGCCTCACCGCTGCGGCTCGATTCCCACAGCTGGGCGGTGAACGAGCCGGCAACCGGCAGCGCCACTGAGGCATCCCCAGGAGCCGCCACTGCGGCCATCACCGTGGACGGCGTGCTGCGCCTCAGCAACCCCCATGCCCGCATGGAGGTGATGGTGCCGGAAGTGGAGCTGCGGCCCACCCTGCTGGGCAAAGGCGACCTGAGCGGGGTCACGATCACGACCCGCCTCACCGCCGCCCATCCCGATGAAGACAGCCGCGCCGATGGCTATTGGGCGGCCTACATCGTCAAAAGCCACAAGCAGACCGAAGCCCGTGTCACGCTCACGATCGCCGCACCTGCCGGCCGCCCCGCCGCCGGCGCCGCTGAGCACCAGAACGATCCCCTCGCCCTGATCGACACCCTCTGGCTTGAAGTGTTGTGGATCAACTACGGGCCTTTCGGGCGGCTGCAGCGCCGCGACGGTCTGCTGATTCCGCTGCGCAAACCCGAGCCGCTGCAGCCCGCCACGGCCCGCTGGCGCGCAGGGGAGGCCTGCCAGGTCCTGCCGCTGCCCACCCATCTGCTGGGCGTGCTGGATGATCCGGCCGAGGTGCTGCGCCGCTACGCCGGTGCCGTGCTGCAACCCGGCGACATCCTCACGATCGGGGAAACACCGCTGGCGGTGATGCAGGGCCGCTATCAGCACCCGGCCATGGTGGAGCCGTCGGCTCTGGCCCGCTTGCTCTGCCGGGTGTTCCATCCCACCAGCAGCCTGGCGACCGCCTGCGGCCTGCAGACCCTGATCGATGACGTGGGCCCCGCGCGGGTGCTGTGCGCCTGGCTGGCGGGCACCTTGATGAAGCTCGTGGGCAGCCGCGGCGGCTTCTACCGGCTGGCGGGAGAGCAGGCGCGGTTGATCGATGACATCACCGGCACCACCCCTCCCTACGACCAGACGATCGTGCTGGGCCCGGCGCAACCGGAGCGCACTTGCCGTGAACTGGCCAGGGCACTGGGGGTGCCGGTGGCAGTGGTGGATGTGAACGATCTGGGCCGGGTGAAGGTGCTGGCCGCCAGCGAGGGCTGCGATGAGGGCCTGCTGCTGCGGGCACTACGGCCGAATCCGGCCGGCAATGCCAACGAGCGCACCCCCCTGGTGGTGGTGCGTCCCGCCTGACGGCCTTGCGGCGGCGCCCGCCCCGGCCAGCCGGTCCAGAACCGATACAGTCGGGTCACGACTGATGTCACGTGCGGCACCCCATCCCCCTACGCCCCTCGGGAGGTGACCCGCTCGCCGCGCCAGGGGAGCTGCGGATCCAACCCCTGCAGGGTTGGTCTTTGCCCCTGCTGAGCGATCCTGCCTTTGCCGATCTTCAGCCGCTGCTGCAGCGCTCACTGCTGCTGCGCCAGCCGGAGCGCCTGCTGAGTGCCCTCGTGCAGCGGCCGCCTCTGGCCCCTGAAGTGCTGGTGGCCTACGTGGCGGCTGATTGCATGCTGGGGCTGAGCGTGGTGCGGCGCCTCAACCGCAGCGGCAGCTGCTGGGGCGTGGAGGCCCTGCGGGTGGCACGCAGCGCTCTGCAGCGGCCAGGCAGCCTCTGCGGCCAGGAGATCCAGGCGGCGCTGCTGCGCGAGGCGCTGCACCGCTGCAGCGGTGCGGCCAGCTGGATCGCCCGCTGCGACAGCACCGACACCGACCGGTTGGCGCTGTTGCGGGAGCAGGGCTTTCAGCCGCTGCGGCACGAACTCTCCTGGTTGTGGAGCGCACCGGCCGAGCCGGGTCCGGCGCTGCCCCCCCCCGGCGACCTCCAGCTGCGGCCCCTGAACCGGCGCACCGCCGGTCTGCTGCTGCACCTGGAGCAGGCCGCCTGCCCGGCGCTGCTGCGCCAGCTGCTCGACCGACGGATGGAGGATCTGCTGGATCAGAGCAGCGGCCCCGGCGCCCTCTGGCTCGACCCCAGTCGTCAACAGGCGGTGGCTGGCGTGCGCCGGCTGCACCACCAGGGCCACGGCCCAGTGGACGTGCAGCTCACCTTGCATCCCGGTTGGTCGCGGCTGCATGGCCCGGCGCTGGAGCAGCTGCTGATCCAGGCGGTGGCCAGTGATCCGGTGGTGCGCCTGTGCAGCGATGCCGGCGATGCGGAGCGCTGTGCCTGGTTGCGCAGCATCGGCGCCAGCCCGGAAGGCGAGCGTCTGTTGATGGCCCGCAGCGTGTGGCGGCGCCATGAGCAGATCAGCAGCCGCGCCGCCAACTGGCGCCTTGACACCGTGCTCGACCCTTTCAAGCCGCGCCGCCGCACGGTGCCCACCCCCGCTGGGCCCTCGGCGCTCACGCCCGCCGCCCGGCCATCTCGCTCGCAGAGCGCCTGCTCCAGCGCGCTGTCCGCCGCCCGGTGAGCACTACCCCCGCTGCGCCGCAACGTACCAGGCCACCGCAGCCCCGCTCTGTGTTGGCTGTGGATGTGGGCCGGCGCCGCATCGGCCTGGCGGGCTGTGATCCGCTCGGTCTCACGGTCACACCCCTGCCGGCGCTCGCGCGCGGCATTTACGCCCACGACCTCGACATCCTGCGCGCCCTCAGCTTGAGCCGGCGGGTGGTGGCCCTGGTGGTGGGCCTGCCGCTCGACAGCCGTCAGCAGCCCACGCCCCAGGCCGTCCACTGCCGCCGCTACGGCGAACGGCTGGCCCGCCACCTGAACCTGCCACTGGCCTGGGTGAATGAGCACGGCAGCAGCTGGGAAGCGGGCGAACGCCACCGCCTGCACGGTGACCGCAGCGGCGCCCTCGACAGCGCCGCTGCGGCACTGTTGCTGGAGCAATGGTTGCGGGAAGGTGATGAGCCGGTGACCTTGGCGACCCCGCATACGGACACCAGGCCGACGCTGCGACATTCTGAGAGGGTCTGACTCCCCCTCTATGAGTGCCGAAGGCCCCTCGATCACAGGATCCGGTGACGTGCCCACGGTTCTCGTCCGTGACGACCACGACCGCCAGCTGCTCTGTTTCCTCGAACAACTGATTCCACTGGATGGGCAGGATTACGCCCTGCTCACCCCAGTCGACACCCCGGTCTGCCTGTTCCGGATGCAAGGAGACGACGAACCGGAGCCGATCGAAACCCTCGATGCCACCGAGCCGATCCTCTCGGTGGCCGATGTGGTGCTGCAGGAGCACGACCTCACCTTGGTGCGTTCTGCCGTCACGCTCACGGTGAGCGGTGAGCTGGAGGAGCCTGATCCAGAGGATCTCGACGACGAAGAGGGCGACGACGACGACGACACCGACACCTACGAGCTGCTCGTCAGCTTCATGGTCGAAGACCAGGAGTACGGCCTGTACATCCCGCTGGATCCCTTCTTCGTGGTGGCCCGCATGCAGAACGGCGAAGCCGTGCTGGTGGAAGGCGAGGAATTCGACCGTGTGCAGCCCAGAATCGAGGCCGAACTCGACGATCGGGAGAGCGCTGGGTGACCTCCCGCCACCTGCTGCAACCCGATTGGGAGCTGCAAACCAGCCTGGCCGGGCTGCCCCTGCAGCGCCTGCTCGACCAGAACATCAAGGCGCTGGTGCTGGATGTGGATCGCACCCTCATCCCGCGCCGGCAGTCGCAGTTGCCGCCTGCGGTGGAGCAGTGGCTGATTCTGGCGAAGCCGCACCTGCGCATTCACCTGTTCAGCAACAACCCCTCCCGGCGCCGCATCGGTGCGGTGGCCGATCAGCTCGATCTGCCCTACACCATTTCGGCGGGCAAGCCCCGCCGCAGCACCCTGCGGCGGGTGCTGGCCGAACTGGATCTGCCGCCGCGGCAGGTGGCGGTGGTGGGTGATCGCCTCTTCACCGATGTGCTGGTCGGCAACCGGCTCGGCCTGTTCACGGTGCTGGCCAAGCCGGTGGATGTGCACGGGATGCCTTGCCGCGTTGATCATCTGCAACGGCTGGAAGTGCGGCTGGCGCGGCTGGTGGGAGCGGATCTGAAGGGATGACGCGGCGTGTGATCAAGGTGGGCACCAGCCTGCTGCGGGGGGCGGCCGATCGCGACACCGCCTGCGTGATCGCCGATCTGGCGGCCAGCCTCAGCCAGCAGCGCCGCCGTGGCGATCAGGTCACCCTGGTGACCAGCGGCGCCGTGGGCCTGGGCTGCCATGCCCTGCAGCTGACGCAGCGCCCCACCGAAGTGGTGGCGTTGCAGGCGGCGGCGGCGGTGGGGCAGGGCCAGCTGATGGGGCTCTATGCCAAAGCCTTTGCGGCCCATGGCGTCTGCGTGGCCCAGGTGCTGCTCACCCGCGGCGACCTCGCCTCGCGCCGCCGCTACCAGAACGGCTGCCGCACCCTCGAGCACCTGCTGGGCTGGGGCGTGATCCCGATCGTGAACGAAAACGACACCCTGGCCACCGACGAACTGCGTTTCGGCGACAACGACACCCTCTCCGCGCTGGTGGCGGTGGCGATCGGCGCGGAGGAACTGGTGCTGCTCACCGATGTCGACCGGCTCTATTCCGGGGATCCCCGCAGCGATGCCAACGTCGAACCGATCGAAGAGGTGCGCGACCTCCAGGAGCTGGCCCGGCTCAGCGGCGTGGCCAGCGGCGGCGGGCGCTGGGGAACCGGCGGCATGACCACCAAGCTGACCGCCGCCCGCATCGCCACCTCCAGCGGGGTGCGGGTGCGGCTGGCCGATGGCCGCGATCCGAGCGTGCTGGACGCCCTGGTGGCCGGCGACAAGGTGGGAACCGTGTTTCAACCGAGCCGCCAGCCCCTGGCCGATCGCAAGGGCTGGATGGCCCACGCCCTGCTGCCCAAGGGGGATCTGGTGATCGATGCCGGTGCCCAGCAGGCGCTGGTGGAGCGCGGTGCCTCGCTGCTGGCCGTGGGAATCCGCGCCGTGGAGGGCCACTTCGGGCGCCAGGACGCGGTGCGGCTGGTGTCGCTTCAGGGAGAGGAGATCGGCCGGGGCCTCTGCGCCTTGAGCAGCGAGGAGGTGCGGCAGGTGCTGGGCCTCAGCAGCAGCGCCGTGCAGCGGGAGCTGCAGCAGCCGGCGGGAGCAGCGGTGGTGCATCGAGATCATCTGGTACTCACGGCCCTGGCACCCGTCACCGACTGACCGCAAAGCAGGCCTACGATCCGGCCTCAGTTCGCGGCTCCGGCAGCATGCGCTTCAGCACCCTGCTGCTCCACCTCGCCCAGCAGGGCGTGCTCAACGACACCGCGCCGCGGCATCTCGCAGGCGACCCCGAACTGAGCGGGGCGGCCGCCGTGGACCAGGCCGCCACCGGCCAGCTTTCCTTTCTCATGCCTGGCCACCAGCTCAGTGCCGCCCTGGCCACCTGCTGCGCCTCGGCCCTGCTGCTGCCGCTCGACCCGGAACTGCAGCAATTGGCGCAGGAGCGGGGCCTGGCCTGGGTGGCCCTGAAGGATCCGCGGCTGGGGTTCGCCGAGGCCCTGGCGGCCCTGCATCCGCCCCGGCAATGGCCCGCCGGCATTCACCCGTCTGCCGTGATCGATCCGAGCGCCAGTGTCGGCGTTGGCGTGCATATCGCCGCCCATGTGGTGGTGGGGGCCGACTGCCTGGTGGGTGAGGGCTGCGTGCTCCATGCCGGCGTGGTGCTTTACCCCGACGTGCACCTGGCCGAAGGCTGTGAGGTGCATGCCAACGCGGTGCTTCATCCCGGCAGCCGCCTGGCGCGTGGCTGCGTGGTGCACTCCAACGCCGTGATCGGTTCGGAGGGGTTCGGCTTCGTGCCCACCGCCAATGGCTGGCGCAAGATGCCCCAGACAGGCCTGGTGGTGCTGGAGGAGCAGGTGGAAGTGGGCTGCGGTACCACCATCGATCGTCCCTCGGTGGGGGAAACGCGCATCGGCGCCGGCACCAAGATCGACAACCTCGTGCAGATCGGCCATGGCGTTGTCACCGGCAGGGGGTGTGCGCTGGCGGCCCAGGTGGGCATCGCCGGCGGTGCCCGCCTCGGCAATGGCGTGATCCTGGCGGGCCAGGTGGGTGTGGCCAACCGCACCACGATCGGTGATCGGGCGATCGCTTCGTCCAAGTCGGGCTTGCATGGCGACATCGCCGCCGGCGAGGTGGTGAGCGGCTACCCAGCGATCCCGAACCGGCTGTGGCTGCGCTGCTCGGCGGCCTTCAGCAAGCTGCCGGAGCTGGCCCGCAGCGTGCGCCAGCTCAAGGCCGCCGCAAGCGATCACTGAGGGCCCTGCGCCGGCGTCTGCAGCTGAGCCGGTAATCTCGCCAGTTGGCCCCGCCGCCTCGGCTGAACCCATGACCACGTACCGGATCACCCTTCTGCCCGGCGACGGCATCGGTCCGGAGATCACGGCGGTGGCCAGGCGGCTGCTGGAGGCGGTGAGCGCCAGCCACGGCTTTTCGCTCAGCTTCGACGAACAGCCGGTGGGGGGGGCGGCGATCGATGCCTGCGGGGTGCCCCTACCGGAGCGCACGCTCGAGACCTGCCGCCAGAGCGATGCGGTGCTGCTGGCAGCGATCGGCGGCCCCCGCTACGACGCTCTGCCGCGCGAGCAGCGCCCCGAAAGCGGTCTGCTGTCCCTCAGGGCCGGCCTCGGCCTGTTCGCCAACCTGCGCCCGGTGAAGATCATTCCGGCTCTGGCGGGCGCCAGCAGCCTCAAGCCCGAGGTGATCGAAGGCGTTGACCTGCTGGTGGTGCGCGAGCTCACCGGCGGCATCTACTTCGGCACCCCGAAAGGCCGGGTGGAAGCCGGTGGGCATGTGCGCGCCTTCAACACCATGGCCTACAGCGATTACGAGATCGATCGCATCGCCAAGGTGGCGTTCCAGCTGGCGGCCGAGCGCCGTGGGCGGCTGTGTTCGGTCGACAAGGCCAACGTGCTCGATGTGAGCCAGCTCTGGCGCGACCGGGTCACGGCGATGGCCGCCGACCATCCCGCCGTGGAGCTCAGCCATCTCTACGTCGATAACGCCGCCATGCAGCTGGTGCGGTGGCCGAAGCAGTTCGATGTGCTGCTCACTGGCAACCTCTTCGGCGACATCCTCAGCGACGAAGCCGCCATGCTCACCGGCAGCATCGGCATGTTGCCGTCCGCCTCCCTCGGCAGCGATGGGCCAGGTTTATTCGAGCCGGTGCACGGCTCAGCGCCCGACATTGCCGGCCAGAACGTGGCCAATCCGATGGCGATGGTGCTGTCGGCCGCCATGCTGCTGCGGGTGGGTCTGCAGCGGCCTGAGGCCGCCGATGCCCTGGAGCGTGCGGTGGACAGGGTGCTGGCGGCGGGCTGCCGCACCGCCGACCTGATCGGTGAGGCCGGCCTGGCCGCTGGCTGCACGCAGCTGGGTTGCGCCGCAATCGGTGATCGGCTGCTGGAAGCCCTCTGACCGGCGACCTGCCAAACTCACAGCCTCGTTTCTCCCCCGCTGCACCGATGTCCAAACGTCACCCGGTCGTGGCTGTCACCGGTTCCTCGGGCGCAGGCACCAGCACGGTCAAGCGCGCCTTTGAGCACATCTTCCAGCGGGAGGGCATCCAGCCCGTGGTGGTGGAGGGCGACAGCTTCCACCGCTTCGAGCGCGGCCCGATGAAGGAGGAGATGGCCAAGGCCCAGGCCAACGGCATCAACTTTTCCCACTTCGGTCCGGAAGCCAACCTCTTCGACCAATTGGAGGATCTGTTCCGGGCCTACGGCGAATCCGGCAACGGCCAGAAGCGCTACTACCTGCACTCGGTCGAGGAGGCCGCCGAGCACAACGCCCGGCTCGGCACCCAGCTGGAACCCGGTCAGTTCACCCCCTGGGAAGAGATCCCCACCGGCACCGATCTGCTGTTCTACGAAGGCCTGCATGGCGGTGTGGAAGGGGATGGCTACGACGTGGCCTCGCTGGTCGACCTGCTGATCGGCGTGGTGCCGATCGCCAACCTGGAATGGATCCAGAAGATCAGCCGTGACAACGCTGAGCGGGGCTACTCCGCCGAAACGATCGTGGACACGATCCTGCGGCGCATGCCCGACTACATCAACCACATCTGCCCCCAGTTCAGCCGCACCGACATCAACTTCCAGCGGGTGCCCACGGTGGATACCTCCAACCCGTTCATCTGCCGCAACATCCCCACCCCCGACGAAAGCTTCGTGATCATTCACTTCCGCAAGGGAGCGCGGGAGAAGTGGGGGATCGATTTCTCCTACCTGCTGCGGATGATCAACGGCTCCTTCATGTCAAGCCCCACGAGCATCGTGGTGAACGGCGGCAAGATGGGCTTTGCCATGGAGCTGATCCTCACGCCGATCATCCACCGGATGATCGAAGATAAGAAGAGCCTCTTCTGACCGCTTAGGCTGCCCCTGACGATCGCGCCGGGGGAGGACGATTTCCATCGCCACATCTCCTGATTCCCCATCCGGTTCCCTCCCCCCGTCCTTCGTGATTCGCGGGGCCGGCAGCGCGGCCAACCATTCCATGCGCTGGGATCGGATCAACAGCGGCGATGTGCTGCGGCGGGCCCGTCAGGTGTATTTCCACTACTGCGAACACGTCCCCGGCGGTAGCGAACCGCTGGGAATCGTCCTGCAGGAGGCCACCGATCAGGGCCGGGTGGTGTTCGAAGCCCCGGTGCTCCTCCCGGAGGAGCGGTTCATTCCGCTGGAGATGATTGGCGGGCGGGGCGCACGCTCCCGCAACACCCGACGCCCATGACTCCCATCAGCATCGAACCGATCGCCGTGTTGGCTGCCCTGCTCGGCGCCTGCGTCGGCAGTTTTCTGAACGTGGTGGCCTGGCGACTGCCGCGCCGCGAGTCGATCGTTTCGCCCCCCAGCCACTGCCCCCACTGCGGCGCCACGCTGGCCTGGCACGAAAACCTTCCGGTGCTGGGCTGGCTGTGGCTGCGGGGCCGCTGCAACCACTGCAACGCTCCGATTTCCCCCCGTTACCCCCTGGTGGAACTGCTCACCGCCGGGCTCTGGGTGGCGGTCGTGCTGGCCCGCCCCACCGCCATGGGCGCGCCGCCGTTCTGGTTGCTGCTGATGGCCGGCTGGGCCTTGATCAGCCTGCTGATTCCCCTGGTGCTGATCGATGCCGATCAGCTGTGGCTGCCTGAGCCGCTCTGTCGCTGGGGACTGGTGGGGGGTCTGGTCGTCACCGCCCTGCTGGGAATCAGTCAGTCGGAGGCGGTTGCCCGCCAGCTGCTGGTGAACCATCTGCTCGCTGCAGCCGTGGGCTTGCTCGCGTTCGAAGGGCTCAGCGCCTCGGGCGAGAAGCTGCTTGGCCGCCCTGCCCTTGGCCTGGGCGACGCCAAGCTCACGGCCTTGCTGGGGGCCTGGCTCGGGCTGCAGGGCATGGGCCTGGCGGTGGCCCTGGCCGTGCTGGGCGGCGCCCTGCTGGGCTCGCTCGGCCGCCTCACCGGCCGGCTGGGTCCGCATCAGCCCTTTCCCTTCGGCCCCTTTCTGGCCTTCGGCGGCATCGCCGTGTGGTTAGCAGGGGAGGGCTGGTGGCTGCGCTGGTTCGGCGGCTGGCTCGGTTTCCAGAGCCTCTGAACGGCTTGCCACTGAGCAGCCCCGGAGCCGCTCCGGCAGCGGCGGCGTTTAATGGATCTCAGTCCCTGCGCCTGTCGTCTCTCCCGTGTCGCTGTTCGACTGGTTCGCCGATCGCCGCAAGGCTGTCCCGGTGGTGCGCACCCCCCAGGAACTCGACGAGGGCGACGGCCTCTGGAGCAAGTGCCCGGAATGCGGGCTGGTGGTCTACCGCAAAGACCTGATCGCCAATGCCAGTGTCTGCAGCGGCTGCGGCCACCATCTGCGGATCGACAGTGAAGCCCGGCTGCGGCTGATCGCCGATGAGGGCAGTTTCCAGGCCCTCGATACCGACCTTTCCCCCACCGATCCGCTCGCCTTCAAAGACCGACGCAGCTACGCCGATCGCCTGCGGGACACCCAGATCAGCACCGGACTGCGCGATGCGGTGATCACGGGCCTCTGCCGGATTGACGGCCTGCCGCTGGCGCTGGGCGTGATGGATTTCCGCTTCATGGGCGGTTCCATGGGCTCAGTGGTGGGCGAGAAGCTCACCCGCATGGTCGAGACCGCCACAGATCGCGGTTGGCCCGTCCTGATCGTGTGTGCCTCAGGCGGAGCCCGCATGCAGGAGGGGATGCTCAGCCTGATGCAGATGGCCAAGATTTCCGGCGCCCTGCAGCGTCACCGCCAGGCAGAGCTGCTCTACATCCCCCTGCTCACCCACCCCACCACCGGCGGTGTCACCGCCAGCTTCGCGATGCTGGGCGACCTGATCCTCGCCGAGCCCAAGGCCTTGATCGGCTTCGCCGGACGCCGGGTGATTGAGCAGACCCTGCGCGAAAAGTTGCCCGAAGGCTTCCAGACGGCGGAATATCTGCAGGAACACGGCTTTGTCGACCTGATCGTGCCACGCACGCGCTTCCGCTCCACGTTTGCAAGTCTGCTGCGGCTGCATGGCGTCACCCCCGCCGTAGCCGCCTGATGGCACGGCTTTCGCAGCAGAGTGATCAGCCGCTGGTGCAGTGCTGGTCTCTCCAGGAGACCGGCCACCGGATCTGGTCGCGCGCCAGCCGGATCGGGTCGTTGGCCCGGGCGAGGATCGCCGGCGGCAGGCGCCAGGGTGTCGTGGTAGTCGCCGTGCTGCTGCTGACGCTGCTTCCGGCGCTGTTGCTGCCGGCTCCCGGCCCTTCTGCGGGGGCGGCCCTGGCCGGTCCGGTCAGCTGGAAAGAGGTGCCCGCCACCGAAGAAGGGCGCCAGTGGTGGGATGAGGGCAGCCTGAGGCTGAGCCGTGATGGCTGGCTCTCGGTGCTGAGCCGCTTTCAGCCGGCCCCACCACCCGAAGCAGACGACTCCGGCAACGCCATCAAGGCCAAAGCGCGCCCCGGCCAGCTCTATGTGATGGACCTCGACTGCGGCCAGCGGCTTTACCGCGACACCGCCGTGAACGGCCTGCCCCGCTTCGGAGCCGACTGGCAACCCACCGGCGGCGACGCCCTGATCACCGCCGTGCTGGAGGAAGCCTGCGCCGCCGGCGCTCCACTGCTGGCCTCCCGATGACCTACTCCAACGGTGCGCCACTGCGGGTGGCGGTGGCAGGCCTTGGGTTCGGGGAAAAGGTGCACCTGCCGGCCCTGCGTGCCAGTGGTTCCACCGAACCGGTGGCGCTCTGGCACCCGCGCCGCGAGCGGGTGCAGCAGGCCGCCCGTGCCGCTGCACTGCCTGGCTTCACCGATTTCGGCGCCCTGTTGGCCGAGCCCGGCATCGAGGCGGTGGTGATCGCCACGCCGCCGGCGCCACGCTTCGACCTGGCGAAAGCGGCCCTCAACGCCGGTAAGCACCTGCTGCTCGAGAAACCCGTGGGGGTGTCGGCGGAGCAGGTGGAGGAGCTGCAGCGGCTGGCGATCCGCCAAGGGCTGCAGGTGGCGGTCAACTTCGAATACCGGGCGGTGCCGGTGTTTCAGCAGCTGGCTGCCCTGCTGGCGGCAGGCGTGATCGGCGATCCATGGCTGGTGAAGCTCGACTGGCTGATGAGCAGCCGCGCCGATGCCACTCGCCCCTGGAACTGGTATGCCCAACGCAGCGAGGGTGGTGGCGTGCTGGGAGCGCTGGGAACCCATGCCTTCGACATGCTGCACTGGCTGATCGGCCCCACCCGGGAGCTGCAGGGGGCACTCTCCACCGCCATCACTGCCCGACCCCTGCCCGATGGCAGCGGGCGCCAGGCTGCCGTGGACGCGGAAGACATCGCCCTGCTGCAGCTGGGCCTCGACGCAGGCCTTGTTGCCGGCAACAAGCGGCTGGTGCCGGCGCAGGTGAGCTTGGCGGCGGTGGCCCGGCAGGGACGCGGTTGCTGGCTTGAGTTTTACGGCAGCGAAGGCACGTTGGTGCTGGGCAGCGACAATCAAAGCGATTACGTGCATGGCTTCCATCTCTGGCGGGCAGGGCGAGGGGATGCGCTGCAGCCGGTGCCGGTTGATCCCGCTCTCGCCTTTTCCCGCACCTGGGCCGATGGACGGATCGCCCCGGTGGCGCGGCTGCACCGCTGGTGGGCCAACAGTGTGCGCACGGGGCGGCCGATGGTGCCAGGTTTAAGCGAGGGTTTTCGCAGTCAGCTCTGCTGCGATCTGGCCATCACCGCCGCCGATACCGGCCTGCGCCAGAGCGTGGCGGTGGGTTAAGGGCGATCAGCATCGCCTAGAGTCGCGCCCATCCCGCGTCAGGGTTTCGAAGCCGGTGGCCTGGTCTCTTGGTCCGCCTCCCCTCGTTCACTGCGCTGGCCCCCCGACGTGCCCACCCACACCCTCAGAGGTATTCCCCCATGGCCCTCGTTCCACTTCGGCTGCTGCTTGACCATGCCGCTGAGAACGGCTATGGCATCCCTGCCTTCAACGTCAACAACCTGGAGCAGGTCCAGTCGATCATGGAGGCTGCCTATGAAACCGACAGCCCGGTGATCCTGCAGGCGTCCCGCGGAGCCCGCCAGTACGCCGGCGAGATTTTCCTGCGTCACCTGATCATCGCCGCCACCGAAACCTATCCCGACATCCCGGTGGTGATGCACCAGGACCACGGCAACAGCCCCGCCACCTGCTTCGGTGCCGCCGCCAACGGCTTCACCTCCGTGATGATGGATGGCTCCCTGGAAGCTGACGCCAAAACCCCCGCCAGCTACGACTACAACGTGGCTGTCACCAAAGAAGTGGTGGATGTGGCCCATGCCATCGGCGTGAGCGTGGAAGGCGAGCTCGGTTGCCTCGGATCACTGGAAACCGGCAAGGGTGAAGCGGAAGACGGCCACGGTTTCGAAGGTGCCCTCTCCCGCGAACAGCTGCTCACCGATCCTGCCGAAGCCGCCGACTTTGTCACCAAAACCAAGGTGGATGCCCTGGCGATCGCCATCGGCACCAGCCACGGCGCCTACAAGTTCACCCGCAAGCCCACCGGCGAAGTGCTGGCCATTTCCCGCATCGCCGAAATTCACAAGGCGATCCCCAACACCCACCTGGTGATGCACGGCTCCAGCTCCGTTCCCCAGGAATGGCTTGACATGATCAACAAGTACGGCGGTGCCATTCCCGAAACCTATGGCGTGCCAGTTGAAGAGATTCAGAACGGCATCAAGAACGGCGTTCGCAAGGTGAACATCGACACCGATAACCGCCTGGCCTTCACCGCCGCTGTGCGTGAAGCCGCCTTCAAGGATCCCGCCAACTTCGACCCCCGCCACTTCAACAAGCCGGCCCGGGCCTACATGAAGAAGGTGTGCCTGGATCGCTACCAGCAGTTCTGGTGTGCCGGCCAGGCCAGCAAGATCAAGCAGCAGAACATCAACTACTACGCTGCTCTCTACGCCAAGGGCGCCCTAGATCCCAAAACCGCCGTGCCTGTCTGAACCCGGCCACTGACGGTCTGAACCGGCCACACCGGCCGGTCAAGCCGGTTGAGCCCAATCACCCCTGGTCAGTTGAGCGGGTTCGCTCATCCTGGCCACCACCACCCAGGGGCCATCGGCCCCTTTTTTATGCAGAGTGATTTCGCGCTCATTTCATTCGGGGCCGATGGCAGGCCCCTTTTTTATGCGACACCATCAGCGGGCTGGCGTCACAGCAGTCCGTCGAGGCCGGGAATCGCCAAAGGCAGAGAGAATTCCGGCAGTGATTCCGCTGGACTGGTGGTAGTTGGAGCCTCCTGGGTGAGCTTATTGAGGGCCGTGTTGAGATCCCGGTCCATCACGAAGCGGCGTCCGTCGGTCACTACCACCCGCACCAGTGTGGGCAGGCTGTTGTTGCCCGATTCCAGGTAGATCGGCTCGACGTAGAGCAGCCCATCCCCCACCGGCAGCACCAGCAGGTTGCCGCGCACAAGCCTGGCGCCAGCACGGTTCCAGAGGCCGAACTGGAAGCTGATCTGAGGATCTTGCTCCACCAATGCGGTGATCTGCTGCGGTCCGAGCAACAGCCGCTGTTGCGGAAACCGCACAAGGAAGAGTTCGCCGTAATGGGGAGGATCGTTGCGAGCGGCCAGCCAACCCACCAGGTTGGAGCGGCGCACGGGGGAGAAGGGAAGCAGCAGCACGAATTCCGGCCGGCTCTCCCCAGGCAATTGCAGGGTGGCGTGATAAGGCTGAACGGCCACGGTTTCGGAGCCATAGGTCTCAAGTGGCACCGCCCACACGTCGTCGCCGTTGTAGAAAGTGCGTGCATCGGTGACGTGATATCGGAGCAAGCGTTCTGACTGGATCTTGAACTGGTTGTTGGGCACCCGGATGTGGGCCAGCAGCGGCTCCGGCATGTCGGTGAGCGGGTGGAACAGTTCCGGGAAGGCCCGCTGCCAAGTGCGCAGCACCGGATCGTTCGGCTCGCTCACATAGAGCCAGAGCCGGCCATCCTGGGCATCCACCACGGCCTTGACAGCATTTCGGAAATAGCGGATGCCGTCACTGTTGGCATCGCTGTAGGGATAACTGCGGCTGGTGGTGTAACCATCAAGCATCCAATACTGATGGTGCTCTGCCTCGAATTCAGGCTCGTTATCCACCCTCACGGTAACGAGATAGGGCTCGCTCTCAAAGCGCAGAAAGGGTGCCAAGGCTTCAACACGTTCATTCACCTGGCGCCGCAGCAGCAACAGCGAGCGGGAGGTGAAGGAACCGGCCAACAGCACCCTCGGCTCGCGCAGATAGACCGCAGCCTTGAACCGTTGCCAGGCGTTGGTCAGCGGAATGCCACGCTCGCCGTCGTAGTGGGTGAAGACGTTGAGTTCTCCATCAGGAAAATCGAACTCCTGCACCTTTGTGGGCGCGATCGCATAAGGCGCCGGGCCAGAGGCGAAGTACAGGCGTGGCCGGCCCACCGGAAAGGCGGCCTGCGCTTCGGCGTCCTTGATGCCCAGCTGGGGGATGCCCTGCACCCGCTCACTGCGGCCGAGATCCTTCACGAAGAACAACGGCAACCCGTCGGCGCCGAAGGCATTCACCGGTGACACCGTGAAGCCGTAGCCATGGGTGAACACCAGATGCCGGTTGAGCCAGGTGCGTGACCCCTCAGGCAGCGCGCTGCTGTCGAGTTCCCGGGCGGAGATCAGCACCTGCTGAGAGGTCTGATCCTCGCCGGGGGCCGAGAGGTCATAGCGGTCGACGGCCGCTGAAGGGAAGTTGTAATAGAGGCGAAGCTGCTGCAACTGGCGGTTGGCCGCCAGCAAGGGTCCGCTGTCCCACAGGCGGATGTTCGCGAGGGTGCCCGGCGCGCCGACGAGGTCGTCGGCGGTGATCCGTTGCAGGGGCTCCAGAATTGAATCGCGCACATCTTCGAGACCGAAGGCGCGGCGGGTGGCGCGGATGCTGCGCTCGATGTAGGGCGTTTCCACCTCCAGCTCCCGCGGCTGCACCCACAAGCTCTGGACCTGGGGGGCTACCAGGTATTCGGCCACCGGCAGCAGCAGGGCCGTGGCCAGCAGGGGAATCACCACCAGGCGCCGCAACCAGCTGCGCCGCACCGGCAGGGCCAGGCCGAGCGACGCCAGCAGCAGCAGCAGGGCCAGCAGCAGACGGATCGGCAGGCGCACGTGCAGGTCGACGAAGCCGGCGCCAGCAGCCACACCACTCCCTTGGACCATCAACGCAAACGGGGACAGCGCATTGGTCAAAGAGGCCAGGGCGGCTAGCACGGCGATCTGCGGCTTGAGCACCCCTTGCTGTTCGCGGCTCAGGCCCACGAAGCGCAGGTCGCTGAGGCTGGATCCCTCGGTGAAACTGACCCAGAGGCAGCCAGCAAGCCCCACCAGTAACTGCGCGATCAGCACGCTGAGCAGCAGTTGCAGTGCCGGCAGCCGCAGCACTGTGAAGCTGAGGTCGAAATGGGTGAGCGGATCGGCTTCACCGAAGGGCACCGCCAGCAGCGCCGGCAACCACAGGCTCCAGCCGCGGGCCAGGGCGGTGGCCGATCCCGCCAGCGCCGCCGCCAGCACCACCCGCAGCACCGGCAAGGGCCGCAGCAACAGCAACAGGCCGAGCACGGCGGCCAGCAGCGCCACCCAAGTGGGCGAGAGGCCGGCCAGTGCTGAGAGGCCGCTGACCACATCGCTGTCGAAGGGATCAGAAATCAGGCCGCGGGCCTGGACGAACAGAAAGAGGAGTCCTGTGCTGAGCAGCAACAGCAGCACCAGCAGCGTGCAGGCCAGGGCGAGGGGGCCCATCCGCAGCAAGGCCTGGCGTGGCAACGGCTTGGCTGGCGCCTCGCTGCGCAGCCGCCAGCAGCGGTGCAGTTGTTGCAGCTGGAGGGGAATGCCCACCCCCATCACCAGCAGAAAACCCAGCAGTTGCAGCATCCAGCGGCGCAACAGCACCTGCTGAAAGTCGAACTGGGAATACCACGACCACTCGACGCTCAGCCGCGACACCACCAGCACGCCCAAGGCGAGCAGGGGCACGAAGATCAGCCCCGCCAGCAGCGGTGGCTTCAGGCGGGAGAAACGGTGGGGCACGGGCAGAGGCTAAACAGGCATCGGCCGCTGACAAGCCTGTGGCCTGAATGGGGTTCCAGGCACACCCAAATACCCGACTTCAGAGATCGGATATATCTGGGTCGGCTGTGCACCGCTGCTAGCTTTCGTTCCATCGCTGCAGTGAGCCTGTGACGGCCACCCTCTCTCGTGCCACCTTCACGGGGCTGCGCTGCAAGGAATGCGGCCACCCCTACGACGCCGGTGCCCGCCACGTCTGCGAAGACGTCTGCTTCGGGCCTTTGGAAGTCGTCTACGACTACGACGCCATCCGCGCCCGGGTCACCCGGGCGACGATCGAAGCGGGCCCGGCCTCGATCTGGCGTTACCGCGAATTCCTGCCCGTTCAGGGCGACCCCATCGATGTGGGCACCGGCTTCACGCCCCTGGTGCGGGCCAACCGGCTGGCGCGGCGCCTCGGCCTCAAGCACCTCTACATCAAGAACGACGGCGTCAACATGCCCACCCTGTCCTTCAAGGACCGGGTGGTGTCGGTGGCCCTCACCCGCGCCCGTGAGCTGGGCTTCACCACGGTGAGCTGCGCCAGCACCGGCAATCTGGCCAACTCCACCGCCGCCATCGCCGCCCATGCGGGCCTCGAATGCTGTGTGTTCATCCCCGCCGATCTGGAGCTGGGCAAGGTGCTCGGCACTTTGATCTACAACCCCACCCTGATGGCGGTGAAGGGCAACTACGACCAGGTCAACAGGCTCTGTTCGGAAGTGGCCAACACCTACGGCTGGGGCTTCGTGAACATCAACCTGCGCCCTTACTACTCGGAAGGCTCCAAAACGCTCGGCTACGAGGTGATCGAGCAACTGGGCTGGCAACTGCCCGACCACATCGTGGCGCCGCTGGCTTCCGGCTCCCTCTTCACCAAGATCCGCAAGGGCTTCGACGAATTCATCAAGGTGGGCCTCGTCGACGACAAGCCGGTGCGCTTCAGCGGCGCCCAGGCGGAAGGCTGCTCACCGATCGCCCAGGCCTTCGAGGCGGGCCGTGATTTCATCACCCCGGTGAAGCCCGACACCATCGCCAAATCGATCGCCATCGGTAATCCCGCCGACGGCCCCTATGCCCTCGACATCGCCCGTCGCACCGGCGGCACCATCGCCTCCGTCACCGACGAGGAAATCGTGGCCGGCATCCAGCTGCTGGCCGAAACCGAGGGCGTGTTCACCGAAACGGCCGGTGGCACCACCATCGCCGTGCTCAAGAAGCTCGCCGAGCAGGGCAAGATCGATCCCGAGGAAACCACCGTCGCCTACATCACCGGCAACGGGCTCAAAACCCTTGAGGCCATCAGTGGGGTGGTGGGCGAGCCCCACACCATCGAACCCCAGCTCAGCAGCTTCAATGCCGCCTGGGAGCGGGCCCAATCGCTGCATCGCGCCACCTGGGAGCCGATGGGGGTCTGACCCCCGCCCACCGTCTTTCCACCGCCTTCCCACCGTCTGAGCGGCATTCCCGTTACGCCTTCTCCGGCGTTCCCGATTCTTTTTCCCCCTTTCCCTTCCCCCATGGCCATTCAGGTCCTGATTCCCACCCCGCTGCAGAAGTACACCGCTGATCAGGCCAGCGTGGAATTGGAGGCGTCCAGCGTGGATGGCCTGCTGCAGGCCCTTGACAGCCAGTTCCCCGGCATCAAGGCGCGCCTCACCGATGAACAAGGCAAGCTGCGCCGCTTCCTCAATGTCTACGTGAACAGCGAAGACATCCGCTTCCTTGACAATCAGGCCACCGCCTTGAGCGATGGCGATGAAGTGAGCATCGTGCCGGCCGTGGCTGGTGGCTGAGGCCAACGCCTGTTGAAATGGTGTCAGCGGCGGCCACCCCCCGGCTCCAGGCTTGCGTCAATAGGCTCACCGATACCATCCCGCGGCTGGATCCATGACCCAGACCAAGCCAGCACCCGCCGCTCCACCGAGCAGCCCCGGCCTGCCTTGCGCTGCGGCGCCGAGCAGCCCAAGCCCCACCGCCCAGCTGTTCGACTACAGACAGGCGGCCAACCCGATCCGCCACGGGCTCACCGAACCGATCCCCGACCATCGCTGGGGCCCTGAACTCCACGCCAGCGGCCCCACGGCTGTGCTGCCCCTTGATCTGAGCGGGGCCCTGGGCTGCAGCGGTCCGGCCACCAGCCCGGCCCTTTCTGCCAATTTCATTCGCCTGCTGGCCGGGGAATCGATCAAGGCCGGCGCCAATGCCACCAGCCTGCTCTTTTACGTGCTCCACGGCGAAGGCCGCTGCCAGCGGGAGGGCAACGCCATCGCCCCGGCCTTCAGCCAGCACTGGAGCCAAGGCGACCTGTTCGTGCTGCCGGCAGGAGCTGAGCCCCAGCTGGATGCCACTGCCGGCAGCGTTCTGTATTGGGTGCACGACGGCCCGCTGCTCAGCCATCTGGGTGTGAGTGCCGATCAGGCCCGCTTCGAGGCCACCTACTACCCGGGCAGCTGGCTGCGCCAGGAGCTGGACCTGCTGGCTGCCGACCCCAGCAGCGCCCGCAGCAACCGGCTCAGCCTGTTGCTGGCCAACACCGCTCTGCCGGCCAGCCGCACCATCACCCACACCCTCTGGGCGATGTACGGCATGGTGCCGGCCGGTGCGGTCCAGCCGCCGCACCGGCACCAGTCGGTGGCCCTGGATCTGGTGATCGATTGCGACCCCGGTTGCGCCACGCTCTCGGGCAGCGAGCTCAATGCCGACGGCACGATCCGCAATCCGGTGCGGATGGAGTGGGAGCCGGGCGCCGCCTTCGTGACCCCGCCGGGCCAGTGGCATTCCCACGTGAACGAAAGCGGCCGCACCGCACTGTTGCTGCCCATCCAGGACGCCGGCCTGCACACCTACCTGCGCAGCCTCGACATCCGCTTCACCTGAGCGCCTGATTGACCTGATCGCCGGGTTCGACGCATCCCCTGGTTCGACTCATTCGACTGGTTTGATCGGGTGCTTAGCCCCCCTCCTGTGCCACCTTTCAGGCTGCGGGAGAGGGGGTGAGCGCACGCTGGATGCCGGCCGTCTGGTTGGCTTCGTAGCTCTCCACGATCGCCCGGAATTCATCGCCACTGAGGGTTTCCCGCTCGATCAGCAGCTCCACCAGATCATCGAGCAGATCGCGGCGCTGCTGCAGTTCGCCGACGGCCCGATTGAGCGCCTCTCGCGAGAGTGCACGCACCTGGGCATCGATGCGGCGACCGGTGCTTTCCGCGTAGCTGGGCCGTGTATGGATCAAATCCCGACCGAGAAACACCTCGGCCGCATCGCCTTCAAGCGCAACCGGGCCGAGAGGTGAAAATCCGTAGCGGGTGACCATCTCACGGCAGATGCGGGTGGCCATCTGAAGATCGCCGGATGCGCCCTGGGTGATTTCGCTGGGGCCGAACACCACCGTTTCCGCGGCCCGCCCGCCCATCACCACCACCAGCCGTGCCTGCAGGTAGGCGCGGCTGATCAACCCGGAATCGATGATGTCCTCATCGGGCATGGTGCGGGCAAAGCCGCCCACACCGCCGGCCCGCGGCAGCAGGGTCACCTTGTCGAGGCGATCGGCGTGGGGAATGAGGGTGGTGAGCAGGGCGTGGCCCACCTCGTGGTAGGCGATCAGGCGCTTCTTGGCGCTGTCCAGCAGGGGAGCCACCGACAGACCCATGGTGATGCGCTCCAGCGCATCACTGAGCGCCTGGTCGTCGATGCTCGCCTTCTGGCGGCGGGCGGTGAGGATGGCGGCCTCGTTGAGCAGGTTGGCCAGGTCGGCGCCGGAGAATCCCGGCGTGCGGGCAGCCCAGGAGGCCATCGACACCTCTTCAGAGAGGGGGCGGCTGCGGGCATGCACCGCCAGGATCGCTTCACGGCCACGGCGGTCGGGCAGATCCACACTGATCTGACGGTCGAAGCGACCGGGCCGGGTGAGGGCCACATCAAGCACATCCGGCCGGTTGGTGGCCGCCAGCAGGATCACGCCCGAGTTTTCCTCGAAGCCATCCATCTCAGTGAGCAGCTGGTTGAGGGTCTGCTCCCGTTCGTCGTTGCCGCCGCCGATGCCCGCACCCCGCTGGCGCCCTACCGCATCGACTTCGTCAATGAAAATGATGCAGGGTGCCTTTTCCTTGGCGCGCCGGAACAGGTCGCGCACCCGGCTGGCGCCCACGCCCACGAACATCTCCACGAACTCCGAGGCCGCCATCGAGAAGAAGGGCACGCCGGCTTCGCCGGCGATCGCCTTGGCGAGGAGGGTTTTACCGGTGCCTGGCGGGCCCACCAGCAGCACCCCTCTGGGGATCTTCGCGCCGATGGAGGTGAATCGCTCGGGCTGGCGCAGGAAGCTCACCACTTCCTGCAGCTCTTCCTTGGCCTCGTTGATGCCCGCCACATCCTCGAAGCGCACCGACACCGTGCCCTCGGGCTGAAGCCGCGGCTGGCTGCGGCCGAAGCCGATCGCCTTGTTGGCCACCTGGGAGGAGCGGCGGATCAGCAGGGTGAGACCGCCCACCAGCATCACCACCAGCAGCACGTTGACCACCAGGCCGGCGGTGGCATCTTCCTGGCGATCGTCGCGAACGCTGAGCGGCACCTTCGCCTGCTCGGCGGTGCTGAGCAGCAGGGTGTCGTTGGCGAACACCGCCACCCGCGTCTTGGTGCCATCGGCGAGGGTGACCAGAGCTTCCCGCTGTCGCAGCAAGAGCTCCAGTTCCTTCACCTGCCCATCGCGCATCAGCGCCAGCAGTTGGCTGTAGGTGGGGGGGGCAGGCTGACGCACGCCGAGGTTGCTGAACAGGCCCGGGCGGGCTGGGGCCACTGCAGGAGTTGGGCTTGCCGGTGCTTGTTCGGCAGGGGCCTGATCACCTGGAGTAGGGCTGGTGCTGGTGGCAGATGGCCTCGATTCAGCGGCAGGTGCCGCATTGGGATCTGGGGCAACCGCCAGGGCAGCGGTGGATCCGCTGGACCAGAGCGGAAGCACAGGAGGCGCGCTGCTCACATGGATTTGCTTCTGCAAGCAGTTTAGCGATTTGACGAAAGGCAGGCCGGCAACGGAAAGTAGTTGTTTGGCAGTAGGTAGGGAATGGCTGTTCCCAAGAAGAAAACGTCCAAGGGCAAGCGCAACCAGCGCCACGCCCATTGGAAAGCCAAGGCGGGTGTTGCCGCCAGCAAGGCCCTCTCGCTCGGCAAAGCCGTGCTGAGTGGCCGGGCCCAGGGCTTCGTCTACCCGATCGATGAAAGCGCCGAAACTGAAGACAGCTGATCAGCAACGGTGCCGGCTTCATCTCCGGGGCCGATCCAACGGAAGCGGCGGCGGCCATCGAGCAACCCCACCGCTTCCGCACCAGTGATCTGCTGGCAGCCAGCGTTCGTGACCAAGGGGTCCTGGTACAGGGCTGGTGGGAGTGAGCAGAGGCTGGCCCGCACGATTCGCTCCACGTCGGCCCCACCCAACGCCGATCCTGCCGCGCCAGCGCCGCCGCTCCGTCGCCGCTGGCGTGCTTCGGCCTGGAAGCGCCAGCGACGCGGCCAGCACCAGTCGAGCGGTTGCAACACCCACAGCCCATCCAACTGGGCCCACACCGGCACGTACGGCTCCAACGCGGCGTCCCAGTGCGGCAGCCACGCGTGCTCCTCGGACGTCAGCCCCAGGGCCGCCGCACCCCCCAGTTGCTCCAGCCGCCCCGCCAGTGCCGCCGCGCCGATGGCACGACAGCCGATCAGCCAGCCCTCCAGCAGCACCACATCGGCCTCCTGGCTGCTCCAACCGCTGCGATCGCCGTGCCCCTGCCGCAGGCGCTTGTTGAAGCGGGGCCATCGCAGCACCCCGTCCTGGCGCCAGCTTGTGAGCTGGTGGGCCAGCAGGTTTGCGTCATGGCTGCCGGGCGGCACCCGGTCGACACCAAAAGGATTGCCCGCCATCCGGCTGCTGCGCTCCTGCCAGGGCCAGTAGAAGTCGTCAATCGAGAGGCTGCTCAGGCGCAGCCCAAACGCCGGCGCCAAGGCGCTCAGCCAGGCGCCCAGGCTTGATTTGCCCGCCCCCACCGGGGCATTGAGGCCGATCAGCAGGCGTTTGCCCTGGGCCGCCTCGCGCTGGCAGCGGGTCAACAGCGGCAACACCAGCGCCCAGCGCGGATCAGGCGGGATGGACAGGGCGTCTGGATGCTGCCGCCAGCGCCCGTGCCAGGCCGCAGGATCGGCCACGCCGCAGGCCTGCAGCAGGCGGTGGTAGGGAGCTTCCGGCCAGAGCGGGGTGAAGGCAGGCCCTGACATCAGCGTCACGAGCCCAGCTTGAACGCCTCCGCCACCACGGCGTAGACGAGCCCGAGCCGCAGGTGGTCGCAGATCACCCAGGCCAGGGAGGGTTCCCCGCGCACCTGATGGCTGCGCACCCGCACCAGCCCTTCAAGGCCCACCACCAACAGCAGCACCACCACCGGACGCTGCCCGATGGTGACCAGGAAGTAGGAGGTGAGGTTGTTGCCGGCAAAGTACCCGGCCAGCAGGGCAATCAACGACAGGCTGCGGCGCCGCCAGGTGCCACGCACCCCCTGCAGCAGGGCCGCGGCACTGCGATCGAGCAGGTGCTGAAAGCGGGTGGCTTGAACCGGCGGGGTGCTCACGAAGAAACGACCAGCTGCTCGATGTAGGAGAGCGTGATCAGGCCGCCGGGGCAAGCCGGGCCCTGCAACACCGAGACGGGAGCGTCGCTCTCGCCAAGCTGGCTCACGATGGCGGCAGCCCCCTTGAACGCAGTGAGCGGTTCACGGCAGGTGGCTTCGCTGAGCGTCACCAGGGTGCGCAGACCGGCCGCCGTTGCAGCCCTGGTGCCATTGCTGGAATCTTCGATCGCCACCGCCGCCGCCGCCGGCATGGCCAGCTGACGCAGGGCAAGGAGGTAAGCGTCGGGGGCGGGTTTCAGGGCGGTCACGTCGTCGCCGCACACCAGAAAGGCGAAGGCCGCTGCCGCGTCGGGCAACAGGCGCTCGATCAGCGCCTGGGCGGCGCGGCGCCCGCTGGTGGTGACCACCGCCTGGGTGAGTCCGGCGGCGGCGGCGGCAGTGATCAGCCGCTGCACGCCCGGTCGCAGCTGGATCGCCCCAGCCGCCATCAGGGCGGTGTAGTGCTGCTGCTTGCGGCGCACCAGGGCCTCCAGCAGGGCGGGATCGGGGGGCTCGGGCCCCTGATCGCTGAGAAAGCTGCGCAACCGCTCGCGGCCGCCACTGATCGCCAGCAGCTGGATGTAGGTGAGCGGATCCCAGTGCCAGGGGAGGCCTTCTTCGGCAAACGCCAGGTTGAAGGCGGGGCGATGGCCGTCCAGCTCGGTTTCCGCCAGCGTGCCGTCCACGTCCCAGAGCAGGGCGCCAAGGGAATGCTTCAGGGGAGCGTCATCCATGCACGGAGGCTACGCAAAGCCGCATGAACAGCCAGCACACAGAATGCGACGGCCGCCTCGACGATGGCCTGTTGACCCGCCTGCCCGAGCAACGCTGGCAGCTGCCGGCGCCCCTGCCGGCCTTGGCAGCCAATGATCCGGCAGCCAATGATTCAGCAGTCAGTGATCCTGCAGCCAGTGATCCTGCAGCCAGTGCCCGCGAAGCCAGGGATGCGCCCATGACGCTGGCCGCCCTGGGGCTGCCAGCCGAACTGCTGGCCGTGCTGCGGCGGCGAGGCTTTGACAACGCTGCGTCGATCACCGCCCTGCTGGATCCCCCCGCGGCCCCCGATCCCCAGCAGCATTTCCCGGACCTGGGCGTGGCCGTGGAGCGCCTGGCGCTGGCTTGCGGGCGGGGCGAAGCGCTGGCGATCTGCGGCGACTACGACGCTGACGGCATGACCAGCACGGCGTTGCTGGTGGGGGTGCTGCAGCGGCTGGGCGCACGGCCGGTGGCGGCGATTCCCAGCCGTCAGGAGGATGGTTATGGGCTCAACACGGCGATGGTGGAGCGCCTGGCCGGCGACGGCATCCGCCTGCTGGTGACGGTGGACAACGGCATCGCCGCCGCCGCCGCCTTGAACCGGGCCCGGGCGCTGCAGGTGGACGTGATCCTCACCGATCACCACACCATTCCGCCGGAGCCACCGCCATACCTGGCGCTGCTGCACCCGGCCGTCACCCCCGAAGCCTCGCCTTACCGCGGCCTGGCCGGGGTGGGGCTGGCCTACGTGCTGGCGGTGGCCCTTGCCGAGCGGCTGAACCGCGCCGATGCCACCGGCATGGCGCTTGATCTGTTCTGCATCGGCACGATTGCCGACATGGCCCCCTTGCATGGGGTGAACCGCCGCTGGCTTCAGGACGGCCTCTGCCGCTTGCAAGGTTCCGCGCTGCCCGGGCTGCAGGCTCTGCAGCGGCTGGCCGGCCTTGGTGAGCGACCGCTGGATGCCATGGCGGTGGCCTTTCAGATCGCGCCGCGGATCAATGCGGTCGGCCGGCTCGGTGATCCCCAGCTGGTGGTCGACCTGCTGACCACCGCAGACCTGGAGTGCGCCATGGAACTGGCCCAGCAGTGCGAAGCGCTCAACCGGCAGCGCCGCGACCTCTGCGATGCAATCGAAGCGGAGGCGGTGGCGCTGGTGGAAGCCGACGGACCCGAGCGCAGCCCCTTTCTGCTGCTGGCCCAGAGCCATTGGCACCACGGCGTGATCGGCGTGGTGGCGGCCCGGCTGGTGGAGCGCTTCGGGGCACCGGTGGCCATGCTGGCCGGCGAGGGCAACGGGCTGCTGCGGGCATCGGTGCGGGCGCCCAAGGGGTTTGCGGTGGATGCGGCGCTGCGGGCCTGCCACGACCTGCTCGAACGCCACGGCGGCCACCCCGCCGCCGGAGGTTTCACGGTGCGGGCCGAGAACGTCGCTGCTCTCCACGACGCGCTCAGCGCCATCGCCAGTGGCAATGCCACCCCCCTGGGCGGTGGGCTGCCGGTGGAGCCGGAAGCACGGCTGGCGCTCGATCGCATCGACAGGCCCTTCTGGCACTGCCTGCAGCGGCTGGAGCCGTTCGGTGCCGGCCATGAAACCCCCGTGTTCTGGAGCCAGGGGTGCCGTGTGGTGGAGCAGCGCAGCCTGCGGGGCGGCCATCTGCAGCTGGTGCTGGAGCAGAACGGCATCCGCCAGCGGGCCATCGCCTGGCGCTGGCAAGGGGAAGGAGCGGTGCCGGCCGTGGTGGATGTGGCCTTTCGCCTGAGGCTCAACCACTGGCAGGGCGAGGAGCGGCTGCAGCTCGAAGTGGTGGGCCTGCGCGAGAGCGGTGGAGGCGAGGTGCTGCTGCAGCGCCGCCGGCGTTCCTATTGGTGCCGGGTGGAGGCGGAGGAGCTGCGTATCCGCAATGCCTCAGGCGAAGAAATGGGAATCCCCTTGCACGAAACGAACGTGCAAGGGGAGCGGCACCCCTACGTGCAGGGCCTGATTGACGAGGCCAGCCTGGCGCTGGGCCTGGTGGCCTGAAGGCTCAGAGCGCGCCGCGCCGATAGAAAAGGATGAAGATCACGGCCGGACCGGCCAGGGTGATCAGAGCCAGGGCGAGGAAGTTGGCGATCAGATGGAAATCAATACCCATGGTCCGAAAGCTCGCAAGGAAAGCGCTCTGCACGGCAGCCTAAGGGTCGTGGTGACAGGCATCCCGGTGGCGACCATGCCACTGTGACGGCTTGTCACAGCAACGCGGGGTGGCCTGATGGTCTGCGGAACCCACTGGAGCTGCATCTCCGGATGTGGGGCCTGCTGTCGCCTTGATCCCGAGGAACGGGGCGAGGCTCTCGAAGCCCTCAATCCGCAGCAGCGGGAGACCTACCTGTCGATGGTGGGTGCCGACGGCTGGTGCCGCCATTTCGACACCGGTTCCCGCCGCTGCAGGATCTACGCCGAGCGGCCCGATTTCTGCCAGGTGAGCCAGCTGGCTGGTCTGTTCGGGGTGCCGCCAGCAGAAAGCGAAGCGTTCGCCATTCGCTGTTGTCAGCAGCAGATCCGCAGCGAATTCGGCGGGCGCAGCCTGGAGCTGCGGCGGTTTGAACGGGCCACCCGCCGGGCGCCGGCGCCGCTGAACGGCCAACCGAACAGCCAACCTGGCTCCGTTGCCTCCCGCCCTTCATGAGCGCCACCAGCGACCCCAGCAGCGGACCTGCCGCAGGCTCTGCGCCCACTCCGGCCAGTGTTCCGGAGGCGGGCGCACCTGAGGCAAGCAACGCTCAGCTGAGCGGACCGGAAGCCAGCGGAGCCGCCCTGCCGGCTTCGTTCTTGAGCATTTTGTTCACCACCTTCACCACGGTGTTTCTGGCGGAACTGGGCGACAAGACCCAGCTGGCGGCACTGTTGTTGTCCGCTCAGTCGGGGCGCCCCGGTGTGGTGTTTGTGGGGGCGGCGCTCGCCCTGATCTGCTCCAGCCTGGTGGGGGTGCTGCTCGGCCGCTGGCTGGCCACGGTGCTCCCCCCGCAACGCCTTGAGCTGTTTGCCGGGGTGCTGATGGTGGCGCTCGGTCTCTGGCTGGGCATCCAGGCGGCGGTGCAATTGCTGCAGACACCAACTGCCGCCGTGCTGCAAGCACCAGGGGCCGCCGTGTGGCAGACATCAGTGGCCGCAACGCTGCTGCCTGGATCAAGCGTGCCTGGGTTGATCCTTTCGCTGGGTTGATCTTCCCTAGAACGGAACGTCGCCTGGATGGATCTTCCCCTGGGTGGGTGTTCCCGTGATCGCACGTTCCACCTTGCTCAAGCCTGTTTTTCCCCGCCCACCCCTCTCCTCCGATGCAACTTCCGCTGCTGGCCTCCACCTTTCTCACTGTGTTCGTTGCCGAACTCGGTGACAAAACCCAGCTCACGATCGTGACGATCAGCGGCACCTCCAGCAACACCCTGGCGGTGTTTCTGGGCAGCGCCGGCGCACTGGTGCTGGCCAGCCTGCTGGGGGCCCTGGCGGGGGGTTCGCTCTCCTCCTTGATCCCGCCGGCCGCCCTGCAGCTGGCCGCCTCGCTGGGGTTCCTGGTGATCGGCAGCCGCCTGCTGATCCGGGTGCGGCAGGAGGCTTCGTAAAGTCTTTGCTAAGACGCCAGTTCCCGG
This sequence comes from Synechococcus sp. ATX 2A4, assembly GCF_024346375.1. Classification (GTDB taxonomy): domain Bacteria; phylum Cyanobacteriota; class Cyanobacteriia; order PCC-6307; family Cyanobiaceae; genus MW101C3. The sequence continues at coordinate 152,542 of NZ_JAGQCV010000001.1, read as the reverse complement.
GGGCTCCGCTGCACGCCCCGGAAGCCGCCATCCCCTGCTCCGTTCCTGGCTCCAACCCTGTCTCTCCCCGCTGCTCCGATGAAGTTTTCGGTCGCTGACCTGCTCGACCATCTGCCCGAATCCGATGTTCTGCCGGTCGAGCAGCTCGAGAAGGCGCTCGGTCTGAGCCTCACGCCCGACAAGCAACACCTCCGCATCGCCCTCGCAGGTCTTGAAAAGGTGGGGTTGCTGGAGTCGAACGAGGCCGGCATCTCGCGCCGCACCGACGACAGCCTGATTGAGGCGCGGCTGCGCTGCTCCAGCAAAGGGTTCTGTTTCGCCCTGCGCGAAGACGGCGGTGATGACATCTACATCCGTGACCACCAGCTCAATCACGCCTGGAACGGCGACCGCGTGCTGGTGCGGATCACGCGCGAAGGGGGGCGGCGCCGTTCACCGGAAGGCGGCGTGCAGTGCATCCTCGAGCGGGCCACCGCCAGCCTGCTGGCCCAGGTGGAGCAACAGGACGACCGCCTGGTGGCCGTGCCCCTGGACGACCGCCTGCTGACCACCGTGGCCCTGCCCGCAGAGGATGCCGCCTACCTCGATCCCGAGGCCGAATCGGTGGTGGAGGTACGGCTTGATCGCTACCCGGTGGCACAGTTCCCTCCCCTGGGCCACGTGGCACGCCGCTTGCCGATCAAAGGGGGTGAAGAGGCGGATCTGGATCTGCTGCTCACCAAACATGGCCTGCGCGAGCGCGCCAATGCTCCGCGCGCCAGCCTGCGCAGCCCCAACGACAAGGGCCGCACCGATCTCACCGCTCTGCCCACCCTGTTGTTGCGGCCCTGGCAGGGAGCAGAGGCGCCGGAACTGCCGGCCCTTTCGCTGGAGGACAGCGACGAGGGCCTGCGGGTGTGGATCCACAGCCCCGCCGTGGCCGAACGCATCGCGCCCGGCAGTGCCACCGACCAATGGCTGCGCCAGCAGGGCTCGGCCTACTGCCTCGGCCAGCGCTGGTTGCCGCTGCTGAGCCCGGCACTCGCCAAGGCCACGGGCTTTCGGCCGGGGGAATCTTCAGCCGCCGTTTCCGTCGCCCTCACGATCACGCCGGAGGGGCAACTGAGCCACTACCGCTTTGCCCTCACCACCATCCGCCCTGACGCCGAGGTGGACACCGCTGCATTGGAGGCCCTGGCAGATCGCAAGCCGAAGGCCCGCACGGTGCCGGCGCCCCTCAAGGCGCTCAAAACCGTGTTGCCCGATCTGGAACGGCTGATCGCGGTGGGTCGTGGGCTGCAGGAGCAGCGGCTGGCGGCGGGCTCGGTTGATCTCGATCTGCCGTTCCCTTCGCTCGAGGTGCTCGGTGATCTGCGCACGCCCGAACCCGATGAGCACCATCGCGGCTGGATGATCGCCCTGCCCCCCACCCAGCCGTTGGCGCTGCTGCGGGAAGTGGTGCTGGTGGCAGGCCGTGCCCTGGGCCATCACCTGCAGGCGCTGCAGTTGCCGGCCCTGTTCGCTGTGCAGGCGGCTCCCGATCCTGCGGAGATCAACGAGGTGGCAAAGGCCGCCCTAGCCCTCGATGTGCCGCTTGAACTGGACGACGAGGGCAATGCCCCCGCTCCTGGCGTGCTGGCCGGGATCTTCGCCACCAGCGAACGCCGCCGCGGCTTGCAGCACCAGCTCAGCGAAGTGCTCAGGCCCGTGCAGATCAGCCTGGAGCCGGGGCCCAACCTGCTGGCCGGCGAAGCACAGGCCTACGCCCCCTGGTGTCTGGCCAGTTCCTCCTATGCCGATCTGTGGAACCAGCAGCTGCTGGTGCTGCTGCTCACCGAAGGCAAAGATCGCCCCAGCGTGCGCCATAAAACCCGGGTCGACCTGGCCTCCGATGCCTGCCATGGCCAGATCGATTGGCCGCTGCTGCCGCCGAGCCAGATGGCCGAGCTGCAGCAATCCCGCAGCGTGTCCCTGCTGCAGCGGCTCAATGGCCGGGCCCGCTTCGTGGCCGACCTCCAGGCCGACCTGCTGGCGATGGCCCAGGCCCGTGCCGCCGAACCCTTGGTGGGCCAAACCCTCACCGGTGTGATCAGTGGCGTGCAGAGCTACGGCTTCTTCGTGGAAATCCCTCCCTCCCTGGTGGAGGGGCTGGTGCATGTGAGTTCACTCAAGGACGACTGGTATGAGTACCGCTCTCGCCAGAACCGGCTGGTGGGCCGCAAGAACCGGCGCACCTACATGCTGGGCGACGCCGTTGAGGTGACCATCCTCAAGGTGGATGCCCTGCGCCACCAGATCGATCTGGCGGCGATCCTGCCGGACGACGACGGTGGTAGCAGCTTCGAGGACAGCACGGGCCCCGACGACCAGGACGGCTTCGAGCCCGATTCCAGCGAGGAGGCCTGAACGATGGATCCGGTGGTGCTGGCGGTTTCCGGCGCATCCGCCATGCCGCTGGCAGAACGGGCCCTGCAGTTGCTGCTGCAGGCCGGGCAGCCTGTGGAGCTGATCGTGAGCCGCGGTGCCATCACCGTGTGGCTGGCGGAGCAAGGGTTGCGCATTCCCGTTGAGCCTGACGCCCAGAGGGCGTTCTGGCTGCAGCGCACCGGTTGCGCGAATGGGCCCCTGCGCTGCCACCGCTGGAACGACCAGGCGGCGGCGATCGCCAGCGGCAGCTTCCGCACCCGCGGCATGGTGATCCTGCCGGCCAGCATGGGCACCGTTGGACGCATCAGCAGCGGTGTGGCGCTGGATCTGGTGGAGCGGGTCGCCGATGTGCATCTCAAGGAGGGCAGGCCGCTGGTGATCGCGCCGAGGGAGATGCCCTGGAACCTGGTGCACCTGCGCAACCTCACCCAGCTGGCGGAGGCCGGTGCCCGCATCGCCCCGCCGATTCCCGCCTGGTACCAGCAGCCCCGCTCCCTTGAGGACATGGTCGATTTTCTGGTGATCCGGGTGTTCGATTCGCTCGGGTTCGAACTCGGGAACCTGCGCCGCTGGCAGGGTCCGATCGAGCAGCCGCTCCCCACCTGAGCCCTGCTGTGCTGGAACGCCTGCTGCTGCTGCCCCTGCTTCTCCCGTTGCTGGCGGTGTTGTTGGTGGGTGCGATCAACCCGCGGCCGGCCACCAGCCTGCGTCTGCTGATCTGGACCTCCCCAGCGCTGCCGATCGGTCTTTGGATCGCCGCGGCTGCCGCTGGTGGCGCCGCCCTGAGCGCGGGCGCCACGGCCCTGGCGCTCAAGGGTCAAGCGCGGGTCGTTGTTCAGCGGCAGCGCCGGGGCCTGGAGGCGGGAGCCCAGCCGGAACCCTGGGACCTGCCCCGCAGCGAGCCCTCGCGGCGCCGCGAGGCCCCCGCTGAGGCGTCCGAACGGGGGCGGCCCTTTGCTGCCGCCGCGGCTGCCGGACCCGTTCGGGCCGCGGGAGACCCCGCCCCCACCGTGGCCGTTCCCTTCCGGGTGATTCACCGCGCGGACCCAGGCGTGGGCGCTGCAAGAACTTCCCCTGCCCCCACGTCCGCTGCCGCAGCAGCAGCAGGAGCCGGTGGGGATGGCTGGGATGCGGCCCAGAGCGACGACTGGTGATCCAGCCTGCGACTGCCGCCCCTAAAGTTCCAACGACCTGAACGCCAGATCCCCGTGCCGGTGAGCGAACCCAACGGAGCCGCCTCCACGCCATCTGCCAAGGGACCAGCAGATTCCGCGCCCGCAACCAAGGCCACGCCTGCGGCCAAAGCCAAGCCCCCGGCTCTGGAAGACAAGCCGTTTGCGGAGTTCGTGCCGCAGATCTTCCTGCCGGCGCTGGCCAAGGAAATGCAGGTCTATGGCGGGCCCTCGCCGGAGCTGAGCTTCGAGCAGGCGCCGATGCCTGTGGTGGGCAGCGACTGCTGGGTGGTGAAGGGGTCCATGCCCCGGGGTCGGCGCTTCTGGCTGTGCTTCACCACCACCGACATCCACGGCCCCAAAACCTTCAGCCTGGCGGAATCAGGTAGCGAACCCACCTTGCTGGAGTCGTTCCTGATCGACGAGCGCAAAGCCACCTTGCCCCTGCTGGTGTCCCGGGTGGTGTCGCGCCTCAACGGCCAGAAGTGGCTCGGGCCCAACTGAAACCAGCAACAGCTCGCGCCCAACTGACACCAGCAGCAGCTCGGGCCGAACTGAAACCAGCAGCAACCTGGCCAGCATTGATGCTGGAAGCCGCTCGGCCCAACTGAAACGGGCCTCGGTGTGGCGCTGAGACGTTTTGCTCAGTCTTGGTCACGCCTGGTTTTGTGGGAGCTTCACAACTGGGCCCCGCCGGCTCGGATGGCCCTTACGATGCCTGCATCGCCTGCTTCGACGTCAGAATGGTGCCTCCCACCGCCGCACCCAGCGCTCCCGTCGCCGCCTCTGAGGGCCGCGCCGGTGCACCGGCCTTCAAGGATCCGGTCAAAGACACGATCCTCACGCCGCGTTTCTACACCACAGATTTCGACGCCATGGCGGCGATGGATCTGCGGCCCAATGAAGTGGAGTTGGAGGCGATCTGCGAAGAGTTCCGCAAGGACTACAACCGCCACCACTTCGTTCGCAACAGCGAATTCGATGGTGCCGCCGACAAGCTCGATCCCGACACACGCCGTGTGTTCGTGGAGTTTCTTGAGCAGAGCTGCACCTCGGAGTTTTCCGGCTTCCTGCTCTACAAGGAACTGAGCCGCCGCATCAAAACCAAGAACCCGCTGCTGGCCGAATGCTTCGCCCACATGGCACGGGATGAGGCCCGCCATGCCGGCTTCCTCAACAAGGCGATGGGCGATTTCGGGCTTCAGCTTGATCTGGGCTTCCTCACCGCCAGTAAGTCGTATACCTTCTTCAAGCCCAAGTTCATCTTCTACGCCACCTATCTCTCGGAGAAGATCGGCTACTGGCGCTACATCGCCATCTACCGCCACCTCGAGAAGAACCCCGACAGCAAGATCTTCCCGATCTTCAACTTTTTTGAGAACTGGTGCCAGGACGAAAACCGCCACGGCGACTTCTTCGACGCCTTGATGAAGGCCCAGCCGGATACTGTGCGCGGCCTGCAGGCGCGGCTGTGGTGCCGTTTCTTCCTGCTGGCGGTGTTCGCCACGATGTATGTGCGTGACGTGGCCCGCAAGGAGTTCTATGAGGCGCTTGGCCTTGATGCCCGCACTTACGACAAGTACGTGATCGCCAAGACCAACGAAACCTCGGCCCGCGTCTTCCCCGTGGTGCTCAACGTGGAGCACCCGCGCTTCTATGAGCGGCTGGAGCGGATCGTGGGCAACAACCAGGCGCTCAGCGCCGCCGATGCCTCCTCGGCCATCGCTCCTATCAAGGTGTTGCGCAAGCTGCCCTTCTGGGCCGCCAACGGCCTCGAAATGGCGAAGCTGTTCCTGATGGCTCCGATCCGCAGCGAGGCTTTCCAACCCGCCGTGCGCTGAGCCCAGCCCTTCAAAGCCCTGGGGGCCAGTCCGCCCTAGCAAAGCTTCTGCAGTCCCGTCGCTGAGGCCCCGCCGTTAGCCTGATCCACCAAGATCAGGCCGACTTCCTTGGTTGCTTCCACTGCTCGCCCTTTGCTGGCGCTTGAAGGTTTTGACCTCAGCTGGCGTCAACGCCTGGAGCCCTTGCTGGCTGCTGGACGCGCCGCTGGAGCCAGCCTGGTGGAAGTGTTCCTGGAGAGCGCCGACCACATCGGGCTTCTGGCCGAGCAGGACCGCATCACCAGCGTGAGCCCGGCCTTTGGCCGGGGCGCCGGGGTGCGCGTGTTCCGCGGCGAGCGTGACGGCTTTGTTTCCACCAACGACCTCAGCGAGCGGGGTCTGCTGGTGGCCCTGGAGCAGGCCCTGGGCATGCTCGGCCTGACGATCAGCAGCAGCAGCCTCAGCGGCTTCGACGGCCTGCCCGAACTGCACGATCACGCCCTCGCCAAAGGCGACTGGTTGGGCGCCTGCCCAACCCTGGCGGAATCCACCGACCGGCTGCTGGAGGGCACCGCCCTGCTTGATCGGCACGGCCAGCACCTGCAGGCGCGCCGCGGCAGCTACGCCCGCGACTGGCAGGAGGTGATGGTGGCCGCCAGCGATGGCACCTTCGCCCGTGACATCCGGCTGCATCAGTCGGTGGGGCTCACGGCCTTGGCCGCCGACGGCGACCACCGTGCCAGCCAGGGCCGCCGCTACGGCAGCAGCGACCGCCCGGATGATCTGCGCCAATGGGATGCCCAGGCGGCCGCGATCGACCTGTGCGCCAGCACCCAGGCCATGCTCCATGCCGACTACGTGGAAGCGGGCACCTACCCGGTGGTGCTCGCCAACCGCTTCGGTGGCGTGATCTTCCACGAGGCTTGCGGCCACCTGCTGGAAACCACCCAGGTGGAGCGGGGCACCACCCCCTTCGCCGACCGCATCGAAGCCCCGATCGCCCATAGCGCCGTGACGGCGATCGACGAGGGCCTCAGCGACGGTGCCTTCGGCAGCCTGTCGATGGATGACGAGGGCATGGTGCCCCAGCGCACGGTGCTGATCGAAAACGGGGTGCTCAAGCGCTTCCTCTCCGACCGCGCCGGTGAACTGCGCACCGGCCACCCCCGCACCGGCAGCGGCCGGCGCCAGAGCCACGCCTTCGCGGCTGCCAGCCGCATGCGCAACACTTACATCGCCGCCGGCCCGCACACCCCGGAGCAGCTGATCGAATCGGTGGATCGGGGCCTCTATTGCAAATCGATGGGGGGCGGCAGTGTGGGCCCCACCGGCCAGTTCAACTTCGCGGTGGAAGAGGGTTATCTGATTGAGAACGGTCGCCTTGGCAAGCCGGTGAAGGGGGCCACTTTGATCGGTGAAGCTAAGGAAGTGATGCCGCGGCTGTCGATGTGCGCCAACGACCTGGAGCTGGCGGCCGGCTTCTGCGGGTCGGTGAGTGGCAGCATCTTCGTCACCGTGGGGCAGCCGCACATCAAGGTGGATGCCATCACCGTGGGGGGCCGCTGATCATGGGTACCTCCACAGCAATGGCCACCCTGGGCCTCGATGCCCATTCCCTCAGTGAGCAGCTCGGCAGCCTGGCCCAGGGCCTTGGCATCGAACGCTGGGATCTGGGTGCCGCCTGCAGCACCGACACCTCCGTGCAGGTGGACCGGGGCGAGGCCAAGCAGCTGAAGGGCGCCCAGCGCAGCGCCATCACCGTGCGGGTCTGGAACGGCGATGGCCTGGTGGGCATCACCAGCACCTCCGACCTCTCCCCCGCCGGCCTGGCCCGCGCCCTCAGCGGCGCCCGTGATGCCAGCGCCTACGGCAATGCCGACGACATCCCCGCCTTTTCGCCGCTGGCCACGGCCCCACTCGAACCGCTCGATCAACCCCTGGTGGAACCGCGCGGCATCCTCGAACTGCTGGACACCCTGCGCGAAGCGGAGCGCGAGCTGCTCAGCCGCCATGCCGCCATCACCACCGTTCCCTACAACGGCCTGGCCCAGCGCAGCAGCGAGCGCCTGTACCTCAACAGCGCCGGCGCCTGCCGCGAGCAGAAGCTCACCACGGCCAGCCTTTACCTCTACGCCCGCAGTGAAGAGGAAGGCCGCAAGCCGCGCAGCAGCGGCGCCGTGCGTCTGGCCTACGGCCTGCAGCAGCTGGATGTGGCCGGCTGCATCGCCGAAGCGGCCGAGCGCACCATCGCCCATCTCGATTACGCCCCGATCCAGACGGGCCACTACACCTGCATCTTTTCGCCGGAAGCCTTTCTCGATCTGATCGGCGCCTTCAGCAGCCTGTTCAATGCCCGGGCCGTGCTCGATGGCGTCAGCCTCAGCGACCGCGAGGCGCTGGGCAGCACCCTGGCGGTGCCGTTTCTCTCCATCCACGACAACGGCCTGCATCCCGGCAATGTGGGCGCCTCGAACTTCGATGGCGAAGGCACGCCGGTGCGGCGCCTGGCCCTGGTGGAGGGTGGCGTGCTGCGCCACTTCCTCCATTCCGAAGCCACGGCGCGCGCCTTCGGCGTGGAGCCCACCGGCCATGCGGGCCTGGGCGCCAAGGTGTCGGTGGGGCCGCACTGGTTTGAGGTGGGGCCGAGCGCCGGTTCCTCCGGTGGCGCCAGCGGCCTCGATCGTCACAGCGCCGACGGCGTGGTGTGGATCGATTCACTCTCGGCGCTTCATGCCGGCGTGAAGGCGAGCCAGGGCTCGTTCTCGCTGCCGTTTGACGGCTGGTTGATTCGCAACGGGGAAGCGCGCTCGATCGAAGCGGCCACCGTGGCCGGTGACATCCGGGCCGTGCTCAAGGGCCTCCTCGGTTTTGAAGGAGAAGCCAAGCTCACCCCCGATGGCCTTTGCCCGCACGTGTGGGTGGAAGGGTTGTCCGTGACCGGGGACGCCTGAGCGGCGCCGGCCCCGTTTGATCCACCCGCCCGCGCTGTTGTGAAGATCCTGTTCTGGGGCACGCCGGCCTATGCCGTGCCCAGCCTTGAGGCGTTGGTGGCGGCCGGCCACACCATCGTGGGGGTGGTGAGCCAACCCGACCGGCGGCGCGGGCGGGGGGCCGCTGCCGTCCCATCAGCCGTGAAGGCCCGCGCCCTGGAGCTGGGCTTACCGGTGATCACACCCACCCGCATCCGCCGCGAACCAGACACCCAGCAGCAGTTGGCGGCCCTCGGCGCCGATCTTTCGGTGGTGGTGGCCTTCGGCCAGTTGCTGCCGCCCGAGGTGCTGCAGCAACCGCCATTGGGCTGCTGGAACGGCCACGGGTCCCTGCTGCCCCGCTGGCGTGGGGCCGGGCCGATCCAGTGGTGCCTGATCGAAGGCGATGCGGAAACCGGCGTGGGAATCATGGCGATGGAGGCTGGCCTCGACACCGGTCCGGTGCTGCTCGAAGGCCGCCTTGCCATTGGCCTGCTCGACAACGCCCAGCAGCTCGGAGCCAGGCTCAGTGCGCTCACCGCCAGCCTGCTGGTGGAAGCGATACCGATGATCGAGGCCGCTGGTCGTGGCCCCGAGCCGGAGCGCTGGCAGCGGCTGGGGCTGCGGCCCCAGGGCGACGACGGGGTGCGTCTGGCCCGGCTGCTGCGCAAAGAGGATTACGCGGTGGATTGGAGCCGCTCGGCCCTGGCGATCCACCGGCAGGTGATGGGGCTCTACCCCGGCGCCACCACCACGCTGGCGGGCAAGCGGCTCAAGCTGCTCGCCACCGAGCCGCTGGTGGGAAGGCTGGCGGAGCAGCTGAGCGCCGACGTCCGGGCGTTGGCCACCGGCGCCGCGGAGCGGCAAGGGACTCCCGGTGAGGTGCTGGCGTTGGTGCCGGGGGTGGGGCTAGTGGTGGCCACCGGCGGCTGCCCGCTGCTGCTGCGCAGTGCCCAGCTGGAAGGCAAACAGGCGGCCAGCGGCCAGCCGTTGCTCCAGCAGCTGGGCCTGCAACCGGGAGACCGGTTGGGTGAGGGGGCTTCAGCCTGCGAGGCAGAGCGATCGCCTGCTCGCGGCTGAACGGTTTGTCGCTGAGTCGCTTGCAGCAGAACAGGTTGCAGCGGCGCCGGCTCCACTGGCGACCACGCCGGGCGCCTTTCCATACAGTGACGCCATGGGCGGACAGGACAGGCACGATGGTGCAGGCCGGAGCAGAAGGGGCGCCGCAGGCGCCAGCAACGGCGCTGGAGAGTGGGCGCAGCACTGATCCGCTGCTGTGGGCCCTGGACCATGCGCAGGCACCGCTGCGGGTGGGCACCTGGTTAAAAGTGGAAGCGGATCAGGTGGCGGTGTTCGCCGTCGGTGATCGGCTGGCCGATGTGCTCCCCACCGGCCGCCATCAGCTCAAGCGCCAGACGCTGCCGAAGCTGGCGGGGGTGATCGATCTGCCGGGCCAGGAAGGCACCTTCTTCAACGCCCAGATCCACGTGGTGGACCTGCGATCCTTCATCGCTCTGCCCTGGGGCCTGCGCTCTGCGCAGCCGGTGCTGCCGCCTGCGCTTTGGCAGGAGGCGTCCTTGGCGGAATCCTTCAGCGCCTCCGGGCGCTGCGCCATCCAGTGCCGCGACCCGCTGTTGCTGCTGCGCACCCTGGGCGCCCGCCAACTGATCGAGGGCCCCTCACGGCCGGCGCCAGCGGTGGCTGAGTTGCTGGCGCCGCTGTTCCTGGAAATCTGCAGCCAGCTGCGGCAGGTGAGCTGCGATGGCGCCCATGGACCGGCGCGGGAGGAGCCGTCACTGGCAGTGCTGGCCAACAGTACGGAGGACCGTTGCCGCGGCAGTTTTGCCGCCGTCGGCCTGGCGCTCAGCGACGTGAGCATTGAGAGCCTCACCCTGCCGGCGCAGCGCCCTGCTGGGGAACTGCCGGCTGCGTTGGAGGCGTTGGCCAGCCTGTTTCGGCCGGCACCACCGCCACCACCGCCACCACCGCCGGCCTGAGCCGGCAGTCTGGGGGGAGGCTCAGGGACGCCGGCTGCGCGCCCGGGCCGGTGCTGCGGCTGTTCCGGAGCCGGTGGCCGGCCGGCGGGAGCGGCTGGGGGGCCGATCGGGCCGACCACCACCGCCACCACCGCCGGAGCGGCGCCCACCCTTGCCCCGCCCGCCGCTGAGGTCCAACGGTGGGGCCGAAAGGATGGTGGGCTCAAAGCCGGCGATCTCGCGGCGCGGCAGTGGGTTGCCGATCATCCGCTCGATCGCCCGCAGCAGTTCGTGCTCCTCGGCGGCCACCAGGGAAATGGCATGGCCACTCTGGCCGGCCCGGCCCGTGCGGCCGATGCGGTGCACATAGTCCTCGGCCACGTTGGGCAGATCGAGGTTCACCACATGGGGCAACTGCTCGATATCGAGGCCGCGGGCGGCCAGATCGGTGGCCACCAGCACGCGCAACTCGCCGCTCTTGAAGGTGGCCAGCGCCCGGGTGCGGGCGCCCTGGCTCTTGTTGCCATGGATCGCCATGGCCGTGAGGCCCTCCTGGTTGAGGCGATCGGCCAGGCGGTTGGCCCCGTGCTTGGTGCGGGAGAACACCAGCACCTGCCGCCAGTCGTTCTCGCGCACCAGATGGGTGAGCAGATCGGCCTTGCGGGCCATGTCGCAGGGATGCATCACCTGCTCCACCAGCGGGGCGGCCTTGTTTTCAGGGGTGGCCTGCAGCTGCACCGGGTTGTGCAGCAACCCCTGGGCCAGCTTGCGGATCGAGGGGTTGAAGGTGGCGGAGAACAGCAGGTTCTGCCGCTTCGGTGGCAGCAGGGCCAGGATTTTCTGGATGTCGCGGATGAAGCCCATGTCGAGCATGCGATCGGCTTCATCGAGCACGAGGATTTCGAGCCGGTCGAAGCGGATGGCGTTCTGCTGATAGAGGTCCATCAGACGCCCCGGTGTGGCCACCAGCACGTCGGCGCCGCGGCGCAGGCGCTGCATCTGCGGGTTGACCTTCACCCCGCCGAACACCACATCACTGCGCAGATCGAGGTAGCGCCCATAGACCTGCACGCTTTCGTGCACCTGGGCCGCCAGCTCGCGCGTGGGCGTGAGCACCAGAGCCCGCACCTGGTTGTTGCGGGCGTGGGGGCCGTGCTGAAGCCGCTCCAGCATCGGCAGGGTGAAGCCGGCGGTCTTGCCGGTGCCCGTCTGAGCGGCCGCCATCACATCGTGGCCAGCGAGCACCGCCGGAATCGACTGCAGCTGGATCGGTGATGGCACCGTGTAACCCTTGGCCACGATCGCCTTGAGCAGCGGCTCCGAGAGGCCGAGCGAGGCAAACGACACGCCGGCGTCGGGAAGATCGGTAAGTACAGGCCGCTCTTGCGGTGCCTGCTCTTCTGCGTCAAGGCGGCGGATGGGTGAGGTGCGGCGACCGCCGCTGGGCTGCTCCTGTCCCGGAGCTGGGTGGGTCAGAAGGGTGATCGCAGCGGCTCGCATGGTGGGTTAAGCCTAGAGGGAGCCACCAACCGCGCCAGGGGTGATGGGAGGCGCAGCCTCAAGGCTCCGCTTCAGGTTGCAGATGCGTACAGCGCCGCCACCTCCTCGGCCCGTTCGCGGTGCTCCCGGCGCAGCAGCTCAGGACCCTCGATGATCACCCCGTTTCCGAAGCCGAACAGCCAACGGCGCAGATCGATGTCGCCCGCCAGGGTCCAGGGGGGCAGATCGATCTCGATCGGGTAGGGGTGGCTGCCATCGCCGGGCTCGAGCACGTGGGGGGCGTCGGGATGGCGCCACCAGTCGTCGCCTGGCAGGGGCTTCGACAGGCGGATGCATTCCAATGGAAAGCGTTGCAGACCCTCGCGCAGGAAGGCGAACACGTAGCGGGTGCAGCGGAAACGCAAGGGCTGCAGGGTCCGGTGGCGGACAGCGGGATCGGTGCCGCCGATGGCGAGCTGGGCTTCAAGGTTCTCGCCGCAATAGATGCCGCCGGTATGCCGCAGGAGGCGGTCGAGCCGTTGCAGGCTGCGCTGACGCTGGGAAGGTGCCTGGCGGAAGCCACTGTGAACCTCCTGGAGTAGCAGACGGTCTACCCGTTCCGTACGGATCAGGCCTTCGGCCCGGCCGGGGGATTCCACTTCATAGGCCAGATACCAGCCGATGTTGTGGAACACCAGCTGGAGGGGCCACATCCGTTGATCAGACATGTCCGTGCTGGTGGTGAAACGGGCGGCAGAGGCCATGCGGCCAAGCACCACGCGGTTGCCCTGCAGGATGGCCGCCTCCAAGCGTTGGGCCTGATCGCGGCAGGCCAGGGAGTCGGAGCGCACCAGGGCTGGGTCCACGATCGAGCGGTTGGCGATGCGTCGCACACTGAACGAGGCCTCAAGCTCCAGGCCCCCCTGGGAAAGGCGTCGCTCGAGGTCGGCGAGCAGTTGCTGGTGCACCGGGTCACCAAGCTGCGCGGCGGTGCTGCGCAGCAGGGTCACGGCATCGCGCAGCTGGGAAGCCGACAGCAACGCCGTACCCAGGGCATAGCCATGACGCACGTTCTCCCCCGGAGGGCGGAAGCCATAGGGGGTCAGAACCTTCTGAATGTCACGGCGCAAGGTGTCGCCGCTGCGGGGGGTGTAGGTGGAGGCATCGAGTTCGTGAAGGCGTTCGAGCAGATGGCGCTGCACCGGGCCTTCGCTGCCTTTGTCGAAGGGATGCTGCAGCACATGGCGGATCAGGGAAAGCACGCGCACAAACACCTTGGCGTCGGCCTCCTGAGGCCAGCCCCCCTGGTTTGCTGCCACACGGGCATCGGGCGGTGGAGCGGAGATCGGCGCCTCGGCAGGGAGCACGGAAAAGAAACCCTGCTGCTCCAGCCAGGCCAGATCGGCCATGATCGCGGCGGCATCGCCGTAGCAGTTGCCGTGCAAGGCGGTGAGATAGGCGGCTGCTCGTGCCGCCAGATCGCCATTGGGGAGGGGATTGCAGATCTGCTGCAGGGCGGCCGTGGTGGGGGCATCTGCCGCATGGAGATCGGGAAAACGCATCAGCAGCTGCAACAGGTGCAGCAAACGCTCGTAATCGAGCAATCGGGAATAGCCATGCAGCTGGTGGCTCTGCTCGCGGTTGAGGGAGGCCACGATGCGTCTGTCAAGGCGGCGAAGCTCCTGCTCCACAGCCGCCTCAAGGTCGGCGTGCGCCGAGGGGTCAAGATCCACCAGCACCGCCAGCCCTTCCGCCCGGCTGGGTTGAAAGATCGCATCCGCCAATGAGGCGGCAAAGGCGTGGATCACGGCATCGGGCACGCGTCGCTCCCGTAGGCGGTTCCACTGCTTGCAGGTTTCCAGCGGTGTAGTGAGCTGCCAACCGATCCATTGGACCGGCTGGGGAAGCTCTAGCCGCTGAGTGATCGCCAGCCGCCAGGGACGCTTGGCATGGGTGGCATCAACGATGACGCCGACACCACGGGCGATCGCAGCAGTGATTCGCTCATGCAGCCGACGCTCAATCGCCGGCCAGAAGCCCTGGATCGTGGCATCGCCGTACAGCTCCTCACGGATGCCGTCGGTGGACAGCACCTCAACGACCTGCCCTCGGAGAGCAAAACGCTGGGCCAACACAGCCGCCAGGGTGGTTTTGCCGCTGCCAGGTGGGCCGATCAACAGGTGGCAGCGGAGAAGATCGGCCATGGAAAGAACCAGAAGAGTGGGGGGAGAAGCAAAGGGAGAGGGGGTGTGAAGAGGGCACCGAGGGGCAGACGGGCCTGCGGTCAGGCGCCAGCTCAGTGCCGATCAGCTCAGTGATCAGCTGCCTGCTGCAGGCCCGATCGACAGGTTCCGTTCCCAGTCGTGCAGGGAAGGGCCGGGCAGGTGCGGCCCAGGCGATGACGACGGAGTGGGCACCAACCAGAGGGTGCGGCTGGAGCGGGCACTGCTGAGCTGCTGCCGCAACACTTCCACCTCCAGCACCAGAGCGGTGTGCTCGGCCGACCGGGGCGAGGCCTGCCACGCCCGGCGGCTGACGACAACATCACGCACCCTGTTGCCGATCCCGATCACCTGGCGGCGCTCCCTGCCGGCATCAGGCTGGGGCTGGCCGTGCTGATCGAGGCCCTTGGAGCAACGCTGCACCTTGGCGGTGAAGATCACCTCATCGCCGGGCTGAATGCCGACGGTGGTCCACCCCTCCCGCAGCCGAAACCACCAGTGAGCCGGTAGGAGCGGACGGTTGCTGCGGGCGTGGTGAAGACCACGAATGCAGAGGGTGTGGATGGTGTCCGGGCCGCTGACGAAACTGCCGAAGCGGTCGACGACACCGCGAAAGCGGTGCACTTCGCGGTGCAGGACATGAAGGGGAAGGATGAAGGTCATCAGCTGGTGGTGCAACTGAAGCCATGGTGAGGGGGGCAGCAGGCGCCAGGCAGCCGGTTGCTGCGAAGGACCGAATGGGGGGTGTGGGTGGAGGGCTGATTTTCGCCTGGCTAGTGCAACCCCTTGGCCAACGCATCGATCACGAAGACCTCCTGCTCAAAATGTCCGAACAGGCGCTTGGCATCCTGATCCGCCCAGGCATCCGCCTCATGGCTTGACAAGGGAAGTGGGCTGTTCCGCAGGGGCTTGAAGTCGAGAGAAGCGGGGTTGTAGTTGCGATCGCATTCCAGATGGCGTGAGAGTTGATCGATGCGCTCATTGAGGAGCGTGATCCGATCGGCCGGAAGGCCTTCGCTGCTGCGCACAAACCCTTGGCCAAAACGCAATTGATGGCTTGGCGAGGGGTGCAGCCCTTCGCTGTAGAGCGTCTTTCTGCTCTGAGACCACACGAGATCTCCCCAGGGCGACAGGGTGCTCTGTCCGTCGAGCTGCATGAGCAGGATCTCCGGAATCCCAGCCACCCCATCAACCGTTAGACCCAGGGACAAGCGGCGAAACACACTCAGGTGATCACGAAGCGAACGTTCGACAGCCATCTGCACAGGGAGATGGGGGATCCTCAGCAGATCAGCGGCATTCTCAAAGATGTAGACCGTTTCATCAGCGTGAAAGGTGGCCAGCACCTGCAGAAATCCCTGAATGCTCTTGAAGCCACCGGTGAGGTTGAAGATCACGCGAAAACCGGAGGCACGGTAGCCGGCAACATCTTCAGCGCACCATTTCACCAGCTCCGACAATGCGAGCTGAAAGGCGTCCAGGCGTGCCGTCTGAAGATCACTTTGGCGCCGAACTGCCACAATGCACTGGCGGGAGCGGAGCCAGGCGGCAATCAGACTGCTGGCCGCTTCACCCAGCCAGGTGTCCGTGCAGAGCAGCTGGTGAACATCCGGACCTGCCTCCAAGCGGCGATCACAGAGCTTGATCAGGCCGTTCAGCTCAGCAGACTGCCGGACGGCCCGATCGAGATCCGCTGCCTCCAGCCGTTGTTGTGCCCGCTGGATCATCGCCTCCAGCTGCTGGCGTTCCTCTACAGGAACATCTTCCGGCGCGTGAGCATTGGCATAGCGGGTGAGCAGGCGACGCTCCTCGATGCTGGACACGTTGGTGAGGACACTGGTGCCACAGGGGGAGAGAACGAAACGGGGATTGGCCATGCCAGAGATTGCAAAAAAAGAAGGAACGAGGGCGAAGTCAGAGCTTGCGGGCGTCCAGAATCTGCCAGCGGCCATCCTCCCAGACAAAGGTATAAAGGAAAGGATTGGAAGTAGCGCTTGGTTTGTCGCCTTTCGGACCATGAAACGTGGATTGCTCGTCGATTAGCACTGTGATGGAAGCAGGTGATCCGCTGAGGTTCATCGACTGAATGGCAGAGAGGCGAGTGCTCTGGTAGCTGTAGCGGCTGTTGTTGGCCCGCAGCCAATCGATGGAGCCATTGGCTTTGGTGATGTCATGGCGCAGCGGGCCCTGGCCCACCACACCGGCCATCGCGCTCGTGTCGAAGGGTGGCGCGAAGACGCGGCCCTTGGCCGCCAACCAACGCTCAATCAGGCGAAGCGCTTCATCGCGCTCAAGAGCAACGGCGGGAGCGTTGGAACGTGAGCGGTTGGGTTGCGCAGCGGCCGAATCCACGAAGTCGGAGCGGATCCAGCCTTCGGCGCCGGAAGCAGGAAACCGCACGTAGAGCCACACCAGGCCATCAGCGCCGGTGCTGCTGTTGAGCACTGCCACCTGATCTCCGACCGCCCCGAAGCCGCGCAACGGCGCCTGGGTGTTGGGTTCATGGCGCAGGTTGATGCGCGCACGGGGATCGCTGGCCCGCAGCCGGGCCAAGGGCTGGCTGGAACTGTTGGGGGCGATTGGCGTCTGCTGCAGCGGTGGCTGAACAGGCGGGTGATAGAGAGGCTGATACGGCGGCGCAAACGATGACGATGTGGCTGATGAATCCGCCGGCGGTGGCTGGCTGGCGATGGAATCGCGTTGCACCAGCCAGCGATGCAAGCCCAGCACGGTGGGGGTGGGCTCCAGGCGGTAATTGGCACAGGACACGCTCTGTGGATCGGTGCAGTTAAGGGCGCCAAAGCCGGTGGCCACCAGTTCGTTAGTGGGAAGGGCCCCAGCGGCGAAGGCAGCGGGAAGAATCGCCCAGCGCCAACGGTGACGGTCGGGCACCGGCTCGACCCAGCGACGGTTCACGAGCTTCGCCAACCAAATGCCAGCGAGGATCGGTACGCCGATATAGACAAACAGGATCACCACGACCAGCACGAACAAAGCGGTCAGCAGAAATCCGATGCCGCTCCAGGTGTCATCGTTGTTGGAGGAGCTTGAGGAGCGGGGGCGAGGCAGGCTGAAGCGCCTGGCGGACGCGGGCTGTTCCGGGAAAATCGGCGTGGCGCTGTCGGTTTCCACCCAGCGCCCACCGAACGGCCCGCTGCGCAGCCGCGTGCGCTTCCCGTCGGAATCCACAGCCATGGGGCCCGACGCGCCGGGTATCTCGCTGTTGGTATTGCCGTCGGCGTCTTGGACAAAGCGGCCGCCAAAGGGACCCTTGCGATCCTGGATCTTGTTGCCGTCGTCGTCTTCGGTGTAGCGCCCACCGAAGGGGCCCTCCTGCTCATGGATCTTGTTGCCGTCGTCGTCTTCCCAGTAGCGCCCACCGAGCGGGCCCTCGCGCTCGTGAAAACGGCGGGTCATGGTGCCACCCTTCTGTTCCAGGCGTTCACTTTGGCCTGATTTTCTGCCTCAGCTTTGGCGGTGATGGTGTCAATCAGCTGCCTGGCCTGATTGACCTGCATGATCCGCAATTCTTCGGGCTGCTCGATATAGATGGCATTGCCAAAGCCAAACAGCCAGCGGCGAAAATCGAAATCCTCCCGTAACGTCCAGGGCGGCAGCTTGATTTCCACGGGATAGGGATGGTCGTCGTCGGTGAGATCCGGGGCGATCTGGTGCAGAGCATCGGCATCGGGGCGATGCCGCCAGGGATCGTGTGGACGCCGCTTTGACAGGCGCATCTGACCAGGAAAGCGGGCTGAACCGGCCACAAAGAAGGGGAACACCTGCTGGTTGCAGCGAAACCGCAAGGTCGTCATGGCCGCACGGGCGGCTTTGGCGCTGCTCCCCCCGATACGCCGCTGCAGAGCAGGGTCACCGCCGAAGTGGATTCCGCCGCTGCGTTTGATCAAACGGTGCAACAGGGCCACGCTGGCCTGCTGATCGGCGTAGGAGCGGGGCGGAGCCAGCGGCGCCGGGCTCCTGCGCCACTCGAGCCAGTCGAGCCGGTCGGTCTTGATCAGGCCGTGGCTCTGGCCGGGCTCCGGCTGCTTCTCATAGGCCAGATACCAGGCAATGTTGTGAAAGAGCAACTGCAGGGGCCACACCGTCCAGGGCCCCTGGCTGGCAACAGCAGCGGCCTGAGCCTGAGCAGAATCCTGTGGCTGAAATCTGCCGGCGTGGCTGAGCCTGGCAATCACGATCGGCTCACGGCGCACGATCGCCTGCTCCAGCTGCCTGGCATGCCGCGTTAATGCGGTGGGTGCCACGAGCTCCGGGTCAACGATCGAGCGATTGGCCGTGGCTCGCACCGGCAGGCGTTCATCGATGGCGATGCCGGCCCGAGGCAGACAGGCCGAGAGTTTGTCGCGCAGTTCGTAGCCCGCTGGCGATGGATCGTGCTTGCGCGTGGTGGCATCGAGCACGATGCTGTGCATTTCGATCAGTTCGGCTTCATTGAGAAGGGCCGTGCCGATCGTGAACCCTTTGCGGGCATGCCCGCTGGAAAGTTGATAGGGATGAATCACGTCGGTGATGTCGTTATGAAGCGAGTGCATCCATCCGCCCCAGGGGAAGAGATCGGGGTAAAGGGCCGTGAGCTGGCGGCCGAGGTGCTCATAGAGCTGCTTGCTGCTAGCGGCCGATTGACGCGTCGTGGGTTGAACCACCTGGATCGGGTCGTCGTCTGTTTTGGGCGGGTGCTCGAACGGATGATGGAGCAGGTGGCGGATGAAGGTGATCAGCTGGCGGAATTTGTCGCTGTCGCCGTAGGCGCACCACACACCGTTGTGTTGATCGACAACGGTGCAGGGTGGTGGAACGATTGGAGTGGTGACAGGCGTGGCAATACCAAAGCCCTGCGCTTCAAGCCAGGCCAGATCCACAGGAATCACGCTTGGATCGGCGTAGCAAGGGCCGTGGCGCTCCTGAAGGATCGTAACAAGGTCAGCGGTGGTGTGGCCGTGGCCTTCACTGAGCAGCCTGAGCAGGTGCATCAGGCGCTCGAAATCGAGCAGGCGTGAGTAGCCGTGGAGGCGATTCGGCCGAGGCGCGCGCTTGTGCGCCTGCGCAATGGAGGTGGAAAGGCCGGCCAGCTTGGTGCGCAGCAACTGATCGAGCTCCTGCGGCGTATGGCTGCTGGGGTCGACAGCCACCAAGGAGGCGAATCCCTCCTGCCGGCTGGGCCGGAACACCTTGCTGCCATGAAGTTCGCGGTAAGCGTCAGCCACCGCCTGCTCGGAAACGGCCTGGCTGCCACGGCCACCATTCCAGCGGTGGCACGTGGCAAGGGGAGTGGTGAGCCACCAACCGATCCATTCCAGCGGAGCTGGCAGCTGCAAGGCCTGAATCACCGCCAGGCGCTGGGATCTGCTGGTGTGACAGGCCTCCACGATCACCGGCTGGCTGCCGGCAGTGGCCAGCCGTAAGCGCTCCGCCAACGCTTCACCGGTGGAGAGCAGCACTGGGGCGGGCCGATCCGGAAGGGAGAGCAGGGGCAGGAGCGCGGCGGCCAGGCTGGATTTTCCGCTGGCAGGAGGGCCGATCAGCAGATGGCAGCGCAGGGGCGGAAGGAGCTGGAGATTCGGTGAAGGCATGAACGCAGGTTCGAAGCCCGGGACGCATCGAATCGTCAAAGCCTGGCTGGAGTGGCGGTTGATGGCAACCTTTTGGTCATCGTCGGCTCAGCATGCTCAAGCCGAAGGGATTGCTTGGGGTTTTCATGCGTCACACCGCAAATCGGCATGCATGGTCCCAGCGGAGTCGATAGGGTGACTGTTGAGAAGTGCTTTGCGTGGATGTCTGGCTCGCTCGCCCTGCTACCCGGAGAAAGAGTCAATCTGGAGAGCAGCCGGGTCTCATTGCAGGTCACCAACTACCGGGTGCGCCACCGCTTTTATGTTCTGTCTGACCTACAGGTAGACAGCATCCTGCTGGATTCCG
This sequence comes from Synechococcus sp. ATX 2A4, assembly GCF_024346375.1. Lineage (GTDB taxonomy): Bacteria > Cyanobacteriota > Cyanobacteriia > PCC-6307 > Cyanobiaceae > MW101C3. The sequence goes on along the minus strand of NZ_JAGQCV010000001.1, from coordinate 132,561 downwards.
TGGCGTCTACCGGCTTGCGGGTGATCTCCAAGCCAGGCCTGCTGGTGATCGCGGGACTTCTGGTGCTGAGTGCTCTGCTGGCCACGGGCCTGCCGGATGGGATCGGCAATGGCGTGACCGGGGTGCTCTTTTTCTTTGCCGTGTTGTTGGTGTTGGTGTATTTCCTTGGGCGCAGCAAATCGATTGCAATTGAATCGACTGGCGGCTATCTCATGCTTATACCCGCCGAGAAGTTGTCGCTGGATGAGTGCCACTTTCTCTTGAACGCCATCGATCGCGCCAAGCTTGAGTTTCTACGTGGGGAGCTTCAACCATCATGACCAGCCAACCGCGTCGCTCTTCTGATGATCATTTTCGAGGGCTCTACGCTGAGCAATCTCAAACTGAAGCACCGGCTGCGGCTCCTGCACCGGCTCCATCCCAAGCGGCAGCACAAAGTTCAGCACCAACTAGTGCATCAGCGTCGATCTCACAAGCAGATGGGTCACCATCACAAACAGCATCCCCCACAGCCCTCAACTCACGAATAGCCCACGCCACACCAATGGCTGCCCAAGCACTTGAGCCTTCGAGGCTGGCGTTCGAGGCAGCTCCAGAGCCACCACACTTCTCTCTGCACAAGGGCGTGGTGATCGGTGCGCTGGTTGCCGGCCTGGTGGGGCTGATGGCGGTCGTGGAGATGTCGCAACGCTCGGCGCGCGTGAACCCCCAGAACCCGACGGGATCCCAGAGCCCTGATGCAGCAACATTCGCCTGGCAGCCCACATGCGGTTCAACCGATGGAAGTGGCCTGAGCTGGTGGCCCGTGCTCGGGCCACGCGAGGCCCTCGATCTGGTGCGCAGCCGCTACTGCGGCGATGCCTACGCCACCGCCGATGGAGCCACCCAGGTGGCCAGCTTCACCAGCGTGGGGGACGCCACCAATTTTGCAATGCGGCTTTCAGCCTTTACGGGGTACTCCTTCCGGGTGGGGCAACAGCGGATTCCGTGAGTTGGAACCCACTGCTGGCTTGGGGCGCCGCCCCCATGGAGGCCGCCTCGCCAGGGCTGGCCATGCGCCAACCCACCAACCTTCCTGCGGAGAAACCAAGGCCAAGGGCGCACACCACCGCCAACAGTGCGCGCCGTTGCTGCGCCGCCAGGGCACGCGCTGCCTGATCCACCTGGGCCTCCAGGCAGAGCCGTGCCTGAGTCACCTGGGCCTCAAGGTTGAGCCGTGCCTGATCGGCCGCGCTGATTCGCGCCTCCTGCTGCTGGAGCTGCTCGCGAAGCAGCAGCTCGTGATCCAGGCGACGTGGGGAGCGGCGGGTTACCACCACGGAGCGAATGTTGCCGGCAAATCCCACAACCTGATCGCGCACCGATGCGTGATCGCCTTCGCTGAGACACTGATCCACCCAGCCTTTGGTGCAGTGGTGCACCTTGGCGGTGAACTGCACGGCATCACCGGGCTGCAGACCGAGCTCACTCCACTCCTGGCTGAGGCGAAACCACCAGTGCTCGGGCTCCACCACCCGGCCACTGGCCACATGGCGCAAGGACCGCACGCAGAGCGTGGGCACGATCTTGCCCAGTTTCTGCTTGCCGCCGAAACGATCCACCACGCCGCTGAACTGGGCCACTTCGCCGTGGATGCTGCTCAACGCGAGCGGGCCTTTGCCGCTGAGCAAGGGATCCTGACCACGGGTGCGAACGGGTCGCGCCGCCTCGGCAGGGCGATGACGAATCACCGGCTGCCTGGGACGAGCGGTGCGGCCCTTGGGACGAGCAGATTGACTGGAGTCTGGGAGAGTTGGAAGCTGTTTGTCCGTCACGGTTCGCCTCTCTGTTGCGTACCAAGCCACCATCTCGTTGATCGCCGATCTTTTCAGGAGTTTCCTGCGAAGAACCAAAGGGGCTGGTCGTGAGGCCCGCAGATTGCATCCACAGACAGCACAGGCCTGCGGCGATGAACCAGGAGCAACTCTGGGTGATCGGCTACGAGAGCCCCAGCAAAAGGCGAGGGCACAAGCGGGCCAAGCTGCTGGAGGGCTACGGCGTGCGCGCGGACGCCCACAGGGCAAAACGGCCGGGAGCAGAAACCTGTGCACGGTGAGTCCAGCGCGCACCCCCCACCCAACGGCTGAAAACTCAGTATTTGCGTGATCCGGCGCGCGGGCCTGCGGCGCAATGGATCTCAGCGTTTTCCACAGGGTTGACGCGCTTCGAAGCGGTGCCCATAGTGGAGGGGTGCGAGAACGGTCTCCGGATAGCCTGCAGCGCAATCCCTCTCGGGGGCCACTGTCACCACTCGCTGGTGACACCAATTGATTGGAAGCCATATCGGCCTTCTTCAGACTGCAGCGGCTTTCAATGGCGCATTCCCGGCTTCATCCCGGCGGAGGCGCCGCTGTTCGACAGCTTCCTGGAGATCCTGCCTGAGGCCACCAATGGCCGTCTCGGATCCCTGCGTCTCTCGGGGCGCACCCGGCAGTAGCTGGCTGGCCTGGACGGCCCGTTGTTCAGGGAGGTGGAGCAGGCCACCTGCAGAAGCCCGCGAACCGGATCTGGCGCAGCCAGCACCGGGACAGCATGATCAACAGATAGCACAGCTTGACCAGCGCGCCAGGTTGTCTGACGCGCCACCGCAGGCGGACAATCCCTACCGTCAGCGCATCAAGTTGAAGCTTCGCGCCGAGATGGAGAAGCCCAAGGCCTATATCCAGCTGGTAATGACCACGGAATCTGTGGCCGCGCAGAACATCGAAAGGGCCCAGCGCAGCAGCCGCGATCAGGGCCCCAACGCCCCTACCGGCACCACCACAACCCCATCCTCACGCCGATAGCCATAGCCCTTGCCGCAGATCACGGCGAGGAAACTCGGCCGGCCGGTTCGGCTCGTGTCGATCTGGCGGGTGAAGTGAAGCAGGCCGGTGGCCGCCTGCTCCACCTGCCCTTCGCCCAGCTTGATTTCGATTGCTCCCCAGCGGCCGTCGCGCAGCTGCACGATTGCATCCACCTCCACACCGTAGTGATCGCGGTAATGGAGCACCTCCCCATCCAACGGCTGGCTACACACCCGCAGATCCCTGATCACCAGGGATTCGAACAGCAGACCCAACAACTCCAGATCCGCCAGCAGCCGCTCCGGGCCAGCGCCCAGCGCTGCCACAGCCAGTGAGGGATCCACGAAATGCCGTTTCGGTGCCTTGCGCAGCCTTGCTCTGGAGCGCAGATGGGGGGCCCAGGCGGGTTGATCCTCGATCACCATCAGCCGCTCCAGCGCCTGCAGGTAGTCGGTCACGGTGCGCTCATCCAGTGCCGCGCCCCCACTTACCGCATCGGCGGCCAGGGTGGCCAGGCGCGCCTCCGTGGCCGAATGCCGCCCAAGGGCCCGCAGCAGGGTCCCAACCTTGACGGGATCGCGGCGATGCTCCCCCACCCGGCTGATGTCCACCTGCCGCACCTGTTCCAGGTAGTCGCGGGCGGCCCGCAGCGCCGCCTTCACCGGCCGGCCCTGTTGTGCCGGCCAGCCGCCGACGCTGATCAGGGCGCAGAGATCCTGCACCGTGAGGCCGGGATCGGCCGATCGTGGGGTCTCACCCGCGAACAGCTGCCGCAGCGACACCCCACCCGCGGAGACACCTGCTTCGAAAAGGGTCATCGGACGCATCCGCAGGAAGGAGAACCGCCCAGCGCCGGTGTGGCGATCAGCGTCATCGGCCGGCACCGACGATCCAGTCAGCAGAAACTGGCCTGGCTGATCCGCGGCATCCACGGCCCGCCTCACCTGATTCCACAGCCCAGGTTCCACCTGCCATTCATCCAGCAGACGCGGCCTGGCGCCTGCCAGAACCAGCGCTGGGTCAACGGCCATTGCCTGCCGAGCCGCGAGGTCAACGTCCAGGAGCACCCTGGAAGCCGCCTGCTGGGTCGCCGTCATGGTCTTGCCGCAGGCCTTGGGTCCCTCGATCACCACCGCCCCTGCGGACCGGAGCTGATCCAGCAGTTCGCCATCGACGGTTCGGGGGCGATACGCCGGCATCCCTGCGACTCGATGGTGTGGATGCCGACAGCTTACTGCTGCTTTCGCCGCCGCTTTGATGCTGCTTTTGCCGGCATTTTCCTGCGGAGTTCGCCGTCCCCTTCATGGGGTGTTCGCCGGATTCGGTTTCGGTCAGGTGCGCAGCCCGCGGCGGAAGCCCTCCAGCGGGCCATCGAGATCCTGAATGTTGAGGGTGTTGATCCACTCCTGAATGTCGCTGATCAGGAAGGCCTTTTCATCGCTGGGGTCGTCGTAGCGGGGCCGGATCTGGCGCTCAAACCAGTGCTGCGATTCGGCCACCACATCGGGCAGGCCGAAGCCATGGGCCAGGGCTTCGAACGGCTCCTCGTCCATCACGGCCACACCGAAATCGATGATGTGGGGCCGGAGCCGGCGGCCGCACGGATCCCCTCACTCACCCCCTGGAAGATCTCCGCCCACACCAGCCTCGGGATGGGCGACAGGCTGTGGAACTCCAGCCAGTCCTGCAGGGTGCCGCCGTTGTTGATCTTCTCCATCTGGAAGCTCAACGGGTAGCCATAGAGCCCCTCGTCCAGGTCCACCTGCGGAACCACACCGGTGCCGCGCAGATGTTCGGTGATGATGAACTCCCGCACCACCGACATCGTGCCTCGGCCGGCGCGGCTGGCGAAGCTGCCCGCCTGGCTGACCCGCTCGTAGATCTGCAGTGGGCTGGGTTCAGTTGGAGTCATGGCTGGCTGTGCCGTTCCCCGAGCACCCTGTCAGAATCCCAAGGCTGAAGGCTGTAGCGAGCGATCAGCTCCTGCAGGTCGGCGCTGGATGGGTGGGGCTCATCCTGTGAGCTGTACATATACAGTCGCAGTTCCTCCATCAACATCTCAAAAGCCCTGGCATCGGCGTAGCGATGCCAACCGCCCCAGTGCAGACGGGTACGTTCCGGCGGCTCGGGAGCGTGGATGGGAGCTGAGCTCTGGCCGAGCACCCGTGGCAATATCAGCCTGTTGTTCAACATCCAGTCAAGATCTTCTGCCTCAGTGTGGGCCATGATCCGGAGTCGACTCCTGTCTGAGGGCTCAGAGATGCCCGGGCTCAGCTCGCTCCCGTGCGAGACGTTGAGTCGGATCGAGAGGTGCTGCATCAACCGTTCGAATTCGATCAGACGGGAATAGGCATGCAGCTGCAACCCCTGCCGCTGGGCCGCCACATCAGCGCAGCAAGCTGGAAGGTCATCGAGGATGAGATCCAGAACCTGGTCGATCGCATCACCATCATTTTTGCCGAAGAATTCGAACGGGTCGAGCTGCACAAGGGCGCTGAATCCTTCCTCGATCGACGGCAGTGCCCTGCGATCCCTCAGCTGCCAAAAGGCCTCGATAATGGCCTGACGCGACATGGTGGCTGAGGGCCGCCTGCTGTTCCGCCGCAGGCAGATGTCCAGCGGCGTGTGCAGCCACCAGCCGATCCATTCGATCGGGACCGCCTGATCGACCATCTGCATGTACCGCAATCGCTGAGCGCGGGTTATCGCCGTTCCATCGATCACGACATCCAGCGGATCCATACCGCCGGGGCGCATGCCGGCGATAGGCGCCAGACCTGCCGCTTTCCGGAAGAACGTCAGGATGAAAGATTCCTGCAATGGCATCCACTCCAGCTCCTCCTGAAGGGCCTCACTGACCGTCAACTCCAAAGCCTCACGGCCACGCGCCTCAAGACGCGACACCAAACGGCTCGCCAACGGTGTTTTGCCGCTGAGCGGCGGGCCGATCAGCAGGTGAAAGCGCAGGGACGTGGCCATCGCCGTTGCAGTAACCGGGTGGATAGGAATCCTGCACCGGGACACGCGTTGATGGATGAGAGCCCGTGCGAACGACCAACGGACCATCTCCAAACAGCCCGCCCCAGGGAACCCTCTATCTGCTGCGCTCCCACGGCACCGCCGGCAAGATCGCCAATAGCCGTGTGGTGCTGCAGCGGTTCACGCGCAGAGGCGGCCGGACCGGGGTGGACTCCTCGCTGCGGCAGCTCTCTACTTCCGCAGCCTCGGCAACCTGCTGGAGGGCGATGGCTTCGGCTTTGCGGTGCGCAGCCGGCGGCCTCCGCGCACACCGTTCGATGCCCTCTGCGGCTTCGGCTATGGCGTGCTGTGGAATGCCCTGCTGCTGAGGGTGGAGCTGCGCGGGCTCGATCCTTACACCGGGGTGCTGCATGTGGGATCGGCCCGCCATGCAGCGTTGGTGTCGGATCTGATCGAACCGCTGCGCACCTACCTGGTGGATCCCTTCCACGGACAACTGATCCGCAGCGGACAGTTGCGGGCCGAGGTGCACTTTGAGCCCAACGCTGGCGGTGTGTATCTCTCCGAGGCCGGCCGGCGCCTGTGGCTGCAGGCCTGGTCGGCGTTCATGGCCGAGCCGATCCTGTTGTGCGATGGCAACACCGGCCCGCGCTGGGAACTGCTCGATCAGCTGGTGCAGAGCTTCGCCCGCTGGGTGGATGATCCCGATCGCCCCCTGCAGGTGCCACTGCGGCGATGAGCGAGGAACAACTCTGGGTGATCGCCTACGACAGCCCCAGTAACAAACGGCGCCGCAAGCTGGCCAAGTTGCTGGAGGGCTATGGGGTGCGCCTGCAGTGGAGCGTGTTCGAATGCCGGTTGCGGCCCCACCAGCTGCGCCGGCTGCGGCAGAGGCTGGAGAGCATCGCCGAACCGGCCGACAGCCTGCGGCTCTGGGCGCTGCCTGCACGGGCCGCCGAGCCATTGCAGCTGGGGCGGGAGGTGGAGCTGCCCGTCTGGCAGGACAAGGTGATCTGAGCCGGGATCACCGGAACGGCCAGGGGGTGCGCAGAGAACCCACAGGGCAGAACGGTTGGCAACAGAGCCCTGGGCCGTTTCGATCCGCCGCGCGCACCCCGGCGGTCGTCCAGAACCCCAGTGTTGGCGTGATCCTGCGCGCTGGCCTGCAGCGCAATGGATCTCAGCGTTTTCCACAGGGTTGACGCACCGCATAAGGGTGCCCATAGTGGAGGGGTGCGCAAACGGTCTTCGGATCGCCTGCCGCGCAGGCCCTCTCGGGGGCCGCTGTCACCACTCGCTGGTGACACCTATTCATTGGAAACGCGTCCGGGGGGGATGTGTTGGGTTCAGAATACCAGTCACCACTCGCTGGTGACACCTATTCATTGGAAACTGTGCGGATCCGCGTCCTCCATCCACCACCCCGACGGGAGTCACCACTCGCTGGTGACACCTATTCATTGGAAACAGGATACGGCCGCTCTCATTGAGGGTGGCTTGGCGACCGGGGTCACCACTCGCTGGTGACACCTATTCATTGGAAACGCCCAGGTCACAAGCGAACTGGCAGCGAATGTCGAAGGGGTCACCACTCGCTGGTGACACCTATTCATTGGAAACCACTGATTGCACGCCACCTTCTCCGCCAGTGTCAACCAGTCACCACTCGCTGGTGACACCTATTCATTGGAAACAGTGGGATTGAAACCCATCACCCGATATTGACCAGAGCGTCACCACTCGCTGGTGACACCTATTCATTGGAAACTTCTTACCCGATACCACCACTCTTTCCGTTGAAGGGTCACCACTCGCTGGTGACACCTATTCATTGGAAACCATCGGGCTAGGCCCTGGCTCAGGAAGGTCGACGCTTGGTCACCACTTGCTGGTGACACCTATTCATTGGAAACGAGCTCCTATGAACAATAGAATTAATGTGAGGATAATGGTCACCACTCGCTGGTGACACCTATTGATTGGAAACTCAGGAAGATCGTATTCTCCATCGCGATTGATCACGATAGGAGTCACCACTCTTTGGTGACACCTATCGATTGGAAACCTCGGAACGTCCGCTCCGTCGTCCAAAACGGATCCCCTGTCACCACTCGCTGGTGACACCTATTGATTGGAAACGAGTAATTTCATACCAATAAACTCTAATTGTTCCAGAGTCACCACTCGCTGGTGACACCTATTGAGTGGAAACACTGTCCACTGCTCCCTCGGAGAGGGCCTTTGCTGAGAGGATCGCCACTCGCTGGTGACACCTATTGATAGGGAAGAAGTTGCTTGCAAGAAAGGTCTACTGATGCTCTCAGTGGATCACTACTCGCAAGGGACGCCAAATGAGCCATGCGAACTGGCTACTTCATATGCTCGAATCCAAACACAGGAATCCCATGCTGTACTCAACCTTCAACAGGTTTGTTATGCCTGCAATCATTGATGAGTTTCGCGACAAACGCCTGATTCACACTCCGAACACACCAGACCTTCCGACCTATTGGAAGTTTCTATACAATGACACCGGCGAGCCTATAGTTGTAAACGATAAATTACGTATTGTCTCAGAAGACTCGTTGTTTGTTCTTGCTTGCCATGCAGATGGAACACTGATAAGCCCCATTAAGATCTGCCTGAGAGAGCGCTATGACATTCAGGACTACCTTTAGCCGCATCGAGATGCAGGCCAGATAGGGGAGCGCGTACCGTTGCCTCCTGGGCTAATCACTCAACTTCACGATCAGCTTTCCGAATAGGAAGCTCCGTAAGCGCATGGACCTCAGCTGGTTCCAGGCTTCTACAATTCGTTAAAGCCCAATCCTTATAGCGAAGTGGTTGAATCAGCGCATGAGGCATTTGGAGACAAGAAACAGCACACTGCAACCAGCAAGCCGATCAGGAGTGGGCCAAGGCTTTGAACATCGAGGCGTCCAGAAAAGATCAACAGCCTCACAAACTCCACGGGTAATCAGCGAGCACACGTTGCAGCGCAGCCAGCATGGCCACCACGTCGGTAACGTGCACATCGCGTTGCTGCCCGGGCTTGCCTGGGTGGCTCACCATGTTTCCGAACACCCGCACCTGGTGCAGGCAGCTGATGATCCAGGGATGCAGGTTGTGCCTTCGCAATTCCAGGATGCCTTCATTCAACGTGCCGTAGCGCCAGCCCAGCCGTTGCCGCACCAGGCGTTCCACCAGCCGCCGGCTGTGAATGCCAAGGGCCACCGCTGTGGTTTGTGTGTTTGAAAGCTGATGGTGCAGCTCCTGGATGTCGCCATCGAGCTTGAGTTGCTGGTGGCGGCCACTGAAGCTCAGGAGCAGGTCAACGAGGGCTTCAGGCGGCAGGAAATCTTCCTGCAGCGCGATCAGCTTGCGCTGCGTTTCCGGGCGGTTCAGCTCGCCATCAATCAGAGCAGCCAATTGCTCCAAGGGGCCCAGCTCACGGTCAAACAGAACGAGCCGTTCCAAATCAGGGATGTGCCGAAACCCGTCACGGCAGCGCTCCAGCAACGCAGGGAACAGCAACTGTGGGGCAATGCCCTGGTTGCCCGTCGCCAGCAGCGGCGTGGCCACGGTGGCGCTGGCAATGCCGTGCAGGGGAAGCAGAGCCAGCAGGCAGAACAGCTGGTTGAACACCGGCCACGATTCCGGGTTTGCAGCCTTGGGATCAGCAGGGAGGCTTTCCACGACAGCGATGCGCCGGAACCGCGTGCGCGAACCATCAGGCCAGCGCACGGGAGGGCAGCACTGTGCCAAGGGCTCACTCACCCAGCAGCCGAGCCGGCTCTGGCGCAGATCGAGGGCTACCGGCAGGGAGCCAACCTCCAGCCCACAGGCTTCCTGCAGGCGGGCAATCAAGGTGCCGGGCACAGGCTCATACACACCCTGGAAGGCCGATACCACCAGCAGATCGGCCTGGACACCCAGCCCGAACAGCTCTCCAACTTGAAGCTCGAGCGTGCGTTCTGGCAGGCCGGGATCCACATCAAAAGCATTGAGGAGCATCGTGTTGGGCTGCGTTCGTGGCGTTGGGGCCAGTCTGCGGGCTGGTGCGGCTGAGTTGCCTGCCAATGTTCCGGGGATGGGAGGGGTTGTCGTTTCCGACCAACCATCCTGTGCAGACAAATGCCCAGGCTGTGAGACGAAGCGGCTATCCTCCAGCCAGCTGGTTGGTCGAAATGTGCATCAACCCTTGAGCAGTCAGAGGCAGTCTCTTAAGATCTGCCGATGCTCACTGGTGCGGCTGGGAAGTCATCGGGTGCATGAAATCCATTGCACTCCTGCCTGCCGGCAGTCTGTTGGCATCGCCGGCTGATCGCCCATTGCGTCAATCATTGTTGCCCACATTCAATCTTCGCCACCGTTTCTCACTCCCTGATGACCAACAGCATCCCCTCCGGCAAGATTGACATCGAAGCACTCTTCGCCTGGCTGGAGCAGGAGCCAAGTCTCAAGGAGTTGCGCGAGAAGGCCAATCGGGTCACTTGTCAGTATCGGCCAGAGGATTCGTCGTCGATCACAAGAATTACAGCGCCCCATTCCGTTGAGCTCGATCCTCCTCGAAACGGTGTACTGGGCAAATTCCGCGATTCCATCTGGGTGCCAGGCAGGAGCATGCGGGGCAAGGCCTACGCCACTTCAGGGCTCGATGCTTCGTTGAACGGAGTGGCGAAGTTGATGTCGCTCTCCACAATCTTCGACTTCCTCTGTACACTTCCACTCTTTACGCTTCTGCTTGTTGCCTTTCAGGGTGCAGCTCTGCCTGGAGCCTTTGTTTTTTCGTATATCCTCCTATTGTTCTCAAACGCCAGCGGTGAAGCAGCCACTAACCGTGCACGAAATAGTGGCAACAAGGCCAACTGGAGCTTGCTGGCGTTCATCGTTCTCTGCGGCTTGAAAACAGTTTCATCAGGACCCGGCGTTGATCTGTTGCTGGGTTCTCAAAGCATTGCTACCGTCTTTGCCGGTGAGTTGGCAAAGGAAAAGCTGGAGAAGGACCAGCGGGAGTTAGCAAGGCTCGAAGGCTCTGATCCCTCTCAGCAAGCGGCTTCCAGGCGATGCGCTGATCTGAACAGGCGCATGGAGGGCACCGACAGAAGAAACAATGAGCGGCAGTTCCAGTCGTTGTTTGTCCAAGCTTTTGGCAGCAACGCGGAAGTGAAGTCGGATGTGGGCCTGACCAGCCCACAACTGGTTGAAAAGTATGGATCCGTGGCTGCCATCCCTGGAGCTTGTCGCCAAGAGCAGGTGTGGAAGGAGATCAACAGGGAAAAGGCTGCACCGCTGCGCGCTGCGGTCGATGAGAAATCCGGATTGATTGGCTCCCAGCCCAACCTTGTCTATCTCCAGCAGCAGGAGCCCGATCTCTTCAACGAGCACTTCCGCTCCAGAAGTGGAGAGATTGAATGGGTGAGCGGGCAAATAGCTGTGTCACAGGCTTTTTCCCAGTTCTACGCCAATCTCTTTGCTGGCAGGTTCAGCTTGATTGTGCTTTCAATCTTCATTCTCACAACCTCTGTAGTGCTCACGGCCTTAGCCGCCAAGCGCATTTATGATATTTCTCAATTGGATGATGTGAAAGCTTCCTACACCAACGAGCTCACTTCCATCAGGGATGATCGCCTTGATGAGTATGGGCGTTTGATTGATAAGCAACTGAAGCTTCATTCCTGAGCCCTATCTTCAACTCGATTATCACTTCTCCCACCTGCGCCTCGTTCTCCTCACCTCACCTCCATCACTGCCAAGCTATGCCCTGGATCCCTCTCGCCTCCCGCGACCCTCAACTGCAAGACCTCGTCGACAAAGTGCGAGAAGCCAAAGCGCCGAAACTGCTCATCGACGACTTCTACAACACACAGGATTATGGCTTGCTTGATTCAACTGCTCTCTCTCAAGCTCTGAACAGCTCACTGGAAGCACTTGAAAGGCCCCCCGTGGAGGAATCTGAAGCTTTTCAGGTCAGGTCGCTGAGCTGGCTGAGAAACAATGCGCAATTGTCTTCTGATCGCCGCTATGCCGAGAAGAAATACCAGGAGATCCTCTTTGACCTCTGGCGGAAACATGTGGCAGAGACAGGAGACACCTACTACCCCAACCTCAACGACGACCTGCTGGATCACTACAAGATTCTGAACGATCCCGCACACAACTAGCCTTGCTCACGCTGTCCGTGGGGGTGCTGCTTCCCAGCTGCGCGGATGCGCAGAGCTTGTGGAGGCGCCAGGAGCTGGTGAAACACCTTCACTACGAACTGATGCTGCATCTCAGGCAACTCAGGCCTGGCATGCAAGCCGTTGTGGTGGTGGGGCAACTGGATGGAATGCCGGTCGCAGCGGATACGCTCGTGCGGTTACAGGAGCTTGTCTGCAAGGTTGATGGCTGCGCTGTGGTGTGCTGTCAGCAGCTACCAGGTGCCCTCCAGGGGCTGCTGCGCCACAGCCAGCTGCTGCTGCTGCTGGCGCCAGCGGATGGCGTTCTGATGCACCAGCAGCTGACTGATCAGCAGCTGCGATTGCCAAGCATGGCCACCGTGCTGCTGGAGTATCAGAGCGAGGCTGATGGCTGCACCCTTCACCGCTGCCGTGGCGATCTGCCTTTCAGCCGGGATGAGGCCTTCAATCCGGCCAATCAGTTGCTGCCGGCGCACGCCGACCTCTGGGCATGGGTTCAGACGCGCAGGCTGGCTGGTGGGCTGCGCCGCTTTTGTTCAGAAGCCGATCCCTACGGCCCCTGGATCGAAGCCTGGGCGCTGGAGAAAAGTGAGCAGTTCGAACGCCTCAGCAACCGGAGATTGCAAGCCAAACTGCTGGTGCTGATCCTGCCGCTATTGGCCCTAGCTGCCATGGTGGCCTCGCCGTTGGCACTGGTGGGGTTCGGTGGAGTCGGTTTCGCCTGGTTGAACTGGCAGCCTTTGCGCAAGCGCAGCCTGGAGTGGTGGTGTGTGGCCCACATTCTCTGGGTGCAGCGCCTCTGGCACAGCTTCGGGATCAGTGATGAAGCTGCTGAATTCATCCATGCCAAGCAACGCCCGCTGCACAGCGGGAACGATCAGGGCTCCTTGCTGTTGCTGCTCCGTGCGCGGCAACTCTGGCTCTGGAGAGGGACAACGGCCGTGCTCAAGCCACGGCAGTGCCTCCATCAAGCCGCCGAAGACGTGGCTTGGTGGCAGGCCCACGCCATCGCTGATGCAGAACGGCTGCAGGGGCAGCGGCAATGGCTGCAATGGATCACGGGCGGCCTGGTGCTCCTCTTGTTGATGCTGCCGTTGCTCACCCCCTGGGTTGCCATGGCCAGGGTTCAGCTCGCCATCCAGCTGCTGCTGCCGATCGGGTTGCTGACGCTCGCGTCTTTCTGGTATCGCCGGCCTGTTCCGATGGTGTCGGTGCTGCGGCAGAAGCGGTTCGCTGCCAAGCTGGAACAGCACTTGCGGGAACTCCGCCGAACTCAGACAGCCGACCAGATGGCAGATCCCGATCTTGCTGCACACCTTCGTGCCGTGGTACGAGATATCGGTGTGGAGGTGATTGACCTGGTGAACGATAGCCTTGAGATTTCGCCCTGGCAGCTGCCTTGATCACCACCCCAGCGCCTTCCAATGGCCCCCAGCAACCCGACAAAAGCCTGATTCCGTTGGTGTTGGGCGTGGTGGGCCACCGTGATCCCATCCAAGCGTGCGTTCCGCAAGTGGTGGAACGTTTCAAGGAAGATTTGCGCCAACTTCTCCACGCCCTGCCACACACGCCGATCCTGATGCTCAACGGGCTGGCCACAGGGATGGACAGCATGGCTGCAGAGGTGTTTCTGGAGATGGCTGTGAGCCGCAATGCCACGCAACCTCACGCCCCGCTGCACCACCTGCTGGTGGCGGCGCTGCCGCAGCATCCCAATCGCTACCGCATCGATTTCAAGCCGGAAGAACAGGATCGTTTTGATCATCTGCTGATGCGGTGCCATGCCGTACTGCATCCAGGCAATTGCGCCGAGCTGCGAGGGGAGGCTGCCCCTGGAGAGGATCTTCCCAGCCCTGACTGCTATGGCCGACAGGGCATCTTCCTGGTGCGCCACGCTTATTTGGTTGCAGCGTTCTTCAATGGCGGTGAAACCATGGAGATGGGCGGCACCGGGCAGACCATCGCCCTGCAGAAAGGGGAGGTACACCCGTTGTTTCTCAATGTGGATGAGGTGGTAGCCGCCAGAGAGCCTGGCGCGATGATCGAGTATCACACCCCGCGCCATAAGAACGCTGGCAACAACGAACGGCCTGCTCGTGCCTACTGGCTTGAAACAAAGGCGGTCAACCAGCTGGATGCCACCTTGAAGCTGCCGGCGGCTTTGGATCGGATTAATGCAAGCCTGCTGGCTTCACCAGCAACGATCAGCGCCGATGCGCCGGTTCAGTCTATGCTGTGGAGGCACGTTGATCAGCAGGCGGTGCAAGGGAAGCAGCGATTTCTGCTCTGTTGCTATGCGTTCGTGGGGCTTGGAGGAAGTATCGGGTTCTTGCTCACATTTCAGCCTTATCTGGTTGCCGGCCTGCTGACCATTCTGCTGGCTGCCGTGATCTTTCCAAAACTACAGCGGAAGCAAAAGCAAGCGTTCATTGAAAACCGTTGCCTGGCCGAAGCCCTCACCGTGCAGCAGTTCTGGAGCGAGATGGAAGTGGAGGCTGATGTGGCCGATCTCTTTCGAACCCAGACCAATACAAACATGGCCTGGATCCGCATGGTGCTTCGATCGAAACGCCTGCAGCTGATCGCCAGGCTCGCTGGGTTTCCAGGGAGTGGTGCGATCGCTCCTGTATCCGCTGTGAGGCGTTGGTTGGAGGAGCAGGTGCACTGGCTGGCTATCACGTGCATTCGCTACAAGCGGTGCGATAGCCGTTGCCTTTGGATTGCAGGGCTGGCCTATGCTGGAGCGCTGGCAAGTGCCATCTTCATTGCCAGGCAACCAACAACGCAGATCGCCTGGTTACCAGAATTCTTTTTCATCATCTTCGTGCTTTCCCTTGGCTTCCGGGAACTGATGGGCTATGCCGACATGGTGACCCGCTACACACGCTCACGTGAGCAATTTGAGCGGGGACTTCAGGCGATCCAGCAAGCCATGGCCACCAACAGCACCGAACAGCAACGCACCATGCGCCTGAAATGCGCCGTGGAAGCCGTTGGCAGAGAAAAGATCGACGAGCTCAATGATTGGGTCACCAGCCAGCTGCAGCGTGTGTACAAGCCGGTGAGTTGATGGTTTGAGCCAATGGCCATCAGACCATCAGTCCAGCAGACCATCAACGGATCCAAACCTGCCCCTGACCATCAGCTGACTTGGAACCTGCTTAGGGATCTACTGCACTTGCTGCCCACGACTAGCCATCTGAGGCAGACAGCTTGCCCGCTTTCGTGTCTCAGTAGATGAGCGAGATACACGTGGATAGTTGAACATTGCCTTTAGGATAACCTCAGATTCCAAGGCCTTTCACTGCCATGTCATCAACAACAACAGGCGAGCAGCCAAGGGTCTTCCTGTCTTACGACCGAACCAATGCTCCACTTGCCAGGCTGCTGCAATGCGATCTGGCCAGAGCGGGGCTGGAGGCTTGGCTTGACACAAGTGACATTGCCCCCCATGACCCAGACTGGGAAACCACAATTGCAGAGAGCATTCGCTCCTGTGATCACTTCATCCTCTTGGCATCCATAGAAGCTGCAGCCTCCGTGGCTGTTTCGGATGAATTCAGGATCGCGTTGGAATCAGAAAAGAAGATTTATATCCTGCGAACCTGTCTGCTGGAGAATCTGCCTGAGGCATGGCGGGTTCGCCAGATTGTGGATTTTACCTTCGCTGAAATTGGCTATCACGGCGCTCTGAGCAAGCTAGTGACGAGCTTGATGGGCAAGCCCTCCCAGAAGATCTCTTCTTTGCTGGAACTGCTTGATGGCGGAGACCTTACCGTCGGCGAGGCAGCAGATGTACTTGGAGAAGATGCCTCGTTCACGGTTGATGGAATTACATTCAGATACCTTCCCTTGATGCCTTCTGCTTACTCAACCACCTTTTTGGTGGCACCGGAGCACAATCGGCTGGCGCTTCCCGATCAACTGGCATTTCTGTGCAAGTGCACCGGAGAGCTTTCCCGGGGGGACACGGTTGCAGAAGTGATGCGTCATCGCCTTCAGGAACACCTTCCTGTCTGGGTGTTCTTTCTGAAAGGGCATGTGCCGAAAGATTCGAACAGGTTCATGATCCCACTGAATGATCCACACATCTGGGCCGACCTGGCACGTTCAGCCACCCGTGTGTTGCAAGCGCCGCACATCAAAGGAAAGCCAATGGATCTCTACCTTGAATGCCCTGCTGTGCTTGCCTTTGATATTGGCGGACGCCTACGTGGGATGACTCCATTCCGCTGCTTCCAGTTTGACTACCAAAGCAGTTACTTTGAGGTGATGCGCAGTGATATCGCCAAATGAGTGACAACTCTGTTCAGCCAAGCCTGAGTATTAAAGGCTTACTTGATAAGGCCGAGCTCCGTTGGCATCCTTGAATTCGTTCTGCAAAAGAGAACCATCAATCAGAAGCATCGAACGGTTTAAGCGGAAGACACAGAGCCTGCGTTAGGAGCAGCCATGCCCACAGGCAAAAGCCGCTGGAACATCGACCCAATAGCTGGCTGCCTGATGTCAACTACGTAGGCGGCTTTGTGCAATTACGTAGGCGGGTTGCCTAGCCCAGCCCCTGCCATGGCAGGGGCTGGCGGCGTTGTGAGGCAGCTGCCGTTGGCGGGTAATTGACGCCCGGTCAGGACGCCAAATCACTGGCTATCGACCGGCCTGGGGTGGGGCTGAACGCCGTGCCCGCTTGCGGCGGTAGCTCTCGCCGTTGATTTGAATGATCGTGCTGTGGTCCACCAGCCGGTCAACCGCCGCCACGGTCATGGCGCTGGTGGAGAAGACGTTCTCCCACTCGCTGAACGGCTGGTTGCTCGTCACCAGCAGGGATTTGCGCTCGTAGCGGTGCATGACCAGCTCAAACAGCACCGAGGTCTCAGCCTCGTCCTTGCGCACGTAGCCGATGTCATCGATCACCAGCAGGGCGTAGCGATCCAGCTTGGTGAGCGCCTTGGCCAGGGCGTAGTCGGCTTTGGCCTGCTGGAGGTGCTGCACCAGCGTCGTGCCCGAGAAAAACCGTGCCGAGCGGTCCAGGGCGATCAGGCTGCGGCAGATCCCCGAGGCCAGATGGGTTTTGCCCACGCCGCTGGGGCGGAATAGCAGCAGGTTTTCGCCCCTGTCAATCCAGCTGGTGTCGTGGGCGAGCTGCTCGATCTGATGGCGATCGAGATCAGGGATCGCCTCCCAGGCGTAGTCGGCCAGGGTTTTGGGCCAGGGCAGCTGGGCCTCATGCAGCAACCGCCGCAGCCGTGTCTGGTGGCGCTGTTGGTGCTCCTGCTCCGCCAGCACATACAGGTAGCTGGCCGGGCTCCAGCCATCGGCCTTGGCCTGCTGCTCCGCTGCCTGCCACTGGCTGCGGAACTGGGCCAGCTTGAGTTGCTTGAGCAGGGCCGGCAGAGCACTCTCCAGCGCCGGCCGGCTGGGGGGCTCCACCCAGGAGTTCGTCATAACTGGTCAGCGAATGTTCGGGGATGTCGAGTTGGGGCAGGGCCGCAAGGCCCCTGGGCGGCCGGAGGCCGTAGCGGCTGCGCAGTCCATCGAGGCTCAGTTCGCCCTTGCGGAGCTGGCGTTCCAGGTAGCGCTGCACCCCATCGAGATCGTCACGGCTCGCCGCCACATGCAGGCTGTCGACCATCACCTTGGCGGCCTCATCCGGGGTCAACGCCCCCAGCAGTCGACGCCAGAGCTGATGCCAGGCCTCGCCGGGGAGGATGTCGGCCTGCAGCTGGGCGCGCAGCAACGCCCGGGGTTTCCGGCGCAGGCTCTCGATCACATGGCGGAAATCGATCCGCCGCAGCGGTCCTTTGTGCCCCTTGCGGGCGTGCAGCCGCTGGATCGTCAAGGTGAACTGACTGCGCAGGAACAGATCCAGCCGGTCATGGCGCAGATGCACCGTCAGCTGGTGGCCGATCAGTCGTGAAGGGACGCTGTAGGTGATGGAGCGCACCTCGATCGTGCTGGTGCTCCGCACCCGCACCACCAGCGGCTCGTAGTCGGCAAAGCGCACCACCGGCAGCGGCCGCAGATGCAGCCGCTCGATCACCAGCTTCTGCTGCACGCTCGCCCTGGTGTTCAGGCTGGCTGTGACCTGGGCCACCAGCTGGCGGTACTCCGCCTCACTGGAGAAGTCGCGGCTGCCGCGCTTGATCAGCTGCTGCTCCAGCCGCCGCTTCCAGTGGCGATGGGGCCCCTCAATGGCGCCGTTCTCGTGGGCCACCCCTCGGTTGTTGCGCGTGGCCACCACGCCCAGGTGGGCGCAGAGCTCGCGGTAGCGGCTGGTGAAGTCCTTGGCGTAGCTGCCATCGCGATTGCGATAGCAGGCGCTGAGGCTGTCGGTACGGTGCTCTGCCGGCACACTGCCGCAGGCGGCCAGGGCGTTCTGCAGTGCCTCGGAGAGCGCCACAAAGCTCTCGCCGCCGTGGATCACCTCTACATGGCACCAGCTCGAAAAGGGCAGACGGAAGTGGAACAGCCGGTGCTCCAGCACCTCCCCACCGATCGTGATCGGCGCGCCCTTGAGCAGCGTGAAATCGGAGAGGCCCAGCACCCCGGCGCGGTGCTCCTGCAGGAACATCACGTCCTGGGCCGGGCCGTGCAGCGCCCGCCACTGCTCCACGCGCCGCTGCAGGGTGCGTTTACGCCGGTACCACTTCTGTCCTGGCCGGATTTCCTCGAGGTGGAGCAGCAGGGTCTGCGGATCCAGTTGCGGCGCCTTCTGGAGCATGGGCACCAAGACGCTGTCCCATACATCGGCGAGCGGGTCGGCGCGGGTGCGCCAGTGGCGGGCCTGATGGTCGCTGGGTTGGTGATCGCCACGGTCGATCCGCTGGGCACTACGCACAGAGATCCCCACCGCATCAGCGGCGATCTGCTGGCTGAGCCCGCCTGAACGTTTGGCCATGTACCGCTCCTTGATCCGCAACGACAGAGGGGCGGGCATCGCGGGGCTCCTGACCGGAATCGGAGCCCTGTTGTCGCGTCCTGAGACCCGCCTATGTAGTTGCGCGGACCCGCCTACCTAATCGTCGCCGTGCACTCTGGAATTGGGAACCCCGCTAAGAATGGCGCTGGACACATGAAGAGGTGTCAATGTTCCTGGCATAGGGAATAGTGGAACTATGCTTCCTGATAGCAAAGACACTCCAGCGGCCATGATTGATAATGCAGGAAATGATCAAGTGGTATTCATTTCCTATGACCGCACCAATTCCCCACTTGCCCAGCAGTTACAACATGACCTGATGCGAGCAGGCCTGTCAGCATGGCTCGATAAGAGCGATATCTCTTCTCATGACCCAGACTGGCAGTCTTCGATTGCTCAGGCGATTAACTCCTGCTCTCACTTTATTGTGATTGCAACGGAAGAGTCTGCGGCTTCGGTTGCAGTAGCAGAAGAGTTTGAACTTGCCATTAAGCTCAACAGGCCTATCTTCATTCTTAGAACCTGCGCTTTGGTTTACTTGCCGAAGACTTGGCAAAAGCGCCAGATTCTTGATTTTACTTTTGCTGAAGTAAGCTATCAGGACGCCATAGGTAAGCTTATCATTGACCTGGGTTCAGATCCATCCTTGTCGCCAGGCCTTCTCCATCTACTCAATGCTGAAACTCTGACTGTAGGCAGAGCAGCCAGCACTCTTACGAACAATTCTAGTTTCACTCTTAAGGGCACTACATTCCGCTATCTGCCCTTCGCTCCTTCTGCCTATTCAATGTCTTATCTGATAGCACCGGAAGATGCTGATCTTTGCTTACCCCCCAGCCTCGCCTTCTTTTGTAAGTGCACTGGCCGAATCTCGAGAGGCGACACCATCCAGGAGGTAGTGCAACATCGCCTAGAAGAGCGTTTGCCACCATGGGTGCTCATGCTGAAGGGGCATGTCCCAAAAGAATCAGAAAGCTTTCGGATTCCGGTAACTGCACCACGCATCTGGAATGAACTTGTACGCTCAGTTGTAAGACTTCTTGAAGCACCTGGGATAAAAGGAAGGCCTGTTGATCTCTATCTGGAATGCCCTGCAGTTCTTGCCTTTGAAATTGGATGTCGCTTGCGTGGGATGGCTCCCTTTCGCTGCTTTCAATATGAGTATGGAAGTACGTACTTCAATGTCCTTTGCAGCGATCACGGCGTTTGGCAGCCTCTTCATTCATCCAAGGCATGAAGCCGGCCATGCGGATGCTAAGTCAATATGCAAGTATAATTATTGGAAAATGCTTGGCTAAAACGGAACAGCTCTAAACTCCTTCTCTTTATCATTGATGCAGTGCATAAGTGCCTCCGTATGCCGGGGTTCATAGCCCCTAATCCGATTTGATCCATGTCGATCTTTGAAGAGCACAAAGATTTCAAGATAGCCGCCATTCCACGGCTCAATACGAGCCTGGCCTGGCTGCACCCCAGTACGATGAGTAGTCTGCCAGTCTTCCAAGGTCTTGGAGTTGAGCTTGGGAAGCATACGATTCCAAACTTGACCAACTTGCAGAAGCATCTGGATTCGATGCCGACGATCTCCCTCGATCCTTCCAGATAAATAGGTGTTCTTGAGCATGCGGGGATCTAGGAAGCCATCACGCACCTCGCTTGGAGGTGCCTGATGGAACCAATGGATGGCTTTTGCATCGAGCTGTGATTGGCAGTTTCTGACCCAAACACTCATGAAGTCGGGATGAATGACTTCTCTCCATGAAGCCACTTGGGTTCCCAGTGGAGACCCGATCCATTCCTTGGCATGCGTTCTTGCAGTTTCCAATAGGGATTGAAGATCATCCACCGATTGAACTGCCAAATAAGGATTGGATTGAAGAAGTTTTGAATCACGCCATTGCCAGTGGCAACCAATCGGGGGCTTGTCAGATCTAAGGAAGTAGTTGGGCATGAAGATTCTGTGGTCTGGCCGGCGCCAACCACGTCCAAAACCACCTAATGTAAATGTGAGGGCATGCAAAGAACGCAAGAGGTTTACGAGCGCTTCTTTCTTGGTCGGCGAAAGAGAGGAAGAATTCAACCTCCATTGTAGTGATCCGGAAACTGCAAAGACTGGAGCCTCCATCCTGCCAGTACCACCAACTCCCTGATTAATTGTGTACTCGGCAAACACTGAGTCAACAAGCCCACGTGTTGGACCGCTTCTTCCGCCGCTAGTATTCTTAATTGATCCAAATATCTCACCGACAATGTTCTGTGCCTGATTGTCCCCACACAACCCACCAAACAGCCGCATGGCCATGGAACGAATGGAAGCTCTGAAGAGATTGGGCCTGAATTCGGGTGTCCTTGAGGACAACAATGTGGAAAGGGGGCCCTGGCCCTCAAGCCCGCACTCAAAAATCACATTCTTGGTGAGAGTGCGGCTGGATCCATAGGCTGCGCAAGTACGTCCGCCGAGGCCCAGCTCAAGTGCCCTTCGTAGGGCTATCATCACCTCCTGCCATTCTTCTTTGCTAATTGATGGGTCTGAACTACTCAGCCCAATGCAGAGGACTGGCTTGTAAAGGCTTACAACTGCGTTGGCATTGTGACTGATCTTTCCATTGTTGTCTGGATTTCGCCAAAGCTGCCAGGCTTCTTGGGGATGAGCCACATCCAAGAGACGTTTTCGCCATGCACCGCTCGTGGGCCATGCTCCGTGAAAGCGAAGGATGCCTTGCTGATCTTTATCAGAATGTTCTGATGTGTTAGCGCATTTTGATCCGCACCAGCGCAACATCCTCTTAAGGCCAAGGCGCTTCTCTTCCGGAGAGCAATTGTCAAAGGCCCTTCGAAATAATCCCTTGATGCTGCTGCCAGGAATCACCGGCCAGCCCCCAGCCGCGATCACAGGGCGAATGAAGCCGTCGTCGACTCCACTGTTACTGATTAAGCGCCAGTCGACAGAAACCTCAAACACCCGGAGATGACTATCGACGAAAGGAGAATCTCCCCTCGCTCCTTCCAGCCATTCATGAACCCAGGTTTCAGCGTGTTGAGCCTTTGCAAACTGACGGGTGCAACGACCATTGACCTGAGCCCGATACTCCATCGGGACTTCGTCGGCTTCTGACCTATGATCTAAATTACGTGTGCGTGTCATTCTAAGCACCTGGGTCAAGCCGTTGTTTCCACCAAACCACTGCATCACAAAGGCTAGTAAGAACGCTTAATGCAATTTCTTGTTCTTCGGGTTCAAGGCTCCAAAGGTGCTGAGCCATTACCTCAGCAGAATGGTTGTGCAATGCATTGTCTTGAGGTTCAAGGTAAATATCCACTTGTTGAAGTTGAATCACTAGTGTTTGCCACACATCCTTCCAGAAGTCTGCATCGTTTTGAGAAGATGTTCGAACACGAATCTGCTCTCCCCAGAACCGCTCCAATCCGTAGCCACATGTAGTTCTCATCTTATAGGCCTCTTTAAGGCTCTCGCGGCCCCTTTGTAGGGCTTGAAGCACAGCCCATTGCGCTTGGTGGTCCAGGCTGAATGGTGTCCAGGACATCAGTTGACCTCCATCGACAACTTGACTTCGCAGCGTCCACAGCCCACGCTTTCCAAACCGCCAAAGTAGACCTCAGCCTCCTGGCATGGGTTTGTTTCTTCATCAACACCGAACGGGGCCCAGTCGTTTGTTTTCCAGCTAGACCCTCGGCGAATAGCAACCGGAAACACCATTAATGAACCTTCAGGTATGGCTTCAAAACCAAAGAAGCCACCCCTCGATGCAAGCTTCTGAGTATCCTGCAGTCTCACACGGCTTTGCCGATAGAGAGCCATGTCGTGAATTGAGCCGATCGATGCATCGCTTACCACCACCAAACGATTCGAGGGCAGATCTGCTTCACTCACATTGGGGAGACGCCAGCGCGTAAGGTTGTCAGAAGGTGTGAGTGTCATAAAGCCAAGGTTGAAGAAAAGCCTTGTGCTTTCACCGTTTGCATTGGACCTGCCAACACCCCTGCTGCAGGTAAACGATTCCGGGATGTCTTTAAGAAGCTCTTGCTGACCTGTGACTTCTGCATAACGCTTCAGCAGCCTCGGACTGCTGACCCACACAATGGGCTGCCCTGGGCTGAACACCGGGATCCACACAAGTGAAGCATGTTCAAACTTAACTCTGGCTTCACTGAGGATCACCGCGGCGCCTTCCTCTGAACCTCGCTTCGAAGAGGCCTGTCCGTACCAGAGGTTGCAAGCGTCTTCGTCCTGCCTGAGTTCTGCGCGGAAGCGGCCACGCACAGAGCTGCCGGGAATAATTCCAGTGCGTGTGTAGGCATCTCGAAAGATCAAATTGAGATTGCCTGTTTCCTCGCCTGCTGAAGCCCCCACATGCAAGGGAGCCAGGGTTCGAATGAGGCCGTAGCGTCGAGCGTAACTGGATTTCATCGGGTTGATTGTTTCTTCGGGGATTTGTGCAGGGAGCCTCGTAGCGCTTACGGACCTTCTGGATGGAGTGGCAAAGCAAGACCAGTTCCAAGCCGCTTAAAGCTGAAACCTTCCCGTGGAAACCAGTCCTCAGACCACTGAGCCCATGGCTTCAGGCTGTGGCCAGATGGCAAATGGTAACAACTCCCAGCGACCATCGCCCACCGACCTCTCGATAGGCGGCGAACCCCTGCTCTTTTTTCAGGGTGCACAGTAGATGGAGTGCCATGTCCCAAGTGATGGCGCCAAGAACGTGGCCGCTCCGTCAGAATGCCAGGCCCTTGGTTCTTGCTGTGAAACGGGAACGCAGGTTCTCCGAACCGCTGCTGGGCTGGCCTTTGATCTTCCGGCTCACGCTTCGATAGGCGGCTCGTCCCCCATACACCAGGCGTTATCAGGGAAAAACATTCCAGGTGATCATGCCCCAGTAGCACCTGCAGTGGTTTAGGCACTGAATGGGTGGAGATCTCCACCAAATGCCCCTCACCACCAAAACGGTAGACGCCGTCATCAATTTTGTGGCTACTGAGATACGCCAGTGCAACTGCAGGATCCAAGGCAACGGCGTACTCAAGGAAGAGTGCATCCTGCTGTGCGCTCACTCGTTCATCGTTCCGGAGCCTGGGATGCAGGTGAGGCACTGCCTTCCACGGATCATCCCAGATTGTGAGTGGGCCGCTTTCACTGACGCTGTCAAATCTTGTGATGCGATCCCACAAACTGATCGGGATCCATCCCCCACGCAGAGGTTTGTCCGGTGGATCATTACCACTGGCTGTTATCCAGCCTGTCCGCTCCGATTCCTCATGCCAGATCAGCCTCTCCACCACTTCCCGCTGTTGATCAGCATGGCTTCTTCGACGTTGGAGCAGGGTTAGGGGAGCCGGCACCATCAGATCAATATCGAGGCTAGCTTGGCCTCCACCTAGCAAATGATCTGTTAACTGATGCCAGAACGGACCTGCCGTATGGAGATGCCATACATCCCCCTTTGGCAGATGTGCAGCGAGCAGGCCGGCAAAGGCAGGGCTGTCCGGGGGAAAGTGTTCTCCAGCTTTGCCAGTCAGATTTTCAGCCGATAGGAACCGGCCACTGCTCGCATACAACAAGCCCAAAGGCTTCAAACTGATCAGATAGCTAAACGGTAGGTTGGTTTCAGGCATCATGCGTTCTCCAGCCGCCACGTTCTGTCTTGTTCGAGTGAGGCCATTACCTGGGCCATCGACAACATCCAACGCGCGAGAGGCATGCCTATACTGCTGTGAGCGAGACGGGGATCATCGTAGTGAACGGTGATTGGCGGTGGTAGCTCCTCTCCATTCACTGGCGGGAAGTATGCATTCCACATCACCTTGGCCATGGATTCGCTATGGGGAGAACGGACATCACATGGAGCGTGCTCTCGAGAAATGGATTCTCTGCGAAGAAGATGTTCTAGATCCTCTGCGAGGTGGCGCCATTTTGCATTGTGACCCTCATTCTTTTCCCTATCGCGGTAGTGTAGCCTCACCTTTGGAAGAAGCCACCAAGGGCAAACCCATTCAAGATGCTGGTCACCGCGAAAGAGGAGCCGAAGAGTAAACCGATTCCTTCCGTGTGATTTGGCACTTTGCTCTGCTTCACGCGAATGCTGCAGAGCCTCCCGTTGCGGCACCTTGCTTTGGGCCCAGACCAATCCCATGGATATTGTGAGGCCAGGAGCGTGGCCGTTGGAGTCGTTCGAGTGAACTGGGCTCAGTGGCAAAGCTGCATTGTTGTTTAAAATCCAGAGAGCAGGGAAAACGTTCTCAAGCCAATTGAATAGATCGATGCGTGTGAGGTCTTGAGCTCCTGGCTTTGATTCATGAAGGGCCCCAAGGAGATCGTCTCCACCTGCATAGATAACGGTGGCTTTGTTCTCCATATGATCTGGCACTTTTTTGTAGAGTTGCTCAGCCCAAGAGCGCATGGTGGCACTGAACTGGTGGAGCACCTTCGGCTCAGCAGCCGGATCAGTGCCACGCATTTCGCGTAAGTAAGCGCCCACGCCATCACCATCCGCCATGAACCAAGCGGTGGTTTCTGATCCCGCCAAGGTTTCAAAGCGCTGAGGGAGGAGATCACCAGTCTTCTCATCGCTTTGGTTACTCCCTGTGATTAAGGGTGAACGAAAGGCCTCTTTGGCAACGTCTTTGTACGTGACCAGGCGTTTCACCAACTCAGGCAGGGAAAGCTCTTCACTTGATGATCCATCAATTCGAGTGGCGCAGAACGCACCTCCCAACATCTGGTTGATCGCCCCCATAAACTCCTGCACTTCCTTCCCAACCTCTTCAGAATCCAACTTCCAGGGTGGAATGTTTGCGCTCATCGACGGCCTACAAATCGCATCTGCGCCTCCAAGAGTGGAACTCTCTCCCGTCCAGTTGATGGCTGTCCATGCACGTTCGTTCTTTCGTATCGCCAGCCTGCGCCGCGCGGCTTCAACTGTTTCACCTTGGGCATGGAACATCTCCCAAGCGTTCTTGTGCCACAGCTTCCAAGCCGCATCCCATGAATAGTTGAATTGTGGAGGTGGGCAATGAGTAACTAGCCATTTCCTCGTGGCATCTAGCACACCGCCCCAGGCTTGCTCTAGTGCATCCACTCCATATCCCTTCTTGTAGTTGCCACTAATGACCAGCGTGTTGGGTGTACCTCTCGACGTGCTCACCACTGCAGGACTGATGACCAGCAATCCTCGCTGCTTCGCATCATCCACAATCGCCTTGGCGAGGAAGGACAGCAGCAGGGAGCTTCCATACAGATCCCGCAACTTGCGCGAGGAGCTGATGAAGCCTTGCACCGGAGCAAAGGTGACAACGGTGAACACCGAGGCGGCGACAGCTGGCTGAGCTGTGGGCTCAGGGAGGGAAGGCAACGGCCTTGTTCGACTCAGAGGGTTCTAAGCGATTCCTTCCGATCCTGCAGAGAATTTCATGCGAAGTTCCAAAATCCGCCAGCGAGCCTGACAAATCAACTGGTTTCGGTTGTTCGCATGAAAAACCTGTGCTACAGCAACGGGGCCTGCAGGCTGGATGCTGTCCATTGCCGAACCAGGCACGATGTTGTTGCCTCCCACCCGTCGCCTTGCCCTTGTTATTCAAGGATTGATCAGTTTGGTGAATGGCGCGATCGCCTTGGTTGTGCTACTGATCGCGCCGCTCGGCCTGGCGAGTGTGATCACGCTCACGCTGCTGATCACCGCCAGCACCTTCTGCTGCGGAATGGTGGGCCGTGTGTTGCAGCAGTGGCTGGAAGGGTCTGCTCGATTTGATGGGATGGCGGCGGCCTCCCGCTCCAGGAGCCTTCTGCCGGGCAGCCGGCGCCTGCCGAAGCGCTGATGCGCAGCCTCTATCTGTTGCGTTCCTATGGCAGCGCTGGCCTTGATGGTGAGCAGTTGGTGGTGCGAAGCGGCGGTGAAGAACACCAGCGGGTGCAGCTGCCTCTGCTGGATCAGATCCTGGTGATGGGCAACCTGCAGCTCAGCACTCCACTGATGCGTGCTTGCTTGCAACGAGGCATCCTGGTCGCATTTCTGAGCCGCCACGGCTGGTGCTACGGCCGCTTGCAACCCGTGGAAGGTGGCTATCGACATCGAGGCCGCCATCAGTTGATGTTGGGGGAGGCGGATCGCCTGGCAGCGGCCACCAGCTTGATCGCGGGGAAGATCGCCAATGGCAGGGTGCTGTTGTTGCGGCTCACCCGCCGCGACCGACGGGAGCTGGTGGCGAGTGCGATCGAGCGGCTGAGCTGGCACCGAGATCAGGTGCGAAAGGCGCGATCGGCCGATCGGCTGCGGGGGCTGGAAGGCAACGCTGCCTCTGAATACTTCGCGGCACTGGGCAGATTGCTGGAAGGGGATGGCTTCGCCTTTCTGGGCCGGCACCGCAGACCACCCACCACTCCCTTCGACGCCCTGTGCGGCTTTGGCTATGCGGTGCTCTGGAATGGACTGCTCACCCGCATCGAACTGCAGGGACTCGACCCCTATGAAGGGGTGCTGCATGTGGGTTCGGCACGCCATGCGGCCTTGGTGTCGGATCTGATCGAGCCCTTGCGCACCTTGTTGGTGGATCCGCTGAACGTGTGGCTGATCCGCACGCGCCGCATCCGCGCCGATCAGGGCTTCGTTGCCCGCGATGGTGGCCTCTTTCTTGACGAA
Organism: Synechococcus sp. ATX 2A4; assembly: GCF_024346375.1. Classification (GTDB taxonomy): domain Bacteria; phylum Cyanobacteriota; class Cyanobacteriia; order PCC-6307; family Cyanobiaceae; genus MW101C3. The sequence goes on along the minus strand of NZ_JAGQCV010000001.1, from coordinate 105,008 downwards.
AGCAGCCGCCGGCTGTGGCTCAACAGCTGGTCTACGTCCATGGCGGAAACCGTGACCCTGCCGGACGGGCAGCTGGGGCCGCGCTGGGAGCTGCTGGATGGATTGGTGCGCGCCTTTGTGCGGTTCGTGTATGCGCCCAGTGATGGATTGATGGTGCCGCAGCGGCGCTAACCCATGGAAAGAGAACAGCTCTGGGTGATCGCTTACGACAGCCCCAGCAACAAGCGGCGGCGAAAGCTGGCCAAGCTGCTGGAAGGCCATGGCGTGCGCGTGCAGTGGAGCGTGTTCGAGTGCCGACTGCGGCCCGAGGAAGCAGGCCTGCTGAAGCAGCGGCTGGCCCGGCTGATCCAGCACGACGCCGACAGCGTGCGCCTCTGGCCGTTGCCGGCAGCGAGCTGCGCGCGAACCGGCCATCTCGGCAGACCCGTTGCCACCGCTGAGTGGAGCGATCCGGTGATCTGAGCGCGCAGCACCCGAATCCGCCAGACCCCAGTGTTTCCGTGAAGCTGCGCGCTGCTTTGCAGCGCAACGGATCTCAGCGTTTACCACACCCTTGCGCATGGTCCCACGGGGGTCCATAGTTGAGTTGCGCGCAAACGGCCTCCGGATCGCTTGCACCGCAAGGCTCTTTAGGGCCACGGGGTCACCACTCGCTGGTGACACCACTTAATTGGAAACCTTAGGTATTGGAATCGTATCGTACGCCCAAGCGTGCGGTGTCACCACTCGCTGGTGACACCACTTAATTGGAAACCAGGTACTACTTCGCGAGCCACCTGACTAACAACACGTTCGGTCACCACTCGCTGGTGACACCACTTAATTGGAAACATTCCCTTGAGGATGCTCACATTTGGTATGAAACATACCTGGGTCACCACTCGCTGGTGACACCACTTAATTGGAAACTGTTGGATGGGCAGCTGAGATCAGCAGAAGGCGGGGGTCACCACTCGCTGGTGACACCACTTAATTGGAAACAACTAAGATCAGTCCATGCAAGCTGCACGCTCAGCAGCCGGTCACCACTCGCTGGTGACACCACTTAATTGGAAACCGCTAATTCGCGACGCCATCAAGCAACGCAACTTTGATGTCACCACTCGCTGGTGACACCACTTAATTGGAAACGCCAGGTGGGCTGGCGAGCCGCAAGACCGGTAGAAGCTGGTCACCACTCGCTGGTGACACCACTTAATTGGAAACAAACCCCGGGCTTTAGGCCGGGGAGGGATAGCGACGGGTCACCACTCGCTGGTGACACCACTTAATTGGAAACCCAGCAGGGGGTTTGGCCCTGCTAGAAGTCCATGCACGCGGTCACCACTCGCTGGTGACACCACTTAATTGGAAACCAATGCAACCATGAAGGTGTAGCGGACCATGTGCTTGAAGGTCACCACTCGCTGGTGACACCACTTAATTGGAAACTGGACGTGATCCCCGGCCCGCGCCTGGCCGGCTCCACCGGTCACCACTCGCTGGTGACACCACTTAATTGGAAACTTGGCTGTGAGTGGAAGCGTCTTGTGTACTCTACTGCCATGTCACCACTCGCTGGTGACACCACTTAATTGGAAACCCGGTCGTGTGGGCCATAGGCCTCCTTAAAGTCCTAGGTCACCACTCGCTGGTGACACCACTTAATTGGAAACTTGAAATGGAGCCAGCTTTTGGTTGGTCATGTTCTTGAAGTCACCACTCGCTGGTGACACCACTTAATTGGAAACTACCCTGACCCATGATTCATCAACGCTTAGGATAGCCTCCAGTCACCACTCGCTGGTGACACCACTTAATTGGAAACAGGAAGAAGTCGAGAAAATGTTCACCCTTACTCAGCGTCACCACTCGCTGGTGACACCACTTAATTGGAAACCCTCGGGAGGAGTGCTGTTGCGGAAACAGGACGGCGCTGGTCACCACTCGCTGGTGACACCACTTAATTGGAAACTATGCCATCAACCCCGGGATTGGCTCCGGGAGCAAGGGTCACCACTCGCTGGTGACACCACTTAATTGGAAACCTTCTCTCGAAACTCGGTGGGGAAGCTGATCAAAAACGCGTCACCACTCGCTGTGACACCACTTAATTGGAAACTGTTTCGGTATCACTTGGGCACAGTTGCTGCCAAAGTGTCACCACTCGCTGGTGACACCACTTAATTGGAAACCCGTCAGACGCTCAGCTTCCTGTTCGGCAACGGCCAGCGCGTCACCACTCGCTGGTGACACCACTTAATTGGAAACCTTCGGTGACAATCTGGCGAACGGTGCGGGTTTCTTTGTCACCACTCGCTGGTGACACCACTTAATTGGAAACACCGCCATCATTGACACTTAACAGCGTAAATCCTGCGTCACCACTCGCTGGTGACACCACTTAATTGGAAACCCAGACAACTGTAAAACCTGAAACCTGTAAGCCTCGTGTCACCACTCGCTGGTGACACCACTTAATTGGAAACCTGTCGCATAAAACCTATCTAACCTGTGATCATACAAGATAGGTCACCACTCGCTGGTGACACCACTTAATTGGAAACATCGCGGCCGACGCGCTTTCCGTCTTGCCTGAATGGTCACCACTCGCTGGTGACACCACTTAATTGGAAACGGCAAGCTTGGACTCAAGCGCTTCGTGAGGAACCAAGAGTCACCACTCGCTGGTGACACCACTTAATTGGAAACGGGAGCACAGCCGTGCATCCCGTGTCCCACTCTTCCGGTCACCACTCGCTGGTGACACCACTTAATTGGAAACAGGGCTATCGAGGGCGCATCAGGGCCTTCGAAGACCGTCACCACTCGCTGGTGACACCACTTAATTGGAAACATTATGTCCGTTGTAAGAGACTACTACTGTACCTCCTTTGGTCACCACTCGCTGGTGACACCACTTAATTGGAAACTCTTGGAGAAACTGGTTTTCACAAACAAAGAAGAGCAAGGTCACCACTCGCTGGTGACACCACTTAATTGGAAACGACTTTCTTCGAGTACGAGTAATCAAGGCGATACACTGTCACCACTCGCTGGTGACACCACTTAATTGGAAACCAGCCCACAGGTAGGGTATTCCTTACCAAGGGTGAGGCGTCACCACTCGCTGGTGACACCACTTAATTGGAAACCCTGAGAGTTCCTTCGTCCGTGGTGTAGTAAAAGGCGTCACCACTCGCTGGTGACACCACTTAATTGGAAACGAGTGCACGGTGTTCAGAACGTTCTGCGACTGCAGGCTCAGTCACCACTCGCTGGTGACACCACTTAATTGGAAACGCCGAAGCTCAGCTCGCCAATGATGCTGCGTTCAAGCTGTCACCACTCGCTGGTGACACCACTTAATTGGAAACTGCGGTGGATGCCGCTGTCAATGCTGCAGAACTCTTGTCACCACTCGCTGGTGACACCACTTAATTGGAAACTTGAGTTACATACGTTTAAAACACTACCATTACCTTTGTCACCACTCGCTGGTGACACCACTTAATTGGAAACTTGCCGTCAACCACACGCTCCTCGATGATCATCTCCAAGGTCACCACTCGCTGGTGACACCACTTAATTGGAAACGCCTTCTCCAGCTTCAGGGAGACGTGAGCCTCAAACGAAGTCACCACTCGCTGGTGACACCACTTAATTGGAAACAGCTGGCGTAGACGCTTGGTTTGCAGGGACAGACGTGTCACCACTCGCTGGTGACACCACTTAATTGGAAACGCGGGTGCTTATGTCCGCAGGAGCTAGTAAGGCTCGAGTCACCACTCGCTGGTGACACCACTTAATTGGAAACTTTCCTCCCAAGAGTTCCATTGTGGTACCGGAGCTTGTGCGAGTCACCACTCGCTGGTGACACCACTTAATTGGAAACTTGCCGCGTCAGGCCCAGCCCTGGCCGGATCCCCTCGTGTCACCACTCGCTGGTGACACCACTTAATTGGAAACGGTTCGTTAAGCAGCTGCTCAATCAGCTCCACGGGGGCCGTCACCACTCGCTGGTGACACCACTTAATTGGAAACCTCTGCAATGGCGTCGAGCGTGTCTGGGGACCAGTTACCGTCACCACTCGCTGGTGACACCACTTAATTGGAAACTACCCCTAATGGTAGGTACAAAGGTGTTCTGTTCATCGTGTCACCACTCGCTGGTGACACCACTTAATTGGAAACGGGTGATACTGGTCGTATGATGTATGATATGCATCAGTGTCACCACTCGCTGGTGACACCACTTAATTGGAAACATGGCGCTGGGGATGGCAAGTGTTCCACGCATCGCGTCACCACTCGCTGGTGACACCACTTAATTGGAAACTATCAACGGCTTCCACAAGATCACCGCCGTCACTTGTCACCACTCGCTGGTGACACCACTTAATTGGAAACCTGTATTCCTTCAGGTGGTCAATCGTGAGCTTGGCCAATCGTCACCACTCGCTGGTGACACCACTTAATTGGAAACTCGTGATCAGCGGGACGCGCAGGGAAGTACTGCACGGTGAGTCACCACTCGCTGGTGACACCACTTAATTGGAAACTCATCGGCGGGGTACTGTTATCGGGCCCACTGCCCAGGGGTCACCACTCGCTGGTGACACCACTTAATTGGAAACCTCTGCCTGACCTCGCTGAAAGAAGAGTTTAACACGAGTCACCACTCGCTGGTGACACCACTTAATTGGAAACAGTACAGATCAAACTTTCCTTTGCTTTGATGAAGGGCAGTCACCACTCGCTGGTGACACCACTTAACTGGAAACGCGGCGTGGCCTTTCTCGGTAGAGACAAGTGCATGGTCACCACTCGCTGGTGACACCACTTAATTGGAAACTGTTCAAAACTTTCATCTAATCAGTCTAGAAACGCAGAGGTCACCACTCGCTGGTGACACCACTTAATTGGAAACACAAGTCCCCCCCACCATTCCACTGTTTTGGTAACTCAGGTCACCACTCGCTGGTGACACCACTTAATTGGAAACCTGGGAACGATGGGGCCGGAGAAGAACATCTCGTTCTTGGGTCACCACTCGCTGGTGACACCACTTAATTGGAAACGGCGTGATGAACGTCCACGTAAAGCCGTCTGGGCTTGTGGTCACCACTCGCTGGTGACACCACTTAATTGGAAACCCGGGGGTATAACTCTTCGAAAAAATGAAGAAGCCCATGTCACCACTCGCTGGTGACACCACTTAATTGGAAACTCATAGGACGACAACCAGCCGTCATCCCACTGGTCGCCGGTCACCACTCGCTGGTGACACCACTTAATTGGAAACTTGTCGACCGTGAGTTCGGTCATGGCTCTGACGGGATAGTCACCACTCGCTTGTGACACCACTTAATTGGAAACTAGTGACTACCTAAGAGAAAGCTCATCGTTTCGCAGTTCAAGTCACCACTCGCTGGTGACACCACTTAATTGGAAACGCGAACCCAGCGGTTACCCACCAAAGGGCTGAACGGTCACCACTCGCTGGTGACACCACTTAATTGGAAACCAGCTAAGGTGTAGGGTCACCCCTTAGCTGAAAAACTCGTCACCACTCGCTGGTGACACCACTTAATTGGAAACCGGCCGAGATTGCAAGAATACGATTCATGCTTTCTCCTTGTCACCACTCGCTGGTGACACCACTTAATTGGAAACGGCAATGAGAAGCCGTGTTAGAAATGCATTCTAACTAGGTCACCACTCGCTGGTGACACCACTTAATTGGAAACTCGAAAGTCATGCGACTATGACAGTGCGGAGCCTATCCCGTCACCACTCGCTGGTGACACCACTTAATTGGAAACTGGACCGTGAGTTGCTGAGACTGCGTCTGAATGAGGTGTCACCACTCGCTGGTGACACCACTTAATTGGAAACAGGGCAATGCTGGGTGGGTGGACAGTTCTATAGGTGTCTAGTCACCACTCGCTGGTGACACCACCTAATTGGAAATCTGCGTCTCCCGAGACGCAGACAACAAGCGCAAGCACGTCACCACTCGCTGGTGACACCACTTAATTGGAAACCGGCTCGCACGAGGCATAGGACTGCCGGGCGTAGCAACTGTCACCACTCGCTGGTGACACCACTTAATTGGAAACTTTCTAGGAGGATATTCTCCTGTAGCTGCTGTAGCGTGTGTCACCACTCGCTGGTGACACCACTTAATTGGAAACTGGTCGTGGTGGCAGGACACAGCCCATCGCGGTGATTGTCACCACTCGCTGGTGACACCACTTAATTGGAAACAATCAATTAAAATTTCCTGAGAATATCCTTAAGGTATCCTTGTCACCACTCGCTGGTGACACCACTTAATTGGAAACCCACGTGAGCGGCGCCAGATTGCAGGTGGAAGTAAGGTCACCACTCGCTGGTGACACCACTTAATTGGAAACTGTCACGTGCCGCATTACGACGAAGCGCCTCATCAAGGCGTCACCACTCGCTGGTGACACCACTTAATTGGAAACTCAGTCACAAACAACGATTTCGTATTCAGAGGAGTAGTCACCACTCGCTGGTGACACCACTTAATTGGAAACCCAGTAGTCGAGGAGTTCGGCGGCAGTCGTTGGTGTGTCACCACTCGCTGGTGACACCACTTAATTGGAAACCACGCGCTCTTGCGAGCAGCCAGACTCGCTTTTCCGCGTGTCACCACTCGCTGGTGACACCACTTAATTGGAAACCTTCCATAGTGGGGATGAAGTGTTCCGTTTCTGTCGCAAAGTCACCACTCGCTGGTGACACCACTTAATTGGAAACCCTGCTTTTATAGGTAAACTCTTCAGTTTCGCCACTGTCACCACTCGCTGGTGACACCACTTAATTGGAAACACCTTTTGGTCCACGACGCCATTCTGCCGGAGGAGGCAGACCGGTCACCACTCGCTGGTGACACCACTTAATTGGAAACACAGCGTTAGCCGGATCGCAGCCATTTCCTTTCTGGGTCACCACTCGCTGGTGACACCACTTAATTGGAAACTCTTTTCTTGGTCGCGCCTGCGCTGCGCTGATGCCGTCTCGTCACCACTCGCTGGTGACACCACTTAATTGGAAACTGCAGATTTAGATAAGCCAATCTCTAATGCTACACAGAGTGGTCACGACTCGCTGGTGACACCACTTAATTGGAAACGATGAGACCTCGCCGAAGACGATGTTGCTGGTCATGGTCACCACTCGCTGGTGACACCACTTAATTGGAAACACATGGTTCTTGAACAACGCGGAGCCTACCCGCTGAAGGGTCACCACTCGCTGGTGACACCACTTAATTGGAAACAAGAGATTCCAGGCCTTCCTGGAGGACCACTGGGTACCAAGTCACCACTCGCTGGTGACACCACTTAATTGGAAACTCCTTTTGTATTGGGTATCCTACTCCCGATACACAAGGAGGGTCACCACTCGCTGGTGACACCACTTAATTGGAAACGGGGGTTGATTTGTACGGTTAGTTACCGGGGCTCGTGTCACCACTCGCTGGTGACACCACTTAATTGGAAACCTGTGGCTGATCTTTAATCCTTGCCCCCTCTCCGGAGGGTCACCACTCGCTGGTGACACCACTTAATTGGAAACATGGTGTCCACCCAAAAACAATAGACCATGATCTTGTAGTCACCACTCGCTGGTGCCACCACTTAATTGGAAACTTGTGTAGTGGTGGTCATAGTCCTGAGGCGGTGCAGGTGTCACCACTCGCTGGTGACACCACTTAATTGGAAACTAACCGCTCCACCGGCCGCTCCCCCGCCTCACCGGCGTCACCACTCGCTGGTGACACCACTTAATTGGAAACTTGTAAACGGCAGTGTTCAGACCAATCTCCAGCTTGTGACGTCACCACTCGCTGGTGACACCACTTAATTGGAAACCGTTGAAGGCGTAAACGCCCTCCTGAGGCTTAAAGAGGTCACCACTCGCTGGTGACACCACTTAATTGGAAACTTAGCAACATCACGCGCTCACGCCAAGGTCTGGTTCTTGGTCACCACTCGCTGGTGACACCACTTAATTGGAAACCAGTCGTCAGTAGGCTGTACGCCCGAGCAGCAAACTTCTTGTGTCACCACTCGCTGGTGACACCACTTAATTGGAAACCTTGTGCGAGCAACTCTGCAGCAGGCTCACGATCAACTGGTCACCACTCGCTGGTGACACCACTTAATTGGAAACAGATTCTTGAGATAATCAGGATGATTCTTATCCAATGTCACCACTCGCTGGTGACACCACTTAATTGGAAACCTTCGCATCTTCGGATGCGGAGTTTAATAAAGATCAGCGTCACCACTCGCTGGTGACACCACTTAATTGGAAACACGTACTGGATGGACCACCGCAGCCGAAAGGCTGCCTTGGGTCACCACTCGCTGGTGACACCACTTAATTGGAAACGTGGCCTTCCACCTTACGGTGGTTCCATCCTGAGAGGGTCACCACTCGCTGGTGACACCACTTAATTGGAAACCTGCAGACCAGCAGCAGCCCCCCAGTACATCTGGAGTTGTCACCACTCGCTGGTGACACCACTTAATTGGAAACACCCAGACCAGTCGCCCGCCTCATCCTCCGCCTCCGGTCACCACTCGCTGGTGACACCACTTAATTGGAAACCCGTCAGAACGGCAGCTGGGAACCTCGGCCTTGGGGTCACCACTCGCTGGTGACACCACTTAATTGGAAACCTGAGCTGGGAGCATTTTCAATCCGGGCCAGTGTTGTGGTCACCACTCGCTGGTGACACCACTTAATTGGAAACAGCGCGGAGGGACGCAACGCGTCCCCAATCGTTTGATTGGAGCGTCACCACTCGCTGGTGACACCACTTAATTGGAAACTCCTTTCCATGATCTGATTGATTGATCTCCTGAAGAATCTGTCACCACTCGCTGGTGACACCACTTAATTGGAAACGTTGACGATCATGTGCTTGTTGCAGTGCTGGTGGTTTACCAGGTCACCACTCGCTGGTGACACCACTTAATTGGAAACGCTGGCGCCAGCCCCCGGACGGATTCGAGACGCTCTTGGGCAGGTCACCACTCGCTGGTGACACCACTTAATTGGAAACTCGGAAACCCACAAACGAACCCAGAACTCAGCCAGTTCGGTCACCACTCGCTGGTGACACCACTTAATTGGAAACTACTGCCGATGAGTAGGTAGTCTTGGCCCCCTCTCCGTAGTCACCACTCGCTGGTGACACCACTTAATTGGAACCATGGTGTTGTTGTAAGCCATGTTGCTCCTGTGTAATGTCACCACACGCTGGTGACACCACTTAATTGGAAACCAGTGGTCTTGATCATGATCTTGGCTGAGTGTTTCATTGGGTCACCACTCGCTGGTGACACCACTTAATTGGAAACAGGAAAGAAGGTTTTGGGGAGTAGGGTTAGAAGTGTCACCACTCGCTGGTGACACCACTTAATTGGAAACCTCCGAGGATGGACGAGCCATCTTCCTCCGTCATGTGTCACCACTCGCTCGTGACACCACTTAATTGGAAACCAAGCCTGTCTACGTACTTGGCGCCTCGCCTGATGTCAAAAGGTCACTTAATTGGAAACCTTCCAGGTCGCCACGTCCGGGGTGTTCCGGTACTCGCTTATGTCACCACTCGCTGGTGACACCACTTAATTTGAAACAGGGGGCAGTTGAAGCAGCTGTCAGACATGCCAGTAACCGGTCACCACTCGCTGGTGACATCACTTAATTGGAAACCCCAGGTTTAACCGAGCTCGTAGACAAGTCTTCCACTTGTCACTACTCGCTGGTGACACCACTTAACCGATAACTCAGACCACCCCAGCTGCACCCCTAACCCACCACACTTGCACTCTCATCTGCTGGCGTCAGCTAGGCAGTACCCCGCGATCCGAAATCCGGTCGTTCGCACCAGCGAGAGCACTGATCACCAGCGACACCCCCACCATGGGCACATCGCCGTTTTCGCTCCCATGGCTGCTTCGGCATCGCCTCCTCCCGATCATCCCCTCACCTCGCCGGAAACACTGCTCGACTGGGTGGAACACCATCCAGACCTTCAGCATCTGAAGGCGGATCAACGCCATGCGGCCCCGCGGCCAATCTGGCGCCAGCTCGCCGGCCGGATTCGTGGACTGATGGTGGCGTCCCCTGCAGACTTTCACGGCACCGCCTATGTGACTGCCGCCACCCACAAGGATTCGCAGCTGGTGGCGAGTGGCGTGACCGCCAGCAACTGGATCGATGGCGCCGGTAACTTCAGCCTCTTCCTGTTTGCCTGCGGGGCCGGCAATCTGCTCGGCTGGATCACTGCCTCCCTGCTCACCGGCCTGCTGTTCAAGTTCGACAAGGACATCTGCACCACCGTGGCGCGGGGTCGCAAAGGCAACCACCGCGTGGCACTGGTGGCGATCCTGTTCGGGCTCGTGCCGCTCAGCCTGCTGAAATCATTCGGCACCGGCCTTGGCGTGGAGGTGCTCCAGAACCGCACCCAGCTGGAGCAGCTTCAGGCCTCCAAGATCGTGAACGCTGTCCTCGACGACCAGCGCCGCCAGCTCAAGCGCCTGGAGGCCCCTGAGGCGGGCACCGCTGCGGTGAAGGAGCAGTGCCGCTCCGGCCAGGCCACCCTCTCCCGCCTGGCCTATGGCGATCCGCGCTGGATGAGCCTTCAGGTGGAGCTCTACGGCGAATGGAGCCAGCGGCGCACCGATTGGAGCCGCACCACCCGCAGCGGGCAGCGTCCCATCTGCGTGGAGCTTAAGCTGCTCGAGGATGCCCAGCGCCAGCGTGTGGCCGCCGAGCGTGAACTGCTGGAGAGAAGCGAGCAGAAACGTCTGCGCTTCGGGAACGATCAGCGCTTTCTGCAGACCAGCTTTCCCGAACGCTTTGCGGCCACCTTTGAGCCCGATGGCACGTTCCGCTCGCCGGTGCAGCTGGTGACGGTGGGCATCGAGAACTTCTTCACCATGCTCAGCCGCGGGCAATGGGCCGCCATGGGGCTGTCGATCTACGTGCTCTCCTTCTCGCTGATCACCAGCACCGTTGTGTGCGCCCTGGTGATCGCCCACTCCCGCCGCCCCGGAGTGGCGCTCTCCTGGAGCGACGATGTGCGCCAGGAACGGGACCGCTGGCTGGCGGAGCAGCTCAAGGCCTACGACAACGATGCGGCTGCTGGCGACACCGACAACGGCGGGAGGCCCTGGTGATGGCACTGAACCTTGAGCAACGCCAGCACCAGCGGCGTGGGCTGTTGCTGCGCTACGTCCATCACGTGGAGCGCACTGGCTGCAGCCTTCACCCCGCGCTGGAGCAGCGTCTTTGCAGCTTCCTGGAGGCAAACGCCCAGGAGGCCGCCGATCTGCAGCCTGATCCCCACGAGCCTCTGGCAGCTCCCGCCCCAGCCCTCGCCGCCGCGGACGCTGACCGTCTGCTTTCCCCTGCACCGCCAGACCTGCCCCCGTCCGCGCCTGCCCTGCCGATGGCGCCACAGGCATTCGATCCACCGGTGGCCACGGCCTCAGCCAGCGGGCCTGTGATCACGGTCAACAACCTGATCAGCACCCCCCCAGCGCCCGCCGAACCGATGCGCCGCACCGTGGACACCCTGGCCGTGGATCCGGAGCTGAGCGATCTGCAGCACGAGGCGGCCACCGGCATGGAGCTGATGCTGGGTAAACCCATGCCGGCGCTGGGGGTCAGCGCCAGCCCCGGCGATCCGATGCGCCTGGCCCTGCTGCGCACCGTGCAGGAGATCCGGCGCAGCGGCCGATGCGATCACCCCGCCCTGAACGCCAGAATCACGGCGCTGCATCAGGTGCCCCACGCCCTGCGTGGCAACGAAACCGGCGCCCTGGAGAGTGCCCTGGCTTCCAGTCAGGAGCTGCTGGACAAGCTGCAGGATCAGCTGCTCGGCAAGCTGCAGGATCCGTTGCTGCCCATCGACGCGCCAGTCGCGCCCAGCCAGGTGAGCATCGCCGGGGTAGCCATTCAGCTGCGCCACTGCCGGCGTCACCTGGCCGACCTGCTGAACAGCTTCGGGACCGAGCTGCACGCTCCCCTTCAGGCGATGATCCGGCGGCAACTGCGACGGGCGCGCAGGCTCGACTGGCGTCTGCGGATGGCGCTAATGTCACGCGGCGAGGTGCAGATCCTCGCCCCGCTCGCGCTCACCCTTGTGCAGGTGCTTCAGAGCGTGGTTGGCCTCTGGCGCGGAGGAACAGGCCAGGAGGCAACTGCGCTCCCAGCTGCTCCACCGATCCTGGTATGACACGAGCGGCCTGCGGATGAAGGCTTCAGCGCCCTGCAGCTGCAGGCCTCAGCGCCCCGCCCCAGCCCCCGCCGGCACCTTGCCCACGCCGAGGGCCCGCAGTTCCTGCAGCAGGGTCTGGAGCACCTGTTTGGCGTCGCCGAACACCATCGAGGTCTGGGGGAGTTCGAACAGGTCGTTGCGGATGCCGGCGTAGCCGGAGCCGAGGCTGCGTTTCACAACGAACACCGAGCGGGCCTGATCCACCTCGAGCACGGGCATGCCGTAGAGGGGGCTGGAGGGATCGCTCTTGGCGCGGGGGTTCACCACATCGTTGGCGCCGAGCACGATCACCACATCGGTGCGGGGGAATTCCGGGTTGATAGTGTCCATCTCGATCAGCTGGTCGTAGGGCACATCGGCCTCGGCCAGCAGCACATTCATGTGGCCCGGCATGCGGCCGGCCACCGGGTGAATCGCGTAGCTCACCGCGATGCCCTGCTGCTCCAGCAACTTGGCCAGCTCCTTGAGGCTGTGCTGCGCCTGGGCCACCGCCAGGCCGTAGCCCGGCACGAACACCACCCGTTCGGCCGCCTCCAGCGTGAGCGCGCATTCCTCCGCGCTGCAGGAGGTGACGTTCTTGTAGCCCTCCTCCTTGGCACCATCGGCGCCGCCAGCAGGCGCTGCCCCCATGGCACCGCCGAACAACACAGACGTGAGCGAACGGTTCATCGCCGTGCACATCACCTGGGTGAGGATCAGGCCCGCGGCGCCCACCATGGCGCCCGCCACGATCAGCAGCTCGCTGCCCACCACGAAGCCGGCCGCCGCCGCCGCCACACCGGAATAGGAATTCAGCAGCGAGATCACCACCGGCATGTCGGCGCCGCCCACCGGCAGGGTGAGGCCCACGCCCAGCAGCAACGACAGCACCGTGAGCGGAATCAGGGCCACCGCCATGCCTTTGAGCACCAGGCCGCAGCACACCAGCGTGGCCACCGCCAGGGTATTGTTGATTGCGTGGCGCTGGGGTTTCTGGGTCCAGCCGGGAGTGCCCAGCCATTCCTGCAGCTTGCCCATCGCCACCAGCGAACCGCTGAAGGTGATCGAGCCCACCAGCACCGATGCCAGCACCGACACCTGACCCAGCAGGTTGAGCGGCGTGGGCAGCTGGGCCGCACCAATCGCCACCAGCAACGACGACAGACCACCGCAGCCGTTGAACAGGGCCACGGTTTCCGGCATGGCGGTCATCGCCACCTTGAAGGCGAGCAGCGCGCCGAGGCCGCCGCCCACCCCCAGGCCCAGCAGCATCCACGGCCAGCCATCCAGTCCCTGTTGCAGCAGCAGACCCACCACCGCCAGCAGCAGCGCCAGGGCCGCCAGGCCATTGGCCGCCCGTGCCGTGCGGATCTTGGCCAGGCCCTTCAGGCCGAGGGCCAGCAGCAGCACGGCCCCGAGTTCGAGCGTCAGTTCTCCCATCAGTTCGATCCCTTGCGTTTGAACATGGCCAGCATCCGGTCGGTGACGAGAAAGCCCCCGACCACGTTGAACAGGGCAAAGCCCAGGGCGGTGGCGCCCACCAGGCGCAGGGCCGGCGTGGGCGCCTCGGCGATCAGCACCAGGGCCGCCAGCAGGGTGATGCCGCTGATGGCGTTGGCGCCGGACATCAACGGGGTGTGCAGGGTGGGGGGCACCTTGCCGATCAGTTCCAGCCCAAGCAGGCTGCCGAGCACCAGCACCCAGAGCGCTTCGGTGCCGCTGAGAGCGCCGCTCATGCCGCCACCTCCACCAGCGCCGGCCAGAGATCGAGGCGACGGCAGGTGCCGGCGTGGGTGATCAGGCAGGGGTCCAGCAGGGGGTCCTCCGGGGTAATGGTGAGCAGGTCGTCGATCAGCAGCTGCTCCAGCAGTGCCGACACATTGCGTGCATACAGCGCACTGGCGTGCTGCGGCACCGAGGCCGGCAACTGGCCGGCGCCGATCACCCGCACCCCGCCGATGTCGACGGTGGTGTCGGCCTGGCTGCCGGCCACATTGCCGCCCTGGCCCACCGCCAGATCCACCACCACCGAACCCGGCCGCATCACAGCGAGCATCTGCTCCGTGATCAGCAGCGGTGCCGGACGGCCCGGCACCAGCGCCGTGGTGATCACGGCATCGGCTTCAGCCAGGTGCACCGCCAGCTGCTGGCGCTGCGCTTCAAGGAACGCCAGGCCGGCCTCACGGGCATAGCCGCCGGCCTCACCGGGGGCATCACGTTCGGGCGGATCGATGAAGCGGGCGCCGAGTGATTCCACCTGCTCCTTGGCGGCAGGCCGCACATCGCTCACCTTCACCACCGCGCCGAGGCGGCGGGCCGTGGCCACCGCCTGCAGGCCGGCCACGCCGGCGCCGAGCACCACCACCTTGGCCGGTTGCACCGTGCCGGCGGCGGTCATCAGCATCGGGAAGAAGCGATCCAGCTCTGCCGCGGCCAGCAGCACCGCCTTGTAGCCGGCGATGTTGGCCTGCGAGGAGAGGGCATCCATCGTCTGGGCCCGGCTGATGCGGGGCAGCAGCTCCAGCGCCAGCGCCGAGACGCCCTGGCTGGAGAGCCGCTCGATCAAGGGTCGGTTCTGATAGGGCTCCAGCAGGCCCATCAGCAGGCTGCCGGCCCGCAGACGCTCCACGTGGCCGGGGCCGCCATCGGCTTCCAGCCGCGGTGGCGCCACCGTGAGCACCACATCGGCCTGCTCCCAGCCCTCGGCGGCGCCGGCGGGCAGGATCTCCGCGCCGCTGGCCGCGAAGCTGTCGTCGCCGTAGCCCGCCTGCTGGCCGGCGCCACTCTCGATCGCCACCGCGCAGCCCTTGTCCCCAAGGCGGCGGGTGGTGTCCGGCGTTGCGGCCACCCGTCGTTCGCTGGGGCTCCTCTCCGCCGGGATCCAGACCCTGATCACGTTTCACTCCCTCCACACGGTTAACCATGTAAAGAGCAGGAGGTCCGCCGGGAGCCAGCGGGGCCGGTCCGTGTGTTCATGCCACCACATGCGTTCCTGCCGTTGTTGGCAAGCGTGCGTGCCACGGCAATCCGTAGCGGCCCGCACATCCGCGCCGCGATCGGCTCCCTAAATCCAGTGGGTCATCCACGCCGACCTCACCATGGCCACCTACGCGATCACGATGGAAGGCGGCAAGACCTTCGATTGCCCCGATGACCAGTACATCCTCGATGCCGCAGAAGAGCAGGGCATCGACCTGCCCTACTCCTGCCGTGCCGGTGCCTGCAGCACCTGCGCCGGCAAGATCCTGGCCGGCAGTGTGGATCAATCCGACCAGAGCTTCCTCGATGACGACCAGATCGCCCAGGGTTTCGCCCTGCTCTGCGTCAGCTACCCGATGAGCGATTGCACCGTGCTGCCGGGGGTGGAAGAGGAGCTCTGAACCCGGCTCTCCCCGCGGCTTGTTTCGCTCAGGCCCCCACCACCGCGCGGTAGGTGGGGTGCCAGCGGGCCTGCTCCAGGCAGGCAAGCGCAGCTGCGGCTGTGCTGGCGTAGCGGGCCACACCCGCCTCCACCGCCGCCAGGGCCACCGCTTCCGCCACTGCCGTGGAAACGGCCGCCACCTCGGTGAGTTCGGGCATGAGCGGCGCCTCAGGATCGCTCCAGGCCGGGATGCGCCGCGCCAGCGCTTCGAGGCCCGCATCGATCATCGTTTCGCTCACTTCGGTGGCTCCCACCGCCACGCAGGCGAAACCCAGGCCGGGGAACAGGAAGCAGTTGTTGCACTGGCCGATGCGGCGCAGCCGCCCCCCCACCTCCACCGCTGCAAACGGGCTGCCGGTGGCCACCAGGGCGCGGCCCTCACTCCAGCGCAGCAGATCAGCCGGTTGGGCCTCCGCCAGCCGGGTCGGATTCGACAGCGGCAGGATGATCGGCCGCTCCACTGCGGCGGCCATGCTCTCCACCACCGGCTGGCTGAAGGCACCCGCCACCGTGGAGGTGCCGATCAGCACGGTGGGGCAGACGCGCTGCACCACCTCCATCAAGCCGATCGCGCCGTCGGCGTCGCGGCGGAAGGCCTCCAGCTCGGCCAGCGGGCGCGCCATCGCCCTGGCCATCTCCGGGATCTGCTCCGGCAGCTGACCCGTGTGCACCAGGCCGTAGCGATCGACCAGCCACAGGCGGCGGCGCGCCTCCTCAGCCGAAAGGCCGCCGCGCTGCAGCAGCCGCACCAGGCCATCGGCGATGCCGCAGCCGGCGGTGCCGGCGCCGAACACCACGATGCGATGCTCCGCGAGCGGCACCCCGGCCCCCTGCGAGGCGGCCGCCACCACGGCGCAGGCCACGCCCCGGGTGCCCTGGATGTCGTCGTTGAAGCTGGGCAGCTGCTGCCGGTAACGGGCCAGGTTGCGGTGGGCATTGCCCGCGCCGAAATCCTCCCAGTGCAGCAGGGCCCCCGGAAACACCTCGGTGACGGCCTGCACGAAGCGGGCGATCAGGGCGTCGTAGGCGGCGCCGGCCAGGCGCGGTTGGTGGCTGCCGGGATAGAGGGGGTCGTCGAGCAGCTCGGGGCGGTCGGTGCCCACATCGAGCACCACCGGGAGCGCCCGGTGCGGATCGAGCCCCGCGCAGAGGGTGTACACGGCCAGCTTGCCCTGGCAGATCTCAATGCCGCCCACCCCCTGGTCGCCGATGCCGAGGATGCCCTGCGCATCGGTGACGAGGATCAGATCGATCGGCCCGCTGGCCGCCTGCCGCAGCACCGCCGCGAAGCGGTCCTGATCGGCCGCCGCCAGGAACACCCCGCCGGCGGGGCTGCGGTAATCGAGGCTGAAGCGCTGGATCGCCGTGCCCACCGTGGGGGTGTACACGATCGGCAGCACCGCTTCGATGTGATCGGCCAGAAACCGGTGGAACAGGGTGCTGTTGGTCTGGCGCAGGCCATGGGCAAAGCGGAACTTCTCCATGTCGCTGGCCAGGCTGCAGAAGGCCTTCCACGCCCGGGCCACCTGGATGTCGAGCGATTCCACGGCATGGGGCAACAACCCCTCGAGGCCCAGCTGGAGCCGCTCCGCCCGGCTGAAGGCCGTGCCTTTGTTGAACTGGGGATCGGCGAGCAGCTGGCGCCCGCGCAGGCTGGTGGCCAGGGGCGCAGACGTGGGCAAAGGTGTGGCGCTCAACGGCCCCTCAGCAGCCGGGATGCCGGAGCGTACGCCAGTCACCGCAGCCGGTGCTGACCTCCAGGCCGATCCCGACCGGACCACCCCGCTGCTCCTCCCACCAGCCGCAGGCCGCCTCCCAGGCCGCCTCCATGGAGTCGTACGCCTCATCGAGCACGGGGTGAGGCTGTCCCTGGGGATCAACGAGCCGGTACATCCGCTGGACAGGTGATCCGGGCAGGGCAGGAACCATCACGACAGGGTTCAGTGTGCAAGATCCTGAGCGGGATCGGGGCCGCTGGCTGTGCCCACGCCAACGCTCCGGCCCGGGTCGGGCACTGGCTTTTGGCGGGTGGGCTCAAGCCCGTTGCCAGAGGGCAAGGCCGCCGCCCCTGCCCCGCGCCGCCAGCCACATCCCCTCCGGGTCGGCGGCGATCAGGGCAAAGAACGGCAGGCCGGCCACCGGCAGGCTGCTGAAGGGGGCGGCAGCGGGCAACGGACGATCGATCAAGGGGCGCGCGCCGAGCCGCAGCTGCAGGCGCAGGAAGCGAAACAGCAGCAGGGGGCGCCGGCCCTGGAGCCGCGCTTCGCCGCAGAAGCGCAGTTCCAGCGGTCCTAGCCGCACGCTGTTGATGATCTCCAGCGGGGCCGCCTCTTCTCCTGCAGAGGCGGCTGATGGGACCGCCGCCTCTGGGGCGCTCAGGGCGAGAGAGGCGCCGAGCGCGCGCAGGAGGGTGCTGGCCAGGTCCGCCGGCTGGGAGCGGCCCCGCGGCCAGGTGCGCTGCAGGATCCACACGCCCTGCAGGGCCTGCCGGCTGAGGCCGCTGCCGTTGCGGCGGCTCTGGAGCTCCAGCGCCAGCAACTGAGGGCCATCGGGCAGGGAATCGAGCATCGGCGGGTCGGGCGGAAGAGCGTGGGGAGGGGGTTCGTGACGCCGGGTATGGATCGCTGGACGCCGCCGAGCACTGTTTTTAGGGTTAACCCAGAGGGTGCCGCAGCGGCGCCCCCACCGCTAACCGACGAGGGACCCCATGCGCACCCATGACCTCGAAAACCATGACAACCTCTACGCCGACGAGGTGGCCATGCAGCTCGGCGAAACCAGGGCCGATGCGCTCAACCATGCCCTGCTGGCCTCCGGCGCGATCCTGCTGCTGGTGGCCGCGCTTGGGGTGGTGTTGATCATCAGCTGAGCCAAGCTCACCGCTCGGCGGCAGGGTGGAGGGTTGCTGCCGCTCTGCTGGCAGCTGAAAGGCGCGCAGCCGGGGTGACTCGGTAGTGAATGTTGCACTGATGGCACCTGCGCATCGACTAAAGAAAAACAATGCATCCGAGGTGAGCCGATGTCCAAGGACAAATCAACTGGAGAAAAACTCAAAGACGACAAGAAAGCAAAGAAACACAAATCCGGCAAGAATGGCCACAAGAAGCGCCACGGCGCCGGGCTCGCTTACCCCCTCGGCTCAGGAGATGCCTACGGCCCTTCCCCGATCCTTGACGACTTCTCCGATCACGCTGAAGGCCGTTTGACCAAACTCGACAAGAAGCTCTACGAGAAAGAGCTGGCTCGCCTGCAGGTGGAGCTGGTGAAGATGCAGTATTGGATCAAGCATGTGGGCTACAGGCTCGTGCTGCTCTTCGAAGGTCGGGATGCGGCCGGCAAGGGTGGAACGATCAAGCGCATCACCGAGCCGCTAAACCCACGCGGTTGCAATGTGGTGGCCCTCGGCACCCCTTCCGACCAGCAGAAAACGCAGTGGTATTTCCAGCGCTATGTGGAGAATTTCCCCTCCGCTGGTGAGATCGTGCTGTTCGATCGCAGCTGGTATAACCGCGCCGGGGTGGAAAAGGTGATGGGCTTCTGTGCGCCCGAGCAGGTGGATGAATTCATGCTCTCCTGCCCGGAATTTGAGCGGATGCTGGTGCGCAGCGGCATCATCCTGATCAAATACTGGTTCTCAGTGAGCGATGAAGAACAGGAAGCCCGTTTCCTCTCCCGGCTGGAAGATCCCGCCCGGCGCTGGAAGTTGAGCCCGATGGATCTGGAGTCGCGTGATCGCTGGGTGGAGTTCTCCAAGGCGAAAGATGAGATGTTCGCCCACACCAACATCCCCGAAGCTCCTTGGTTCACGGTGGAGGCCAACGACAAGCGTCGAGCCCGCCTCAACTGCATCCGCCATCTGCTAAGCAAGGTGCCCTACGAAGACATGACACCAGCTCCCTTCGAGTTGCCACCGCGCAAGAGCGGCAGCGATTACCAGCGCCCGCCGATGAACGAACAGTTCTTTGTGCCCAATGCTTATCCCTAAGCGCGGGGAAGCTTAAATCAAGTTGCGGGGAGCCGGGGCCGTGAACAACTGCTGGAAGGCCAGCTTGCGCTCGCTGAGCGGTTCAACAGCCCGGTCCCAGAGGGTTTCGAAGTAGAAGAAGGCCACACCGAGCTGGCGCTCCCGCGCCGCATTCACCTGGGCCTGAATCAGCTCCATCGGAACGAGGCGCTGGCGCTGGCCGGACATGATCGCCACCGCCGTGGGGATTCTGGTGCGCGATTCCAGCAGGGCCGCTTCAGCCAGCAAAGGCAGAAAGGAATCAAGATCGGGGCGGTACAGCTGCACCACCAGCTCATCCACGAGGCCGCGCCGGATCCAGCCGAGCCAATCCTGGAGCTGCAGTTTGTAGGCGAAATCGTAGTAGTTCGGCGAAACAGACAGCACCGCCGATGGTTTCGCCGCATGAACGGTGTCATGCACCTGCTGCATGAAGTCACTGATCTTGTCGGCGCGCCACTTCAACCAGGCCGGATCGCGTGGATTGCTGGGTGGAGCCTTCTTGGTTTCTTTTCGGTACATCGCCGTCGTGACGTCGTCGTAGCCGAAGTCACTCGGCAGGCTCATGTGATCGTCGAACTGGATGCCGTCGCCGTCGTATTGGCTGATGATTTCCTGCACCAGCTCCAGGATGAACGCCTGCACCTGGGGATGCAGTGGGTTCAGCCACACCACTTCGCCGGCGGCACTGATCGAGGTCAGGCCGCCGTCCTGTTTGCGGGTGAGCCAGTGCGGATGCAAGCGGGCCAGCTCCGATCCGGGCGGGGCCATGAAGCCGAACTCGAACCAGGGAATCACCAGCAGGCCCTTGGCATGGCCCGCCTGGATCAACTCGGCGAGAACGTCCTGCCCCTGCAGGCCGCGAAACGTGAACGACTGAATGCCGCGCCGCTGGACGGAAGCACTGGCGTAATAGGCGAAGCCGCTGTTCCACACCACCGGATAGATGGTGTTGAAGTTAAGCCGCGCCAATTGCTCCACCGCCAGCCGCATCCGGTCGCGATCCCGCAGCACCGGCATGTCGTTGCCGGTCATCCAGACGCCGCGGATCTCGGCGCGGTTCAGGCTGAACGGGCGCGATTGCCCCACAGAAGCCGACGGAGCTGCCGGAGCCGCCAGAGTCCCCGGAGTCGCGGCGGCGGGCGGCGGCGGCGGCGGTGCACTGGGCCCGAAGCTGCGGGCAGGCGGCGGTGGTGGCGGAGGTGGCGGAAACGACCCCAAGGCGAATCCCGGCAGCACCATCGCCACGACGGCCAAAAGCGCGAGAGCCAGGCGTTGCAGCCAACGGTGTCTGAAGCAGGGCATCGGCGGGGCCAGGGCAGGCTGAGGGAGCGGATCGGTGATCCCGCCCTCCCGATCGGGAGCGCGAATTGTGCCGCTTTGTTGCGGCTCTGTCATGGCCGACACACAGGCAAGCGCACCTGGCCTCCCCAGCCGGCATCGGCGGCCGTGACACCATGCCGGCACCCTCGCGGCCCGAACCCGTGCCTCCAGACACCATGCGGGCGATCGTGCAGCGCCGCTACGGCCCGCCTGAGGTGCTGCGCCTGGAGCGGGTGCCCAGGCCCGTTCCGGCCGACGATCAGGTGCTGGTGCGGGTCCGGGCCAGCGCCGTGCATGCCGGCGACTGGCATCTGATGCGGGGCGACCCCTTCATCAGCCGGCTGATTTATGGCGGTCTGCGCACCCCCTCCATCTCCACCATCGGCACCGACTTCGCCGGTGAAGTGGCGGCGGTGGGCGCTTCGGTGACAGGCGTGCAGGTGGGGGAGGCGGTGTTCGGTGATCTGTCGGAAGCGGGTTTCGGTGCCTTTGCGGACTACGTCTGCGCCCCCGCCACGGCCCTGGCGCCCATGCCCGCCGACAGCAGCTTCGCGGAAGCGGCGGTGCTGCCGGTGTCGGCGCTCACCGCCCTGCAGGCATTGCGCGACGCGGGCCGGCTGCAGGCGGGACAGCGCGTGCTGATCCACGGCGCCTCCGGGGGCGTGGGTTCGTATGCCGTACAGATCGCCAAGGCCTTCGGCGCGGTGGTCACCGGGGTCTGCCGGGCCCAGAACCAGGCGATGGTGCTGGCGCTGGGCGCCGATCACGTGAGCGATCTGGGGCCCGCCGATCTGCGCCGCCAGGCCCAGCGTTTCGATCTGATCGTGGACATGGCGGCCTTTCTGCCGATCCGCTCCTGGCTGCCCCTGCTCACTCCCGCCGGCACCTACGTGTTGGTGGGGGGCGACTTCAGCCGGCTGATGCGCGCTTTGTTGCTCGGCCCCCTGTTCTCCAGGCTGCGCCGCCGCAAGGTGGTGGCGGTGATGCAGCAGCCGAAGCGGGCGGATCTGCTGGTGCTGAAGGAGCTGGTGGAAGCCGGGCAGCTCAGGCCCTGGATCGATGGGCGCTACCCGCTCGACAAGTTGCCGGACGCCGTGCGCCGCCTCGAAGCCCGGCAGGTGAAGGGGAAGCTGGCGATCGAGATCTGACAGGCAGCCAGGGTGCCCAGCAGCAGCCCAAAGGCCGCCCCAGACGGCGCCCCGGGGGCTGAACGGCAGCCACAGCAGACCGCCTGGCTGAGCCCTGGCGGTGCGGCGCCGCTCTGGATCAGGAGGGCGCGGCAGGCTCCAGGCGGATCAGCTGGCCATCGCTCGGGGCATCGGTGAGCACGTAGAGGAAACCATCCGGCCCCTGGCGCACATCGCGCACCCGCGCGCCGATGTCGATGCGGTGCTGGCCGCTCACCCGGCCGCCGGCATCGAGCGTGAGGCGGTGCACCGCCTGCGACACCAGGCCACCGGCAAACAGCTGGCCGCGCCAGGCCGGCATCCGCTCGCTGTCGTACACCACCAACCCCGAGGGGGCGATTGCCGGGGTCCACACCAACTCTGGATCCACGAAACGGGGCGAGCCGGTGGCGGCTGAGATCGCCGGGCCGAAGTATTCGCGGCTGTGGGTCACCACAGGCCAGCCGAAGTTCGCCCCAGCCCTGGGGCTGTTGAGCTCGTCACCGCCCTGGGCGCCGTGCTCGGTGGCCCACACCCGCCCGCGGCCGCGGTCGTAGGCGAGGCCCTGGATGTTGCGATGGCCCAGGCTCCACAACCCTGGCAGAGCACCGGGATCGCCGGCAAGAGCGGCAGCGCGCACCGGTCGGCCCGCGTCGGTTAGGTGCACGATCTTGCCGAGAGCACTGGCACGGTTCTGGGCCTGCACACGGATCAGGGCCCCGTCGAGCTGCACCGGTGGGTTGCCGCCGTCGCCGATCGCCAGCAGCAGGGTGCCATCGGGCAGCCACAGCAGGCGGGAGCCGAAGTGCTGGCCGCCCGCCTTGCGCTGGGGCACCTCGAAGATCACCTGCAGATCCTGCAGCGCGCGTCCGTTGAAGCGGGCCCGGGCCAGGCGGGTGTGATTCGCCGCTTCCGTGCCGGCGGCATAGGTGAGATACACCAGCCCGTTGTCGGCGAAGCGCGGATGCACCGCCACATCCAGCAGCCCGCCCTGGCCCCGCGCCAACACCTCCGGCACCCCGGCGATCGGGGTGGGATCGAGGCGGCCGTTGCGCACCAGCCGCAGCCGGCCGGGTCGCTCGGTGATCAGCAGATCACCGCTCGGCAGCCACGCCACCGACCACGGGTGCTCCAGCCCCCCAACCACCGGCACCTGACGCACCGCATCACGCGGCGCCTCGGGGCTGAGCAGCAGGGGCGGCCGGGCACCAGCCGCGGCCTCCACCACCGGCGCCCCGGGCGAGGCGGCCTCAAGGGCTGAGGCGTCTGGCTGCGGGCCGCTGAGGGGTCTGGCCTGGCAGGCCGCCGACAGGGGCAGGAGGAGGAGCAGGGCCCCGCGCGCGGACCCACCGATGCAGTTGGGGATGCTGATCACGGGCCATGACCAGAGCAACAGCCCCAATGCTGGCCCAGAATCAAGGCCGACGCGCTGCCCCGGCCGCCTCGCCCATGTCCCCATGGCTATCCGGCCGGTTGATCGCTGCCAGTGGCCTGGCGTTGGTGCTGTTTCTGCTGGCCCACCTGGCCGGCGTGGCCCAGCTGGTGCTCGATCCGGCCGGTTTTGAAGCGCTGGCGGCCTGGCTGCATGCCAGCCCCTGGTTCCCCGGGGCGGAACTGGGGCTGGCTCTTGCGGCCCTCACCCACGTGGCACTGAGCCTGCAGCGGCTGCTCCAATCTGCCCGTGCGCGTGGTGAGGCCGGCTACACCCAGCTGCGCAGCCGTCGCCCCGACCGCCTCGCCGCCTTTGCCTCCCGCACCGCGCCGCTCAGCGGCAGTGTTCTGCTGCTGTTTCTGCTGGTGCATCTGCGCCAGTTGCGCTGGCAGCGGCCGCCGGCCGGGCTGGAGGCGCAGGCGGTGGCCCAGGCGCTCAGCTCTCCCTGGGCTCTCGCGCTTTACCTGGCGGCGGCCGTGGCCCTGGCCCTGCATCTGCTGCACGGCAGCGAGAGCGCCCACCGCAGCCTGGGCCTGCTGGAAGCCGCCAACGCTGAACGCCTGCGCAGGGGCGGCTGGCTGCTGGCACTGCTGGTGGGCGGAGGCTTCGCGCTGGTGGCGGGCCTGGCCGCCGGTGCGGCAGGTGGCCTGGTGGCGGGAGCTGCTCAAGGCCTGGGGAGCTTGGTGGGCCTGGTGGGTCTGCTGCCATGAAGCTCGATCCCCAGCTGCCCGGCGGGGCGATTCAAGGCGCCTGGACGCAGCGGCGCCGGGAGCTGCCGCTGATCAGCCCGATCAACAAACGGCGCTTCAAGGTGCTGGTGGTGGGCAGCGGACTGGCGGGGGCCTCCGCCGCCGCCACGCTGGCGGAGCAGGGCTTCCGTGTGACCCTGCTGACATACCACGACAGCCCGAGGCGGGCCCATTCGGTGGCGGCGCAGGGGGGCATCAATGCCGCCCGCAACTACCAGAACGACGGCGACAGCGTCGAGCGGTTGTTCCTGGACACCGTGAAGGGGGGCGACTTCCGGGCCCGGGAGGCCGGCTGCCACCGCCTGGCGGAAATCAGCGGGGCGATCATCGACCAGTGCGTGGCCCAGGGGGTGCCCTTCGCGCGGGAGTACGGCGGCACCCTGGCCAACCGCAGCTTCGGCGGCGCCCTGGTGAGCCGCACCTTCTACGCCCGTGGCCAGACCGGCCAGCAACTGCTCTACGGCGCCGTGCAGGCCCTGCTGCGCCAGGTGGACGCCGGCCGGGTGGAGCTGCTCACCCAACGGGACGTGCTGGATCTGATCACGGTGGAGGGGGTGGCGCGCGGGGTGGTGTGCCGGGTGCAGGCCAGCGGCTGCCTCGAGGCCCACACCGCCCATGCGGTGCTGCTGGCCAGCGGCGGTTACAGCAACGTGTTCCACCGCTCCACCAACGCGGTGAAGTCGAATGCCAGCGCCATCTGGCGCGCGCACCGGCGCGGTGCCGCCTTCGCCAACCCCTGCTTCACCCAGATCCATCCCACCTGCATCCCCAGCGGCGATCCAGGCCAGAGCAAGCTCACGCTGATGAGCGAAAGCCTGCGCAACGACGGCCGCGTGTGGTTGCCGGCCCAGGCAGGCGATGCGCGAGCGCCGGACGCCATCCCCGAAGCCGAGCGGGATTACTTCCTGGAGCGCCAATACCCCACTTACGGCAACATGGTGCCCCGCGATGTGGCGTCGCGCCGGGCCAGGGAGCGCTGCCTGGAAGGCCACGGCGTGGGGCCCGGCGGTCGCTCGGTCTATCTCGATTTCAGTGACACGATCCACCGTGAGGGCCGCGCCGCGATCGAAAGCCGCTACGGCAATCTCTTCGCCATGTATGAACGCATCACCGGCAGCGATCCCTATGCCGAACCGATGCGCATCTACCCGGCGCCGCACTACACGATGGGGGGGCTCTGGGTCGACTACAACCTGATGAGCACCATCCCCGGACTGTTCGTTCTGGGTGAAGCCAACTACTCCGAACACGGCGCCAACCGGCTGGGCGCCAGCGCCCTGATGCAGGGCCTTGCCGATGGCCTGTTCATCGCCCCGGCCACGGTGGGCGGCTGGCTGGCGGGCCATCTGCACACCGAAGTGAACCCCGATCACCCGGCCTGCCGCGCCGCCACCGCATCGGTGCAGGCCCGCATCGACGGCCTCGGCAGCAGCGGCCTCGGCAGCAGCGGCGGGCGCAGCTGCGACAGCCTGCACCGAGAGCTGGGCGAGATCATGATCGGAGCCTGCGGCATCAGCCGCCACGCCCAGGGCTTGCGTGCCGCATTGGCCCAGGTGCAGGCGCTGGAGCAGGCCTTCGCCGAGGAGCTGCGCCTGCCGGAGCCGCGCGCGGGGCGCAACCCCGAGCTGGAGAAAGCCCTGCGGCTGGAGGATTTCCTGCAACTGGCGGCCTTGATGCTCCGCGATGCGCTGGCGCGGGAGGAATCCTGCGGCGCCCACTTCCGCGAGGAGCACCAGAGCGCCGATGGCGAGGCGCTGCGCGACGACGCCAAGTTCTGCCACATCGCGGCCTGGCAATGGAACGGTGACGGCCAGGAGCCCCTGCGCCACTGCGAACCGCTCCACTACCGCCACGCCACGCCCAGCCGTCGCAACTACCGATGAGCAACACGACCATCCGGCTCACGTTGCGCATCTGGCGCCAGGAGGGCCCGCAGCAGGCTGGTGCCTTCGTGAGCTATGCGCTGGAGCCGCTCAGCCCCGATCTCTCGCTGCTGGAAGCGCTCGATTGCCTCAACGAAACCTTGCTGATGGCTGGTGAGCGGCCGGTGTGCTTCGACCATGATTGCCGCGAGGGCATCTGCGGGGCCTGCGGCTTCATGGTGAACGGCCAGGCCCATGGCCCCCAGCGCGCCACCAGCGTCTGCCAGCTCTACCTGCGCCACTTCCGCGATGGCGACACGCTCACGCTTGAACCCTGGCGCGCCCGGGCCTTCCCGCTGCAACAAGACCTCAGCGTTGATCGCTCCGCCTTCGACCGGCTGCTGGCGGCGGGCGGCTACGTGTCGGTGAACACGGGCAGCGCACCGGCGGCCAATGCTCTGCTGGTGGGCCGGGAGCAGGCGGAGCAGGCCTTCGCCGCCGCCAGCTGCATCGGCTGCGGCGCCTGCGTGGCCGCCTGCCCCAACGCCTCCGCCAGCCTGTTCGTGGCCGCCAAGCTGGGCCATCTCTCCTTGCTGCCCCAGGGGCAACCGGAGCGGCAGCGGCGCTCCGCCGCCCTGCAGGGCGCCATGGTGGCCGAGGGCTTCGGCAGCTGCAGCAACCAGCTGGAATGCTCCGCCGTGTGCCCGAAGGAGATCTCCGCCGACTGGATCAGCCGCATGAACCGCTCCGGCTGATCGATTCACCGAAGGGGCCGACTGACGGGCTGCCCCACTGGCCGACCGCCGTTGCGGCTACAGAAAGGCTGCCAGATCCGCGCACGCTGCCATGCTGGCCGCAGAACAATGAACTTCTTCGTCAAACTCACCGATGCGATGGCGAGCCGCCAGTCGCTGCTGATCACCGGTTTGGATCCCAACCCGGAGATGCTGCAGACCTGGACCCGCCATCACCCCTCCAATGGCTCGTTCCTGGCTCAGGCACGGCGCTGGATCAAGGCGGTGATCGACGCCACTGGTGATCACGTCTGCGCCTACAAGCCGAGCCTCGGCTTTTACCAGGCGTTGGGACCGATCGGCATTGAGCTGCTGCACGAGGTGCGCGAGCTGGTGCCGCGGGACATGCCCCTGATCCTGGATGCCAAGCACGGCGATCTGAACACCTCCTCGGCCCTGGCCCACTACGTGTTTCGGGAACTGGGCGCTGACGCCCTCACCCTCTCACCGCTGGCCGGTCAGGACATCGTCGCTCCGTTTCTGCTCTACCCGGAGCGGGCCGTGGTGATCACCTGCCACAGCTCCAATCCCGGCGCCCGGGTGTTTCAGCACCACCCCGATGAAGAGCGGCCGCTCTACACAACGGTGGTGCGTGAGAGCCAGCTGTGGGCCACCGCCGAGCAGCTGCTGCTGGAGGTGGGCACCAGTGATCCGGCGGTGCTGGCGCGGGTGCGCAGCGAGGCACCGGAACGCTTCTTGATCCTCCGCAGCCTCTGGGAGCAGGAGGAGCGGCTGGAAGCTTTGCTGCAGGCGGGCCTCAATGCCTCCGGTGATGGTCTGCTGCTGCCCCTGCCCCAGCACCTGCTGGTGCAGAAGGGCATGGCGGCCGGCACCAGCGCCCTGCGCAGCCAGATCGAAACCATGCGGCACAGCTGGCTCAGCAACGTGGCTGATCGCTGCGAGCTGTGGTTGCCGGCGCCGGTGGGGGCAGCGGACACTGCTGCCTCCGGCGACAGTGCCGAAGCTGCCCTTGAAGGTGGTGAGGATGACGTGGCTGCAAGTAAGGGAGCAGCGCGTGAAGGCCCGGCCGCCGGACGCCGCACAGGTGGCTCTGGAGCCGTGAGCGGCCTTGCGGAGCGTGAGGGTGCGGGGTCCAACAGTCGTGTCAGCAGTGTCGATCCGCTCGATGAGCTGATCGTGGAACTGTTCGACGTGGGCTGCCTGCTGTTCGGTGAGTACGTGCAGGCTTCCGGCGCCATTTTCAATTACTACATCGATCTGCGTCAGATCATTTCCGACCCCAACCTCTTCCACCGAGTGCTGCATGCCTACACCGGCCAGCTCGAAGGGTTGCGGTTCGATCGGATCGCCGGCATTCCCTATGGATCACTGCCCACCGCCACCGGCCTGTCGCTGAAGCTGCATCTGCCGCTGATCTATCCCCGCAAGGAAGTCAAGGCCCATGGGGCGCGGCGGTTGATCGAGGGCGACTTCAACGAAGGCGAAACCGTGGTGGTGGTCGACGACATCCTGATCACCGGTGGCAGCGTGCTGGAGGGCATCGCCAAGCTCGAGACCTCCGGCCTTGTGGTTCATGACGTGGTGGTGTTCATCGACCATGGCGGCCAGGCCCGCCAACGCCTGGCAAAAGCGGGTTACCGCACCCATGCGGTGCTGACGATCCCGCGCATCACCAGCGTGCTGGTGACTGCCGGCCGGCTGAACAGTGCCCAGGCTGCTCTGCTGGATGGCGGGGCTGCAAAGGGAACCTGATGGCCAGACCACAGCGTGCAATGGCGGTGTTGGGCATCCTGTTTTGCTTCGGTTGCTAGGAATCCTTCAGTCAGCGTCTCAAAGGCGTGGCGCAAGGAGGGAGCAGCTCACTGCTGCAGTGATCAATGATCAAGGGGAAAGACGATCATTCGGAGACAAGCGTCTGAATCTTTGAAGCCGGTGCGATCTTTTGTTCCAGATCCGACAGAACAGCCACCGAGCCGAACGCCAGTAGCTTGTCCCCGGCTTGAATCACCGCCTTCTCATCTGGGAAACGCAGATAGGCTCCTTTTCGGCGAATGGCCTGAACGACGGTTCCGGGATGATCTCGCAACTCCAGTTGCGAAAGCGTCATTCCTACCACTGGACTTTCCTTGGAAATGGGGATCCAGAGGGACGAGTCGGATCCCATCGGCAGTTGTGAGATCGGCCCAGAAGCAAGCTGCTTGAAGGCCGCCAACTCATTGGCTTCTCCAACCAACAGGTAACTATCGCCTACCTCGAATCGTGTTTCGGCATCTGGATAATCGATTTTGTCGCCGTTGGCGCGGGTGATGGCCATCACAATCACGCCAGTTAATGAGCGCAGATGAGACTCGCCAAGGGTTTTACCAAGCAAAACTGACTCTGGAGGCAAGAAATACAGCTTTGTTGCCATCGTGCGGGTTGCTTCCTTGATCTCGCGGAAGATCTGCTCCTTGGTCTGCTGAGGACGAAGGGTGGAGTAGTGGGAGTCGCGGATTTGTTGGATGGTTTGCTGAATCGCTGCCAAAGGAATGCCCAAACCGGAAAAGAGATGGGTGGAAAGCTCAAGGCTTGCCTCAAACTCTGGCTGCACAACCTCTTTTGCCCCCATTTGATAAAGAGGTTCAATGTCTTTCTCTGTGCTGGCACGCACAACCAGGTCGAGTTCAGGATTGAGCATCAACGATCGCTTCAGGCACAGCCGAATGCTCATGGGATCAGGCAGGGCAATGGCCATGCCCCTGGCTTGGGTCACTCCAGCTTTATCGAGGACGAGAGCGCTGGCTGCATTTCCAAAGATATAGGGAATCTTGGCATCCCTGAGCTTTTGAACATACTGCTCTGACTGCTCAATCACCAGGACGGGGTAGTTGCGTTCAAGCAAAAGTTTCACGATATTGCTGCCCACTCTTCCATACCCACAGACCACAATGTGATCCTGGAGAGTCGTCACATCGTCCGAGCTTTCCAATGGACCATCGGCTTGTGCAAACCAGGGCAACGACTCTGCTTTCTCTAAGAGTGCCGGCAGCCACCTCAGCACGAAAGGAGTGACGATCAATGTAACAGCAGTAGTTCCCAGGATCAATGAATAGACGTTTTCAGAGATCAGGCCAAATTTGCTACCCTGACCTGCCAGTACAAACGAGAATTCACCAATCTGCGCCAAACCCAGCCCTGCGATGATGGCCGTCTTGAGAGGATAGCGAAACAAGACGACCAGGGGTGCAACGATCAACGACTTCCCGATTAAAACGAAGCTGACCAAGCCCAGTATCAGCGGGAGATTATTCCAAAGGAAGACAGGGTCAATCAAAACGCCAATCGCAGCAAAGAATGCCGCTGCACAGATGTCCCTGATGGGCTCAACGTAATCCAGGGTTTGGTCTGAATACTCAACTTCTGAGATCATCAGCCCCGCCACAAATGCACCCATTTCTGTTGAAAGTCCAATTCTTCCAGTGAGCAGTGCAATGCCAAGGCAAAGTGTCACGACCCCCAGCAAAAAAAGCTCGTGGCTTTCGGTTTTCGCCAACAGCTGCAAGTAAGGAGGAATGAGCCATTTCCCCACCACAAAAGCACCAAGGGCGAAGAGGGCGAGTTTCAGCAAGGCGATACCGATCGCAATTCCTAATTGCTCAATCGGGCTGTTCAGAGCCGGCAAGATCGCAAGCATCAAGCCAAGAGCAAGATCCTGAACGATCAAGATGCCCAGCATCACCTGTCCGTGGGACGTTGAGGTTTCATCCTGCTCAGCCAGAGCCTTGATCACCACGGCGGTTGATGAGAGTGACACCAGCTCGCCGAGAAAGATGCCCTGCGGGACAGTGGTTACCCAGCCGGCCACCACCGCTACCAAGGCGGTGAGGGATATCGTGATCAGCAGTTGTAACCCACCACCACCCAAGGCAATCTTTTTTACCTTGTTGAGTTCAGCAAAAGAAAACTCAACACCGATAGTGAAAAGAAGGAACGTAACACCGAGTTCGGCGATTGTTTCAACTTCCTCATAGTTACCAATCAGCCCCAGTTCAAAAGGCCCAACAATCACACCTGCAAGTAAATAGCCAAGAATCACCGGCTGCTTCAACAAGGAAGCCAGCAAGCCGCCGAAGGCCGCTGCTGCAAAGATAATGATCAGTTCTGTCATTGTTCACCAACAAGCTCTGAGGATGGAATCAGATGATGATGTGTCTGGGCGACACTCAATGAAGCCTTTGATCACAAAGGCAAACCTGGCAGGATTGGGGCCAACCGTTTGTTCGCCAGCAGCTGATTGGGTGCAGTGAAATGAGGCACCGGAACACTGTGAGGACTGGGCAGAGTGTAAGCCGTCTTTGCGGATGGATTGGTTGAATCGCGAAGATCAGCGATGCAACACCAGCGATGCAACCCAGGGCTGCAACCCAGGGCTGCAACGCCAGCCAGGGCTGCAACACCTGGGCTGCAATGCAACACCAGGTCTGAAAGACCAGGGAGGAACCACCTGGGGCGATGAATGCAGGGTTGAGACACCCAGGGCCGAGAAATGGCAGCACGATTGGCAAGGGTTCGGCGCTTCCCTGCTGTCGGCAGCTTGCTGTGTCGTTGGCTCGCGGCACAGTTACTGGCCCCCCTACCCCTCAGCCCACCAGTCGCCAGGGCAGGGTCTGGCCGGCATGGAACGGCACCAGCACCTCCACACCGCCGTTGCCATCGGCCAGCTCCAGGCGCCGTGGAACGGGCACCGGCTCACGGCGCAGTTCCACCGTCTGCTCATGGGGCGGCAAGCCGTAAAAGCCAGGGCCGAAGAGCGAGGCGAAGGCTTCCAGCCGGTGCAGTGCCCCCTCCTGCTCGAACACCTGGGCGTAACTCTCCAGCGCATGGGGTGCATTGAAGATCCCGGCGCAACCGCAGGCGGCTTCCTTGGCGGAGCGGCGGTGGGGTGCGGAATCGGTGCCAAGAAAGAAGCAGGGGTTGCCGGAGACGGCGGCTCGGCGCAGGGCCAGGCGGTGGCGCTCCCGCTTGATCACCGGCAGGCAGTAGAAATCGGGCCAGAGGCCGCCGCTGAACATCGCATTGCGGTTGAGCTGCAGGTGGTGGGGGGTGATCGTGGCGCAAACCCGTGGGGAGTCGCCGCCCGCCTGGCTCTCCACGAAAGCCACCGCTTCGCTGGTGGTGATGTGCTCGAGCACCACCTTCATGCGGGGATAGCGTTCCAGCAACGGCTGCAGATGCCGCTCAATGAAGACCGCTTCGCGATCGAAGATGTCGATCTCCGCGTCGGTGACCTCACCGTGCAGCAGCAGCGGCATGCCGATGCGCTCGAGCGTGTCGAACACCGGCGTGAGCTTGGCGATGTCGGTCACGCCGTGGGCCGAATTGGTGGTGGCGTTGGCCGGGTAGAGCTTCACGGCGGTGAAGATGCCGGCCCGATGGCCCCGCTCCAGTTCAGCCGGATCGATCGTGTCGGTGAGATAGGCGGTCATCAGCGGCTGAAAGCGGCTGCCGGGCGGCAAGGCGGCCAGGATCCGCTGGCGGTAGGCCTCGGCCATCGCCGCCGTGGTGATCGGCGGGCTCAGGTTGGGCATCACGATCGCCCGCCCGAACGCCCGCGCCGTGGCAGCCACCACCGCGTTGAGCAGGGGGCCGTCGCGCAGGTGCACATGCCAGTCGTCGGGGCGGCGCATCACCAGCGAACGGGGAGCCGCTTGAGGCGCAGCGGAGGAAGCGGACATCAAGCGGCGACCCGGGCTTGGACCTGATCGCCATCATCGCCGTCGCCTGAAGCGATGGAGAGGCGGCCTGCAACGTGTGGGCGTTGTGACCAGCAGCTCTTGTGTCCTGCTGGCAAACTGCGCTCACTTCGCCACAGCCCCGGATGCTTCAGCTGCGATCACCGCGCCTGCAACCATCACGTCTTCAGCCATCACGTCTGCGGCGGCCGCGTCTGCGATCCCTGCTGGCGGCGGCTCCAGTGGTGTTGTCCCTGTTGCTGGCCAGCTGCGCCAACGACGGCGGTGGCGGTGAAGGGGTGCAGAGCCAGAAGATGGAGACGATCCGCAGCCGCGGCAAGCTCGTCTGCGGTGTCGACGGCAAGCTGCCGGGCTTCAGCTTCCTCGGCCCCGACGGCACCTACAGCGGCCTCGACGCCGACACCTGCCGGGCCGTGGCCGCCGCCATTCTCGGCGATCCCGAACAGGTGGAATACCGCGACCTCAACTCCAGCGAGCGCTTCGCGGCCCTCGCCAGCGGCGAGGTGGACATGCTCGCCCGCAACACCACCATGACCCTGAGCCGCGATGCGGCCGGTGGCAACGGCATTGCTTTTGCTCCCACCACCTTCTTTGACGGCCAGGGCCTGATGGTCCCGGTGGCCAGCGGCATCAAGACCCTCAAGGATCTGGCGGGCAAGCCGATCTGCGTGGAGAGCGGCACCACCACCGAGCTCAACCTGGCCGATCGCATGCGCGAGCAGGGCATCGCCTACACCCCGCTCAAGTTCCAGACCGGCGATCAGACGTACGCTGCCTATCTCGGCGACCGCTGCGTGGCCGTGACCAGCGACCGCTCCCAGCTGGCCGCCAAGCGCAGCAGCTTCCCGCAGCCCGATGCCCACATCCTGCTGCCGGTAGTGATGAGCAAGGAACCGCTCAGCCCCGCCAGCGTCAATGGCGATCCAGTCTGGGCCGATGCCCTGCGCTGGACCGTCTATGCCCTGTTCCAGGCGGAAGAGCTGGGCATCACCCAGGCCAATGTGGCCGCCAAGGTGGCGGAAGCCAAAGCCAACACCAACCTTGCTGACCTGCGCCGCTTCCTTGGCGTGGAGGGTGATTTCGGGCAGCAGCTGGGCTTGCCGGCGGATTTCGTGCCCAAGGCGATCGCGGCGGTGGGCAACTACGGCGAGATCTTCGAGCGCAATGTGGGCGCCGGCTCCCCGCTCAAGCTCGACCGGGCCGAGAACCGGCAGTGGAAAGACGGTGGGCTGATTTACTCCCCACCCTTCCGTTGAGCGCTTCGCGATGAGCGACATCCAGCGGGTTCCCTGGTGGCGGGATCGGCGCGTGGTTCCCTGGCTGGTCCAGGGGGCTGTGGGGCTGGCGATCCTAGTGGTGATTGCCCTGCTGTTGGGCAACCTGGTACGCAACCTCACCGCCGCCGGGCTGCTGCTCACCTGGCGGTGGCTGGGGCAACCCGCCAGCTTCGATGTGGCCGAAAGCCTGATCCCCTTCGATGCCTCGATGCCCTACTGGCGCGTGCTGGTGGTGGGGCTGGTGAACAGCCTGCGGGCGATCGTGGTGGGCCTGGTGGGGGCCACCGTGCTGGGCACGGCGGTGGGGATGGCCGCCTTCAGCGGCAATGGCCTGCTGCGCCGCCTGGCGCGGGTGTATGTGGAGGTGATTCGCAACATCCCCCTGCTGCTGCAGTTGCTGTTCTGGTACTTCGTGGTGTTCCTGGCGCTGCCGAACAGCACCGCAGCCTTTCAATGGCCCGGCGTGGTGCTCTCCAAGTCCGGGCTGTATCTGGCCTGGTTCGCCGAAGGCTTTCAGTGGCAGGGGCCCACCCTGGTGAACGATGTCTGGCGGGCGCCGCTGCGCCTATCTGTGGAGTTCTCCGCCCTGATCACCGGCCTGATCACCTACACCGGCGCATTCGTGGCCGAGGTGGTGCGCGGCGGCATCGCCTCGGTGCCCCGTGGGCAGTGGGAGGCGGCCACCTCGCTGGGACTGCACTGGAGCGCCACCATGCGCACGGTGGTGCTGCCTCAGGCGCTGCGGGTGATCGTGCCGGGCCTCAACAGCCAGTACATCTCCCTGGCCAAGAACTCCGCGTTGGCGGTGGCGGTGGGCTACGCCGATCTCTATTCCGTCTCTGAAACCACCCTCAACCAGACGGGCCGCGCCCTGGAAGTGTTCCTGCTGCTGCTCGGCGCCTATCTGCTGATCGATCTGGTGATTTCGGTGCTGATGAACGGCGTCAACCAACTGGTGCAGATTCGCGAGCGCTGATGACCTCTTCCTCCCCGCCACTCCTCCCGCCTCGGCCCGCTCCCCCCTCCGCCCGCCGCAGCTGGCGCGGGGCGCTGCGTCAGGAGCTGTTCGCCACTCCCCTCGACGGGGTGATCAGCGTGCTGTTGCTTGCCGCCCTGCTGGCCGCTGGCGTGGGCTTCTGGCACTGGGCCTTCCGCCAGGCCCAGTGGGCGGTGATCCAGGCCAACACCACCCTGTTCGCCGTGGGGCGCTACCCACTGCCGCAGCAGTGGCGCCTGTGGTTGCTGGTGGCCCTGGCGGCGGTGACGACCGGCGCGAGCTGGGGCCTGCTGCGCAGCCATCCGCGTGCGGATCGCAGCGGCACGCTCTGGCCCTTCAACGACCTGGTGGCCATTGCCGTGCTGGCCTTTCTGGCCGCCTGGCTGCCGGCTGCGCTCAAGCTGCCGGTGCCGCTCCAGCTGCGCTGGTGGGCGATCACGGCGCTGCTGCTGGTGCTGCGGGGGGTGGCGGGCCAGTGGGGGGGGCTGGTGCCGCGGCGCCTGCTGCGCTTCCTGCCCCTGTTCTGGCCGGCGCTCTACCTGTTCGGCATGGTGCTGATCGCCGGCGGGCTGGGCGTTCCGCGCGTGCCGCCGTCGGAATGGGGCGGCCTGCTGCTCACCCTGCTGATGGCCAGCTTCGCCATCCTGCTCAGCTTCCCGATCGGCATCGTGGTGGCCCTGGGCCGCCGCAGCAGCCTGCCGTTGCTGCGCTGGAGCTCGGTGCTCTACATCGAGTTCATCCGCGGCGCCCCGCTGATCACCCTGCTGTTCCTGGGGCAGAACATCCTCGGCTACATGCTTCCCGGCGGCTGGGCCCCCGACCGCGTCTGGCGCGCCGCCTGGGTGCTCACCTTCTTCTGCGGGGCCTATCTGGCGGAAGCCGTGCGCGCCGGTCTGGCGGCGGTGCCCGTCGGTCAGCTGGAGGCCGCCCGCTCGCTGGGGTTGTCGATGCCGCAGGCCCTGCGGCATGTGGTGCTGCCCCAGGCCCTGCAGATTGCCCTGCCCGCCACGGTGGGGCAGTTCATCTCCCTGCTGCAGGACACCACCTTGCTGTCGTTGATCGGCCTGCTCGAACTGCTCGGCACCGCCCGTACGGTGATGGCCAACCCAGAATTCCTCGGCAAGAACGCCGAGGTGTATCTCACCCTGGCGGTGCTGTTCTGGTGCTGCTGCGCCGCCCTTGGCCTCGGCAGCCGGGCGCTGGAGCTCCGCCTCAATCCTTCCCATTCCCCCACCTGACCATGGCCGCCAGCCCCTTGATGATTGAGGCCCGCGGGGTTCAGAAGTGGTACCCGAACGGCTTCCATGCCCTGCGCGGTGTGGATCTGAGCGTGAGCCGCGGCGAGGTGGTGGTGATCATGGGGCCTTCGGGTTCGGGCAAGAGCACCTTCATTCGCACCTTCAACGCCCTCGAAGATTTTCAGGAGGGCACGATCACGATCGATGGCATCGCCCTGTCCAACGACCTGCGCAACATCGATGCGATCCGCTGCGACACCGGCATGGTGTTCCAGCAGTTCAATCTCTTCCCCCATCTCACCGTGCTGGAGAACCTCAGCCTGGCGCCGGTGGTGGTGCGCAAGCGGCGGCGGGCGGAGGTAGAGGCCCAGGCCCTGGGGCTGCTGGAGCGGGTGGGCATCGCCGAGCAGGCGGGCAAGTATCCCGGCCAGCTCTCCGGCGGCCAGCAGCAGCGGGTGGCGATCGCCCGCTCGCTCTGCATGGAACCCCGCATCCTGCTGTTCGATGAACCCACCAGCGCCCTTGATCCAGAGATGGTGGGGGAGGTGCTGGAGGTGATGCGCGCCCTCGCCGCCGACGGCATGACCATGGTGGTGGTGACCCACGAAATCGGCTTCGCGCGCGAGGTGGCGCACCGGGTGGTGCTGATGTCGGAGGGGCAGATCGTGGAGGCAGCGGCCCCCACCACCTTCTTCACCAACCCCCAGCACGAGCGCAGCCGTCAGTTCCTGGCCCAGATCCTCTGAGCTGCTCAGCCCAGCACGTTCAACCCAGCAGCCCGGCCCAGATAGCCAGCTGCCGCCCGGCGCCGATCAGGGCCGCCGTGAGGATCAGCCGCAGCACCGGCCAGCGCCAGCGCAGCAGGGCCACGACCGCCGCCGCCATCAGCGCCAGCGCCGCCGGATCGAAGCCACCGCCCGCGCCGTCGGGCCAGAGCACATGGCCGGCGAAGAACACCGCCAGGTTGGCGATCACGCCCACCACAGCGGCGGTGATCGCCGTGAGCGGTCCACTGAGGCGGATGTCCTCGCGGCTGGCTTCCACCAAGGGCCCGCCCGCCAGGATGAACAGAAACGACGGCAGGAAGGTGAACCAGGTGACCGTGAGGGCAGCCAGCACCGCCAGCGGCAGGGCCGTCGCGGCAGCGGCCAGGCTGGTGGTGCCAGCGGCAAGGCTGGTGGTGGCGTCCGCGTCCAGGGTGGCGAGGGCGGTGTTCCAGCCGCCCATGAAGCCCACGAAGGTCACCACCATGATCAAGGGCCCGGGGGTGGTTTCACCGAGGGCCAGGCCGTCGATCATCTGGCTGGCGCTCAGCCACTGGTGCTGCTCCACCGCCCCCTGGGCCACGTAGGGCAGCACCGCATAGGCGCCACCGAAGCTGAACACGGCCACGCGGCTGAAGAAGCGGGCCATCGTGGTCAGCAGCCCATCCCAGCCACCAACGCCGCTCACCAACGCCAGCGGCAACACCAGCGCGGCGAACCCGGCCAGCAGGATCAGGGCCAGCCGGCGGCGATCGAAGCGGGCATGGGCGGGGGTGGGTGTGGCATCGCCATGAAGCGGGAGCCGCTCGGCCACAGGCATGACGGTGGTGCCTGCGCCTTGGCCAGGAGCAGCAGGCGACGCCTGGCGGGACGGGCTGAACAACTGGGGACGCCAGCGAGCTGCCAGCCAGCCGATCACGGCCGCTGTGAGCAGGATCAGGGGAAACGGCAGCCGAAACAGGGTGAGACCGGCGAAGGCCAGCACGGCCAGCGCCAGCAACACCGGGTTGTGCAGGGTGCGGCGGCCCAGCCGCCAGGCCGCCTGGATCACGATCGCCGTCACGGCCGGCTTGAGCGCCCAGAACACCGAAACCAGCAGCGGCAGCTGCCCCCAGATGGCGTACACCGCCGACAGCAACAGCAGCAACAGCAGTGAAGGCAAGATGAACAGGCTGCCCGCCACCAGAGCGCCGGGGATGCCGTGCAGCAGCCAGCCGATGTAGGTGGCCAGCTGCTGGGCTTCTGGCCCCGGCAGCACCATGGCGTAGTTGAGCGCGTGCAGAAAGCGCCGCTCCGAGAGCCAGCGACGCCGCTCCACCACCTCGCTGTGCATCAGCGCCACCTGCCCGGCCGGCCCACCAAAGCTGATCAGCCCCAGCTCCAGCCAGTAGCGGGCGGCCTCGCCGAAGGGCACCGGCCGGTGGCTGGAGGCTGGCGCAGCAGAGGATTCTGCGGCGGGATCGGACGGCTTGGCGCTTGGAGTCACGGCGTGCAGGCTCAACTGGATGCTGCGAGCTGATGGTGGCCCATGCAGGAACCGGATGCCGGTGTGCCGCTTGTCACGAATGGCTGGCCATTTCTGGCAATCGGTTGTCCTTGCTACGGGAAAGGTGCAACGGCGGACACAAGCTTTTGATTCCGTGGTGGAAACCACCGATCCGTATGTCTCAGATCCCACCGTCCGGGGAGGGGTGGCCTGGCCAGGGAGCGATGTCTCAGGTGCGCGTTGCCTTGGCTTCGGAGACGCCCTTTGGTCGGCGGACGACACTGGCGTTCGCGCTTCACTTCAGGCGGGCGGGAGTTGGCGGAACGCACGATCTGCGGCCGTGAATTTCCCCTTGTGGCTAAAACGTTTTCAGGTTCAAAGGTATGCCTTGGTGTTGAAGCCTGTTCTGAATGTGACGTCGTTTTCAATCGCGGCATTTTCCGCCATGGCGATGCATGCTTGGTTGGCGCGTCGCTCACTGCCGGCGATGCCTTCCTGGGTTGTACTTCAACACCTGATTAAGGGTCATTGGCAGAGCATCAGCCGACCATGCCGGCTGACCCAGCCTCTCCACGATCGGGCTGCCAGTGTTGCTACTTGTGCCACCGATAGGCAACTGATCGACACGATGGACGCCATCATTTGTTTCATCATGAGGGGCCCCACTCTGGGAAAACTCACCCCCATGGGAGACGCCATAGCAACGTTGCGCCAATCTGGGACAATCGCCAGAACCT
Source organism: Synechococcus sp. ATX 2A4 (assembly GCF_024346375.1). GTDB lineage: Bacteria > Cyanobacteriota > Cyanobacteriia > PCC-6307 > Cyanobiaceae > MW101C3. Next base: position 65,777 of record NZ_JAGQCV010000001.1, on the reverse strand, counting down.
GAATGGTTGCTGCTCACGATGTCGTTGGGTTTAAGAACGTTTCACTTGACACAATCCTCGTCGCATTCTGCCACGATCTACCACGAACGAAAACCCATCCATTCTGCCCAGCCCTTCAGCAATCCATGGCTTCCGCACGGACTTCTGTGAAATTTGCCAGCAGCCAATCTCTACAGGATGAGGGCGATGTGCAGGCCAAGACTTGATGCCGTATGCGGCTGCCAGCCACCGCATCTCCGCCTCAAAAGCGACTGCCTACCGGCAGATGACGAAGATGGGATCTTCTGATAGCTTGTCACTATTGGCTGGAACCTGCCTAAGCTGAGTTCCGGCTTCTTAGGCCCAAAACCAGCCCCACCAGCAGACCACCAAGCAGCTCCTGCTTCGGTCTCCGGTTTTTCACCGGTGCCTGATGGGTTTCCTTCCTCAACCACCGCATCACCGCATTCCTGATTCACTATGAAAAAAATCGAAGCGATCATCCGGCCCACCAAGATCGATGATGTGAAAACCGCCCTGGTGAATGCCGGAATCATCGGCATGACCATCACTGATGTGCGTGGCTTCGGCAGGCAGAAAGGCCAGGTGGAAACCTATCGTGGTGCCGAATACACCATCGAATTCATCACCAAGGTGAAGGTGGAAGTGGTCGTCGAAGACGACAAGGTGGACACGGTGATCGCCGCGATCACAGGCCCTTCCCGCACTGGGGAAATCGGTGACGGCAAGATCTTCGTGTTGCCGGTGGAGAGCGTTGTGCGCATCCGCACCTCGGAATCCGGAGCCGCCGCGATCTAACAGTCTGATCCCGAGGGTGAGCCTACGATCCTCCTGTGAACGCGTCTGAGCGGAGCCTTGACCAACGATCCACGCGGATCAGGCACCCAGTCGCTCAGACGCCTGCTGATTGGAGCCCCGCTTCCCACCAGCGCCCACGCCGAGGAACGGCTCACCAACGCCGAAGCTCTCGCCATTCTCAGCTCCGACGCCCTCTCCTCGGTGGCTTATGCCACCCAGGAGATTGTGCTCGTGCTGGGCATGGCCGGGGCCGCCGCCCTGCCTCTCACCCTGCCGATCACAGGCTTGATCGTGGCGCTGATGCTGGTGGTTGCGATCAGCTACCGGCAAACCATCAAGGCCTATCCCCAAGGCGGTGGCTCCTACCGGGTGTCGCACGACAACCTTGGTGTGATCCCTGGCCTCTGCGCTGCCGCTTCGCTGTCAATCGACTACACGCTCACCGTGGCGGTGAGCACGGCCGCTGGCATCGCCGCACTCACCTCCTATTTCCCCCTGCTCGGGGGCGGGCGCACGCCGCTGTGCCTGGTGGCGGTGGCCCTGCTGATGCTCGCCAACCTGCGCGGCGTGCGCTCCACCGCCCGCCTGCTCAGCCTGCCCACCTTTCTGTTCATGGGGGCGGTGTTCACCCTGGTGGTGGCCGGCCTGATCCAGTGGAGCCAGGGGTCGCTCAGCGCTGTGTCGCTGGCCGAGCAGAGCCGCCTGCTGAACAGCGAGCACGGCGCCGCGCTGGCGGCGCTGGGGCCGGTGCTGCTGATGCGCGCCTTCAGCTCCGGCTGCGCCGCCCTCACCGGCATTGAGGCGATCAGCGACAGCGTGATGGCGTTCAAGCAGGTGGAGTGGCGCAATGCCCGCCGGGTGCTCACCGTGATGGTGATCCTGCTGGCGTTGATGTTCAGCGGCATCAGCGCTCTGGCCACCGAGCTGGGCCTGGTGGCACAAGACACCGGTCCCACGCTCCTGTATCAGCTGGGGGAGCGCATCTTCGGCAATGGGCCGCTGTTGCTGCTGTTGCAGCTCACCACCCTGTTGATCCTGTTGCTGGCTGCCAACACCGCCTTCGCGGATTTCCCTCGCCTGGCCGCCTTCCTGGCCCAGGACGGCTTCATGCCGCGCCAGCTCGCTTCCCTCGGCGACCGGCTGGTGTTCACCAACGGCATCGTGCTGCTGAGCAGCTTTGCGGCGCTGTTGCTGCTGGTGTTCGACGGCAGTGTCAGCCGGTTGATCGCGCTCTACGCCGTGGGCGTGTTCGCCAGTTTCACCCTCTCGCAGGCGGGCATGGTGGTGCACTGGTGGAAGGGGCGACGCACCGCCGAGAGCTGGCGGGGCAAGGCGCTGGTGAATGGCCTGGGCTGCCTGGTCACCGGGGTGGTGTGCGGCGTGTTGCTGTTCAGCAAGTTCACCGAGGGGGCCTGGCTGGTGGTGCTGGGCGTGCCGCTGCTGGTGAACCTGTTTCTGGCGATCAAGGCCCACTACGGCCGCATGGCCCGCCGCCTCGGTCTCGATCCCGGCACCCCGCTCAGCTTGCCGCCAGCTCCGGAGCAGGGCGGCGCCCCGGTGGTGGTGCTGGTGGGGGCGCTCAACCGCGGCAGCGCCGAAGCGGTGCGGTATGCCCGCAGCATCGCCGGGCCGCTGGTGGCAGTGCACGTGGATCTCGATGGCAGCGGCGCTGAAGCGTTTCGCCAGCACTGGAACCAGACGCTGCCCCAGGTGCGCCTGGAGGTGCTGCCCTCCCCTTATCGCTCGCTCGTGAATCCGGTCACCTCCTTCGTGCAGCGCTTCGAAGCGGAGCACAGCAATGACCGCTCCAGCTTCTGCACCGTGGTGCTGCCCGTATATGTCACGAGGCGGCCCTGGGAGAAACTGCTGCACAACCAGTCGGCGCTGAATCTGCGCCAGGCCTTGCGCAACGGCGGCACCCGTGTGGTGACCACCGTGGGCTTCTATCTCTAGGGGCCGTTCCATGCCCGCCGAAACCCGCTCTGAGCCCACTCTGAGCCCGCCAAAATCTCCCTGGCCCTTTCAGCAGCGCCTTCAGCGGCGTCGATCCCATCACGTTCCTTTCTTTGCTTTCTCCTGCTCTGATCGCCCCTACCACCCAGCTCAGCCCGGCAGCATCACCCGGTTGATCACGTGCACGATGCCGTTGTCGCAGACGATGTCGGCGGAGAGCACGGAGGCATTCTTCACTTCAAAGGGCTCGGCGCAGCGGATCGGAATCGCGGCGCCTTCCAGGCTTTCCCAGCTGGCCTGCTCCACCAGCTCGCTGCGGCTGAAGGCACCGGCGAGCACGTGGAACTTGAGGATGCGCGCCAGCTGGGGCGGGTTGTCCACCAGGGTCTGCACGGTGCCGGGCGGCAGGGCGGCAAAGGCGTCGTCCACCGGGGCGAACACCGTGAAGGGGCCAGGGCTCTCCAGGGCTGCGGTGAGGCCGGCCACCTCCACAGCCGTGAGCAGGGTGGAGAACAGGCCGGCGCCTTTGGCGGTTTCGATGATGGTGGCCATGGCTGGGAATCTCTAGCGGTAGTCCTGGGTTTGCACATCCCGGAGGCGGGCCTCAGGGCGGAGGAAGCGATCCATCTGGGCCTCGAAGAAGGCCCGGTTGGCCTTGAGGTGCTCCGGATCGGGGTCATCGAGGGGGAACAGCAGGGCGCAGCGCAGCGCCTGGATCACCGCAGAGGTGACGTTGTACATGGAGCGCTGGAAGGTGATGCCCAGCTGCACGAGGATGTCGTCTTCGCCGCGTTTGTGGTTGCGGTAGAGCTCCACCAGATAGGGCGGCAGGAAGTGGAGCATGTCCTGCATCAGCAGGGTGGGCGGGATGCCGGCTGAACCCACCGGGAACACATCGGCATAAAGGATGCCGTAGTGAAAGTCCGCCTGCTCTGGCGGCACCTGACCAGCCTGGGCGTTGTAGCTCTTGGTGCCGCGGAAAGGGGCCGTGCGATAGAACACCGCCTCCACATAAGGCAGGGCCGCCTCATACAGCTAGGTGAAGCCTTCCGATTTGGGGATGATCTCGATGCATTCGCCGCCGATATACACGTGGTGGTAGATCGGCCGGCCCGCCACCGCAAAGATGCCGTTCACCAGAAAATCCATGGCGGCCGGCACACCGGAGAAGCCCCCTTCGTCGTAGATGTCGCTCATCTCGAAGAACACCGGCGCCATCACCTCCCAGAAGAGGCCGAGATTGGCGTAGTAGCTCAGCTTGCGCACCTGCTCCAGGAACATCTCCGGGAACAGCTTGTGCAGGCCCAGCATCAGCGGGTTGCCTTTGAAGTAAGCGAGGATCGCCCGCTCAGCGTTGGCCTTGTAGGCGTCGCTTTCCAGGTAGTCGTAGAAGCGGCCGCCCATGCCCTGGTGCCAGAACATGGCATCCATGCAGGCCTCCGCGAACTCCATGTTGATGCGGTCGTGCCAGAGGTGATGGAGCAGCTTCGGCAGTTTGCCGGCTTCGCCCTTCTCCATGAACGCCAGCAGCTCCGGGTGGGCTGTGGCAGGCCCGCGCCAGATGCGCAGCTTGGAATCGTCGCCCGCATAGGAATTGGGCAGATCCAGATACTCCTGGCTCGGGAAATACTTGAAGGCCGGCAGCGGATCGAGGAACACCCGCTCGGCGATGTAGAGCAGATCGCGCCAGTAGAAATCCATCGGCACGGCATAGGCCTTGTAGATGCCGATGATCTGCATCAGGTTTTCCGGCGTGTCAGGCAGCATCGAGCCGCCGGCTTCGAGCCGCTGCACCACCTCAGCGAAGGGGTGGGTGGAAGGGGGCAGGGCGGTGGCGGGAGTGGCGGTGGTCATGGCCGGAGAGCCAGCGGGGTGGGCAGGGGCAGGGAGGCCAGGGTGCTGATCGGCAGGGTGCTGATCGGCGGGCGGGAGAGGGCGAGGCTGCTGGTGGTGTCTTCGCTCCAACCCAGCAGGATCTGGGGCCACAGGCCCGCCAGAATCACCAGGAAGGAGAGGGCCAGGGCCGGAAGCCGCTCCACCCAGGTGGTGCTCACGTAGTCGGCGGTCCTGTTGTCGAGGCGGCCGAAGCCCACCCGGTTGAACAGGCGCACCGCGTACACGGCGGTAAGGCCCGAGGCCAGGATGCAGCCGAGCGTGGGCAGCGGGAACACCGGCCAGCTGCCCTGGAACACCACCATCTCCGCCAGGAAGCCGGCCTGGCCGGGCACACCTGCCGCAGCCATCAGGGCCAGCAGCAGCAGGCCCAGGGTGAAGGGCAGGCCCCGGGTGGGGTTCATCAGGCCGGAGAGAGCGGCGATCTCGGTGGTGCCCGTCTTCGCCTCGATCTTGCCGACCAGGCAGAACAGCAGGGCCACGATCATGCCCTGGGCCAGGATCTGCGCGATCGCCCCCTGCAGGCTCAATGGCGTGGCGGCGGCCAGGGCCAGCACCAGCAGGCCCATGTGACCCAGGGCACTGAAGGCCACCAGACGGCGCATGTCCGTCTGGGCGATGGCATTGAGGGCGCCATACAGGGCGCTGACCATGCCCACCACGGCGATCCATGGCGACCACTCGGCCCAGGTGTCGCCGAGCATGCCGATGCCGAAACGCAGCAGGCCGTAGGCCCCCAGCTTCGAGACCACCCCGGCCAGCTGCATGGCCACGGGCGTGGAGGCCTGGCTGTAGGTGAGCGGCTGCCAGCCGTGCAGCGGAAAGATCGGCATCTTGAGGCCGAAGGCGAGCAGCAGCAGGGCCAGGATCCAGCGGCTGGCGCCGTCGGGCAGCGCCGCCTGGGCCATGTCGGCGTAGGCGAAGCTGAAGCCATTGCGGTTGAGCAGGGCCAGGGCCAGCACGCCGGCCAGCAGCGCCATCCCCGACACCGCCCCATACATCAGATAGCGGATCGCAGCGGTGGCACGCCGCTCACCCCCCCACACCGCCACCAGCAAGGTGGTGGGGATCAGCGTGATCTCGTAGGCCAGCACGAACAGCAGGCCGTTGCAGGCCAGGAAGGCCCCGGTTAGGCCCACGTTCGTGGCCAGCACCATGGCGTAGAAGAAGCGCCGCCGCGGCTGGCTGATCGGCGTGGCGAACACCGCCATGAAGGAGAGCAGGGCGGTGAGGCCGGTCAGTGGCAGCGACAGGCCATCCAGGCCCAGGTGCAGCTCCAGGCCGAGCTGGGGCAGCCAGGCCTGGCGGAGTTCCGGCACCGGATGGCCCGCCAGCCAGAGCAGCATCAGCAGTTGCACCGCCGGAGCGAACACCGCCACCCGACGGGGCCAGGGCCCCGGCAAGGGGGCGAGACAGAGCAGCAGCACGGCCGCCAGGGGAAGCAGCAGAAGGGTGAGCAGCATGGGAGATCTCGATGGTCTGCTTCAGAGGGAGAGGAAGGCGGGCGCGTGGCGGGTGAGGATCCACAGCCCCATCAACACCACCCCCACCAGCACGGTGAAGGCATAGGCCTGCACCCGGCCGGTGGTGCTCAGGCTGAGGCGGCGCGCCCCTTCCAGGGCCAGGTCGCCGCTGCGGTTGCTGAAGCCATCCACCAGGATGCGGTCGACCCAGCTGCTGGTGGCCGCCAGCGCCGCCACCAGGCCCACCACGGTGCGGCGGTAGAGGCCTTCGGTGTGCAGATCGGCGGCCAGCCACTCCTGCACACCGGCCAACGGACCGGAGAGCTTGGGCAGGTGCTCGGTGGAAAACAGGTAGAGCACCGATCCGGCCGTGAGGCCCAGCAGGGTGGAGGCGAGCAGGGGAAACGCCATCGGCCCCCAGGCCTCGCCGATGCCGGCGCGGTTGATCAGGACCGGCAGGTGCAGCACCAGGCCGGTGGCCACCATCGCCGGCAGCACCATCAGCCAGAGCACTTCGGCGGAGCGCTTGGTGAACACCGAGGGCTTGCCGCCCCAGATCAGCCCGAAGATCCGCACCAACGCCGCGCTGATCAGAGCATTGGTGAGCAGCACCACAGCGGTGAGCAGCAGCGGCGCCTGGCTGCCTGACAGGCTGGCGGTCATGGCGCGCAAGGCGCCGAAACCGGCCAACGGCGGCAGCCCCACCAGGCCTGCGCCACCCACCAGGAAGGCGATGCCCATCAAGGGGCGGCGCGACCAGAGGCCACCCAGCTGGGTGAGGTCCTGGCTGACGTTGCTCGACACCACCGTGCCCAGGGCCAGCAGCACCAGGGCCATCGGCAGCGGGTACACCAGCAGCATCCGCCAGGCGGCGTCACCGGCACCGGCGCCCACGGCCAGGAACAGCAGACCCAGCCAGCTGCTCACCAGAAAGGAAACGGCCCGCTTGATGTCGATCTGGGCCAGGGCGATCAGGGCGCCCACCAGGGCGGTGGTGCCGCCCACGATCACCAGCACCGCCTGCACGGTGGGGCTCACCGAGAGCAGCGGTTCGAGCCGCAGCAGCACCCAGGCCCCGCCCAGCACCACCACGGAATTGCGCAGCACCGTGGAGGGGAAGGGCCCTTCCATGGCCTCATCCAACCAGAGGTGCAGCGGAATCTGGGCGCACTTGCCCATCGGGCCGGCGATCAGAGCCAGCAGGATCAAGGTGAGGCCGGGGCTGGGGGTGGCCTGCTCGGCCCAGGTGTTGAGGGCGTTGATGTTCCAGCTGCCGGCCACCGGCAGCAGCGCCACCAGGCCGGCCAGCAGCACCAGATCGCCTACACGCTTGGTGAGGAAGGCATCGCGCGCCCCCTTCACCACCAGCGACTGATTGAACCAGGTGCCGACCACCAGGTAGGTGCCGAGCGTGAGCAGCTCCAGCACCACATAGGCGAAAAAGAGCGAATCGGTGAGCACAAGGGCGCACAATTCCGCCTCAAACACACTCAGGCAGCCGAAGAAACGGGGCCAGCCCCAATCCATCTCCAGATAGCCGATTGCATACACCTGCGCCAGCACATGAATGCCGCAGATCGTGGTCATGGCGATCAACACCGGTGTGTTGATCGTGGCGTCGAAGCGGATCGACAGCCCGGCTGTTTCAAGCCAGGGCCAGCTGCGGGTGATCGGGCTGCCGCTGAAGACAATCCAGGCCGCAAGGCTGTGCAGGAATGCCACCAGGTTGAACAGAAGATTGATGTAGCCGGCGGGGCGCGGGCCGGTGCGGGAAATCAGCCCCGGCACCCACAGCAGCGAAAAGAATGCACCCAGCAAGGGATAGAGCGGAATCAGGAAGGCCGTCTCAAGGACGGCCGTTGCAAGGGAGGCCGTCTCGGGCGGGGGGACGGTCATCAGAGCGGGGAGGTTCCGGGATGATCGCGAACAATAGGAATGGGCCGCTGGCCATGGGCGGGAGGATGAAGAGGTATTGCCAATGGCCACCCCAAGCAGGGGTGATCAGTCGTCAACCTGATCAGTGGGCAGGCTCCGTAGTTGTGCTGAAGCGGTTAACGATTGGTGAATGCAGCGAAGGCCGCCAGCCACAACGCCGCCGCCCCCAGTTGCACCACCAGGGTGGGAACCCCGAACCGCAGCCAGTAGCCGAACGACAGCGGCGAGCCTTGCTGCCGGGCAATGCCAGCTCCGACAAGATTGGCGGAGGCGCCGATCAAGGTGGCGTTGCCCCCCAACGTGCCGCCCAGCATCAGCGCGGCAAACAAGGGCAGGGCCCCAGCCGCCATCGTCCCATCCGCTCCAGCCAGGCCCGCCTGGCGGCTGGCTTCGATCAGAATCGGTGTGAGGGCTGCCACCAGCGGGATGTTGGGCACCACCGCTGACAGCAAGGCGGTGCTCACCAGCAGCAGCGGCACCGCCCCGACCGTGCCCACCTGGTTGGCCAGAGCCTCCGCTACCGCAGCCAGCACGCCGGTGCGCTGCAAGCCGCCGATCAGCACGAACACCGCCATGAAATAGATCAATGTCGACCAATCGATCAGGCTCAGCAGCCGGTCCACGGAGATCAGGCCGCTCTGGTGCACGATCACCAGGCTGGCGGCCGCTCCCGTCAGGGCGACAGCGTCGGGGGTGATGGGCACGGGCAGCAGTTCGCCGCCGAGGAACAGGGCCAGCATCACGGCCACCACGGTCAGCAGCAGCCCCAGGGTGCGGCGATGGTGCAGCGGTGGCGGCACCTGTTGGGGCAGGGTGAACCTGGCCTTCCAGATGGCTGGGTACAGCCAGGGCAAGGTGGCGAGCAGCACCAGCACGCCCAACAGCCCGGCGCTGGAGATCTGAAGGAGGTAAGCGCCGAAGCTCAGACCCAGGCCCGTGCCCACGATGTAGGTGGCCGGATCACCGATCAAGGTGAGCAGCCCGGCGCTGTTGGCCGTGAGCACCAGCAGGATCAGCAGCGGCCGGGGATCGAGCTTCACTTCCCGGGCCAGGGGCGGCAACAGCGGCCCGATCAGCAACACGGTGGTGGCGTTGGGCAACCAGGCGCAGATCACCGTGGTGAGCAGCACCACCCCGATCAGCAACCGCGACCCCCTGCCGTGAGACAGGGGCAAGAGCCGGTGGGCTACCACAGAAAACACGCCGGTGGCCTCCAGGGAACGCACCAGCACCATCATTCCGAACAGGAGCGTGAGGGTGCCCTGGGAGAGGGCCACGCTCTGCACGGCCTCCGGCATGGTGAGCACGCCGGTGGCCAGCAACAACACCGCCCCCAGCAGAGCGGCGGCGGTGAGGTGGGTGACGCCCAGGGCCGTGGCCAGCAGCACTGCCGCGAACACGAGGACGGCGAACAGGGCGTCAAGGGGCATGCACGGGGCTCAGGCGAGGGGCGACATCGCTGGCGGACCCGAGCCGCTGGCCCCTGAGTCGGTATCGGAGGCTGCGGCCGGCCTCCTCCTGCGGGTTCAGCTGGCGGTGGTATTCAGGCCTACGGCGGCTTCCAGGGCTTCGTGGCGACTGATCTCGGTGTGTGCCGCATCGAGCAGCTCATACATCTTGAGGCTCTCAAGGCGCTTGCGGGTGCTGCCAGCCGCCCCGACCACATACACGTTGCGACCCTTTTCCACCGCCTCTTCCACGGCGTTCTCCAGCGCCAGCGCTGCGGTGACGCCCATGTGGGAGACGGAGCCCAGGTCGAAGACGATGCTCTGGCAGTCGGTGATGGCGTTGTGTTCGCGGGCGATCGCCTTGGCGACGCCGAAGATCATCGCGCCGGTGAGCTGGAAGAGCAGCACCTTGCCTGCGCCCCGATCCAGCAGCACCTTTTCCTCGGGGGTGAGATCCAGTTCTCCATCACCGGTGCTGATCGCCTTTACGCCCTTGGACTCAAGGGCGTTCATGCGCTCGATGGTGAGGAAGTTGGCCACGAACACGCCGATGCCCACCGCCACCATCAGATCCACCAGCACGGTGAGCAGGATCACCCCGTACATGATCGCGGCGCCCTTCACCGAGAGGATGTGGGCGCGCTTGAGGAAGCCCCAGTCGATGATGTCGATGCCCACCTTGAGGGCAATGCCGGCCAGCACCGCCATCGGGATCGAGGCAGCCAGGCCCGAGGCCCCCAGGATCACCACCATCAGCACGATCGCGCGGGTGAGGCCGGAAAGCGCACTGCGGCCGCCCGCCTGGATGTTCACCACCGTGCCCATGGTGGCGCCGGCACCGGCGATGCCGCCGAACAGACCGGACATCACGTTGCCCAGGCCCTGGCCGAACAGCTCTTTGTTGGAGTTGTGCTCGGTGCGGGTGAGGCTGTCGGCCACCATCGAGGTCAGCAGGGCGTCGATGCAACCGAGCATGCCCAGCACCGCTCCGTAGAACACCATCCGCTGGATTTCACCGGGATAGAACGTGGGCATCTGCAGCGGCGGCAGACCGGAGGGGATTTCGCCGATGCGGCGAATGTCGGCATCACCGAAGGCCACCAGGGAGATCACCGTGCCCACCACCAGCGCCAGCAACTGGGGTGGCACCAGCTTCTTGAAGCGGGACGGGGTGAACCAGATGATCGCCACGGTGAGGGCGGCCAGGAAGGTTTCAATCGGCTGGATCTGGCCCAGCAGCATCGGAATGTTGCGCAGGGTGCCGAGCACGCCGCCGGCCGGAATCGCCTGGCCGAGGAAGGGCCCCACCTGAAGAATGATCAAGATGATGCCGATGCCGGACATAAAGCCCGAGATCACCGTGTAAGGCATCATCGTGATGTAACGCCCCAGTTTCAGCATCCCGAAGAGGATCTGGAACAGTCCCGCCAGGATCACCACCGTGAACCCCATGGCCAACCCTTCCTCGGGATGGGCTGCTGTGAAGGTGGCGATCACTGTGGTCATCACCACCGTCATCGGGCCGGTGGGTTCTGAGATCAGCGTGGCTGTGCCGCCGAACAGGGCGGCGAAGAAGCCCACCAGCACAGCGCCCCAGAGGCCCGAGGCGGCGCCTGCACCCGAGGCCACGCCGAAGGCCAAGGCCATCGGCAGGGCAATCACCGCGGCGGTGACCCCGCCGAAAACGTCGCCTCGGACATTCTGAAAATTGATCCGATTGGTGATGCCCACGCAGGGATGGTTTGCCAGTGCGGCGCCACCATACGCAGCAGCTCAGGGAACCGACGAGCCCCGCGTCATAATTGCCCCCTCCAAGGGTGACCTCAGTGCTCAGCGTCATCGAAATCATCATGGGGATCCTGCTGCTGTTCGGGGGCGGCGAGCTGTTTGTGCAGGGCTCGGTGGCCCTGGCCCTGCTGCTCGGCATTCCTCAACTGGTGATTGGCCTCACGGTGGTGGCCTTGGGCACCAGCGCTCCAGAACTATTCGTGAGCCTGATTTCCACCTTCAAGGGCGCCGACGACATTGCCGTGAGCAACATCGTCGGCAGCAACATCTTCAACGTGTTGGTGGTGCTTGGGATCAGCGCGTTGATCATGCCCTTGCGCGTGCACAGCCGCCTGATCCGCCGTGATGTGCCGATCCTGCTGGCGGTGTCGATGGCGGTGTGGGGCATGGCCTCCACCGGCAGGGTCACCTGGCAGGCGGGGCTGGCGCTGCTCACCGCCCTGGTGATCAACACCATCTGGGAGATCCGCTCCGCCAAGGAGGATGGCGATGCGGACAGCGACATCGATCCCGATGAGGCCAAGGGGGGCTTCCCGCCCGCTTTCATCAAGCTGGCCGCCGGCCTGGGCCTGCTGGTCTGGGGCTCCCAGATCCTGGTCAAAGGGGCCACGGCTGTGGCACTGAGCCTGGGGGTGAGTCAAACCCTGATCGGCCTCACGATCGTGGCAGCGGGCACCTCCATGCCCGAGCTGGTGACGTCGATCGTGGCCGCCCTGCGGGGCAAGGCCGATCTGGCGATCGGCAACGTGATCGGCAGCAATCTGCTCAATCAACTGGTGATCCTCGGCCTCTGCGCCTTCCTTTCCGGCGACCGCGGCATCAGCGTGGACCCAATGATCATTCAGCGTGATCTGCCGATCATGGTGGCCACAACAGTGGCCTGCCTGCCGATCTTCTTCAGCGGCGGGGTGATCAGCCGCCTGGAGGGCGGCATCTTGATCGGCCTCTACGGGCTGTATCTCGTCGAGCAGATCCTCCCCTATACCTTCCCCAGCCTTGATGGACCGATCGAGCGCTTCACCCTGGCGGCCTTGATCCCGGCCCTGGTGCTATTGCTGGGCTGGCAATCCCTGAGCCACTGGCGCACTACCCGCCGCTTGCCCGAGTGATCGGCCCCTCTTCTTGATGGCAGTTGATGGCAGGGAATCTCAGGCTGCTGGCTTGGCTACGGCCCCAGGTTGGCGAACGAGCCAGAGCTGATCCCCCTGCACCCACAGCAACAGCAACCCGGTGGGTGATTTCACCGTGATGCCATGGGGCTTGCTGAGACCCATCGCCTGTGCTGCTGCCAGGGGCAGGCGGCGAACTTCCACTCCTTCAGGTAGGTCGGCCAAGCTCTCAGGCTGGCTACTGGCCGCTGAGCCGGTGTCCCACAGCAGCTGGTAAGGGCGATTGGTGTTGGCATCGAGCCGGAGGTGGCGCCGTGCCAGGGCGCTGCTGGCCGCCTTGTTGGCGTGCGCATTGGCGGGGCGCTCCGCCAAGGCCGGCGTGACTTCCGCCGGGCCCTCCGCCGTGCCCGCGGCCGTGCGTTCGGCTTTGGCGTTGAGCAGGGCGGCCAGTTCCAGTGCCGTGGCGGCCGTCGCGGGTAGGCCAGGGGCAACAGCCGGCACCACCCCCCAGGCCAGACCACTGCTGGGGCCACTGCTGACGCCACTGCTGGCAGCACTGCGGGGGCCCGCTGCCACGGCAGCGACCGGACGGCCCCCCTGCGGCGCGCTGGATTCGAGAGGTGGTGGTGGCGGGGGTGGCGGCAGCGGCAGGCTGTTGCCGAAGGGCAGTTCGATGGTGCTCAAGCTGGCCGCCAGAGCCATCGGCTGACGGGCCCCGCTGCTGAAGCGCAGCAACTCCGGGGTGTTGTCAGTCACTTGCAGGCGCGGGGCCGGTGGGCGGGGCCGTTCCGCCACGCTGCTGCCGGAGAGCCAGAGCGCGTGAGCTCCCACGGCGATGCCAAGCGGCAGCAGCCAGCGGGAGGCGCTGATCGCCGCCAGCCAGCGCCCGCTTTCAGGAGGCAGGTGTCGGGGCGGGAAGTTGAACTTCAAAGGGAAGCGCACTGGCATCAAGCAGGGGAAGAAATTGCTGCACCAGCCCCCAGGAGGTGGTGGCGGAGGGAATCAGCCGCACCCGGGCCTGGGCGTTGATGCGGCGGGCCTCCTGCAGCAGGGCGGGCAGTTGGCTCGGGTTCACCGAGCGGTTCCAGAGGCGCAGGCGCCCATCCGCCTCCAGGTGCAACACCACCAGGCCGCGGTGGGCCGGCGCCTGGGCGAGCTGCTGGGGCAGCAGCAGCAGCGTCAGGCTGAACAGGCCGAGGGCGGCCCCCAGCAGCGCCAGCCACAGGCCCTGTTCAGCCTTGCCGATCGGTCTGATCGCAGCGATCGGCGCGGCCGCAGTGATCGGCCTGATTGCAGCGAGGTTGGTGGTGCCCGCTGGGGTGATCACAGCGGACCCGGCAAGCGATCGATCCACACCGGCTGACGGCTGTGGCGGCGCAGCCAGGCCAGGTCGCTGCTCACCTGAGCGCTGGAGCGGGCATCGGAGGGCAGAAAGCGCACACCGCCCTGGTTGCTGGTGGCGCGGAGCTGAGCCATCAGGGCCCCTTCGTTGATCGCGGCGCCATTGAGGTACCAGCTGCCACTGGCGGCCCGCACCAGGAACCAGGCGGGCTGAAGGCCCTGCGGCGCAACGGCGCGATGACGGGGCTCAGGCTGGCGCAGGGCAACGGGCAGGGCCGCCACGGCGCTGAGGGCAATCAGGTTGAGAGCGGTGATCGCCAGGATGCGAAAGGTCATGGCGCTTCTGCCTCCGCACGCAGGCAGGCCAGCTCCAGGCGGCTGCGTTGCCACTGCCGCAGGCCCTGATTGGTGCGCAGCAGCACGGCGGCAATCAGGGCCACCACCAGCCCCAGCCAGGTGCTCACCAGCACCTGGCTGTAACCCACCACGCTGGCGCCGCTGGGCAGGGTGAGGTCGGGGCCGAGTGCGGCGAGCACGCGCATCAGACCGCTCACGGTGCCGATCAGACCCAGCAGGGGGCCGATCAAGGTGGCGGCTTCCAGCACCGGTTCTCCCTGAGCCATCCCCAGTTCCAGCTGGGCGAGTTCGAGGCTTTGCCGCTGCTGGCGACTGGCGCCCGCGGGGATGGCCGCGAGGCTGTCGGTCAGGAGGCGCTCCTGACGGGTGGAGCTGAGACCCCAGCGCTGCCAATAGCGCAGACGCTCCACACCGATGGCCAGCACCACGATCGAAAGCAGCAGCAGGGGAACCATCACCGGACCACCGGCACGCAGCGCCGTGAAACCCATGCCGCCGCTCAGCTCTCATTGCTTTGCCATGGCGAAATTAGGGGGCCAGGTGGCCAGGGCTTTGTCATCCGAGAACTTGACAACGCCACAAAAATCGCTCGCGTCTTTGGCGTGGGCCCTTGCCGCTCCTTGGCCTCGGCCGTTGTTCTTCAGGCAAAAGCACGGGCTGACAGCATGGAACCCAGGTGGCCCTGTTGCTGCCAGGCTGTTCTGATGCCATTGATGATCCGATGACCACGATCTTCGCCGACAGCAGCTTCAGCATCGGGCGCACGCCCATGGTGCGGCTCAACCGGGTGGTGGGTGACAGCAAGGCCACCGTGCTGGCCAAGATCGAGGGGCGCAACCCCGCCTATTCGGTGAAGTGCCGCATCGGTGCCGCCATGATCTGGCAGGCGGAGAAAGATGGCCTGCTGGGCGCCGGCAAGGAGTTGATCGAGCCCACCAGCGGCAACACCGGCATCGCCCTGGCCTTCGTGGCGGCCTCCCGCGGCATCCCGCTCACGC
The DNA here is from genome assembly GCF_024346375.1 of Synechococcus sp. ATX 2A4. Classification (GTDB taxonomy): domain Bacteria; phylum Cyanobacteriota; class Cyanobacteriia; order PCC-6307; family Cyanobiaceae; genus MW101C3. The sequence goes on along the minus strand of NZ_JAGQCV010000001.1, from coordinate 50,694 downwards.
TCACGATGCCGGAAACGATGAGCCTGGAGCGGCGCAAGCTGCTGGCGGCCTACGGCGCCAAGCTCGAACTCACCGAGGGCCGGCTCGGCATGACCGGTGCGGTGGGCCGGGCGCGCGAGATCGCCGCCTCCGACCCTGACCGCTACGTGCTGCTGCAGCAGTTCGCCAACCCGGCCAACCCCCAGATCCACCACGACACCACCGGTCCGGAGATCTGGGCCGACACCGACGGCGCCATCGACGTGCTGGTGGCGGGTGTGGGCACCGGCGGCACGATCACCGGCGTCAGCCGCTACATCAAGAACACCCTGGGCAAGCCCCTGGTGTCGGTGGCGGTGGAGCCGGTGAACAGCCCCGTGATCAGCCAGACCAAAGCGGGTCAGCCGGTGAAGCCCGGGCCCCACAAGATCCAGGGCATCGGCGCCGGCTTCGTGCCCGACAACCTGGACGTGGAGCTGGTGGATCGGGTGGAGACGGTGAACGATCAGGAGGCGGTGGCGATGGCCCGGCGGCTGATGCGCGATGAGGGAATTCTGGCCGGCATCTCCTGCGGTGCCGCCACCGTGGCGGCCCTGCGTCTGGCGGCTGAGGAGGCCTATGCCGGCAAAACGATCGTGGTGGTGCTGCCGGATTCCGGCGAGCGCTACCTCAGCTCGGTGCTGTTCGAAGGCGTGTTCGACGAGGCCGGACTGGCGATCGCGGGTCGTTGAGCGGCGGGCAGGCGCCCCTTGCGTCCGTCACTTTTGGCGTTGCGACAACCTCCAACGTGGCTGATGGCTTGCGGTGGGGGACGACGAAGGGTGCTTGACTCTGCCTTCACTGCCACCAACGCCCTTGCCAGCACCGCCATTGGGGCCCCATGCGTTCGCTCGAACGGCAGGATCCAGCGACGGGCCTGGCAGTGCTTTTCATCACGGCGCGGCTCGCGAGGATGACACATGAGCGCTTTCCTCACCGCTGCCTCCGAGCCGGCCGGTCTGGCCACCTTGCTGGTGTTTGCCGTCGCGATCGTGCTGTTCATCACCGGCTGGCTGGCGCCGGAGGTGACCGGCCTGCTGGCAGCCGCCCTGCTGGTCACCTTCAAGGTGCTCACCCCCGATCAGGCGGTGCAGGGTTTCGGCAGTCCGGCCTTGATCACCCTGATGGGCCTGTTTGCCGTGTCTGCAGGGCTGTTCCGCAGTGGCGGCCTTGATCGCCTTCGGGCCCTGATCGGCTCCGATGCGGTGCGCAGCCCCAAGCGCATGATCGCGATTCTGGTGGGTGTGGTGGGCCCGCTCTCAGGCTTCATTCCCAACACGCCGATCGTGGCCACGCTGCTGCCCGTGCTCGAAGGCTGGTGCCACCGCCGCGGCATCTCCCCCTCGAAGGTGCTGCTGCCGTTGTCGTATGCCACGGTGCTGGGGGGCACCATCTCCCTGCTGGGCACCTCCACCAACCTGCTGGCCAGTGACGTGAGCCAGCGGCTGGGCTACGGCTCCCTGGAGCTGTTCAGCATCACAGCGATCGGTCTGCCGATCTGGCTGATCGGTTCGGCCTACATTTTCTTCTTCTCGGGGCGCATGCTCCCGGACCGGGGCCTGGAGGGCGAAGACCTGCTGGGCAACATGGCGCGCGAAGGATATTTCACCGATGTGTTGATTCCGGCGGAGTCGGAGCTGATCGGCAAGTCGCTGCATAACAGCCGGCTGCAGCGCCGATTCGACGTGGACGTGCTGGAGCTGCACCGGGGCAGCGAGAGCTTCACCGCCCCTCTGGCGGATCAGGTGCTCCAGGCCGGTGACCGGCTGATGCTGCGCTGCAACCGCGACAACCTGCTGCGCCTGCAACAGGAGCACACGGTGAGCCTGGCGCCGATCTCAGATCTCGAGGATGACGTACAGGAGCTGGCTGGCGACGCCACCAGCTCCCGCCAACGCGTGGTGGAAGTGCTGTTGCCGGACGGCTCCTCGATCGTGGGCTCCAGCGTCCGCGACCTTCGCTTCCGCCAGCGCTACAACGCCACCCTGCTGGCGGTGCGTCGTGGCAATCAGGTGCTGCGCGAGCTGCTGGGGCGCGTGCAGTTGCAGATCGGCGATGTGCTGCTGCTGCAGGCTCCTCTTGATGCGATCCGCGGCATGCAGGCCAACAACGACCTGGTGTTGCTCGATGAACTGGAGAAGGATCTGCCTACCACCAATCGCAAATGGGTGGCGGTACTGATTTCGGCGTTGGTGATCCTGTTGCCGATGTTCAAGTTGTTGGCGCTGCTGCCGGCGGTGCTGCTGGCGGTGGTGGCAATGGTGGCCACCGGCTGCCTGCGGCCCGGTGAGCTGCAGCGTTCGATCCGCTGGGACGTGATCCTGTTGCTGGGTTCGCTCTCCAGCTTCAGCGTGGCGATGCAATCCACCGGGCTGGCGGAAGCTCTCGCCGTTGATCTGCTGCGTTCGATGCAGGGCTGGTCTCCCTATCTGGTGCTGGTGGCGCTCACCGTGCTGTCCCAGTTGTTCACCGAAGCGCTCAGCAACGGCGCCACCGTGGTGCTGTTGATCCCGATCGCTACAGAAGTGGCCAAGGGGCTTGATCTGCCGCCGATGGCCTTCATCTTCGCCGTGCTGTTCGCCGCCAGCCAGAGCTTCCTCACTCCGATCGGCTACCAGACCAACCTCATGGTGTTCGGCCCCGGCCGCTACCGCTTCCTCGACATGGCCCGCTTTGGGCTGCCCCTGACTGTCAGCCTGGCCTTCGCGGTGCCCTGGCTGATCTGCCGCTATTTCGGCATCTGAGCCCACACTGGAGGGCAGCGGCAAAGCCCACGGTGAACAGCAAGCTGATCGAACGTCTGCAGCGTTGGGGGTTCAGCTGGAGCGGCTGGCGTGACAACCGCCACGGTGAATGGTGGCTGGCGGCCCAGCTGTTGCTGATCGCCGCCCACCTGCTGCCTGCGTTACCACCGCCCAGCCGCCTCGGCATCGACTGGCCGCTGCCATTACGGGTGGTGGGCCTGGCCCTGTTGGCCGTGGGTCTGGTGCTGGCCTTGCAAGGATTTCTCAACCTGGGCGCCAGCCTCAGCCCGCTGCCGGAACCGATGCCCGGGGCGGCCCTGGTGACGACAGGGGCCTACCGCCGCTGCCGCCATCCGCTGTATCAAGCCGTGCTGCTTTGCTCACTGGGCATGGTGATCACCCTGGGCAGCCTGCTGCACCTGTTGCTGCTGCTCGGCTTAGCGGCGGTGCTGGGCGGCAAGGCCAGGCGGGAAGAACGGGCCCTGTGCGCTGCCCATCCCGATTACCCCGCCTACCGGGAGCGCACGCCGGCGATCGTGCCCTCGCTGCCCTGGCTTGACTGGCGCTGAAGCGTTGACAGGGAGCCGGAGCGACCAGTGGCGCCGGCATGACGCTGGCTGGCGCTGAAGCCGGTGAGCAGGGCAGAGCCCACCAGCAGGGCGGCAAAGCCCTGGCGCAGGCGGCGGTCGGGCAGATGGGGGGCGAGCCGTTGGCCAAGCGCGGCGCCGACCAGGCCGCCGCCAATCAACGGCAGGGTGAAGGGGAGGCTGGCGGCCGGCCAATGGCCGAGCGCTGCCAGGGCCACCAGGCTGTTGGCCGCGATCAGCACCAGGCTGGTGCCGCTGGCCAGCTGCATCGGCAGGCCGGCGATCAGCACCAGGGCGGGCACCAGGGCAAAACCACCACCCACGCCGGCCACGCCGGTGAGCAAGCCCACCACTAGCCCCTGGCCGGCCAGCAGGGCTGACGCTTGATGTCCACTGCCGTTGTGGGAGCGGGCGCTCGCTTGGGTACGGCCGCGGGCAGGGGCAGGGGCAGGGGCAATGGCACGGGCAGTGGCAGGGGTGCGGCGCAGCATCAGCCAGGCCGCCACCAGGGCAGCGAACGCAAAGATCAACAGCTGGGCCGGCTCACTCACCAGCCCCGCCTTCACCACGCGGCCACCGATCCAGCTGCCGGCCAGGGCCGGCAATCCCAGGATCAGGGCGGGCCGCACCGCCACCTGTCGGCGGCGCAGGTAAGGGCCTGCGTTGACCACCGCCAGCAGCGTCACCACCAGCAGCGACAACGGCACCGCCTCACGGGTGGGCAGTGCGGCCCCCGACACCAGCAACGGCATCAGCAGGATGGATCCGCCGGCGCCCAGCACTGCCAACAGAAAGCCGATCAACCCGCCACCGGCGGCGAGCAAGGCCAGCAGGGCAACGCTCACCCGTGCACCCGGTTCCAGGGCATCACCGCCAGCAGGCGGGCCATGCCGCAGAAGCCGCTGATGCCGGCGAAGGTGAGGCCGGCCCCCACGAAACCGCTCAGCCAGATCCAGCCGGGCGCCGCCACCTGGCTGAGGATCACCCCCAGCAGCACCAGGCCGCCGGCCACGATCTGCACCTGGCGCATCAGGGGCAGGGGAGCCCCCTTGCGGGCCTCCAGCGGTAGACCGGCCTGTTGCCAGGCGCTCACGCCGCCCTGCAGTTCGGCGAGCGGATCGGCATGGCCGCGCCGCAGCAACACGGACAACCCTTTCTCACTGCGGTTGCCGCTCTGGCAGACGAGGGCCAGCGGGCCAGGGGGCAGCGTGGCGGAGTTGAGCCGTGCCAACGGGATGTTGCGGCTGCCGGGAATGTGGCCGCTGACGAATTCCACCGGTTCACGCACATCGATCACGGTGACCCGGCCCTGGCTGTGGTGCTCGCTGAGCTCGTGGGCGCTCAGGCGTTTTGGAGTGACGGAAGACATGGCTGAAGGCGAAAAGAAGGGGGATTCAGGCGTTGGAGCTGGGGAGCTGCTGCACCATTGGCAGGCCGACGCCGTTCCAGGCGCGCAGGCCGCCACGCAGGTTGGCCACCTGGGTGAAGCCGGCCTTGAGCAGTTTCTGGGTGGCGAGGGCGGAGCGGGAGCCGGAGTGGCAGACCACCACCACAGGCCGCTCGGCCGACAGCTCAGCGGCGCGCGCCGTCAGCTCCGGCAGCGGGATCAGTTGGCTGCCGGGGATGGAGCCGTCGGGGCCTGAGGCCTCCTCGGAAGAGCGCACGTCCAGGAGCTGAACGGCATCGAGGTGCTCGCCCACCCAGCTGGGCGGCAGCTCCGGCAGGCCCGCGTAGCTGCGCTCAATCGGCGCCCAGTTCTCAGTGGTGAGCTGCGGCTGGCTGGCGCCGGACGCGCTGGCGCGGGGCTTGCCGCAGCGCAGGTTCGCGGGCAGCGCTTCGGCGATGCGGTGGGGATGGGCCAGGTGCAGGTTCGCCATGTAGATCACGAAGTCGCGTTCATTGGCGCCGCCGCCGAGCCGGCTGTTGTAATGCCGCTCTTCCGCCACCGAGGTGACGCTGCGACCGGCGTAGTCGTGGCCGGGGTACAGCAGGCAACTTTCAGGCAGGGAGAAGATCTGCTCGGTGATCGAATGAAACAGTGACTGGGCGTTGCCTTGCTGAAAATCACAGCGGCCGCAACCGCGCACCAGCAGGGCGTCGCCGGTGAAGGCCATGCGTTCGTCGTCGAGCACGTAGGTGAGGCAGCCATCGGTGTGGCCGGGGGTGGCCCGCACCTCCAGGTGCCGCCCGCCGAAGTCCACGGCGTCGCCGTGGCTCAATGGCAAGGTGACGTTTTCAGCGCCGACAACCTGCGCCAGGCCGATGGCGCATCCGGTGGCCTGCCGCATCAGCCAGCTGCCGGTGATGTGATCGGCGTGGGCGTGGGTGTCGAGGCAGGCGACGAGGCGGACGCCCAGTTCGCGAACCAGGGAGAGATCCCGCTCGTGCTGCTCAAACACGCTGTCAATCAGCACCGCCTCTGCGCTGGAGACATCGGCGAGCAGGTAGGTGAAGGTGCCGGTGTCTGCGTCGAAGAGCTGGCGCATCAGCAGCGGGGCGCCGCCGGCGGCTGCCACCAGCAGCTGGGAACCAGAGGTGGCCGTAGGTGCTGGCCCGGGGGAGGTGAGAGGAGCCATGGACATCGGAGACCGCTTCTATGCTGCTATGAGCATAGCCGCATATTCCAGAACTTGCAACCCAGAACTTGCAACAAATTCTTTCTGGCGGTTGGAGTTCCCAGTTTTGGTACGGTTCTCTCATGCAATGAAAAGGGTCTGGCCCCACACCAAAATGCGAAGTCTCACGGCATGATGGTCGGCATTGCTAGATGTTTTTCGTAATGGGCGCTGCAGCCGATGGGCTCATTCCAACCCCCCAGCTTCTGGAAGAACTCAGCCAGTTCTTTCGTTTGCTGAGTGAGCCGGCGAGGCTGCAATTGCTCTGCCTCTTGAAGACGGGCCCCCAGGATGTGGCTTCCCTGATTGGCTCCACCGGCTTCAGTCAATCCCATATCAGTCGCCAGCTCAGCCAGCTGCAACGGGCGGGATTGGTGCGTTGTGAACGCGAGGGCACCCGCTTGATTTACACCGCCGATGAGCCGTTGGTGGATGATCTCTGTGTGCTGGTGATGGGCCGCCTGCGGGAACGCCTCGAACAGCAGCTCGAGCACCTGCAGGCCGCCTGATTTCACGGCTCAGATCAACTGTTCCGATCAACCGTTCAGATCAACCGTGACCCGCTGGCCCGCAGCCGTTGCCGGGGGTCGAACACAGCGGCGATCGTGCGAATCAACCAGCGTCCTTCGGTGCTCACACGGAAGCCATTGCGCTCCAGTTGCAGCAGGCCATCGGCCTCCAGGGTCTGCAGATCTGCCCACTCGGCCGCAAACCGCTGCGGGCCGTTGATGGTGTCTGCTGCGTCAGTGCGATCTCTACCTTCGCCGGGCCGATCTCCGCCGCTCAGGTGGCCGAAATCAACGCGAAAATCGCACATCAACCGCTGAATGATACGGCGGCGGAGCAGTTCGTCTGGATCCCGTACCACCAGCCCCCGCTCCACCGGCAGCACGCCGGCATCAAGCGCCGCCATGTAGGCCTTGAGATCCCGCTGGTTCTGGCTGAACAACGTGGGGTACTGGCTGATCGCCGTGACGCCGATCGCCAGCAGGTCGAGCTCCCCGCCGGTGGTGTAGCCCTGGAAATTGCGGTGCAATCGGCCGGCCCGGGCGGCCACGGCCAGGCTGTCGCCGGTCAGGGCGAAGTGGTCCATGCCGATGGCGTCGTAGCCGCCGCTGGTGAAGGCGTCGTAGGCGCCCTGCAAAATCTGCACCCGCTCGCGCTGGCTGGGCAGATCATCGGCGGCGATCTTGCGCTGCAGCGGCAGTTGCTCGGGCAGGTAGGCAAAGCTGAACAACGACACCCGATCAGGCCGCAGCTCTTCCACCAGGGCGATCGTGGTGGCGAAGCGCGCCGGCGTCTGCAGCGGCAGGCCGCAGATCAGATCCACGTTCACGCTCTCGAAGCCCGCCTCCCGCATCCAGCCCATCGCCCGCCGCAGCTGATCGGGCGGCACGATCCGGTTCACCGCGGCCTGCACTTCAGGATCGGCGTCCTGAATGCCGAAACTGATGCGGTTGAAGCCGAGCTGGCGCAGGCCCAGCACCTCCTCGCGGCTGAGGAATTCCGGATTCACCTCGATCGAGGCTTCCAGGTTCGGATCCAGATCGAAGTGGCGGGCGATCAGCGCCCATAGCTCCGCCTGCTCCGCCCCGCTCAGGTAGTTGGGGGTACCGCCGCCCCAGTGCAGCTGACCAAGGCGGCGGCGCTGGCCCGACGCCTGCTGGACCAGCTCCAGCTCCCGGCCCAACGCCTGCAGGTAGGGGCCCACCACCTTGGAGCCGGCCTGGGTGGTGATCCGGTTGCAACCGCAGTACCAGCAGGCATGGCGGCAGAAGGGGATGTGAACGTAGAGCGACAGGGGCTCGCTGCTGGGCCTGGCCAGCTCCGCCGCCAGCTCGCTGGGGCCCACACCGGTGTGGAAGCTGGCGGCGGTGGGGTAGCTGGTGTAGCGGGGTACGGGCTTGTCGTGCTTCAGCAGCAGCTGCAGCGGATCGAGGCGGGCAGGCGCGGTGGTGGGCATGGGTGGTCGGCGGCGGGGGCAGGAGACGGGGGACGGGCAGCGAAGGGGGCGGTGGGGGGTGTGAAGGGACTCAGGCCGCGCCCAGTTCGCCCAGTTCGGCCAGCAGGCGTTGGGTGTCCTGGAAGGCCACCACGGCTTCATCGAGCAGCTCGCTCTCTTCCGCCTCGCTCAAGTCGAGTTGCTCGAACGCGTCGTGCAGGGCGGCCTTGAGCGTGGGCAGGGGCTGATCGAACGCCCAGAAGCGCACCGCCGGCAGGCCGTGGGCGGCCAGGATGGCGTTGGCCTGCTGGGCCAGCTGCTGGCCGCCCGAGAGGTCGCCGCCGTAGCGCACATAGACGTGGGCCAGGAAGCGGTGTGGGGCCTGCTGGGCCAGGGCCTGCAGATGGTCGAGCCAGAGGGCGGCAGCGGCGGAGCGGGGGCTGGCCGGCGCCGACGCCAGGGCGGCCGCATCGGCGGCGAGGGCGGCGCTGCGGGCCAGGGCCGCCCAGGGGAAATCGATCGCCCCGAGGGCTGCGGCCAGTTCGGGGCCCTGCTGCTCGATCAGGGCGTAGCCCGGTCCCAGGGCGCGGATCAGGGCCGCCAGCTGCAGCGGGCTGGCCTGGCCGTCGAGCAGGGCGCGCGAGAATTCCATGCCTTCGGCCTGGTGGTGGGCAGCGCCGATGCGGCCATGCAGACGGCGCACCCGCGGACCGAAGCCCTTGCGTGCTGCCAGGTCGGCGGGGCTGGCGTGGTCGGAGAGGGAACCGGTGAGCGAGCTGGGGGCCGCGTTGGGGTGCGTGGTGGTCATGGCGAAGGCAACAGGTCGGGGCCGGATGAGGGCCGAACCAGCAAACGGTATCGCGCTACCGTTATGTCGTTGTTCCGTCGTTGCGGTTTCGTTGCAACGTTCAGCGCCCATGGCTGCTTCCCCCTCCACCCCCTCCGCTCCCCAGGCCTGCGCTGCCCGGCCCCTGTCGTTGCTGCTGGCCCCCAGCGGCCAGCTCAGCGAGGACGGCCAGCTGCGGGAACTGATCGCCGAGCGGCGCGACCGCCAGGGCGCCAGCGTGGAGCTCTGGTATCTGCGGCCGCTGGTGTTGACGGCCCTGCTGCCGGAATTCGCTGCGGGTCAGGAAGCGGTGGTGGCCGGTGATCCAGCGGTGATCACCTGGTTGCAGCTGCGCTTCGGCGGCAGCGTGAGCACCGCCCTGCTGGATCCCCAGCAACTGCACAACCGGGCCGGCGGCCTGCCGCCTCGGGCGCCGCTGGCGGCGATGACGCTCTGAGGCCTTCGTTCAGGGCCTCCACACCGAGGTGTCCAGCGCGACAGCCAAGCCCTCCAGGCCGCTTCAAGGTTTGGCGGTGACGCTGGCCCCCGTGCCCGGATTCCGCCGATCGCCAGCCCCACACCTTCTTTGCCTCACTCCTCCCTGGTGCCCAGGACTTCCGCCATGACCCTCAGCCCGCTCCGGGGCCCCCGCCATGGGGTGCTGATCGATCGGCTCCGCCACTGGCTCGATGGCATTGGCCCGCGCTCGGTGCTGCTGGCCAGGTTGCTGCCGCGCCTGATTCCGGCCCGCTGCCCGTTCGAGCGCAACGTGGTGATTGCTGGCCGCACGGTGCTGCGCATCCCGCCGCTCTGCCAGATCAACCCCTTGTTTGATGAGCTGATGGCGCTGCGCTTCCGCGCCCTCTGCCGCCTGGAGGCCCACCAGGAGAGCCACCACCAAGGCCAGCAGAATCGTCAGCCGCAGGTCCGGCGGCAATTCTCCAAGCTCAGGCGCAAGCCACGGCCGCCAGCCTTGCTGCCAGCCGCGTGGCCTGGCGTGGGGCGAAACCGACCGTCTCCAGCGCCCCGCCCAGGCAGCCCATGAATTCCCCCACCAGCGCGCTGGGGTCGATGCCGATCGCTTCGAGATCGCTGTGCACCTCCCGCAGCATCGCCATCGCCACCGGCACCGCCCGCTCACACCAACGGGTGATCGGTGCCGCTACGGCTGGGAAGCGGGCTGCCAGTTGGCGCTCGCCGTAGTCGAGGTGTTCGGCCTCATCGGCCAGCACCGCTGCCGTGATCGGTGCGGCGTAGGCATCGGCCACCGGCAGGTAGCAGCGGTAGGCGGCCACCGCAAAGCTTTCCACGATCAGGCACTGAATCACCAACGCCCCCACCGGGTCTGCGGCGCTGAGGGCCTCATTGAAGAGCCCGTGCAACGGTGCGAACAGCCGCCGCGCCAGGGGCAGATCGGGGCGAATGGCCAGCTGGCGGCCGCAGCCCACGAAATCCACGGCGTGGCGTCCTTCCATCGCCGCCAGGCGCCGCAGCTCGCCGGCGTCTGCGGGCAGCAGCTGCGCCAGCTGGCGGAAATGGCGATCGGCCAACCCCTCGCCCACGATCACGAGGCCGTTGATGCGGGCGTAGGCGTCGCGGTAAGCGGGGGTGAGCTCAGGAACGGGCATGGGGGCTTCAGGAAACGGATACGGGAACGGATTCGGGAACGGATTCGGGAACAGGAGCTAGTTCGGAGGTTGGATGTCGAACAGGAACTGGAGCAGGAACGAAGGCTGGATCTGAAACAGGGGCTGGTTCTGGAACCAGGCCAAGGTCTGGAGCAGAGGCTGGATCTGGATCTAGGGCTCGAAGCGGACCAAAGACTGGATCTGCAACTCGAGCGCCAGTGGAGTCAGGCTCCTGCGCCAACCCTGCAGCGACCGGTGCCAACGGCACCGCCAGCGGCTCGATCATTGGCTGGTGCAATGGCTCGTTCATGGCGCTGCGGGCCGCTAACCACTGGTCTGAGCTGGGCATGGTGAGGCAGTCGTCGAACCAGGGGCCACCCAGGGTGTAGTGCAGGATTTTCGGGGCGGCCGGCAGCGGTTGCACCCCCACCAGCACGTTCCATTCGGGCGGTAATGCGCCGATCTGCTCGTCGGCCAGCCAGTGGAACTGGTGCAGCTCCAGGCCCGAGGCGGTGTTCACAAACGCCGGCGTGAGCGCCGCGCAGCGCGCGCAGTTGAAGAGCATCACTGACGACCAGTTCTTGCGGCCGTAGGGCGTCTGGGGCATGCCCTGGAACTTCAGCCCCTCCGCGCACACGTGCTGGTGCTTGACCAGCTGCACCGCACAGCGCTCGTCGCGCAGGGCCCAGAGCTCGGCGAGATCCGCCAGACAGAGCATGTCGGCATCAATGAACAGGGCCCAGCCCTGGTAGCCCGCCAGCCAGGGCACCAGGAAGCGACTGAAGGAGAAATCGGTGCTCTGACGCGGATCGCGCTCCCGCTGGTACACCTCCACCAGCTGATCGAGCCGCACCTGGCCGATCAACAGCGGCAGGCTGGAGCGGGCCTGAAAGGAATCGGCGAGCACGTTCACCGCCACCCGCTCGCGCGGGTCGTAGCCGATGAACACGCGCGGGATCTCGAAGCCGGCGGGTGTGTGGGTCATGCCCCCTCCGCCGGCACCATTGGCTGGCAGAACTGCCGCAGCAGCAACCCGGCAAAGCGCAGCTTCAGGCCCAGCTTGGCCAGCAGCGCGCCGGGCTCTGCTTTGCGTGCCTGCATCTGCTGGAAGCAGGTCACCAGGCGGTCGCGCAGCTCCAGGTACTGGCCCTGGTCAAGGTCGAACACCCAGGGGAAGGCGCGGCGGGCGGTGCGGTTGGTCTGGCGCATCACCTCGGCATCGAAGCGGCGGGGGTCCATGCCCAGCAGGCGGTAGAAATCGCCCCGCTCACACACGGTGAGGCTGTGGGTGAGAAACACCGACCAAAGAAAGAATCGACTCAGCAACTTGCCGCGCAGCCCCTGCTTGAGCCCGGGCCAGCAACGGATCAGCAGGTTGAAGATGTCGCCGTGGCGGTTCTCGTCCTGGCACCAGGGCTCGAAGAAATCAAACAGCGGCGCAAAGGCGTTGTCGGGGTGGGCTTTGAGGTGCCGGTCGATCAGGATGTAACGCCAGTAGCCGATCTTCTCGGACAGAAAAACGGAATAGAGCACCCAGCTGAGCGGGAACCAGGTGATCGGCCGCTTGGTGCTCAGCTTGGGCAGATCGAGTTCGATCCCTTCCGCCACCAGCGCCCGGTTGAGGAAGCCGGCATGGCGGGCCTCATCGCGGGCCATCAGCTGGAACAGGCGGCCCAGCTCCTGACGCTCGGCCTGAAACAGGCGGCGCGAGAGCTCCTTGAACAGCAGAAAGCCGGAGAACTCCGACACACAGGAGCGCACCAGATAGCTCTCGTAGGCGGTCTTGGCTTCCGGGCTGAGGGCGCGCAACCGGTCGAGCGGGGCCTTGCGGTCGAAGTGTTCGCGGTTGTGGTCGGCCTCCATTTCGGCGAGCATCGCCTCGAAGGCGGGCCGCTGCTGCTCCAGGTCGGTGCGAGCGGCCTTGTCGATCTCAGTGGTGTAGAAGCGGGGCGTCAGCAGGTCTTCGCGCAGGTGGGGCGCGGCGGGGGTGGCGGCGGCGGCCGACTGGCTGATGGTGGCGGTCATCGGGAAGCGCTCATGAAGGGGGTGGGGGCGGATGCGGCGCGGGCATAGGCGATGGCATCGGCGCCGTAGCGGTGCAGGTGGAACCACTGCTGCAGGTCGAGCAGCCAGCTGAGCCGCTCGGCGCTGTCGGCAGGGAGGCGGGCGGCGAGCTCGGCCGCCTGGCGGTGGCTGAGCCGGTGGCCGGGGCAGAGGCAGCCGGCTTCGGCCAGCCAGCGCTCCTCCAGCCGCAGATGCAGGCCCAGCGCCCGTACCAACTGCTGGCAGAGGCTGGTGCGGGCCTCGCCATCGATCAGCTGCTCCAGCAGTGCCTCGATCCGGCTGTGCTGCCGCTCCAGCAGCTGGCTGCGCTGAGACCAGAGCCGCGGCCAGGGACGGCTGCGGCTGCGCCAGCGCCAGAGACCATGCGGCAGGGCGGCCGGCCGTGCTGCCGGCGCAGGGGGCGCCGTGGCCGGGGAGGGGGCAGGGAGCGTCAACGCCAGCGGCATTGTTCAACGCTATAACGACATCGTGATGATAGAGGATGGCAGCCGGCTGGCGGCGATCCGGCAACAAAAGCCACTAGGCGAATGAGCTACTGAGCCTCTGGGCCACAGCGATCCCCGCAGAGGCTTCAGCAGTGATCCGAGCAGTGATCCGAGCAGGGATCCCGGCGCCGATCCCTGCATCGATCCCCGCAACGAGCTGGCGCCTGGCCCCAGCTCCCCTCGCCAGCGTCAAGCAGGTCGCCCAGGAGAAGGCCTGGACCTGTGCTGCTGCCGGCCACTTCGGCAGGCTCCCTCCTCCTTGCGGATCGCCGCGATTGACCATCGCCGAAATCGCCCGCGGCACAGGGGCTTTTCAACGGCTTCTCAACGCCTGCGCTGGCCTGAAAAAGGCTTTGCGACGGTTGACGGCAACGACGGCTACTGTCTGAGCCACCCATTCCCGGCAGATCGCCGGCTGGCACCGCCTCCATGGCTCCTTTCCGGTTGCTTGAACTGCTGATCCTGGGGGCGGTCCTGGCAGGTTTTGCGGGCCTGCTGCTGCGCCGCAACCTGTTCCTCAAGGTGATGTCGATGGACGTGATTGGCTCTGCGGTGGTGGCCCTGTTCGTGCTGGTGGGAGCCCGCTCCGGTTTGCGCAGCCCGATTCTCTCGGCCGCTGGCCCTGGCCCCGCTGGCACCGGAACCGCTGTCGCCTCAGCCACGGATGCTGCCGCGGCAACGGCCTGGGCCGACCCCATCCCCCAGGCGGTGATCCTCACGGCAATCGTGATCGGCCTTTCGATCCAGGCCCTGCTGCTGGTGGTGATCACCCGCCTCTCGCGCATCGATCCCGGCCTGGATCTGGCGAGCTTTGACACCGGCGGCCAGCGCTGATGCCCAGCTTCATGCCGCTGCTTTCCGCCAAGGGGATGGTGATCGCCTGGCTGTTGCTGCCTTTCCTGGCGGCCTTTCTGGCGGCCGTGTTGCCTCCGCTGGCCCGGTGGCTGGCGCTGCTCTGCTGCCTGGCTACGGCAGCGGTGGCGGTGGCGATTCAGCTCGGCAGCCTTCCCGTCAACGTCGACCTGCTCGGGGCCTACGGGGTGGCCCTGAAAACCGATGCCTTCGCGGTGCCGTTCCTGCTGCTCAATGCCCTGGTGTGCAGTGCCGTGGTGATCGACAGCTGGGAGCGGCCGCTGCCCGGCCCTTTTCTGCTGCTGCTGATGGTGCTGCACGGCGGGTTGTCGTCCGCCTTCGTGGTGATGGACCTGGTCAGCCTCTACGTGACCCTTGAAGTGGTGGGGATCAGCGCCTTTCTGCTGATCCTGATCAGCCGCTCCGACCGCTCGCTGTGGGTGGCCCTGCGCTACCTGCTGATTGGCAACACGGTGATGACCCTGTTCCTGATTGGCGCGGCCTTGGTGTATCTGGAGCGCGGCAGCTTTCGCTTCGAGGCCGTGGCGGGCACCACCAGCATCGCCGCCCTGGCGTTGCTCCTGGTGGGCTTGCTGATGAAATCCGGCCTGTTCCTCTCCGGCCTGTGGCTGCCCGTCACCCATGCGGAGGCGCCGGCCGAAGTGTCGGCGCTGCTCTCGGGCGTGGTGGTCACCGCCGGCATCGCCCCGCTGCTGCGGCTCAGTTGCGGCGTGCCGGCCCTGGGCCCGGTGATCACGGGCATCGGCCTGGCCAGCGCCGTTCTCGGTCTGGTGTTCGCCCTTGCCGACGCCGACGCCAAGCGCCTGCTGGCCTGGAGCACGTTGTCGCAGATGGGGCTGGTGGCGCTCTCACCGGTGGCCGGCGGCTTCTACGCCCTCAGCCATGGCACCGCCAAGGCCGTGCTGTTTCTGGTGGCGCGTCGCTTCCCCGGCCGGGCGCTGCAGGGCTGGCGTGAGCGCCCCCTGCCCGCCGGGGTGTGGTGGCCGCTGTGCATCGGCTCGCTCTCGATCGTGGGCCTGCCGCCATTGGCGGGCTTTGCGGCCAAGACGGACCTCTCTGGGGCGCTCTCTCTGCCGCTGGAGGTGGCTGTGACGCTGGTGAGCATGGGGACGGTGGCGGTGTACGCCCGCTTCTGGGGTGCGCCGTTGCTCCACAGGACGGCGCCGGTGGTTGGGCTGAGCTCCGGCGGTGAAGCCCCTGAACCCGCCTGGTCGCTTGGTGTGATCCTGCTGGTGCTGGCGCTGGTGGTGATGGGTTCTGCAACCCTGCCCTCGACCGCCTCGCCGTTCAGCGCCGTGGCCAAGAGCGCCATGGTGTTGCTGGGCGGCTGGGGGCTGCACACGCTCGTTGAGGGGTTGCGCCTGCCGGAGAGGTTGCGATTGCCGGATCTCGAAGGCCTGTCCGACCTGCTCGGCGGCATCGGTGTGGTGGGGGCCGGTCTGCTGCTGATCCTGAACCGATGAGACGCCTGCTTCCTCTGCTCCTGAGTACCGCCTTCCGCCTGGCGCTGTGGTGCCTGCTCACCAGTGACCTGAGCCGGCTCAACCTGCTGATCGGGCTGGTGGTGGCGCTGTTGCTGCCCCGGGCGCGCTCGCGGCCCCTGCCGGTGCGGGTGTTGCTGAAGGCCACGGTGCGCGGTCTGCTGGCGATCCCGCAGGCGTTCGCCGAAGCGCTGCGGCTGGTGATGGCCCCGGCCATGGTGGAACGGGAAGACAGCGAGCCGGCCACCGATCGGGCCCTGCCGCTGCTGGTGTTCCTCGACGTGTTCCGCATCACGCTCACGCCGTTCACGATCGTGCTCGGCCTGGAGGATGGCGGCCGGCGGTATCGCATCCACACCCTCACCCCCGCCAGCAAGGAGGACTCCGAACCATGACCGTGTTGCTGTGGGGCATGGTGCTGGCCCTGCTGATCCCGATCGCCGTGGCCTGCCGCCCTTCTGATGTGTGGGACCGACTGGCGGCCTTCTCCAGTGTGTCGTCAAAGGTGGCGCTGATCATTCTTGTGGTGTCGGTGATGCGCGACGACCGCATGCTGGGGCTGGTGGGGGCGATCGCGCTCAGCGCCGGCAACGCCGGCATGCTGCTGCTCGCCAACCTGCTGCGGGGGGTGGAGCGGTGATGGCCCACTCCCTGGTCGATCACGCCAGTGCGGTGCTGCTGGGCGCCGGTCTGGTGCTCTGGTTCTGGGGCACCTGGCCCCTGCTGGGCACCCACAGCTATCTGCGCAAACTGCACGCCCTTTCGGTGGCCGACACGCTGGGCTCCTTGCTGATGCTGCTCGGCCTGCTGCTCCGCATTCCCGGCCAGTGGCCGCTGCTCACCCTGGCCCTGCTGGGGTTGGTCGTGTGGAACACCATCTTCGGGTATGTGCTGGCGGCGTGCTCCCTGCCGCCGCCGCCCCAGCCAGCCACCGAGCAGGACAGCGCCCCATGAGCCTCCCGTTGACCCTGGCGGGGGAACTGGATCTGCTCCTGCCGATCACCGCCCTGCTGCCCCTCACTGCCGTGTTGCTGGTGAGCCAGACCAACCCCTACCAGACCCTGGTGCTGCGCGGCATCCTTGGGTCGGTGGCCACCTTGCTCTACGCCCTGCTGGGGGCGCCGGACGTGGCGATCACC
The DNA here is from genome assembly GCF_024346375.1 of Synechococcus sp. ATX 2A4. GTDB lineage: Bacteria > Cyanobacteriota > Cyanobacteriia > PCC-6307 > Cyanobiaceae > MW101C3. The sequence goes on along the minus strand of NZ_JAGQCV010000001.1, from coordinate 34,292 downwards.
GAAGCGCTGGTGGGCACCCTGCTCTCCACCACGCTCTATGCCGTGGCGCTGCGCTCGTCGATGGCGCTGCGGCTGTCGTTTGTGGAGCAAGATCCCCCCTCGCCGCACTGCCAGCAGCTGCTGCGCACCTGGCTGGAGCCGGCGGGCCTGCGATTGCGGCTGGTGCCACCTGCAGAGTTGGCCCTCAGTGCCAACAGCAGTTGCCATGGCCGCCTGGAACCTGGTCAGCGTCTGGTGGTGCTGAACCCACTCGTGCTGAAGCGCCTGCAGGCCCTTGATGGGTACCGCTCCTGGCGGGAGAGCGGCGGCGCCCTCGAACTGGCCGAAACCCCATGACCTGGCTCTACCTGGTGGCGGCCACCGCCCTTTGCCTCTCCCCGCTGGCGACGGCGCTGCCGCCGGCGGGCGATGTGTTGCCGCTGATCAACACCCTCGTCGAGCAGACGAACGTGCCGAACCTGGTGTCGGGCGTGATCCTCTACACCCGCCTCTACGACACGGTCACCGAGGTGGTGGTGTTCACGCTGGCGTCGATCGGGGTGCGGTTTCTGTTTGCGGGGGAGCCCGCCAAGCCCACGGTGCGTGCGCTCGATGATGCGCCCTCGGTGGTGCTCTGCCAGCTGAGCGGCACGATCGCGGCCCTGATCGGTGTGGAGCTGGCCTTGCGCGGTCATCTTTCCCCCGGCGGTGGGTTTGCCGCGGGGGTGGCCGGCGGCACGGCGATCGGGCTGGCGCTGATCAGCGGCTCGGCGGTGCTTTCCGATCGCCTTTACCGCAACTACCGCGCCGACCTGTGGGAGAAGGTGGCGGTGATCGCCTTCGTGCTGCTGGCCGCGCTCACCCTGGGCGGTCTGCTGCCGCCGCCCGGCGCATTCGGCAGCCTGGCGGGCGGCAGCTGGATCCCGCTGCTGAATGTGCTGGTGGCGATCAAAGTGACGCTCGGCTCCTGGGCGATGGTGCAGCTGTTCGTGCGCCACCGAGGCTTGCTCTAGGCACTGGTTTGCCGCAGCGTGGAGCCGCGGTCGCCGGCGATCACCTCGATGCCGCCGCGGATGCGCTCGCGCAGGGCGCCCACGTGGCTGATCAGGCCGATCATGCGACCGCCTGCGCGCAGGCGGTCGAGTTCGTCCATCGCCAGTTGCAGGTTGTCGGGGTCGAGGCTGCCGAAGCCTTCATCGATGAACAGGGCCTCCAGGGGCACGCCGCCGGCATGGGCCTGCACCGTGTCGGCCACCCCCAGCGCCAACGCCAGCGACGCCTGGAAGGTTTCGCCGCCCGAGAGGCTGCTCACCTCCCGCTCCTCGCCGGTGTAGGCATCGAGCACCCGCAGGCCGAGGCCGGCATGGCGGCCGCCGTGGCCCCCCTCATCGGTGAGGCGCAGCTGGTAGCGGCCGGAGGTCATCAGTGTCAGCCGCTGGTTGGCGAAGCTGCAGATGTCGGCCAGGTAGGCGGAGAGCACCCAGCGCTGCAGGGAGATGTAGGGCGCCGCCTTGCCCTGGCAGCGGTTGGCCACGGCGCTGAGCAGCTCCGCTTTGGCCCGCTGCCGCGCCAGGCCGGCGGCCCGCTCCCGGTGCAACGCCGTGAGCCGCTGGATTTCAGCCTGGGCGCCCCGCGCTTCGCTGTGCCGCTCCACAGCGGTGGTGCGCAGCTGATCGGCGTGGGTTTCCGCCGCCAGAGCAGCGGCGGTGTCGGGCCGCTGCTCTGGCACATCGGCCAGGTCAGGGGCGGCCAGGGCGCCCTGCAGTTCGATCACCTGCTTGTCGTAGGCCTCGATCCGCAGCGCCCACTGCTGGCGCTTGGCGGCGTCAATCAAGGCAGCGCTGGCCTCACTGGCGCTGCCAAAGGGGGAGGCGGCCAGTTCGCCGGCGAGCCGCTGCGCCGCCTGCTCCTGGCGGGCCACGGCCCGGGCGTGGCTGGCGGCAGCGGCGATCAAATTGCGCAGGGCGCTCTCCAGCGGCGCGAAGGCCGCCAGCACCGCGGCGGGATCCAGCCCGGCGCCCAGCTCCTGCGCCACGGCAGCCACCAGTTCGGCGGCGCGGCCGCTGGCCTCCTGCTGGGCCCTGCGCTCCAGCGCCGTCGCCGTGCGGGCCGCTTCGATGGCCTGCTGCAGGGCCTGGCCCTGTTGCTCACGTGCCTTGGTGCCCTGCTCAAGGGCAGCGCGGCGAGCCGCCTGGGCGCTGGCGGCGGCGAGGGCCCCGCTGGCGGCGCTTGCGGCCAGCGCAGCGGCGGCCACATCGCTGCCAGCACCAGCTTTCTCCAGCACGCTCTGCAGCGCCGCCTCGGCCTGGGCCATGGCCACACCGGCGGCCCGCACCGCCGTGTTGGCGGCCACCAGCTGCTGCTCCACCGCCTGGATCTCGCCGTCGCTGACGGCATCGGCGGAGGGCAGGGCCGGCTGCGGGTGGGCCGTGGAGCCGCACACCGGGCAGGGGCCACCGGCCTCCAGGCCAGCGGCGAGACGCGCCGCCATGCCCTCGATCTGGCGGCGGCGCAACGCGTTGAGCGCGGCGTTCTGGGCATTGAGCCGCTGATCGGCGGCATTGCGGGCGGCCACCGCCTCCAGCTGCCGGGTCTGGGCCGGGGCGATCGCAGCGGCGGCGGCGGCCTGGGCCGTGGCCTCACGGGCGGCGCGCTGCAAGCCGTCGAGTTGGTCGTGGGCGGTGCGGGCCTCGGCGAGCGCGGCGAGCTCCTGCTGCTGCAGCACCTGCAATTGCTGCAGCCGGGCGCTGGCCTCGGTGGCCTGCGCCTCGGCGGCGGCGGCCCGCTGGCTGGCGGCGGCAGCGGCCTGGCTGGCGCCTGTGGCCTCCTGGGCTTTTTTGGCCAGTTCCCGCACCTCGGCGGCCCGGGCCGCCAGATCGGCGCCGGCACTGCCGAGCGCTTCTGGCGACGGCAGCACGGCGAGATCCAGGGCCTGCACCGCGCTTGGCAGTGCCGGGGCCTGCGCCTGGGTCCGCCGGGCATGGAGCAGGCCGCTGCGGATCTCCTGCTCCAGTTGCGCCAACGCCTGTTGTGCCTCCAACTCGGCCGCCAGGCTGGGGCGCAGCGCTTCGGCCCGTTCCGCCCGCGCCAGGCGTTGACGGAAATCGAGCACCAGCGGCTGCTTTGCCTCCAGTTCGGCGAGCTGGGCGGCAGCGGTGGCGCGCCTGTCGAAGCGCTCCGCCAGCGCCTCGTGCTGGGATCTGGTGGCACGCGCCGCCTCGAGGGCTTCGCCCGCCTGGTGACGGGCGGCGGCGCTGGCCTCCACCACCGCAGCGATCCGCTCCACCAACGCATCGAGGCCGGCCTGATCCGCAGGTGCTGCCAACCCCCCAGGCCCCTGGCCCTCCACCAGCGCCGCAGACCCAGCCGCCTCCGCGTGTTCCGCCGCCTCTGCATACGGCAGCCAGGCGTGGCCGGCCTGGTCGCGCAGCACGGCCTGGGCATCGTGTTGCTGCTGAACGGCCAGGCGCGCCGCCTTGGCCTGGTCGTCGAGCCACCAGCCGGCCCGTTCGTAGAGGACGGTGTCGAAGAGGGTCTTGAGCAGGGCTTCGCGGTCGTCGGCTTTGGCGCGCAGCACCTCGGCGAAGCGCCCCTGGGGCAGCAGGATCACCTGGCGGAACTGGGCGGCGTTGAGCCCCACCAGCTGCTCCACTTCACGGCTCACCTCGGTGGTTTTCGCCGCCACCGGCTGCTCCGCGCCGTTGGCAGCCAGCCGCATCAGCAGCGCCTGCGGTGGCTTGTCGACGAAGCCGTGGCCGCGGGCCTTGGCGGCGGTGTGGGCAGGGCTGCGCTCCACCCGGTAGCGGGCCTCACCGCAGGAGAACGCCAGGCTCACGCGCGGCACGGCGCCGGGAGCGGCGTGATCGGAGCGCAGCCCCTTGACGCTGCGATCGCCCGATACTTCTCCATAAAGGGCGAAGCAGAGGGCGTCGAGCAGGAAGGTCTTGCCGGCGCCGGTGGTGCCATGGATCAGGAACAACCCTTCGGCAGCGAGCGCATCGAAATCGATCGTCACCGGATCGGCGTAGGGCCCGAAGGCCTCGATCGACAGCTGGTGCGGCTTCACCGCTCCCCTCCCCGCAGCGCCTGCGCCAGGGCGGCCTCCAGCAGTTCCGCCTCGGCAGTGCTGGGCGGCCGGCCCTGCTGGTCGTTGAAGAAATCGGTGGTGAGGGCAAGGGGCGAGCTGGCCTGCCGCACCTGGCGGCGCCGTTCATCGCCGCTGGCGTGGGCCCGCTGCGGCGGCTCGTGGCGCAGCTCGGCGATGTAGGGGAAGCGGGCGCGCAGGCGGGCCATGGCCTGCAGCGGCAGGGCGTCGTCGGTGAGGATCGCCCGCACCCGGGCGGGCTCGGCGGCGGCGTGGGCGGGATCACTGCAGAGCGCTTCGATCGGGCCGCGCAGGGTGCAGAGCGGCCGGCCCACCTGCAGCGGAATCACCTGCACGGCTGCCGGTTCCGGTGCGCCGGGGCTGGCGGCCAGTTCCACGATCCGCACCGATTTGATGTGGTCCTGTTCGGAGAAGGAATAGGGCAGGGGTGTGCCGGAATAGGCCACCCGGGGGCCATCGAGCTGCTGGGAGCGGTGCAGGTGGCCGAGGGCCACGTAGTCGAAGCCGGCGAAGGCCTCCACGCTGACCCGGTCCACGTTGCCCACGGTGAGCTCCCGCTCCGACTCACAGCTGGCGCCACCGGCCACGAAGGTGTGGGCCACCAGCACGGCGCGGTGGCCGGGCCGCGCGCTCAGGTCGGCGCGCAGGCGGGCGAGGGCCAGGCGGGTGACCTCCTCATGGCGCAGGCGGCCGGGTGCCCCCGAGAGGGCGGGGCCGTCCACCGATGGCTCCAGGTAGGGCAGGGGGTAGATCGCCACCGGCGCGCCGCCGCCTTTGGGGTGCACCAGCACCGGCTCCTGGGCGCGGCGCACATCGCCCCGCACCGTCACCTTGAAGGCGCAGAGCAAGGGGTCGTACACCGACACCCGCACATGGGAATCATGGTTGCCGGCGATGGCCACCACCGCCGTGCCACCGGCGCTCAGCCGGGCGAGGGCGTCATTGAAGAGCGCCACCGCTTCGGCGGGGGGAATGGCGCGGTCGTAGAGGTCGCCGGCGATCAGCACCGCCTCCACCTGGTGCTCAGAGGCGAGCGCCACGATCCGCGCGATCGCCGCCGCCTGCTCGTCCAGCAGCGAAACGCCGTGAAAGCTGCGGCCCAGGTGCCAGTCGGAGGTGTGCAGCAGACGCATGGGGCCAAGGTAGGCAGGGGCAGGCGCCTACGGCTCCCGGCGCGCCAGCCCCAGCGCCCGCACCAGCGGCGCGAACGGTTTGAGGAAGCGGCTTTCGTGCAGGCGGCCCTTCAGCACCCGGTGCCAGTACACCCAGGGAAAGATCCGCGTTTCCACCAGGAACATGCTCCAGCGCTCCTTGGTGGGATCCACCAGGAAGGAACTCACCGGCTGGAGGGTGTAGTCGAATTCGGCCATCACCACGCTGTGGAAGCTGGTGATCAACGGGCAGGCGGTGTAGCCGTCGTAGTGGGCCAGCAGCGCGCGGCCATCGAGCCGGGCCAGCAGGTTGGCCACCAGCACCGGCGCCTGGCCGCGCACGGCGGCGAGGCTTTTGGCGGTGGGCAGCGAGCTGACATCGCCGAGCGCGAACACATCGGCGTAGCGCTTGTGCTGGCAGGTGAGCTTGTGCACCTCCACCCAGCCGCCGGGCCCGGTGATCGCCAAGGGGCTGCTGGCCACCACATCCGGCGCCGCCATCGGCGGCACCACATGCAGCAGATCGAAGCGGATCTCCTCGTGGCGGGGCTCGCCGCCGGGCTCACTCACTTCGAACACCGCCACCTGCTCGGTGGCCCGCACGTCGATCAGGTTGTGGAGCGTGCGGGCGTCGATGTGACGGCGCGCCACGATCTGCTCCACCGTGGTGTTGTAGGCCTCCACTGGATAGAGCTTCGCCATGGCGGTGCAGAAGATCACCTGGGTGTTGACGCCCACGCCGCTGCTGGCCTGAAACACGTCGTCGGCGAGGTACCTCACCTTCTGGGGCGCGCCGCCGCACTTGATCGGTGTGGCGGGATGGGTGAACAGGGCGGTTCCCCCCTGGAAGCCGCGGATCGCCGCCCAGGTGGCGGTGATGTGATCGCGGGAATAGGTGCTGACGATGCCGTGCTGGCCGAGCGCCTCCGGCAGGCCCTTGATGCGGCCCCAGTCGAGCTGGAGCCCGATCGCCACCACCAGCGCGTCGTAGCGGAGCACCTCCCCGGCAGCCGTGATCACCCGCTGGGCCTCGGGCTCGAAGCGGGCGGCGCTGCTCTGGATCCAGCAGGCCCCCGGCGGGATCACGCTGGCTTCGGGGCGGTGGGTGGAGGCGAGCGGCAGCAGGCCGGCGCCGGCGGGGATCCAGCCGGACTGGTAGTCGTGAACGGTGGCGGGCTCGAGGATCGCCACATCCAGGCCAGGCCGGGCCCGCAGCAGCTGGGCCGCCACGGTGATCCCGCCGGCACCACCGCCCACGATCAGCACCCGGTGGTGGCGCTCGCTGCTGGGTTCTGCCACTGGGATCCACCGGCGTTGGCCTATCCCTAGCCAGGCCAGCACGGGCCAGTCCAGATCGCACACGAACCGACGCGTTCAGGCCCATGAAGCGCCAGCTGGTGGCGCGGTGGATCGGCTGGGAAGCGGCCAGAGATCGGATGGGAAAGGGCGGCCTGCGGCCACGTCTCAGACATCTCGCTAGCGTTATGAAGTCATTGCTTATGCGCCACCATGCCCTTCTTCCATCGACTGCCGGCCCCTTCGGAACAGGCAGGCCCCAGCACGCCGACAGGGCCAGCCCAAGCGCCTGGGCCGTTTGCTCTGCTGCCGCTCGTGCTGCTGGCCTTGCTGATGGGCGTGCTGCTGGGCGGCACGCCGGCGCAGGCGGAAGAGAGCTGGTCGCTCAGCGACGGGGCCGGCCACCGCCTGGCCGCCAAGGTGTTTGAGCAGCCGTTTGCGGAGTACCCCTCCGGCCTGCGCCTCCGCCTCAATGCGGTGGACGGCAAGACGAGCCTCAATCACACCCGCCAGCTGGTGTTGAGCGATTCGCTCGGCCAGGAATGGAGCCTGCCCAACCGCAGCGAAGAGCTGGTGCAGAAAGGGGAGGCCGCGGGGCCGGCCGGATCGGCCCAGTTCGATCTCGATGCCCTGCTCCCCCGCCCGAGTGAAGCGCTGCCGCTCCATCTCACGGTGCCCACCGGCGCTGGCGAAATCGGCTTCGATCTCACGCCCGATCAGGCGATGACCCTGCATGCCATGGGATCGGTGCCGCGCGGCGGCGCCGCTTAGGCCACCGGCTGGCCTGCTGCCGTCCAGCCGGCAAAGCCCGGCGCGAAGCCCCGTACGCGCTCGTAGCCGTGCAGGTGCAGGGCCATCACGCCGAGCGCCGAGCGGTAACCGCTGGTGCAGTAGAGCACCACGTCGCGATCGCGGGGAAGGGCCTCGAGCTGGTGGACGAGGTCCTGGAGCGGCAGGTTGATGGCGGCAGGGATGTGGCCCCGGCGGAAATCGGCGGGGCTGCGCAGATCCACCAGCAGGGGGTTCCCGCTGGCGATCCGCGCCTTCAAGGCCGGCACCGAACCGATGGCCAGCACATCGGCGGGCAGGGCATCAAGGAACTGGTCCACGGCCAGCTCCACCGGTGTCAAGGCGCCGGCGGCTGCAGGCCCCGCTGCCCCAGTGGCAGCTGCCGCAGCGCCCGGTCCCAGCAGCAGGCAGACGGCGAGGCTGAGCCCCGCCAGCCAGGCCACCAACGGCTGCCAAATGGTCCGCAGCACAGTGGTCCGCAGTGCAGGCGCTTGCCGCGCAGTGGAACGAAGCAGTGCCATCAGCCCATTGCAGGGGCAATGGCGGGCGTGAGCGCGGGCGCGGACGTGAGCAGCTTCTGCACGATGGCGACGCCGCTGATCGCCTGCCAACCGAACAGGGTGAGCACGAGGCCGTTGGTGGTGACGTGCAGGGTGCGGGCCCAATCTTTACCTTTCTGCAGCGAGGGGCCGAGCGAGGCGGTGATGATCACCAGTGCGGCCACACCAAGACCCACGAACAGGTGCGGCCCGATCAGCAGCTTGCCGTGCTTGAGAAAGGTGACACCCATGCCACCGACGGCGCCGAGCAGGGTGACCGCCAGGATCACGGGGCCAAGCCGGGCATGGCGCGCGCCGTAATGCTCCAGCAGCATGGCCTTGCGCTCGTCGGGGCTGGCCTTGCGGATCAAGCTGGCCTTGAAGCCGAGATAGCCCGAATAGAGCATCAGACCCAGCAACCCCCACATCAGTACGGGGTGAACGAAGTTGAGTGTGAAGGGCATCGAACCGGGGCGGGGTCTTCTGCACCATGGCCACGATCGGGCGCCGTGAATCGCCAGCGGCCTTGCTGATCACGAAACGTGAGTGCTGGGCCGGGGCTGGAGCTCACGGCGCTGAGCGAGGCGGCTCGGTTCAGGGCGCCAGTCGCTCGATCCGCCAGGCGCTGCCTTCCCCCGCCCGCCGGTAGCGAAAGCGATCATGCAGCCGGTTGGGCCGCCCCTGCCAGAACTCGAACTCGGCCGGCACCACCCGCAGGCCGCCCCAGGCCGGCGGCAACGGCACCTCACCACCGGCGAAGCGGCGCGCCATCGCCTCCCATTGCGCTTCCAGCAGCGAGCGCGAGCTGATCACGGCGCTCTGCTGCGACACCCACGCCCCCAACCGGCTGCCAAGCGGCCGTGAGAGGAAATAGGCGAGCGAATCGGCCGTGCTGATCCGCTCGGCCCGGCCCAGGACCATCACCTGCCGCTCCAGCCCGTACCAGGGAAACAGCAGGCTCACCTGGGGGTGGGCGGCGATCTCGGTGGCCTTGCGGCTGTCGTAGTGGGTGAAGAACACAAAGCCGCGCGCATCAAACGCCTTGAGCAGCACGGTGCGGGCGCTGGGACGCACACCATCGCTGGTGCCCAGCACCATGGCGTTGGGTTCCGTCAGCTCCGCTGCCACCGCCTGCTCAAACCAATGGCGGAATTGCGCCACCGGATCGTCCGCCAGATCGGCCCGGCGCAGGGCGGCCTGCTGGTAGTGGCGGCGCAGCGGGGCGGGATCGGGGGAAGTGGCGGGCATCAGGTGGCGATCAGGCGCAGGGCTTGGCTGCCGCCGGCCACGGCCCCGCAGCCCAGGCGGCGATCGAAGCTCACCAACGTGCCTCCATGGTGCACCGCCAGCGCCAGGAGGTAGGTGTCGGTGAGGTGCCCCGCCTCCAGCAGCTGGGTGGCGTCCACCAGCGGTGCGTCGCCCCCTGGCGCGGCGAGCAGGCTGATGGCATCGGGCCAGAAGTGGTGGCGTGGATGGCGGATCAGCTCCTGCATCAGGGGCGCCACCACCGCCGGTGGCCCCGGGCTGTTGGGGTAACGGGGCTGGCCGAGGATGCGCAGCACCGCGTTCTGGGTGAGCGGGCAGGTGGCCCAGCCCGCTGCCTGGGACGCGGCAAACCAGCCATGGGCCTGCTCATGGTGCACATGGCGCCCGTCGAGCAGGGCGATCACCACGTTCACATCCAGCAGGGCTGCGCTCACGCCAGTTCGTCGCGCAGGCTGTTGATGTGCTCGAGGTCGACCGGAGCGCCTTCCGGCTGCCAGGGCAGCAGGGGCAAGCCGTTGCGATGGCTTGCGCTGGTGCTGGCGGCGCCCGGAGGTGGGGCCACCAGCCCCTGGCGGGCCAAGGCGCTGATCACGGTCCCCAGGCTGGTGCGCTGTTGCCTGGCCAGCACCCGGGCCGCCGCCAGCACGTCGTCGTCAAGCTGCAGGGTGGTGCGCATCTGATGTGCACGCATCAAGCATCAACCCTAGCCCGATTCGCCCGCGGCGATGTGCGCTCCGAGGCGGGTTGAACCTGCAGAACGAGCGCACCCAAAACCACCCCACCCCAGGCAGACTCCCCCCAACGACGACTGACCTGATCCACCCGTGCCCGATCCGGATCAGCTCAACGACTTCCTAGAAGCCCTGGAAACGGCCGGCAGCCCCGCTAAAAATGCCGCCCTGCGGGACGCACTCGGCTGGGAGGAGCCCCTCTATGAAGAGTTGAAGGCCGCACTGGTCGCCAAGGGGATCGTGGTGCGGGGCAGAGGCCGCAGCGACAGCGTGTCCCTGGTGGGGGCCGAGCCGATAGCGCAGCAGCCCGCACCAGCCAAAGCCCCCCGCAAGGGGAAAGCCTCAGGCAACGGCACCCCAAAGGACAAATCCCTCGAAACCTGGATCTGGGATGCAGCCTGTTCGATCCGTGGCGCCAAGGACGCGCCGAAATACAAGGACTACATCCTGCCGCTGATCTTCACGAAGCGGCTCTGCGATGTGTTCGACGACGAGCTGAACCGCATCGCCGCCGAGGTGGGCTCACGTGAGAAAGCCTTCCGCCTCGTGTGGCGCGACCACAAACTGGTCCGCTTCTACCTGCCACTGGTGCCAGAGGACCCAGAACTGCCGGTGTGGACTGTGATCCGCAGGCTGGCAGGAGGCATTGGTGAAGGTGTTACCACCCACATGCGCGCCATTGCCAGAGAAAACCCGCGCCTACAGGGCATCATCGACCGGGTGGACTTCAACGCCACCACCCACGGCCAGCGCGACCTCGACGACGACCGCCTCTCCAACCTGATCGAGGCGATCAGCACCAAGCGCCTGGGGCTGAGCGACGTGGAGGCCGACATCATCGGCAAGAGCTACGAATACCTGATCCGCAAATTCGCGGAGGGCAGCGGCCAGAGCGCTGGAGAGTTCTATACCCCGCCCGAGGTGGCCAGCATCATGAGCAAGGTGCTGCAACCGGGGCCCGGCATGGAGATCTACGACCCCTGCTGCGGCTCCGGCGGCCTGCTGGTGAAGTGCGAAATCGCCATGGAAGAGAGCGTGCGGGGCTCAAACGGCACCGCCATTGCACCGCTGAAGTTGTTCGGCCAGGAGTATGTGCCGGAAACATGGGCGATGGCCAACATGAACATGATCATCCACGACCTGGAGGGCCAGATCGAGATCGGCGACACGTTCAAGAAACCCTGGTTCAAAAACTCAGCGGGCAAACTGCGTACGTTCGATCGCGTGGTGGCCAATCCGATGTGGAACCAGGACTGGTTCACGGAAGCCGACTACGACAGCGACGAATTCGACCGCTTTCCACCGGGGGCAGGTTTCCCTGGCAAGTCGTCGGCGGACTGGGGCTGGGTGCAGCACATGCACGCCAGCCTCAAAACCAGCGGCCGCGCCGCCGTGGTGCTCGACACCGGCGCCGCCTCCCGTGGCTCGGGCAATGCCGGCACCAACAAGGAAAAGACTGTGCGCCAGTGGTTCGTGGAGCACGACCTGATCGAGAGCGTGCTCTACCTGCCCGAAAACCTCTTCTACAACACTACGGCTCCAGGCATCGTGCTGTTCCTGAACAAGGCCAAGCCAGAGGAGCGCCAGGGCAAGGTCTTCCTCGTCAACGCTAGCCAGGTGTTCGAGAAGGGGGATCCCAAGAACTTCATCCCCGACGCAGGCATCCGGCGGATTGCCGATACCCTGATTGGGTGGAAGGAAGAGGAGAAACTCAGCTGCGTCGTAGATCAGGCTAAGCTGAAGAAAAACGACTACAATATCTCACCCAGCCGCTACATCAACACCGGTGATGCCGAAACCTACCGACCGATTCCGGAGATCGTGGAGGAACTGAAGGCCATCGAGGCTGATGCGAGGGAGACGGACAAGGCGTTGAAGGAAATTTTGGAGAAGATTGGGGTATGAGCGATTCCAACCTACTTATAGAACCGCTGCCAACTGGATGGGAAAACCACCGGTTCGGTGACATCTGCGGCCGTGTGAAGGACTCTTATAAACCGGTCGATGGCGGGGGCACACCGTATGTCGGCTTAGAACACCTAGCTCAAGGCTTCCCGGCATTCGTCGGTCGAGGAACAGAAAGTGAGATCAAGTCATCGAAGACTGCTTTTAAAACTGGCGACATCCTCTTCGGGAAGCTGCGACCGTATCTACGCAAAGGCGCACAAGCAGACTTCGAAGGGGTTTGCTCAACGGATATCCTTGCTTTCAGAGCTAAGACTGTCTGCGAGTCTGCATTTCTCAGATTCTTGGTTCACAGCGACCAGTTCATCGAACACGCAAAATCGACAACGAGCGGTGTCCAGCACCCGCGAACATCGTGGCCTTCACTGAAGGAGTTTCGCCTCTCAGCCCCACCACTCCCTGAACAGAAGAAGATCGCGCACATCCTGTCAACAGTGCAGCGGGCGATCGAAGCACAGGAGCGGATCATTCAGACCACCACCGAGTTGAAAAAGGCCCTCATGCACATGCTCCTCACTGAAGGGCTGCGGGGGGAGCCTCAAAAGCAGTCGGAGATTGGGCTTGTGCCCGAGAGTTGGGATGTCGTACCAGTCGGAGATATTTGCCGCAGCATCGTTCCAGGCCGCAATAAACCAAAGGTCTTCGATGGCGATATCCCGTGGCTCACGACGCCGAACATCAAGGATCTCACTTACATTAATGCCGATGTGGATGGGCTTCGCGTTAGCTTGGAAGAGCTGAAGTCCTCTGGAGGGCGCCTGATTCCAGAGAAGAGCGTCATCATGTCTTGTGTGGGCGAGTTTGGTGTCAGCGCAGTTACAAACATCGAAATCGTCATCAACCAGCAACTTCACGCTTTCGTTTGTCCGAAGAATCTGAATCCGCTCTTTCTTTCCAACCAACTGCGCTACCGAAAGCGCTACATGCAGAGCATCGCCGCGATCACGACCATTCCTTACCTCAACAAGAGCAAGTGTGAATCGGTGCCAATCGCGCTTCCTGGTCGCGAAGAACAGGATGAGATTGCCGAGGCTTTTGAGACGTTGGCCTCGAAGCGCAACCAACACATCGCGCACCGACAGGTGCTCCAAGACCTCTTCCGCACCCTCCTTCACGAACTGATGACCGCGAAGATCCGTGTTCACGACCTGACTTTGACAGCAGGCTAACTTTTCTCAATGAACTCATGCCACCTAATGACCTTAGAATCACTACATAAAATGGCTACAGCAGATCAAATTAAATCTCTAATACGCTCGCATCTCAGCGATGATGATGAGCGCTTTTTCACTCTTGCCCTGCAGGTTGCAGCTCATGAGGCTCAACAAGGGCACACTGGGCTCGCGCATGATATCCGCGAGATCGTAGACAAGAGTCGGAAGACTCGGGGAACCAACACGCTGTTGAGATTTCCAAGAGATTTGGGGGGGATGGTACTGTCAGAGACTTCCGATACTCCGCTCTCTGCGTTAGTGATTCCAGACGTTTTTCGTGATCGAATTCAGAGAATTATTCATGAGCATCGGCAGCAAGAGAAATTAAAGAAGCACGGACTCTCAAATCGTAGAAAGATTCTCCTCTCCGGCCCTCCCGGAACCGGGAAGACCCTTACCGCCCGCGTTCTTGCACACGAGTTGCGCCTTCCGCTGTACACGATCCAGGTTGATAAGCTCGTCACCAAGTTTATGGGCGAAACCAGTGCAAAACTTCGCCATATATTTGATCTTATTAGAGAACAGCGGGGCGTTTACCTTTTTGATGAGTTTGACGCCATCGGTGGCGAACGATCTCTGGAAAATGACGTCGGAGAGATGCGACGGGTTCTCAACGCGCTATTACAGTTTATCGAGCAGGACGATTCTGAAAGTCTCATTATTGGAGCGACGAACAATCCATTGCTCTTGGATCGCGCACTGTTCCGGCGATTTGACGATGTGCTGCACTATGAGTTGCCGGATGAAACATCGCGCCGGCATTTAATCGACAATGTTCTTGGCTGCTTCAAGGGTCGTCTTGGATGGAAGTCGATTATAGAGCAGAGCTCCGATCTAAGTCATTCCGAGATCGATCACGCATGTAGAGATGCGATCAAGGAAGCAATACTAGAAGACAAGAATAAAGTTGATAGCAAGGCATTGATCAGGTCACTTGTCGAAAGACAGCAAACGCACGATCGAAAGTGATCCATGGCTGGCGAAAGATTTTCTCATCTATTCCTTCCTGGTCCATCTTATAGTCGAGATGACTACAGTAGCCCTCGTCGAGGAGGTGACGGCCCACGGCTTCGTGCACAGAATAGGGTAGTGCATGCGGCAGTTGTGAGGCGAGCACTGGAAACAGCTTGGCAGCAAGCTGAAGAACGGCGTGCAGTAGCACATTCCTTAAGACAAGGAGTCTATCTTGAGTTTTCAAGCGAGCCAGGATTTAATCTGACTCTTAAGAGTCTGGAGTCACGTCAGGCAGGAATAAAACTCCTAAATGTACGAACTGAGGGACAAGACGGAGAGGAGATCACTAGGGCAACGGTCTTTATTCCGCAGGAGAAGAGGGCTCACTTTTTGCAGAAGGCGATCGCCTATGCAACGGAAGACAATCCGCCAAAGCAGGACGGAACGACCACTCCGAAGAATGCGCCGCTGATCGAGAGTATTGGGGACGTAAGGGCCGCCATCCTCGAGTCATCATTTTGGCAGGATGCTCCTGATCGCCTTCCTGGGGATGCTCCCGAGTGGGTGGAAGCCTGGTTAAGCACTGAGGATCTTAACGTCATTGAGGCATTTGACCACTTATGCGATGATCAAGGAATCGTTCTTGGCGAAGGTTCTCTCTCCTTCCCAGAGCGAACTGTGCGGCTAATTCTGGCGAATCGGCAACAATTGGAATCTCTAGTTGAGCATTCGGATTCAATTGCTGAATTTCGCCATGCACGAGAGGTTGCCACCTTCATTGTAGAGCAAAGCAACGCGGATCAATCTGAATGGGTACACGAGCTTTTGGGGCGAACGTCTGTTCAACTCCAGAATGACGTCTGTGTTCTGGTGCTCGACCACGGAGTAAACAATGGTCACAGACTCTTGGAGCCGGTTTTGCCGGATGAAGACTGCCATGCTGCAGACTTATCTTGGGGGGCGCAGGATGACCACGGTCATGGGACATTGATGGCAGGAACTGCAGCATACGGGGATATCCTTGATTGCCTCGAAAGTGGGTCTCCTATCATTGTCAAGCACGGTTTGGAATCAGCGAAGATTCTTCCTCCACCGCCAGAGGAAAACCCACGCAGACTTTGGGGCCACTTCACTGCCCGAGGAATCAGTAGAGCGGAAATTCAAGCACCTCAACGTAAGCGCGTGATTTGCATGGCAGTCACTAGTTGCGATGAGCTCAATCGCGGCCGCCCCTCTTCATGGTCCGGTGGAATTGATGAGTTAGCCTCTGGGTATTCAGATGACCGTCGACGACTGATCATCATCAGCGCCGGAAACGTTAAAGATCCGGAAGATTGGATGCGTTTTCCTGATTCCAACATTACATGTGAAGTTCAGGATCCAGCGCAGGCTTGGAATGCTTTAACAGTGGGGGCCTTTACTGAGAAAACCCACATTTCCGATCCATTTCTTAATTCTTACAGAGCAATTGCGGAAGCAGGAGACCTCTCACCATTTTCATGTACATCTTCGTCTTGGCCGAACAGAAAATGGCCAATTAAGCCAGACGTTTGTTTTGAGGGCGGAAATGTTGCTGCAGGGCCACATGATACGGTTTTCGATACTGATGACTTGAAGCTCCTTTCTACCTACCACGATCCTGGAGTCGCACAGTTTTCATCTTTCGACGCTACGAGTGCCGCTTCTGCTCAGGCTGCATGGATGGCTGCGCGTCTACAGACTGAGTATCCCGCCGCTTGGCCGGAAACGATTCGGGGGTTGATAGTTCATTCGGCACAGTGGACTGACACTCAAATGCGAAAGTATCTTCGGGGGACTTTAAAAAGTGACTACTACAATCTGGCCAAGATCTGCGGCTATGGAGTTCCGAGTCTTGAACGCGCTATCTCATGCGCCTCAAACTCGTTATCATTGATTTCAGAAGCTAATCTTCAGCCATTTGACAGGCATGAAACTCAGAGTCGCTACATATCAAAGGACATGCATGTCTACCGGTTGCCGTGGCCAGTTGATGTCCTTCAGGAACTCCGTGAGTTGCCGCTTCAAATGCGGGTAACACTCTCATATTTTGTAGAACCTAGCCCTGGCGAATTTGGATGGAAAGATCGTTATCGTTATGCTTCACACGCCCTCAGGTTCGAGCTGAATGGCCCAGGAGAGGACGAAGAGGAATTTGTCCAAAGGATCAACCGGAGAGCACGGGATGATGACGAGCATCCAGGAACAGAGGGCGCTGCCGATCATTGGATGCTAGGCGAAATCAGAAACGTAGGCTCCATTCATTCTGACCTCTGGTCTGGCACTGCTGTTCAGCTGGCTGGCTCAAATTTGATTGCAGTGCATCCGGCTGTGGGTTGGTGGCGAGAGCGTGCCCATCTTGGCAGATTCAATCGGCAAACTCGTTACTCATTGATTGTGTCGTTTACTCTCCCTGGTCAGGAAGTTGATATTTACACACCCGTAGCGGTGCAACTTGGAATTCCTACGCCGATTGAGATTACGATTTGATGGCACGCCCCCGCCCAGAGAACACTAGAACGTCCACGCGCGAATGCTCGAATCCACTGAGGGCTTCGGCTTGCTTCCGCGGCCGCGGGATGTCCCGCCAGTGAGGTAGAAATTCACGTCATGAGTACCCCCGGAGAACACAAAACCGTCCAATCCCGCAGCCTCGCCTACGCCAAGGCCATCGGTTGGACGATTGTGTCCCGCGAGGAAGCCGAGCGGCGGCGAGGGTTTGCTCCGGCCTTGCCAACTGCCGACCGCGCCAGGAACCGCTCGCTCTTCTTCGACGATCTGCTTGACGCCAAGGTGCGAGAGTACAACCCGCGCTATGCCGAGGCAGAAGGAGCCCTGCTCGGGCAGTTCCGCCACTTTCAGACGGATATTCATGGCAACCGTGAATTCATCGAGCACCTGCGCAACCGAGGCAAGTTCTTCGACCACGAGGAGAAGCGCGAGCGCGACCTGATCTTGATCGATTACGACGACCGCGACCGGGTGCCTTTGGCACGCAAGAACATCTATGAAGTCACCGAGGAGTGGGCCTTCCACAACGGTCACTACGGCACGCGAGAGGATGTGGTTTTTCTGATCAACGGCATCCCCGTGCTGGTGATCGAGTGCAAAAACGCCGATAAGCAGGAAGCCATCGATCTGGGCATCGATCAGATCCGCCGCTACCACCGCGAAACCCCCGAGCTGTTCGTGAGCCAGCAGCTGTTCACTGCCACCGATGCCATCGGCTTTTCCTATGGCGTGAGCTGGAACACGGTGCGGCGCAACCTCTTCAACTGGAAGCATGAACAGGTGGGCCAGCTGGAGGCCAAGATCAAGAGCTTCTGCGCCATCCCGCAACTCCTCGATTTCCTGCAGCACTACATCGTCTTCGCTGAGAAAGACGAAGAACTCAACAAGTACATTCTGCGCCAACACCAAACCGCAGCTGTTGATGCGTCCGTGGGCCGCGCCCTGGATCCCCACCGCCGGCGGGGCCTGATCTGGCACACCCAGGGCAGCGGCAAAACCTTCACCATGATCAAGGCAGCCGAGCGCCTCTTCCGCGCCCCCGAGGCCGACAAGCCCACCGTGCTGTTGATGATCGACCGCAACGAGCTGGAAGATCAGATGCTCAAGAACCTCGCCGCCCTCGGCCTGGGCAACCTGGAGCACGCCAACAGCATCGCCCGCCTCAACCAGCTCCTACGCGATGACTACCGGGGCATCATCGTGACGATGATCCACAAGTTCCGCGACATGCCCGCGGATCTCAACACCCGCTCGAACATCTATGTGTTGATCGACGAAGCCCACCGCACCACCGGCGGCGACCTCGGCACCTTCCTGATGGCCGGCCTGCCGAATGCCACCTTCCTGGGCTTCACCGGCACCCCCGTCGACAGAACCGTCTACGGCAAGGGCACCTTCAAAACCTTCGGCTGCGAAGACGACAAGGGATACCTCCACAAGTACTCCATCGCCGACAGCATCGAAGACGGCACCACCCTGCCCCTTTACTACCAGCTCGCCCCCAACGAGATGCTCGTGCCCCACGAGACCCTCGACGCTGAGTTTCTCTCCCTCGCCGAAGCCGAGGGCGTGGCCGACATCGAGGAGCTCAACAAGATCCTTGAGCGGGCGGTGAACCTCAAGAACTTCCTCAAGGGCAAAGACCGCATCCAGCAGGTGGCCCGCTTCGTGGCCAACCACTACCTGCAGAACGTGGAGCCCCTGGGTTTCAAGGCCTTTCTGGTGGGCGTCGACCGAGAAGCCTGCGCTCTCTACAAGCATGCCCTCGATGCCGTGTTCACCGAGATGGGCCTCCCGCCTGAGCTTTCGGAGGTGGTCTACACCGGCAACAACAACGACTCAGCCCTGCTCAAGGAGTTCCACCTCGATCCCAAGAAGGAACGCCAGATCCGCAAGAGCTTTGGCAAGCTCGACCAACACCCCAAGATCCTGATCGTCACCGAGAAACTGCTCACCGGCTTCGATGCACCCGTGCTCTATGCGATGTATCTCGACAAGCCGATGCGCGATCACACCCTGCTGCAGGCCATCGCCCGGGTGAACCGTCCCTACGAGAACGAGGCCCAGGAGATGGTGAAACCCCACGGCTTCGTGCTCGATTTCGTGGGCATCTTCGACAAACTCGAGAAGGCCCTCGCCTTCGACAGCGATGAGATCAACGCCATCGTCAAAGACCTCAAGCTGCTGAAGGTGCTCTTCCAGAACAAGATGGAGAGCAAGGCACCTGGCTACCTCAGGCTGATCGAGCAGAACTTCAACGACAAGGACGTCGACACCCTGATCGAGCACTTCCGCGATCCCGAGCGGCGCAAGGAATTCTTCAAGGAATACAAGGAGATCGAGATGCTCTACGAGATCATCTCGCCCGATGCCTTCCTGCGGCCGTTCCTGGAGCCGTTCACTACCCTCTCTGCCATCTACGCCATCGTGCGCAAGGCTTACACCATCACCGTGAGCGTGGATCGTGAGTTCCAACGCAAAACCAATGCTTTGGTGCAGGAGCACATCGGCACCCTTGCAGTCAGCGGTCCGCTGGATCCGGTAGTGATCAACAGCGAAACGATTGAACTCATCAAGGCACGGCAGGGTGGAGACGGCACCAAGGTGATCAACCTGGTGAAGAGTATCGAGAAGTTCGCGGACGATAACAGCGATGATCCCTTCCTGATCGCCATGGCCGAACGGGCCAGGCTGGTGCAGGAGAGTTTCGAGCAGCGGCAGACCTCCACATCCGATGCATTGGCGGAACTCTTTGCCGCGCTTCGACAGAACGAAACCCGCAAGCAGGAGCAAGCCGAGAAGGGCTTCGATGGGCTCACGTTCTTCGTGTACCGCACCCTGCTCGACGCCAAGGTCAACAATCCAGAGTCTGTGAGCACCAGGATCAAGGCCGCATTCGTTGCCTACCCGAACTGGAAGAAGAGCGAGAACGCCCTCCGTGAGCTTCGCAAGCAGGTCACCTACGCCATCTTCGCCGAATGCGACGAGTTGGAGCAGGTCACCCCGATCGTGGATGCGCTGTTCACCCCTCTGGAAAAGGCGGACCGCATCGGATGACCACCAACGACAAAGCGGCCTTCAAGGCTCGGGTGCGCGAGTGGGCGCAAAAGCTGGATGTGCATGTGGTTTGGCTCGCCATGCGTCCGATGCGCCACAAGTGGGCCTCCTGCTCCACCAACGGCCATCTCAACTTCAGCGTCGACCTGCTCACGCTCGACCAGGCCCTTTGGGACTACGTGATTGTCCACGAACTCCTCCACTTCAGCGTTCCCAACCACGGCAGGCTCTGGAAATCCCTGATGCGCGCCCATCTGGGCGATTGGGAGAAGGCTGAAGAGCAATTGAAGCGCCAGCCCGAATCGCTACCTCCACTCCATCCCACCCCATGACCCCTGCCCGTCCCTTCGCCCTGCGTCTGTTTGTGCCCTCCGGCCAGCCGGAGGGCATGCGGATCGTGGAGAAGACGAACTGGAGCGGCATCGTCTTCGTGGTGCCCCGCTCTCAGCTGAAGGAATTCACCCAGCGGGACGAGGCCGCCCGCCCGGGGGTCTATGTGCTCTCCGGCCCCGACCCGGAAGGCGGCGCCGATTGCGTCTACATCGGCGAAGCTGATCCCCTTGGCCGGCGCCTGGAACAACATCAGGCCAAAGAGTTCTGGACCACCGCCTTTGCCTTCACTTCCAAAGACGGCTACCTCAACAAGGCCCATGCCCAGCATCTGGAGGCCCGCCTGATCCGCCTGGCCCAGGAGGCCAAACGCTGCCGTCTGGAGAACGCAGTGCAGGGCCGCTCGATCACCCTGGCGGAAATGGACCGAGCAGAAGCGGATGGCTTCCTGGAGGAGCTGCTGCTCTGCTGCCCGGTGCTGGGCTTTCGCGCCTTCGAGCAGCCCAGCGGCAAGCCGGCCGCGATGAGCCGCAGGCTCTTTCACCTCAAGGGTCAGGATGCCTCGGGCCATGGCTTCGAATCACCCGGCGGCTTCACCGTGCTGCGCGGTGCCAAGGCACGCATCGAATTTGCTAACAGCACCTTGCCGGCGTTTGTGGCGGCCCGGGGGCAACTGGTAAGTCAGGGTGTGTTCCTGGAGGGAACAGGCAGCCTCACCCTCGCCCAGGATTACGAATTCACTTCCCCCTCGCAGGCCGCCGCGATGCTGCTGGCGCGCTCCGCCAATGGCCGTACCGAATGGAAAGACGACAAGGGCGTCACCCTCAAGGAACACCAGGAGCGGGCGGCGGCGGCAGCCTCCGGAGACGTTGATCCGTGAGACCCCTTTCAACGCACCTGCTATCCAGCCTGTTCCCATCTAGCGTCTGGCCAGTGACGGGCTCCCTGGTGAGACCGATGTCGAGTAACGGCGCTCCCCTCAAGCCCTGGGCGGTGACTCCCGAGAAGATCGCAGAAGTGGTGCGCCGGTTGGTGGACGCGACGGCCCCCACGCTCCTGTGCGAGGCCCAACCATGAGCAGTAGAGCGGCCACCTCGAGTGCACCGGCGAGAATCGAATACCTCAAGGTGCGTAACTTCCGTGCCTTGCGCGATGTGGAGTTCAAGGACCTCACGCCGCTCACCGTGTTGCTGGGGCCCAATGGCAGCGGTAAGTCCACGGTGTTCGACGTGTTCGCGTTCCTGGCCGAGTGCTTCGAGCAGGGTCTGCGCCGCGCCTGGGACAAACGCGGACGGGCCAAGGAACTCAAGACCCGTGGTGGTGATGGCCCGGTCACCATCGAGATCAAATACCGCGAGCGCGGCTATCCACTGATCACCTATCACCTCGCAGTCGACGAACGGGCCGGGGCTCCAATCGTGGTGGAAGAGTGGTTGCGCTGGAAGCGCGGCAGCCACGGCCAACCGTTCCGATTCCTCGACTATCGCGAGGGTCTGGGAAGTGCCGTCAGTGGCGAACTTCCAGATGAAGAGGATCAGCGTGTCGATACCCCGCTGAAGTCTGCCGATCTGCTGGCCGTGAATGCCCTGGGGCAGTTCGCTGAGCACCCGCGCGTGGCCGCGCTGCGCGACTTCATCACCGGCTGGTATGTCTCCTACCTCTCTGCTGACAGTGCTCGCGGCCAACCAGAGGCGGGACCGCAAGACCGCCTGAGCCGCTCTGGCGACAACATCGCCAATGTGATCCAGTTTCTGGCCGAGCAACATCCACAGCGATTGGAGCAGATCTTTGCTGTGCTGCGCCAGCGTGTGCCACGCATCGAGAGCGTCTTGTCCGAAACCATGCCTGATGGCCGGCAGCTGCTCCAGATCAAGGATGCCCCGTTTTCCCATCCGGTGCTGGCTCGCTTTGCCTCCGACGGCACCCTGAAGATGCTCGCCTACCTGGTGATGCTCAACGATCCTTCGCCTCCCCCCTTCATCGGCATCGAAGAGCCAGAGAACTTCCTTCATCCACGCCTGCTGCAGGAACTGGCCGACGAGTGCCGCGCCGCCATCGCCCAGACCCAGCTTCTCGTCACCACCCATTCCCCCTTCTTCCTCAACGGCTTGCGGCCAGAGGAGGTGCGCGTGCTCTGGCGCGATGTGCAGGGCTACACCCAGGCCCAGCGAGCCAGCGGCCTCCAAGGTGTTCAGGCATTTGTGAACGAAGGAGCTCTACTCGGCCAGTTGTGGATGGAAGGCCAGCTCGGGGTGGGCGATCCCCTCGTGAACCAAGGCGCCCCAACGAGGCCCCTGCCTGGGCGATGACCATGGCCGCCAGCCATCTGGAGTTCCTGGTGGAGGAACCTTCGATGGAAGCCTTCCTCCGCGCCCTGCTGCCGAGGCTGCTTCCTCAGGACCGCACTTTTGAAGTGCACCCGTTTCAGGGCAAGAGCGATCTGCTCGCCAAGCTGGAAGCAAGGCTGCGCGCCTATGCCAGTTGGCTGCCGCCCGATTGGCGCCTGGTGGTGGTGGTCGACCGTGACAATGACGACTGCCACGCCCTCAAACAGCAACTCGAAGCGATCGCCACACGCTCCGGTCTGCGCACCCGAAGTTCGGCAGGGAATGACCCGTGGCAGCTCGTGAACCGGGTGGCGATCGAAGAACTCGAAGCCTGGTTCTTCGGGGATTGGGATGCGGTGCGGCAGATCTATCCCCGCGCGCCCGCCAACCTGCCCAGCAGGCAGGGCTTTCGTGATCCCGATGCCATCGCGGGAGGCACCTGGGAAGCGTTCGAACGACTGCTCCAACGACATGGGTATGTGCCGGGCGGGCTGCGCAAGATCGACACCGCACGGGCGATCGGTGCCGTTCTCGATCAACAGCGGAGCCGATCAGCCAGCTTCAGGGCTTTCCATCAAGCCGTCATCGAGGCAGTGGGATGACCGGCCTCAGCGTTTCCTTTGGCAGAGCGTCCTGAGGATGTCCTTCATCAGCAGCACAAGGTGCAACGGGTCGGTGGGGGACGGCTCGAATTCCGGAATGACATGCAGATAGAACGCTCGCGCCGATGCGCTCTCGGAATGGACGAGCAACCCCCGGCACCCCACTTCAGAGCCGATCTGTGCCGTGCGGCTGATCACATCCGCCAGCAGGGCCCCGCCGAGGCCCCGTCCTTCATGGTGAAGGTCAACCCCGAGCCGGGCCAGCAGGGCAACGGGCTGCGCCGGCGTGATGCTGGCCATGCACCAGGCGTAATACGCCACCACATCGCTACTGCTGGCTTCGGTGACCACAAACATCCGGGTGGTGCCGCCACGGGCATGGTCCTGGCGGGCGTGCTTTCTCAACCAGAGCGTCTGCTGATCGGTTCGGCATTCGAAACCGTCGAGGCGATCGGCGGAGGCCAGCAACCGGGGCGACAGGTAGCTGGCGCTCACTCCTGAATCGGAGAGGGCCGATCCATCAGCGCACGCAGACCCTTCATCGGGCGTGCCGGCCGTTCATTGATGCGCTCCCAGGCGTCGAGAGCCTCGGGGTCAAGGCGGAACTCTTCGCGGTCGGCCAGCACCTGCTGGGCGGCCAGGCGCAGATGGGTGATCACGAAGCCGGTGAGATCGGTGCCCGATGCGGCGACAGCCCGATCGATCAGCAGGCGGTCCTCAGCTGTTGCCCGTACTTCGATGCGTCGATTGCGGGAACGGGTGCTGGCGGGGTCCACAGGCCTGCCTCGATGTCCGGGCTCGTACGGCCACCAAGATCCTTGGCCCACCAAGTCTGAAGACATCAGGCACACAGCCTCCCTATGCTGGCCTGATGAAGCCCTTCGCGTGGAGCTCTGAGAAAAATGCTCAACTCCTGGCCGAGCGGCAGCTGTGCTTCGAGGCGGTGGTGGTTGCTATTGAGGCCGGCGGTCTCCTCGACGTGTTGGAGCACCCCAACCAGCAGCGCTATCCAGGGCAGCGCATCCTCGTGGTACGGCTCCATGGATACATCCACTTGGTGCCCATGATCGAAACCGAAGAGCACCTGTTTCTCAAAACAATCATCCCCAGCCGCAAGGCCAACCGCTTGTACCCACCATCTGCGCCCCCCGGGCCTGAATCATGACCATCCCCTCCTCACCTGAACTGGAGCCTGCAGAGCAGCAGCTTCTCGCTGATTTCGAGGCCGGCGAACTGCGCAGTGTGGCCACGCCAGCTCTTCTCAGCCAGCTCCAGGAAGCAGCGAAGGCAACGGGCCTGAAAGACCAGCGGATCAACATCCGTCTGTCCAGCAGTGACCTCCAAGCCCTCCGCACCCGCGCCATGCAGGAAGGCATTCCCTATCAAACGCTGATCAGTAGCGTGCTTCACAAGTACGTGAGTGGCACGCTGCCGCAATGAACAGACGTGGGGCGAGATTGAGCTAGCGGCCGCTCACCATGTCATCTCAACAACCAGGTGGAACGCCACAGCTCACCTCAAGGAAGGCAAGCTGGGCCCAAAGGCAACCAGTGCATATGTTGCACAGGTTGGATCCGCCATGACCCTCAACGAAGCCCTCATCGAAGAGGCGGCCCTCAGCTGGTTCCAGGAGCTGGGCTACGCGGTGCTCCCCGGCCCCCAGCTGGCTCCCGGAGAACCGACGGCGGAGCGGGAATCGTTCGGCGATGTGGTGCTGGTGGGCCGCCTGCGCGAAGCCATCCGCCAGCTCAACCCGGCCATCCCTGACGACGCGCGGGAAGAGGCCCTGCGCAAGCTCTTGCGCCTGGCCACGCCCTCGTTGCTCCAAACCAACCGCGCCTTCCATCGCCTGCTGCGGGAAGGCGTGGCGGTGGAATACCCCCGGCCCGATGGCAGCATCGCCGGCGACCACGTGCGGCTGGTCGACTTCACAACCGTTGCCGCCAACGACTGGCTGGTGCTGAACCAGTTCGCTGTGAGCGATGGCCAGCACAACCGCCGGCCCGACCTGGTGGTGTTCCTCAACGGCCTGCCCCTGGGCCTGATCGATCTCAAGAACGCCGCCGCTGAAGGTGCCACCATCTGGAGCGCTTACGCCCAGCTGCAGACCTCCAAAGCTGAGATTCCCACCCTCCTTCAATACAACGCCGCCCTGGTGGTGAGCGATGGGCTGCAGGCCCGCATCGGCTCGCTCACGGCCAACCAGGAATGGTTCAAGGTGTGGCGCAGCATTGATGGCGAGGCACACGCCCCGGCCACGGCTTTGGAGCTGGAAACGCTCATCCGTGGCGTGTTCGAGCCGCAGCGGTTTCTCGATCTCCTGCAGCACTTCATCGTCTTCGAGGAAGATCCGGATTCGGGCGCTCTGCACAAGATCATCGCCGGCTGTCACCAGTTCCATGCCGTGAACGCGGCCGTGGAGGAAACCGTGCGTGCCAGCGGCCTGGGCCCTGCCGCCCGAACCCTGGGCGGCCGGCCGGGCGACCGCCGCGCCGGCGTGGTGTGGCACACCCAGGGCAGCGGCAAGAGCTTCTCGATGCTCTTCTATGCCGCCCGCATTGTGCGCCATTCGGCGATGCAGAACCCCACCATGGTGGTGCTCACCGATCGCAACGATCTCGACGACCAGCTCTTCGGCCAGTTCCAGCGCTGCGCCGACATCCTCGGCCAGACGCCTCTGCAGGCCGCCAGCCGCGACCAGCTGCGCGAGCTGCTCAACCGGGCCAGCGGCGGCGTGGTGTTCACCACCATCCAGAAGTTCATGCCCGACAAGGGCGAACCCATGCCCGAGCTGAGCGCCCGGCAGAACATCGTGGTGATTGCCGACGAAGCCCACCGCAGCCAGTACGGCTTCGGTGGCAAGGTGAATGAAAAGACCGGCGAAATCTCCTATGGCTTCGCCAGCAACCTGCGCGACGCCCTCCCCAACGCCTCCTTCATCGGCTTCACCGGCACGCCGATCGAGCAGACCGACGCCAACACCCGCGCCGTGTTCGGCGATTACATCTCCATCTACGACATCCAGCGCGCCGTGGCCGACAGGGCCACCGTGCCGATCTACTACGAGAGCCGCATTTCCAAGCTCTCCCTGAACGCCGCCGCGCTGCCCAGGCTCGACGCCGAATTCGAGGAGATCACCGAAGGCGAAGAGTTCACCCAGAAGGAAAAGCTGAAAACCAAATGGGCCGCCCTCGAAGCGCTGGTGGGCGATCCCAAGCGCCTCACCCTCGTGGCGGCCGACCTGGTGGCGCACGTCGAAAAACGCCTGGAGGCGATGGATGGCAAGGCGATGCTCGTCTGCATGAGCCGCCGCATCTGCGTCGATCTCTACAACGCCCTGATCCAGCTGCGGCCCGAATGGGCCACCGACACCCTCAAGGTGGTGATGACTGGCAGCGCCGACGACGGCCCCCACTGGCAGCCCCACATCCGCAGCAAGGACGCCCGCCGCCAGCTGGCCAACCGCTTCAAGGATGCCGCCGACCCGTTCAAGATCGTGATCGTGCGCGACATGTGGCTCACCGGCTTCGATGCCCCCTGCCTGCACATCATGTATGCCGACAAGCCGATGCAGGGCCACGGCCTGATGCAGGCCATCGCCCGCGTGAACCGGGTGTTCCGCGACAAGCCCGGCGGCCTGGTGGTGGATTATCTCGGCCTCGCCGATCAGCTCAAGCGGGCTCTGGCCACCTACACCGAAAGCGGCGGCCAGGGCGACCCCACCTTCGACACCGCCCAGGCCATTGCCGTGATGCTCGAAAAGCACGGCGTCGCCTCTGATCTCCTTCACGGTTTCAACTGGTCGAACTGGACCAGCGACACCCCCATCGAGCGCCTGCAGCTGCTTCCCGCCGGCCAGGAGTTCATCCTCCAGCAGGAGAACGGCAAGCAGCGCTGGCTGCAGGTGGTGGCCGAACTCTCCCGCGCCTTCGCCCTCTGCGCCGCCAGCGACGAGAGGCCACCGCCATCCGCGACGACGTGAGTTTCTTCCAGGCCCTGCAGGCCGCCCTCGCCAAGCAAACCAGCAGCACCAGCAAAACGCCCGAGCAGATCGATGCCGCCATCCGCCAGCTGGTGAGCAAGGCGATCACCACCGATGGCCAGGTGATCGATGTGTTCACCGCCGCCGGCTTGCCCAAGCCCGACATCTCGATCCTCAGCGATCAGTTCCTGGCTGAGGTGCGCGGCCTCAAGCACCGGAACGTGGCCGCTGAGTTGCTGGAGAAGCTGCTCAAAGACGAACTCAAGGTGCGCGCCAAGCGCAACCTGGTGCAGAGCCAGGTGTTCTCCGAGAAGCTCAAGAAAGCCCTCAACGCCTACCACAACCGCGCCATCACCACCGCCGAGGTGATCGAAGAGCTGATCTCCCTCGCCAAGGAACTCGATGCCGCCACCAAGCGCGGTGAATCCCTCGGCCTGTCCGACGACGAAGTGGCCTTCTACGACGCCCACGCCGCCAACGACAGCGCCGTGGCCGCCATGGGCGACGCCAAGCTCAAGCTGATCGCCGCCGAATTGATCACCCAGGTGAAGAAGAGCGTGTCGATCGACTGGACCCTGCGGGAAGGCGCCCGCGCCAAGATCCGCGTGATGGTGAAACGCATCCTCAACAGATTCGGCTACCCCCCCGATCTACAGGATGAGGCGGTGAAAACCGTGCTCGCCCAGGCTGAGTTGCTGTGCGCCCAGTGGGTTTAAAGAGACTCACTCAGAGGAGTTTCAAGCAACCTCGGCGCGCCCGATCTCTCTCGATCGGGGGCCCAGATGCCCATGGTGTGCGTGGTACTGAAGGGGCTTCATTGCCCAGGTCTTTTCAGCCGGCCACACTCAGGCGTCGGGTATCCGCAGGGTCTGCATCTTCGAGCACTCAACTGACACTGTCCGCCTAGTTCGCCTGGATCGCAGATATCACCGATCGCATGAGGCTGCGATTGAAGTCCGACTGGAACAGCTCTTGGTTCACCCCTCTCAGCCCCTCTCGATTCTGCTGAACTCAACTCACCATCCACGGCACGACTTTCATCAGCAGCACCAGGTGCAACACCAAACCCCCTTGACGATGTGCACTCGGTATGGATGAGCAACCCCTGCCACCCACTTCGGAACCGATATGTGCCGTACGGCTGATCATATCCTCCAGAAGGATAGTGGCCTGATGGCTCTGCTTGAAGTGGATCTCCCTCGTGTTTCAGGGAATAGATCTGTGCATGAGGTGCTGATGATTGAAAGAGGTGGCCGTCGGCCTGTCTTTGATGAGATCGCATGCTCCAAGTTATTGGAGCGCGTTGGTATTCGAAGCTGCTGCTGGAAGCCAGGTGCAAATATCTACTGATTGTTCGTAGCGCTTGATTTGATGCGCTTTCTCAGCTTCCGACTAAAACAAAATGCTGCGCTGACCCCAAGGACTGGCAAGGGTCCAGGGACATATAAGAAGTCGGTCACCTCAGTGACAGAGGGCCCAAACCCATTATCGGTTGATTCGGCATACACGCCAAAAGTGTCGCCGGCTAAGACGTTAAAAGAAAATGTGCCGCTCACACTCTCGCCATTTGCTAGGGTAGGCGGTGGCACCAGCTGAGTCCTGACTCCATTCAGTAAAAATCCAAACGGATCGAAACTAGCCCCATCTTGATCATTTGTCGTATAAAAGTATGAGAATGAAACGATACCATCATTATCGCCTTGAATTTCTATCGACACAAAAGTGGGACCGGAAACTCCATTGTTGTTGCTAGTCAGAATGGCCTTAATCGGTGCATCTAAGAAATTAACTGAACCATCGCCAGGTTCCGCGACATTCCAGTTGGCTGGAACGCAGTTTCCCTCGAACCCAGAGGGACAAAACCCAACAGCTCGAGCCTGTAAGCATGCGCCTGTTGCCATGGCTCCAATCGCCATAAGGAGCGAGGCGCGACAGATGCCCTGCATTTTGCTCTTCGATCTTGCATGTAATCATAACACAGGATGGTTGCAAGGGCGTGTGGCGCGATACAGGGTCGGTGCTCGCAGGGGTTCGGAAAACGTCTGGACGTCAAGGTTGACGTATCTATTTCGAGTGCTGAACTCACATTGCAGGGTGAAGTTACACGCTTTGGGTTGTGATCCTCAGATCCAATACCTCGCCGCCCATGCATTGCCAGCCATTGTCACATCCCCGCCATCAGCACGCGGCATCACCTCCATGGTGGTGCTCCAAGACCTAAGCACCCTTGCCGCCAAGGACAGCGCCGTGGAAGCCATGGGCGACGCCAAGCTCAAGCTGATCGCCGCCGAACGGTTCATCCAGGTGATAAGGCGTGTCGATCGCTAGGACCCAGCGCGAAGGCGCCCGCGCCAAGATTCGCGTCAAGGTCCAACGCCCCGGCAACAGATACGGCTATGCCCCGGATCTGCCAGCTGCCCCTGTGTACGCACGCCAATGCTGAAAGAGGCCGTGCCGTCCCCTGCCCCCACACCCTCACTCCCCTTCCGCCTGATTCTCCGGCTGCGGCAACGAAGGCACCGATGGCAATGGTTGTAACGGTGGTGCTGTTGGCAGCGGCGGCAGGGGCGGCAACGATGGGCGCGGCAGCACCTCCAGATCCGGCGGGTTGGGGGCGGTTTCCGGGCCGATCAGATCCACGGCGGTGCGTTGCACCACCAGCCGGAAGCGCTGCGGCGACTGTCGTTTGTTGATGAAGGCCTGCAGCCCCGCCACCTGGGCGGAGGTGGGCAAGGCGGGATCCGTCACCCGCACCCGGGCGCGGATCAGCGGCGGATTCTTCTCCCAGTCGATCGAGAGGCCCACCAGATCAATGGCCGGATCACCGCCGAGGGTGATGGTGCTGCTGCGCAGCTGTTGCTCGATCACCCGCTCCACTTCCCTGGCCTTCGTCTCCAGCCGCGACTGGTGCAACAGGCGGAAGAAGCTGCTGCCCAGCGGAATCACCAGCAGCGCCGTGAGCGCCACGCTGGTGAGGCCGAGCCGGCTGCGGAAGAGCCGCCGCCGGTACACCCGCTCCAGGGCGCCGAGTGCCGCCATCGCTCCCACCATGATCCCCAGCAGGTTGGTGGCGAACAGCAGCAGCGCCCCGTAGGCCTGACCCCAGAACGACGAGGCCAGCAGGATTCCCACCACACACATCGGCGGCACCAGGGCCACGGCGATCGCCAGGCCGGCCAGGGCCGAGATCGCGTCCTTGCGAAGCTTGGCGAACATCGCCACCGCGCCGGCCACCAGCGCCACGCCCAGATCCAGCAGGTTCGGGCTGGTGCGGTTGATCACCTCACTGCCGAAGCTGGGAAACGACACCAGGCGGCCCACCACCATCGCCAGCAGCACGCAGATCACCACCCCCAGCAGCAGGGTGCGCAGCGCCCGCAAAAACATCGGCAGGCGGCCCCGCAGGATCTCGAACGCCATCGCCTGCAGCGGCATGATCCAGGGCGCCACCACCATCGCCCCGATCACCACGCCCGGGCTGTTGGCCAGCAGGCCCAGGGTGGCGATCAAGCTGGCGCCCACCGTGAGCACCACAAACACCAGATTGAAGCGGGCGTCCTGCTCGAACTCCTGGCGCAACGCCACGAGACGGCTCTCCTCCGGCGCGGCGGTGATGGAGGTCATCGGGGGCCCTTGTATGGGTGAGGCATCATCTTGGAGCGCGATCTGGTGCTCCGCCACTGGCCAGCCCCACCCGCCCCCACCAGCACCTCTGAGACACCGGGGGCACTGGTCGAGGCAGCCGCTCACCCGCCTTGGCCACCCGCGCCGTCTACTCCTTCACCGGTTTTCCCGGCGCCCCGGTGCGCCACCTTTACCTCCACCACGACGGCTACCCCACCGGCGCGGCCTGGCGTTTCGCCACGGCACTGCGGGAGCAGCAGGAGCTGGCTGCGTTTCTGGCCGCCTTCCTCCGCACCCAGCCAGGCGCCGAGCCGTCGGCAGCTCCCGAGCTGGCCGCCGATGCCGATTACCGCTACTAGGTGCAGCTGCTCGCTGGCGAAGTTGGTGGCGACGCTGCCTGCGATCCGGCCGGCGCTCAGGTGCAGGTGCAGTGCTGGCGGCGCCTGCCGGGCGGCAACACCTGGCAAGCCCGTTGCCGGCCGATGCCCCTGGCGCAATTCATCCAGCGCTTCCTGCCCGGTGATCCGCTCTGAACGCCGTAGGGCGGTGGTCAATCAGCCACGTTCACCAGCGTGGCAGGTGCCGATTGCTTGTCAGGGATGAACACGGCATACATGCCGCGCAGATCTCCCACCTTGAAATTGAAGGCTTTGTCGTCGGGATAGTTCGCCTTCACGAAGGCGGGGCGGCTGGCTTTTGTGCCATGGCAGGCCATGCAGCTGCGTACCACGTTGATGCGTCGGTAGTAGTTCACGCCGGTGCCCTGCTCGGTGGTGGCCGGCTGCCAGAGGCCGGTGATCGCCTGCTGGCGGTGGAACAGATCAATCACCTCCCGCTCCTGTCCGTTGCTGGGGGCGTGGTCGGGGTTGCGGTACTTGCTGGCCACCTGGCGCACCTGCCAGCCGTTCTCCTTGCCGATCGCCATCGCCTTCATCCCCACCGGCTTGCACACCTCTTTCATCGTTTCGATGGTGGGGGCGTCGCTCTGGCCCTCCAGGCTGGAGGCCAGAGCGACGCGCATCCGGTCGAGCTGCTCCATCTCCGTCACCGCCCTGGCCAGCTCCGCCGGCTCCACCGGGGAGCGCTCCAGGCTGGCGTGAGCCGGTGGGGTGGCCCAGAGCAGCACGGCAGCGAGCACTCCCAGCGCCCCAACGGCAAGTGCCGAACGGACCAGGCGCCGCAGCGGCAGGAGCAGATGGGGCATGGGGAGCTGCGGGGATGGGGGTGAACGCGGCCAGGTAGGCCTTGATGTGGCTGGACGGTTTTATTGCGGCTGGGTGGGGGTCAAAGTCCCACTAACCGATCGCTGGGGCGATGAGCGCCACAGGGGTGCTGGAACGGGTGGCCAGATCCAGAGGGAAGTTGTGGACGTTGCGCTCGTACATGGCCTCGATGCCCAGCCCGCCGCGGTTGAGCACATCGGCCCAGGTGTTGATCACCCGGCCCTGGTGGTCGATCACGGAGTGGTTGAAGTTGAGGCCGTTGAGGTTGAACGAGAAGCTCGCCACCGCCAGCGCCGCGAACCAGATGCCGATCACCGGCCAGGCGGCCAGGAAGAAGTGCAGGCTGCGGCTGTTGTTGAAGGAGGCGTATTGAAAGATCAGACGGCCGAAGTAGCCGTGGGCGGCCACGATGTTGTAGGTCGCCTCCTCCTGACCGAATCTGTAGCCACGGTTCTGGCTTTCCGCCTCGGTGGTTTCGCGCACCAGTGAACTGGTGACGAGGGACCCGTGCATGGCGGAGAACAGGGCCCCGCCGAACACGCCCACCACCCCGAGCATGTGGAAGGGGTGCATCAGCACGTTGTGCTCGGCCTGCAGCACCAGCATGAAGTTGAAGGTGCCGGAGATGCCGAGCGGCATGCCATCGGAGAAGGAGCCCTGACCGATCGAATACACGAGCAGCACGGCGGTGGCGGCGGCCACCGGGGCGCTGTAGGCCACGGCGATCCAGGGGCGCATGCCGAGCCGGTAGCTCAGCTCCCACTCCCGCCCCATCCAGCAGAAGATGCCGATCAGGAAGTGAAAGATGATCAGTTGGTAGGGGCCGCCGTTGTAGAGCCACTCATCGAGGCTGGAAGCGGCCCAGATCGGGTAGAAGTGCAGTCCGATGGCGTTGGAGCTGGGCACCACCGCGGCGGTGATGATGTTGTTGCCATAGAGCAGGCCGCCGGAAACGGGCTCGCGGATGCCGTCGATGTCGACGGGCGGGGAGCCCACGAAGGCAATCACAAAGCAGACGGTGGCCGTCAGCAGGGTGGGGATCATCAGCACGCCGAACCAGCCCACGTAGAGGCGGTTTTCGGTGCTGGTGACCCAGTCTTTGAAGGACCCCCAGGACAGGCCGGGGAGGCGGCGGAGGGACGTGGTGACCATGGTGTCGAAACACGAAGGACGGGAGGGAGGCGCGGACGTTCGCCACTGGGACGACGGCCCACCGCCAACAGCACTGAGAGAAAGACCTGGCCGCCCTGGGGCGGAATAGGACATCACGGAGGTGCAGTTATGCGGATAAGCACCTAAACCCGTCACAATGCTACCGCTGATCCGTGGCACCGCGTGTGATCCTGCTCCTAGGCGCCTATCGGCAGATCGGCATAGGGTCAGGAGGTCCCAAGCCTCCGCAGCCCATGGCCGTTTCATCTGGTAGGACGCCCAGGCTTCGCGCCAGCAGCGGCGCCGCTGCCCGGCCAGCGAGGCTGGCGGCGCGTCTGCTCGTCGCAACGCTGGCGGCCGTGCTGCTCATCGCCGGGGTGTCGCTGCTGCCACGGCCTGCCCTGGCGGAGGCACCGGCTTTAGCGGAGGGATCAGCTGCAGCGCTCGCAGCGGCTATGGCGGAGGCCTCTCCCCCGCACTGGACGCTCAGTGATGCCGCGGGCCAGCGTTGGGGCCTGGTGTTGTTCGAGCAGCCCGATCCCGCCTATCCAGCGGGCCCGCGCCTGCGTCTCAACGCCCTTGAGCCCGGCCAGCGCATCGATCACCAACGACCGTTGCAGGTCGACGATGGCGCAGCTCAGCAGTGGCAACTGCCCAACCGCAGCGAAGAGCTGGTGGCGGCAGGTGAGACGGCTCTACCGCCGGGAGCCGCACAGTTTGATGCTGCGGGCCTGGTGCCTCCCCCCAGCGACAGGCGCCCCCTGCGTCTGCTGGTACCGATGGCTGACGGGGGCAACGACGCCTCGCTGATGCTCGGCGCGGATCCCACCCAGCAACTGGCCCGCCGAGCCGCCGAGCTCTGACATCTACGAAGCGCCGGTTGCACCGGCATGGCAAGGGCGGCATTCACACCACACGCTTTATCACACCATCGGACTATGCTGATGGTAGAGGCCAACCCGAAGGAGCCGGCCATTCAGGCAGATTCTGAATTAGTCAGATTCTGATCAGATCCAGCCAGCAAGTCATCCAACATCTGCGATAAACCCCCCAACCAACGCCTTTGACGCAGGGCCTGGTCGCTGTCATCCGATGATTCCGGTTCCGGCAGTACCTGCAACCGCGCATCACAAGCACGAGGGACTGAATCCTTGAAATATCCATTCATTTAGAACCGACCACACGACTTTCGTTGTGCGACAACATCCTTACCTCTCCATAGGCCTGCAATGAATTCGATAACGCCCCAGCCCAATTCTGGTACCAATCCTTCCCACACCATGAGCTAGGGAGACTCTGGAAAAGTCAGCCTATTCACGGGACAATGGCCTTGTGATCGCATGTAAGGACTGGGTTCATGGGTGGAAAGCAGCTTGGATTCGGGGACTACGAGCAGTCCACAGCCAAAAAGCGCACCAAACGTGAGCGTTTTCTCTCTGAGATGGAGGCGGTTGTGCCCTGGAAGGCGCTCATCGAT